>NZ_JALJRY010000032.1 GCF_024519455.1 Streptomyces sp. STR69 | reverse complement strand
TCCCCGACCTCGCCATGTCCCTCAACAACCTCTCTGTCCGGCAGGGCGAGACCGGTGACCGGCAGGGCGCACTCACCTCCATCACCGAAGCCGTCGACCACTACCGCACCCTCGCCACCGGGCCCAACGGCCCCGTCTTCCTCCCCGACCTCGCCATGTCCCTCAACAACCTCTCTGTCCGGCAGGGCGAGACCGGCGGCCGGCAGGGCGCACTCCACGCCTCCGACCAGGTGATCTCCGAATTCCCGTCCGGCCCCCAAGCCGAGTTGCTCGTCTCCCGTGCCAGTACCTGGCGCCGTGCGCAGGATGACCATGCCGGAGCCATTGCGGATCTGATCTCAGCCGCGCGGCACGCCGATGAGACCACCGACCCAACCTGGGCCGGACGCGCCCGTCGTGCGGTCCGGGGTCTCATCGGCACCCTGCAGCAGGACTCGCTGTACCGGCCGGCTCTGGAGCAGGTGCGCCAGGACTTGCCGACCTGGGCATCGGGCGACCTTCCGCACGAATCCGTCGGTCGATTCAACCAGTGGCTTTCAGCTGAGAGTTGGGCCGAGCGCGAGGCTTTCCTCAAGCAGACGTACACGCTTCTGACCACACGGCAGGAGCAGGCTGCCCTTGAGATCGCCCGTGCGGTGTACCCGGAAGCCACCGCGCTCACCGACCTCGCGGACCTGACAACGGCCGCCGCAGAACACGGCCTTGACCGCGTACTGGACGAGCACCGCGCATTCAACACCGCCGCGGACCTGGTGAGGCAGTGGCTCGCCACCCCCACCTGGCCGGAGGACCTGGACTTTCTTGGCGAACACCCCGCTCTGACCAATGGCCCCCTTGTCAGGGAACTACTCGGCTCCCTCTCGGATGATCCGGCGTCCCGTCAGCATCTGGGCATCCTTGGTCTCACGGAGCATATGGCCGTCCCGGAAATCTACGATGCCGTGACCGACCTGTCGACAGCCGTGGACACGGCCATGGATTTCATCGAGCAGGGGCAGCCGGACGGGCTCCGCTGGCTCCTCCTGACGGTCCCGATGCTCACCCGTATACCTTTCATCGCGCCCTACGTGATGGCGGTGCACCAGGTGTTCTTCCCGATGAAGGCCGAGGAAGCGCACGCCTCCCCGAGCCCCGCGGAATTCATGGGCCAGGCCGCTGAACAGGGATCCGAGGTGCAACGAGGAGCCGGTGCGGCGCGCCTGCGCGCCCTGGCCCGCCGCCGCCCGGAGCACGCCGCTGCGCTGGATAACCTCGTCGGCATCCTCACCACTGATCCGGCGAAAGCCACGGCAAGCGGAACCGCCTCCGACGCCGGATGACCGGCCGGCCCGCGCCGGGCAGTTTCCTGAACTGACGGCCGAAGAGATCACCCATCTCCGCAACCTCGGCCGGTCCGTCCGTTCGGTCCCCCCCCGGATACCGGGCCGTGCAAGACACGCTCGACACCGCGCTCAAATCGGCGCTGCGCCATAGGCACGAGGGAGTCGGCTGGCCTGCAATCGTCCGCGCTCTCGGGATAGCCGAGGAAGAACTCCGACACAGTATGCGCGAAACGACAGACAAGCCGCACGAACCACCTCAGCCGAACCTGGCAAGTCGATGCCTGTCCACCAGCCCGGAACCCGACAGCCCCGAGTCCTCGGGCCCGAGTACATCCTCGCGTCAGCACGCCTTGGGTTCGATCTCCGCGTCCATGCCGCAGCACAGGACCTTCTCGGGCACCATCGCGGCGCAGGCGACTGCCGATCGGAGCGCCATCGCTGACATCGGCCGTGGCAATTTCTGATGGCCACCCACAGGGATCAACCTGTCCGCCCACAAGGAGAACCTCCGTGGCCATTGACACACGGTGCCCGTAGTTCGCATCGAGGTGTCCTGGAACCTTCCGTCGGTTTTCACCGACGGAAGGTTCCAGCGGGCCAGAGGCGGTCAGGAGGTGTTTGGCGTCGAATCGATACCTTCGTACAGGCCGTCGACTGCCTTCCGGGCCCGTGCGTCGCTGCTCGGCATGAGGTGTGTATAGACCCGGAGCGTGAAACCCGGGTCGTTGTGTCCGAGGTAGTTGCTCAGGGCCTTGACGTTCTCGCCGGCGTCCAGCAGAACCGAGGCGTAGAAGTGCCTGAGGGCGTGCATGCCGTGTTCGCGGGCGGCCTGATGGCGCGCGCCTGGCTTCGGCACGGGGATGACCCCAGCGGCGACCAGGGCGGGTTTCCACGCGCGGTCATTGAAGTCGGTCCGCCGAACCGCACCCTTGCCGTCGAGACGGGTAAACAGCAGCCGCTTCGTGACGGGCGGGCCGTCCGGTCGGAGCCACGGCAGGGTGACTTCGACAGGAGGGAACGTCTCCATGTGCTGCTTGAGGACGTGCGCGACGCGGTCGGGCAACGGGACGTCGCGCTCCTTGTTCCGCTTCGGCAGGTCGAAGACGAGACCTCCCTTCGTCACCTTCACCTGATTCGCGACGTGCAGCCATCCAGAGTCGAAGTTGATCCCCTCGACAGGAAGCCCGAAGATCTCCCCTTGCCGGAGTCCGCATCCGCCCCCGAGATCGACTGTCGCGTGATAGCGCTCCGGCAGCGCTGTCCGTACGGCGAAAACACGCTCAGTGCCCCACGGCACGATCCGGCCCGTGCCCGCAGCAGGGGGCCGAACGGATTGGGCGTGGCAGGGATTCTTGGTCAGGTGCCCATCGTCTACAGCCGCATTGAGGACCGTCGACACGTTGTTGTAGATCACACGCCGGTACGACGACGCCTGTATGGCTTGCTCCAATTCGCTCAGCCAGTCCCGGATGTGTTCCGGCTTGAAGGAACCGAGCGGTCGCGATCCGAGGTAGGGGATCGCGTGGCCACGTATGGCGGACTCGACTGACTCGCGTGTGGTCATGTCGGTGGTCTGCGTGTTCAGCCATTTCTCGGCGTACTGCCGAAACGTCACACGCCCGGCGCTCGGGTCGAGGTACTGGCCTCGTGACATGTCGGCCTCGATGTGGGCCAGCCACTGGTCAGCCAGTCGCTTCTGCCCATCAGGGAAGGACTTGCTCTTCTCGGTCCCGTCCGGACCGATGTAGCGGGCGCGATAGCGCAGGCCCGTGCCGTAGCGGTCGGTTCGTGTGCGGCGGGGCTTGCCGTTGGTGTCGGTCTCGATCTTGTACCAGCGGTCTTGGATGTGGCCTGCCATGCGGGGGTGTTCCCTTCCGGGCATGGGCAGGGAGGGCCACGGCGTGGCCCTCCCTGGGGTGTTGGGCAGTGTGGTTTCGCTGAGTCAGGCGGCCTGGTCGGCGGTCTTCCGTTCGGTGACATAGGCGCCGACGTCGGCGGGGTCATAGCGGAGGTGTTTGCCGATGCGGAAGCCGGGAGGACCGGTGCGCTTCTTGCGCCACTGGTAGACGGTTTCGACGGGGACTTCGAACATCGTCGCGATGTCGTCGACGGTGAGGTAGCGGTCGGGGAGACCGTTGCGGAGGATCGCTCGGGGGTCGGGTTGAGCGGAACGTGTTCGGCTCATGGGGTCCTCGGGGGTGTCGCGTTGGCTTCAGGTATCTCGGACTCCTGATCTGTCCGAGGTGTGGATTTCTGCGTCATGGCGTCATGAGCGTCACTTAGGCCTCTGACCTGTGGTTTTGCCTGACGTGGCGGCTAGGGCGTGCGTCATGTCGGCGTCATGGGGTGCGTCACCGGATGACGCAGGTGACGCAGGATGACGCAGAGCAAGCCGCCTGTGTCATGCCTGTTGCCGCAGGTCATATGCCGTTTTCCGGCTCGCGTGACGCGGATGACGCAGTGTCTTCCTTCTTAGGACAAAGAAGGGGCTGCCTGTCGTAGTTGGGCGCGGCTCACAGAGCAGAGAAGGAGCCGCTGCGCGGCACGTCCCTGGCGTGGCGCAGGCGCCGAACAGCAAGAGGAGCACCCCGCGGCGTGGTGGTGCTCTTCTTGCTTGTCCGGGTGAGCGTTCGGTCAGAACGCCCGTGCCTGCTTGTGCGGGGCCGGAGGGAGTGTGTGGGTCATTTCGAGGTAGCGGCCCGCGCTGGTGCGGCCCGCGTCGACGAGGACGCGCCGGGCGGCGAGGGTGGGTTGGAGGCGCTTGAGACGGTCGGAGAGGACTTTGCCCGTAGTCGGCCACCCCTTGGGCAGCGGGCGGGAGTCGTCGCCGCTGTAGAGGCGGCTGAGGCAGGACAGCCACTCCGTGGACGTCATCCGCTGCGCGCCGCCCGGCTCGATGGTCTCGGCGTACTTGAGGACGGTCTGTGCGAGCAGGTCGCCCTCGATCACGTCGTCGTTCAGGTCGTCCAGACTGGCCCGGTACGCGGCCAGCGCCCCCAGGCCGGTTGCCGCGTCGAACTGCGCGCACAGGTGGGCGAAGTCCGCCATCCGCAGATCGGTGGGGGTCTCCGCCTCGGCCGCGCGGACTTTGACGGTGAGGTCCAGGAGCGAGCCGAGCACGACGGGGAGGACTTCCGCGTAGTCGGTCCACAGTTCGGCCTCGGTCCGCCTCACGCGGGGCCGCTCCAGGCGCAGGGGCAGGAGCCGGTCCGCGAGGTCGGGCCGGATGACGCCCACGTCGATCCCGGTCAGGAGCAGGGGGCGGCGGTAGCCGACGCGGAAGACGTCCCCGTCGGTGAACAGGGCCCGCTTGACACTCTCGGCGCCGGTCACGATGCAGCACATGGCGTCCGACAGGTCGGGCGTCATGTGGGAGAGGTTGTCCAGGGCGGTGACCCACCCGGCAGCCACGGCCGCGATCAGGCTTTCCTCGTCCTTCGGGGCCCTGCGCAGGTCGCCGCTCATGCCCTCGATGATCCGGGTGAGCATCCGGCCCCCGGTCGACTTACCCGCTCCCTGAGGCCCGGTGAGGAAGGGTGCGGGGACGGGCACGGTCGGACCGAGGCAGCCGATCAGCCACACGATGGCCAGGCACTCGGTCTCCGCGTTGGCGAAGTTGCACAGCCGCATCAGCAGATCGATGCCCTTGCCGCCCGTGTCCTTGACCGGCAGGGGCAGTTCCCCGGTGAGCTGGGTCCGTCGCCAGCACACCTCGCGCGGGTCCGGGGTGAGGATGTCCCAGCCGGTGGGGTGGATGCGGACGGACTGCCCGTCGTCGCGGCCCAGGTCCAGCCAGGTCGCCCCGTCGAAGCCGGGGGCGACGCGGATGTGGACGGGCTGGACGTTCTCGGTCAGCGCGAGCGCTTCGATCAGGTCCAACGCCTCCTTGAGCGCGGAGCCGTTGAATGCGCCGCGTCCGTCGCGGTAGAGGCCGACCATGAGTTCCTGGCGGTGGCTGCCCGTGGTGCCCTGGGAGCGGATCGGGCGGGCGATGGGCTGGCCGTTCTTCTGCGCGTACACGGTCCCATCAGGCGTACGGAAGTACCGGAAGTGGGATTGCGCGTAGTCGGTGATGACCTCGCGGGCGGGGGTCTTGTCGTCCTCGGACATGGTCACAGTCCCAACGTGGTGCGGGCGTTGCTCCACGCGTCCGTGCAGTGCCGGAGCGATTCACCCTTGGCCTGCGCGGCGGTGAACAACCGGGCGACGTGCACCTCGGTGAGGCAGCCGCACCGTCCGTGCGTGGACAGCACCGCGAGGAACGTGCGGTAGACGGTGGCGTGCACCGCTTCACGGGCGCCGGTGATGCGCTGTTCGGCCATGGCGATGCCACGGTCCAAGTAGGTCGGCGTGCGGTGCGGGCACTCCCCGTCCCCGGCCAGAGCGGGCACAGTGACGGCCGTCGGTCGGACTGCGGTGGGCTCCTTCACGATGAGCGCGCGTACGGCGTTCGGCAGGGTGGTCATGGTGCCGGTGCCGAATCCGAGCCAGCGGGCGTAGGACATGGTCGACTTGATGTCCACGCCGGGGCGTACGGCGTTGGCGGAGGGCATCGCACCGAGGTAGAGCCAGTGTTCGCCCCGGGTGGTGGGCACGACGTGTGTGGGCGGCAGGTTCTGGCGGGCCCACGCGATCGCGGTGGCGTTGTCCAGGTCCACGGCCGTCAGCCCCGCTCCTCCGGGGTGGTAGGCGACCGCTTCGGCGTGCAGCCAGGCGCGGCGCCAGGGGCCGGAGGTGATGACGTGTGGGTCGGTGGTCGCGGCGGCCCACGCGTGGCAGACGCCGGGGCAGGCGCACGGGCCCGGGGTTTTCATGTTGGGCCGGCCGCCGCAGGCGTTGTTGGCGCAGCGGCGGCAGTTGCCGAACGGTACCTTCCCGGCTCGTAGGGGCAGTGGGGGCAGGCCGGAGGCGGCCAGGTCGAGAGCGGTTTGGAGGTGCTCTCCCCGAAGGAGGGTCGGTTGGGTCATGCTGGAGACCTCCGCAGGTCTGTTGAGGACTGGAGACAAGGGCGGCCCGGCTTTGGCGAGACGGGGCCGCCCTTGACATTCGCGGGAGTGCTCAGGCCGCTTGCCGGCCGGGGAGGAGCCTGCCGTCGGGGGTCCGGTGCAGGGCTCCGCTCTCGGTGAGGGTCTTGATCTCGCGGGAGACGGTGCCCTTGTTGAGGCCGGTCGTGTCGGTCACGTCTTTGGCAGTGCGGGCCCCGGAGTGCACGGCGGCGAGGACCTTGTCCCGGTTGGTCACCGCCCCGACGGGTGAGGGCGTGTTCTTGACCAGGTGCAGCGGCGTACGCGGAACCCGTCCGCCCGTGGGCGGGGCCGGAGTCCAGATCGATGTGGGCAGGGCGCGTACGCCGGCGTCGTCGAGGGTCCAGGTGCGCAGCATGCGGGGCCCGTAGCCCTTGAGGTAGCCGTGGCCTCGGTATGCGCGGCCGTCGGGGATCTGGTGGGGTGCGTAGTGCGCGCAGTCGTCGAGGGCGACCTGGGCTTGTGTCGTGCCGGCCACCCGCAGCGAGAACCGGGTGAGGAGGTTGGGTGCGATCAGCTTGTGCACGCCCGGCGCCCCGCCGTCGGTCAGCGGGTACTGCGTGGCCCACCACAGGACGACACCGCGCGAGCGGCCGAGCGAGGACAGCTCGATCAGCCGCTGCAGCCGGTCTTTGTCCTTGGTGATCAGGGCGAGGATCACCTGTCCCTCGTCGACGACGACGGTGAGCTGCCGGCCGTCCCACACGCTGATGCCACGCGCCTTCATGTCGGTCTTGCGGCGGGTCATCTCCGCGTGCGCCTGGTCCACGGCGTCGGTGATGTCGTCGCGTTCCACGGCGACGCGGCAGACCGGTTCCCAGATGTTGGCCTCTTCGCCCTTGCCGTCGATCAGGAGCAGGTCGCCGCGCAGGTGGGCGGTGGCCATAAGAGGGCGGAAGGACCAGGACTTGCCGGTGCCGGAGGCGCCGGACACCAACAGCCGCTCGTCGAACGGGATCAGGACTTCATCGCCTGTCTCGGTGTCCAGGCCGAGGTTCATCATCAGCGGGTCGGACGGGATGCGGTCCGGGGTCCACAGGGAGGGGACGCCCGCGGCTGCCGAGCGGGTGGCGAGGGTGAGGACGGCCCAGCCGCCGCGTGAGGCGGAGGTGATCCGTATGCGCAGCGCGGTGCGGGCACCGAGCAGCGCACGGATGGAGTCGGCCTTGTCTGCGAGTGTCTTGACCGTCCATGTCCCGTCCAGGCGGATCTCACAGCGGATGCCGCCCGGCTCCATGGCCGGGGGCGTGGTGACCGTGCCCGACAGACCACGATCCGGGGCGTGCTCGACCCAGTACGAGGGGTCGAGGCGTTCCATGAGCTGACGCTCTTCCACCGAGACCGACTCGTCCACCGGCACGCGGAGCCTGCGCCGCCCGAGCGCGAGAGCGGCCACGTTCGCCCCGATCAGCACGGCCGACGTGGTGGCCGGCCAGAGGGTGAGGTGCGCGGTGGACAGGAGCGCGGAGGCGATCGTGCTGGGCACGGCGTGCATCGAGTGCGCCTGGATGGCGCGGGCCTTGAGGGTGGTGGGGTAGTTCACCCGGGCGGCCTTGAGTTTGGCGCGGGTGTCGCGCTCGTGGCTCAGGGCTGCCTTGGCCGCGACGCGGGCGGCGCGGCGGCCGGCCGCGAACGGGTTGTTCGACGCGGCGCGGGCGGCGTGTTGCTGGGACTTGGCGGTGGCGTGTGTGGAGCGCGCGGCGTTGTGTTCCTTCTGCGCGGCCATGAGCTGCTTCAGGTGCTCGGGGGTGCGCAGCTTGTTGCGCCGCTCGGCTTCAAGGTCCCAGCGGGCCGCGAACGGAGCGCACACCGGGGCGAGTGAATCGAGTGCCGTGGTGGTGGTGTTGGTGGTGGTCGACCATGCTTGCTTCCAGTCCACGTAAGGGTCCTCCAAGACCGTGGATGAGGGCCGGTGCGCCGTTGCGTGGCGTCACCGGCCCGTTGGGTTGCAGGGGAGTGGTGCTGTCGGTTGCGTCGAGAGCGCCGGTTGCACCCCTGCAACCGCATCTGACCTGCGATGTTGCAGAGTTGAGGGGTGGGGAGGGGTGGGGCCCTACGCGCACGCGCGCGTAGAGCGGCGGAAAATGAGGCTGTGCAACCCACTCACGGGGCCGTGAACGGCCGTTCATGGTCCGGGGGATGTGCACCCACACGCGAGGGGGTTCGGGTTCTGTGCGGGCCGCCTACGGCTTCCGCCCGAATCAGGGCGGGCGGAAGCCGTTCAGTGCTTGGGGCGGGCGAGCTTGAGGGTGATGCCGCCAACGCTGATGGGGCCGGCGGTCTGGGCGATGACGGTGACCGCGTGGACGGCGGTGTCGAGGAGCGCGCACAGGGCGGCGACCAGTCCCCAGCAGCCCATGGCGGTGGCTCCGGCGACGACGACCGGGAACAAGTAGTGGCCCAGGGGGCGCCCGTTGTGGTCGGTGGCCTGGACGATGACGACGACCGGCTGCCCGGTGGCTTCGGCGCGGCGGTAGACGTCGGCGGGAAGGTGCGGGGCGATGATCCCCGGCGGGTCACGATGTGCCATCTCAGGGCTCTCCCTCAGGTCAGTTGGAGTCGGCGCACGGCATGCACACGCCGAGCGAGGCGGGGGAGGGCGAGACGCCACCGGTAGGAGGGCAGCGACCCACTCGCGTGCGCGGTAGTCATCAGCGGCCGGTACCGGCGAGATCGACCGGAACGCCGCTGACCGCGCCGCGCAGTTCGGCGTAGCGGGTCGAGACCCAGCCCACCGACCAGCCGCACAACTCCGCAGCCGTGCGCACCGACATCCCCTCGGCATGCGCGGCGGCCACGATCGCGCGGGCGTCGTCCTCGGACAGCTTCTCCGTGGCAGGACCGGCGGACAGCAACGCGGCCCGTTCACGCGCCGCCCGCTCCTCGCGCTCCGCCTGTTCACGACGCTCCCGCTCAACACGCTCGCGCTGCTCGCGTTGAGCGCGTTCGGCGGCCTCACGTTCACGGCGTTCACGCTCCCGCTCCCGCTGTTCACGCTCACGGTCCGCGCGTTCACGCTGCTCGCACTCGGCACGCTCCCGCGCCTCTTCACGCTCCCGTTCCTCACGCCGTGCGACGGCCTCCCGCTCGGCCTGTTCACGGGCCATGCGTGCCTCATGCTCACGCTGTTCACGCGCCAGTGCCGCCGCATGCTCACGTTCCTCACGGGCCCGCCGTACGGCCTCATCGCGCCGCTCGATCGCAGCGCGCTCGCGTGATTCCCGCTCCGCTTGCTGCTTGGCTTCCAGCGCCAGCACGGCGGCGGTGATCGCGCGCCGGTAGGCGAGTCCGGTCTCTGCCGTGACGATCAGCAGCAGCGGGGCGACCGCGTGCACGGCCACGCCCACCAGGTCGTTCTTCAACGCGGAGTCGGCGACGTTGAGGGCGAGAGTCATGCAACCGGTCATCCACCGCAGCGCGATGGGCCACCGCCCGCCGTTGCCCCCGAGCCGGGCGAGCACCGCGTCCAGCCTGACCACGATGACCACCGCCGCATCCACCACCAGGGGCAGGATGGGCGCGGTCCAGGCCCACTGGGCGGGGGTGTGGGCGGAGGCGAGCGGGGTGACGGTGAGGATCGAGTAGAGCATCGCGCCCGCCACGATCAGCCACGTGCCGGCCGACAACGCCCGCTCCGCCGAACGGATATGAGCAGCGTTCATACGCTCACCCCCGACCATGAACACACCCGAATCGCCGCGATCAGGACCATCGGAGAGGCGGGGTCGTCGGGGGTCTCGCTGTCCTCGGTCCACTCCCACTCAGCGCCCGGCACCGGCGCGAAACCGAGCACGCTGAGCGCGTCCGTACGGTCCATGAACGTCGGAACCGAGTGGCCGAACCGGTGCTCCGGCCACTGCTCGGTGGTGTTCAGCAGGACCACGTACAGACGCCAGCGGCCAGCGCGGACGGACATCTGCGCGGTGAACTCCCGCACGGCGTTCTGGCCGCTCATGCCGCACCGCCCCGGTGGGCGGTCGCGGCCTGGCCCGCCAGCGCGGTCAGTAGCCGGCGGCGGGCCCGGCGGATACGCCGCACGTCCAGCTCGCTGGGGGTGCGGTCCATGGTGATGATCTGCGCGTCCAGCAGGTCGACGTCCGCAAGGATCGCGGGCATCTCCAACTCGATCGCGTCCAACTCGGCGTCCGTCGGCTCCGCGAAGTCTGCGAACGCGGTAACAGCCTCTTGAACAGTGACGATGTGGTCCATTGGGTCGTGTGCCCTTCCACAGGTGAACGGCCCGAACAGCGGCCCCGGTGTTCCAGCACCGGGGCCGCGCGCCGTTGAAGGTGAAGCCGCGCAGGCTGCGCGGCGCGACCAAAGATCGGCCGCAGTGCCCCGACCGGGAGTTGAACCCGGCCTACGACCATCGGGGCGGTTGCGCTGTACCGCGCACGGGACAGGACCCGCACGCGCCCGCCCTCTTGCTTGCGGAGGTGGGGCGGATTTCCCTCAGGTGCACTCTGTTGAGTTGTCAAGGAACGACCAGCTCAGGGCCCCCATGGCGTGCTAGGAGCTATCCCGAACCGACATGCCATGGCGAGCCCAAGGGCAGCCATCCCCCCGCTGTCCTAGGACTGCGGGGGGCGTGGGAGGACTATGGCATCGCAGTCCTAGGACTGTCAACAGTCCTAGGACTGTGCTTCACTAGTGCGTGTCGAAGGGAGTTCTGCTGTGGCACCGAAGTGGCGTGAACTGGCGGACCGGGTCGCGGAACAGATCAGGAATGGCGACTACGCGCCAGGGGCTCAGTTGCCCCAGATCAGGGAGCTTGTAGAGGCCGGCGAAGGCTCAAAGGCCACCGTCCATCAGGCGTACAAGGCGCTTGAGGCCGAAGGCCTCGTGACGTCGACACGAGGCCACGGCACGATCGTGCGTCCGCGCTCTGCCCTCAAACGGCTCGGCATCACCCGCTACGACAAGGTCAAATGGCGGGACAGCGACGAAGTCGCGTTCATCGCTGATCGCGTGGCGTCGGGGCGTGCCTACGACCGGAACGAGCAGACGCAGACCGTCAACCGCGTCGCGGCGGACACGATGATCGCTGAGGGGCTCGGTGTCCCAGTTGGCTCACCGGTGTATGCACGTGCTCGCCTCGTGAAGGAGGGCACGCAACCGACGCACACCTTGACCAGCTACTACAGGCCCGAACATGTCGAAGGAACCCGCATCGTCGATCCAACGCCAGGCCCCGCCGGCCGTGGCGGCGGATATCGGGTGCTCTACGACGCCGGGTACGAGATCGACCACATGAAAGAGGCGTTGTTCGCTCGCGTGCCGACAGCGGACGAGGTGAAACTCCTACAACTTCCTACGGGTGAACCCGTAGTTGAGCTTCACCGGACGACATACACAGCAGATGGCACAGTGGTCGAGTTCGCCGTCGGCATCCACGCAGCCTCGCGGTTCGCCTGGGAGTACGAGTTCGAAGTCCCCGACTCCGCCCGGGACAAGGCCAAGGAAGGTTCCGCGTGATCTCCGCTCAGGACTGGGAAGATGCCCGGCTTCTCTGGGACTTCCAGTTGATGCATCACGAGCCGCGTCCCTGCTCGGTCGGCCTCGGTCTTGGCAGCCACGACCTGGGCGTAGCCGACACCACCGTTGACCTGTACCGGCGCGGCATGATGCCACTGATCGTCTTCACGGGCGCGACCAGCCGGACGACACAGGGCCGCATGCCGCGCGGCGAGGCCGAGCACTATCGGGACCGTGCGCTTGAACTCGGCGTTCCCGCGGACGCCATCCTCGTCGAGCCCCATGCCCGGAATACCGGGCAGAACATCACCCTGTCCCGCGCCCTGCTCACAGAGCGCGGAATCAAGGTGTCCTCCGTGCTTCTCGTCAGCAAGCCCTACGAGGAACGTCGGGCCTACGCCACGGCCCGCAAGCTCTGGCCTGAGGTGGAGTTCGTGAGTGCGTCGACTCCCATGACGCTCTCGGCGTACGCGGACTCAATCCAGGACGCACGGCTTGTCATCGACATGCTCGTCGGATCTCTTCAACGGCTGCTGATCTACCCAGCTCAAGGCTTCATGATCCAACAGGACGTACCCGACGAGGTGATTCGGGCGTATGAGCGGCTTGTGACGAGGGGTTTTACGAGCCGAGTCGTTCCTGAGGCTGCGGGAAGTGCTGGCAGCTCAAGTGCTTGAGTCCTCAGGGCGCACCGGCACGAGCAGGGACGGCCGATCGACGCACGGCTCGGCGTGGACGTAGCCGTGGATCGCTCCCGCCGAGTCGCTGTCGAATGGGCGTCGCTCGTACGGCTCGTCGTCCTCGATCGGCTCCCAGCAGGCGCCGCACAGGCGTTGGCCAATCTGCTCGGCGATCTCGTCCTCGGCGGTCGGTGAACCGAGCGGCCCGGGGTGCAGGTACAGGGTCAGCAGACCGCGGGCTGTGACTGCGAGGTCGTACGTATCGGGGAGTTGGGCGGTCGGGGAGCCTGTGGTCTCTTTCAGGAGGTGAGACGTGCGTACGAGGATATGGACCGCTGTACGCCGGGTCTCGCCTCGCATGCGGGGCGAGAGGTTCCGTACCTCCGGTGCCAGGAGCTGCACGTGTCCCTGAAGCGTCTCGTTCAGGGTGCCCAGCGCGTCTCCGGTCGGCAGACGGATGCTCAACAGCACGGACTCGTAGGTGTGTTGGATCGTGTCGGCGTCGACAGGTAGCAGCGTGTTACTCACCGGCCGTCGCCTCCACGAGTCGGTGCAGGCCGTACGCGACGAGCTGTGAGACGGCCTCTGGGCTGCACAGGTGGCCGGGGCCGTCCATCGGTACGCACCAGCGCGATCGGCCCAGGCTCGGGTTGGTCGCGATGACGTCCGGCACACCGAGGAAGCAGCCCGGTTCGAGGCATTCCGCGTGCACCTGGCGGGACTGGTCGCGCCACTCCCGCCGGTCCACAGCGCTGCGGGGCACGAGGATGTAGTAGCGCTGGATGTGCGTGTCGACGAACACCGGCCCTCCGTACAGCGCTTCGGCGAGGAAACCGTCGATCTTCTGCACGTCTTCCGTTCCCGAGGCGGCTTGCACGAGGGTGGCCGAGAGGCGCACCGCGGTGAAGAGGGCCCCGCACCGCAGGAGTGCGACGCCCATCATCGACCACTCCGTGCGCGCCCTCTCCCTGTCCGGCGCCGACAGCAGGAGCCACTGACCAACCGCCAGGTTCCGCTCCGCTCTGGTGTGAACGAAGACACCGGGCTGCGCCTCGACGGGCCCGAGGGTTTGGGTGGTGTCGGGAATCGTCATCCGTGGGCCTCCGCGGGCAGACAGCCGGCGGGCCCGAAGGCGGCGCCGAGCGCGATCGGATCGGTCAGGCGTCCAGAACCATCCGGCCGCTCCAGCCACACGCGGCCCCCGGCAGGCCGGTTGAGGGGCGGGCAGTACAGCGGCCACCCAGGCGGGTGCACAGTGAGCCGCGTGATGTCGTCGAGCTGGTGGGCGGCGCCAGGCGGGATGAGCCACCAGGCGCATTCGGCCTCGGGGTAGGCGAGCACAGGGCCGAGCCGCTTCGGCGGTACGCGCTGCATGGCGACGACGGTGCGCAGGAGCGGGGCCTCGGCGGCGAGCCAAAGGCGGCCGGTCGGAACAGGGGCGAGGCCCCCGGCGGACCATGACCGAAGGGCGTCATCTGGGGTGGGGTGGGCGCCGGTGAGCCACTCACGGCCCGCGTGACGCGGTGTGCCCCGGCGGGTACTGGTGGACATGCCCAGGACCGTAAGGAAGCCGGTTGCTGCAATGAGCAGCGATTTCTCCTGATTTCCCACAAGGCCGGAGAGGCTTCCGGAGGTTGCTCACATCAGGTCGAGTGTCGCCCGCGCGCGAACGATGACCCGGTGCGCCTGGGGACCGGTGACTGCGGCCTGTTCGAGCTCGTTCCACACCGTCCGGTACAGGTCGACCTCGGCACGATCGGTCAGACGCAGTTCCGCGCCGATCGTCTCGACCATGACGAGCCGGTCATCGAACAGCCAGAAACCATGCGTGGGCACGACCGTGAGATCCGCGCCCAGCGGCACGATGCCGAGGTGTACCGAGGACATGCCGAACACCCCGGTGAGCCGGTCGAGTTGGCCGGCCATCACCTCGCGTGGGCACAGAAGCATGTGGAGGGCGGGCTCCCAGATCAGAAATCTGAAGTCCCGGCCGGGCATGTAGAGGGCCTGTTGGCGTTGCATGCGCGCGTTGACGCCGGCCTCGATGTCGGGCGGCGTGCGATGCAGGGCGGTCGTGCGCTGGAACATGTGCCGGGCGTACTCCGCGGTCTGAAGCAGGCCCGGGATGCAGGCCGTCTCGAAGTTGCGGACCTCGGCGGTCGAGTTCTCCGTGGCCTGCCAGGCCTCTTGCCGGGCGCGTACGCCGGCGGCGAGTTGCCGTCGCCATGCCGCGTAGTGCGTCTCCAAGGAACGGAGACGGCCCATCAGCTCGGCTTGCACCTCCGGGACGCCGAGGGCGCTGGCCAAGGCACGCAGGTCCTCGGCGGTCGGAGACTGCTTGGCGTTCTCCAGCTTGGACACCTTCGACGGCGGCCAGCCGAGCTCGGCGGCGAGCTGCTTTCCGTTCAGCCCGGCCTCGACGCGCAGCTCACGCAGCCGAGCGCCGAGGGCGATGCGGGCGGACTGGTAGTCGCTGCTCACTGGGGGTGCGTGTGCTCCTTCTCGTACTCCTCGAAGGTCACCGCGGAGCGCCATGCCGCATCGCGGTAGCTGGTATGGCGCTGGATCTCGGCGGGGTCGTCGGACAGTGCCACTCCGAGGAATCGGTCGTTCTCCCCGAACTTCAGCAGAGCCACGGTCCGGTTGTCGAACAGCCAGAAGTCGTACAGGGGCAGCCCGAGGTTCGCGACGAGGGAACGTGCCAGGTAGCGGATGTCCTCGCCCGCGGCGAGGTTCTGGGGTGTTCCCCACAGCTCGAAACGCAGGTAGTCGGACGGAGGTTCGTCGACGACGCGGACGCGTTCGACACGCTTCCCCTTGGCGGTCTCCTCCCGCATCAGACGTAGCCACGGCTCGAACCAGTCGAGGCCAGGGTCTTCGCCGACGAGGAAGCGCCGATACGGCTCGTCCTCCTCCGGAATGCCGTACGAGGTCCGCACCTCCAGCCGGAACGCTGCGGCCTGGAAGTCCCGGAACAGCTGGAGAAACGCCTCGCCGGTGACCAGATCAGGCACCGGTCACCTTCCCGGCGTAGAGCTCGAAAAGCACAGCCGGAACGACAACGGCATCCTCGCCGGGCTTGACCTTCAGGAGCTGGCTTCGCTTCTCGGGGTCATTCAGTGCGAGGCCCTGAACGACGATGTCACCCGTCTCGGTGTCGCGATAGAAGCTGGGGCAGCCGCCGCCCTGTGAGGTGTTGCTGCTGCCGAGAAACTCAAGTGCCATGGTATCCGCCTCCCGTGTCGGGGTTGGGCTGCCAGTGTGCTCGGCATGGCGCGGTCACGGGCTTCGATTGCTCGAAATTTCTCGACAAGTTATCAGGACGGCCAGATCCCCTGACGTGGCGGTGTTCGTACACGCTCAACTCCACCAGCACGGGCCCGACCCTCCTGATGCGCCGCATCCAGGCGCACAGCCAAAGCAGAGGCAAGCGGTGTCAAGCATCAACCGAGACACGACAGCCCCACGCGTTACAACTTTCTCTACTAATTCGAGCAGAGGAACTTGCCGACGAACTTCGCGAGGCGGGCCCTGCCGAGGTGCAAGTCTTCGGAATCGAGGGCCCAACATGGTCACTCGTCAAGACCGTCGAACAGCAGCCTGGCGAGGGCCCTACCGATGACCTAAGCACGTCTGACGTGGCTGCCGCTCAAATGGCTGAGCAATATCCGGAGTTGCTCGCCGCTAGTTCGCACTTGCTTGCGCTGCGACGTGCCCCGCAAGTGCCTCTACGTAAAGGCAATACGTGTGGTCAGCGAAAACCTATCCGTCTTAGCACGGATGCAGCGACAGGGTCCCCATTGGCTTAGACTATCTTCAGATACCGAGGCGAAAAGCTATCGGTCGATCTTGAATCGTCGCATCGCGATTGTGGCTTGGCGTAGCTTTATCGTGAAGTCCTCGCTTCGGGCAACCTTGTCAATTCCCTGAGTCCTATTTCCCCTAAGTGCACTACGGTATTCGCGATCCAGAAGGTTTACCATGGCACCAAGAAGGGCGTCCGTCAGGTGTTCACTCCTGATGTTCAGGATATCTCTCTGCGCTGGTCGCCTCATTCGCGTCAGAGTGAAAGAGCTCATATATGCAACGTGGTATCGCCAGTTCTCGGCAGTCTCACCTAGTAATGGTCGATCCTCGGCATATTGCGCCAAGAACTCGCCGATTCGTATATGTATATCAAGGACGAGACCGTATAGGTCGATATCATTTTCGGCCGAGAAGACCTTATAGTAGTGCGAGTCGTCCAAGAGGAGCGATTCCGAGTACTTGAGGGCGGTGTGCGGCTCTCCCACAATAAACGCAGTGTATTCTCGCGCCAGCCGTGACATGCTGACCACTTGCTCCAGCGTCACACCCAGATTCTTGTAGTAGTTCGCCCGTCGCTCGTAGTAGTACCTGTCGCGTGCGAGTGCTTCCTCAATATCCTTCTGGATCTTCTCGGTAGCACGAAGCGCACCCGGTGGGAGCTGCGTCTGACTGTTGGTCGCACGAATGATGACGTCTCTCGCGCTCCCTGCGGACGGAGGAACCATAACCCTGACGAGTACCGAGCGGTCATTGTGGTGCCCGGCGTTTTGGAAATGATTGAATATCTCGTGGCTCGTCTGCAGCCCGTTCACGATCTGAGGATCCCTGACTACGATTTTCTTTCCGGCGATCCTGACCTCTTCCGCTACAATGGTCACACCGTTATTGAACCACCAAAAATCTTCGCGGTGGTTAGACCTCAGAGTCTCCTCAATCGCACTATTGACGGAAGTGCGCCCCGCATAGTCTCGAACGTTAGATTCGAATAATTCGAGACGTAGCGCATCATTGGGTGAAGTGATGAAGTTGTAGTATTCGTCGAGACGCACCAGGCAAACATAGCCTTCGCCAAGTGATGTACTCATGGGAGTCTCCATGAATATCATTTCGGAGACGGTTGAAGCGCCCCGAGCTGATAGCTCCCTGAGTTCCGCTGCCCCCAGGTACTCGACATTACATTTCGTTTGAGACGCAACCTTGGCTAATTCGCGAGCCAGCCGGGCACCTTTCGCCTGAACGTTAGGGTGCGGTGATTCCACTGACCGGGTGGCGTAGATCACCTTGATCGAAATTTCAGGGAATGATGACGCGAGAGCTTCTAGGACATTGAGGAATCTGCCAGTGCGGTCCAACAATTTGGCATTCGTTGATTCGGCTAGCTCTTTGGGGTTGCGATCCATATCGAGCAGCAAGGGAAGGTGATAGTGCAGTTTCTCAAAGGCCGTCTCTTGGAATCCTGGTGAGATTTTTGCCTGCAGGATGACGAGTTGGATCTTCTTGGCCCGAACCGTCACGTGGCGCTCAATGTTGGCGGATACATAGCGATCGTCAACGAAAACCCAAAGCCCATCGACTCCGCAATCGTGAGATCCATCAACAATTCCATCTCGGAGTTCGTCAATGTCTAGATCGAGATCTTGCAGTGCCGTACTCGCAGCAAAGTAGTTAAAAAAGTCGTCCATCTTTTGATTCGGTGCGAGCCGACGCCTTTGGTCCTCAAGGATGCGGTCTAGTAGGCGTTGATCGTTACTCTTCACAGCCATCTGCGGAGCCCCCCCCACCTGCCACGCACCCATACGACTTGCGAACTCTCATCTTGGCTATGAGCCACCCGAGTCGGCAAGATGCAAGGCTCAACTTGACTGTCGAGGCCCAGACTCGGGGCTGCCGTATACGCTCAAAGTTCCCCGCCCTACTCAAGACCCAGGGGCGGCGCGGGCACGCCGCCCCTGCACGACCCCGCACCCCCCGCATCCGATGACCTACTGGCGGACGCTCTAAGACCCAGGTCAGGTGACCTGTAGTCGCGTGATCTTGGGGACTGTAAATCTGTCGTAGCCCGTCTACTGCCTGCCGGGAGCGGCGAGTGTCTTCTGGGCTCCGGCAACGAACCTGCTCCTCAGCGTGTCTAGGCTGCCCGACGCGACACCGTACTGTTGGACGACTTCGTCTGCGGCTAGTCCTGGATACCGCAGGGCATTGGCTGCCTGGAGCATCGCCTCATAGATGGCCTGCGCCAGGTTCGCCATGTCATCAGGGCCAGTGACCGCCACTGTGGTTGCAGACCGTTTCAGCGCGGCGAGGGCAGCATTGGCGGGTGTCCAGAGCTCCCTGCGATCCAGGCCTTCACGCCATTCCGACGATATGCGGACGGTTGTGATCGGGCCAAGAGCCGCCTGGACCGCGTCGCACTGGTCGAGGACCGTTGCGAAGGCCGCACGCCGCTCATCACGCAGGCGGTGCCGGACGTCAACTGCCTCTTGATCTGTCACCTGTCTACGGGTCGCCTGTGCCTGTACGTAGGCTCCTCCCAGAGCCCCGAGTAGTGTGCCTGCGATCCCGAGCGCGGCTGCCCACACAGCTGCATTTCCTTGATCCATGCGGCACATCATGCCCCCAGAGGGGTGCTGCGGGCAGAGGCCTGACGGCTTGTCGTTGATCTTGCATCGGTGTCTTAGCCGGGCCGCCTGTGGGCCGTCAAAGGGGGGCCCACAGCGACCAACAACGGCCAATGACAACCCCTCGACCACAGGTCAGCGCGGCGCCAACGTCGATCGCCCAAGGTTGCTCCAGCCGACGTCACTTCCTGCGCAACAAGCGGCAGGAGTGGGAGGAGTACCGCAGCGAGGTCACCGCGTTCGAGCTGCGGAAGGACCTGCCGGTGCTCTAGCCCGGCCCGTTCTGCTTCTGTCCTACCTCACGAACGCGGGGGACACGGCCGCGGTGCTGATGCGCCGCGGCTTTCCCGTGCCGTCCGCCGGTACCGCGTACAGGTCCGCGCCGTAGTCGCCGGGCAGTGCGTAGACGATGGTGTGGTCGTCCCGCCACACCGCCTGGTCGTCCACGCTGCGGGGCTCCGCCAGCGAAGTCTCTTGCATCGTGCGGAGGTTGAGCACGTACAGGTGCCACGGGGCGTCCTTCGGGAGGCCCTGCACGCGTTTCTTGTAGGCAATGCGGGTGCCGTCGGGCGACAGGGACGGGCATTCCACGTTCGTGTGGATCGTGGTGACCGTCCGAGCGCGCAGGTCGCCCTTCACCAGGTACGTGCTGCCCTTTGTCGCCAGCGTCGCGTAGAACGTGCGGTCGTCCGCCGCGAAGGTCACGCCCCAGAAGTTGGCGTCGGCCGCGTGGTGGACGTGACCGTCCTTGAGGATGCGGAACGACTCCAGGGACGGGGTCAGTCGGCCCGTCCTGGTGTCGACGATCGCCGCTCGCGTGGAGAAGTTCGTACCCGCGTAGGAGTCGCCGCCGACGAACGCAGTCCAGGCCGCGAAGTGACCCGTGGGGGAGACACGGGCCCGGGAGGGGATGCCGGGGACGTCGTAGTGGGCCTTCACTTTGAGGTGGGCGTCGAGGATCAGCGCGCGGTAGGTGTCCGTGACCGTGCCGTGGACCGCCTGGAGGCAGACTCCCGTGCCCGAACTGGCGTAGAAGCGGAGGCACTTGAGGCCGGAGGCGGTGCGTGGGCCGGAGGGGTCGGAGGCCGGGACCGTGGTCAGTTCGTCCCGGTGGGGGCCCCAGGCCATGTTGCGGAACACCATGGTGCCGGGCGACACGAGGGTGACCCGGCCCGCGGTGACCTGCGGGCCGCCGGGCTGGACCTGGTCCCGCTGCCCGGCACGCGCCGACGCGTGGAGTACCGAGGCGACGGCGATCCCTGCCAGCAGGACGATTGCCGTGGTGAGCACGAGGACGCGGTTGCGCAGGGTCATCGGACAGGCTCCAGTACTGATCGGCCGGGACGGAGTCTCAGCGCGAACACCGCGCAGACCGCCAGTGCCGCCGCCGACGCCATGAGCGCCGCCCGGTCGCCCCACAGCGTCCACGCCGCCCCGAAGCCCAGCGAGCACACGAACCTCGCCGCCGCCTGGCCTGTCTGCACCAACGCGAGCCCCGACGACCGCAGTTCCTCCGGCACGCTGTCCGAGGCCGCCGCCATCAGTACGCCGTCGGTCGCCGCGTAGAAACCGCCGTGCAGGAGGAGGACGGCGTAGGGGAGGGCCGCGCCGTGCCAGGAGGTCAGCAGCAAGGCGTACGCCGTGAGGAGGGCGCCGTGGCCGGCCAGGAATATCCGCCAACGGCCGACGCGGTCCGCCAGGCGGCCCAGTGGTACGGCGAGCAGCAGGAAGGCCGCCGCCGTGCCCAGGGGGAGCAGGGCGAACCAGCGGTCGGGGACGCCGAGGCGGCGTTGCAGGAGCAGGTACACGAAGGAGTCGCTGACCGTCGCCAGGCCCAGCAGCAGCGCGCAGAGGGTGATGCGGCGGAGGTCGCGACGGGCGAGCAGGGCGAAGGCGGCGCGCAGGGTCGGACGTACGACCTTCTCGGCATCCGGTACCGGTGCCGGTGTTGGTGTCCGTGTTGGCGCCGGCACGAACAGCACCAGCACCAGGACGCCGATCACCGCCACGCAGAAACTCACCGTGAACACCGCGTCGTACCCGTCGACCGTCGCCCGCAGGATCAGGAACGCCACCAGCGGGCCGAGCAGCGCGCCCGCCGTGTCCATCGCGCGGTGTACGCCGAAGGCACGACCCCGGTTCTCCGGGGTGGAGGAGAGAGAGATCAGCGCGTCGCGCGGTGCCGTGCGCAGGCCCTTGCCCGTGCGGTCGGCGGCCAGGATCAGGCCGATGGGGGTGAGGGTGTGGGCCAGGAGCAGGAGGGGTTTGCAGGCTGCCGAGACGGCGTAGCCCACGCCCGCCACCCACTTGTGGCGCCCGCCGCCCCGGTCGGCGAGGTGGCCGCCGGCCAGGCGGACGAGTGCCGAGAAGCCGTTGTAGATGCCGTCCAGGAGACCGAAGCCCAGCGGTGACAGGCCGAGGCCCGTCACCAGGTACAGCGGCAGCACCGCGGTCACCATCTCGGAGGACACGTCGGTGATCAGGCTGACCGCGCCGAGTGCGAAGACCGTGGGGGCGACGACGGCGGACACCCGCGCCGTACTACGGGCAGTACCCGTAGTACCCCCGGCACTTGGTTCGGCGTTGGCGCGGCTGTCCGCCACGTACATCTCAGGACGCCCAGATGCCGGTGATGTCTGCGGCCGAGGCCGCGTTGCCCGCGTGGGTGGACAGGCCCTGGGAGTCCTCCAGGGTCCGCAGCAGGTTGTAGTGGTTGTACGTGGTCGAGGACGTGGCGCCCGCGGTCACCGGCTGGCCGTAGAGGACCGTCGGGATGCGGTTGCCGCTGAGCAGGTTGTCCTCGTCGAAGGTGACGACGAGCAGGCTGTTGTGCGTTTTGGCCCAAGTCGCGTACGCGCCGAGGTTGTTCTTCAGCCAGGTGTCACCGGTCGCCACCGAGCAGTCGTGCATGTCGCTGCACAGGTTGGGCGTCACGAAGGAGATGTCGGGGAGCGTCGTGTAGTCCGTGGGGAACTGCGCGAAGGTCTTCGCCGTCGACGTTGCGACGTTGGAGAAACCGAACCACGGGTTGTGCTTGCGCGCGTAGGTGCCGCTGCTGCACGTCGTCGAACCCTGGCTGGGCAGCGTCTCGTTGTAGCTGGCCCAGGTGCCGCCCGCCGCCGTCACCTCGGAGGCGAGGTTCGCGGCCGAGGAGAAGCCCGCCGTGTAGCAGCTGTCGCTGGTGATGCCCTGGGTGGAGCCGGAGAACAGGGCGAAGTAGTTCGGCTGGCTCGGGTGGGTGATCCCGTACGACTGGGTGAGGGCGGCGCCGCCGGACGCGAGCGAGTTGATGTAGGGGGCACTGGAGGAGCCGATGACCTGGCTGTAGGCGTGGTTCTCCATCACCACGACGACGACGTGGTCCGGGGTCGGCACCACGGTCGCGGCGTGCGCGGTCGAGGCGGTGCCGAAACCGGTCCAGACCCCGACGGCGGCTGCCGAGAAGGCGAGCGCGGACGCCACGACGGCGCGGCTGCGGCGGTACACGGAACCAACGGAACCGCTGGAACTGCCAGGACTGCTGGAACTGCCGGAATTGCCAGAACTGCCGGACACTTCAACCTCCGGGTGGGGGGAGGACGGGGGTGACGGTGCGGACAGAGCATGCACACGCCAAAATGCCCGCATCCCACCGCTCCCAACCCGATGGATGAAGAAGAGATGAACTACTGCTGGTGGCGAACTACTGTTGCGGGCCGGCCAGTTGGGCCAGCACCTGGTGCAACGGCTCGGTGGCCCGCTTCCGGTACTCCTGGATCGCCCAGCCGTTGCCATCAGGGTCCTTGAAGTACATGAACGTCGCCCCGTCCTGCGGTGCGAACTGCACCGGCTCGCTGACCTCAAGCCCGCGCGCGGTCAGCTCGTCGTAGGCCGCCTTCGCGTCCTGCACGCAGAGCTGCATGCCGTGGTACGTCCCCGGCTGCGGCGTCCCGGTCGGCACCTGCAGGCCGTCGACCAGCGCGATCGAACAGCCGGACCCCGGCGGCGTGAGCTGCACGATCCGCACGCCTTCCATCACCTCGCCGTCGAGATCCACATGGAAACCGACCTTGTCCTGGTAGAACGCCTTGGCCCGGTCCACGTCGGAGACGGGGAGAAGGATCACTTCGAGGGTCATGTCCATGGCTTGACTCCTTTGTCAGGCACGTCTGTCAGGCGTGTCACTCGAACCGCCAACGCGTCTGGCTGAACGGCTCCCCCTTACCGAAGCCGAAAACCGTGCGGGGCGCCACAGCGAAGACGAACGCGTACCCGCCACCGTGGTGGAAGGCCCCGTCCCGCACATCGAAACGCCAGAAACTGCCGTACTTCGCCTCCCACGCGGCGGCCAGCTCCCGCAGCCTGCCCTCGTCCTCGACCCGCACCGCCGCACCCTCGACGACCAGGTCGTATCCCTTGTCCCAGGTGCTCGTGCCGGTCGTCAGCACGACATGCGGGTTGTCGGCGAGGTTGCGCGCCTTGCGCTCCTCCGGCCCGGTGCAGAAGTGCAGCGCCCCGTCCGCCCACACCGCCGGCAACGGCGTCACATGCGGGCGCCCGTCGGGCCGCACCGTCGAGATCCAGAACTGCTCGGCCGCCGAGAGCCGCGCCTCGGCCGTGGCCCAGTCGGGCGCGGTGGCCGCCGGGTCGCTGTAGCGGGGGTCGAGACGGGTTCGCGGTGCGTTGTCGGTCATCGGACACCCCTGGGCCGTGTCCCTGAGTCGTACGTCATCGGCTTCCCTTCCGAAGTCGTCGGTCGTCCCCCGGCGGAGACCCCGTACCCCTCCGGTAGTGGAGACCCCATACCCCTCCGGAACTCATCGCCGCACGCCCCGGCGCCCCCGCCCGCACCTGCGGTTAGGCTCGGGACGTCACGACCTAGATCGGAATGACCTAGATCGGAATGACCCAGATCCGCACGACCTTGATCCGAGGGAGGCCGAGGATGACGGCGCCGGGACGCAGAAGCAGTACCTTCACGCGGCTGCTGCGGCACGGTTTCACCGATCCCTCGGCCGCCGAGCGGCTCCTGGAGAGCGCGGAGCTGGCGCCCATAAGGAACGACCCGGTCCTGTTGGAGGCCCTCGGCGCCACCGCCGACCCCGACCTCGCCCTTCAGGGTCTCGTACGACTCCTGGAGGCGCAGCCCGAGCCCACCGCCCGGCGCGAGCTGACGGACACGCTGATCGCGGCGAAACCCCTACGGGACCGGCTGCTCGGTGTGCTCGGCGCCTCCGCCGCCCTCGGCGACCATCTCGACCGGCACCCGCGCGACTGGCACGCCCTCGTCATGTACGAACCCCGCGACCTCCACCCCGGGGTGGAGGAGTTCGAACGCGGGCTGGCAGAAGCCACCGACCCCGTCGCCCTCCGCGTCGCCTACCGCCGCTGCCTGCTGTCCATCGCCGCCCGCGACGTGTGCGGCACCACCGACCTCGCGCAGACCGCCGCCGAACTCGCCGACCTCGCCACCGCCACCCTGCGCGCCGCCCTCGCCATCGCACGCGCCGCCGCACCCGACGACGCCGCGCTGTGCCGGCTCGCGGTGATCGCGATGGGCAAGTGCGGCGGCCACGAGCTGAACTACGTCTCCGACGTCGACGTCATCTTCGTCGGCGAGGCCGTCGACGGAGCCGACGAGGGCAAGGCGCTCCGCGCCGCCACCAAGCTCGCCGCGCACATGATGCGGATCTGCTCCGAGACCACCGTCGAGGGCTCCATCTGGCCCGTCGACGCCAACCTCCGCCCCGAGGGCCGCAACGGCCCCCTGGTCCGCACCCTCGCCAGCCATCTCGCCTACTACCAGCGCTGGGCCAAGACCTGGGAGTTCCAGGCCCTGTTGAAGGCCCGCCCGGTGGCCGGCGACCTCGCGCTCGGCGCGGAGTACGTCGCCGCCCTCGAACCCCTCGTGTGGAAAGCGGCCGAGCGCGAGAACTTCGTCAACGACGTGCAGAAGATGCGCCGCCGGGTCGTCGAGAACATCCCCGCCGCGGAGATCGACCGCGAACTGAAGCTCGCCCCCGGCGGCCTGCGGGACGTCGAATTCGCCGTCCAGCTCCTGCAGTTGGTGCACGGCCGCGCCGACATCTCGCTGCGCAGCGGCACCACGCTCGTCGCGCTCCAGGCCCTCGCCGCCGGCGGCTACGTCGGCCGCGAGGACGCCGCCCGGCTCGACGACGCCTATCGCTTTCTGCGCACCATGGAACACCGCATCCAGCTCTACCGGTTGCGCCGCACCCACCTGGTCCCCGTGGAGGAGGCCGACCAGCGCCGCCTCGGCCGCTCGATGGGCCTGCGCACCGACCCGGTGGCCGAGCTGAACCGCGAGTGGAAACGGCACGCGACGGTCGTACGACGCCTGCACGAGAAGCTCTTCTACCGCCCACTGCTCGACGCGGTCGCCCAACTCGCCCCCGGCGAGGCCAAGTTGAGCGCCGAGGCGGCCCGCGAACGCCTGGTGGCCCTCGGCTACGTCGACCCGGCCGCGGCCCTGCGCCACATCGAGGCCCTCGCCTCCGGCGTCACCCGCAAGGCCGCCATCCAACGCACCCTGCTGCCCGTCCTGTTGGGCTGGTTCGCGGACTCCGCCGACCCGGACGCGGGCCTCCTCAACTTCCGCAAGGTCTCCGACGCGCTCGGCAAGACCCCTTGGTACCTACGGCTGTTGAGGGACGAGGGCGCCGCCGCCGAGAACCTCGCCCGCGTCCTGTCGGCCGGCCGCCTCGCCCCCGACCTCCTGATGCGCGCCCCCGAAGCGGTCGCCCTGCTCGGCGACGGCGACGGCGGCAGCGGCCTCGAACCCCGCGAACGCGCCCACCTGGACCAGGAGATACTGGCCGCGGTCGGCCGCGCCGACGACGCCGTCCAGGCGGTCACCTTCGCCCGCGGCGTCCGCCGCCGCGAACTCTTCCGTACGGCCGCCTTCGACATCGTCGGCTCCTACGGCACCGAGACCCAGCCCGCCGCGGCCGACCAGGGCGCCCTGGTCGACCGGGTCGGCGGCGCCGTCTCCGACCTCACCGCGGCCACCCTCGCCGGCACCCTGCGCGCGGTCGTCCGCGAGAGCTGGGGCGACACCCTGCCCACCCGCTTCGCCGTCATCGGCATGGGCCGCTTCGGCGGCCACGAACTGGGCTACGGCTCCGACGCGGACGTCCTGTTCGTGCACGAACCCCGCGAGGGCGTACCGGAACGCGAGGCCTCCGAGGCGGCCAACAAGGTCGTCTCCGAGATGCGCCGGCTGCTGCAGGTCGCCAGCTCGGACCCGCCCCTGCTGATCGACGCGGACCTGCGTCCCGAGGGCAAGTCGGGGCCACTCGTACGGTCGTTGAACTCCTACGAGGCGTACTACCGCCGGTGGTCCCTGGTCTGGGAGTCGCAGGCGCTGCTGCGGGCCGAACCCGTCGCCGGGGACGAGGAGTTGGGGCGTCGGTTCATCGAGCTGATCGATCCGCTGCGGTATCCGGCCGAGGGGCTCGGTGACGACGCCGTACGGGAGATCCGGCGGTTGAAGGCGCGGATGGAGTCCGAGCGGTTGCCTCGCGGCGCGGACCCTACGCTGCACACCAAGCTGGGGCGTGGGGGGCTCTCCGACGTCGAATGGACCGTGCAGCTCATGCAGTTGCGGCACGGGTGGGTCGAGTCGGGGCTGCGGACCACGCGTACGCGGGGGGCCCTTGCAGCGGCGTGCGCTGCCGAGTTGATCTCGGCGGAGGACGCCGCGACCTTGGACGAGGCCTGGGTGCTGGCGACGAGGGTGCGTAACGCGGTGATGCTGGTGCGGGGGCGGGCGGGGGACACGTTTCCCTCTGATCCGCGTGAACTGGCTGCTGTGGGGCGGTACTTGGGGTACGGGCCCGGTCATGTGGGCGACATGCTCGACGACTATCGGCGGACCACGCGGCGGGCCAGGGGTGTGGTGGATCTGCTCTTCTACGGGGCGTGAGCGGGTTGTTCTTCGGCCGACCGCCGATGGGGGCCGGTCGCGCAGTTCCCCGCGCCCCTTCAGGGGCGCTCCAGTGAGCGTTGGCCTGAGAGCGAACCGGTGGCCACCGCCCGCGGCAAGGCGTACGGGAAGGCGCCGTACCAGAGGCGGGAGACCGTGAGGCCGAAGGCCAGGCAGAGCATGCCGCCGACGGCGTCGAGCCAGAAGTGGTTGGCGGTGGAGACGATGACCATGAGGGTGGCCGCCGGGTAGAGGAGGCCCAGGATGCGGACCCAGGGGAGTTTCGCCAGGGCGAAGATCGTCAGGCCGCACCACAGGGACCAGCCGATGTGCATGGACGGCATCGCGGCGTACTGGTTCGACATGTGCTTCAGGTCGCCGGAGGCCATCGAACCCCAGGTCTGGTGGACCATGACGGTGTCGACGAAGTGGCCGCCGTTCATCAGGCGGGGCGGGGCCAGCGGGAAGAAGTAGTAGCCGACCAGGGCCACGGCCGTGGTCGCGAAGAGGACCAGGCGGGTCGCCGCGTACCGGCCCGGATGACTGCGGTACAGCCACACCAGGACACCCAGCGTCACCACGAAGTGCAGCGTGGCGTAGTAGTAGTTCATGCCGACGATCAGCCAAGTCACCGAGTTCACGGCATGGTTGACCGACTGCTCGACGGCGATGCCGAGGTGGTTCTCCACCCGCCAGAGCCAGTCGGCGTTGCGGAGCGCCTCACCCCGCTGTTCCGGAACCGCGTTGCGGATCTGTGAGTACGTCCAGTAACTCACCGCGATCAGCAGGATCTCGAACCACAGCCGAGGCCGGCGCGGGGTCCGCAACCGGCGCAGAAAACCCTGCCCCGCGGCGTCCGCGACGGGGCTCGGAACGGCTTCTTCACGGCCTTCCAATGTCGTCACGGTGGTCTCACCCATAGACACAAAGTCTGCCAGAAAAGGCTTCCGCGACCGATCATCCCTTGGTCGGGTCCGGCTCGCATGTTCTACGACGAGAAGAGTCCCCGTACTACTACCAGCGCACGGGAAGCCGCCTTGGTTTCTCCCCCTTAGGGACGATTCCGTTCCCCGGGCGCCGAAGCCGTTGAACCCCGTACCACCAGTTCCGGCATGAACACGAACTCACTGTGCGGCGCAGGGGTCCCGCCGATCTCCTCCAGCAACGTCCGCACCGCCGCCTGTCCCATGGCCGGCACCGGCTTGCGGATCGTGGTCAGCGGCGGGTCGGTGAAGGCGATCAGCGGGGAGTCGTCGAAGCCCACCACCGAGACCTCCCGGGGCACCTCCAGACCCCGCTGCCGGGCCGCCCGTATCGCGCCGAGCGCCATCATGTCGCTCGCGCACACGATCGCCGTGCAGTCGCGGTCGATCAGCGCGGCGGTGGCGGCCTGCCCGCCCTCCAGCGTGTACAGCGAGTGCTGGACGAGCCGGGTCTCCACGTCCTCGGCGGTCAGGGCCAGCTGGTCCTGCATCGCGCGGACGAAGCCCTCGATCTTGCGTTGTACGGGTACGAACCGCTTGGGGCCCAGGGCCAGACCGATGCGGGTGTGGCCGAGCGAGACGAGGTGGGTGACGGCGAGGGTCATCGCCGCGCGGTCGTCCGGGGAGATGAACGGCGCCTGCACCTTCGGCGAGAAGCCGTCCACGAGCACGAACGGCACGCCCTGCGCCCGCAGTTGCTCGTAGCGCTGCATGTCCGCGGAGGTGTCCGCGTGCAGTCCGGAGACGAAGATGATGCCGGCGACCCCGCGGTCGACGAGCATCTCGGTCAGCTCGTCCTCCGTGGACCCGCCCGGGGTCTGGGTGGCGAGCACCGGGGTGTAGCCCTGCCGGGTCAGCGCCTGGCCGATGACCTGGGCCAGGGCGGGGAATATCGGGTTCTCCAGCTCCGGCGTTATGAGACCGACCAGGCCCTCGCTGCGCTGCCGCAGCCGTACCGGACGTTCGTAGCCGAGCACGTCGAGGGCGGCGAGGACGGATTGGCGGGTGGTGGCGGCGACGCCCGGCTTGCCGTTGAGGACGCGGCTGACGGTCGCTTCGCTCACCCCCGCCTGGGCGGCGATGTCGGCAAGCCGTGTGGTCACGGGAGTG
Organism: Streptomyces sp. STR69; assembly: GCF_024519455.1. GTDB lineage: Bacteria > Actinomycetota > Actinomycetes > Streptomycetales > Streptomycetaceae > Streptomyces. Next base: position 90,705 of record NZ_JALJRY010000032.1, on the reverse strand, counting down.
GACTGTACCGGCCGTCGGCGCGCTGCGGGTTGCTGCGTCATCGCGATCCCTCGTGTTCTGGTCAACGTACGACATGCGGCAAGTGCTTGCAGAGTCTTGCACAAGTGTCCCATTGCCCGCTCAGCCGCATCAACACTGGGTTGCGCGAGGGTCGAGGAGAGGTCACGGGCGGGTAACTCTCCCGCCGTCTTGCAGTTTTTTGCAGCAAGGACTTTCGCAACGCTTGCATCGCTGTTACGTTCGGCGACGCCCGGCGGCGGCGAAGGAGCGGTCGGCGAGTCACAGGGGCGGCGGACGGGCCCGCCCCCTGCGGCACACGGGCTTTCACCCTCAAGGAGAACTCATGCGGCGTGGCATAGCGGCCACCGCGCTGGTGGCGTCCCTCGCCCTCGCGGCGACGGCCTGCGGCGGCAGTGACAGTGACAGCGGCAAGTCGGACGGGCCGGTCACCATCACCTGGTGGGACACCTCCAACGCCACCAATGAGGCACCGACGTACAAGGCCCTGGTCGCCAAGTTCGAGGCCGCCAACAAGAACATCAAGGTCAAGTACGTCAACGTGCCCTTCGACCAGGCGCAGAACAAGTTCGACACCGCCGCCGGTTCCAAGGGCGCCCCGGACGTGCTGCGTTCGGAGGTCGGCTGGACCCCCGCCTTCGCGAAGAAGGGCTACTTCCTGCCGCTCGACGGCACCGAAGCCCTCGCGGACCAGGCCAAGTTCAAGCCGAACCTGATCACGCAGGCCCAGTACGACGGCAAGACGTACGGTGTGCCGCTGGTCACCGACACCCTCGCCCTCGTCTACAACAAGGCGCTCTTCGCGCAGGCCGGGATCACCCAAGCCCCCACCACCTGGGACGAGTTGAAGACCGACGCGGCGACGATCAAGGCGAAGGCCAAGGTCGACGGCTACTGGGGTTCCACCCAGGCCTACTACGCGCAGACCTTCCTCTACGGCGAGGGCACCGACACCGTCGACGCCGCCGCCAAGAAGATCACCGTGGACTCCGCCGCCGCGAAGAAGGCCTACGGCACCTGGCTGAGCCTGTTCTCGGGCACCGGTCTGCACAAGGCCGACACCACCGCCGACGCCTACGCCCACATCCAGGACGCGTTCGTCAACGGCAAGGTCGCCGCGATCATCCAGGGCCCCTGGGAGATCACGAACTTCTACAAGGGCTCGGCCTTCAAGGACAAGTCCAACCTCGGTATCGCGCAGATCCCGGCCGGCTCCACCGGCAAGTCCGGTGCCCCGACCGGCGGTCACAACCTCTCGGTCTACGCCGGCTCGGACTCCGCGCACCAGAAGGCGTCCCTGAAGTTCCTCAACTTCATGACCTCCGCCGCCTCCCAGTCGACGATCGCGCTGAAGAACTCGACACTGCCGACCCGCGACGACGCCTACACCGCCGCCGTCAAGGCCGACCCGGGCATCGCCGGCTTCCAGGGCGTCCTGGGCGTCGCCCAGCCGCGCCCGGCGCTCGCCGAGTACAGCTCGCTGTGGGGTCCGCTGGACACCGAGCTGCCCAAGGTCGCCGGTGGCAAGGAGTCCCTCGACAAGGGCCTGAGCAACGCCGAGTTGGCGATCGCCAAGCTGGTCCCGGACTTCAGCAAGTAGCCCCGAGTGGCCGTCGGATCCGCCAGATCAGGTACTGGGGGGACGGATCCGACGGCCATCGGCCTGAGCCGCCGCAGCCCTGAACTCGCCGTACCCGCTTGAACTTCCAGAAGGTGTCGAACGAACCATGACAGTCGCCATCGACCGCGCGACCGGCAAGCGCCACGGTGACCGCGCACCCCGCCCCGGGCCCGGCCAACGCCTCAGGTCCGGCTACCAGAAGCACTGGTACGCGTACGCGATGATCATCCCCGTGGTCGTCGTGCTCGGCGTCCTCGTGCTCTACCCCCTGGTGTACGGCCTGTACCTGACGCTCACCGACGCCAACAGCCTCAACACCGCGCGCACGATCGGCGTCAACCACATCGACGCCACCTACAAGTTCATCGGGTTCGACAACTACAAGGACATCCTGTTCGGCCCGACGTCGTACGACCGCTTCTGGTCGCACTTCATCTGGACGATCGTCTGGACCGCGGTCTGCGTCACCCTGCACTACACGATCGGCCTGGCCCTCGCCCTGCTGCTCAACCAGAAGCTGCGCGGACGCACCCTGTACCGGCTCCTGCTGATCCTGCCGTGGGCCGTCCCCACCTTCGTCACCGTGTTCGGCTGGCGCTTCATGCTCGCCGACGGCGGCATCATCAACACCGCGCTGCACACCCTGCACCTGCCCCAACCCGACTGGCTGGAAAGCACGTTCTGGCAGCGGTTCGCCGCGATCATGGTCAACACCTGGTGCGGTGTGCCGTTCATGATGGTCTCGATGCTCGGCGGTCTGCAGTCCATCGACGCCTCGCTGTACGAGGCCGCCGAGATGGACGGCGCGAGCTCCTGGCAGCGCTTCCGCCACGTCACCCTGCCGGGCCTGAGGTCGGTCAGCTCCACCGTCGTACTCCTCGGCGTCATCTGGACGTTCAACCAGTTCGCCGTCATCTTCCTGCTGTTCGGCAACACGGCCCCCGACGCGTCGATCCTCGTCACCTGGTCGTACTACCTCGGCTTCGGCCAACAGCCGCGTGACTTCGCCCAGTCGGCCGCCTACGGCATCCTGCTGCTGGCCATCCTGATCGTCTTCACCTCCTTCTACCGCCGCTGGCTGAACCGCAATGACCAACAGCTCGCGATCTGAGACAGGAGCCCCCATGAGCAGTACGACCGACACCCCGCCCCAACGGGTGCGCCGCCGGGGCGAGTTGAGCCGCTCCGGCACCCTCGCCTCGCACGGCATCCTGATCGTCGCGAGCCTGATCGCGCTCTTCCCGATCGCCTGGCTGGTCTTCCTCTCGCTGGGCCCGGACTCGGACGACTACCTCCACCCGGCCGGCATCTGGAAGAAGATGACGTTCGGCAACTACTCGTTCGTGCTCCAACACACCGAGTTCTTCGACTGGTTGAAGAGCTCGATGATCGTCTCGCTCGGCACCTCGTTCATCGGCGTGACGATCGCCGCGACCACCGGCTACGCCGTCTCGCGGATGCGTTTCCCCGGCTACCGGAAGTTCATGTGGGTCCTCCTGGTCACCCAGATGTTCCCGATAGCGGTACTCATCGTGCCGATGTACCAGATCCTGGCGGACCTGCAGCTGATCGACAGCTACCTTGGTCTCATCCTCGTCTACTGCTCGACCACGGTGCCCTACTGCGCATGGCTGCTGAAGGGCTACTTCGACACGATCCCGTTCGAGATCGACGAGGCCGGACGCGTCGACGGGCTGAACCCCTTCGGCACGTTCGCGCGACTGATCCTGCCGCTCGCCAAGCCGGGCCTGGCGGTCGCCGCGTTCTACAGTTTCCTCACGGCTTTCGGCGAGGTCGCGTTCGCGTCCACGTTCATGCTTTCCGACACGAAGTACACGTTCGCGGTCGGGTTGCAGACGTTCGTGAGCGAGCACGACGCGCAACGCAACCTGATGGCTGCGACGGCTGTGCTGATCGCGATACCTGTGGCCGCGTTCTTCTATCTCGTGCAGAAGAACTTGGTCACCGGGCTTACTTCGGGCGGCACGAAGGGCTGACGACGGGTTCGTTGTCGGCTGCGGCGCCGTCGTGGCTGGTCGCGCAGTTCCCCGCGCCCCTTGAGGGGGGCGCTGCCCCCTCACCCCCTGAGACCCGGGGCGGCCGTAACGTCCATCCGACCCCGCTGACGTTACGGCCGCCTCGCCCCAACTTCCGTTACGTACCAAGGACGCCATGACCCAGCAGCACTCGGCCATCGCCCCGGCACCGAACCCCGCCAAAGCCAAGCGCGGCGACTGGTGGCGGGATGCGGTCATCTACCAGGTCTATCCGCGCAGCTTCGCCGACAGCAACGGCGACGGCATGGGTGACCTGGAGGGCGTACGCTCCCGACTCCCGTATCTGCGTGACCTCGGTGTCGACGCCGTCTGGCTCAGCCCGTTCTACGCCTCCCCGCAGGCGGACGCGGGCTACGACGTCGCCGACTACCGTGCCGTGGACCCGATGTTCGGCAATCTGCTCGACGCCGACGCGCTGATCCGTGACGCCCATGGTCTCGGTCTGCGTGTCATTGTCGACCTCGTTCCCAACCACTCCTCGGACCAACACGATTGGTTCAAGCGGGCGTTGAGGGAAGGCCCGGGCTCGCCGCTGCGGGAGCGCTATCACTTCCGCCCGGGCAAGGGCGAGCACGGCGAACTCCCGCCCAACGACTGGGAGTCCATCTTCGGCGGCCCGGCCTGGACCCAAGTCCCGGACGGGGAGTGGTACTTGCACCTCTTCGCGCCCGAGCAGCCCGACTTCAACTGGGAACATCCGGCGGTGGGCGACGAGTTCAGGTCCGTCCTGCGCTTCTGGCTCGACATCGGCGTCGACGGATTCCGGATCGACGTGGCCCATGGGCTGGTGAAGGCGGAGGGGCTGCCCGACCTCGGCTCGCACGACCAGGTCAAGCTGCTGGGCAACGATGTCATGCCGTTCTTCGACCAGGACGGCGTGCACGACATCTACCGGCAGTGGCGCCTGGTCCTCGACGAGTACGCGGGCGAGCGCATCTTCGTCGCCGAGGCGTGGACCCCGACCGTGGAACGGACCGCCAACTACGTCCGCCCGGACGAGCTCCACCAGGCCTTCAACTTCCAGTACCTGTCGACGGATTGGGACGCGAAGGAGCTCCGTACGGTCATCGACCGGACACTGGAGGCCATGCGGCCGGTGGGCGCCCCCGCCACCTGGGTCCTGTCCAACCACGACGTCACCCGGCACGCCACCCGCTTCGCCAACCCGCCCGGCCTCGGCACCCAGATCCGCACGGCCGGGGACCGGGAACTGGGCCTGCGCCGGGCCCGCGCGGCGACGCTGCTGATGCTGGCGCTGCCCGGCTCGGCGTACGTCTACCAGGGCGAGGAACTCGGCCTGCCGGATGTCGTCGACCTGTCGGACGAAGTGCGCCAGGACCCGGCCTACTTCCGCGGCGCCGGACAGGACGGGTTCCGTGACGGGTGCCGGGTGCCGATCCCGTGGACCCGCACCGGATCGTCGTACGGTTTCGGGAACGGCGGGAGTTGGCTGCCGCAGCCGGACGGCTGGGGCGAGTTGAGCATCGAGGCGCAGACCGGGACGGCCGGCTCGACGCTTGAGCTGTACCGGGCCGCGCTGGCCGCCCGCCGCACGCAGCCCGACCTCGGCGCGGGCGACTCGGTGGAGTGGCTGCGGGCGCCCGAGGGCGTACTCGCCTTCAGGCGGGGGGAGTTCGTGTGTGTCGCGAACACGAGCGGGGAGTCGGTGACGACGTCGGCGTACGGCCGTCTGCTGCTCGCCAGCGGTGAGGTGACCGAGGCGGACGGCGAGGCGAAGCTGCCCGCCGACACGACGGTCTGGTGGACCACCACCCCGTAACGGCGAAGTTCTTGCAGCAACTTCACACGGCCCGCTGCCCTTTTGGGCGGCGGGCCTTTAACATCTGGCCACCGCAAGGTTTCCACGGGATTTCAGCAAGAACCTTCAAGAACCTTCAACGAAGAAGGAACCCCACATGGCCAGCAGTAGATCACTTGCAGGCGCCTTCGCCCTCGCCGCCGCGACGGCGGTCCTGGTGCCCGGCACCGCACACGCCTCCCCGCCCGGCACCAAGGACGTCACCGCCGTCCTCTTCGAGTGGAACTTCGCCTCCGTCGCCAAGGAGTGCACCAACACCCTCGGCCCGGCCGGCTACGGCTACGTGCAGGTCTCCCCGCCCGCCGAGCACATACAGGGCTCGCAGTGGTGGACGTCGTACCAGCCGGTGAGCTACAAGATCGCCGGGCGGCTCGGTGACGCGACCGCCTTCCAGAACATGATCAACACCTGCCACGCGGCGGGCGTGAAGGTCGTCGTCGACACGGTCATCAACCACATGTCGGCGGGCAGCGGCACCGGCACCGGCGGTTCGTCGTACACGAAGTACAACTACCCCGGCCTGTACTCCTCGTACGACATGGACGACTGCACCTCCTTGGTCAGCGACTACGCCAACCGCGCCAACGTGCAGAACTGCGAACTCGTCGGCCTCGCCGACCTGGACACCGGCGAGGAGTACGTCCGCGCCACCATCGCCGGCTACATGAACAGCCTCCTCGGCTACGGCGCCGACGGCTTCCGCATCGACGCGGCCAAGCACATCCCGGCGACCGACCTCGCGAACATCAAGTCCCGGCTGAGCAACCCGTCGGTGTACTGGAAGCAGGAGGTCATCTACGGCAGCGGCGAGGCCGTCCAGCCCACCGAGTACACCGGCAACGGGGACGTCCAGGAGTTCCGCTACGCCTACGACCTCAAGCGCGTCTTCAACAACGAGAACCTCGCCTACCTGAAGAACTACGGGGAGGGCTGGGGCTACATGAGCAGCTCGGTCGCCGGAGTCTTCGTCGACAACCACGACACCGAGCGCAACGGCAGCACGCTGAACTACAAGGACGGCGCCAACTACACGCTGGCCAACGTCTTCATGCTCGCCTACCCCTACGGCGCCCCGGACATCAACTCCGGCTACGAGTGGTCGGACACGGACGCCGGACCGCCCAACAACGGTGCGGTGACGGCCTGTTGGCAGGACGGCTGGAAGTGCCAGCACGCCTGGCCGGAGATCAAGTCCATGGTCGCCTTCCGCAACGCCACCAGCGGCCAGTCCCTCACCAACTGGTGGGACGACGGCAACGACGCGATCGGCTTCGGCCGGGGCAGCAAGGGCTACGTGGCCGTCAACCACGAGTCGTACTCGCTGACGCAGACCTACCAGACGTCACTGGCCGCGGGCACGTACTGCAACGTCCAGAACAACACGTCGGTGACGGTGAACTCCAGCGGGCAGTTCACCGCCACCCTCGGCTCCAACACGGCGCTGGCGATCTACGTCGGGAAGCCGACCTGCTGATCCATCCGCTGCGTCCCGATGACGGCCAGCAGGCGCAACGCCTCCTCCGACGGTGAGCCCGGGGTGGCGGTGTAGATCACGACCTGCTGGTCCCGGTCGGTGATGTCGAGGGCGTCGCAGTTGACGGTGACCGGGCCAACCACCGGGTGCTGGAAGGTCTTGGTCAGGGTGGGCTCGGCGGACACGTCGTGCGACTCCCACAGCCGACGGAACTCCTCGCTTCCGGCGAGGAGTTCGGCCACCAGCCCGGTCACCGCCGGCGAGTCGGGGTAGCGGGCGGCGACGGCACGCAGCCGCTGTGCCGAGTGCCGGGCGAAGGCGTCGACGTCCGACACCCCGTACAGCCTGCTGCCTTCCGGGCGCGGGGTGAGGAAGGCACGGCGCAGGAGGTTGCGGTCGCGCGGGGGCAGGGCGGAGAAGTCCTCCATGAGGGCGGCGGCGAGATCGTTCCAGGCCAGTACCTCGAAGGTCGCGGACGTCACGAAGGCCGCGGCCTGCGGCAGCCGGCGCAGCAGGTCGAGAAGGCTCTGCCGCACCTCGCGCGAGGGCCCGGGCGGCGGTCCGGGCGGAGCCCCGGCGAGGTGATGGAGATGCCCGCGCTCGGCGTCCGACAGCCGCAGCGCCCGCGCGAGACCGCCCAGCACCTCCCGCGACGGACGCGGCCCCCGGGCCTGTTCGAGCCGTGTGTAGTACTCGGTCGAGATGAACGCCAGCTGCGCCACCTCCTCGCGCCGCAGCCCGGGTGTACGGCGACGCGGACCGCGCGGCAGCCCCACCTCGGCGGGGGAGATCCGCTCGCGCCTGCTGCGCAGGAACGCTGCGAGTTCTTGCTTGTCCACGCCCCCAGTGTGCGCCGGGCGCGGGGCCCCATCCAGGTACCGCCGGTGCCTGGATGAGCCGTGGCCTCGGGGCCAGGCTCGAAGCCATGGAAAACACCGCGATTACCCACCAGGGCCTGCTGACCGACAAGGTCGCCTTCATCACCGGCGCCGGCCGCGGTATCGGTGCGGCTGCCGCCCGGCTCTTCGCCCGCGAGGGCGCCCGGGTCCTGCTGGCGGCCCGCACCGAGGACCAGCTCAAGGCGGTCACCGAGGAGATCCGCGCGGCGGGCGGCACCGCGGACTACGTGGTCTGCGACCTGGCCGACGCGGCGAGCGTCCGCGCCGCCGTTGACCGCACGGTGCAGGTCTACGGCCGCCTCGACATCGCCTTCAACAACGGCGCGATCGCCCAGCACCCCGGCCCCCTGGACGAACTCCCCGAGCCGGACTTCGACCACATCACCAGCGTGAACCTCAAGGGCGTATGGCTGGCCATGACCGCGGAGGTCAAGGCCATCCGTGCCACCGCCTCCGGCGGCGCCATCGTCAACAACTCCTCCATCGGCAGCCTCCGGGCCAACCCCGTCCTGCCCGTCTACGGCGCCCTGAAGCGGGCTGTCAACAGCCTCACCCAGTCCGCCGCCGTCACCTACGGCCCCGAGGGCATCCGCGTCAACGCGGTCGCCCCCGGCGGCACGCTCACCGAGATGGTTCGCGACTGGGACGCGGCCACTCCCGGCGTCATCGATCGTATGAAGTCCATGACCCCGCTCGGCCGCACGGCCGCCCCCGAAGAGATCGCCGAAGCCGCCCTCTGGCTCCTCAGCGACCGGGCCTCCTTCGTGTCGGGCGCGATCCTGCAGGTGGACGGGGGAGCGGGCGCGTGAAAGGCCGCCACCGGCGGCGCAGCTCCCGGTGGCGGCCCGCCCCGCCGTGAGGTCAGGGCGTGACGTCGATGTGCCGCGCCAGCGCGGTGACCGACAGGTCGCCGTGGTCGACCCACTGGGGGAAGGCCAGCGTCTTGTGCCGGGTGGAGCCGGGCGGGGTGATCTCCAGGAAGGAGGCGCGCACCGCGCCCGACGTGCCCGTGTTGGCGTGGGTCCAGGCGACGACGGCCTCGGCGCTCTGGCCGTCCTTGAGGGTGAGGGTCTTCTTCCCGGGGTTGTGCGCGTACCAGGTGTTGCCCCAGTGGGTGTGGGCCGTGAGCTTCTTGTGCGCGGAGTTCTCCAGACCCAGACCCGGGTAGCCGCGCAGCGCACAGGTCTTGCCGCTGAGGTTGCGCAGCGTGATGACGACACCCTGGTGGTTCATGCCACCGGCGAGCTGCCGGCCGAAGCCGGCCTTGAGCGCCCCGGCGGAGCAGGTCGGCGTCGCCTTCGCGGTGCTCGTGGAGGTCGCGGCGTTCGCGGTGGTCGCCCAGGCCGCGAGACCCAGCCCGGCGACGGCGGCCAGACCGATCACCGTACGCCCGAAGCGGCGGTCGGCGCGGTGCCGGGGCTTGGCGGGGCCGGCCTGGGCGGTGGTGTTCTGCTGCTCGTTCACGATGATCGTGCTCCCACTCCTGCTCCGCGACGCGGGCCGCTGTGTGCGCCCCGCGCCCTCCTTTGGTGTCGTGCACTGAGTCCGATGCGCGCCACCGCGGATTTGTTCGGAGAAATGAGCGGGAGTTCGAGAAGAGCTACTTCCAGGTGTCGCTCGCCGTGTAGCCGGACGAGGTGCCCGTCGTGTACGAGCGGTTCGTGCCGGACTCCCAGGTCACGGTCCCTGAGCTGTCCTTCTTGATGTACTTGTACGCGAAGGTCGTGCTCTTGGGGACGATGACGAGCTTGCTCCAGGTCGGGTACGACGCCGAGGACAGCGGGATCGCGTCGCTCGTGTTCCAGGAGCCGAGCGAGGCGATCGAGCCGACGACGTAGACGTTCGTGCCGAGGGTGGTGGTTGCCGTCTCATTGAAGGTGACGTCGGTGGCGTCGGCGTCGGCCACGTTCCAGGAGTTGTTGAGCGAGACCCCCGAAGTGGTCGTCGTGGCGGCCCTGTTGGCGTTCGACTCCCATGTGACGTTTCCGGACGAGTCCTTCTTGATGTACTTGAAGGCGAAGGACGTGTTGGTCGGCACGCTCACCGCCCCGGACCAGACCGGGTAGCCGGACGAGGACAGTGCGACCGCCTTCGAGGTGTCCCAGCCGCCCAGCGCGTCGATGGAGCCGACGACGTAGACGCTCGTGCCGGACGTGGTGGCCGCGTACTCGTTGAAGGTGGCGGTCACCGTGGAGCCGGACGAACCGCCGCCGCCGGTGTCGTCGCAGCCGACCGTGCAGGTGTAGGAGGAGTTGTAGAAGGCGATCGCGCTCTTCGCCGGGATGGTCAGGGACGCGCTGCCGCCCGCGACGGTGACGGTGGACGCGCCGCCGTCGACGACGTTCGAGTACGTGCCGTCGGCCATGCCCGTGGTGAAGGTGTAAGTCGCCGCCGAAGAGCCGTTGTTGAGCGCGAAGAAGCCCGCTCCGCTGCGGCCGAAGCCGATCACGCTCGACGACTTGGTCTGCCAGTCGGAGACGGCGGCCGTGTCGACCGTGTTGTGCCAGGCGACCATGCCGACGACCCCGGTGTCCCGGTCGAGGCAGTACCAACTGCCGCCGGAGCAGTCCGTGTCGGTCGCGAACCCGGACGAGTTCGGCGGTGCCTGGTCGCTCTGCGTCCACTCCCAACTGGCGTACACCGTCGGCGTGGACCACTTGTAGGCGAGCTGGAAGAGGTTGGCGAGCTTGTAGGTGTCGCCGTCCTTGTAGCTCATGTGCAGACCGTTGCGCTCGGTGTCGTGGTTGGTCACGAAGGACACCGAGTTGGCGGCCGGGAGGATGCCGCTGCTCTCCAGGGAGGACAGGTCGCTCACGTTGCCCTGGAAGGCCGACTTCATCCTGCTCGCGTAGGTGAAGTCGAGGACGTCACCGGAGGCGTAGTAGTCGCTGGGCTGCGGGGTCGAGCCCGGATAGATCTCCTGGAAGACGTACGGTGCGGCGCCCGCCGTCGTGCTCGTCAGCTTGCCCTCGATCGCCGCCAGGTCGGTCTCGGGGATGTGCTTGGCCGCGTCGATCCTGAACCCGTCGACGCCGAGGGCGAGTTGCTTGTTGAGGAAGTTCGCGATGCCCGCGCGGACCGAGTCCGAACCGGTCTTCAGGTCGGGCAGGCCCAGGAGTTCGCAGTTCTGGACCTGGGTGAGGTTCGAGTAGTCCTGGATGGTCAGGTCGGAGGTGGGGCAGTCCGCGGAGGTGTGGTAGTCGCCGGGGTCCCAGTCCGGGGTGTCGTACTTGCTGGTGATCGTGGTGCCGTTGTAGCCGGTACCGGTCTGCGCGGCGGTGTGGTTGATCACCGCGTCCGTGTAGACCTTGACACCCGCCGTGTGGCACGCGCTCACCATGCTCGCGAACTGGGCCGCCGTACCGAAACGGCTGTTCAGGTTGTACGAGTACGGCTGGTAGACGTCCCACCAGTAGTAGTTGGTCTGCTTGAGCGACTCGGCGGGCGGCGCCACCTGGACCGCGCCGTAGCCGGCCGGGCCCAGTACGTTCGTGCACTCCGAGGCGATGGAGTCCCAGTTCCATTCCCAGAGGTTGGCGATGACGTCGCCCTTGGCGGAGGTGTCCGCGTGGGCGGTGGCGGCGGGGAGGGCGACCACGCCCGCCAGGGCGAGGGCCCCGGCGGCCACGGCACCGGCCGCGCGCCTGATGGTTCCCGGTGTTCGGTATCTGCTCATGAGCGGCTCCGAAAGGGGGGTTCGGGGTTCAACAACTGGTGAGCGTGGGCCAGCTGAGAAGGACACGTCAAGGTTGCGGATGAAAGTTCTTTCTGTGACTTTCACATGTCTTGCTGCAACCCTTGCGTCAGCGATACCGTCTCGCCGGGGTCGGACCCGAACTGAGCCGCGATCGCAAGGAGTTCACGCCTGTGATACCGAGATGGCCGGCGCCCCGCACGCGCCGTACCGAGCGCCGGAGAAGGGCCACGGGCATCGTCGTCGCCGCACTTCTCGCGGCGTTCGTCCAACCCCTCGCCGCCCACGCCGCGACCCCGCCCGCACCCCCGTCCGACGCGAAGCTGGCGGCCACACCCGCCCGGCACGACGACACCCGCGAGCAGTTCTACTTCGTGATGCCGGACCGCTTCGCCAACGGTGACACCTCCAACGACCGGGGCGGGCTGACCGGTTCACGCCTCAGCACCGGCTACGACCCCACCGACAAGGGCTTCTACCAGGGCGGCGACCTCAAGGGCCTGACCGACCGGCTCGACTACATCAAGGGCCTCGGCACCACCGCCATCTGGATGGCCCCGATCTTCAAGAACCAGCCCGTGCAGGGCACGGGGGCCGACGCCTCCGCCGGCTACCACGGTTACTGGATAACGGACTTCACGAAGGTCGACCCGCACTTCGGCACCAACAAGGACCTCGCGACCCTCATCTCCAAGGCCCACGCCAAGGGCATGAAGGTCTTCTTCGACGTCATCACCAACCACACGGCCGACGTCGTCGACTACGAGGGCAAGTCCTACGACTACCTCTCCAAGGGCGCCTTCCCCTACCTCACCAAGGACGGGCAGCCCTTCGACGACGTCGACTACGCGGACGGCACGAAGACCTTCCCCGCCGTCTCCACCTCCTCCTTCCCGAAGACCCCGACCGTCCCCGCCGACAAGGCGGACGTGAAGGTCCCGGCCTGGCTCAACGACCCGACGATGTACCACAATCGCGGCGACTCGACCTACGTCGGCGAGAACGCCACCTACGGCGACTTCTCCGGCCTCGACGACCTGTGGACCGAACGGCCCGAGGTCGTCAGCGGCATGGAGAAGATCTACGAGAAGTGGGTGCGCGACTTCGGCGTCGACGGCTTTCGCATAGACACCGTCAAGCACGTCGACATGCCCTTCTGGACCCAGTGGGCGACGGCTCTCGACAAGTACGCCGCCGCGCACGGCCGTAGGAACTTCTTCATGTTCGGCGAGGTCTACTCCGCCGACACGTCGGTCACTTCGCCCTACGTCACGCAGGGCCGCCTGGACGCCACGCTCGACTTCCCCTTCCAGGACGCGGCCCGCGCCTACGCCTCGCAGGGCGGCAGCGCGCAGAAGCTCGCGAGCGTCTTCGGCGACGACTACAAGTACACGACCGACAAGGCGAACGCCTACGAGCAGGTCACCTTCCTCGGCAACCACGACATGGGCCGCATCGGCTACTTCCTCGACCAGGACAACCCGAAGGCCACCGACGCCCAGCTCCTCGCCAAGGACAGGCTCGCCAACGAGCTGATGTTCCTCAGCCGTGGCAACCCCGTCGTCTACTACGGCGACGAACAGGGATTCACCGGCTCCGGCGGCGACAAGGACGCCCGCCAGACGATGTTCGCGTCGAAGGTCGCCGACTATCTCGACGACGACGAGATCGGCACCGATCGGACGGCGGCGAGTGACTCCTATGACTCAACTGCCCCGCTGTACAAGGAGATCGCCGCTCTCTCCAAGCTGCGCAAGGACAACCCGGCACTGACCGACGGTGTGCAGACCGAGCGTTTCGCGGCCGACGGTGCCGGTGTCTACGCCTTCACGCGGACCAGTGGCAGTGCCGAGTACGTCGTCGCCCTCAACAACGCCGATACGGCCAGGACGGCGACGTTCGCGACCGGTTCGCCGGACATGAAGTACCGGGGGATCTACGGGACTTCGGCCGACGCGTCGAGCGGCGCCGACAACAAGGTGACGGTCACCGTCCCGGCCGGTTCCGCGATCGTGCTCAAGGCGGTTGGTTCCCTTGCCCGGCCGGTGAGCAAGCCGACGATCACCCTCAAGGCCCCGGACGCCGGAGCGACCGGCATCGTCGAGCTGGGCGCCGACGTCAACGGCGGCCAGCTCAACAGGGTCGTCTTCGCCGCCCGGACCGGCAACGGCAAGTGGCAGACGCTCGGTTCCGCCGACCACGCCCCGTACAAGGTCACCCAGACCATCGGCAAGGACGTGGCGCCCGGAACGGCCCTGCGGTACAAGGCAGTTGTGGTCGATTCCACCGGGCGCACGGCGAGCGCGACAGCGGCCTCCACCTCCGGCATCCCACCCGCCGCGGAGATCCCCACCGCCTCCTCCCGCGACTACGCGGTCGTCCACTACAAGCGCACCGACGGCGACTACGACAACTGGGGCCTCTACGCCTGGGGCGACCTGGCCGACGGCGAGGCGACGACCTGGCCGGCCAGTCACCCGTTCGTCGGGCGTGATGCCTACGGCGCCTTCGCCTACGTCAAGTTGAAGCCAGGGGCGACGAACGTCAGCTTCCTGGTGATCGACAAGGACGGCAACAAGGACGTCTCCGCCGACCGTTCGATCGATGTCACCAAGACCGGCGAGGTCTGGATCGAGCAGGGCAAGGAGGCCGTGCAGACTCGGCGCCCGGAGTATCCGGCGCAGGACACCGCCAAGGCCGTCATCCACTACCACCGGGCGGACGGCGACTACAGCGGCTGGGGGCTGCACGTCTGGACGGGTGCCGCGAACCCCACCGACTGGTCGAGCCCGCTGCAGCCGGTGAAGACCGACACCTACGGCGCTGTCTTCGAGGTGCCGCTCAACTCCGGTGCCAGCAGCCTCAGTTACATCCTCCACAAGGGTGACGAGAAGGACCTGTCCACCGACCAGTCGCTCGACCTCAAGTCCAACGGGTACGAGGTGTGGCTGCTGAACGGCCAGGAGAAGTACCTCCTGCCGCAGCCCGCCGGCAGCGCGGCGGCCCTCGACCTGACCACCTCCAAGGCGGTCTGGATCGACCGGAACACGGTCGCCTGGAACGGGTCCGATGCCGCCGCCTCCACCCAACTCCTGTACTCCCACGACGGTTCGATCGCCGTGCAGGACGGCACACTGACGAGCGACGACGAGCGCCGGCTGCGGCTGTCGAAGACCACGCTCACCGACGCGCAGAAGGCCAAGTTCCCCTATCTGAAGGACTACACGGCCTGGTCGGTCGATCCACGTGACCGGGACCGGGTGCGAGGGGCCCTGACCGGACAGCTCGTCGCCTCCCAACGGGCCGTCAACGGTGCCGTGTTGGCGGCGACCGGGGTGCAGATCGCCGGTGTCCTCGACGATGTGTACGCCGGCGCGACCAAGGCCGAACTCGGTCCGACCTTCCGCAACGGCCGTCCCACGCTGGCCGTTTGGGCGCCGACGGCGCAAAACGTGTCCCTCGATCTCGACGGCTCGCCGAAGAAGATGAGCCGCGATGCCACCACCGGCGTCTGGTCCGTCACCGGTCCGGCCTCCTGGAAGAACAAGCCGTACCGGTACGTCGTGAAGGTGTGGGCACCGACCGTCCGGAAGGTCGTCACCAACCAGGTCACCGACCCCTACTCGGTCGCCCTCACCGCCGACTCCGCGCGCAGCCTCGTCGTGGACCTCGACGACAAGTCCCTTGCCCCCAGCGGCTGGTCGAGCCTGAAGAAGCCCAAGGCGGTGGCGCTGAAGGACGCCGAGATCCAGGAGCTGCACATCCGGGACTTCTCCGTCGCGGACAAGACCGTCCCCGCGAAGGACCAGGGGACGTATCTCGCCTTCACCGACAAGAACAGCGACGGCTCGAAGCACCTGCGGTCGCTGGCCGAGTCGGGGACGTCGTACGTGCATCTGCTGCCCGCCTTCGACATCGCCACGATCCCCGAGAAGAAGTCCGAGCAGTCGACCACCGACTGCGACCTCGCCTCCTACGCGGCCGACTCGGAGCGGCAACAGGCGTGCGTGGCGGCCGTCGCCGCGAAGGATGCCTACAACTGGGGTTACGACCCTTACCACTTCACGGTTCCGGAGGGTTCGTACGCGACCGATCCGGACGGCACCGGCCGTACCGTCGAGTTCCGGAAGATGGTCAAGTCGCTGAACGAGGACGGGCTCCGGGTCGTCATGGACGTGGTCTACAACCACACGGCGGCCAGTGGTCAGGCGGACTACTCGGTCCTGGACAAGATCGTGCCCGGCTACTACCAGCGGTTGCTGGCCGACGGCAGCGTGGCCACCTCCACCTGCTGTGCCAACACGGCCACCGAGAACGCCATGATGGGCAAGCTCGTCGTCGACTCCGTGGTCACCTGGGCCAAGGAGTACAAGGTCGACGGCTTCCGCTTCGACCTCATGGGGCACCAGCCGAAGGCCAACATCCTCGCCGTACGCAAGGCGTTGGACGCGCTGACCCTCGCGAAGGACGGCGTCGACGGCAAGAAGATCATCATGTACGGCGAGGGCTGGAACTTCGGCGAGGTCGCCGACGACGCCCGTTTCGTGCAGGCCACGCAGAAGAACATGGCCGGCACGGGCATCGCGACCTTCTCCGACCGGGCCCGTGACGCGGTGCGCGGCGGCAGCCCCTTCGACGCCGACCCCGGTGTCCAGGGCTTCGCGTCCGGGCTCTACACCGACCCCAACTCCTCCACGGCGAACGGCACTTCGGCCGAGCAGAAGGCCCGTCTCCTGCACTACCAGGACCTCATCAAGGTGGGCCTGAGCGGCAATCTCGCCAAGTACCGGTTCACCGACACGGACGGCAAGGAGGTCACCGGTGCCGAGGTCGACTACAACGGCACGGCCGCCGGATACGCGGACGCGCCCGGCGACGCCCTCGCCTATGTCGACGCGCACGACAACGAGTCGCTGTTCGACGCGCTGACGTACAAGCTGCCCGCCGGGACCAGCGCCGCCGACCGGGCCCGGATGCAGGTCCTCGCGATGGCCACCGCCGCCCTCTCGCAGGGGCCGTCCCTCTCCCAGTCCGGGACCGACCTGCTGCGCTCCAAGTCCCTGGACCGCAACTCCTTCGACAGCGGCGACTGGTTCAACGCGATCCACTGGAACTGCGCCGACGGCAACGGCTTCGGACGGGGGCTGCCGATGGCGGCCGACAACGCCTCCAAGTGGCCGTACGCGAAAGGCCTGTTGACATCGGTCAAGGTGGGCTGCGGGCAGATCGAGGGGGCCTCGGCCGCGTATCAGGAGCTGCTGAAAATCCGTACGACGGAGGGTGTCTTCTCGCTCGACACGGCCGGGCAGGTGCAGGCGAAGCTGTCGTTCCCGCTGTCCGGGAAGGACGAGACGCCCGGGGTGATCACCATGGAACTCGGTGATCTCGTGATCGTGTTCAACGCGACGCCGAGCGGGCAGGAGCAGCGGGTGGACGCCCTGGCCGGCACCGGCTACCGGCTGCACCCGGTGCAGGCGGCGGGCGCGGACACGGTGGTGAAGTCCGCTTCGTACGACAAGGGGACCGGCACTTTCGTGGTTCCGGAACGCACTGTGGCGGTATTCACCCGGACATCCTGAAAGCGCATTATCGTGGTGGGGCAGGCTGCGGACACCGGCCTGCCCCACCGGTGTGTCAAAGGGCCAGGTCTGACAAATGGACGTCAATGGCAAGCTGACGCACGCGACCGTGCTGCTCGTGGACGACGAGCCCGCGAGCCGGTTCGCGGTCGAGAGTGTGCTGAGCCGGGCAGGCCATCGGGTCATCGCGGTCGGCAGCGGCGGCGAGGCGCTCACCGAACTCGACGTACGGCTGCGCAAGGGGAATCTGCCCGACGTGGCCCTGATCGACGTGCACCTGCCGGACATGAGCGGGTTCGAACTCTGCCGGCTGCTCAAGGAACGGCCGCGCATGGCGGGCCTGCCGGTCGTGCACGTCTCCGCCCTCGCCGTCCCCCCGAGCGACCGCTGCCCGGCGCTCGACGCGGGTGACGAAGCCTATCTGACGGTGCCCGCCGAGCCCGAGGAGATCGAGGCGGCCGTCCGGGCCGCGGTCCGCGCCGCCCGGCTGCGGGCCGACGACCAGGCGCTCGTCAGACGGCTGACCCTGCTGTCGGAGATGATCGTCACCATCCAGGCGGCGCGCTCCCTCCAGGAACTCGTCGAGGTCGCCGCCGACGGCACCGCACGGCTCACCAACACGCCGGCCGCCGTGTTCGTCCTCGACCGGGACGACGAGCTGTACCGCGGCCTGCCCCGGGAGCGCACCTCGGTCGCGCTGCCCGACCCCGGCGCCGACCGGGCCGTGGCCCGGCTGCTGCGGCGCCTCTCCCAGGGGCAGTCCGGGGTGCAGATCACCACGGTGCCCGCGCCGCTGTGGCCCACCGGCTACTTCCGGCCCGGCGTGGAGCACGACGCCCGGCTGGCGGTGGTCCTCACCCAGGAGGGCCGGGCCCCGGTCTGCCTTGCCGCACCCACCCGCGGGCTGCGCCGGGTCGGCCCCGAGGCCGAGGCGCTGCTGGCGCAGCTCGCCCAGGCCACCGCGCTCGCGGCCGAACCGCTCCTCATGTACCAGGTCGAACGGCATGTCGCCCTCACCCTCCAGCGCAGCTTCCTGCCCAAACCGGACCAGCTGCCCGAACTCCCGGGCGTCGACGCCGCCGTCCGCTACGTGCCCGCCTCCCAGGACGCCGAGATCGGCGGCGACTTCTACGCCGTACTGCGGGCCGGCGGGGGAGTGCTCTTCGCGGTCGGCGACGTCGTCGGGCACTCGCTGGAGGCGGCCACCGTCATGGTGGAGATCCGGCACGCGCTGCGCGCCTACTGCGTCGACGAGAGCGACCCGAGCGTGCTCGCCGAGCGGCTGGACCGGATGCTGCGGCACTACCACCCCGAGACCACGGCGACCATGTGCCTGGCCCTCGTCGACCCCGGCACCGGGCGCGCCCTGATCTCCAACTCGGGCCACATCCCGCCGCTGATCGTCCGGGACTCCGGCACCGCGGACTACGCCAAGGCGGCGGGCCCCCTGCTCGGCGTGGGCCTGTCCCACCCGCCGCCCACCGAACTGTTCCTCGAACCCACCGACCGGCTCCTGATGATCACCGACGGCCTGATCGAGACGCGCGGCACGGACATCGCGGCGTCCATGGAACACCTCCGCGCTGCCGCCTCCGGCGCCCTGCCCGGCCTGGACGCCCTGTGCGACACCCTCCTCGACTGCTTCGGCGTCGACCGGGAGGACGACATCGCGATGCTGGCGCTGCGACTAGGGTGAGCGGCGGGTTGTTGGCTTAGAACAGGAGTTGCTCCATGCCGCAGATCACCGTCGACCACTCCCACACGATCTCCTTCGACCAGGACGGCTTCGCCCGTGCGCTGCACGAGGCGGTGGTCGAGATCGCCGCGGCGAAGCCGGAGGCGTGCAAGACCCAGTTCCGCCCGAGCGAGTACACGGCCTTCGGGTACGAGGGTCTCGACGAGCTGGGACACACCGTCGTCCATGTCACCCTCGGCCTGCTCGCCGGACGCACCGAGGAGACCAAGGCCAAGCTGACCGAGAAGGTGCTGGAACTCCTCCGCGAGTACGTCGACGAGGACGGCTCCGTACTGCACGCCTCCGCCGAAGTGCGCGAACTCGACGCGTCCTACCGGAAGTTCGAGCGCTAGGACTCCTCCTGGACGCTGTCCTACGACGCCAGGGCGATGAGCCGGACGACGAGGTCGCTGAACGGCCCGTCGCCCGGCTCGTTCCTGAGGGACTCGCGGAGGAGGGTGCTGAGTTCCTCGTCGTACGCCGCGCTCACCGCCGCCAACGCCCCGAAGTCGTGCACGAGTTGGCGTTCCAGATCGGCGCGCGGGATACGCCGGCCGTCCAGCCAGATCAGTGCCGTCGACTCGACCAGCGAGATCCATGAACGGATCATCAACTCCAGCCGGGCGGGCGGCTGTTCGACCTTCATATGGGAGAGGATCTGGAGGTACGCGGCCTGCCGCACCCCGTCCACGAGCGCGTTGGTGGTGGACGAGCCGACAGCCGGACCGCCGCGCATCAGCGCCGCGAAACCGGGCCCGTGGTCGTCCACGAAGTCGAAGAACCGGCCCATCGCGAGCAGCAGCCGTCCCCCCAGCGACCCCTCCTCGGGGACCACGAACCGCCCGGCGAGGTCGTCCGAGGCGCGCTGCAACGCGGCCTCGTACAGGCTGAGTTTGCCGGGAAAGTAGTGGTAGACGAGCGGTCGCGAGATGCCCGCGGCGGCGGCTATCTCGTCGATGGAGACCTCGTCGGGCGAGCGGTGGCTGAACAGGTCGAGAGCGACGCCGATCAACTGCTGTCGCCGTTCCTCGACCCCCATCCTGCGGCGAACCCCGGTACTCATGCGAACACCTTACCGATCTGTTCCGGCCCCGAACGGGCCGGACCGACCAGGGTTGTTCACATCACCTCATCACAGATCCAACACCAGACGCGCACTTCGGGCCCGGGACACGCAGATCAGCATCGAGTCGGCCCGCTCGGTGTCCGTCAGCAACTCGTCCCGATGCTCAACTTCCCCTTCCAGCACCCGCTGTTGACAGGTTCCGCAGAATCCCTGCTCGCAGGAGTAGAGGGTGTTCGGCAGCTCCGCGCGGACGGCGGCGAGCACCGTGGAGTCGGCCGGTACGGTCAACGTCCGTCCGCTGCGCCGGAGTTCGAGCTCGAAGGCTTCGCCCTTGGATGAGGCCCGGGGAGCGAAGCGCTCCAGACGCACGTCCGGGAAACGCTCCGCGACGGCCGCCATGAGCCCCTCCGGCCCGCAGCAGTAGACGACGGCGCCCTCCGCTACGTCCGCCAACTCCCCGTCCAGATCCGGCAGTCCGGCCACCACGGTCACCCGGTCCGCGCCGAGCTCCTCGATCTCCGTCAGGAACGGCATCGACTCCCGCGTCCGACCGGCGTACAGCAGCCGCCAGTCGACGCCCTCCGGCAGTGCTCGGAGCATCGACAGGATGGGCGTGATCCCGATGCCGCCGGCCACGAAGACATACGCGGGCGCCTCGACGAGCGGGAACCTGTTGCGCGGCCCCCGCACCTCCAACTCCGCGCCCACCCGCACCTGTTCGTGCACCTCGCGCGACCCGCCCCGCCCGTCCTCGACCAGCCGTGTCGCGACCGTGTACGACGAGGTGTCCGCCGGATCCCCGCACAGCGAGTACTGCCGCACCAGCCCCGAAGGCAGCACCAGATCGATGTGCGCCCCCGGCTCCCAGCCCGGCAAGTCCCTTCCTTCCAGACGCAGTTGTACGACGCCGTCGGCGACCGTCTCCCGCGCGGCGACCCGCAGCCGTAGTGCCCGTGAGCGCGGCCGGCCGGAGGTCGGCGGGTCCAGCGCGGGCAGCGGCCACAGCGGTGAGACCCGCACCCGGCGCCGCAGCGCGCGCCGGGTCAGCAGCGCGGCACCGGCCAGCACCGCGACCGTGAGCGGCTTCGGCACTACTCCGCCCTCTTCTCGGCGGCCAGTGCCGCGGGCGAGGAGGCGAGATAGGCGACGGCCTGCTCGGTGCTGCCCTCCTGGGAGGGGTGGTAGGCGCGGCTCAGATAGCGGGGTATGGACCTGAGCATGTCGCCGGTCGCGGGCAGGGTGCCGCGTCGGCCGGCGACGTAGAAGTCCTTGAAGCTCGCGCGGCGGTCGACGAGGGTCGGGTCGTTGGCCATGAAGAAGCGGGCCCCGCGCTGCCACAGGAACATCAGCGCGGTGAACGCGGTGGCCCAGGTGCGGGCGCGCCGCCGGTAGCTGCCGTCGACGTGCAGGAAGAGGTCGAAGGCGACGGACCGGTGCTCGACCTCCTCGGCGCCGTGCCAGCGCAGCAGGTCCAGCATGGTCGGATCGGCGCCGCGCCGGTCCAACTCCTCGGCGTTCAGCACCCAGTTGCCGAGGAACGCGGTGTAGTGCTCGATCGCCGCGATGGTGGCGACCCGCTCCAGCAGCCACCACTTCCGGGCCCGGCCCGGGGGCAGGGTGCGGTCGCCGAGCAGCTTCTCGAAGAACCAGTCGACCTGCGCGGTGTACGGGGTCGGATCGAGTCCCAACTCCCGTAGATGCGGGAGGACTTCGTCGTGGGCCTGGGAGTGCATCGCCTCCTGGCCGATGAACCCGATCACGTCCTCGCGCAGCCGGTCGTCCCGGATGAGGGGCAGCACCTGCTTGTAGACGTGCACGAACCACCGCTCGCCGGCGGGCAGCAGCAGATGCAGCACATTGATCGTGTGCGTGGTGAACGGATCACCGGGCACCCAGTGCAGCGGGGTGCCCTCCCAGGAGAAGGACACCCTTCGGGCCTTGAGCGGCTGCTTGTTGGACATGGCGTCAATGTACTGACGGGTAAGTCCGTGGGGAACCCTTGTGCGGGTACTTGTTGACGCCAGTGTCAGCTACGCCGGTGTCGGCTAGCGGAGGCCGGTGATCGTCCTGCCGTCGTCCAGTGTGCCGTTCAGCTCGGCCTGGACGCCTTGTTTGGTCTTCACGGCCAGCAGGCCGCCCTGCGCCGAACCGTTCACCCCGCCCGTCGCCCTGATCGACTTGGTGTCCTTGCCGCCGGCGGCCAGCAGATACCAGCTGCCCGCCGCCGACTTCCACAGCACTCCGGCCAGCACCTGCGGATCACGCGCCCCGCACGCCGCCACGTCCTGCGCCTTCGCGGCGACCGCACCGTACGTCCCGCCCGGCGTGCGGAACTGCGCCAGCACCCGCTCGCCGCCGCCCCGCCAGGTCTCGGCCCGGGTGCACACCCACTCCGCCGCGCCGCTCGCGTCGGGCAGCGGCTGGGCGGCGTACTGCCAGGCGTTCACGGACCGTACGCCGAGCGAGCGCATCGCGCCGAGGGAGCAGGCGAAGGGCGCCCAGGCACGCTGCGTCTCCGCGCCGGACACCTCGTGGGCCGAGCCGGGCCGGCCGGCGGTGAGGTGCGCCGGGACCAGCTCGCCGAGGTCGCTCATCAGCCGGGTGCCGGTGTCGTCGGTCAGCTGGAGCACGTTCCAGGACGTGCACGCGCCGGTCTGCTGGGCGGGGGACGCGAGCGGCGAGGTGATGCCGTCGGTGAGGGTCATGGGCAGGGCGCCGGCGCTCGGCTTCAGCAGGTCCCGCTCGGCCGCCTTCCTCACCCAAGGGGCCGTCAGATAGCGGACGTTGCCGTCGGCCCGGTCCAGGACCACCGCGTTGGCCTCGGTGCCGGTCGCGCCGTCGACCCGCGCGAAGTCCAGCGCCGCGCCCTTGGTGCCGTCCTTGGGTTCGGCGTAGCGGGCGATGCGCAGACCGTCGTAGAGGATCACCACGCGGGCGTTGTCGACCGTTCCCGCGTACAGGAGTTGGGGCGGTCCTGCCGGGCCGCCGGAGGGGGTGCCGGGGGTCGCCGAGACCTGGACGGACGCGCCGGGGCGGGCCCAGACGGCGAGGGCGCGGCGCAGCAGGGCGGTGTTCTCGGTGAGGTCGCCGCGGGCGGGCCAGACGGAGAAGTCCTTGCGGGTGGCGGACTTCCAAGCGGTGGGCACGACCCTCGTCAACTTGCCGGGGTTCAGGGCGGCTTCGGCCGCCGGGTTCGCCGCGTACGCGGGTGCGGCGGCGCCGTCCGGGCCCCAGCCGCCGCCGGGCAGCGCGAGCAGCGCGCCGCACACGGCGACGGCCGCCGCGGCGGCGAGCGCGGCCTTGCCGTGCTGACGGCGGCGCATCAGATCGGTGGGCCGGGCGTGCAGCGAACAGGGGTCGAACTCGGGGGAGTTGAGGAGTTCGAACTGCGTAGGCGCCTCGTCGGTCTCGCGCAGCGCCGCGTCCACCTCGTCGACTCCGGCCGCCGCCAGCACCCGGCGTACGTCGCCGTCGGGCAGCTTCTCCAGGCCGCGCAGCGCGTACACCGCGCGAGCCGGGCCCGACAGGGCCGACAGCCGCTGGTCCAGGGCGAGTTCGTCGGCGCCGCCCGAGCGCGGGAAGAGCCGCAGGCCCCACACCTGGGGGAGCAGCGGCGGGAGTTGGGAGCGCTTGGGCCACGCCCGGAACGACAGCGGGAGGCCCGCCTCCAGTGCCGTACGCACGACCTGGAGGCGGACGAAGGCGTAACCGGGGTCGCCGTCCCGGCCGGTCGACTGGGCCGGGATCGCGGACGCCGACGCGCGGCCCCTGGGCAGGGCGCGCTGGGTGAGGGCGTGCGCGGTCAGGACGCGCCGGTTGCGGCCGAGGCTCGGGGGGAGCACCAGATAGGCGAGCCGGACGAGCCGTGGATAGTGCTCGACGAGCGCGGCCTCGGCCTGTTCGACATCGACGACCGGGGCGGTGGGTGAAGCTGCGGGGCGCTTGGCGACATCCTGTGACTGCACGTTCAGCAAAACGAGCGAATCGTGAGTTGGTCACCGCCACCCGGGCGACTCGGGCGGTTCAGTCGGCCGGTTCGACCAGCGCCCGCGCGTAGTTCGCCATCGACCGCTGGTAGCGCGGCAGATGGGGCGCCAGCGCGCCCAGCACGAGGGACAGGCCCTCACGATCGCGGCCCAGGCTGGACAGACACAGCGCGAGGCACGCGCGTACCGCGTCGTCCAACTCGTCCGAGGGGCCGTCGAGTTCGGGTGTGAGCAGCTTGACGCCCTCCTCCGCCCGTCCGATGTTCCGCAGCGAACTGGAGAGTTGGATCTTTGCCCGCCGCCCCTTGTAGGCGCTCGCCCCGCTCAGCCCGCGTGCCAGCGCCTCCTGGTACAGCGGAACCGCCTGGTCCGAGTGGCCGGTCGAGTCCCAGGCGCAGGCCCGCTCGAAGGGGCCCAGCGGACTGCCGTCCGGCAGTTCGGCGACGAGCGCGTCGATCACGGCCCGGAAGTCGGCGGCCCGCTCCTCGGGGTAGTCGTCGAAGGTCGCCCAGGCGGCGGTCGTACGGTCTTCCCAGTCTTTGTTCACGGGCGCCACCTTCGCAGACGTGTACAGCCGAGGGCCACGGGTTTGAGTGCGGGGCCCGTTGTGTCCGTATCGAAGGAGAAGGCCCCTCGTCGGGGCCGTCTGCGGCATGCTGCTGACCGGACTACCGGAGGAACGACAGATGAGGCTGACCCGACCGATGCTCGCGGTGGCCGGCGCCACGGCGGCGCTGGCGCTGGTGGGCTGCGGCGCCGACACCAAGGCCGCGACCATACCGACGGCGGCCACCGGCAGCCTGGAGAGCCTGGCGGCCAAGGTGAAGTGCACGCCGGACATCCAGACCGACGCCGACGAGCTCCGCCAGGCCATCTGCAAGATGAGCTACGGCAAGTTCGTCCTCGCGACCTTCGCCACCGACCGCGGCCAGCGCGAGTGGATCAACGACGCCAAGGACTACGGCGGGTTCTACCTCGTCGGCCGCAAGTGGGTCGCCGTCGGCACCGACAAGATCGTCAAGAAACTGCAGACGACGCTCGGCGGCGACGAGGAGATCGGCACCGACCACTCGAAGCACACCAGCTGAAAGCTGTGTCACCGGTTCACACCCCTCAAAGGGTCCACACCGGTTAGGCCAGTACACACACGAAAGCGGGCGGTGGGAGAACCCACCGCCCGCCTTCGTGCTACCGGGTGCTACCGGCTAGCTGCGCTCACTAGCACTTCTTGCCGGTGTTGACGCAGTTGGCGATCGTCGCCGCCAGGTTGTTCTTGGTGACGCTGATGAAGTCGTCGTGGTCGGTCGACGCCTTGTGCAGCTGCTCCGGGAAGCCGTCCACCGCGTAGGCGTTCTTCACGGTGCCGTCCGCCTGGATGGTGGGGGGCGTGATCTTGTAGACCAGACGCATCGTCAGCTGGGGGATGGCCTTGAAGCCGTTCCCGCAGACACCGCTCGCCGGGTCCGCGAAGGCCACGTGCGTACGGTGGTTGGCGCTGTCGATGTTCACGCCGTCCCAGCAGCTCTGGAACGCGAAGGTGCGGACCACGTTGCTGCCCTGCGGGCAGATCGGGTACTGCTCCGTCAGCTGGACCTTGTTCTCGAAGCCGGTGCAGCTCCAGTGCGCGTTGGCGTTGGCCAGACCGTTGGTGAGGGTCTTGGCGTCACCGGTGATGATGCGCAGGAACTGCGGCATCGCGACGACCTTGCTGGCCGGCGAGCCGACGTACTTGATCTGCGCCGACTGCGGGGTCAGGATCTTGCCGACGTTGCCTTCCTTGCCACCGCCGAGCGCGTTCGCGTCGAACTCCTGCGAACCGTCCTGCACACGCACGACCGGCCAGTAGTACGCCGAGAGGTCACTCTGGTTCTGGCAGCTGGAGGGGGCGGCCAGCAGCGAGTCGTTCGTGGAGAACGCGTTGACCTTCTGGTTGCCGACGTAGTCGTGCTCGTGGTGCGCGCCGTTGGTCACGCCGGGCGCCACGATGACGTTGTCGGTGTTGTGGTTCTTGTTGGCGTTGACACCACACCGGGTGGTGAAGGAACCGGTCGAGGCCTGAGCCTGCTTCTGCGGCTTCGCCTGCACGTTGTTCGCGACCTTCGTGATGTCCACGAAGTCCGCGGCCGTCGGGCCGTTGCCGGCCTGACCACCGTTGTTGGCGGCGGGCGCAGAGGCGCTGGCACTCGGGGCAGCGGTGTTGCCGTTGTTCTGGCCGCCGTTGTTCTGCCCGCCGTTGTTCTGACCACCGTTGTTCTGACCACCGGCGGTGGTGTTGTTGGCGGTCTGCGTCGTACAGGCAGCGAGCTGCGCCAGTGCAGCCGCGTTGACACTGCCGCCCACTCGCTGGATGTCGATGCGGATACGGTCGATCGTCGCGGCCCGCTTCTCCTTGAGGGGGCCGACGATCGCGTTCTGCACGAAGCTTGCGTCGTTGGCCTGTGCCTGGCGCGTCGAAGCGAGCCGTGCGTAGGCCTCGGTGATCTGCTTGTCCAGGTTCGCCAACTCGGTGGCGACGCCCTGACGAGCCTTCTGCGGCACGTTCGTCAGCTGCTGGCCGACGTCCGGGCAGGCGATCGTCGCGACAGCACTCGCCGCGGCGGCCTTCGTCTGGTTCTGGCCCGACGAGTTGGACTCGTGAGCCGAAGCGTTCATCTGCGCCCAGAGCAGCCCGGCCCCACCGAGCGCTAGGGCAGCCGAGGCGGCAATGGCCTTGGTGGCCATCGGCGTACGGCGTTTACGATCATTGCGTCCCATGGAACTCCTCTGACTTCCTTGCGGGGCAGCGAGGCGCCCGACAGGAGTGAAGCGGCTCCCTTTGATACGCAGGGGGTCCCAGGAGTGTTCAGCCGTCTCATAAATTGATGAGAGGTTCCTGGGTAAGTCCCCTCTCAACTGGCCCCTAAACACCGGCAGTTGTGATCAACTCACAGCTAGTGCTCAGCGTTCCTGGTCCAAATAGGCCAATACCGCCAGCACGCGGCGATTGTCGTCGTCCGAGACCTCCAGCCCCAGTTTGGCGAAAATATTGGACGTGTGCTTCCCGATCGCCCGTTCCGTCACGACGAGTTGCCCCGCGATCGCCGCATTCGACCGTCCCTGCGCCATCAGCTCCAGCACCTCGACCTCCCGGGGCGTCAGCCGTCCCAGCGGCCGGTCGTCGGCCGCCCGTCGCGCCAGCAACTGCTGAATCACCTGCGGATCCATCACCGTCCCGCCGCCCGCCACCCGCCGTACGGCGTCCACGAACTGCTCCGCGTCGAACACTCGGTCCTTCAGCAGATAGCCCACCCCGCCACTCCCGTTGGCGAGCAACTCCCGCGCGTACAACTGCTCCACATGCTGCGACAGCACCAGCACCGGAAACCCGGGCCGCTCCCGCCGCGCTCGCAACGCGCACTGCAGCCCCTCGTCGGTGTGCGTGGGCGGCAGCCGTACGTCGACCACGGCCACGTCCGGCGCCAACTCGGCCAGCGCCTCGGTGAGTTCGGGCCCGCTCTCCACGGCGGCGGCGATCTCGAAGTCGTAGGCCTCCAACAGCCGCACCAGCCCGTCCCGAAGCAGGAACAGGTCTTCGGCTAGGACAACACGCACGGAATCTCCATGGTCACCACGGTGGGACCGCCCGCGGGGCTGCTGACGGCCAGGACGCCGTCGAATGTACCGAGTCGCCGCCCGACTCCGGAGAGTCCCGACCCCGCCCCGACCACGGCACCACCCCCACCGTCGTCGGTGACGGAGATCCGCAGCATCCCCTCCGCGTGGCGGAGGTCGACCCAGATCCGGTCGGCACCGGAGTGCTTGACGGCGTTGGTCAGCACCTCGCTCACCGCGAAGTACGCGGCCGACTCGACCGGCGCGTCCGCCCGCCCGCCCCCGATGTCCACGTACACCTCCGTCGGCACCGGCATCCGCAGCGCCAACGCCCTTACGGCATCCCCGAGTCCACGCTCCGCCAGCACCGGCGGATGGATACCGCGCACGAGGTCGCGCAGCTCGCCCAGCGCCTCGGCGGAGGACTGACGCGTCCGGGCCAGCAGCTCCCTGGCCTTCGCCGGATTCTTTTCGATGAGCGCCTCGATCGTGCCGAGATCCATCCCCATGGCCACCAGCCGGGCCTGAGCGCCGTCGTGCAGATCGCGCTCGATCCGCCGCAGCTCGGCCGCCGAGGAGTCCACGGCGTCCCGCCGGGTCTCGGTCAACACCCTTACCCGCTCGGCGAGTTCACCCTGCCCCGGAGCGAGCACAGAACGCGTCAGCAGAAAGTGGATCCGCAGCAGCACGGGCGTGAGGAAGTAGGAGGCGACGAGCAGCGCGACACCCAGCAGCCCCGCGAGCAGCGCACTGCCCTGCCCGCTCACCGGCACGAACCCGTACCACCACCCCACATACGTCCCGTCCGTGAACACGCGCCACAGCCCGAAGGCCAACGCGAACCCCTCCAGCGGATAGAACACCAGGGCAGCGGGCACCAGCGCGGTGACGAACCCGGCGGTCATGTCGACGAACAGCCAGCCGAGCAACCGGAAGGTGACTTTCCAGGACTTCGCCCCGCTCGGCTCCACCGGAATCCGCACCCCGCACCACTGCACGGCAAACAGCCGCCGCCGATTCGCGTGCGCCCGCACGCCGGCCAGCACCCAGGGCGTGGTGATCAGCCCGATTCCCACAGGCACGAGCACAAGGGAGACGACCATGAGAACGAAGAGGACGAGCGACCCGTAGAGGGAGATGAGAGCGAGGGCGAGGCCGCGCAGCCCGGCCGTGACGACTGTACGGGCCCTGTTCGTGTCCATAGGCCCAGTCTCACGGAGCACGGCGACAAGGTCACGGGGCCCGCGCACCGTGATGGGGGTGTCGCTACCAACACCGGTTCCCTGCGGCTTTTGCTTTTAGGGGCGCGGGGAACTGCGCGACCAGCCCCCACCGGCCCGCACCCAACGAACTACGCCACGAACGGCACCCCAAGCACCTTCGCCTCCACAACAGGGTCAAGCCCCACCCCCGGCCGATCCGGCCGCTGCGGCGCGGAACCCCCGATGCCCTGCAACCACCCCCACGTATCAGTCACCGTCTCCTCCACAGGACGACAGCTCAACCCAGTCGCCACCGCCCGGGACACATCCGCGCCGTGCAACGCGTCGTACCCCTCGCTGCCGGCCGGAATCCACACCGGCAACTGAGTCCACGGCTCGATACCCGCCCCGAGCACCACCTCGGGATCGGTCCACCGCAACTCGGCGCCCCCACCAGTGACCCGCACACACGCGTCCAACAACGACCCCATCGTCGCGTGCCCCTGCGGCGAGATCAGGTTGTACGCCCCGCTCAACTCCCGCTCCACCGACCCGAGCACCCACTCCGCGAGATCCCGCACATCCACGTACTGAAGGGCGAGCCCCCGCGGCCCCGGCGCCAACACCGGCCCGCCCCGCGCGACCCGGGTCAGCCACCACGGCAGCCGCCCGATGTTCTCGTACGGCCCGAGGATCAGCCCCGCCCGCACGAACACCGACCGCTCCGCCCCGAACGCCCCGAGCGCGGCCAGCTCCCCGCCCCGCTTGTCGCGCGCGTAGTCCGTCTTGTCGGCGTCGGGCTCGGCGCCCTCGACAACGGGCGCGTCCTCGGTGTACCCGGCGGGCGGCGCCCACGCGTACACCGAGCAGCTCGACACATACACATACCGGCCCGCCCGCCCGGCGAGCAGCCGCGCAGCGTCGTGCACCGCGCGGGGCGCCGCCGACCAGGTGTCGACGACGGCGTCCCACTCGCCCTCGGCCAGCGCGTCGAGCCCACCGGGCGCGGTGCGGTCACCCCGCAACGCCCGTACCCCGGGTAGGCCCGGGGGTCCGGGGGGTGTCCCCCGGAAGAGCACAGCGTGCCGTCCCCGATTGAGGACGGTCACCTCCCAGCCCCGCCCGAGGGCCGCCTCCACGACGGCCCGCCCCGCGAACTCCGTACCGCCCAGCACCAGAAGTCTCATACGGCGACTCTGCCCGCGCGGCCCACGGAACGGAACGCGAATCTGCCGTCAGCAGACGATCAACGCGCGGTCGGCGGCGTGTACTTGTACCCGACCCGGCGCACCGTCTGGATCGCCTTGCGGTGCTCGACGCCCAGCTTGCGGCGCAGCCGGGCGATGTGGACGTCGACAGTACGGCCGTCGCCCACGTGCCCGTAGCCCCACACCGTGGTGACCAGCTGGTCACGGGTGTGCACCCGGTTGGGGTGGGCAACCAGGTGGGCGAGGAGTTCGAACTCCAGGTACGTGAGGTCGAGTTCCTCGCCCTTGAGCTGCGCGGTGCGCTGCACGGTGTCGATACGGACGAGCGGTTCGGCGTCGACGGTGATGCCGGGCACGCCGTCCGGCAGGACGTCGGGGTGCCCGGTCCGGGCGAGGTGCGGGCTGTCGGCCGGGATGAGGACGAGGTACCCGACCATCGGCGGCTGCCCCGGCAGGGTCGGCAGTGTGTGCGGCGGCGCAGGCAGCCAGGTGGCACCCGGCGGCAGGAACTCCGCGACGTCGATCACCTCGTCCCGGTCGACGGCACGCAGATGGTTCCGCGCGCCGTTCGGGGCGGGGGAGGGGGCCGGAGCGTTGAGAGTGGCGGAGGGCAGAGAACGGATGATCGCCATGAGAGGTCAGCTCTTTCGCGCGAGAGGTTCGTCGAGGGACGTACATCGAGTCGCGCAGGCCGGAGGCCGAGGGTGTACGGCTTTAGAGGGCCGGCGCGTTCATCGCGCGACAACACACCCGGTCGAAGTCATGGTGCTGACGGGAAGGCCAGAAGGGCTCCAGGTCATGGCGACCCGTCGCTCCGCACTTCTGGTAGTTGCCCATGGGCCCATTGAAGCAGACACACGCCCGCAACAGGACCCTTCTCTCACAGCTTGGACGCCCCCTTGGCGGGAAATTGACGTCCGGCCCCTCATCCCACCAGCCGTCTGTGCCAGGTCAGCGGCTTGACGTCGATCGCCTTGTCCAGATCGCCGTCCCAGTCGGCGGACAGCCCGGCGCTCCGGAGCGCGGCCAGGACCTCGTGCCCGACGGCCGTGGCGGTCTCGTCCGAGCCGTCGAACCCGCCGTAGTGCAGAGCGAGTCCGTGCCCCTCGACGGCGTGCTCGGTGACCTGCTCGTGGAAGAAGACGAACCCCCGGGCGCCCTCCCGCTTCGCGCCTATCTCCGCGAGGCCGCACCCTCGGCAGCAGCCGAAGTTCTCCCGGGCGGTGATGCCGCTCGCGTTCAGCGTCTCGAAGGCGCGGGTGAGCCGGTCCGGGTCGGTGACGCCGTTCCAGGCCGCCTGCTCGACCACCCGCTCCACCCACAGTCGGTCCACCAGCCGCGCGGCCTGCGCACGGGAGACCGGCCGCTCGTCGCCCTTGACCAGGTAGTCCTCGGCGATCTCGGTCAGCGTCCTCCGGTCGTCGTAGCCGCAGCGCAGCCGTGTCCTGACCCGCTCCTCGACCTTCTCCCGTACCTCGTCCGGCAGCTCGGGCACCTCCTCCCGGGGCCCCAGGTCGACCGGCTCCCAGCCGAGGCCCGCGTGCCAGCGGGCCGTCTGCCGTGCCCAGGCGGTCAGCAGCTCCGCCACGCGCACGGGATCCGTGAGGTTCGTGCCGTAGAACTCGTCCTCGCTCAGGCGGTGTTCCAGCCGGTAGTCCCCGCCCTCCTCGTGCCACACCTGCGCGAACACGTCCGGGAGGTCGGGTATCCGCTGCACGATCAGGAAACGGTCGCGGGCGCCCCCGATCCGCGCCACCACCTCCCGCAGCCGTACCGCCGAAGTCCGCGTGTACGTCTGCCCGTTCTCCGTCTCGACCTTGATGTCGAGGTCCTTGTCGATGCCCCCGTTGCTGTCCATGGATCAAGACTCGCACGCGCCACTGACAACGCGAGGGGGCGCCCACCGTGACGGTGGACGCCCCCTCGCGCAGGTGCGGGGCGGATCAGACCTGGCCGGCCTTCTCCAGAGCGGAGCAGCACGTGTCGACGATGAGGCGCGTCACGAGATACGGGTCGACGTTGGCGTTCGGACGGCGGTCCTCGATGTAGCCCTTGCCGTCCTTCTCGACCTGCCACGGGATACGCACCGAGGCGCCGCGGTTGGAGACGCCGTAGGAGTACTCGTTCCACGGGGCGGTCTCGTGCAGGCCCGTCAGGCGGTCGTCGATGCCGGCGCCGTAGTGCTTGACGTGGTCGAGGGGCTTGGAGCCCTCGCCGAGGGACTCGCACGCGGTGATGATCGCGTCGTAGCCCTCACGCATCGCCTTGGTGGAGAAGTTGGTGTGCGCGCCCGCGCCGTTCCAGTCGCCCTTGACCGGCTTGGGGTCGAGGGTCGCGGAGATGCCGAAGTCCTCGGCGGTGCGGTAGAGCAGCCAGCGGGCGATCCACAGGTGGTCGGAGACCTCCAGCGGGGAGACCGGGCCGACCTGGAACTCCCACTGGCCGGGCATGACCTCGGCGTTGATGCCGGAGATCGCGAGACCGGCCTTGAGGCAGTTCTCCAGGTGGGCCTCGACGATCTCGCGGCCGAAGATCTCGTCGGCGCCGACACCGCAGTAGTAGCCGCCCTGGGGCGCCGGGAAGCCGCCCTCGGGGAAGCCCAGCGGACGGGCGCCGTCGAAGAAGGTGTACTCCTGCTCGATGCCGAAGATCGGCTCCTGCGCGGCGAACTTCTCGGAGACCTCGACGAGCGCGGCACGGGTGTTGGACTCGTGCGGCGTCATGTCGATCTCGAGGACCTCGCACATGACGAGGATGTCGTCGCCGCCGCGGATCGGGTCCGGGAAGCTGGCGACCGGCTTGAGCACGCGGTCCGAGGAGTGCCCCTCGGCCTGGTTTGTGGACGACCCGTCGAAGCCCCAGATCGGGAGCTCGGCGCCCTTGGCGTCGTCGGCCAGAATCTTCGTCTTGGAACGGAGCTTGGCCGTCGGCTGGGTGCCGTCGATCCAGATGTACTCAGCCTTGAAGGTCACGGGCCACATCCTTCGGGGTGGGTCATTCGTCGCACTTGCGGGTGCTGCGGCGCAGCGGCACTGGAGCGCCGCGATTCATGCCGGGCAGCCTGTCAATATGCGATTTCCCGATCATTGCCCAAGTGTGAACCCCGTGTTACCTGGTGGCGCTGTGTCGCGATTCACGTGCGCTGCGCACGGCTCGCGGGGGAGACCGCTGTGAACCCGCTGTTCGCACTCGCAGACGGCCGACGGACGGGTGCGGCAGGACGGCTCGTATGCGATGGGGTTGGCCCCCGGGGAGTGCGCGGCGGCTGTGAACGCGTCGGTCCCGCTGCTTCTGGCCGGAAGCAGCGGGACCTATGACACGTACCTGGTGGCGGCCCGAGCGACAGGGCCGTCACCTCACCGGTTTCTGGGACCTGGAGCGTCACCCCACCTTCTGGATCAGAGCGCGGCGGATGAGGAACTTGCCGGGCTCACGGACCTGTTCGAAAGCAGCGTTGTTCAGCAGGACACAGCTACCGGAGACCGAAGTCACCTTCACCGTCGTGGACTTGTTGTTGTCCAGGTTGGTGACCTTCAGCGTCGTTCCTGCCGGGAACTGGTTGCTGGACGCGGCGGGCGCACCGGCCTCGCCGGAGAGCGTGACGGTCGAGCCGTTGCACACCTGGCTGCCCGCGGCGGCACCGGCACCGGTGCCGGTGTTGCCCGCCGAAGGGGTCGCCTTGGAGGTGGCCGCGGGTGCGGGTGCGGACTGCGCGGGCTGTGCGGCCTGGGAGCCCTGAGCCGACTCCCCAACCGTGCAACCGGACGCCTTCTGCTGCACCTTGATCTGCGCGATGACCGCCTCGCGGTTGGCGATCCGCGCCGCCGACTGTGCGTCGGGATTGGCCTTCTGGCCGGCGATGAAACTCTGGTTGTTGCCGAGGGCGGTGGCGAGCCCCTGGCAGACCGTCGAGTTCGGGGCGGACAGCGTCTTGGCGTTCTGGGCCGACGACTGCGACGCGTTCGACGTGGTGGCGAGTGCGAAGGCCCCGCCTCCGGCGACCGCCGCGGCGGTGACCAGCAGCGCCAGCTTCTTCTTCGTGCTGGCAGTTCTCCTACGCGACATGCGCGTCTCCTGTGGGGTAGGGGACCGTACGCCGCTATGTACGGGATACCGAACGATGTAACTCACCCGACACAGAGGTCACTGAAGTGACGTACGCCACACGGGTGTTGTGAATCGGTCGCCGCGCACCCGCTACCGGGACAGCGCCTCCCGTACGGCCTCGTCACTGCGCGCGACCACCGCCGTACCGTCGTCCGCCGTGATGATCGGCCGCTGGATCAGCTTCGGATGCGCGGCGAGCGCCGCCACCCACCGCGCCCGCGAACTGCCGTCCCGTGCCCACTCCTTGAGCCCCAGCTCCTTCGCCACGGCCTCCTGGGTGCGGGTGATGTCCCACGGTTCGAGCCCGAGCCGCTCCAGTACGTCCCTGATCTCGGCCTCGCTCGGTACGTCCTCCAGATAGCGGCGGACGGTGTACTCGGCGCCCTCCGCGTCGAGCAGGCTCACGGCGCTGCGGCACTTGGAACAGGCCGGGTTGATCCAGATCTCCATGGGGCTCACGGTACGCGAAAACCCGTCTTCCACCTGCGTCACAACGCTCTCAACAGCCTTTGTGGCCAGGGCATTTGTCAGTGGTGGGCAGTAGAATAGAAGCAGTGTTCGAGGGTGTCGCCGGGGGGTCCGGACGGCGCCCTGACCGCGACAGGAGGATGTCCGTGCCCGCTGCCGCACTGAAGCCGAAGCCGCTGCCGACCCAGTCCACCGCGAAGCGTTCCGTCCAACTCGACCTGCCCTACGTGCCCGTGGCGAAGCGGCCGTTGCCGCCCGGACGCCCGCGGGACTGGTACGTCACGCACAACCGCCGCCTCAAGGCGATGCGGCTGGCCATCGCCCTGCTCGACTCGGGCGTGTACGTCCCGAACCAGGCCCGCAACGAGACGATCCGCAGCACCGCCGAACTGATCGGCGTCCACGCGCCGTCGGACACGACGTGTCACATGGTGCGGGCGCTGATGCGGTACTCGCGCTGAGGGGTGGCGCCGGGTGCCGTGTGTCTTTTCGGCGCCCGGTGCCCGGCGCCGGTGCGGGGGTCCCTGGGGGCTGCCGCCCCCAGACCCCCGCTTCGGCCTGAACGGCCTCGTCCTCAAACGCCGGACGGGCTGAATGATGCCGGCCGGAGCCGAAGACGCGGCGCGGGCTGAACGATGCCGGCCGGAGCCGGAGCCGGAGCCGAAGACGGGGCGCAGGCTGAATGATGCAGGCCGCGCTGAAAACGCCGGACGGGCCGATGGTTCCGGCCCCGATATCCGCACCCCTACACCGACAACTCCCGCTCCACCGGCGTCCGGAACCGCGGTGTCACCCGTGTCGCCCCCACCCACCCCCGCAGCCGTTCCGCCGCCTCCCCGATCGCCGCCTCGGCCTCCGTGCCGACGTCCGTCCGGTCGAGCACGCGCCACGCGATCTCTCCGTCCGGCCGCTGCGCCCAACTCCCCACCACCCGCCCGTTCCACCACACCGTGGGGCCCACGTTGCCGCTGTAGTCGAACAGTGCGGGGCGCAACTCCGGTGCCAGGTACCAGTCCCGGTGCTGCCAGCCCATCGCCGTCGGATCGAGAGCGGGCAGCAGGGCCGCCCATGGTTCGGCGGGGCCGGCCGGCGGATCGAGGTCCCCGGCGGCGACGTAACCCACCCCCTCGTCCAGGGACACCGGCTCGGCGCCGATCGCCGCCAGGGCCCGGCGGACCTCCGTCACCCGCCACCCCGTCCACCACTTCAGGTCGGCCTCGGTGGCCGGGCCGCAGGCCGTGAGCCAGTGCCGCAGCAGGGCCGACTGGGCCTCGGCGACGTCCAGTTCGGGATGTTCCGGCGCCACCGCCCAGCGCAGCTGGCTCGACGTCCAGCCGCCGAGCGGACGGCCACGCACGACCTTCCCCTCGACCCCCAGCACCCTCAGCAGCCGGGTCGACAAGGTGTGGACGCCCTCGTAGCTCTTCCCGGCCGCGTACACCCACTGTTCCCTCAACCTCGGCTCGTCCTCGGCGAGTTCGGCCGCCGTCGCCTGTCCGCGCCGGGCCAGCGCGGCGAGCGTCGCGTCCTCGACCTCCTTCAGCCAGACCGCGTCCGGCGCCCCCGCCTTCGCCATGTCCTTGACCAGGGAGGCCCGTTC
Organism: Streptomyces sp. STR69; assembly: GCF_024519455.1. Taxonomy (GTDB): domain Bacteria; phylum Actinomycetota; class Actinomycetes; order Streptomycetales; family Streptomycetaceae; genus Streptomyces. The sequence goes on along the minus strand of NZ_JALJRY010000032.1, from coordinate 54,581 downwards.
ACGTGCGGCGACGGCGAGTCCGGTCGAGGCGTGCACGACGGCGGTCAGGTCGGCGGGGAACACGAACACGGTGTGCCGCATGCCGTGCATACGGACGAGAGTGCGGTCCTCGTACAGGGCGCGAGCGGTCTCGTCCACGGTGCCGGCCGGATCGGCGAGGCGCGCGCCGACGGCCAGGTACACCGTCGCCGGGTCCGAGCCGTGCAGGGCGACGAGGGAGTCGGCGACGTCTTCGGGCGTTCCGGCGCGGGTGCTCGCGGAGAGGCGGTGGCGGAGGGCGAGCCGGGCACGCCGTTCGGCCGGGGTGATGTGGCGCGCGCTGCTCATCAGGACCTCCGCTTGAAAGGGTGACTTCTCGACCGACAGTAAACGGGTGGGTCGGTGGGCAGGCAGTCTGTTCGTTCACCCGATCGCCGGGCACGGAATGCGCTCCTGCGCCCACCCGGTTTCACTGCGTACATGACCACCCCGGCCGACCGAGCGGAACGTGGCCGTGCCGCGCGCAAACGCGTTTCCCGTTCCGCGCACGCCGGCTGGATCCCCTCCGTGGACCGCCCCGACCCCGTCGCCGTACTGGAACGCCAGGGCCGGGACCGGCTCCCGGAACTCCTCCCGATCCGCTACGGCCGCATGGTCGCCTCCCCCTTCGCCTTCCTGCGCGGCTCGGCCGCCGTGATGGCCGCGGACCTCGCGTCCCAGCCGCACACCGGGCTCACCGTGCAGCTGTGCGGTGACGCGCACCTCCTCAACTTCGGCCTGTACGCCTCCCCGGAACGCGCCCTGCTCTTCGACCTCAACGACTTCGACGAGACGTTCCCGGGCCCCTTCGAGTGGGACGTCAAACGCCTCGCCGCCAGCATCGCCGTCGCCGCCCGCGAGAACGGCCACGGCGACACGAAGGCCCACCGCGCCGCACTGGAGGCGACCGCCACGTACCGTACGGCGCTGCGTGCCCTGGCCCGTAAGGGCGAACTCGCGGTCTGGTACGACCGGATCGACGCCGACAGCCTGCTGCCCCTGGTCCGCTCCGCCCGCAACCGGCGCCGGGTCGAGTCCAGCCTCACCCGCGCCCGCCGCCGCACCAGCCTGCACGCCGTAGGCAAGCTCACCGAGACCGTCGACGGCCGCCGCCGTATCGTCCGGGACCCGCCCCTCCTGGAACCGGCCGGCGCCTCGGACATGGCCGCCGTACGCAAGATCTTCAGCGACTACCGCTCCACACTCTCCGAGGAGCGCCGTCTGCTGCTCGACCGCTACCGCTTCGTCGACGCCGCCCGCAAGGTCGTCGGCGTCGGCAGCGTCGGCACCCGCTGCTTCATCGTGCTGCTCTCCGGCCGCGACCAGGACGACCCGCTGTTCCTGCAGATCAAGGAGGCGCGGAAGTCCGTACTGGAGGAGCATCTGCCGAACGGGCCGTACGTCCACCCCGGTCACCGTGTCGTCGCCGGCCAGCGCCTGCTCCAGGCCGCGAGCGACATCTTCCTCGGCTGGATGACCGGACCGCAGGGCCGCGCCTTCTACTGGCGCCAGCTGCGCGACATGAAGGGCTCCGCGGACGTCGCCGGCATGAGCCCGGCCGAACTCCTCGCCTACGGCCGCCTGTGCGGCACCGCGCTGGCCCGCGCCCACGCCCGCTCCGGTGACCGGGTCGCCATCGCCGCGTACCTGGGCGGCACCGACACCTTCGAACACGCCGTGGCCGACTTCGCCTCGGCCTACGCCACCCAGACCGCCGCCGACCACTCCGCTCTGGGCGCGGCGGTGGCGGCGGGTGTGGTGACGGCGTCACCTGGGATCTGACACCACAACTCCAGGCCGGGAAAAGAAGATGCACACCGAGTGACCGACTCCCTACGCTGGAGACGCATTGCGGAGCAGGTCGCCACCGTTTCACGCAGGGGAGGCGTCACCCTGCGGAGTCGGCGCTACTCTCGTTCGCACCCAACCCACCGACGGTCGGCCGCCCACCCCAGCGTCCTGTCGGGACACGTTCACACCGCTTGGACCACACCCACGCCCACGGAGGCCCGTCATGGGCACCATCGTCATATCCGGGACCGTCGTCCTGGTCGTCTTCGGCTTCGGCAACCACGTCTGGTGGCTGGCCGCGGTCGCCGTCCTCTTCCTGTACCTGCAGTACGGCCGGGACTCCTCGTCCTCGTCCTCTTCCTCGGCGTCGTCCTCGTCGGCCGCGGGCTCCTCCTCGGGAGGCGGAGCCACCCCGTCGAGCTACCGCGCGTACCGCGACCGCCGGGACAAGCAGGCCAAGTGGGAGCGCCGCTACCAGCGCGAACGCCCCCTGGAGTCGCGTCGGCAGGCACGAGAGAAGAGCTAGCAGGACCTACAACCCGGGGGCGCCCCACACCGGGAACCACCGGCTCAGATCCTGCTCGATCCGCAGGTCGTTGCCGAGCATCGACTTGACCTGCAGTTCCAGTGAGCTGTCGCGCCGCTGCCCGTCACCGGCCAGCGGCGCGAACGGGAAGAACGTCCCGCGCTTGTAGAGATAGACGAGCGCGAGCCGCCGGCCCCCGTCGGCCCCTCCGTCCTCGAACCCGGCCAGCGAGCACAGCAGTTGGGGCCCGAAGCCGTTGACCTCCATCGCGCTGTTGACCGCGTGCAGATCGTTCACCAGCGCCGACAACTGATCCGGGGTCCGGCGCGAGACCAGCCACGAGTAGCCGTAGGCGTCCTGGGTCAACTCCACCGGGGGACCGGTGCGTTCGGCGTCCGCGTCCAGAAGTGCCTGGACCTCCCGGTGCGTCTGCTCGAACGCTCCGCCCTCCACCGTCGCGAAGCACACCGCACCGCGCCCGGTCGCCCTGAACCCGGCCGCCGCCTCCAGCGTCACCGCCGCCGAGGGCAGCGCGAACAGCTGGTCGAGATCGGGGGCGACCGGTTTCGTACGGCCGAGCAGGATGTCCAGCAGCCCCATCCTCAGCCCGCCTTGTCGATGCCGGGTACCGCCGCCTCACCCAACTCGGCGGAGATCCGCCCCAGTTGGTCGAGCCGCTGCTCCAGGCTCGGGTGCGTCGAGAAGTACTTGGAGATACCGGGCTCGGTGCCGGTCGCCGGGGTGAAGTAGAAGGCGTTGAAGGCCTGCGCGGTCCGCAGGTCCTTGGTCGGGATCCGCGCGATGTCGCCGTCGACCTTGGTGAGCGCGGAGGCCAGCGCCGAGGGCTTGCCGGTGAGCAGGGCCGCCGCCCGGTCCGCCGCCAGCTCCCGGTACCGGGACAGCGCCCTGATCAGCAGGAAGCTGATCGCGTACACGGCCGCCGAGATCCCCATGATCCCCGCGAAGACGGCGAGGGTGTTCTGGTCTTTCCGCCCCCGGAAGATCTGCGAATAGAAGGCGAACCGGACCATCAGCCCGGCGAGCACTCCGAGGAACGAGGCCACCGTGATCACGGCCACGTCCTTGTGCGCCACGTGCGACAACTCGTGCGCGAGCACACCCTCCAGCTCGGCCGGCTCCAGCCGCCGCAGCAGCCCGGTGGTCACACAGATCACGGCGTTGTCGGCATTGCGCCCTGTCGCGAACGCGTTCGGCATATCGATGTCCGACACGGCGACGACGGGCTTGGGCATGTCGGCCACGGCACACAGCCGGTCGATCACACCGTGCAGCTCGGGATACTCCTCCCGCTCCACGATCCGCCCCTTCATCGCGTACAGCGCGATCCGGTCGGAGAACCAGTACTGCGCGACGAGCAGCCCACCGGCCAGCACCACGACCAGCACCCAGGACTTCAGCAACACGATCAGCGCGGCCACGAACGCCACGTACAACAGCCCGAGCAGGAACAGCGTCAGACCCATACGCACGGTCAGTCGCCGGTCGCTCCGGAAGCGGCTCTGCATCTGCCATCACCCCGCAGTCAGGCACTCGTCCCAACGCCCAGTGTGCACCCGGCCTCTCCCATGAAGCGGTCCCGATCGGGCCTAGGCGGAGCAAAAGGTGCCTGTGAATCCGGGTCCGGTCCTCACCCCTGCTTTACGGCGCGCTCGGCCCATCCGCGCAGCTTCACATCCGGATCGTCCGACAACGCCTCGGCCGCCCGCCGTCGTACGCTCCCGCCCCGCGCGTCGAGCAGCCGGAACGCGGCGACCTGCACCGGCCGGGGCCACCGTGCCCCCAGCCGCTCCGTCAGCCACTCCTCGGGCACCAGCTCCGCGGACGGCAACTGCGCGGCCGTCACCTCACGCACGACCCCGGCCGCCGGATCGTCCACCAACGGCCGTAGCCGTCGTACGTCCGCCACGTCCAGCACCCGCAGCCCGGCCACGGCCCGCGCTGGAGCAGAGCGCGACGATCCGGTCGCGGGGGCCCGGCGCAGGGTCTCGTCGAGCAGGCCTACGGCGAAATCGGCGCGGTTGCGGCGGCCGACGAGCAGGATCATCGGCGCGAGCGAGACGGCGGTCAGGGCGTCGAGGCCCTCGGCCAGCCGCTGCCGGGCCCGGTCACGCACCGGCGGGGCCCACTCGGCGCAGCGCAGTACGACCACGGGCAGCAGCACGGGGTACCCGGCGGTCCGGTCCAGCGCCGCCTGCCTGATCCGGCCGTCCCGGTGACACAGGGCCAGCGCGAGCTGGGACTCGGTGAGCGGGCCGGGGCCGCGCAGGACGTCGGTGAGCTCACGGGCGCCGGCCATCCGGTCCCACTGCACGACGCCCGGCGGACAGAAGAACTCGTCCGCGCGCACCCCCGTGTCCAGCCCGAGCCACGCGCGCGGATCGCGGACGTCGAGCACGTCCCGTACCGATTCCCCCTGCGCGAGCCGCACCGCGGCGGCCACTCCACGTCTGATGTCGGCACGCATCTCTAGTACGGCGCCCGGAAGTCGACCCACCCCAGCAGCACGACGACCGCGGCGACACTCCCCAACACGATCACCGTCGACACCCAGGACGACCGCCGCGGCCCCACCCCCTCGGGCTCACCCCGGAACGGCACCGGCCCCGGCGGATTCTCCTTCCACCGGGAGGCCAGCATCCGGGCCCGCGCGGACGGCTCCTTGTGCTCGGCCCCGTCGGCCCACTTGATGTCGAACTCGCGCTCCTCGTCGTCCTGTTGCTGTCCCATCCCCGTTGCCCCTCCCGGAAAACAGTCTGCGTAAAACAGTCTGCGTACGACGGTGCCCCCGCCTCTCCGAAGAGAGACGGGGGCACCCGACGATCGGTTCGATCGGTTGGATCACACGTCGAAGTACAGCTCGAACTCGTGCGGGTGCGGACGCAGCTGCAGCGGCGCGATCTCGTTCGTGCGCTTGAAGTCGATCCACGTCTCGATCAGGTCGGGCGTGAAGACGTCGCCCGCGAGCAGGAACTCGTGGTCGGCCTCAAGGCGGTCGAGGACGGCCGGGAGGGAGGTCGGGACCTGGGCGACGCCCGCGTGCTCCTCGGGGGCCAGCTCGTAGAGGTCCTTGTCGATCGGCTCGGCCGGCTCGATCTTGTTCTTGATGCCGTCCAGGCCCGCGAGGAGCAGGGCGGAGAAGGCGAGGTACGGGTTGCCGGAGGAGTCGGGCGCGCGGAACTCGACGCGCTTGGCCTTCGGGTTGGAGCCCGTGATCGGGATGCGCATCGCGGCGGAGCGGTTGCGCTGCGAGTACACCAGGTTGACCGGCGCCTCGAAGCCCGGCACCAGGCGGTGGTACGAGTTCACCGTCGGGTTGGTGAACGCGAGCAGCGACGGGGCGTGCTTGAGGATGCCGCCGATGTAGTAGCGGGCGAGGTCCGACAGACCCGCGTAGCCGGCCTCGTCGTAGAAGAGCGGGGAGCCGCCCGCCCACAGCGACGAGTGGACGTGCATGCCCGAGCCGTTGTCACCGAAGATCGGCTTCGGCATGAAGGTCGCGGTCTTGCCGTTGCGCCAGGCCACGTTCTTCACGATGTACTTGAAGAGCTGGAGGTCGTCGGCCGCGGCGAGCAGCGTGTTGAACTTGTAGTTGATCTCGGCCTGGCCCGCGGTGCCCACCTCGTGGTGCTGGCGCTCGACCTGGAGGCCGGACGCGGCCAGCTCCAGGGAGATCTCCGCACGCAGGTCGGCGAAGTGGTCGACCGGCGGGGTCGGGAAGTAGCCGCCCTTGTAGCGGACCTTGTAACCGCGGTTGTCCTCGACCGCACCGGTGTTCCAGGCGCCGGCCTCGGAGTCGATGTGGTAGAAGCTCTCGTTCGCCTTGGTCTCGAAGCGCACGCTGTCGAAGACGTAGAACTCGGCCTCGGGACCGAAGTACGCGGTGTCGGCGATGCCGGTGGAGGCGAGGTACGCCTCGGCCTTCTTCGCCACGTTGCGCGGGTCACGGGAGTACTGCTCGCCCGTGATCGGGTCGTGGATGAAGAAGTTGATGTTGACCGTCTTGTCGCGGCGGAAGGGGTCCACGCGCGCGGTCGACAGGTCGGCGCGGAGCGCCATGTCGGACTCGTGGATGGCCTGGAAGCCGCGGATCGAGGAGCCGTCGAAGGCGAGTTCCTCATCCGGGTCGAAGGCCGTCGCCGGCAGCGTGAAGTGCTGCATCACACCCGGCAGATCGCAGAATCGGACGTCGACGAACTTGACGTCCTCGTCCGCGATGAACTTCTTGGCCTCGTCGGCGTTCTGGAACATCCAGCTCCTCCTACTCCCGACCGTCCGTGCCGGGGTGGTAGTTCGTTCGTGCGGCCAGTGCGGTGGCACACGCTGAATCCGACCTTAGGGACGGGGGATTTCTCAGGCGTGACCCATTTGTTTCGCCCAAGTTAACCGGTCTTGGGCCGCCTGGCCCCTCCTGTCCGCATGGCAGAACGGGGGCAGTACCGTGGACGGGTGGACAACAGGGATGCAATCGGTTCATGGCTCTCCGGGCCCCGGGAAGCCGCGGAGCGGGCAGGTGTCGACTTCGGCTACCGCGGTGAGCAGCTGGGCCTGCCCGAGCAGGGCCCCGGCTCGATCGCCCGCCCGGGCCGCCGCCTCGGCGCCCTCGCCGTCGACTGGGCGCTGTGCCTGTTGATCGCATACGGCCTGCTCACCCACGGCTACAAGCCGGGGTCGACCGGCAACTGGGCCCTCCTCGTCTTTTTCGTCCTCAGCGCCCTCACGGTCGGCACGATCGGCTTCACCCCGGGCAAGCGCCTCTTCGGCCTCCGCGTGTACGCCCTCGACACCGGCCGTCCGGGCCCCCTCCGCGCCCTGCTCCGTTCCGCCCTGCTCTGCGTCGCGATCCCGGCCCTGATCTGGGACCGCGACGGCCGCGGACTCCACGACCGGCTGGCGCGCACGGTGGAGGTGCGCATCTAGCGGCCGGCGGCAGCAGTCGTACGACCGAGGGGGCGCCCCGGAAGGACCCGGGCCGCCCCCTTCGGTGTGCCGGTTTCCGTGCCGGGCGGGTGACCGTCGGCCGGTCACGGCCCGGGGTGCGCTCCGTGACGGGCCGTGACCGGGACACTGTCGCCGTTCCCGACGGAAGTGGTGGGCAGGATGGCAGCAGGCGACAAGTCGACGGTCGTGGCCGGGGCGCCGATGGTCGCGGAGATCGCGGCCCGGTACGCGGACGAGGCGGAGAGTGCCCGGCGGCTCTCGCCGCAGGTGGTCGAGGCGGTGCGGGACGCGGGGTTCGCCCGGCATTTCGTACCGCGGGCCCATGGCGGCGAGGCCGGTGGTTTCGCCGAAGTGACCTCCGCGGTCGGCCTGGTGGGGGAGGGCTGCACCTCGGCGGCCTGGGCCGCCTCGCTGGCCGCGTACGCCGGGCGGTACGGGGCGTTCCTGCCCGAGGAGGGACAGGCCGACATCTGGGCGGACGGTCCGGACGTCCTGCTCGCCGGTGCGCTCATGCCGTCCGGCAAGGCGGAACCGGTGGCGGGTGGCTGGCGGCTGAGCGGTGAGTGGAAGTACATCAGCGGGGTGCACTTCGCCGACTGGGCGCTGGCCTGCGCGGCCGTGCCCACCGACGGTCCCGTGGACCCGGACGCGCGCCCCGAGGTGCGGTTCTTCGCCGTGCCACGGGCCGACTTCGCCATCGAGGACAGCTGGTTCACCGTGGGGATGCGCGGCACCGGCAGCGACACCCTGCTCCTGACCGACGCCTTCGTGCCCGAGCACCGGACCCTGGCCCGGTCGGCGGTCCATGCCGGACGGGCGCCCGCGTCGGACGCGCGCTGCCACATCGTCCCGATGTACGCCGTGAACGCGCTGCCGTTCGCCGCCCCGCTGGTAGGCGCCGCCCGGGGCGCGCTGCGGGCCTGGATCGCGCGGACCGGGGCGCGCGTCGACCGCCGGGGACAGGCCGTCGGCGAGAAGCCCTCGACGCAGGTCGCCCTGGCCCGCTCGGCCGCCGAGGTGGACGCCGCCGAACTCCTGATCCTGCGCACGGCGGCGGTGGCCGACGGCACGGAGCACGTCCCGGAGGGCGAGGCGGCGGTCCGCGGTGCCCGCGACCTCGCCCTGGCGGTGGAGCTGCTGGTCTCGGCGGTCGACCGGGTCTTCCGTGCCGGCGGCACCTCCGGCCAGTCCTCGTCCGACCCGGTGCAGCGCTTCTGGCGCGACGTGAACAGCGCCGCCTCGCATGTCGCGCTCTCCTTCGAGACGACCGGCGCGGCGTACGGCGCCTGGGCGCTGGCCGGCGGGGAAGGGGCGGGGGCCGTGCACTGAGCCGGTCCCGGTTGCCGGTCGGGGGTGGGGACCGCATAGTCGATCTGGAGCCGGGTGACGATCTCGATCACCGTCGGTGAGCCGTGTCCGAGGCCGTCCCGAGGCCACTGAACTCGCGGCGGCCTCCACGAAGGCCCGCAGAGGCCAACAGGTGGTGCACCGTCATGACGGAGCGTCAGGAAGTACTGGAAGCCGAAGCCGCGGTGGAGCCCGAGGACTTCCGGGCCGCGATGGCCCGCTTCCCCTCGGGCGTGGTGGTGGTCACCACCCGGTGCGGGGACGGCACACCCCGCGGGTTCACCGCCAGCTCCTTCTGCTCGGTCTCGCTGGAGCCGCCGATGGTGCTGGTGTGCCTGGCGAACTCGGCGGACTCGGCGCCGTCGTTCGAGTGCTGCGACCGCTTCGCCGTGAGCGTGCTGGCCCCGGCCCACCGCCCGCTCGCCCTGCGCTTCGCCACGAAGGGCACGGACAAGTTCGCGTCCGAGGGCCTCGGCCTCAGCCCGGACGGACTGCCGACGGTCGAACGCGCCCTGTCCGAACTGGACTGTGCCGCACACGCACGACACCCGGCCGGGGACCATACGGTCCTGATCGGCCGGGTGACGGGTGTGCGACTGGGGGAGGGTTCCCCGATGGTGTACTACGACCGCGCGTTCAGGACTCTGGCCTGACGCCTGAGCCCGAGGTTCAGCGGGCCTTGCCGCCGCCCTTCGGCAGCTTCATGCCCTTCGGCATCGGGCCCTTCGGCAACGGCATGTTGCTCATCAGGTCGCCCATCGCGCGCAGGCGGTCGTTGGTAGCGGTGACCTGCGGGCCCGTCAGGACGCGCGGGAGCTTCAGCATCGTCGTACGGACCTTCTTCAGCGGGATCTGGCCCTCGCCGGTGCCCACCATCACATCGTGCACCGGGACGTCCGCGACGATGCGGTTCATCTTCTTCTTCTCGGCGGCCAGCAGGGACTTCACCCGGTTCGGGTTGCCCTCGGCCACCAGCACGATGCCGGCCTTGCCGACCGCGCGGTGCACCACGTCCTGGCTGCGGTTCATCGCCACCGCCGGAGTCGTCGTCCAGCCCCGGCCGATGTTGTCCAGTACCGCCGCGGCAGCGCCCGGCTGGCCCTCCATCTGCCCGAAGGCGGCCCGCTCGGCGCGTCGTCCGAAGACGATCGCCGTCGCGAGGAAGGCGAGCAGCAGGCCGAGAATGCCCAGATAGATGGGGTGACCGAGCAAGAAGCCGATCGCGAGGAAGACACCGAAGGTGACAATTCCGACAGCCGCGAGTACAAGACCGATCGTCTTGTCGGCCTTGCGCGTCATCTTGTACGTCAGGACGATCTGCTTGAGTCGTCCGGGGTTCGCAGCGTTGTCCGCTGTCGTGTCCTTCCTCGCCATGCCACGAGTCTACGTGGCTCCCGGAGCGCCGACGACGGCGGTGCCCGGGGCGAGGGGGTTCAGGAGCGGGAGGTGAGGGACTGTTCCAGGACGAGCTGCGCCTCGACGCGGTCCTTGGCGCGGCGGCGGTCCTCCAGGACGGAGGTCCACGCGTTGCGGCGGGCGGTGCGCTGGCCGCCGCTCATCAGCAGCGACTCGACGGCGCGCAGGGCGTCGGTGACGGACGGGATGGCGGTGGCGCGGACGGGTGCGGCCTGCATCGTGGAGGTCCCCCCTCGGAACGGCTCTGGGTATGGGGCTACGTGCTGTAAGTCGAGTGTCACTGTTTGGTGTTACCAGGGCGTGACCGACCGGTCAAACGCCAATGAAGCCTTGATGCGCTGGGCCGAAACGCTGACGCGGCCCTGATGGACGCCCTCAACTGCGAGGACGGTCAGGGCCGCGCCGACGGCAGGTATTACTGGCGGGTAGCCACTTGTGCGCGAATTCACACAGCCTTGCTTCAGACCGCCTGGGACGCAACGTACGCGCCACGCTTCTCGATGGCCATCTGGTACAGGCGCCCGGCACGGTACGAAGAGCGCACCAGCGGGCCGGACATGACACCGGAGAAGCCGATCTGCTCGGCCTCCTCCTTCAGTTCGACGAACTCGTGCGGCTTCACCCAGCGCTCCACGGGGTGGTGACGCACCGAAGGCCGCAGATACTGCGTGATCGTGACCAACTCGCAGCCCGCCTCGTGCAGTTGGCGCAGCGCCTCGCTGACCTCCTCGCGGGTCTCGCCCATGCCGAGGATCAGGTTCGACTTGGTGACCAGGCCGTAGTCGCGGGCCTCGGTGATGACCTTGAGGGAGCGGTCGTAGCGGAAGCCGGGGCGGATGCGCTTGAAGATGCGCGGGACCGTCTCGACGTTGTGCGCGAAGACCTCGGGGCGGGACGAGAAGACCTCGGCCAGCTGCTCGGGCACCGCGTTGAAGTCGGGGGCGAGCAGCTCGACCTTCGTACGGCCGCCTTCGCGGGACTCCGTCTGCTGGTGGATCTGACGGACCGTCTCGGCGTACAGCCAGGCGCCGCCGTCCTCCAGGTCGTCGCGGGCGACGCCGGTGATCGTGGCGTAGTTGAGGTCCATCGTGACCACGGACTCGCCCACCCGGCGCGGCTCGTCGCGGTCGAGGGCCTCGGGCTTGCCGGTGTCGATCTGGCAGAAGTCGCAGCGCCGGGTGCACTGGTCGCCGCCGATGAGGAAGGTCGCCTCGCGGTCCTCCCAGCACTCGTAGATGTTGGGGCAGCCGGCTTCCTGGCAGACCGTGTGCAGGCCCTCGCTCTTCACGAGGGCTTGCATCTTTGTGTACTCGGGACCCATTTTCGCCCGGGTCTTGATCCACTCGGGCTTGCGCTCGATGGGGGTCTGGGCGTTCCGGACCTCCAGGCGCAGCATCTTGCGTCCGTCGGGTGCGACTGCGGACACATCGGCTCCCTGTAGCTTCGATTCTTCGGCGTACACCAGGGTACGCCCGTGATTTCAGGCCCCCGCCTTGAGGCCAACCTCAGAGCGGAAAGTCACATTCCCGGTCAGGCGGTCGCCTTCTCGATCTCCCGCGGCTTCAGGTCCGCGTGCTCCAGTACGTCCTTCAGGTGACGCTCGACCACGGGCAGGACCTCGTCGATCGTGACGTCCCGGCCCAGCTCGGCCGCGAGCGAGGCGACGCCCGCGTCGCGAATGCCGCACGGGATGATGCGGTCGAACCAGCGGTTGTCCGGGTTCACGTTCAGCGCGAAGCCGTGCATCGTGACGCCCTTGGCCACGCGGATGCCGATCGCGGCGATCTTGCGGTCCTCGCGGCGCTGGCCGGCGTTCGAGGGCGCGTACTCCGGGCCGTTCATCCGGGGGTCGAACTCCTCGTCGTGCAGACGGGGGTCGAAGTCGAGGGACAGCCCGCCGATCGACGGCCGCTGCTCCACCGGATCGCCCAGCACCCACACCCCGCTGCGGCCCTCGACCCGGCTGGTCTCCACGCCGAACTCCGCGCACACCCGGATCAGCGCCTCCTCCAGCCGTCGTACGTGCGCGACGACGTCCACCGGGCGGGGCAGCTTCTGGATCGGGTAGCCGACGAGCTGGCCCGGGCCGTGCCAGGTGATCTTGCCGCCGCGGTCCACGTCGACGACCGGGGTGCCGTCGAGCGGGCGCTCGCTGTCCGCCGTGCGGCGGCCCGCCGTGTAGACCGGCGGGTGCTCCAGGAGCAGCACGGTGTCGGGGACCGCGTCCTCGAAGCGGGCCGCGTGCACCCGGCGCTGCTCGTCCCACGCCTTCTGGTATTCGACGGCGTCCGCGCCGAACCCCATCCGGACGAACCGCAACTCACCCACGGCAAGCGCCTCCCTCACAGCACCCACGAGTCGTAAGGCACGAAACATGCCTACGCCACTGTACGACCGACTGCTGACAGCCCACCGGGTGGCCGGGGCCGTCAGCCCTACGACCAATCCTCACACGATCGGATGAATGCACGTCGGAATGTGCGACGAGCCGCTTACGCTCCGCTACATTCGCGCCGTTCACGAGGCCAAAAGGGCTGCTCACAGGCAATCCGGGCAGCAGGGGTCGCATCGGCCTCTGTGAGGCCCGAAAGGCAGGAGACCGCACCGCAGATGACGGAACGACCCGCGCAGCGCACTCCCAACCGTCAGCTCGCCGCGCTCATCGCAGAAGCGGGGTTCTCCAACGCAGGTCTCGCCCGTCGCGTGGACCAGCTCGGTCTTGAGCACGGACTCGACCTGAGATACGACAAGACGTCCGTCACCCGATGGCTGCGCGGCCAGCAGCCCAGAGGCACCACCCCCGCCCTCATCGCCGAGGTCTTCACCCGCCGGCTCGGGCGCCGGCTCACCGCGCAGGACCTCGGCCTCGACGCCTGCGCGCCGGTGTACGCCGGGCTCGAATTCGCCGCGACCCCCGAGGAGGCCGTCGACATCGTCAGCGGGCTGTGGCGCAAGGACTCCGGCAGCCACGCCGAGCTGCGCAAGATCGCCTTCACCCCGGCCGGTCTTGTCGTGCCCAGCCGGGACTGGCTGATCGGCCGCGCCGACGACCGGGTCGGCCGCGCCGAACCCGCCAACCGGGTGCCCCCGCAGGGCCGCCCCGCCGTACCCCGGCAGCGCGGTGCGGCCGAGCGCGGCCCCGGCCAGAAGGTCACCGGCGGCGACATCTCCGCGCTCCGCTCGGTCGGCGAACTCTTCCGCACCCTCGACAACGCCTACGGCGGCGGCCACGCCCGGCAGGCCCTCGTGCGCTACCTGGAGCACGAGACCGAGCCGATGCTGCGCGGCACCTACGGCGAACAGACCGGCCGGCGCCTGTTCGCCGCGGCGGCCGACCTCACCCGGCTCGCCGGCTGGACGTCGTACGACATCGCCGCGCACGGGCTCGCGCAGCGGTACTTCGTGCAGGCGCTGCGGCTCTCGCAGGCGGCTGGGGACCGGGCCTACGGCTCGTATGTGCTCATGACCATGAGCAGGCAGGCCGTCTATCTGGGTCATGGGCGCGAGGCCGTGCAGCTCGCGCGGGTGGCGCAGCAGGGGGTCGGGACCAGCGCGCCCCCTGTCGTGCAGGCGCTGCTGCACTCCGTGGAGGCACGGGCGCACGGGGTGCTCGGTGAGGTGCGGGCGTGCACCTCCGCGCTCGTCCGGGCCGAGCGCGCCCTCGAAACCGCGCGGGCCGGGGACGAAGTGCCGTACTGGGCGCGGTTCTTCGACGAGGCGCAGCTCGCCGACGAGTTCGGGCACGCGCACCGGGACCTTCAGCAGTTCCGCGCCGCCGCGCAGCACGCGGAGCGCTCGCTGCAGCTGCGGGCGCCCGCGTTCGCCCGCAGTCGGCTGTTCTGCCGGGTCGTGCTCGCCTCCGCCCGGCTCGGGCTCGGTGAACTCGATCAGGCCTGTGTGCTGGGGGCGGAGGCGGCGGGGCAGGCCGCGGAGATGCGGTCGGTGCGGGCCGTTGAGTATGTGCGGGATTTCGAGCGGCGGCTTGAGCCGTACAAGGATGCTGCGCCGGTGCGGGGGTATCGCGACAAGGTGGCCGCGTTCGGGTGAGGTGGGCTGGGGCCGGTGGGACTGCGCGGCGCCGTCGTGGCTGGTCGCGCAGTTCCCCGCGCCCCTGAAGACTTCAGGCGGCCTGTGTTGTCGGGATCGGGTCTGCCCTGTGTATCGAGCCCGTCGCGCCCAGGTCGGTCACAATCGCCGCCGCGGCCCGGTGGCCCGAGTGCAGCGCTCCCTGCACCGTGCTCGTGTCCCGGTGGTCGCCGCACACGTACAGGCCGGCCAACAGCCGTACGGGACGCCGTGGATCGTGCGGTGGGCGCATGGTCGGGACGGCCGCGGCGGTGTGGTGGACGGCGAGGGTCTCCCAGCGGGTGGTCGGGGTGCCGTAGAGGCGGGACAGGTGGGTGCGTACGGCGGTCTCGACATCCGGCGGGGGTGGGCCCAGGACCGTCGAGGAGACGAGGGCGCGGCCGGCCGGGGCGCGGCTCGGGTCGACTTCACTGACGATCGCGGTGTGCGCGACCGGGCCGCCGCGGTCGGAGTCCACGAGCAGGGCGGCTCCGGTCGCGGGCGGGTCGTCGGTCGTGTGGTGCACCACGGTCACCTGGTGGAAGTCGGGTACCCGCAGGCCGGGCAGGAGTTCGGCCGCCGCGCGTGCGTCCGTCGCGACGAGCACGGCCCGGCAGCGGATCTCGCCGTGTTCGGCGGTGGTCACCGATGTCGTCGATACGGCCGTGACGCGCACCCCGGTGTGCACGGTGCCCGGCGGCAGCGCCGCCGCCAGCACCTCGGGCAGCATCTCCGCGCCGCCCTCCGGCAGGCACAGCCGTCCGCCCGCGAAGGCGCGCAGCGCGAGGTCGGCGCACCGGCTGGAGGTGGTCAGCTCCGGGTCGCACAGCAGCGCGGCGAGCAGCGGGCGCAGGAACCCGTCGATGGTCCGCGCGGGCACCCCGCGCGCCGCGAGGGCCTGCCCGGCGGGCAACTCCGGGCGGGACAGGAGCCGTTCGACCGGCGTTCCGGCGAGGCGCGTCAGCGCGGCCCCGAGCCGGGCCTGGTCGACGGGGCCGCCGAGCGGGGCGCCGGTCCGTGGCCTGGGCACGGCGGCGACCCTCCGGGTGTCGACGGGACGGTCCTTGAGCGTGGGGCCGCCCCAGGAGGAGTCCGTACGCTCCCTGAGCGTCGTCCCGCGCCCGGGAGAGCCTGTCCCACCCCGTACGGACCCCGTCCGTACCCGCGGCACCACCCCCGCCCTGGGGGCGCTCGCCAGGGCGCGTACCGCGTGGAGTGCGCCCCATGCGCTCCCTCCGGGCGCCGGGGTGCCCGCGCGGTGGTGGCGGCCGTCGCTGTGGAGGAGGACGCCCGGGGCGAAGGGGCGCAGCACCAGGGCGTCGAGGCCCGGGGTGAGGCGCAGTTCGGGGTATGAGGTGGACAGGAGCTGTCCGATCCGGTCGAGCCGGAAACCGTCGACCTTCTCGGTCGACATACGGCCGCCCACGTAAGGGGCGGCCTCCAGGACTGCGGTCGTTACTCCTGCGCTGATCAGCCGATGTGCCGCGGCGAGTCCGGCGACCCCGGCTCCCACGACGACGACGTCCGCCTGGTACGCGTGCTCAAGCACGTGCCCCTCCTCAGGGTTGCGCGGCCGGTGGAAACGTCATGCCCCCAACAGCCTCCAGGGATACCCGAGTTCGGGTCGAGGTTAGGGCCGTGATCGGTCAGGGGAAGTCGCGCATACGCAGGGCACGGTCGCACGGCGGTCGCATACGGTCGCCGTGCGTCACCATGCGCGGTCGGTCGGGTCCCGGACGGTCACAGCGCCGCCCGGATCGCCCCCTCGATGTCCGGGAACGCGAAGGTGAACCCCGACTCCAACAGCCGCTTCGGCAGCACCCGTTGACTCCCCAGCACATCCCCCGACATCTCGCCGAGCACCAGCTTCAGCGCGGGCGCCGGCACCGTGAAGAGGGACGGGCGGCGCATGACGCGGCCCATCGCCGCCGTGATCTCACGGTTCGGCAACGGGTTCGGGGCGGTCAGGTTGAACGGTCCCGACAGGCCCTCGGTGTCGATGAGATGCCGGATCGCCGCGACCTCGTCGTGCAGCGCGACGAACGACCAGTACTGCCGCCCGTCGCCGAACCGCCCGCCGACACCCGCCTTGAAGAGGGGGAACAGCTTGGCCCACGCCCCGCCGTCCTTCGCCACGACCAGGCCGGTCCGCGCGAACACCGTCCGCACGCCCGCCTCCTGAACGGGCGCCGTCGCCTCCTCCCACTCCACGCACAGGGAGGGCAGGAAACCGTCACCCGGAGGCGCGTCCTCGTCCACGGCACGGTCGCCCGTCTCGCCGTAGAAGCCGATCGCGCTGCCGTTCACCCACACCCGCGGCGGCCGGTCCAGCGCGGCCACGGCCTCGGCGAGCGCCGCGGTGCCGAGCACGCGGCTGTCACGGACCGTCTTCTTGTATGCGTCCGTCCAGCGGTGGTCGCCGACCCCGGCACCGGCCAGGTTGACCACGGCGTCGCATCCGTCGAGCGCCGCCGCGTCCACGTACTCACCCTCGGGGTCCCAGCACACCTCGTCGGCGCCCCGGGCGGCCCGCCGGACCAGGCGCACCACCTCGTGACCGTCCGCGGTCAGGGACCGCACCAGTGCGCTGCCGATCAGACCGGAGGCGCCGGTCACCGCGATTCGCGAGCGTTCCATGGCGCCCATCCTGCCTCGTTGATCCATAAAAGCCCCATGAGGACGACACCGCCCCCGCCGTAGTCTGGCGCGTATGTCCGAGCCGAACATACGCGCCGCCCTGCCCGACGACGACGAGGAACTCGGCGCCCTGGACCGCGCGACCTGGTCGTACCTGCACGCGGTCATGCCGCGCCCGCAGCCGCCGTACGGCCCCTTCTTCGACGAGCGGCACGCGCCCGAGGACCATCTGGTCGCCGAACTCGACCGCCGGATCGTCGGCTACATCCGGCTGGCCTTTCCCACCCCGCTCGCCTGCAACGCGCACGTCCGGCAGATCCAGGGGCTCGCCGTCGCCGAGGAGGCGCGCGGGCACGGGGTCGGCCGGGCGCTGATCCGGGCCGCCGTCGAGGAGGCCCGGCGGCGCGGCGCCCGGCGGCTCACCCTGCGCGTGCTCGGCCACAACACCCCGGCCCGGAAGCTCTACGCGGCCGAGGGGTTCACGGTCGAGGGCGTGCTGCCGGAGGAGTTCCTGCTCGACGGGGAGTACGTCGACGACGTCCTCATGGGCCGGTCCCTGTGACCTATGAGGTGACCAGGTCGCCCGTGTCCACCTCCGCCGTCGCGGTCGCCGCGCGCTGCGCGTCCCCGGAGACCTCGTCGGCCGTCAGCACGTACCCCGTCTCGTCGTCCGAGGTGGAGCGGGCGAAGACCACGCCGTAGACCTTGCCGCCGGTCGTCAGGAGCGGGCCGCCGGAGTTGCCGGGGCGGACCGTGGAGCGGATCGAGTAGATCTCGCGGGTGACGGTCCCGTCGTTGTAGATGTTCTGCCCGGTCGCGTTCACACGGTTGGCGACGGTCGCGGCCTGGAGGTTCAGGTCGCCGTCCTGCGGATAGCCCGCGACCACGGCCGAGTCGCCGCGCGAGGCGCTGTCGTCGAAGCGCAGGACAGGTGCCTTCAGCCCCGGCACGTACAGCACGGCGACGTCCTTGTTCGGGTCGAAGAGGACCACCCGCGCCTCGTACGACCGCCCGACCCCGCCGATACGGACGGTCGGCTCGTCGATGCCCGCCACCACGTGCGCGTTGGTCATCACGTGCTGCGGCGCGTACACGAAGCCGCTGCCCTCGCGGCCCTGGGTGCCCGAGGAGCCCTCGATCTTGACCGTGCTCCGCTTGGCGGCGTTCGTCGCGCTCGCCGTGACGCTGTCGCCGGTGGGCTTGGCGACCTCGGCCGTCGACTCGTTCTCGAACGGGTTGAAGACCTGCGGGAAGCCCGCCTCGGTGAGGGCGGAGGTGGCCCGCGAGAACCACGTCGGGGTCGTGTCCGGCATCAGCTTCTGCACGCTGCCGAGCAACGTCGAGTCCTGGATCGCCGTCGCCACCGTCGCGGACGAGGACGCGCCCAGGACGCTCGCGGCCACCCACGCCACGATCATCACCGCCACCGAGTTCGCCGCCGCGCCGCCGATCCCGTCGGCCACCCGCAGTGGCCCCCGGTCCAGCTCCTTGCGCAGCTTCAGCGCCAGCCGCCCCGCCAGTTCGTGCCCCACCACCGCCGGGACCAGCACGGTGAGCACGGCGGTCACCGTCGCCGCCGTCGTCCCCGGTGTCACCAGGTCCATCACCCACGGCAGCACCCATACGCCGACGACCGCACCGCCCACGAACCCGGCGAGCGACACACATCCGGCGACTAGGCCGCGCCGGTACCCGGACGCCGCGTAGGCGAGGATCACCAGCAACAACAGCAGGTCGAGCAGGTCCACGGAGCCGCCTTTCTCTCGGAACCCTTAGTACGCGAGGAACGGGCCCACTGATCAGTCACGCGCGCGTGGCCCACGGGAAGCCACCACGCGTGCGTGTACCCCCAGAAACGTGCCGGACCAGGACGATGGTTCCACCGGGTGGCACAGCACACATCGCGGGCGGAGCGTTTCCGGCCGAGAGTGTGATCATGCGTGTTCTGAGAAGAACGCCGGGTGCGCGAAGACGCCGGCGACGGGTGCGGATACCCCGCCCACCCCGTCCCGCGCTCGTACTGCTGGCCTGTCTCCCCGGTCTCGCCGCCGTCCTGGCGCTCGCCCTGTGCGTGAACGGCGTCGGACGCAGGGCCACGGCCGCCGTGCACGCCCCGGTCGCGGCCCGCCCCGCGGCGGTCCGGCACACCGCGCCCCAGCCGCGCATCGTGCCCCGCTCCGCCTGGCTCGACGCGCTCTCCCGGCACGCGCAGCCGCCGCCGCGCTACGACGACAAGGTCGTCGCCGTCTTCGTCCACCACACCGACTCGCCGAACGGCTACGACTGCGCGGACGCGCCCCGCATCATCCGCTACCTCTACGCCGGGCAGACCGGCGTCCGGGACTGGGACGACATCGGCTACAACTTCCTCGTCGACCGCTGCGGCACGATCTACGAGGGGCGGGCGGGGGGTGTCGACCGGGCGGTCACCGGGGCGCACACGCAGGGGTTCAACCACCGTTCGGCGGGGATCGCGGCGATCGGTACGTTCACCTCCGGGATGGTGGTCCCGAAGGCGATGACGGATGCGATTGCCGCGCTGGCAGCCTGGAAGCTGGGGATCGCGGACGTCGATCCGCGCGGCAGGGCGCGGCTGGTCTCCAGCAACAGCCTCAGTCGGTATGCCGCGGGCAGGACCGCTGTGCTGCCCGCCCTTGCGGGACACAAGGACGGGTACATGACGAGTTGCCCCGGGGCGGCTCTGCTGGCGCGGCTTCCGGGGGTTCGGGAGGTGGCGGCGCGGCTGCAGGGGCGTTGAGTGTTGGGTGCGGGTCGGTGGGGGCTGGTCGCGCAGTTCCCCGCGCCCCTTGAAGGCGGCTGCGCCGCCACCCAAGGCTCAGCCGCTCCTACCTGCGGCCGAGATAGACGCTCAACGCCCGTTGCAGCATCTTCCCTTGGGTGCCCACCGGGCGTTCCCACTCGCCGAGGTACTCCACTGCCTGGCCGCCCGCGCCGGTCTTGAAGAGGAGGCGGCCGACCAGGCGGTCCTCCGCGACCAGGGACGGGGTGATCGACCGGAGGTCGTACGTGTCCGCGCCGGAGTCCAGTGCCTCGCACAGCATGCGCCACAACAGCAGGCTGCTGGGCCGGAGTTCGCGTCCTCGGCGGCCGGACGCGGGGTAGGAGTGCCAGACGCGGGGGCCGACGCCGATCATGAGTGCGGAGGACAGGACCTCGTCGTCGTACTCCGCGAGATAGATCCGCATCCGGTCGGACTCCTCGGCGTTGAGCGCCTGCCACATGCGCCGGAAGTAGTCCAGGGGGCGGGCCTTGAAGCCGTCCCGTTCCGCCGTCGCGCGGTACAGCCGGTGGAAGGCCGGCAGATCGTCGGCCGAACCCCAGAAGACCCCGACACCACCCCCCTCGGCGGTCTGCAGGGCCTGCAGCCAGTGCGGCGCGAGACCGCGACGCAGTTCGTCGACGGACCGTCCGGCCAAGGGAATCCGACACCCGTACCGGGGCTGCCCGAGCCCGAACCCGCTGCTCTCGTTCTCCTTGCACCGCCGCCATCCCAACCGCCTGAGCCGGTCGGCCGCATCCAGTGCGTACCCGTCGATCCCGTCCGTCGGCAGATCCCGCAGATGCCGTACGGCGGGGTCGGCGACGCCCGCCGAGACGGTGGCCGCGTCCCAGTGCCGGACCACGAGCGGCGGGCCGATGCGGACCGAGAACGCGCCCTCCTTCTCCAGGTGCGCGAGGAGCGGGTCCAGCCAGCGTTCGAGGCGCTGGCTCCGCCAGTCGATCGCGGGGCCGTCGGGGAGGTAGGCGAGACAGCGTCCGGTCCCGGGGAACGCCCGGTACAGCACGAGCGCCACGGCGACCAGAACGTCCCCCTCGAACCAACCGACGCTCTCCGCCGTCCAGTCGGGCTTCACATCGGCCCACTCGGGGATCTGCAGATGGCTCGCGTCCGGGTGCACCCGGAGATGGTCGAGGTGCTCCCGGCGGGTGATCCCCTTCACGTACGGGCTGGTCATGGGCACGGCGCTCCTGTTCGGCGGCGGCCACCGTAAGCCGGGCATCACGGCACGGGTCAAGACCTCAAGTCTGTGAACTGCGCCAACACTTGGTGGCGCCGCGCTCACAGGTTTCTCGCAGGCAACTCACCGAGTCCCCCGAGACAAGCTCCCTATCGTCATGCACACGCACTGACTGGAGGTGGGGAAAATGAACAGCAGTCACACCAACACCACGGAGAAGTCGGCCGGTTGGGCCAAGTCCGCCCGGGGCCCCTGGGCGGTGGTCTGCGCGGTCGCGACCGTGATCCTCGGTCCGGCCGCCGTCACGGCCTCCGCGCTCGACCAGGCCAACGCGGCCCCGATGCACCACGCGGTACGGGCCGACCAGACGCAGGCCTACATCCCGACGGACACGACCCGCCGCCGTACCGCCGCCTAGGACTCCTGACGGGACGGGACGGGTCGACTCGACGGCCGTCTTACAGATCGTTCGCGGGCGCGTCGGGGTTCCACCGGTACTGCGCGTCCTCGCTCTTCCGCAGCACTCCGGCCCCGGTCATCCGGTCGAGGATGTCGACGAGCAGCTCACCGCGGTCCGCTCATCGTTCAGGGCCTGCCCAGTTCCCAGTACTGCTCGCCCACCGGGTCGATGTCCACGCCCAGGCCGTTCAGCAGGCCGGCCAGCATCGTGTAGTACCCGACCGTCGTGATCAGCTCGACCACCTGACGGTCCGTGAAGTGCTTGCGCAGCGAGCCCAACGTGGCCTCCGCGAGGGTGTGTCGGGCCAGCAGTTCCTCCGTCGCGGTCAGCAGCGTCGACTCGGCCTCGTCGAACTCGCCGTCCGCCGCCCGGAGTTCGACGACGGCGTCCAACTGCTCGGCCGTCACCCCCGCGTGCAGCGCGATCGGGCGGTGCTGCACGATCCCGTACGCGCAGTCCGTACGCGCCGCCACCGTCACTATCACCAACTCGCGCAACCGCACCGGCAACGACGACCCGAGCACAGCCATCCCCAGGTCGATCGCCGGACCCGTCAGCTCCGGGGCGTGGGAGAGCATGCGGAACGCGTTCAGTTGAGTGGGAAGCTTGTCGAGGGCTTCGGCGGAACGCTCCGGGTACGGAATTCGAGCCACGGTGACCTCACTGGGATCCGGTCGGACGCTGGACGGGGCACCATCGCCGTACCCCGTTCACTCCTGCTCACTCCTGCCGGAACCTCTCCCGCAGTTTCGGGAAGCGTTCCGCCAGCACGGCCTCGTTCTCCAGGTCGAGCGGCGCCCCGAGCGGCTCGGCGGGCGCCGGCGGAATCCCCAGGTCGGGGGCGACGGTACCGGTGAGCTGCTCGTACGCCTCGTCGGCCGCGTACCCCAGTTCCTCCCCGTCGCCGTCGATCTCGTCGTCGAAGTCGTCGATGAGGTCGGCCAGCGCGTCGGCGTCGTGCACGGCACCCTCGTAGACCTCGCGGCCCTGACCGATCAGCCAGCACCGGAAGAAGTCGAACGCGTCGTCGCTCGCCCCGTCGAGCAGCACCCACGCGGCACCCCACAGGTCCCAGGTGTAGGCGCGGTTGTAACGGGCCTCGAAATGACGGGCGAAGTCCAGCACCAACTCCGGATCCAGCAGGAGCAGCCGGTCCACGAGCAGGTCCGCCTGCTCCTCGGGGTCGCCCTCGGCGGCCTCGCGGGTGGCGTCCACCAGCTCCCAGAACTCCGTCTCGTCCATCACGGGTCAAGCATCGGTCCTGGACGGGTGGTGCGCACGTGGAGTACGGCGGATTGTCACCTGGAGAGGGGCAGATCGTTATGGGCGGTACAGCGCCGCCAGCCGCACCGCGTCCTCCGCGAACCGTGCCCGCAGACTCGCCGGAGCCAGCACCTCCACCTCCGGACCCAGCCCCGCGAGCTGGCCGTGGGCCACCTCCTCGGACTCCACCGGGAGAGTCACCGTCACCCACCCGTCCCCGCCGTCGTCCGGTACGCCCGCGAGCTCCAGCGCCTCCCGCGCCGCGGTGGGATCGACGGCGTACGGCAGTCTTCGCGCGCCGTCGGGGGACACCCGTACCACCACCTCCGCCCGCAGGATCGACCGCGCGAACTGCTCGGCCCGGTCCTCCCAGAACGCCGGGAGGTCGAAGTCCTCCCGCCGCGTGAAGCGTTCGTCGGACGCCGCCGGATCGACCGCCGTGAAACGGTCGATCCGGTACACCCGGAAGGAATCACCGGCCGCGACCCGCGCGCACAGGTACCAGACGCCGGCCTTGAGCACGAGGCCGTACGGCTCCAACTCCCGTTCGACATCGGAGTCGCCGCGCCGGTACCGCGCCACCACCCGCCGGTCGTCCCACACCGCGTCCGCCACGGCGGGCAGCAGTTCGGGGGTCTTCGGCTCGGTGAACCAGCTCGGCGCGTCCAGATGGAACCGTTGGGCCGCCGCCCGCGAGGCGTCCGACAGGGACGGGAGCAGCGCCGCGGACACCTTCAGCCGGGCGGCCGACGCGGCGTCCTCCAGCCCCATCTCGCGCAGCGCGCCGGGCACACCGCTCAGGAAGAGCGCCTCGGCCTCACCCCGCGCGAGTCCGGTGAGCCGGGTGCGGTACCCGCCGATCAGCCGGTACCCGCCCGCGCGCCCCCGGTTCGCGTACACGGGGACTCCCGCCTCGGACAGTGCCTGCGCGTCCCGCGTCACCGTCCGCTCGGACACCTCCAGCTCCCGGGCCAGCTCGGCGGCGGTCATCGAGGGGCGGGACTGGAGCAGCAGCACCATTTTGATGAGACGGGCAGCGCGCATGGCTTCATGATGAGGGATCTCGCCCCCGCCGCCCCTACCCGTCCCGTCCCTGGGGGCTGCGCCCCCAGACCCCCGCTTCAACCTGAACGGCCTCGTCCTCAAACGCCGGACGGGCTGAAAGATCAGCCCGTCCGGCGTTTGAGGAGCGGGGTCACCGCCCGTATCTACAGCCCGTAGCGCTCCCGCGCCTCCTTCACCGCCGTCGCCTTGACCTCGCCGCGCCGGGCGAGCTGGGCCAGCGCCGCCACGACGATCGACTCCGCGTCGACGCCGAAGTAACGGCGAGCCGCGTCCCGCGTGTCCGACAGACCGAAGCCGTCCGCGCCCAGCGACGAGTAGTCCTGCTCGACCCACTGCGCGATCTGGTCGGGGACCTGGCGCATGTAGTCGGAGACCGCGAGCACCGGGCCTTCCGCACCGTGCAGCGCCTGCCGGACGTACGGCACCCGCTCCTCGCCGCGCAGCAGCGCCGCGTCCGCCTCCAGCGCGTCGCGCCGCAGCTCGGTCCAGGACGTCGCCGACCAGACGTCCGCCGCCACACCCCAGTCCTCGGCGAGCAGCTGCTGCGCCTTCAGCGCCCAGTGGATCGCCGTACCGGAACCGAGAAGCTGGATCCGCGCCGCGTTGGCGGCGGGCGAAAGTCCCGCCGATTCCGCCGTGTTGAAGCGGTACAGGCCCTTGACGATGCCCTCGTCGATACCGAGTCCGGCCGGCTTGGCGGGCTGCGGGATCGGCTCGTTGTAGACGGTGAGGTAGTAGAAGACGTTCGGGTCCTCACCCTGGGCCGTCTCGCCGTACATCCGGCGGATGCCGTCCTTCACGATCGCCGCGACCTCGTACGCGAACGCCGGGTCGTACGACAGTGCCGCCGGGTTCGTCGCCGCGATCACCGGCGAGTGACCGTCCGCGTGCTGCAGACCCTCGCCCGTCAGCGTCGTACGGCCCGCCGTCGCACCGACCAGGAAGCCGCGGCCGAGCTGGTCGCCGAGCTGCCACATCTGGTCGGCCGTGCGCTGCCAGCCGAACATCGAGTAGAAGATGTAGAAGGGGATCATCGCTTCGCCGTGCGTCGCGTACGACGTCGACGCGGCGATGAAGTCCGCCATGGAGCCCGCCTCGGTGATCCCCTCGTTGAGGATCTGGCCGTTCTTGGCTTCCTTGTAGTACATGAGCTGGTCGCGGTCGACCGGCTCGTACGTCTGGCCCTTGGGGGAGTAGATCCCGAGGGAGGGGAACAGCGATTCCATGCCGAAGGTGCGGGCCTCGTCCGGGACGATCGGCACCCAGCGCTTGCCCGTCTCCTTGTCGCGGACCAGGTCCTTGACGAGCCGTACGAACGCCATCGTCGTAGCGACGTTCTGGCTGCCCGACCCCTTGTCGAAGGCCGCGAACGCCTTCTCCGAAGCGGAGGGCAGCGGGGCGAGCGCGTGCGTACGGCGAGCCGGGGCCGGGCCGCCGAGGGCCGCACGGCGCTCCTGGAGGTAACGGACCTCGGGGGAGTCGGTGCCGGGGTGGCCGTAGGGCACGACCCCGTCGACGAACTGAGCGTCGGAGATGGGGAGTTCGAGCAGGTCACGCATCTGCTTGAACTCGTCCGTCGACAGCTTCTTCATCTGGTGGTTGGCGTTCTTCGACGCGAAGCCCTCGCCCAGCGTGTGGCCCTTGACCGTCTGCGCCAGGATGACCGTCGGGCCGCCCTTGTGCTCCACGGCCGCCTTGTACGCGGCGTACACCTTGCGGGACTCGTGACCACCGCGCGAGAGGTGGAAACACTCCAGGATCTTGTCGTCGCTCAGCAGCTTCGCCAGCTCGACGAGCGCCGGGTCCTTGCCGAAGAAGTCCTCGCGGATATAGGCGGCGCCGCGGGTCTGGTACGTCTGCACCTGGGCGTCGGGTACCTCGCGAAGGCGTCGTACGAGCGCGCCCGTGGTGTCGAGCTGGAACAGCTCGTCCCAGGCGTTGCCCCACAGCGACTTGACGACCTTCCAGCCGGCGCCCCGGAACTGGGCCTCCAGCTCCTGAACGATCTTGAAGTTCGCGCGGACCGGGCCGTCGAGGCGCTGGAGGTTGCAGTTGATGACGAAGGTCAGGTTGTCCAGACCCTCGCGGGAGGCGAGTGCGAGGGCGGCCGTCGACTCGGGCTCGTCCATCTCGCCGTCGCCGAGGAAGGCCCACACGTGGGACTCGGAGACGTCCTTGATGCCGCGCGCGGTGAGGTAGCGGTTGAAGCGCGCCTGGTAGATCGCCGACAGCGGGCCGAGGCCCATCGACACCGTCGGGAACTCCCACAGCCAGGGCAGCCGGCGCGGGTGCGGGTACGACGGGAGGCCGTTGCCGCCCGCCTCCTGGCGGAAGTTGTCGAGGTGCGCCTCGGTGAGGCGGCCGTCGAGGAAGGCGCGGGCGTAGATGCCGGGGGAGGCGTGGCCCTGGATGTAGAGCTGGTCGCCGGAGCCGTCCGCCTCCTTGCCCTTGAAGAAGTGGTTGAAGCCCGTCTCGTACAGCCAGGCCGCGGACGCGAAGGTCGCGATGTGGCCGCCGACGCCGTGTTTCGCGCCCCGGGTCACCATCGCCGCCGCGTTCCAGCGGTTCCACGCGGTGATCCGGCGCTCCAGCGCCTCGTCGCCGGGCGCCGAGGGCTCGGCGGCGGTCGGGATGGTGTTGACGTAGTCCGTCTCAAGCAGCTTGGGCAGCGCGATGCCGTTGCCCTCCGCGCGCTCCAGTGTGCGGCGCATCAGATACGCGGCACGGTGCGGACCCGCAGCCTGCGTGACGGCGTCCAGGGAGGCCTGCCATTCGGCGGTCTCCTCGGGGTCGCGGTCCGGGAGCTGGTCGAGCTCGCTCGGCTGGATGGCGTAGGGGTCGGTCATAACGCCGCCTTCCTCAGTCGAAGGGGGGTTCCCTCGTCGGCAAGGGGTTTTCGGGGGTGCCCTTGGTCTTTGGCAGGACAGGGCGGCGGGCCCTTGTAGGAGCCCGTCGGTGACTGTAACTCCCTGATCGATGATCGATCAAAGGTTCCCGGGCAAAATATCTTGATTACGAGAAAGTCGGCACGGCGTGCCTTTTGTGGGGGCACCGGGTGCCGTGTTTTTCACCGTTTTCCGGGGAGTTTTCGCAGGTGAGCATAGCTGCGCTCGGCTGCGTCAAGGGCGCGGGGCGCAGCCCAGAACGTGCGCCTTCACCAGCTCCGCGATCCGCGGATCCCGGCGCCGGAACGCGGCCACCAACTCCTCGTGCTCCTCCGCGTACGACTGCTGCACCGTCCCCAGCCAGCGGATCGACAGCGCCGTGAACACCTCGATGCCGAGGCCCTCCCAGGTGTGCAGCAGCACCGAGTTGCCGGCCGCCCGGACCAGCTCCCGGTGGAAGCCGACCGTGTGCCGCACCTGGCCCGTCCCGTCCGCCTCGCGGTCCGCCTCGTACAGCGCGGCGACATGCGGTTCGAGCGCCGAGCAGTCCTCGGCCAGCCGCTCGGCCGCCAGCTCCGCCGCGATCGCCTCAAGACCGGCCCGCACCGGGTAGCTCTCCTCCAGGTCGGCCGCCGTCAGATTCCGCACCCGGACGCCCTTGTTCGGCGCCGACTCGATCAGCCGCAGCGACTCCAGCTCGCGCAGCGCCTCCCGCACCGGCGTCTGGCTGACCTCCAGCTCGGTCGCGATCCGACGCTCCACGATCCGCTCGCCCGGCTTCCAGCGCCCGCTGACGATCCCCTCCACGATGTGCTCGCGGATCTGTTCGCGCAGCGAGTGGACGACGGGCGCGGTCATGAGAGCTCCTTAAGGGCGTTTGACGTTTAGACAATAAGGCCGCACGCCCGCTCGGGAGGGGCGCACGGGGGCGCTTTCATGCAGGTGAGACGAGACTTACACGGGGTCGGCCCTGCCGTGTCGGTACGGAAACGCACGGTGCCCCCGCCCGGAAAGCTCCGGACGGGGGCACCGTACAAACAGGCCAGGTGGCTGACTACAGGCCGAGCTCCACCTCGAACTCGCCCGCCTCCAGGATCGCCTTGACGGCCGTCAGGTAACGGGCCGCGTCGGCGCCGTCGACCAGGCGGTGGTCGTAGGAGAGGGTCAGGTACGTCATGTCGCGGACGCCGATGACCGTGCCGTCCTCCGTCTCGATGACGGCCGGGCGCTTGACCGTGGCGCCGATGCCGAGGATCGCGACCTGGTTCGGGGGCACGATGATCGTGTCGAAGAGCGCGCCGCGCGAACCGGTGTTGGAGATGGTGAAGGTCGCGCCGGACAGCTCGTCCGGGGTGATCTTGTTCGCCCGGACCTTGCCCGCGAGCTCGGCGGTGGCCTTGGCGATACCGGCGATGTTCAGGTCGCCCGCGTGCTTGATGACCGGGGTCATCAGGCCCTTCTCGGAGTCCACCGCGATACCGACGCTCTCGGTGTCGAAGTAGGTGATCGTGCCCTCTTCGACGTTGATCCGGGCGTTGATGGCCGGGTGGGCCTTCAGCGCCTGGGCCGCCGCCTTCACGAAGAACGGCATCGGGGAGAGCTTGACGCCCTCACGGGCCGCGAAGGAGTCCTTCGCCTGGCCACGCAGGCGCATCAGGCGCGTGACGTCGACCTCGACGACCGAGGACAGCTGCGCCTGCTCGTGCAGCGCCTTGACCATGTTGTCGCCGATGACCTTGCGGATGCGGGGCATCTTCACGGTCTGGCCTCGGAGGGGAGAGGCCTCCAGGGTCGGCGTCTTCTTCGCGGCGACGGCGGCCGGAGCGGCAGCGGCTGCGGGAGCCGGAGCAGCGGCGGCGGCCTTGGCGGCCTCGGCGGCGGCGAGGACGTCCTGCTTGCGGATACGGCCGCCGACGCCGGTGCCCTTGACGGTGGACAGGTCGACGCCGTTCTCGGCGGCGAGCTTGCGCACCAGCGGGGTGACGTAGGCGCCGTCGTCCGTGGCCTGCGCGGCGGCGGGCGCCGGAGCGGCCGGGGCCACCGGAGCCGGAGCGGCGACCGGCGCGGGGGCCGGGGCGGCGGGGGCGACCGGAGCCGGTGCGGCGACCGGAGCGGCGGCGACCGGGGCGGGCGCCGGAGCCGGGGTCGGGACCGGGGGTGCGACGGGGGCGGGCGCCGGAGCGGCAGCCACCGGAGCCGGTGCCGGAGCGGCCGGAGCCGGGGCAGCCGCCGGAGCGGCACCCGCGGCGCCGACGACGGCGAGCCTGGCGCCGACCTCGGCGGTCTCGTCCTCGCCGACCAGGATCTCCAGCAGTACGCCGGCCACCGGCGAGGGGATCTCGGTGTCGACCTTGTCGGTGGAGACCTCCAGGAGGGGCTCGTCCTCCGCGACCTCCTCGCCGACCTGCTTCAGCCAGCGGGTGACGGTGCCCTCGGTGACCGACTCGCCCAGTGCGGGCAGCACGACGTCGGTACCGGAGGCGCCGGCCGCCGGAGCGGCGGCAGCGGGGGCCGGAGCGGCCGGGGCGGGCGCCGGAGCCGCAGGGGCCTCGGCGACCGGAGCCGGAGCGGCCACAGGGGCCGGCTCTGCGGCCGGGGCGGGGGCAGCGGCGGGGGCGCCGGTGCCGTCGTCGATCACGGCCAGCTCGGCGCCGACCTCGACGGTCTCGTCCTCGGCCACCTTGATGGAGGCCAGGACACCGGCTACGGGCGAGGGGATCTCGGTGTCGACCTTGTCGGTCGACACCTCCAGCAGCGGCTCGTCGGCCTCGACGCGCTCGCCCTCGGCCTTCAGCCAGCGGGTGACAGTGCCCTCGGTGACGCTTTCACCGAGCGCCGGAAGGGTTACGGAAACCGCCATGGTTTCGGTTGCTCCTTACGAATTGCGGAAGTCTGTGTCGTCGTCCGACCGAGGGGGTCAGTCGTGGGAGTGGAGAGGCTTGCCCGCCAGTGCCAGGTGGGCCTCGCCGAGCGCCTCGTTCTGCGTCGGGTGGGCGTGGATGAGCTGGGCGACCTCGGCGGGCAGCGCCTCCCAGTTGTAGATCAGCTGGGCTTCGCCGACCTGCTCGCCCATGCGGTCGCCGACCATGTGGACGCCGACCACGGCACCGTCCTTCACCTGGACGAGCTTGATCTCGCCCGAGGTGTTGAGGATCTTGCTCTTGCCGTTGCCCGCGAGGTTGTACTTCAGAGCGACGACCTTGTCCGCGCCGTAGATCTCCTTGGCCTTGGCCTCGGTGATGCCCACGGAGGCGACCTCGGGGTGGCAGTAGGTCACCCGGGGGACACCGTCGTAGTCGATCGGGACGGCCTTCAGACCGGCCAGCCGCTCCGCCACCAGGATGCCCTCGGCGAAGCCGACGTGCGCGAGCTGGAGCGTCGGGACCAGGTCGCCGACGGCGGAGATGGTCGGCACGTTCGTCCGCATGTACTCGTCGACCAGGACGTAGCCGCGGTCCATGGCGACGCCCTGCTCCTCGTAGCCGAGACCGGCGGAGACGGGCCCGCGGCCGACGGCGACGAGCAGCAGCTCGGCCTCGAACTCCTTGCCGTCGGCGAGGGTGACCTTGACACCGCTCTCGGTGTACTCGGCCTTCGAGAAGAAGGTGCCCAGGTTGAACTTGATGCCGCGCTTGCGGAACGCGCGCTCAAGAAGCTTGGAGGAGTTCTCGTCCTCAAGGGGGGCGAGGTGCTTGAGGCCCTCGATGATCGTCACGTCGGCGCCGAAGGACTTCCACGCGGAGGCGAACTCCACGCCGATGACACCGCCGCCCAGGATGATCGCGGACTGCGGCACGCGGTCCAGGACGAGGGCGTGGTCCGAGGAGATGATCCGGTTGCCGTCGATCTCCAGGCCCGGCAGCGACTTCGGCACGGAGCCGGTCGCCAGCAGGACGTGGCGGCCCTGGATGCGCTGGCCGTTCACATCGACGGAGGTGGGGGAGGAGAGCCTGCCCTCACCCTCGATGTAGTGCACCTTGCGGGACGCGATCAGACCCTGCAGACCCTTGTACAGGCCGGAGATGACGCCGTCCTTGTACTTGTGGACGGCCGGTACGTCGATGCCCTCGAAGGTGGCCTTGACACCGAACTGCTCGCTCTCGCGGGCCTGGTCGGCGATCTCGCCCGCGTGGAGCAGAGCCTTGGTGGGGATGCATCCCCGGTGCAGGCAGGTGCCGCCGACCTTGTCCTTCTCGATCAGGGCGACGTCCAGTCCCAGCTGCGCCCCGCGCAGCGCCGCGGCGTAACCGCCACTGCCACCGCCGAGGATCACTAGGTCGAAAACGGTGCTGGCGTCGTTCGCCACGTCACGTCCTCCATGCATGTGCGCCGTACGCCGGTCGTCAGTGACCGCGCGGCGGCTGGTGTCCGGCCGCTCTTTCTTCGGCCCTGTGGTGGGGGCCCTGTCCTGCCGAGCCCATCTTCGCACTTGTCGAGGCCCAACGAGACGCCGGGCCTGGGTGTGAGACGCCACACGCTCACTTGAGAACACCGGCTCAGGTGACCCACCCAGGGGCGCGGGGAACTGCGCGACCGGCCCAAAACCGTCCCGCAGTCGCCCACGCACCCCAGGTATCGAGTTATCGGGCGCAGAACGTCAGCCCAGATCCCCCGCCGCGGTCAACTCCGCAAGCCGCACCAACGTCCGCACCGCAGACCCGGTCCCACCCTTGGGTGTGTAGCCGAACGGCCCGCCCTCGTTGAACGCCGGCCCCGCGATGTCGACGTGGGCCCAGGTGATCCCCTCGCCCACGAACTCGCGCAGGAACAGCCCGGCGACCAGCCCGCCACCCATCCGCTCACCCATGTTCGCGATGTCGGCGGTGGGGGAGTCCATCCCCTTGCGCAGGTGCTCCGGCAGAGGCATCGGCCACGACGGCTCACCGACCTCCTCGGCGGCGTCGACGATCGCGGCGCGGAACGCGTCGTCGTTCGCCATGACCCCGAACGTCCGGCTCCCGAGAGCCAGCACCATCGCCCCGGTCAGCGTCGCCACGTCCACGATCGCGTCCGGCTTCTCCGCCGACGCCGCCCACAGCGCGTCCGCGAGGACGAGCCGGCCCTCGGCGTCCGTGTTGAGGACCTCGACGGTCTTGCCGCTGTACATGCGCAGCACGTCACCGGGACGGGTCGCGGAACCGGACGGCATGTTCTCGGCGAGCGCCAGCCAGCCGGTCACATTGACCTCAAGGCCCAGCCGGGCGGCGACGACCACGGCGGCGAAGACCGCCGCCGCACCGCTCATGTCGCACTTCATCGTCTCGTTGTGCCCGGCCGGCTTGAGCGAGATACCGCCCGAGTCGTAGGTGATGCCCTTGCCGACGAACGCGAGGTGCTTGCTCGCCGCCTCGTGCGTGTACGACAGCTTCACCAGGCGCGGACCGGCCGCGGATCCGGCGCCGACGCCGAGGATGCCGCCGTAGCCGCCCTCTTCGAGGGCCTTCTCGTCGAGCACCTCGACCTTGATGCCGTGCTCCTTGGCCGCGGTCTGCGCGACGGCGGCGAAGGCCTCGGGGTCGAGGTCGTTCGGCGGGGTGTTGATCAGGTCGCGGGCGCGGTTCAGCTCCTCGGTGACCGTCAGAGCACGCTCTACGGCCGCCTTGTACTCCTTGTCGCGCGGCTTGCCGCCGAGCAGGGCGACCTCGCCGAGCGGGCCCTTGCCCTTGGCGTCCTTGCCGTTGTCCTTGTACGCGTCGAAGGAGTACGCGCCGAGCAGCGCGCCCTCGGCGATCGCGCCGGCGTCGGCCGCGTCGGCGAGGGGCAGCGCGAAGGCGGCCTTCTTGGCACCGGTCAGGGCGCGGGCGGCGACGCCGGCGGCCCGGCGCAGCGCCTCGGCGTCGTACGCGTCGCCGTTCTCGGGCTCGGCGCCGAGGCCCACCGCGAGCACGAGCGGCGCCTTGAAGCCGGCCGGGGCGGGCAGCTTCGTGATCTCGCCTTCGGCACCGGAGGCGCCCAGGGTCTCCAGGACGCCGGCGAGCCTGCCGTCGTACGCCTTGTCCACGGCGTCGGCGCCCGGTGCGACGACCGGGCCCTTGCCGCCCTTGCCGACACCGATCACGATCGCGTCGGCCCGCAGGCCGGGCGCCGCGGCGGTGCTGAGAGTGAGAGCAGTCACAGTGGTGAATTCTCGCTTCCGATGTGAAGTTTCCGCGGTCGAACGGGGTGGGTCGACCGGGCCCGGCAACCGACCCTATTTCCGACCTGCGGCGGCGGTGGACACAGGGGGCTGGTGACGGCCCAGAACGGAGCCTACGCGCGTGTGCGCGACGGGGCGTTCGCACGGGGGCCTCGGCGCACCGCGCGGTACCGGGCATGGGAGATCATCCTTGGGGTCCCTCGCCCCACACCCTGGAGCCCGTCCCGTGAGACGCCCCACCGCGTTGTTCCCCCTGCTTCTCCTCCTGCTCCTCGCGGGCTGCGCCTCCACCCCCGACGACAGGCCGGAGACCGGGAAGCGCTGGCAACCCCGCCCGGGCGTGGCCTGGCAGTGGCAGCTCAGCGGACGCCTGGACACCTCCGTCGACGTCCCGGTCTACGACATCGACGGCTTCGACCAGTCCAAGGCCACGGTGACCGCGCTGCACGACAAGGGCCGCAAGGTCATCTGCTACCTCTCCACCGGCGCCTGGGAGGACTTCCGCCCCGACGCCGAGAAGTTCCCCAAGTCGGTGCTGGGCAAGGGCAACGGCTGGAAGGGCGAACGCTGGCTCGACATCCGCCGCACCGACATCCTCGAACCCCTGATGGCGACCCGCCTCGACATGTGCCGGGAGAAGGGCTTCGACGCGGTGGAGCCCGACAACATGGACGGCTACCGGAACGACACCGGCTTCCCCCTGAAGGCAGCCGACCAGCTCCGCTACAACCGCCTGATCGCGAAACTCGCCCACGACCGGGGCATGGCGGTCGGCCTCAAGAACGACCTCGACCAAATCCCGGCCCTGGTAGGCGACTTCGACTTCGCGGTCAACGAACAGTGCGCCCAGTACGGCGAATGCGACGCCCTGAAGCCCTTCATCAGGGCCAACAAGGCGGTCTTCCACGTCGAGTACGAACTCCCGACCACCAAATTCTGCGCGAACTCCCGCCGCCTGAAGCTGAGTTCACTGGAGAAGAAGTACGAACTGGGAGCCTGGCGCCGGTCCTGTTGAACAAGCCTCAGGGCAACCCCCTCAGGGGCGCGCGGCTGTGACGGTTGCGGCTCCGCCGCGCGGGCGCGACCGGCCACGACGCACCCGCACTCAGCCCCCCAGTGCAAGCACCACGAGCGCAGTCGTCGCAGCAGTCTCCGCAAGCCCCCCGAACACGTCCCCCGTGACCCCGCCGAACCGCCGCCTGCAATGCCGGAGAAGGAGTTCAGCCGCGACCAGCGCCACGACAACGGCAACAACCGCCCGCACCCTGCCCTGCGCCCCGAAGAACGGCCCGAGCGCCGCAGAGATCACCAGGTAGGACACGGTCACGGCCACCGCACCCCCCACCGGCACAACCTCCGCGACCGCAGCCCCCAGCCCCTCCGGCCGAGCCGCAGGCACGCCCGCACGGGCAGCCCAGGTCAACGCAAGCCGCGAGGCGGCTGCGGACACGATCGCCGCAGCGGCTCCCCGCGCCCACGAGTCGTCGTAGAGCTGCGCCAGCGCGGCCACCTGAGCGAGCAGGACGAAGACAAGACTCAGGACCCCGAACGGGCCGATGTCCGACTGCTTCATGATCCGCAGTGCGTCCTCCGCGGGCTTCCCGCTGCCCAGCCCGTCGGCGGTGTCCGCGAGCCCGTCCAGGTGCAGGCCGCGGGTGAGGACGGCGGGCACGGCGACCGTGCCGACAGCGGCGAGCAGCGGGCTCGCGCCCAGGAACAGCAGCAACAGCCCGAGCCCCGCCGAGCACGCACCGACGACCGTCCCGACGATCGGGGCGGCCATCATTCCGGCGCGCGCGGTCTCCCGGTCCCAGCGGGTCACCCCGACCGGGAGAACCGTCAGGGTGCCGAAGGCGAAGCGGAGGCCGGTGCGAGGCGGGGTCTTGGACACCGGCGCAGGTTACCCGGCGGTCCGGAGGGCGGTGACGGCGGCCATCGCTAAAGTGCGCATATGGGACATTGGCTGCACCGCAACATCGTCGAGCCGGGCAAACTCCCCCTGCTCCTCGCGCTCACCGCCTTCGTCCTGACGTTCGTCATCACCCGTGTCATCACCCGGCTGATCCGCGCGGGCAAGGGCCCCTTCGGCAACATCAAGGCGGGTGACGTGCACATCCACCACGTCGTCCCGGGCGTGGTCCTCTCCGTGCTCGGCGGTTTCGGCGCGGTGGCCAGCACGCGCTACGGCGTCGGGTCCGCCCTGTTCGCGATCGTCTTCGGCATCGGTGCGGGCCTGGTGCTGGACGAGTTCGCGCTGATCCTCTATCTCGACGACGTCTACTGGACCGAGGCGGGCCGCAAGAGCGTCGAGGCGGTGGTGCTCACGGCGGCCCTGGTCGGGTTCGTCCTCGCCGGTTTCTCGCCCTTCGGCGTCAACGACCTCAGCGCCGCCGAACTCCACGACCGCGCCGGCGTGATCGTCAGCGTCGGGGTCAACTTCCTGTTCTCCCTCATCGCCCTGAGCAAGGGCAAGGCGCGTACGGCGGTCTTCGGCGTCCTCGTCCCGCTGGTCGCTGTCGTCGGCGCGATCAGGCTGGCCCGCCCGGGTTCTCCCTGGGCCAAGCGCTTCTACCGCAAGCGCCGCCATCGGGCCCGGGCCCGTTCGACCCTCCGCGCCTACCACCACGACCGCCGCTGGGCGGGCCCGCGCCGGGCCTTCCAGGACTGGATCGGCGGCAAGCCGGATCCGGATCCGGTGCGGATCCCCGGTCGGCAGTGAGTCGGCAGTGAGTCGGCTCCCGCCGTACCTACCGTATGCGCAGCCGCCGGTGCCGTAGCGCCGAAGCCAGGCACAGCAGGCCCACCGCGATGATCGCCGCC
Source organism: Streptomyces sp. STR69 (assembly GCF_024519455.1). GTDB lineage: Bacteria > Actinomycetota > Actinomycetes > Streptomycetales > Streptomycetaceae > Streptomyces. Next base: position 19,213 of record NZ_JALJRY010000032.1, on the reverse strand, counting down.
AGATGTTCCTTGCCGGCGAGGTTGCCCTTCAGCATGACCTCGATGGCCATCGCGCCGGTCACGGCGAGCGCCGTCGCGTAGGCGCCGTAGCGCCAGGCGACGAACACCGCGAGGCCGACCACCGCGGCCGAGGGGCCCGTGTCCACGACCAGCCGGTCCGAGCCGGGCAGCCCGAACGGGTTGTCGAAGCCGAGCCAGATGCCGAGGCGGGCGTAGAGCGTGCCGGCGAGGGTCGCGGCGTAGGCGATGACCAGCGTGCGCCAGCGGCCGAGGCAGATCTCCGCGATGCCGAACACGAAGAGGATCTGGGCCAGGGCGCCCCACACCGGGAGGTCCAGCGCCGGGACGAACAGGGAGAGCGGGGTGCGGAGGAGGGCCGGCCACAGCGGGTCCTCGGCCCGTACCGCGCCCGCGTCCTGCACGAACTGATAGCCCCACGACTGGTTCTGCACGAACTGCAGCGCCGCCGTCAGCAGCACCGCCCCGATCGTCATCGGGATCGCCCGCAGGCGCCGCTTCAGGAGCGGCTCGCGCACGGTGACGTAGAGCAGTCCCCATTCGGCGCGGGCCCAGCGGGCGAGGCGGTTCATCTGTGCGTCTCCAGGTGCTTGCGGTGCAGCCACTTCGGCAGTCCCGGCGCCTCCAGGAACCCTTCGGCGCGCGCCGACGCGAGGCCGATGCGCAGCAGGTCCGCGCTCTTCTCGAAGAGCAGGAACCGGGGTTCCCAGATGGGCCGGTACTTGGCGTTGGCGCGGTACAGCGACTCGATCTGCCACCACCGGGAGAAGAAGCTGAGGAGCGACCTCCACAGCCGCAGCACCGGCCCGGCGCCGATCCGCGCCCCACGTTCAAAGACCGAACGGAACATGGCGAAGTTGAGCGATACCTGGGTGATTCCGATTTCCCGGGCGCGGCGCAGGAGTTCGATCACCATGAACTCCATGAGGCCGTTGTCGGAGTCGCGGTCCCGGCGCATCAGGTCGAGGGACAGCCCGTGCGGACCCCACGGCACGAAGGACAGCACCGCCCTCAACTCGCCGTCCCCGTCGGTGCATTCGAGCATCACGCACTGCCCGTCGTCGGGGTCCCCGAGCCGTCCGAGCGCCATGCTGAAGCCGCGCTCGGTGGCCCCGTCCCGCCAGTCGTCGGCCCGCTTCAGCAGGTACGCCATCTCCTCGGCCGGAATGTCCTCATGGCGGCGGATCCGCACGGTGTAACCGGCCCGCTTCACCCGGTTGTAGGCCTGCCGCACGGTCCGCATGGCGCGCCCCTCAAGGGTGAAGTCGGCGACCTCGACGAGGGCTTCGTCCCCGAGTTCGAGGGCGTCGAGTCCGTGCCGTGCGTAGACGGTGCCCGCCTCCTCGCTCGCGCCCATGACGGCCGGAATCCATCCGTGAACGCGGGCTTCCGCGAGCCAGGGCTCGATCGCGCCGGGCCACGCCTCCGGGTCGCCGATCGGGTCACCGGACGCCAGCGACACCCCGCCCACGACCCGGTAGGCGACGGCGGCCTTGCCGGTCGGCGACCACACCACGCTCTTCTCCCGGCGCAGCGCGAAGTACCCGAGCGAGTCCCGCTCGCCCTGCCGGTCGAGGAGCGCCCGCAGCTTCTTCTCGTCGTCCTCGGTGAGCGGGTCGACGGCACGCCGGGAGCGGAACGCGGCGTAGAACACGGCGAGGACGAGGACCGTACTGAGCACGTTGATGGCGACGTTGACCCAGTTCGGGGTCCAGATCCCGGGGAAGCGGTTCTCCGGGGCGTCGATCGTGACCAGCCGGAACGCGCCGTAGTGCCAGCGCTCCACGAACGTCGAACGGGACGCGTCGTGCGCCTGGTTGGTGACCGTCACCAGCAGCCCGGCCAGCAGCGAGGCGGCCACCGTGCCGCCGACGGCGACGACGGCGGCCAGCCGGGGGTTGGACCGGTCGCCCTTGGCGTAGAACTCCCGGCGCCCCACCAGCAGTGCGGCGACGAAGGCGGCGGTCAGGCCCAGGGAGATCCAGTTCTGCGCGTACTGGCGGATCTCCTGGAACGACATCGCGAACCCGAACAGCGCCAGGAACAGCCCGCTGACCACCAGGTTCAGAATCCACGCGGCGCGTTTGCGGCGCCGCATGGTGATGGCGAGGAACGCCGTGAACACCCCGGACGCGAAACCGGCCGTCAGCAGATACGGCGTGAAGAAGTTCTCCTGGTTGTGCCGTCGTACGTCCTGCCCCAGCGAAACCCACGCCGCGCTGAGGAAGTTGATGAACGCGACGGCCCGCAGATACCAGACGGCGAAGGCCGCGGCCCGCCGCGAGGCGCCTGAGCTATGACGTTCTTGAACGGGCCCGACCCGGACATCTCCCATGAAGGAGGATCATATGGGTGTTGTTGCGGCGAACGTTTCTTTTCCGTCGCCGCAACGATCACACCTAGGTCACTCCTGGGGCTTCTCGACGTCGGCGGGCGTCCCGACCTCGACGGAGTCTTCGGCCTTCTCCGACCCCACGGCCGCTTCCGGCCGCGCGGCCTGTTCCGACCTTGCGGCGCTCTCGGGCTCCACGGCCCGCTCCGGCCGGGCGGCACTCTCCGGCTCCGCGACGGGTGCGGGCGGCACCGCGGCAGCCGCAGGCTCTGCCGCGGCAACGGGCTCCACGGAAGGGGAAGGCTCCTCCGGCTCTTCCGGTTCCGCCGACTCGTCCCGCTTGAGCGGGAGTTCGGCCGCCAGCGCCGCCGCGGCCTGCACCAGCGGCAGCGCGAGCAGCGCGCCCGCGCCCTCGCCGACGGTCACGCCGTGGTCGAGCAGCGGTTCCAGGGCCATCCGGTCCAGTGCCTTCGCCTGCCCCGGCTCCCCGCTGTTCTGCCCGGCCAGCCACCAGTCCGGCGCCCGGAACGCGACCCGCTGACCCACCAGCGCGCAGGCGGCGGCCACCACCCCGTCCAGGATCACCGGCAGCTTCCGTACGGCGCTCTGCAGCAGGAACCCGGTCATCGCGGCGAGGTCGGCTCCGCCCACCGTCGCGAGCAACTGCAACTGGTCGCCGAGCACCGGCCGGGCCCGGCGCAGCGCGTCCCGGATCGCCGCGCACTTGCGCATCCACGCCAGGTCGTCGATCGCGAGGCCGCCCCGCCCGGTGACCACGGACGCGTCGGTGCCGCACAGCGCGGCGATCAGCACGCAGGCCGGGGTCGTACCGCCGACGCTCACATCGCCGAGGACCACCAGATCCGTACCGGAGTCGGCCTCCTCGTCGGCGACGGCCACCCCGGCCCGGAACGCGGCCTCCGCCTCCTCCAGGGTCAGCGCGTCCTCGATGTCGATCCGCCCGCTGCCCCGCCGTACGCGATGCTTCACGACCTCGTCGGGCAGCGAGTCCGGCTCGCAGTCCAGGGCCATGTCCACGATCCGCACCGGCACCCCGAGCCGCCGGGCCAGTACGGCCGCCGGGCTGCCGCCGTCCAGCAGCGACCGCACCAACTGGTCGGCGGTGCCCACGGGCCGTGCGGACACGCCGAGTTCGGCGATCCCGTGGTCGCCCGCGAACAACACCAACCGAGGCCGTTCGACCGGCCGCACCGGCACGGAGGACTGCGCCGCCGCCAGCCACTCACCCAGGTCGTCGAGTCGGCCCAGCGACCCGGGCGGCACGATCTGACGTTCACGCCGCGCCTCGGCGTCACGGCGCACACCGCCGTCGGGGCGCTCGATCAGATCGGTGAAGTCGTCGAGATTAAGCGAGCTCATTCGCCGAACAGTACCGGCAGCGATCGAACGTCACAGAGCCACATGGCCACCACACCCCCAGGACGTCCTTGCCTCGAAGATCGAGATCCCGTACGTATCGTTTTGCACCGTATTGTCGTACGTCTCCGGGAGCCGCCCATGAACAGCCTGCGCACCCGCGTCAGCGCCCTCGACGAGCGACGCCGTCACCGGACGCTGGCCCGCGCGATCCTGCGCCTGCTTCCCGAACCGGAGAGCTGGCTCGACGTGGGCACGGGCGACGGCCACTTCCCCGAGACCGCGAAGGCACTCTTCCCGTACACGTCCTTCGACGGCATCGACCCCACCCCCCGAGTCGTCCGCGCCCGCGCCGCCGAACGCATCGAGGAGGCCTACGCCGGCCACCTCACGGACCCGCACATCACCACGGTCCTGCACGCCCGCTACGACATCGTCACGCTCCTCCGTGACCGCACCCCCGCCCCCGACCCCGCCGCCGAACTCCACGCGGCCCTCACGGTCCTGCGCCCCGGCGGCCTCCTCCTGCTGGAAGGGCGACCGGACGACCTGCGCACCCAACTGGCGCCCCAGGACTGCGAGATCGTCCCGGAACACCGCCGCCTCCCGGACCGGCTCCCGGCCCCGCAGCGACTGATCGCGCGCCGGAAGCCGTCAGCCCCGTAGCGCGATCGCCTGGCCCGCCACCACCAGCAGCACGTGCTCGCACTCACCGGCGACCGCGGTGTTCAGCCGCCCGAGCTCGTCGCGGTACCGGCGCCCGGACGCGGTCGCCGGCACGATCCCCGAACCGACCTCGTTCGACACGGCGACCAGGGTGCGCCGGGTGGCCCGCACGGCGGCGGTCAACTCCCTTACCCGCTCGCGAAGTTGCTTCTCCCCGCCGTCCCCCCACTCCGTGTCGTCCCACGCCCCCACGGAGTCCATCGCGTCCGTCAGCCACAGCGACAGACAGTCGATCAGCAGCGGCGGCCCGTCCTCCGCCAGCAAGGGCACCAGGTCACAGGTCTCCGCCGTACGCCACGACCCCGGCCGCCGCTCCCGGTGCGCGGAGACCCGGGAGGCCCATTCGGTGTCCCCGTTGCGCGAGCCGCCGGTCGCGACGTACAGCACATCGGGAAAGGCCTCCAATCGCCGCTCGGCCTCGACCGACTTCCCGGACCGCGCCCCGCCGAGCACCAGCGTCCGCCGCGGCACATCGGGCACGTCCTCGTAGACCCCCACGGTCAGCGTCGTCCCGTCCGGCACGGCCCGCGCCCCCACGGCGGCCAGCCGCCGCGTCAACTCGGCGCCCGGCGGCACATCGTGGTCGAGATGCACGGCGATCACATCGGTCGCGGGCCCCATCGCCCCCACCGCCCGCAGCTTGGCCAGCGCGTCCGGCCGCCCCACGACATCGGCGAGCACCATGTCGTACGACTCGACGCCCCCCTCCTCGAGCCCGGCCGGCGCGGCGCCCGGCGGCAGATACAGCAACCGCTGCCCATCGGGGCCCGTGACGGCGTACCCGGTACCGGGCGCGTCCATCGCCACCGCCCGCACCCGGTGCCCCGTCAGCAGCGCCAGCTCCCGCCCGTCCGGCACCCGCCCCGGCTGCGGCAGCCCCACCGGCACCTCCACGGGGGGCCCGTCGTGCGGATGCGACAGCAGCACCTGCCGTACGCCCCCCAGCGAATGCCCGGCCCGCGCCGCCGCGAAGGCCGCCCCGGGCGTCAGATCGAGCAACAGGGTCCCGTCCACGAGCACGGCGGTAGCCGCCCGGGCATCCACCCCGAGCGACACGGCACAAGCCGCACAGGGGCAGTCGAGGCGGGGGAGTCCAGCGGGGGCACCGGTGCCGAGCAGAGTGAGTTCCACGGTGTTGATTTTCGCGCGCCTGACCAGGTGTTGCGCATCAGACTAGGCTTCTCGGCAGAAGCCGGACCAAGATCCGGCTTCTGCTCTGCATGCGCTGAGACCTTGGAGGCGTACATGGCGGCATGGACGTGGCGGTTCGAGAAGTCCGACGGGACCGAGGTCGAACCCGCGGTCCCGCCGGAGGAGTGGACCACGCAGGGAGACGCGGAGTCCTGGCTCGGCGAGGTGTGGAAGGAACTCGTCGCGGGCGGCGCGGACCAGGTGTTCCTCTTCGAGGACGGCACACAGATCTACGGGCCGATGAGCCTGCACGCCGAGAACGCGTAACACGGCGAGGGGCGGCCGGAGGAATCCCGGCCGCCCCACCTCACTGCTCGCCCAGCGTCACATCGACCTTCTTCGACGCGCCGTTCCGCGTGTACGTCGAGGACCCGGCGCCCGAACACCCGGCGACCAGCGCGAGCGAACAGACGAGAAGAGCCACGGGCCGGAGGGCACGCGTACGGGTTCGGGTACGAGAAGAGTCCATACGCCGAGTGTCTCTTTGGGGTGAATGTCGGGCTTCTGCTGCTGACCCGAACGGGCCCTCTCCATGGGGCCGCGCTCAGCCCCGCACGCCGCACAGATGCAGCAGCGCGGCCACCGAGCGATACGGATCCGTCCGCCCGGCCCGCTCCTCGGCGGCCAGCAGCGGTTCGACGTCCGCCGGGATCTCGACGCCTTCCGGAGCCGTGTCGGTGAAGACCCGCACGCCGTACCAGGCCTGCAGCGGCGCCCCGATCCCCGCCAGCGTCGCCGTCAGGGTGTCCAGCCGGTCCGCGCGCACATCCAGGCCCAGCCGGTTGCGGTACGCGGTGGAGTCGAACGCGGTCAGCGCGGTCGCCCAGTCCCAGGACAGCCCGGGCCGCATCGCCAGCGCGTCGGCGTTCCGCACGAGCAGCGACAGCAGCCCGCCCGGCGCCAGCATCCGGGCAAGCCCGGCGAGCAGCGGATCGGGCTCGGACACGTACATGAGTACGCCATGACAGAGCACGACGTCGAAACTGCCCGGCAGGAAGTGCACGCCCGTGTCCCGGCCGTCGCCCTCGATGATCCGCACCCGCTCCCGGATGCCCTCCGGCTCGCCGGACAGCGCCGCACGGGCTGCGGCGATCATCTTCGGTTCCTGTTCGAGCCCGGTCACCTGATGTCCGGCCCGGGCCAGCCGCAGCGCCTGCGTGCCCTGCCCCATCCCGACGTCCAGCACCCGAAGCCGCTGCCCGACCGGATACCGGCCGGCTATCTGCTCGTCGAGCTGCCGGGCGACGAGCTCCTGTCGTACGACATCCCGCAGCCCGCCCAGCCTGGCCAGCCAGGCATCCGCCGCGCCCCCGGAGAAGGAGTCCGCGCTCAGGGCTTCTCTCCGCGCTTGACCTGCGGCTTCGGCAGCCGGAGTCGACGCATCTGGAGGGAGCGCATCAGCGAGTACCAGACCGTGCCCTTGGTGTCCTGGCCCGGGAAGCGCTCGGCGAGCTGCTTGCGCAGCCGGAACACGTTCAGGAACGAGTCGACCACGATCAGGATGATGATCACGAGCCACAGCAGCAGCGCGATGTTCTGCAGCGCGGGCACCTGCACCACGCTGAGCACGAGGATCACCACGGCCATCGGCAGGAAGAACTCGGCGACGTTGAAGCGCGCGTCGATGTAGTCACGCGCGAACTTGCGGACCGGGCCCCTGTCGCGGAGCGGCAGATCCCGCTCGTTGCCGCGGCCGGCCAGCGCCGAGCGCTGCTTCTCCAGCTGCACCCGCCGCTCGTCGCGCTGGCGCTTGGAGGCGTCCTTGCGCGTCATCGAAGTGTTGGCGACGCTGCGGCGCTGAGTCTGTGACTCACTGCGCTTGGGCGTGGGCCGACCCTTCGGGGCCTGAGGGTCTCGGGGCTGCGTGGAGTCGGTCAGCGGCACCTTGTCGGCGGGCGCTGCCTTCTCTTCCTTGGAACGGCTACGGAACACAAAAGCCAAGCTTACGGGGTGGATGCGGTTGGACCCCAGTCCGGTGGGGAACGATCCGGCAACACCAGTCGTCTGTAGGGGGACAAGAGAGACGTCGCAGACGGTCGGCTCCGGGTTGTTACCCGGGGAACACCTACTCCTTACGCCGGAGCGGGACCGTAGGCAGTCGTCCTTGGGGATGAGCGCATCCGTCCCCGAACAGTGCGGTAATGGATGCAGGGCCCGTACTGTTGGTCCTGTTGTAGTCGCTGGAGCTGGAGTCCGTCAGAAGGGGGCGCGCGAAGCCCATGAGCGGTGTCATGAAGCGTATGGGGATGATCTTCCGCGCGAAGGCGAACAAGGCCCTTGACCGGGCCGAGGACCCGCGCGAAACCCTCGATTACTCGTACCAGAAGCAGCTGGAGCTGCTTCAGAAGGTGCGCCGGGGTGTGGCCGACGTCGCCACGTCACGCAAGCGTCTGGAGCTCCAGCTCAACCAGCTGCAGTCGCAGTCCTCGAAGCTGGAGGACCAGGGCCGCAAGGCGCTCGCCCTCGGCCGTGAGGACCTGGCCCGCGAGGCACTCTCGCGCCGGGCCGCGCTCCAGCAGCAGGTGACCGACCTGGAGACCCAGCACACCACCCTCCAGGGCGAGGAGGAGAAGCTCACCCTCGCGGCCCAGCGCCTCCAGGCCAAGGTGGACGCCTTCCGTACGAAGAAGGAGACCATCAAGGCCACGTACACGGCGGCCCAGGCGCAGACCCGGATCGGCGAGGCCTTCAGCGGCATCTCCGAGGAGATGGGCGATGTCGGGCTTGCCATCCAGCGCGCCGAGGACAAGACCCAGCAGCTCCAGGCCCGCGCCGGCGCCATCGACGAACTGCTCGCCTCCGGAGCCCTCGACGACCCCACCGGCATGGCCAAGGACGACATCCAGGCCGAGCTGGAACGGCTGTCGGGTGGTACGGATGTAGAGCTGGAACTCCAGCGGATGAAGGCGGAGCTGGCCGGCGGTTCGTCGTCGCAGCAGGCGATCGAGGGCGGCAAGGACCAGTCCCAGTCGCAGTCGAGCTCATCGGCTCAGCCGCAGGACACCCCGCGCTTCGACAAGCAGTGACCTGATGTGACGTCCCACGCCTGAGGAGGGCGACATGATCGTACGGATCATGGGGGAGGGGCAGGTGAGGCTGGCCGACGGCCACCTCACCGAGCTGAACAAGTTGGACGAGGCACTCCTCACGGAAGTGCGCAACGGCGACGGACCCGCCTTCCGCGAGACCCTCCAGGCCCTCCTGGCCAAGGTCCGCGAACTGGGCGAGCCGTTGCCCGACGACTCCCTGGAGCCGTCGGAGCTGATCCTCCCGTCCCCGGACGCGACCCTGGAGGAAGTCCGGGACCTGCTGAGCGACGACGGCTTGATCCCGGGGTGACCTTTCAACGCCGGTCCGCATGATTCAGCCCGTTGGGGGTCCCCCTCTGGGGGAGTTTGAGGACGAGGCCCCTTAGGGGCCGAAGGGGGGTCTGGGGGCGCAGCCCCCAGGAGGGACGCCGTACGGTGCCACAATGAGCGTTCTCGACCGAGCCCGCTGCCAAGCGAAGGCACACCCCTCCGCGCTGGACGCGGTGCTCGCCGCCGCGGTGCTCGTGTGCATGGTGGCCGGGTCGTTCGTGGACCCGCACGGCGGGCACGGCGTCAGCTGGGGCATCCGCACCCCTGACCCGCTCAGCCTGGTCCTCATGGCGGTCGGTGCCGCCGCACTCGTCTTCCGCCGCCGCGCGCCCATGCTGGTCCTCGCCGTCACCGGCACCGCCTCCCTGATCGAGAGCGTCACCAGTGATCCCCGCGCCCCGGTCGCGATGTGCGCGGTGGTCGCCCTGTTCACCGTCGCCGTCACCACCGACCGCCCCACCACCTTCCGCGTCGGCCTGCTCACGATGACCGTGCTGACCGGCGCCGCGATGCTCGGCGGCCCCCTGCCCTGGTACGCCCAGGAGAACCTCGGCATCTTCGCCTGGACCGGTATGGCCGCCGCCGCCGGAGACGCCGTACGCAGCCGCAAGGAGTTCGTGCACGCCATCCGCGAGCGCGCCGAACGGGCCGAGCGCACCCGCGAGGAGGAGGCCCGCCGCCGGGTCGCCGAGGAACGGCTGCGCATCGCCCGCGACCTGCACGACGTCGTCGCCCACCACATCGCCCTGGTCAACGTCCAGGCCGGAGTCGCCGCGCACGTCATGGACAAGCGCCCCGACCAGGCCAAGGAAGCCCTCGCGCACGTACGCGAGGCCAGCCGCTCCGCGCTCAACGAACTCCGCGCCACCGTCGGCCTGTTGCGCCAGTCCGGCGACCCCGAGGCCCCCACCGAACCGGCCCCCGGCCTCGACCGCCTCGAAGAACTCGCCGGCACCTTCCGCAGCGCGGGCCTCCAGGTCCTGGTCGCCCGCGCGGACAACGGCACCACCCTCCCCGCGGCCGTGGACTTGGCTGCCTACCGGGTCATCCAGGAGGCCCTCACCAACGTGCAGAAGCACGCCGGTATCGAGGCGAAGGCCGAGGTGAGTGTCGTACGGGTCGGCCCGAACGTGGAGGTCACCGTCCTCGACAACGGCTCCGGCGAGGGCCAGGACCCCGACTCCGGCGGCGGCCACGGCCTGCTCGGCATGCGCGAGCGCGTCACCGCCCTGCGCGGCACCCTCACCACCGGTCCCCGGTACGGAGGCGGCTTCCGCGTCCATGCGATCCTGCCGGTCAAGACCCGCCCACGTGCTTCGGGGGACCCCGTATGACGACGATCCGTGTCCTGCTCGCCGACGACCAGGCCCTGCTGCGCAGCGCCTTCCGCGTACTCGTCGACTCCGAGCCCGACATGGAGGTCGTAGGGGAGGCCTCGGACGGTGCGCAGGCCGTACGGCTGGCGAAGGAGGAGCGGGCCGACGTGGTGCTGATGGACATCCGGATGCCCGGCACGGACGGCCTCGCCGCCACCCGCATGATCAGCGCCGACCCGTCCCTCGCCCATGTCCGGGTGGTGATACTGACGACCTTCGAGGTCGACGACTACGTGGTGCAGTCGCTGCGCGCGGGCGCCTCCGGCTTCCTCGGCAAGGGTTCCGAGCCCGAGGAACTCCTCAGCGCGATCAGGGTGGCCGCGGCCGGCGAGGCACTGCTGTCCCCGGTGGCGACCAAGGGCCTGATCGCCCGCTTCCTCGCCCAGGGCGACCTGGACGAGGACCGCGACCCGGCCCGCGCCGAACGCCTCGAAGCCCTCACCGTGCGCGAACGCGAGGTCCTCGTCCAGGTCGCCGGCGGCCTCTCGAACGACGAGATCGCCGAACGCCTGGAGGTCAGCCCGCTGACGGTGAAGACCCACGTCAACCGCGCCATGTCCAAACTGGGCGCCCGCGACCGGGCCCAACTCGTCGTCATCGCCTACGAGTCGGGGCTGGTCCGGCCGCGGGTGGAGTAGCAGCAGAGAGGGACGGACGGGCTTACGGCAGCGCCAGCATCCGCTCCAGCGCCAGCTTGGCGAAGGCCTCTGTCTCCTTGTCGACCTCGATGCGGTTGACGAGGGTGCCCTCGGCCAGGGACTCCAGGGTCCAGACCAGGTGCGGGAGGTCGATGCGGTTCATCGTCGAGCAGAAGCAGACCGTCTTGTCGAGGAAGACGATCTCCTTGCCCTCGGGCGCGAAACGGTTCGCGAGGCGTCGTACGAGATTCAGCTCGGTGCCGATGGCCCACTTCGAACCGGCCGGAGCGGCCTCAAGTGCCTTGATGATGTACTCAGTTGATCCGACGTAGTCCGCCGCGGCCACGACCTCGTTCTTGCACTCGGGGTGGACGAGGACGTTGACGCCCGGGATCCGGGCCCGTACGTCCTCCACCGACTCCAGCGAGAAGCGGCCGTGCACCGAGCAGTGGCCGCGCCACAGGATCATCTTCGCGGCCCTCAACTGCTCAGCGGTGAGGCCCCCGTTGGGCTTGTGCGGGTTGTAGACGACACAGTCGTCCAGGCTCATGCCCATGTCCCGCACCGCCGTGTTGCGGCCGAGGTGCTGGTCGGGCAGGAACAGCACCTGCTCGCCCTGCTCGAAGGCCCACTCCAGCGCGCGCTGCGCGTTCGACGAGGTGCAGATCGTGCCGCCGTGCCTGCCCGTGAACGCCTTGATGTCCGCGGACGAGTTCATGTACGACACGGGCACGACCCGCTCGGCTATGCCGGCCTCGGTCAGCGCGTCCCAGCACTCGGCGACCTGCTCGGCGGTGGCCATGTCGGCCATCGAGCAGCCGGCCGCGAGGTCGGGCAGGACGACCTTCTGGTCGTCGCCGGTCAGGATGTCCGCGGACTCCGCCATGAAGTGCACACCGCAGAACACGATGTACTCGGCCTCCGGGCGCGCGGCGGCGTCCCGGGCCAGCTTGAAGGAGTCGCCCGTGACGTCGGCGAACTGGATGACCTCGTCGCGCTGGTAGTGGTGGCCGAGCACGAAGACCTTGTCGCCGAGCTTCTCCTTGGCCGCGCGGGCCCGCTCGACCAGGTCCGGGTCGGACGGCGAGGGCAGGTCGCCGGGGCACTCGACACCGCGCTCGCTCCTCGGGTCGGCCTCACGGCCGAGCAGCAGCAGGGCGAGGGGCGTCGGCTGAACGTCGAGCTCCTGGGTCTGGGCGGTGGTCACGACACGCACCCTTTCTGTTCTGACAGACAAGCCTTTTCGTCGAATTGACGCTATCTATCATAACTGCTTCACGTCAGTTTGACGATGCCCATAGCGTCGATGTGACATCAATCCCGGTACGCACTCAGCGGGGGACCTTGCGGGGGTGTGCGAGCATGGAGGGAGGTGCCGACGGAAAGACACCGGACGTGGTCCGGAATGAATCCGCGGCCCCGGCGGTTGAACTCGTCGGCAAGCAGTCTCCGTACAACCCGGGAGAGATGTAGATGTCCGTATCGGACGAGACCAGCACCGTCACCGACGGCATCCTTCTGTCCGACGCCGCCGCGGCGAAGGTCAAGGCCCTGCTCGACCAGGAAGGCCGGGAGGACCTGGCCCTGCGCGTCGCCGTGCAGCCCGGTGGTTGCTCCGGCCTGCGCTACCAGCTCTTCTTCGACGAGCGCTCCCTCGACGGCGATGTCGTCAAGGACTTCGGTGGCGTCAAGGTGGTCACCGACCGCATGAGCGCCCCCTACCTGGGCGGCGCCTCGATCGACTTCGTCGACACCATCGAGAAGCAGGGCTTCACGATCGACAACCCGAACGCGACGGGCTCCTGCGCCTGCGGCGACTCGTTCAGCTAAGCCCCACAGAGCAGTTGTGGTACGGCGAAGGCGGCGGCCCCCTCCGACAGGGTCGCCGCCTTCGGGCTTTTCCGGTGCTCGTGGAGAAGTGCCTACCGGGCCAGCGAGGGACCCGCGCCCGCCGTCGGCTGTGTGTTCTTCTCCACGGGGATCGCCTTGCCGTCCGGACCCACGACCGCCCGGTCGCCGAGCGGCGCCTTCAACTGCACGGTCTGGTGGTAGATCTTGGCGATCATGATGCAGATCTTGTTCGGCCAGGGCGTCGCGGTCACCGTGACCGTCACCTTGTCCGAACTCTCCACGGCCGCCGTCTTGTAGTCCGCGCACACCCCGCCGGTGAAGGCCACGGTGAGGCTCTTTCCGTCGGCCGAGTAGCCGTCCGCCTTCACATCGTGCGGAGCCGCGGTCGCCGTCGAAGTCGGCGTCGGAGTGGGCGAGTTGGCCGAGGTCAGATACTTCGGGTCGATCGCCGGGTACGTCACCGTGAAGCTGTCCTGCCCACCCGGCTGCCGCACCTCGAACAGCCAGGACGGCACCAGCGTCTGCTTCCCGCTCACGGAGTGCACGGCGAGCCCGAACACCGCGTGCTCGACGGTGGCCGCAGCCTGGGCGGGTGTGGCGGAGCCGGCGGTCGACGATCCGCAGGGCGCCTCCAGCCGGTCCTTCAGCGGTACGGGACTGGCGCAGCCGCCGATGCCCATACGGTGGTCGGTCCCCGGCGCCGCGTTCAGCAGGGCCAGCGTCTTCTGCGCGCTCAGCACCGGATAGACGTCCCCCTTCATCGGCGCCGCCAACTGCCCGCTCCCGCCCACGACTTCACCCTGGGCGCTGACGGTCAGCCCGGTCGTCCAGCCGTGCGTGGGCAGCCCGCCGATCACCGGTTCGGCGTTCACCATCCGCTGCGCGCCCATGAGTTGACTCGCGTCCACCTTCGCGTCGTCCTGGCCGACGGCCTTGAGGATCGGGGCGGCGGCCTGCTTCGCGACCGCGACACTCACCGGGTCGGTGGCCGAAGTGCCGGGATCCTGCGCGCACTTGAGGGTGTCGGTGCAGTCGTCGGTGCCGGGTGCGTAGCGGTTGAACGTCCACAGGCCCGGCGCCGCCTTGTTCACCTGCAGACTCGGCCCGCTGCCGTCCTGCCCGCCGACCTTCCAGTACTGCCCCTCGGCCACCGGTGTCCCCACGACGCCGAGCGCCTTCGCGAGCCGGGCCACATCGTCCTTGGCGACCTGGCCCTCCGGCGAATACACGGCCGCGGAGCCGGGTCCGGTGGGCAGGGTGCCGGTGGCCTTGTACGTCTCGCCGTAGGGATTCGGCTCCCCGGACGCGATCCCGTTCGTACCGCCCGTCGTGTACCCGTCGAGCACCAGCGGCGGGGGAGTGCCGTCGGCGCCGGACGCCGCGGATCCCGTCCCGTCCCCCGAACCTCCGGAGGACGAGGAGGACGACGCGAGGTACGCCCCGCCGCCCCCGACGAGGAGTACGGCGGCGGCCACGGAAGCGATGACGAGGGGGGACCGGGACCTGGATCGCGCCGGGTGCCCGTCGTCGGTGTGGTCCGAGTGGTCCGCGCGGTCGGTGTGGTCGTGCGGGTGGGCGGCTTCGGGGGCTTCGGGGGCTTCGGGACGGTCGGTCCGCGCCTCGGACGTCACCGGGTCGAGCTCTTCCGAGGGGTCGGGTGCTACGTCGGATGCCTCGGGCTCGGTCTCCTCGGCCCCGGTCTCCTCGGGTTCCGTCCCCTCCGATCGGCCGGCTTCCTCGGAAACGGCACCCTCATCCGTGTCCTCGCCGTCCTCGCCCGCGACGGCAGGCGTCGTAGCGCCTTCGCCGGCCCCGGTGTCCTCGGCCTCGGGCCCCTCCACGGCACCCTTCGCGGCGTCCCCCACGCCCGGCACATCATCGGAGGCGCCGATCGCGTCCTCGTTGTCGGGTCGCTCGGTGTTCACCGCATCGCTCCTTCGGCTGCGCAACTGTCCCATGACCCTGACCCGCCCCTGTCAAAGAGGCAGGCAGAAGGGTCGTATCCCGCATCCCCTTTACGGGGGACAGCGATGGGACGCAGCGGGGGAGCGCACGGTTCCCCAGAGCGCTCCTGTCGAGCCGACGAGCTCCGGACCCGGCCGGAATCCGGTCCGAATCCCCGGCTCGGCCCCTGCTCTCAGTCGCCGTACTCCCCCATCGCGTCCAGCAGCCGAGCCGACTTCGACGGTACCGACACGCCGTGGATGAGGGACGGGGACACCGGAAGGGCAACGATCCGGTCGGGAACCGCCCAGTGGGGAGCCATCCGGGCGCAGTCGCCGCGCAGCGCCGCGAGGTCCGCCTCACCTTCGCCTTCGAGGTGGACCGGAACGGGGCCGTCGACCTTTGGGTTCGTCATAGCCGCACCGTACGCACGCTTTACCTCGCGAAGAAAGATCTACTATCGGGTAGTTTTGGCCGCTTCAGAGCCGCCGCGCCGACCGGGTAGCGTGAACTGTCAACGCAGCCTCCCTCAGGAGAGTCCTCGCCGTGCGCATCGCAGTCACCGGCTCCATCGCCACCGACCACCTCATGACCTTCCCCGGCCGCTTCGCCGACCAACTGGTCGCGGACCAGCTGCACACGGTGTCGCTCTCCTTCCTGGTCGACAACCTCGACGTACGCCGGGGCGGCGTCGGCGCCAACATCGCCTTCGGCATGGGCCAGCTCGGCACCAAGCCGATCCTGGTCGGTGCCGCCGGCTCCGACTTCGCCGAGTACCGCGACTGGCTCGACCGCCACGGCGTCGACACCGACTCGGTCCGTATCTCCGAGACGCTGCACACCGCCCGCTTCGTGTGCACGACCGACGCCGACCACAACCAGATCGGCTCCTTCTACACCGGCGCCATGAGCGAGGCCCGCCAGATCGAGCTGAAGACCGTCGCCGACCGCGTGGGCGGTCTCGACCTGGTCCTGATCGGCGCCGACGACCCCGAGGCGATGCTCCGCCACACGGAGGAGTGCCGTACCCGCTCCATCCCCTTCGCCGCCGACTTCTCCCAGCAGATCGCCCGCATGGGCGGCGACGACATCCGCATCCTGCTGGACGGCTCGGCCTACCTCTTCTCGAACGAGTACGAGAAGGGCCTCATCGAGTCCAAGACCGGCTGGAGCGACGAGGAGATCCTGTCCAAGGTCGGCACCCGCGTCACCACCCTCGGCTCGCGCGGCGTCCGCATCGAGCGCGTCGGCGAGGACCCGATCGAGGTCGGCTGCGCGGAGGAGGAGCGCAAGGCCGACCCCACGGGTGTCGGCGACGCCTTCCGCGCGGGGTTCCTCTCGGGGCTGGCGTGGGGTGTCTCGCTGGAGCGGGCGGCGCAGGTCGGGTGCATGCTCGCGACTCTCGTCATCGAGACGGTTGGTACGCAGGAGTACCAGGTGTCTCGTGGGCACTTCATGGAGCGGTTCACCAAGGCGTATGGGGACGATGCGGCCGTGGAGGTTCGTAAGCACCTGGGCTGAGCTGGTTGTTGTCTGCGGGCGCGCGGGGGCTGGTCGCGCACACGCGGCGGTAGCCGCAAATCGACACGGCCCCGCGCCCCCAGGTGTCTCAGGTCAACCGGCGGATCAAGTACGCCGTGCCTTGGTCCGCCTTCTCCTCGCCCATGTACTCCTGGTCCCGCATCTCGCACCACGCCGGGATGTCCAGTCTCGCCGCCTCGTCGTCGGACAGGACCCTGACCGTCCCGCCGACCGGCACATCGCCGATGACCTTGGCCAGCTCGATCACCGGGATCGGGCAGCGCTTGCCGAGGGCGTCCACGACAAGCGAGTCCTTCTCTACGACGGCCACGGGCGCCGCCGCCCCCAGCTTCTCCCGCACCCCCGCCACCGCCCCCGGCAGCACCGCGAGGAAACGTTCGACGTCCTCCGCCGTCGTGCCCGGCGGCAACGACACCCGCACGTTTCCCTCACTCAGCACCCCCATCGCCTTCAGCACATGGCTGGGCGTCAGCGTGCTGCTCGTGCAGGACGATCCGGACGAGACGGAGAAACCGGCGCGGTCCAGTTCGTGCAGGAGAGTCTCTCCGTCGACATAGAGACAGGAGAAGGTGACGATCCCGGGCAGCCGCCGCACCGGATCGCCGACCACGTCCACGTCCGGCACCGACCGCGGTACCAGGGTCCGGATCCGCTCCGTCAGCTCCCGTAGCCGTAGCGCCTCCTCGGTCGCCTCCGTGCGGACCGCGCGCAGGGAGGCCGCCGCGGCCACGATCGCCGGGATGTTCTCGAAGCCGGGGGAGCGCCCCGACTCCCGTTCGTCGACGGGGCCTTGGGCCGCGAACCGCACGCCCTTGCGTACCGCCAGCAGCCCGACCCCGGCCGGTCCGCCCCACTTGTGCGCGCTCGCCGTGAGCAGCGACCAGGCGCCCTCGACCGGCCCCCACCCCAGCGACTGCGCCGCGTCGACCAGCAGCGGCACCCCGGCCGCCCGGCACACCTCGGCCACCTCGGCGACCGGCTGAACGGTCCCCACCTCGTGGTTGGCCGACTGGAGACAGGCCAGCGCGGTGTCCGGGCGCAGGGCCTCGCCGTAGGCCCGCGCGCTCACCGCGCCCGTCCGGTCCACGGGAACCTCGGTCACCGAACCGCCCGCCGCCACCAGGCCCTCGGCCGAATGGAGCACGGAAGAGTGTTCAACCGCTGACACGATCAGGTGACGTCCGACGCGCCGCCGCCCTGCCAGAGCCCCCGCAATTCCCGTGTGCACGGCCCGAGTACCCGAGGTGGTGAACACCAGCTCGTCGGCCCGACATCCGACCGCCTCGGCGGCGGCCTCCCGCGCGGCATCGAGCAGAAGCCGTGCCTTGCGTCCTTCTTTATAGAGCCGAGCCGGATCGGCCCACCCGTCGTCGAGAGCGGCCAACAGGGCCTGCCGGGCTACCGGATGAAGGGGCGCGGAAGAGGCCGCATCAAAGTAGGACACACGGCAACGTTAAAACGAGGGCGAGCAAAAGAGGGGCGCGGGGAACTGCGCGAGCAGCCACAACGAGCCCGCACCCGCCCAAATCACCTGAACCCCCGAGCTATTAGGCGCAAGGAGTAACGGGCGGCGCGTATGCCACCCTCCCCGCGAACCCCTGGAAGGCGTCGGCTAGGGTTTGGTCCGCATAAACATCCAAACCCCTGCCCGACGCAGGGCGGCGACCGACCCGCGTGAAGGCAGGCCGCAGCCAATCCGCGCGGGCGAGACTCTCGGGAAGGCGCTACGTGAGTCCCAACGGCTCCGACCGCTCGCCGCGGCGCCCGATGCGGCGGAAGCTGCTGCAGGCAATGACTGCGGGCCTGGTCCTGGCGACCGCGACCGGTTGCACATCCAAGGACTTCCCTCGCCTTGGTTTCCCCACCCCGACCACGGAGGAGGGTCCGCGGATCCTCTCCCTGTGGCAGGGATCCTGGGCTGCCGCGCTCGCCGTCGGCGTCCTGGTGTGGGCCCTGATCATGTGGAGCGTCGTGTTCCACAGGCGCAGCCGCACCAAGGTCGAGATCCCCCCGCAGACCCGGTACAACATGCCCATCGAGGCGCTGTACACGGTTGTTCCGCTCATCATCGTCTCGGTGCTGTTCTACTTCACCGCCCGCGATGAGACGAAGCTCCTGAGCCTCGACAAGAAGCCCGATGTGACGGTCAACGTCGTGGGCTTCCAGTGGAGCTGGGGCTTCAACTACATCGAGAACGTCGACGGTGTCAGTGGTGACGCGACGACCGACAAGAACCTGGCCGCGATCCCGGACCGGTTCAAGAAGGACTTCCCGGCGAACGCCGGCGGTGTCTACGACGTCGGTACGCCCGCCACGAAGAACCCGCAGACCGGCAACCCGGGTCCGACCCTCTGGCTCCCCAAGGGTGAGACGGTCCGCTTCGTTCTCACCTCGCGTGACGTCATCCACGACTTCTGGGTGGTGCCGTTCCTCATGAAGATGGACGTCGTCCCGGGTCACACCAACGCCTTCCAGGTGACTCCCACCAAGGAGGGCACCTACCTCGGCAAGTGCGCCGAGCTCTGCGGTGTCGACCACTCCCGGATGCTGTTCAACGTGAAGGTCGTCTCCCCCGAGCTTTACCAGCAGCACCTCAAGGACCTCGCCAAGAAGGGGCAGACCGGTTACATCCCCGCTGGCATCGCGCAGACGAGCCACGAGAAGAACCGGGAGACGAACAACCTGTGAGCATCCTCAACGAACCTCAGGGTGCCGCGGCAGCAGAGTCCCACTACGCGGATGAGCTGCCGGTAAGGCGCAAGCAACCCGGCAACGTCGTGATCAAGTGGCTCACCACCACCGACCACAAGACGATCGGCACGCTGTATCTGGTCACGTCGTTCGCGTTCTTCCTGATCG
>NZ_JALJRY010000031.1:40991-121907 GCF_024519455.1 Streptomyces sp. STR69 | reverse complement strand
CTCAAGGAACGGACGCTTCCTTTGTACTCACCCTCTCGGGCTTTCCTCCGGGCTTTTCCCTTCGGTCTTGCGTTTCCGACTCTATCAGACCGTTTCCGGTCCCGATTTCCTCGGTGCTTTCCAGGTTCCCGCTTCCGCGTTTCCCTTTCCGGCGACTCCGACTCTATCAGATCCTTTCGGGCCTGACTCCCAGTCAGAGGGGGCTGCCATCCCGGCCCTTGGGCCGTTCCGACGTCTCAAACCTTAGCCGATTCCCCCGGCGGAGTTCCAATCGAGGTCCAGTGACCTGATCGAACACAGCCGAGCCCAAATCGAATTGAATTCGGGCACGCCGAAATCAATCCCGTTGGGAGATCGTGCGGATGGTTTGGGTTGCCGCTGTCGCGGCGGAGGTGTTGCCGGAGAACCGTTACGGCTCGGCGGCAACCCGAAGAACTTTACGGATCGAGGAGGGGCGTGTCAACCACCCCTGTCAAGATCTTTTCCTGGGCGAGTCGGAGGCTGGTCGGAGACCGCTCAGTCCAGGTCGGTCAGGCGCCCGCCCGCGTCCGGCTGGGCGTGCTCCACCCTACGCAGCAGCCGGGTGAGGACCTCGCCGAGGACCGTGCGCTCGTCCGGCGACAGGTCCTGGAGCAGGTCCTCCTCGAAGACCGTCGCCATACGCATCGCCTCCAGCCACTTGCCGCGGCCCTCGGGGGTCAGCTCCACGATCACGCGGACGCGGTTGGACTCGTCCCGCTCCCTGGTGACCAGCCCCTCGGAGACCATGCGGTCGATCCGGTGGGTCATCGCGGCCGGCGTGAGGCCGAGGCGCTTGGCGAGGTCGCTGGGGCCCATCCGGTAGGGGTCGCCGGCGAGGACGAGGGCCTTGAGGACCTCCCAGTCGGCGCTGCTGATGCCGAGGTTCGCGGTCTGACGGCCGTAGGCGACGTTCATACGGCGGTTGAGGCGGCCCAGGGCCGAAACGATCTTCTCGACCTGGGGGTCGAGGTCCCGGAATTCGCGCTGGTAGGCGGCGATCTGTTCGTCGAGCGTCGGCTCCGGGACGCCGCTGGTGTCGGCCATGCGCGCAGTATGGCACGGGCTTCCTTTGCCTTGAAGTCCTTGAGTATGTACTCTTTAGCTTCTAAGTCTTCAGGTCTAACTAGTTGATTGAGGTGAACGTGACCAGGGCGATGGGCGCAGCGATGCGCCGGATCCACGTGGGCAACGCACTCAGCGCGTTCGGGCTCGGCTTCACGGTCCCGTACCTGTACGTCTATGTGGCGCAGGTGCGGGGTCTTGGAGGTATGACGGCGGGGCTCGTGCTCGCCGTCTTCGCCGTGGCCGCGCTGATCGTGCTGCCGTTCGCCGGGCGGGCCATCGTCCGGCGTGGCCCGCGGCCGGTTCTGCTCGTCGCCCTGGTCGTGGCCGCCGTAGGAGCGCTGAGTCTGGGGCTGGCGGGGAACGCGACGGCTGTGCTGGTGTCGGCTGCCGGGCTCGGGGCCGGGCAGGCCGTGATGCAGCCGGCGCTCGCCACGATGATCGTGGAGTGTTCGACCGCCGAGACGCGGTCGCGGGCGTTTGCCATGCAGTTCTTTCTGCAGAACCTCGGGCTCGGTGTCGGTGGGCTCATCGGCGGTCATCTGGTCGACACGACCAGTGCGTCGTCGTTCACGCTGTTGTTCGGGATCGAGTCGGCGATGTTCCTGGTGCTCGCCGGGGTGATGGCGACCGTGCGGATGCCGCACTCACCGGTCATCGGGGACGCTCCCTCGCGGGTGTCGGGCAAGGGTGCCTGGAAGCAGTTGCTCGGCAATCGGGCCATGGTGCAGCTGAGCGTGCTCGGCTTCGTCATGTTCTTTGCCTGCTATGGGCAGTTCGAGTCCGGGCTGAGTGCCTACGGGGTCGAGGCCGCCGGGATTTCCACGTCCGCGCTCGGGACGGCGTTGGCCGCGAACACCGCGATGATCGTGGTCGCGCAGTTCGCGGTGCTGAAGTTCGTCGAGCGGCGGCGGCGGTCCAGGGTGATCGCCGGGGTCGGGCTGATCTGGGCGCTGGCCTGGGTCACGGCCGGGTATGCCGGGCTCGGGCACGGGAGTCAGGAGATGGCGACGGCCGCGTTCGTGTCGACGTACGCGCTGTTCGGGCTCGGTGAGGCGATGTTGTCGCCGACCATCGCGCCGCTGGTCGCCGATCTGGCGCCGGAGGGGATGGCCGGGCAGTACAACTCGGCCTTCGCCCTGGTGAAGCAGCTCGCGCTGGCCGTCGGGCCCGCGGTGGGCGGGCCGCTCGGGGCCTCGCTGCCGGGGCCGTACGTCGTGATGTTCCTGGTGTTCTCGCTGGGGATCAGCGTGCTCGCCGTGCGGCTGGGGCGGCAGTTGACCGCCGTACAGGATCAGCCGTGGCGGGCGAAGGGGAGTCTGGTGGTCGCTCGGGGGGCCGTCGAGCCCGTCGGTGCGGACGTGTAGGTCATACCGGGGGCGTCTTGGGGAGGACGAACTCGCACCAGACGGCCTTGCCGCCGCCGGGGGTGCGGCGGGAGCCCCAGGTGGTGGCGATTGTCGCGACGATCGCGATGCCGCGGCCGGACTCGTCGGCGGGTTCGGCGCGGCGGCGGCGCGGGAGGTGGTCGTCGCCGTCCGTGACCTCGACGATGAGGCGGCGGTCGGTGCGGCGCAGGCGGAGGCGCATCGGTGGGGTGCCGTGCTGGAGGCTGTTGGCGACGAGTTCGCTGGCGGCCAGGACGCCGAGGTCGTGCAGTTCGGTGGGGAAGCGCCAGCTGGTGAGGACTCCGGAGGCGAAGGCACGCGCGCGTGGGGCCGCTTCCACTCCGCCGAGCAGCTCCAGGGCCGCGTTGCGGAAGAGATCGCCGTCGTGGCCGGTGCGGGTCGGGTGCTGGACGACCAGGACGGCGACGTCGTCGTCGTGGTCGGCGGTGACGCCGAGCGAGCGGACCAGGCGGTCGCAGACGACCTGGGGGGTGCCGGTGGCGCCGGCCAACGCGCGCTCCAGGGAGGCGATTCCCTCGTCGAGGTCCTCGTCCCTGCGCTCCACCAGGCCGTCCGTGTAGAGGACCGCGGTGGAGCCGGGGCTGAGCGGGATCGTGCCGGAGGAGTGGATCCAGCCGCCGGTGCCGAGCGGGGGGCCGGTGGGTTCGTCGGCGCGCTGGACCGTGCCCGTCTCGTCGCGGACGAGGATCGGGAGGTGGCCGGCGGAGGCGTACACCAGGCGGCCCTCGTTCGGGTCGAAGATGGCGTACACGCAGGTGGCGATCTGGTTGGCGTCGATCTCCGTGGCGAGGCCGTCCAGCAGCTGGAGGATCTCGTGCGGGGGCAGGTCGAGGCGGGCGTACGCGCGGACGGCGGTGCGGAGTTGGCCCATGACGGCCGCCGCGCGGACGCCCCGGCCCATGACGTCGCCGATGACCAGGGCGGTCCGGCCGCCGCCGAGGGTGATCACGTCGTACCAGTCGCCGCCGACCGCGGCCTCGGTGCCGCCGGGCTGGTAGGTGGCGGCGATGCGGAGGTCGTCGGGCTCTTCGAGCTCCTGGGGGAGCAGGGAGCGCTGGAGCGTTACGGCGGTCTCGCGCTGGCGGCGTTCGCTGGTGCGCAGGCGCTCGGCGGCCTCGGCGTGGTCGGTGACGTCGGTGGCGAAGATCAGGACGCCGCCCTCGCCGCCGTCGGCGCTCTTGGCGACCGGGGTGCAGGTGAAGGTGTAGGACCGGCCGCCGGGGGCCTTGCGGGACTTGAGGGTGCGGGGCTTGCCGCTGCGCAGGACCTGGTCGAGGAGCGGGAGCAGGCCGAGTTCGTCGAGCTCGGGGAGCGCGTCGCGGGCCGGTGCTCCCAGGGGGCGGTCGCCGAAGGCGGCCACGTAGGCGTCGTTGACGTACGCGATGCGCTGGTCGGGGCCGTGCACCAGGGCGACGAGGGCCGGGACGCGGTCGAGGACCTCGCGGACGGGCAGGTCGTCGACGGCGGGGACGGGCGGCGGCTCGTCGGTGAGCTGCTCGGCGCGGGCCGCGGGTACGGAGCCCTCGCCCCGGCGGTCCGGGGTGACCTGGTGGTCGGTCCGCGCTGCGGCGCGGCGCTGCGTTCCGGGGAGCCGGGCGCTCCAGCGCGTGAAGTTCACGAATCCTTGCCTCGTGTAGGTGTCGTCGGCCGGTTCCGGACCCTGCCGGGGGTCCGGGGGCCGCGCGGTGGGGGCCGCACATCGGTCGCCGGGGGATGCAGCACAGTGGGGAGAGCCTCTTGGGTGGGACGGGCGGGCGCGGGCCCGCCCGAAGTCGTGGACCAGTCTGGCAGTGTGGCGGACCGGGCCGATATTCGTCAGACGCCGGGGCCGCCGGTGGAGTTCCTCGGTCCGGTCAGTTCGACCCCTTCGGGTCGTGCGGAGGCTTCCCACCGGCCGCGAGTTCGAACTCGGCTCGCGGGTGTTCGAGTGAACCCAGGGACACGATCTCCCGTTTGAAGAGCCCCGCCAGGGTCCATTCGGCGAGCACGCGGGCCTTGCGGTTGAAGGTGGGCACCCTGCTGAGGTGGTAGACGCGGTGCATGAACCAGGCAGGGTAGCCCTTCAGCTTCCGTCCGTAGACCTGCGCGACACCTTTGTGCAGTCCCAGGGAAGCGACCGAGCCGACGTACTTGTGGGCGTACGTCTGCAGGGGCTCGCCCCGCAGGGAGTGCGCGATGTTGTCCCCGAGGACCTTGGCCTGGCGGACCGCGTGCTGGGCGTTGGGGGCGGTCTCCGTGCCGGGCGCGTCGGCGGTCACGTCGGGGACGGCTGCCGCGTCTCCCGCGGCCCACGCGTGCGTGGCGCCCTCGATCGTCAGCTCCGGGGTGCACTTGAGGCGGCCGTGCGCGGTGAGCGGGAGGTCGGTGGCGGCGAGGACCGGGTGGGGTTTGACGCCGGCCGTCCACACGAGCGTGCGGGTGGGGAAGCGCTGGCCGTCGTCGAGTACGGCGACGCGGTCGGCGCAGGATTCGAGGCGGGTCTCCAGGAGGACCTGGATGTTGCGTCTGCGGAGCTGGGTGACGGTGTAGGTGCCCATCTCCTGGCCGACCTCGGGGAGGATGCAGTTCGAGGCCTCCACGAGGATCCACTTCATGTCGTCGGCGTCGACGTTGTGGTAGTAGCGCACGGCGTAGCGGGCCATGTCCTCCAGCTCGCCGAGCGCCTCGACGCCGGCGTAACCGCCTCCTACGAAGACGAAGGTCAGGGCCGCGTCGCGGACCGCGGGGTCGCGGGTGGAGGAGGCGATGTCCAGTTGCTCGATGACGTGGTTGCGCAGGCCGATGGCCTCCTCGACGGTCTTGAAGCCGACGCCGTGCTCGGCGAGACCGGGGATGGGGAGGGTGCGCGAGATCGAGCCGGGGGCCAGGACGAGTTCGTCGTACGACAGCTCTTCCGTGCCGGTGCCCTCCTCCTCGGTGGCGAGGGTGCTGAGGGTCGCGGTGCGCTTGCCGTGGTCGATGGCGGTGGCCTCGCCGATGACGACCCGGCACCGGTCGAGGACGCGGCGCAGCGGGACGACGACATGGCGGGGGGAGATCGAACCGGCGGCGGCCTCGGGGAGAAACGGCTGATACGTCATATAAGGGTCGGGGCTGACTACCGTGATCTCGACCTGCCCGCGCCTGATTTCACGTTTCAACTTCTTCTGAAGGCGCAGGGCCGTGTACATCCCGACGTAGCCGCCACCGACAACGAGAATGCGCGCGCGTTCCTTCACCATCCCATGACGCACCCGGCGCTGGAGTTTGTCCACAGGCTCGACAAATTGTGTGACCGGCCGGGGACAGCTCGCGCGGGCGCCGGAATTGCCGGAGTACAGGGCAGGTGCGCAGGTCAGTGGGGGTGATCGGGGTGGTGCCCGGGGGCGCAATCGGGATGTATGCGACCCGTACTCCGATCGGGGGGCGCTCCGTGCGGAACCTGCCCCTTCTGAATTGACCCCCTCTCAACTATGTTCGTGTGTCGACGGGGTGAAGGGGGATGCGCTCAACGAGCCCGCGAGAAGCGTGGTTCGTGAACCGGGCTTGTCTCACGATGCTCCGGCTGCCAATGGCGGGGAGTCTCCGGGGGGAGACGTCATTAACCGGGGGAACGTGTATGCATATTCAGGACTCTCATTGGACATCCGCGTCTGCCGTCGCATCCGGCGCCGCGGTCGGTGCGGCGGCGGGAAACGGACGCGGGGACAGCTCGCGCACGACGCCGTTGCGCGTGGACGCACAGCGCAATCTGGAGCACGTGCTGCGGGCGGCGCGTGAGGTCTTCGGCGAACTGGGCTACGGCGCGCCGATGGAGGACGTGGCGCGGCGCGCGCGGGTCGGTGTCGGCACGGTGTACCGGCGCTTCCCGAGCAAGGACGTCCTGGTGCGCCGGATAGCCGAGGAGGAGACCTCCCGGCTGACCGACCAGGCTCGTTCGGCGCTCGGCCAGGAGGACGAGCCGTGGTCGGCGCTGTCGCGCTTCCTGCGGACGTCGGTGGCCTCGGGCGCCGGGCGGCTGCTGCCGCCGCAGGTGCTGCGGGTGGGCGTCGCCGACGAAGGCGCCGAGGGCTCCCTACTCGACGAGGCGCGGGTGCCGCAGCAGCGGACGCAGCCGGGTACGGGTGAGCTGCGGTTGGTGCCGGAGGAGTCGGCGGGGTCTTTGGGCTCGGTGGTCGACGACGCCGGGGCGGCGGCGCTGCTGGAGGTCGTCGGGCAGCTCGTGGACCGGGCGCGGGCGGCGGGTCAGCTGCGGCCGGACGTGTCGGTGTCGGACGTACTGCTGGTGATCGCCACGGCGGCGCCCTCGCTGCCGGATGCTGCGCAGCAGGCGGCGGCGTCGGCGCGGTTGCTGGACATCCTGCTGGAGGGGCTGCGGTCGCGGCCGTTGTGAGGCCGACTCCTTGGGGTCGGGAGGCCCGTTCGCGGGTGACTCGAATAGGTGACTGTGGCGCGGAGGTACCGAAGTGCCCGCGCCCCGAGTGATGCCCGGGAGCGTTCCGGGCATTTCGGTCATCCGTGCCAACTCCCGTTCTGGGCACGAGAGTTGAGCCTTCCCCGGAGGGGTGAACGCTAGTACTGCGTTGCGGGAAGTCCCCACGGACGAGTGGATGGTCCGTACGACGGGGTCCTGAACAAAAGCCAATATGGCTACGCTGACCCGGTGTTCGGGACTGGTTGGGCAGGCGGCGGGGGCTTTCCGCGATGAGCGTTGACGGGCGGGACGAGTCACTGGGTGACAGTGACCCGGAGGCCGGTGGGCTGACCTCACCACAGGTGCCGAGTCAGGGCGGGCCCGGCGGGGTCCCCCAGGGCGGCGGCGATCCCGGCGAGGGCAGCGTCCCGGCCCAGCGCGAGGGCAGTGTCCTCCCGCCGCCGCTGGAGAGGCCCACGGCCGACGCCTCGTTGATCGAGCGGATGCGCGCCGGTGACGACACGGCGTACGAGGAGCTGTACCGGCGCCACGCGGACGCCGTGCGCCGCTACGCCCGCACCTGCTGCCGGGACGCGCACACCGCCGACGACCTGACCGCCGAGGTCTTCGCCCGCATGCTCCAGGCGGTACGCGGCGGCTCCGGGCCCGAGCACGCCGTACGCGCCTATCTGCTGACCTCCGTCCGGCGCGTCGCCGCGAACTGGACGAAATCGGCGAAGCGGGAGCAGCTCGTCGACGACTTCGCGGTGTTCGCCGCCCAGTCCGCGCGCGTGTCCGAGGTGTCCGACGACGACACGCTGGACCTGGGCGCCGATGTCCGGGCGATGCACGAGGCCGAGCAGTCGATGGCCATGCGGGCGTTCCGGTCGCTGCCCGAGCGGTGGCAGGCCGTGCTGTGGCACACCGAGGTCGAGGACGAGTCGCCGAGCGAGGTCGCCACGCTCTTCGGGCTCGACGCCAACGGCACGCGCGTGCTGGCCAGCCGGGCCCGCGAGGGCCTCAAGCAGGCCTACCTCCAGGCCCATGTCAGCGCCACCCTCACCGACGACGAGGAGTGCGCTCGCTACGCCGACCAGCTCGGCACCTACGCCCGCCGCCGGCTGCGCACGCGTGCCGAACGGGGGCTGCGCAAGCACCTGGAGGAGTGCGCCAAGTGCCGGCTGGCCGCGCTGCAGATCGAGGAGGTCGCCAGCGGGATCCCGGCGGTCGTCCCGGTCGCGGTCATCGGCTGGTTCGGCGCCGCCGGGTACGCCAAGGCGGTCGCACTCATCGCGGGCGGCGCGGGAGCGGGTGCGGCCGGTGCAGCGGGCGCGGCTGCCGCGGCGAGCGGGAGTTCGTCCGGCGGGGCGGGTGCCGCCGGTGCGTCCGCGGCGGCCGGCGGCAGCTCGTCGGGCGGGGCCGGTGCCGGTGGCGCGGCGGCCTCCGAGGGGCTCGGGGCGCCGGTGAAGGCGGGCATCGCGGCCGGTGTGGTCGCGGTCGGTGTGGTGGCGGCGGTGGCGTTCGCGCTGGCCAACCACGACAGTCCCGCGAAGGAACCACCCCGGGCCGGGTCGACCCCCTCCTCCTCCCCCGTCGTCAAGCCCGAGTCGCCGACACCGGCGCCCCCGAAGAAGCAACCCGCCCAGGAACCGGCGGTGTTGGCCCCCGAACCGACCCCCACCCCGAGCCCGACCCCGACGCCCGCACCCAAACCCAGGCCGACACCGACCCCGACCCCGAAGGCCTCCCCGACCCCGACACCGACCCCCAGGCCCACCCCGACGCCCACCCCGACACCGACCCCGACGCCCCCACCCGCGCCGACGATCTTCCAGGTGAGCGAGCTCTCGTACAACGTCAACGGCGACGGCACCGCCCCGGAGATCCGGCTCGGCGACAGCAGTTGGGTGTGGCAGCGCTACGGCGTCGCGATCGGCGGCACGCGCTACACCCACGGCATCACCGTGCACGGCCGCTCCTCGGTCACGATCGACCTCAACCGCCAGTGCGTCTCCTACGACGCGAGGGTCGGCGTCGACGACATGATGCTGGGGCTCGGCCGGGTCTACTTCTCGGTGTACGCCGACGGGGTCCGGCTGTGGAGTTCCGGGGAGATCGACGGCGGTGACCCGGCGGTGCCGGTCCATGTGGGCCTCGCCGGGCGCAGGACCGTACGGCTGGTGGTCGAGCCGCGCAGTTCCTTCGACGACCTGGCGCTCGCGGACTGGGCGGAGTCGAAGTTCACCTGCCAGTAGGGCCGACAGGGCCCGGTGCCGGGGAGGGCAGCTCGGTCAGTGCCTCGGCCACGGTGAGGGACTCGCCCCGGGCACGCTCGGCGGCGTAGCCCGCGGCGCCCAGCGCGGCGCGGGCCGTCTCCTGGATGCGCTCGGTCCTGGCGCGCTCCGGCATGGGGCACGGATGACCGCCGCGCAACCGGTCGGCCGCCGCGAACAGCCTTACCGCGGCCGGGAGTTGGCCGAGTTCGGCGAGGAGCATCGCCGCGTGGTCGACCAGGGCCGCGGTGACCACCTCGGCGCACCGCAGCTCCACCCCCTCGCGCAGAGCGCCCGCCATCGCCACCAACCCGCGCTCGGGGCCGGACTCGGCGGCGGTGACCAGGGCGTCGACCGCGCCCAGCGCCGCCCGGAACTGCGGCGGCGGTGTGCCGCGTCCGCTCTCCTCACGGGCCTGTTCGCAGAACGCGCGGGCGGAGGTCACGTCCCCGTCCTCCAGGGCGATGTGCGCGCGCAGCAGCTGGATGAACGCGTGGGCGTCCGCGACCCCGTGCCGGTCGGAGGCCTCGGTCGCCTCGTCCAGGCCCGCTATCGCGGCCTCGCGGTCACCCGCGCGGAAGGCCAGTTCGGCGAGCCGGGCGATGAGGAACGGCGTCTCGGTGTGGGCGCCGACCTCGTAGGCGAGCGCGAGCGCCTCCTCGTAGGCCCCCTTGGCCTCCTCGAACCGGCCACGGCCCATGGCGGCCTCGCCGACCGCGCTGGACACCTGGGCCCGCACCCAGCGGTCGCCGACGCGACGGCAGAGCACGCGCAGTTCCGCGAGGTCGTCGTCGACGCCCGCCATGCCGCCCGGGGAGTCGACGACCATGTGCGTGCGGAACATCAGGATGACGGCGACCTCCCAATCCCCGCCGTGGACACGGGCGTTGGCGACCGCCACGTCCATGACGTCCCGGATGTCCATCGTGTCGCGCAGGAAGTAGGCGGTGAACGGCCACGCGAGCCCCGGCATCCGCGCCGCGGCCGGGCCACCGCCGGCGAAGAAGCTCTGCACCAGCGAGACGTACCGGCGCAGCCGCTCGTCCCGCAGTCCGTTCGGCAGGTGGTCCAGGGCTCCTGATTCGGCGCCCAGGAAAAGGTGCAGCATCCGGAGGTTCATGCGCTGGATGTGCAGGGGGTGGCCGGTCTCGGCGTCCGGGGCTTCGAGGTAGGCCTCGAACGGGCCTGCGGTGTCCACCGGGGTGATGAGGCCGAGGACGCGCTCGGCCCAGTCGACGCCCTCTCGGCGGTAGTTGCGCAGCCACCAGAACCAGCCGATGGCGAGGGCCAGTGCACCGGCCTCCGCCTCGTCGCCCGCGGTGACGGTTCGGTCGAGGGCCGCGCGGAAGTTGTCGAGCTCGGTCTCCAGGCGGGCGATCCAAGGGAGTTGCTCCCAGGAGCGGAGCAGCGGCTCGGCCTCCTCGACGAGGGCGCGCACCCAGGACCGGTGCCGACGCTCGGCCGCCGCCCGCAGTGCCGGGGTCTCGGCGGCACGCTCGACGGCGTACTCGTGGATGGTCTCCAGCATGCGGTAGCGCATGCCGTCGTGCGCTTCCCCCGGGGTGGCCACGATCAGGGACTTGTCGACGAGCGCGCCGATCAGGTCCGCCGCCGGGCCGGTGCACACGCTCTCCGCCGCCGCGAGGTCCCAGCCGCCGGCGAACACCGAGGCCTCGCGCAACAGGGTCCGCTCGTGCTCGTCGAGCAGGTCCCAGGACCAGTCGACGACGGCCCGCAGGGTCTGCTGGCGGGGCAGGACCGTGCGGCTGCCGGAGGTGAGGAGGCGGAAGCGGTCGTCGAGGCGGTCGGCGATCTGGCGGGGGGTGAGCAACCGCAGCCGGGCGGCGGCGAGTTCGATGGCGAGGGGCAGACCGTCGAGGCGCCGGCAGATCTCCGTGACCGCTTCGGTGTCCTGGAGCACGGTCTCCGCGTCGGGGCGGACGGCGGCGGCGCGCTCCGCGAAGAGGCGGTGGGCCTGGTCGGGGACGAGGGGCTCGACCGGGCGTACCGACTCGCCGGGGACGCCCAGGGGTTCACGGCTGGTGGCGAGGATCGTGAGCCCCGGGCAGCGGGTCAGGAGGGTCTCGGCGAGGTCGGCCGCCGCGCCGATGACATGTTCGCAGTTGTCAAGGATCAGGAGTCGGCTGCGCGCCGCGCAGTACTCGATCAGCAGGGCGACCGGGTCGTCCTGCGGGACCGCCAACTCGGTGGTCATCAGCACGGTCTCGCGCAGACCGAGGGCACTGACCACCGCGCCCGGCACCGCCTCCGGCCGGTCGAGCCGGGCGAGTTCGACCAGCCACGCCTGCGGGAGTCCGGCGGCGGCTTCCTCGGCGAGACGGGTCTTTCCGGAGCCGCCCGGTCCGGTGAGCGTGACGAGGCGGGCCCTGTGCACTTCGGAACGGATGGCGGCGATCTCGGGTTCCCGGCCCACGAAAGAGGTAAGCCGTGGACGCAGGTTGCCGTCGCGTTCGGACTGCCGGGCGGGGTGGTCGCCGGCGCAGGTCGGGGGCGGTGACTTGAGCAACTCGCCGTGCAGGGCCCGGAGTTCCGGTCCCGGGTCGGTGCCGAGGCCGTCGGCGAGGGCGCGCCGGGCGGTCTCGTAGGCGGCGAGCGCGTCGGCTCCGCGGCCCGAGTCGCGCAGGGCGCGGATGAGGAGAGCGTGCAGCGGTTCGTCGTACGGGTGCGCCGCGGTCAGTTCCTTCAACTCCGGTACGGCGTCTGCGGCGCGGCCGAGCAGCAGGTCCGCCTCGACCCGCGCGCGGGTCGCCTCCTGGCGCAGCGCGTCCGGGCGGGCGGCGGCGGACCGGTCGGGGAGGTCGGCGACGGCGGGCCCGCGCCACAGGGCGAGCGCCTCGCCGAGGTCGCGGGCGGCGACGGTCGCCTCGCCCCGCTCCAGGGCGGCCGTGCCCTGGCGCACCAGCCGTTCGAAGACGTACAGGTCCACGTCGTCCCGGGTCGCCGCGAGCCGGTAGCCGCCGGGGTCCGAGACGATCGCGTCCTTGCCGACGGTACGGCGCAGCCGGCCGACGAGGGCCTGGAGGGCGGCCGGGGCGTCCTGGGGAGGTTCGTCGGCCCACACCTCGTCGATCAGGGTGCCGAAGGGGACGATCCGGCCCGGGTGCAGGGCGAGGGCGGCGAGCAGCGCGCGCAGCCGCGCACCGCCGAGCGCCACGACGGCGCCCCGTTCGTCCTCCGCCCGGGTACTGCCCAGGATTTTGTACCGCACCGGGTCATTGTCGCCGGGCAGGAGGGACAAGGTCACGGCGTTTGCGGGCGGGGCCCGCGGTTGGGGCGGTTTGTGTCGGTGCGCTGCCCAAGGTCCGGTGCGCTGCCCAAGGTTTCGTCGGGGAGCGGGGCGCTCAGGCCACTCCCGCTCCCCCACCCGATGCCAGTGCCCCCCGCTGCGGCCTGATCCCCGCCGGTACCGCACGCGCGCGTGCCGGTGTTCCCGTCCAGCAGGTGCCCCGGCGGGCCAGCAGCCGGCCGAGCCACAACTCCAGGGAGACCAGGTCCGCGAGG
Organism: Streptomyces sp. STR69; assembly: GCF_024519455.1. Taxonomy (GTDB): domain Bacteria; phylum Actinomycetota; class Actinomycetes; order Streptomycetales; family Streptomycetaceae; genus Streptomyces. Next base: position 109,227 of record NZ_JALJRY010000031.1, on the reverse strand, counting down.
CCGTCCAGGGGCAGTGGTTCGCCCTGGGCCGCCGCGCGCAGCGCCTTGCGGACGACGCGGGCCTCCACCAGGCCGGCCTGCGCCAGCAGGGGTGTGTCGAAGAGGGCCATCAGGGAGTCCGCGGCGACCCGGAGGCCGGTGCGGGACGCGGCTGCCGCCGAGGCGTGGGAGGGGGCGCCCCAGCCGGGCGGGAGGTCGCCGACGCCGGCGCCCTCCAGGACCGTACGGAGGATGGCCGCGCGGGCCCCTGGCTGGACGCGTAGCGCCTCGGGAAGGGTCCGGCAGGCCCGGACCACCTGGTTGTCGAGGAAGGGCATGTGGAGCCGCTGGGAGCGGATCTCGGCGGCCTGTTCCAGGACGCGCAGGTCTCCCGCGTGCCTGGCGAGTGCGGCACGCGCGCGGAAGTCGCCCGGGCGCTGTCCCGGGCCGACCCCTTGGCCCTGACGGCTGGGCGCCCCTTGTAGGCGAACCGATACTTCAGCTAGGGCCTCACCGGTCAGCCACCGCGCCGCGGGCCCCGGTCTGGCCCAGGTGAGCGCGGCCAGGGAGGCCCCGACGGCACCGCCGGGCTCGTCGAAACGCTGGTTCATCAGCCGGTCGGCGAGGACTTCGAGCCCGGCGCCGTACGGGGTCCGGGCGAGGCGGCGGGCCGCGCCGTACACGCGCGCGGGGACCATCACCGAACCGTCCGCCTTCGCCAACGCGGCCACCGGGCGCACCAGATGGCGCCGTTTGCGGTCCATGAGGAGGTCGGCGAGGCGGGCCGGGTGCGCGTCCAGGACCTGGCGGGCGCCGTACCCGGTGAAGTGGTCGGCGCTGCCCGCGGCGAGCCGGGCGCGGTGGCGGGCGGCGGTGATCAGGGAGGGGCCGGGTTCGTCGGTGAGGGGGCCGTCGAGTTCGGCGTACGGCAGGACGTCCTCGCCGCCGGTCACCACCACGTGGTGCAGGCGGGGGTTGGCGGCGAGGGTGCCCGCGCGCTCCACCTCGGACTCGCGTCCGCGGACGGCGAGGTCGTTGAAGGTGACAGCCAGGAGCCGCTCTCCCGCGCCGGTGCCGTGCCCGAGGACCGTGCCGGGTGCGCCCGGCAGTCCGGCGGCGAGCAGGGCCAGCGTTCCGGAGGCGGGCCCCCCGGAGAGGTCGGCGCCGATGCCGGGGACGGGCATCCCGCGCGCGGCACGCCGTTCGGCGGGCCCCATGCCGGGCACCGGCCCCGGGTCGATGTCGGGAACGTGCCGGGGCGCGGACAGGCGCGCACGCACCGCGTCGACCAGTGCGTCCCGTACGGCGTCCACCGCACTGTCGGGGTCGACGGGCGCGGCGGCGACGGCGAGGGAGGCGACCGGCTCGTACCCGGCGATCTCACGCGCCCCGGCGCGCAGGATCAGCGCATGCCCCGGCGGAATGCGCCGCACGCCGTCGTACGGAGTGGAGTCGTGCAGCGCGGCGGGCACGTCGGGGGCCGCGAGCAGGGCCGCCAGGTGCCCGAAGTCGAGGTTGGCCTCGATGAGGTCGGCGAGCGGGAGCGCGGCCGTGGAGTAGGCCGTACCGCCGGCCCAGGGGGTGTAGAACACCGGCTTGGCGCCCGCGAGATCGCCGCAGACCATGGTGCGGCGGTTGACCTTGACGACCGCCGTGTAACTCCCCGACCAGGCCGTCAGATGCCGAAGTGCCCCTCCGCGCGCGGAGAACAGGCTCAGCCGCAGCTCCTCGTCGGTGGCGCCGCAGGTGCCGAGGACCGCGATGCGGGTCTCCGCGTCGACCTTGACGACGCGCACCTCGTCGGGCCGCCAGTCGCCGACCGCCCAGAGCGGATCCGGGTCTCCCCACAGGAGTTGGGAGCCGACCGGATGGACCGTCTCACCGTCGAGTCCGGTCGCCCCCGCGGAACCGATCGTGGCGGCTCCAGCGGCGGTACTGCTCCATCCCACCAACCACCGCATCGACGCCTCCACAGGCTGTGGACAACCAGTGCACCGCACGAACTGGGCACCATGCTGCCATGAAGGACGCCTTCCGGAGGGCCGGAGAAGCCGCTTGAGATCGCGTGAAGACGCCCTGGACGAGGGACAACCGGACAAGGACGACCCTACGTCCGCGACGCGAATGCGCCCCCGATACGCTCCCCCAAAACCCCTAACGCGCCCTCAACTCCCGTGGTAGGAGCGGTATTCGGCACCGAGAGGCGGGGGTGATTTTCGGCCAAATCGGTGTTACGAGCACAGGCTCGCGCACGCTCCGTACATACCGTGCGCACCGCTTCGTACCGCGCACAGTCCGGGAGGCGGAGTACGCCTCCCGGACCGGTCCGCCGCCCGCGGGGATGTAGGCGGCGGTGTCCCCCAGCCCACTGGATCCAGTACAGCGGGCCGACCCACGCACGATCCATCGAAGCGCTCCCGCGATGGCCGGAGAAGAGCGCACGGACGGGCGCACGGCCACACGGCGGGGGCACGTCGCAACCCTCCGTGCAAACCCCGCACTCGCGTACGGACCACAATCCCGCCATCCGGAACAATGCCCCTTAACGCTTGGGATGCGGCGAACTACGCTGGGTTTACGAATGCCGCATGGTTATGCCAGCGCGGCAGCCGTCTGTGTCGAGGGGTGGCGCATGTCCAGGGAGCAACGCGGGCCGAACGAAAAACTCGGCACCGTTCTCGCCCTCGCGGGAATCAGCAACGCAGGACTCGCGCGTCGCGTCAACGATCTTGGCGCTCAACGCGGGTTGACACTTCGCTACGACAAGACGTCGGTGGCGCGCTGGGTGTCGAAGGGAATGGTGCCCCAGGGCGCCGCCCCGCACCTCATCGCGGCGGCCATCGGCCAGAAGCTCGGCCGCCCGGTGCCGCTCCACGAGATCGGCCTGGCGGACGCGGATCCCGCGCCGGAAGTGGGCCTCGCATTCCCCCGGGACGTCGGTCAAGCCGTGCGTTCCGCAACGGAGTTGTACCGACTCGACCTCGCCGGCCGCCGGGCCGGCTCGGGCGGCATCTGGCAGTCCCTCGCCGGGTCGTTCGCAGTCAGCGCATACGCAACGCCCGCCTCACGGTGGCTGATAACCCCGGCCGACAGTTCGGTGGCGCGGGAGGCCAACTCCGCGGAGGGCTCCGGGGCACCGCTGAAAGTCGGCCACAGCGATGTGCAGAAGCTGCGGGAAGCCGCGGAGGACGCCAGGCGCTGGGACTCCAAGTACGGGGGCGGCGACTGGCGTTCGTCGATGGTGCCGGAGTGCCTGCGGGTGGAGGCGGCACCGCTGCTGCTCGGCTCGTACTCCGACGAGGTCGGCAGAGCGCTGTTCGGCGCGAGCGCCGAACTCACCCGGCTCGCCGGGTGGATGGCGTTCGACACCGGGCAGCAGGAGGCGGCGCAGCGGTACTACATCCAGGCGCTGCGGCTGGCCCGCGCGGCGGCGGACGTACCGCTGGGGGGTTATGTCCTGGCCTCGATGTCGTTGCAGGCGACCTATCGGGGGTTCGGCGACGAGGGTGTCGACCTCGCGCAGGCCGCGCTCGAACGCAACCGTGGGCTTGCGACTGCCCGCACGATGAGCTTCTTCCGGCTCGTCGAGGCGCGGTCCCACGCGAAGGCGGGGGACGCCCAGGCGGCCGGTGCGGCGCTGAAGGCTGCCGAGGGGTGGCTTGAGCGGTCCCGGGAGGGTGACAACGATCCGTCCTGGCTCGGGTTCTACGGCTACGACCGGTTCGCGGCGGACGCGGCGGAGTGCTACCGGGATCTGAAGGCGCCTCGGCAGGTGCGGCGGTTCACCGAGCAGGCGTTGTCCAAGCCGACGGAGGAGTTCGTGCGGTCGCACGGGCTCCGGCTGGTGGTTTCCGCGGTTGCCGAGTTGGAGTCGGGGAATCTTGATGCGGCTTGTGAGCAGGGGGTGCGGGCGGTGGAGGTCGCTGGGCGCATCTCGTCGGCTCGGACCACCGAGTATGTGAAGGATCTTCTGCATCGGCTGGAGCCGTATGGGGATGAGCCTCGGGTTGTCGAGCTGCGGGAGAGGGCTCGGCCGTTGTTGATGGCGCCCGCCTAGTCGTCTGCGTGGCTTGTGCGTCTTGCGTGTGCGGGTGCGCTGTGGCTGGTCGCGCAGTTCCCCGCGCCCCTTGGGCGCGTCTCGCCCTCCCGGCGTTTGAAGTGGCTGTCAGTGGTGCAGTGCACTATCGGATGCGGGAGGTGGTGCGCGGTGGTCGGGTACGACTGTGATGTGCTCGTGGTCGGGGGTGGGATCGTCGGGCTGTCGGTCGCGTATGCGATCGGCCGCGCCGCGCCGGGGACGCGGGTGACCGTCCTGGAGAAGGAGGCGGGGCCCGCCCGGCATCAGACGGGGCGGAACAGCGGGGTGATCCACAGCGGGATCTACTACCGGCCCGGCTCGCTCAAGGCGCGGTACGCGGTGGGCGGTGCCGCCGAGATGGTCAAGTTCTGTGCGGAGTACGGCATTCCGCACGCCGTCACCGGCAAGCTGATCGTCGCCACGGAGCGCGACGAGCTGCCCCGTCTGCACGCGCTCGTGCAGCGCGGCCGGGAGAACGGCATCCCGGTGCGCGAGCTCGGCGGGGCCCAGATCCCCGAGTACGAACCGGAGGTGCGCGGACTCGCCGCCATAGAGGTCGCGACGACCGGGATCTGTGACTACGTCGCGGTCGCCCGGCACCTGGCCGAGGCCTCCGGCGCCGAGATCCGCTACGGCGCCCGCGTCGCCCATGTCGACCGGCGCCCGGAGCGCGGGGTCGCCGTCCGGACGACGGACGGTGCCGGGGGTGGAGACATCGTCCGCGCGCGCGTGCTGGTGAACTGCGCCGGGCTGCAGTGCGACGAGGTGGCCCGGCTGACCGGTGACGACCCCGGGATGCGGATCGTGCCGTTCCGCGGCGAGTACTACACGCTGACGCGGCCCGAGCTGGTGCGCGGCCTGGTGTATCCGGTGCCGGACCCGGCGTTCCCGTTCCTCGGTGTGCACCTCACGCGCGGCATCGACGGCAGCGTGCACGTGGGTCCGAACGCGGTGCCGGCGCTGGCCCGCGAGGGCTACGGCTGGGGTGTCGTACGCCCCCGGGAGATCGCGACGACGGCGGCCTGGCCCGGGGTGTGGCGGATGGCGCGGCAGCACTGGAGGTACGGGGTGGGGGAGCTGCGGCGGTCGGTGTCCAAGAGCGCGTTCACCACCGCCGTACAACGACTTCTCCCCGCAGTGACACCCGACGACCTCACTCCTTCGGCAGCCGGAGTACGCGCCCAGGCCGTCCTCCGGGACGGCACCCTCGTCGACGACTTCCTGATCAAGGAGGGCCCGCGCGCGGTGCACGTCCTCAACGCCCCGAGCCCGGCGGCGACCGCCTCGCTGCCGATCGGGAGAGAGGTGGCCCGGCGGGCACTGGCCGTGCTGGGGCAGGAGGAGGGCATCCGGCTCCCGGTGCGGCCGGCGGCTCCCGGTTCCCCGTAAAATCGACCCATTGTGTCTGACTCCCCCAACATCCCCGACGCTCCCGCCCAGCCCACGCAGCGCACCCGTGGCAGGGACGAACCCCGTTTCCCCGACGGCCCCAAGCCCGACCCCGCCGGCTCCCACTTCGAGCGCCGCATCCGAAGTTTCCAGCCGCGCAGGAGCCGGGTAACCGCAGGCCAAGCGGACGCGCTGACGCGGTTGTGGCCCAAGTGGGGCCTGGACATCGACGGGCAGCGGGTCGTCGATTTCGGGGAGCTGTTCGGGAACGACAACCCCGTCGTGCTGGAGATCGGCTTCGGGATGGGTGAGGCCACCGCGCAGATGGCCGCCGCGGACCCGGCGACGAACATCCTCGCCGCCGATGTGCACACCCCGGGCCAGGGCAATCTGCTGGGCCTCGCCGACCACCACGGGCTCTCCAACATCCGGGTCGCCAACGGGGACGCGATCATCCTGCTGCGCGAGATGCTCACCCCCGACTCGCTCGACGGGCTGCGCGTCTACTTCCCGGACCCCTGGCCGAAGAAGCGGCACCACAAACGGCGCTTGATCCAGGAGGAGTTCCTGTCGCTGGCCGCGACCCGGCTCAAACCCGGGGCGACCGTGCACTGCGCGACGGACTGGGAGCCGTACGCGGAGCAGATGCTCGAAGTGCTGGGCGCGCACCCGGACTTCGAGAACAGCCAACCCGACGGCGATTTCGCGCCTCGTCCGGACTTCCGGCCGCTGACCCGTTTCGAGGGGCAGGGACTGGACAAGGGTCATGTCGTGAACGATCTGCTGTTCCGTCGCGTACCCCACGACGACCAGCGCTGAAGCCAGGCTCCCTCGCGGGCCGTGCCCTTACCTCGTTAGGGTCGATGCCGTGGCCACGTATTCCCAGTACCCCCCACACCCCGGCCACCCGGCCGGTGGTGTGCCCGGGCACGTGCCGCGCGGGCGCTGGTGGCACCGGACGGGGGTCCGTTACGGCGCGCTGATCACCCTGCTCGCGCTCTCCGGGCTCGTCATCCTCGCCCTGGTGCGCCAACAGACCGGCACGGAAGGGTTTTTGGTGGGTCTCGGGCTCGCCGTGCTGCCCGTGCCGCTGCTCGTCGCCGCGTTCCGCTGGCTGGACCGGGTAGACCCCGGCCCCTGGCGGAATCTCCTGTTCTCCTTCGCCTGGGGCGCTTGTGCCGCCGCGCTGATAGCGATCGTCGCCAACAGCTTCGCCACGAGATGGATAGCGACGGCGACCGCCGACCCGACCGGCGCGGACACCCTGGGCGCGACGGTGATAGCCCCGATCGTGGAGGAGTCGGCGAAGGCGGCGGCCGTCCTGCTCGTCTTCCTGTTCCGCAGACGGGACTTCACCGGGATCGTCGACGGGGTGGTGATAGCCGGGGTCACCGCCACCGGCTTCGCGTTCACCGAGAACATCCTCTACCTGGGCACCGCCTTCGGCACCGACCAGCTCACCGGGGACCGCGGCTTCACCTCCGTGACCGCGGCGACGTTCTTCGTGCGCATCGTCATGTCCCCGTTCGCGCACCCCCTGTTCACCGTCCTGACCGGCATCGGCTTCGGCCTCGCCGCCCGCTTCCCCGACCGGCGGCACGTCCGGCGCGTCCTGCTCCCCATGACCGGACTGCTGCTCGCGATGGGCATGCACGCGGTCTGGAACGGCTCCTCGACGTTCGGCCAGTACGGCTTCTTCGAGGTCTACGGCCTGTTCATGGTGCCCGCGTTCGGTCTGCTGACCTGGCTCGCGGTCTGGACCCGGCAGCGTGAACTGCGCGCGGTGCGCGAGGAGTTGCCCGTGTATGTGCTCGCGGGCTGGCTGGCCCCGAGCGAACCGTTCGTGCTCGGCTCGATGCGGGCCCGCCGGCTGGCCCGCGAGTACGCCGGCCACCATCTCGGCCGCCCCGCCGCCCGCTCGGTGGCCCGCTACGAGGCCTGCGCGACCTCCCTGGCGTTCCTGCGGTACCGGGCCGCGCGGGGCCGCGCCGGCGCCGACTTCGCCGTACGGGAAAGGGAGTTGCTGCACGAGCTGTGGCGGCGGCGGGAGGTGGCGCGGCCCGCGCTGGAGTACGCGGCGCGGCGGATCGCGCCACCGGCGCCGGTGGTGGTGCCGCCGTGGCCGGTGTACGGGGTGTACGGAAACACGGCGGCGTCGTATCCCGCGTCCGCGTACAACCCGTACCGGTCCTGACGAACCCCTCGGAAGGCTCTAGGCCGACGCCTGCGTCAGCTGCTCCATCTCGGCGTCCGTGAGGGCCAGTTCGGCCACGGCGAGCAGGTCGGGCAGCTGGTCCACGGTCCTGGCGGAGGCGATCGGTGCGGCGACCGTGGGCTGGGCGGCGAGCCAGGCGAGGGCGACCGTCGCGACGGAGGCGTCGTGGGCCTGCGCGACCTCGTCCAGGGCGGTCAGGACCTTCTGGCCGCGCTCCGAGGCGAGGTACTGCTCGGCACGTCCGGCCCGGGGGCTGTCCACGGTCGTACCGGGCCGGTACTTGCCGGTGAGGAAGCCGGCCGCGAGGGAGAAGTAGGGGAGCGCCGCCAGGCCGTTCCGCTCGGCCACGTCCCGGAGTTCGCCCTCGTAGGTGTCGCGGGAGACCAGGTTGTAGTGGGGCTGGATCGCGACATAGCGGGCCAGGCCCTCGCGGTCGGAGAAGTCGAGGGAGGCCTGCAGGCGCTCGGGCGAGATGTTGGAGGCGGCGATGTGCCGCACCTTGCCCGCCTTCACCAGTTCGTCGAGCGCGCCGACGATCTCCTCGACCGGCACCTCGACCTGGTCGAAGTGCGGGTAGTAGAGGTCGATGTGGTCGGTGCCCAGGCGGCTCAGCGAGGCGTCGGCGGCGGCCCTGATGTTGGCGGCGCTCAGGCCCGGGTACTCGGGGTGCTGGCTGACCTTGGTGGCGATGACGACGTCGGAGCGGTTGCCGCGGGCCTTGACCCACTTGCCGATGACGGTCTCGGACTCGCCGCCCTGGTTGCCCGGGGCGAACGCCGAGTAGGAGTCGGCGGTGTCGATGAAGTTGCCGCCCACGGCGGCGTAGGCGTCCAGCACGGCGAAGGAGGTCGCCTCGTCCGCGGTCCAGCCGAAGACGTTGCCGCCGAGGTTCAGCGGGAAGATCTCCAGGTCGGACCGGCCCAGCTTGCGAAGAGAAGTCATGCTCTACGTCAACAGCCGGGCCGGAACCGGATATTCCAACAGGCGGGTCAGGGGTTGAGGCCCTTGCTGCGCAGCCAGGGCGCCGGGTCGCTGGCGGTGGCCGCGCCGTTGATGTGGACCTCCAGGTGGAGGTGCGGTCCGGTCACGTTGCCGGTCGCGCCCACGCGGCCGATGACGTCACCGGTGGCGACCTTCTGCCCGACGCTGACGTTGATCGAGGACTGGTGGCAGAACCACAGCTCGGTGCCGTCGTCGAGGGTGAGGATCGTGCGGTAGCCGTAGGACCCGGCCCAGCCCGCCTCGGTGACCGTGCCGCTGTGGATGGCCTTGATCAGCGTGCCGGTGGGGGCGGCGAAGTCGAGGCCGGTGTGGTAGCCGGAGGACCACATGGAGCCGGCCTGGCCGAAGGTGCCGGTGATCGTGTAAGAGCCGACCGGCAGCGTGTACTGCTTGGCGAGCGCGGCGAGCTTCGCGGCCTCGGCCTTCTTCTTGGCGGCGGCCTCGGCGTCCTTCTTGGCGTCGGCGGCCTTCTTCGCGGCGTCCTTCTCGGCCTTCGCGGCGGCGGCGTCGACCTGCTTGGCGACGGCGGCCTCGGCGGCGGCCTGGGACTTGCCGTCGACCTGGAGCTGCTGGAGCTCGGCCTGTTCCATGATCCGGTTGCGCAGCAGCTCACCCGCGTCCGAGGTGCCCTTGGCGGTCTCGGTGGTGGTCACGCCGACGCTGCTGAGCGCGGTCGCGGAACCCTTCGGCGTACTGGAGGAGTCGTCCAGCAGATGGCCCACGGAGGGCAGGTCGGGCAGGGAGATCGAGACGGGCGGCTTGCCGGTGTTGGCGCTGGCCATCCCGCCGGCGCTCACGGCGGCTATGACACCGACGCCCAGGACGGTGGAGCTGCGGGCGAATCCCCCGCCACCACGCTGCTTGGCGACACGGTGCTTGCCGCGGTTGGGAAGAACGGACTCCGCGCTGGGGTTCCACTCCTCCCAGGGTCCCTCGTCGGGGCGGAAACCGCCGTAGACGAACGGGGCTTCTGGGGCAGCCTGGTTGGACGCCACGTGGGCGTACTCCTTTCCTTCCTTCTCGCCTACCGGGTTAGCTGACGGGTTCGGAGCAGGAAGGTCTCCTACGCGCGTAAACCGGTCGTGTTGCCACGACTGTCGACGAGCGATTCACCCCAAGTGGTGGTTCCCCGGTTCCCTTGCGGGATTCGGCGCGTGCGCACGGAGCTGTCTCTTGTGACGGCTGGGACGACCGTGCTGCGTTATCGAACGTTAATAGACACGGGCGCCCGTTTCCAAGCCCGATCGCTTGATCATTAACCTTTCCTTGCTGGACGAAGAGCCCATGACCGGCGAAAAACGGGTGAGTTGACCGGTCATGGATGGCGTACGGCGATCATCGCCATGTCGTCCGTCATCCCGCCGCCGGAGTAGCGGCGCACCTCCTTGGCGAGGATGCCGAGCAGCGCCTCGGGGCTGCGGAAGGTCCGGCCGGCCAGCCGCTCCCCGGGGTCGTAGAACACGCCGTGGCAGTCGCGGGCCTCGGACAGGCCGTCGGTGTAGAGGAGGAGGGTGGCGCCGCCGGGGAACGCGAACTCCTCGGCCCGGTCGGGCCAGAACCCCAACTCACCCATTCCCAGCGGCAGTGCGGGCTCCTTGACGAGCAGGGTCTCCACGGTGCCGTCCGCGTGCAGGAGCAGCGGTGGCGGGTGACCCCGGTCGACGATCCGCAAGACGCCGTCGCCGTGCGGGAGTTCGGCGAGGACGGCCGTGGTGAACCCCTCGAACGCGTCGAGTCCGTCGCGCCGGGTGCCCTCGCGCGCCAGCGCCCGTTCCAGCCGCTGCGCGACCGCCTCCAGGGTGCTCTCCTGCTCGGCTGCCTCCCGGAACGCCCCGATGACCACCGCTACGGCGGCGACCGCGCCCATGCCCTTCCCGCGTACGTCGCCCACGACCAGCCGTACGCCGTGCGGGGTGTCCTGCACCGCGTACAGGTCGCCGCCGATGAACGCGCCCTCCTGTGCCGCCTCGTAGCGCGCGGCGATCTCGAACCCGCCGATGCGCTCGGCCGGTTCGGGCAGTACCGCGCGCTGGGCGGCCTCGGCGATCTCGCGCACGGAGGCGAGCTGTTCGCTGCTGCGGCGGACGAGGGCGTTGATGAGGACGGCGAGACCGGCGACCGTGGCCACGGTGGCCACCTCGGTGACCGCGTCGATGCGCAGGACGATGCCGAGCCTGATGTGGATGACGAGGACGACGGCGACCGAGGCCAGGCCGGTGAGGACGGTGCCGCGCCGCGAGTAGAGCGGGGCGGCGACGAGCGGGGCGGCGGTGAAGAAGGGGGCCGCCGTGAAGTCCTGCGGGGTGAGGTAGTCGTAGCAGGCACCGACGATCAGCAGCAGCGCGGGCAGCCGGCGGACGAGGGCGAGGACGCGGGCGGTCCGCCGCCCCTCGTCGGGGCCGAGGCCGGGGTCGGGCACGGGATCGCCGGGCAGGCGCCCGCCGGCTCGCACATACGGACCCTCCTCCACGCGTCCAGTTTTTCCCGGTGGGGGGAGGGTGGCGAGCGGGGTGGGCCGACAGGGGGAGAAGGATGGGGGAGAAACACCAAGGGCCGGAATCCGTTTCTGGACTCCGGCCCTTGGCCTTAGTAGCGGGGACAGGATTTGAACCTGCGACCTCTGGGTTATGAGCCCAGCGAGCTACCGAGCTGCTCCACCCCGCGCCGTTGTGTTCCCAACTATACGCCATCCGCGGGGTCCGATGTCACACACGTTTCAGTCGGCGGAGTTACCGGCGTGCGTGAGGGTCTCCCAGGAGACGAAGAGGTCGTCGCTGCCGGCCGGCCGGGTCGTCTCGGCGAGCCGGTGCGCAGCGGGCACCTTCATGCCGAGCCGGTCCTCCAGGTGGTTGAGCGGCACCTCCAGGTCGGGCCCCATGTTCCGGTCGACCTTGCCGCCGCAGAGCCAGGCGGGCGCGGGCTCGCCGAGCTGGTAGCGGGCGTGGAGTTCGAGGGCCGCCTTGAGCCGGTCCTTGACGCCGTCGTAGAGGTCGACGCCCTGGTGCCAGGCGGTCTCGGCGATGTGCCCGGTGGCCGCCAGCGAGTACCCGACGTGCTTGAAGTTGCGGCAGGTCTCCTGGGCGACGCCGTCCTTGAAGGTGGTCTGCTTGAACCAGTACGTCGTCAGCTTCTGCGGGGTGTTGACGGTGGAGCGGGCCGGGGTGAGCGGCACCTTGCCGTCCTTCTCCAGATAGAAGTAGGCGGGCACGCGGTCGCGGAAGCGGGCGACGGCCGCGTCGAAGGCCTTGTGGTCGTCGAGGAAGACGGCGATGCCGATCGCCGCGTCCGTCATCGCGAGGTCCCAGTTGCCGTTGTAGTCCGGCAGGTCCTTCGTCACCTCGGGCTGGTACGCGGTGCGCAGCATGGTCGAGAACCGCTGCACCCGGTCCACCGGCCACCCGGCCCCCGGCGTGTACCGCACGATCTCCGCCGCCCGCGCCCAGGTCGACCCGGCCCACGCGGTCTGCAGCCCGGCGTCCTCGGAGGTGTGCTCCTTCATCTTCGCCGACCAGTCGTCCATGATCTCCCGCGCCTTGAGCGCGTGGTGCTGCTTCCCGGTGATGCTGAACAGCAGCGCCTGCGTGTACGCGGCGATCGCGTCCTCGCGCTCCTCGACGCACCCGTGCGCGGCCTTGCCGTTCCAGGGGCAGTCGACGTCGGCGTAGGGCTTCGCCGTGTACTTGTACGACCCGTACTTGCTGTCCCGCATCCCGAAGTACGCCTTCAGCCAGGGCTGCTTCCCGGCCGTCACGTTCTTCCGTACGGCGTCCAACTGCGCCTTGCTGACCAGCACTCCGGGGTGCGTGAACGCCGCGCCGGCGGGCAGCGCCCTCGCCATGGTCCGCGTACCGGTGTCCGCCGCCCCGCACGAGGCGAGAAGCCCTACGGCCACGGACGCGCCCAGCACCGCCACTGCCCTCATCTGTCCTACCTCCACCTTGTCCGCACCGGTTCACTGCGAGCGTGACCCGGTGGGCGGTGGGGCGCAGGATCTGATGGGCCGGTCGTGCGTCCACAGGGTGTGGATCAGCCGGGCAGATGCCGGTTCGGCGCCTTCGCCCGCTCCTCGTACTCCGGGAGTACGACCACGGAAACCCCCTGCGCGGCCAGCGCCCCGCTCCCGTCGGCCGCCGTCACGAACGTGTCCGGCTCGCGCCAGGCCGTCACCACACGCCGTACACCCGCGTCGAGGATCAGGCGGGCGCAGGGCTTGGGGCGGGAGGCTCGGTGGGTGCAGGGTTCGAGGCTCGTGTAGACCGTGGCGGTCGCGAGGCGCGGGTCCGCCGGGTCCAGCTTGGCGAGGGCCGCCTCCTCCGCGTGGACCACCGGGTCGCCGGCCTCGCGGGAGTGGCCGCGGGCCAGTTCAGTGCCGTCCTCGGCCACCACCACCGAGCCGACGCTGAACGCCGTCTCCGAGGGCGGGCAGTCGGCGGCCAGGTCACAGGCGAGGGCGAGCCAGTGGTGGTCGGCGGCGGAGGGGAGGTCGCCGGTGCCGGGGGCGGTGGGTTCGTAGCGCATGAGGACGACGTCCTCGATGGGGCGGGTCTCGACCAGCCGGAGGCGGCCGGACTGGTAGGCGCCCGGGCCGAAGAGGCGGGGGGCCTCGGGGGTGCCCACGAAGAGGGGGGACAGGGCGAGTTGGAGTTCGTCGGCCAGGCCCTGCTGGAGGAGCTGGGTGTGCACGGTGCCGCCGCCCTCGACCATCAGGCGGTCAACTCCCCTTACGGCGTGCAGGTGTTCAAGGAGGCGGCGCCAGTCGAGGTCGGGGCCGAGGGCGAAGACGTCGGCGGCGAGGCCGAGTTGCCGTACCCGCTCCGCGCCCTTGTCCGTCGTAGCAACGAGCTTGTCGCCGCCCGTGTGCCAGAAGTTGGCCGCCGGGTCCAGTTCGCCGGAGCCGCTGACCGTGACCTTGAGGGGGTACTCCGGTTTGCCGGCGGCGATGCGGGCGGCGCGGCGCCCGGGGGAGTTGACCAGGAGGCGGGGGTTGTCCGCGCGGATGGTGCCGGCGCCGACGAGGATCGCGTCCACGGACGCCCGGACCTCGTCGACGCGGTCGAAGTCGGCGGGGCTGGAGAGGAGCAGCCGGTCGGGGCCGGTGTCGTCGAGGTAGCCGTCGAGGGAGACGGCGGCGGACAGCAGGACGTAGGGCAGAGACATCGACGCGCTCTCTCCGGGAGGCCGGCGGGGCTTGGAAACGGCGGGGGCTTGGTTCAAGTTTGAAACAAAACTACACTGGGGGCATGACGACCCGCTGGCTCACCGCCGAGGAGCAGCGCGCCTGGCGCGCCTACATCGCCGCGACGCACCTCCTGGAGGACGCGATCGACCGGCAGCTCCAGCAGGAGGCCGGCATGCCCCACCTGTACTACTCCATCCTCGCCAACCTCTCCGACGTACCGGACCACCGGCTGCGGATGACCGACCTCGCCGAGAAGTCGAAGATCACCCGGAGCCGGCTGACGTACGCCGTGACCCGGTTGGAGAAGGACGGGCTGGTGCGGCGGGGGGGGTGCCCGTCGGACAAGCGGGGCAGTACGGCGATCCTGACCGACGAGGGGATGGCCGTGCTGGTGCGGTCGGCGCCGGGGCATGTCGAGACCGTCCGCGCCGCGATCTTCGACCATCTCACTCCGGAGCAGGTGGGGCAGCTGGAGGAGATCAGTACGGGCATCGTGCGGGCGCTGGAGACGCCGGAGGACGTTCCGTGGCGCCGCCGCTCGACGCCTCCGTGTTCGTGAGCCGTCCTCGTGAGCCGTCACACCAATCTGTTGCTTCAAATTTCAAGCATGAGGTAGGGTCCGTGATCGTGGATGTGCTTCAGTTTTGAAGCACATCGCTACGTCACCCTTCGGACTCGGAGACCCGCATGCCCGACTTCCCCGCCGCCACCCCGCGTGCCCGCGTCCGGGTACCGCTGCGCTTCCACGACGGCTACAGCGTCGACACCGAACTCGTCACCTTCCACGGCCTGACCGACGGCCAGGAACATCTCGCCGTCGTCCTCGGCGAGCCGGCACCCGGCACCACCCCGCTGGTCCGGCTGCACTCCGAGTGCCTGACCGGAGACGTCTTCGGCTCCGCCCGCTGCGACTGCGGCCCCCAGCTGCGCGAGGCCGTCGAGCGCATAGCCGACCGCGGCGGAGTCCTGCTCTATCTGCGCCAGGAGGGCCGGGGCATCGGCCTCTACAACAAGCTCGACGCGTACGCCCTCCAGGACCAGGGCCTCGACACCTACGCCGCCAACACCGCGCTCGGCCTGCCCGAGGACGCCCGCGACTACACGGCCGCCGCCCAGATGCTCACGGCCCTCGGGATCACGTCCCTGGACCTGCTGTCCAACAACCCCGACAAGGCGGACCAGTTGCGCGGCCTCGGCATCGACGTGCACGACCGCGTACCGACCGGCGTATTCACCACGCCCCACAACGTCCGGTATCTACGCGCGAAGGTCCTGCAGACCCACCACACGCTCCCGCTGGGCCGGCTGACCGAGCTGAACGTGGGCTGAGCCGCACGGGGATGGTGTAGCGGGCTACACCATCCATTCGGGAGGGCACTCCCTCGTGCCGGAGAGCGGCCGGCGGAAAGGTTGAGACCACGATCTCGACCGACCGCCGACGTGGAGGCCTTCCCCAGCCATGGCTACTCTCCTTTATCACTTGGGCCGCGTGGCCTTCCGGTGGCGCTGGCTCGTCACCCTCCTGTGGGTGGCGGTCCTCGGCGCTGTCGGATTCGCCGCCACCAAGGCCCCCGCCGCCCCCGACGACGGCTTCACGATGCCCGGCATCGAGTCGCAGAAGGCCTTCGACCTGCTGGAGCAGCGCTTCCCGGGCACGGCGGCCGACGGCGCGAGCGCACGGATCGTCTTCGTCGCCCCGAACGGCGAGAAGGTCACCGCGACCGAGAACAGGGCGGCGATCGAGAAGCTGGTGACGGAAGCGGCCGACGGTTCCCAAGTCGCCTCCGCCGTCGACCCGTTCGCCGCGAAGGCGGTCAGCAAGGACGCCTCCACGGCGTACTCCACCGTCACCTTCAAGGTGAAGGCCGACGACCTCACCGGCGCCGCCAAGACCCATCTGGAGCGGGCCATCGACACGGCCCGGGACGCGGGCCTGACCGTCGAGGTCGGCGGCGACGCGCTCGCCACCCAGCCCGCGGCGGGCGGCAGCGCCGAGGCCATCGGTATCGCGATAGCCGCGATCGTCCTCCTCATCACCTTCGGTTCACTGGCCGCCGCCGGCCTGCCCCTGCTCACCGCGATCATCGGCGTCGCGATCAGCATGTCCGGGGTCCTCGCCCTGGGCAGCACCTTCGGCCTCTCCGAGACCACCGGCACCCTCGCCACGATGCTCGGCCTCGCCTGCGGCATCGACTACGCCCTGTTCGTCGTCTCCCGCTACCGCGAGGAACGCGCCAAGGGCCACGCGCCTCGCGAAGCGGCCGGACTCGCGGCCGGGACGGCGGGTTCGGCAGTTGTGTTCGCCGGCCTGACCGTTGTCATCGCTCTGGCCGGTTTGTCGGTGGTCGGCATCCCGATGCTGACGAAGATGGGCCTCGCGGCGGCCGGCGCGGTCCTCCTCGCGGTCCTGATCTGCCTCACCCTGGTCCCCGCGCTCCTCGGCTTCTGGCCCAATGCCGTACTGTCCCGCCGCGACCGCAAGAACAAGACCAAGCGCGGCAACGGCGAGAACGGCGGCAGCCGTTGGGCCCGGATCGTCGTACGCCGCCCGATCCCCGTCCTGCTGCTCGGCATCGTGGGCCTCGGTGCGATGGCCCTGCCCGCCCTCAACCTCCAGCTCGGCATGCCCGGTGACGAGGCCAAGTCCACCGCCACCACCGAACGCCGCGCCTACGACGACCTCGCCGAAGGCTTCGGCCCCGGCTTCAACGGCCCCCTGACCATCGTCGTGGACGCGAAGAAGGCGGAGGACGCGAAGGCCGCCGTAGCGACGATCTCGAAGGAGATAGCGGCCACGGACGGAGTGGTCTCCGTCTCACCGGCCCGCTTCAACACGGCAGGCGACACAGCGGTGTTCTCCGCGACCCCCGCCACCAGCCCCACCGACGAGAGAACCAAGCAACTCGTCCAGACGATCCGCGACGAACGACCGGACATCGCGGCTGATGCGGGCGCGAGCTTCGAGGTCACCGGCACGACCGCGCTGAACATCGACGTGGCGCAGAAGGTCCAGGACGCGCTGATCCCGTACCTGGCCCTGGTGGTGGGCCTGGCGATCGTCCTCCTGCTCCTGGTCTTCCGCTCGCTCCTGGTCCCGCTGAAGGCGGCGCTCGGCTTCCTCCTCTCGGTCCTCGCGGCGCTCGGCGCGGTGGTCGCGGTCTTCCAGGAAGGGCACCTGGCGTCCTGGCTCGGCGTCGACCAGACCGGCCCGATCATGAGCCTGATGCCGATCTTCCTGGTGGGCATCGTCTTCGGACTCGCCATGGACTACGAGGTGTTCCTCGTCTCCCGGATGCGCGAGGCCTACGTCCACGGGGACGGGCCCGGCCAGGCGATCGTCTCGGGATTCCGGCACAGCGCCCGGGTGGTCGTGGCCGCCGCGCTGATCATGATGGCGGTGTTCTCGGGCTTCATCGGCGCGGGCGCCTCGATGATCAAGATGATCGGCTTCGGGCTGGCCATCGCGGTCCTGTTCGACGCGTTCGTGGTCCGGATGGCGATCGTGCCGGCCGTCCTGTCCCTCCTCGGCAACAAGGCCTGGTACCTGCCGAGTTGGCTCAACCGGATCCTCCCCCGCATGGACGTCGAGGGCGAGGCCCTGAGCCGCAAGGTCCCGGCACCGGCAACCGAGCCGACCGGCACCCCGACCGCCCACCTCACCCCGGTCCCGTAGCGGGACCCCGCAGACCGGGGCCGCCAAGAGCGGAGGCGGCCCCGGCGCCCGGATCCCGTGGGGACGGGGACCCGGCGCAAGTCCCGGGCCCGGCGACGGAGCACTCCCCCCGCCCGTCGCCGGGCCCGCGGACGTCCACAACTCACCACCAACTCCCTTACCAGAGAGGGCACTTCGATGAAAACCTCAGTGCAGGCCGGGGTGGCCGGGCTCCTCGCCTGCGGCACGCTGCTCACGGTGGTCCTGGTCACCCGCGACGGCGACGACAGCCACACCGCCGTCACCTACTCGGCCCCGTCGAAGGGCCCGTACGTCGCCCTCGGCGACTCCTACACGGCGGGCCCCGGCATCACCGACCCCACGGGGACTCCCGCCGGCTGCGACCGCTCCGCCGGCAACTACCCGGCACTCGTGGCCGCCGAACTCGGCCTGAAGGACGACAAGTTCCGCGATGCCAGCTGCAGCGGCGCCACAACGGCCGATCTCACGGGATCCCAGCACACCGACAACGGCACCAACCCGCCCCAGCTCAGGGCACTTTCGTCGGACACCCGCCTGGTCACCATCGGCATCGGCGGCAACGACATCGGCTTCAGCAAGCTGATCAAACGCTGCGTCGCCATGGGCGCCCTGTACCAACTCACCGGCAACGGCAAGTACTTCACGGAGGACGCGCCCTGCGCACGCGGTTCCG
This sequence comes from Streptomyces sp. STR69, assembly GCF_024519455.1. Classification (GTDB taxonomy): domain Bacteria; phylum Actinomycetota; class Actinomycetes; order Streptomycetales; family Streptomycetaceae; genus Streptomyces. The sequence goes on along the minus strand of NZ_JALJRY010000031.1, from coordinate 91,018 downwards.
ACGCCGGTTCCGTCGAGGAGAAGATCGCCAAGGCGGGCGACCGGCTCACCCGGATCCTGACCGAGGTGAGGCGCCGCGCCCCCGAGGCCCGCGTCTACGTCGTCTCCTACCCGGCGATCCTGCCGGCCGACAGCGCCGACTGCGGCCGTGACATGTCCCTCGCACCGGGCGACGTGACCTTCCTCCGCGAGCAGGAGCAACAGCTCAACACCGCGCTACGGCAACGGGCTTCGAAGGCGGGGGTCGCCTACGTCGACACGTACACCCCCTCCACCGACCACAACGCGTGCACGGCGAAGAACACCCGCTGGATCGAACCACTCGTACCGGACAGCCCGGCGGCACCGGTGCATCCGAACGCACGCGGGGAGCGGGGGATGGCGGACGCGGTGCTGCGGGCGGTCAAGTCGGCGCTGTAGGAAACGTCAGCCAGCGGAGGTCAGCCGTGCGCCCGGGCGGTGAGATACGGGTCCCTGCAGAGAACCTCGCGGCTGCCGAAGAGGGTGCCGGCGGCCAGCCCGGCGGCGGGCAGCAGCAGCGCCGCGGCGGCCCAAGTCGGCCCGGGCAGGGCGTCCGTGACGGCGATGGGCAACCCGAGTACGTCACTGAGCGGACCGGCCAGCGCGGCGGACGCGACCGTGCCGACGCCCACACCGACCACCCCCGCCACCGCACCCGAGAGCATGGCTTCGCCCAGCAGGATCCGGCGGAGTTCGGACCGCCCGGACCCGAGGATCCGCAGGATCGCGAACTGGCCGATCCTGGCCCGCGCGCTGTCCGCGGCGTGTCACGAGCAGTACGGCCGCACCCCGGTCGGCACACGAACGCAGGGAACTCATCACGGAGTTGGCGTTCTTGGGGTCCAGGCCCGAGGTCGGTTCGTCGGCGAGGACGAGCACCGGTTCCTTCACGGCCGCCCGGGCCACGGCGATGCGCTGCCGCTGTCCGCCGGAGAGTTCGGTGACGGGCGACTCCGCGAGGTGCTCCATGCCCAACTCCCCCAGCAGGGCACGGGCCGCCGTACGGTGCCGGGACAACCGTGGCCCGAAGGCGGCGGCCACGTTCTCCCAGGCGTTGAGGAACGTGAGCAGCCCGAGGTCCTGCAGCACGATGCCGATCGAACGCAGCCGCAGCGCGTCCCGGTCGGCCGGTGACAGTGCCCCGGTGTCCGTGCCTGCGATACGCAGGGATCCCGCGGTCGGCGAAAGGATGAGCCCCAGGACGGCCAGCAGAGTGCTCTTGCCCGAGCCGGACGGTCCCTCGACAGCAGCCATCGTCCCCGCCCGCAGCGTGAGATCCGCCCGGCTCAGACCACCACCCGCCGCATATGAGAAGGCCAGGCCTTCACCTTGGACGACCCATGGGGAGGCGGTGTTCATGCGGCAAGTGCCCTTCTGGGGTGGGGTAATGGCGATGGGATTCACCCTGTTCGTCCCGTGGCCATCCCAACTGGGCGTCGAACTGTATATGTTGCGGGAATATCCACATGTGACCGAAACACGCCACCTGACGGGTCCGAGCTGTCCCGGACTCACAGCACGAGACACCTCTCCACACCGCGAGTCCGGTGCCCGTAACGGGGACCCGGAGACCGGTTTCGGCCACGGCGGAGCCGGTCTGGTTCACACCTGAGGGGTAACGCGGGGCGCCGCCTGCTCCCACCCGTACGGGGACACCCGCGCTTCGACTCCGTCCAGGTACTGCCGTAGGGCCTGTCCGTTTCCTCGTACGAACTCCTCCGGTACGGCGTCGACTTGGGTCCATCGGACCTGCGCGTGCTTGAGGGGCTCGCGGTTCTCGGGGGCGCCGGACCACTTGTCGGCGGCGAAGACCACGGTGAGGAAGCCGTACGGTGCGTCCGCTCCGTCGGTGGCATGGATGAGGTGCACGACCTTCAGGGACTCCGCCGCCACGACGATCCCGGTCTCCTCGTACAGCTCGCGGACCGCGGTCTCGGTGATGGGCTCGCCGGGTTCGTTCTTGCCGACGGGGAGGTCCCACATGCCACGGCCGAACTTGGCCTGCTCACCCCGCTGGATGAGGACGACCCGGTCCTCGGCCCTGTCGTGGACGATGACGGCGGCGACGAGAAGGGTCATGCGGCGATTCCGAGTTCGGCCAGCAGACCGCGTACCCGGCGCTCGATCTCCTCGCGGACGGGCCGGACGGCGTCCACGCCCTGGCCCGCCGGATCGTCGAGCTGCCAGTCCAGGTACCGCTTGCCCGGGAAGACCGGGCAGGTGTCCCCGCAGCCCATCGTGATCACGACGTCCGAGGACCGTACGGCCTCGACGGTGAGCACCTTCGGCGTCTCGGCGGAGACATCGATCCCCACCTCCGCCATGGCCGCCACCACCGCCGGGTTGACCGTGTCGGCGGGAGCCGAGCCCGCCGACCGGACCTCGACCCGGTCACCGGCGAGGTGGGTGAGGAAGGCGGCACCCATCTGGGAACGGCCTGCGTTGTGGACACAGACGAACAGCACGGACGGACGGGGAGCGGCGGAACTCGGGGGCATGGCGGGTGTCCTTGCGGTCGGTCAGGAGGGGGCGGGTTCGGGTTCGGGGTCGGGGCCGCCGTAGGGGACTACGGCCTCCGCCGTGCGGGCCGGGCTTCCGCATACGACGGCCACCGCGGCCAACCCGGCCACGGCGCCCAGCAGTTGCGCCCCGACGAACGGTACGACGGAGCCGGGCGCGATCCCGGCGAAGGTGTCGGTGAAGGCGCGGCCGACGGTGACGGCGGGGTTCGCGAAGGAGGTCGAGGAGGTGAACCAGTAGGCGGCCCCGATGTAGGAGGCCACGGCCGCCGGGGCGACGGAGGCGCGGCCGACCCGCTCCAGTCCGAGGACGAGCAGGATCAGCCCACCCGTGGCGACGACCTCCCCCAGCCACAGATGGCCGGCGAACCGGTCGTGGCGGGAGAACCGCACCAACGGCTCGGCGAACATGGCGTCCGCCAGCACCGCGCCCGCGATCGCACCGCCGACCTGCGCGGGGACGTACGCGGCGACTTCCCGCAGCCCCGGCCCGGTGCCGTCGCGACGGCCGACGACCCAGGTGGCCAGGGTGACGACGGGGTTGAAGTGCGCGCCGGAGACCGGCCCGAGCAGCGTGATCAGTACGCCCAGGCCGAGGACCGTGGCGAGCGAGTTGGCCAGCAGTTGTACGCCGACGTCGTGCGAGAGTTCGGTCGCCTGGATGCCGGAGCCCACGACCACCGTCACCAGCAGGCCGGTCCCGATCGCCTCGGCGGCGACACGGCGGCCGAGGGACGCGGTCACGCCTGCGTGCCTTCCGCGGTCCGCGCCGTCGTCAGAAACGCGGCGAGCCGGTCCAGGACTCCGGGCAGCGCCCAGTAGTACACCCACGTCCCACGGCGTTCGCAGTCGATCAGACCGGCCTGCCGCAGCAGTTTGAGGTGGTGGGAGATCGTCGGCTGCGACAGGTCGAAGGCCGGCGTCATCTCGCACACGCAGACCTCGCCGCCCTCCCGCGAGGCGATCATCGACAGCAGGCGCAGCCGCACGGGATCGCCCAACGCCTTGAACACCCTGGCCAGTTCCGCGGCGCGCTCGTCGTCCAGCGGCGCGGAAGCCAGGCCCGGGCAGCACGCGGCGTCCTGACCGATCACTTCGAGGACCCCGAGCTCTTGTTTCGACATGCCTCTATGTTGACGTCTTTCGATACAAGGCGCAAGCTTGCATCAACGAACATCAATACAAGCTGGCCCACCCCATCCCAACCCGCCCCACTCCATCCCACCCGAGCTACCTCACCTGGGAGCGATCCGATGAGCGACACGACGACCGAAGACTCCACCGACCTGCGCGAAACCGTCCGCAAGCGGTACGCGGCCTCTGCCCTGAAGGTCACCGAAGGCGGCACGGCCTGCTGCGGCCCCGCCCCCGTCGAGATCGACGACAACTTCGGCTCCGCCCTCTACCCCACCGCCGACCGGGACGCCCTCCCCGCCGCAGCGGTCGCCGCCTCCCTCGGCTGCGGCAACCCCACCGCCGTAGCCGAACTCCGCGAGGGCGAACGCGTCCTGGACCTCGGTTCCGGCGGCGGCATCGACGTCCTGCTGTCCGCCCGCCGCGTCGGCCCGACCGGCAAGGCGTACGGGCTGGACATGACGGAGGAGATGCTCGCCCTCGCCATCGGCAACGCGGAGCGGACGGGAGCCACCAACGTGGAGTTCCTCAAGGGCACCATCGAGGCCGTCCCGCTGCCCGCGAACACGATCGACGTGGTCATCTCCAACTGCGTGATCAACCTGTCCGTCGACAAGCCCGCCGTCTTCGCCGAGACCTTCCGCGTCCTGCGGCCGGGCGGCCGTATCGGCGTCTCGGACATCGTCGCCGACGACACGCTCACCCCCGGACAGCGCGCGGAGCGCGGTGACTACGTCGGCTGCATCGCGGGCGCGCTGTCCTTCGCCGAGTACCGGGCCGGCCTCGAAGCGGCCGGCTTCACCGGGGTCGAGATCACCCCGACACACCCCGTCGCGGACGGCATGCACTCGGCCGTCGTCCGCGCGACCAAGCCTGCGGCGGACTGACCCGGGGACGACAACAGAGCGGCGCCCGGCGGGCGTTGGGGCCCGCCGTATGCCCGGCCGGGCGGCGATGATGTGATCGCTGCACGACAGAAACCGGCGCCGGTCGGACGTCCGGCGCCGGACGCCCGGCCGGTTCCCCCCTCCTCTCCGCAAGGGAGCCCACGATCATGTCCGAGCCGCCGCAGTCGGTGGAGGCCCGTGCCCTGCGGCTCTTCCTCACGGCGGATCCGGACGACTGGCCGCGGCTCGCGCCGAGGGTGACGGAGGCGGTCGGCGCGGACACCCTTCAGCGGATCGTCCGCGGCACGCTCGCCCGCGTCGGAGAACTCGACACGGTGACGGACAGCCCCGACGGACTGATCGTGTCCGGCAGCCGGGGCCGGGTACGCGCGTGGGCCCAGGCCGCGCCGGGCGGGGAACTCGGCGCGCTGCGCATCGAGGACGCCCGCTACACACCGCCACGGCGTCGCCCGCGCCCGCCCGCTCCGGTGACCTGGGCGACGTATCTGATCGTGGTCACCCTCTGGAACATCCTGACCGTCTGGACGGCCGCCGACCGCACCGCCTGGCTCGGTGACATGGCAGTCCTGGCGGCCTTCTACGTGATCGTCGAAGGCTACGGCGCACCGGCGCGGCAGCCCCGCCCGCTGCGCCGTACGGTCGAGGCCGGTGCCGTGGCGGCCCTCGCCTCCGCGTGGCGGCTGCCCGGCCTGCCGAACGGCCATGGCGCACCGCGCCTCGCCGGCGGCCTCGCACTCCTCGCCGGATCCCTGTGGCTGGTCGCCGCCGCGCGCCGGCACCGCTGGCGCGCGCCGCTGTCGCGACCGCTGCGGTTCCCGCTGGAGGGCACCTGGTACGTCGTCCAGGGCGGCGGACGCCTGCTCAACCACCACGCGCCGGTGCCCGAACAGCGCGGTGCCGTCGACCTGGTGGCCCTCGGCCCCCTCGGCACCCGCACCCGGCAGGGCCACGACCTCGCCGCCTACGCCGCGTACGGCCGCCGGGTCCACTCCCCCTGCGACGGCCGCGTGATCTCCGCCGCCGACACCGTCCGGGACCAGCAGCCCGGCGCGATCAGCTACCAACCGCCGTACGGCAACCACGTCTTCGTCGACACCGGCCGCGAGATCGTCAAACTCGGGCATCTGCGCCCCGGTTCGGTGACCGTGACCCGGGGCGACACCGTCCGCGCGGGCCAACTCCTCGGCGAGGTGGGGAACTCCGGCAACACCACCGAACCCCACCTGCACCTCCACGCCGAACGCGACGGCCTCGGCCTGGACCTGGAGTTCACCGGCGTTCCCGGCCGACTGCACCGGGGGCGGACGATCCACGCCGCTTGACTGGCCGTACCAAGCGATCTACGGGCTGTCCAGGATCTGGTTGCGCCGCTGAGAATCAGTACCTGGAGTTCGCTGTGTCGCCAGATGAACTCCGGTGCCTCGCCCAGCTGTTGACGCCACAGGTTCAGCACGTGCGACACGGTCACGCCCGGTCGGTCCCCTCGGCCCGTGTCCCGGCCGCCGCCAACAGCCGTAGTGCCTCCCCGAGTTGCCGACGTACCACGAGGTCGGCGATGAGCCCGTCCGTGCCGAGCATCCCCCGGTCCACCGGGATCCTCACACAGGCCGGCTCCACGACGGCGGCACCCGTGTAGCCGAGGACCGTCCGCAACGTGGCTTCCGCACCCGCGCCGCGCCCCGGGGCGGCCGCGTTGACCCAGGCCACCGGCTTGTCACAGATCTCGGTGCCGCCGACCGTCCAGTCGAGCAGATTCTTGAACGAACCCGGCAGGGTGCCCGCGTACTCCGGCGTGCAGATCAGGACCCCGGCCGCCCGGTCGATCGCCGCCCGCAGCTCGGCCACCGACGCCGGCAACGGGTCTGTGTCGTCATCGGGGTTGAAGTGCGGAAGCCCCGCGAGACCGTCGTACCGTACGGCACCCACCCGCGCGTCCGGCGCCACGGCGTGCGCAGTGCGCAGCAGGGCCTCGTTGGAGGAACCGGCCCGCAGGCTGCCCGACAGCAACAGGATCACAGGTGGCGTCGACACCCGCCCCAACCTACCTACCCGGAACGGGATTCGCCGCGGCTGTCACTGGAAGGACGAGGGGATCATCAGTGGCCCGTTCTGCTCTCGTCCGCCGGGACAGGGAGCTCCTCGGCCTGCTGCCCCGCAGAGTGGTGACACACCCCGCGAATCCGTCCTCCAGGACTGAACTCCACTTGGAGCGTATCCGCGTCCACGGCGCCCCTGGCCCTCCTTTCGCGCAGTATTTCCTCCACCATCTGCAACGGCAGAGGGATGGTGAAGGGCGACCGGCCGCCGGCGTGAGCGATCAATTGCCTTGCATCGGCGTCCTCTTCTTCTCCGACACCGAGGAAACGACCTGTTCCCGACATCAGAAGGCTGAGCCGAGTATGGCCTTCCGCGCCATCGGACCGTGCCGCGCGCACTGCCGACTCCAAGCCGGCGACCGTCGCACACCGGCCGACGTCGGCCTGATCCGCCGCGTCCTCCACATCCCACAGTCCTTGGAACACGGCTTCCATGAAGGGCGCCAATTGCTCGCGGTTCAGCCTGCGATGGCGCCCTTCCTCCGTCCATCCTCGGACGGAAGTCGGGTCGAGCCAGATCAAATGAGGGGTCCACTCCTCGTCGAAGCGGATGTATCCACGAGGCAACGGCAGCCATTTGACGCGGTCCGGGTCACTGAGGGGTGGGCAGGCGGGCAACCGTGCCGGGTGCCAGTCCGCGCCGCGCCCGTGCCGCAGCCCGTCCGCCTCCTCCTGAAAGATCGGATCGGCCTTTTCCCGGAACGCGTCGTACTCGCCCTCGTCCGTATAGATCGCGATCAGCAGTGTCTGTGGCGCGCGACGCCGCAGACACTGCCTCAGTTCCCACAGAGTTCCGTCAGAAGTGCCTGCGGAGAGGAGAACCATTCGAGCGTCGTCGAGGAGAGAAGCCACCGTCGGCTGCCAATCGTTCAGAGGCAGATACAGCTTCGCGGCTCCCAGCAGGGGCAGCGCTTCGTCCGGCTGACCGACGGCGATCACCCGCGCCAGGCCACCGAAGGCACGGGAGATGCGCTCCTCGGAAGTGCGGGTGCTGGTGTCGACGAGGGACCCTCCCACATTCCGGAACCGGCTGAAGGCATGCGGCATGCCTGCCCGCTCCACATCCGATGTGAAGGGCCGGAGGTACAGCACGTAGGGCCCACGCTTCGCGTCCGCCATCGTCCGCAATACCGGAACGCTGTGCCGACGCCCGCGTCGTCTGAGTCTGCGGCCGCCGAGGAGCGACACGGCACCGGCCGCGATGACCGCTCCCACGATCAACACCCGCTGCCACAAAGGCTCGGTGGCACCCAGTGGTGCTGGTGAAAACATTGTCCGTGTGCGGGAAACGCCCGCGATGAACCACAGCGCACCGAAAACCGACAAGAAGCTGCCGGCCAGGCGCATGGCCCAGCCCAGGAGCCTGTGCTGACGTCGTCGCGGCGCGCTGAAGACTGTGGTCTGATCCCCCGTCATGTGATCCAACTATCAGGCGGCGCACCGTGATCACAAGCTGAACCGGCAGGCATCACAGAACCCGACCGGCACGCATTGGCCCGTCTCTGCCGCATGACACCGATGTCACCCATGCCGGCGCCACCGGCAGGCACTGTGGGACTTGAACTCCACACCACTGAATCAAGAGTTCCAGGCACAGACAGAGCACCGTGATCATTAAATATGAACACCCACTACCCGTGGCCTCCGCCTGCGATTTCCACCCTCGCTCGTCGATACCGGCCAGTGCGCTCAAACCGGGTTCAGACGTGGTCGCGCGCTAGTAGCATTGACACCTCGGCGACAAATATGCCACTGCTCGCGCGTGCAGATCCTTTGCGCGTGGTGGAGAACATTCAACCCAGGGAGCGGAATGGCAGAGAAGAAGGTACTGTTCATTGCTTTCGCCATCGAGGACAAGCGGCAGCGAGATTTCCTGAAGGGCCAGTCCCTGCACCCGCGAGCACCGTTCGAATTCATCGACATGTCAGTCAAGGAACCTTACGACAACAACTGGAAGGATCGAGTTCGCACGCGAATCAAGCGCTCAGCCGGTGTCATCATCTTGGTCAGCAAGAACTCCCTGAAATCCAGCGGACAGAAATGGGAGATTCAGTGCGCAAAAGAGGAGGCGAAGAAGATCCGGGGGATCTGGGCCTACACGGATGATCGCACGGCCCTACCCGGCGTCGCCACAGTCACCTGGAGTGACGCAAACGTCACCAACTTCATCGACTCACTGTAGGAATTATGCGTAAGGCACTGATCGTCGGAATCGACCACTACACAAACCTGAGCCCGCTCAGTGGTTGCGTGAACGACGCCTACTCAGTGAAGGCCGCGATCGAGCGTAACGCGGACGGCACCCTCAATTTTCCCGCACCTCAGGTGCTGACGGGGACGAGCACCACACAGAAGATCACCAAGAGAGACCTCAAGGATGCGGTCAGGGAGCTGTTCTCCGATGATTCGGAGATTGCTCTGCTCTATTTCGCGGGCCACGGATACATCGAGGACACCGGCGGCTTCTTATGCGCCAGCGACTGCGACACCGGAGATGACGGGCTCGCTCTGACCGAGGTCATGACGCTGGCGAATGTCTCCCGTGCAAGGAACAAGGTGATCATCCTCGACAGCTGTCACAGCGGGGTGGTGGGGGACAGTTCAATGGCCACGGGCCTCGCCGAAATATCCGACGGCGTCACGATCCTGACCGCTTCGACCGCCGATCAGTACTCCTACGAAACCCCAGGCGGTGGTGCGGGCGTTTTCACGAGCCTGTTCATCGACGCACTGAACGGCGCCGCCGCAAATCTCGTCGGGGACATCACACCCGGAAGCGTCTACGCCCATATCGACCAGTCCCTCGGCCCTTGGGCGCAGCGGCCTGTTTTCAAAACTAACGTCAAGACTTTCGTGTCCCTGAGAAGGACGGAACCTCCGATAGCCCTCACGGATCTTCAATCCCTGACGAGGCACTTCCCTTCTCCGGAGCACAATTTTCAGTTGGATCCTTCTTTCGAACCGGAACGGTTCTCGGAACAGAGTCAGGACCCGCTGATTCCGCCACCCGACCCTGCCCACACCGCGACTTTTGCCGTACTCCAGAAATTCGTCAAGGTGAATCTCGTCCGTCCCGTCGACGCGCCTCACATGTGGCATGCCGCCATGCAGAGCAAGTCCTGCGAACTGACGGTACTCGGTCAGCACTATTGGAATCTCGTGGAGAAGGGACTCATCTAGTAATTCCGGAGTTCCCGAAGGGGCCGCGTCAGTTAATTCGCGTGATCTCCCCCGATGCGTATGACACGACAACCGCTCCGTCGCGCTGCACGAGCAGCGAAAGGAATGACGCATCGGGCAGCGGAACCCGATTCAGAGTTCCGTCGGGCCGTACGACCGTCACTCGTTCCATGCCTTGAACGGCAAGCCACTCTCCGTTGCCCGAAACCAGAGCGGTCTGGTCGCTCAGCAGCAACCGGCTCCCCTCTGTCCCACCCGCTCGCGGTCCGACGGCCTGGAGCACATGGTCCAGAGCCGAACGGACCCACACCTGCTTGCCCCGGGTTGCCAACTGGAGCGGACCGCGAGGGACGTTCAGCTGAGCCACTGGGCGGAGATCCGCCGGGGCCAGTTCGAGCACCTCGTCGCGCTGCGCAAGGCTGACGAAGAGTCGTCCGTCGGCCTGGGTGACGCCGTACGGGGCGCCGGTGACGGAGCGACGGGCCAGCCTGCGGCCGTCCTTCACCGCGAGTGCGTCGACCCGGCCGGCATCGGGTGACGCGACCACGACCCGGTCACCGACGAGAGCCAGCGCGCGAACACCGGCACCGGCGGACCGCGTCCACATCGTGCGTCCGCTGCGCAGGTCGACCCGGCCGACGCGGCCCGACTGCACGGAGATGTAGTACGCGGACGTACCCCGGACGACGAGCTCGTTCACGTAGTCGTCGACGCGCGCGACGGGGCGGCCTGTGTGCTGTTCGAAGTCCAGCCGCACGAGCGAGCGACCGCCCAGCACCGCGTAGTCCGTGTCCGAGACCTCGTCCTGCACGACGCTCGTCACCGGCGACCGATAGCTCACGGTGTCGGAGTCGTCGAGGGAATGACCGAACAGGAGGGTGAAGACCGCCGCGATGCCTCCGCTGACGACCCAGGGCAGCAGCCACCACCGGCGCCACCACGGACGGTACACAGGGGCCTTGCCGGGAGCGTGGATCCGTACGGGCGGAGCCTGCCGTGCTCCGCGGATGCCCGGTCGCCCCGTGCCTTCCCCGGCACCTTGTGCGTACTCGACGTAGGCGCCGACGAGTTGGCGGACATCGGTCACCGCGGTGTGCTCGGCTCCGGACACGGCCAGGGCGGCGATCTCGATGGCGGCCTCGTAGCTCACGTCGTTCGGCGCGCGCCCCGCGATGATCACGGGAGAACCGAAGGGAAGGGTGATCGCCAGGACTTCGGTTCCAGGGCGGGCCCGGTCGAGTACGGACCAGTCGATGCCGAGGGCGTAGCCGAGCACGGCCAGCCGTAGGCGCTGTTCGCCACGCCGTGTCGGGGGCAGCAGGAAGACGGTGCGCTCCAGGGCGCCTGCGGCTCGGATCTGGCGGATCTCCCACAGCAGGGACTCGGAGCGGCCGACCGTCACACAGATGAGCTGCGACTGCACGATCAGTTCACGGACCCGGTCCTTCCAGTCGTCCATGGAGAAGCTGCGCCGTACGGCTCCCAGCGGGGGTGGCAGTTTCTCTCCCACCTGGCTGAGTGCCACGACCGGTCCGTGCACCGAGAGAGCGGACGCGGCGATCTCCTCGAAGCGCTCGAAGCGGCGCATGCAGAGCCGTTCGACCACCGAGGCGCGGTCCAGCCGGCGGGCGCGGAGGGTACGACGGTCATCGGCGAAGGAACGGAGCATGAGCGTCGGAGGACGCTGATCGCGCTCGACCTGCTGCCGCAGGTACCGCATACCCAGTCGTCTCACGAAGATGAAGGGCACCAGCGCGAACAGCACCAGCCCGACGCCCGCGACCCTGGTGACCGTTCCGAACCCGGTGGCCACGAAGTCGGACGTCCCGGCCGGGCTGGTGCCCATCGCCTGCATGTCCGAACCGACCACGACGAGAAGCACACCCGCCCCCGCGATCATCCCGGTGAACCCCGAGCCCAGCACCGCCAGGAACCGTCCACGGCCCTGGAAGACCCCGGGGCGCCAGCGGGCGGGAAGACGTCTGCGCAGCAGCCACTCGACGAGCAGGATGCCGGCCACAGCCGTGACGGCGACGGCCACAGTGGCCCAGACACCCAGGGAGAGCATTTCGGCGAGGCGCACCGCCCAGGCGTACACGCAGAACCGGACGAGGACCGCCGCGGTACTGGCGGCCAGCCGGACGTTCACCAGCCGGTCGACCCGGAAGACTCCGTCGGGACGGGGGCGGCTGAGGAAGGACCGGAGCCGACGCCAACTGGCGGGGTCGCGCAGCACGGCCAGCAGACCTAGCGCGAGGGGCACACCCACGGCGGCACTCATCGCCTCCGCGTTGAGCGCCGTACGCGTGGTGCTGTCCCGCCAGGTCGCCGCGGAGAGATCCGGCAGCGCCTCAACTCGGGGACCTTGCAGCCGAATCACGTCCGTGACCAGCTTCTCCGTGACCTGTGGTGCCTTGGCCCGGCTGGACTGGGCGAGGACGACCACTGCGGTCCGCCCCCGCAGCAGGACCGCGCAGGCGAAGGAGTAGTCGGCGCCCCGCTGGAGGAATCCCGCCCGGTCGGCCCCGGCCAGCCGGAGGGGAGTGGACGGGGAGCAGGACTGCTTCGACTGGATCCGGGCGTAGGCGGCCTGGCGCATCTCAAGTGCCCTGACCAGCACGGTGTCCTTGGCATCCGCGGATTCCCAGCTGCGCTGCCATGCTCCCGTGACCGTCATCTGCCGGAGATCGGCCCGCAGTCGGCCGGTGCCGGTGAACAGGGCACTGTCCGGAGGCCCGTCCTGCATCGGCAGCCAGAAGCTCCTCCCGGCCGAGGGCAGATCCGAAGTGGCGAGGAGTTCATGCGCGACAGCAGGCGTGGTGTACGGAGGGATGACCCGCTCGACCGGCGGCGGACTCTCGACACGGTGCCAGAAGACGGCCATGGCCGTGAGGGCGAGCGCGAGCACTCCGACCGCTCTCCAGAGGACCAAGCGCCAGCGATACGGCCACATTCCGCGTCCCCCATCGGACTCGGCCCATCCGGACCATCCATCAGTAGGAGGACTTTGGCAGCCTCATCGCCTTTTGGTGATGAAGTCCGGTAAATCAGATCAAATATCCGGAGTGTTCCCGCGCCTCGCCTCCATGACGGCCAGGGCTTCGACGATCGGTGTGACGAAGCCCGCCGCAGTGGTGGCCGCCGTGGCCAGGACGACGCCTGCGCCCGCGGGGGTGAATCCGATGACCGCGCCGGGGCCAGGGCTCTCAGCGGGCAGGACGTACCCGATCTCCGCCATGAACTCGACCGTCTTCTCCCAGCTCTCGGGACGCTGCCGCAGCAGCCTGTTGTTCACCGAGACCGCGAAGGAGGCCCGCCCGTTCGCCGCACGGGGCGGTGTGAAGACAAAGAGCCGACTGCGGCGGTGTTCGGATCCGAAGACCTCGGCCAGCTCCCAGGCAAGACCGGGTGAGACATGGATCTCCGCGATGACACAGCGCGCGTCGGCTATCTGCCTGCGGAACTCGTCCCGCCAGACGCCGTAGTCCACCCACATCCGGGCCGCCCCGTCGCGGGGCAGGCGGTCGGTGGGATCCCCCAACGCCACCAACGGCCCGACGCGCTCGCCGAGTTCACTCCGAACAAAGGCTTCGAGAGTCTTCAGGCTCTCGAAGTACTGCTCTCCCAGCCGAGCCTTGAGGCGCTGAGCTCGAGTCAGGTGCGACGGGAGTTCTCTTCTGGAGAAGTAGCTCGACTCCTTGCCGAAGGTTCGCAGGAAGAGCACCGGTGGACGGGGATCCTGTTCCCTGATCGTGACGGCGTCGGGGTAGTTCCTGCGCTGGCCGGACCACGTGGCCCAAGCCCCCACTGTTCCAAGGACCATGACCAGCCTGACAGCGCTCCCCCAGGGGAACGACACGAAGAGGGGGAGCAGAAGCAGGCCGAGTCCAGCGAGACAGGCCAGAGCGGCAATGACGGCGTACGGCACCCTGGTGCGTCGTGGTCCGAACGTCGCTCGCCTCGCCATCGGCGCCCCCTGCGTGAGACCGCGGTCGCCGACCGACGCGTCGCCGCGCTTCAAGTCTCGTGAGTCCGACGGCTGTTCGCCCGGACGAGTCCGCTGCTTCCGTCTGTCACTGGGACGGGGAGCGGACGGGTGGGGTGTGCGATTGACGTAGCCGTTCCAGGCCGGGGCCGATGCCGGTCACACCTCCAGCCGCCCGCGGGCAGGCCACATGGCCTGCCGCGAGCGCCGTGTCAGCGCTGCCCGGGGGATCTCCCCCTGCCGGTCCTGCGCCGCACCGGCTTGCCGTCACCCCGTTTCTCCGAACCGACGAGAGACGGATCGGCGAAAGTCTCAGTGAGACCGGCCGGTGGAGGAGGGGTGGGTGGAGGAGGCGGCGGAGGCGGGGGCGGAGGTGGCGGCTCCCCCTGGTTCGGTGTGTCCGTCATAGTCGCCAGTCTGCAACAAGATACTGACAGTTGAGAGGCAGACTCCCACCGCGAGGGCGGTGAGGCTGACCGTCCATCGCTTCGTCTTCCGCGTGTGCACCAGCGCGTTCTTCTCGAACATCCCCACCCTCGTGGCGGCAAGGGCCACCAGCGCCGCGCCCTTCGAGGATCGCCCGTGATTCTCCAGTACTTCCCGGGGCTTTATGTCCTCGTACTCGGCAAGGTTGAAGATCGAGACACCGAAGACGACGGCACACGCGTACGCCCCGAAGGCCGCGGCGCCCGTGAAGGGTTCAAAGCCGCGTGAGGCCAGAAACTGAGCGGCCGTGGCCGCGAACCCGACCAGGAAGACGGCCTTCGTCTCCACCTTCGCGCCCGACTCCGTCTGCCGCGCCAGACGCGACGCGAGCTCACTGTTGATCAGCTCCAGAGTCGGCTCTTGGTCGCGGAGTTGCTCCGGTGTCATCGTCATGCCCCGAGCGTATGAGCCGCGGACAGGGCGGGCGGTCCACAGTGCGGCCGGCCGGGGCCGACGGGCCGCTCCTCCGCCGGAGCCCGCATCACCACGGTCGGCTCTGGGTATGGGAGTTGAAGAGCTGGAAGGCCACAGCTCGCACACCGAGGTTCGAACCGCGTCTGTATCAGGTCACGGCTCAACTGGCAGGCAGGGCAGCCACCATGAACTGGGACACGAGGCTCCGGCACCGCACCCGGAACCACTGCCTCCTGGCGCTGCGCACCTCCCACGCCGACGACAGCATGTCCTTCGGCACCAACACCCTGGAGGGCATGGCCTGTTGGGCCTGTTGGGCCTGTTGGGCCTGTTGGGCCTGTTGGGCCTGTTGGGCCTGTTGGACGAGCCACCCCACCCAGCAACAAGACGCCCTCGAACTCATCCGCTCCGCCGGGCACGGTGTCCGGCACCGCCGCCTGCCGACCGGTGGACGCGACGCGCGCCACCCGCCCAGCTGCGTGCGCGCCCAGCTCAGCGCCGACACCATGGGCAACAGCGCGACCCTCCCCTGCGCGAGGCTCGCGCCGAGATCCGCGACCTGCTGCCGACCTGAAAGAGGTACTCGACCGTGACAACCCTCGCGGTGACCGGCCACATGGATCTGACCGAGGACAGCATCCCGCTGGTCCGCGCCGCCCTGGACGACCTGCTCAGGCAGTACGCCGACGCCGACCCGCTCGTCGGCGTCTCGTGCATCGCCAAGGGCGCGGACTCTCTCTTCGCCCAAGCCGTGCTCGCCGTCGGCGGACGCCTCATGGTCGTCGTCCCGTCACAGGACTACCGTCGGAACACGGTCGAACCCGACCACGCGGCCGTGTTCGACCACCTCGTCAAGGCTGCCGAGGACATCCTCGTGCTCCCCTATCCGACGGCCGACCGACAGGCATACGAGGCCGCCAACGCCGTACTCGTCGAACGCGCCGACCGGTTGGTCGCCGTATGGAACGGAGAACCGCCGACGGGCAAGGGCGGCGGCACCGCCGACACCGTCCTCGAAGCGCAGACGGCGGGCATCCCCGTGGACGTCGTCTGGCCGGACGGCGCCGCTCGCCGAGGCTGACCGCGGCCGAAGACGACGAAGCACCCCGACGCGATCCTGCAGTTCGGGGCATTAGTGGTCGCACGTACTCCTCCGTCTCGGCGACGGGGTCGCCGTTGAGCTCCCGGACCCGGCCGGGGGCCTGTTGGGCGCGCTCCAGGTCGAAGAGTCCGGTGCCCAGTACGTCGGTGGTCCTCACCCGGCCGTGGACGGCCGGGACGACGCGTGCGGCCGGATTGAGACGGGTGAGGGTCACGCGCAGCCGGTCATTTCGGGCAGGGAGCCCGCGGCGTCGACGACCGTGACCATGGTGACGACTCGATGAGGAGGTAGTCGAAGCGGCCCTCGCGGGCCGGCCGGTCGATCTCCTCCAGCAGGTCGTCGCGCAAGGTGCAGCAGATGCAGCCGTTGGTCATCTCGACCAGGCGTTCTTCGGTGCGGGACAGGGCCGCCTCGCCGCCGCGCACCAGGGCGGCGTCGATGTTGACCTCGCTCATGTCGTTGACGACGACCGCGACGCGCAGGCCCTCGCGGTTGCCCAGGATGTGGTTGAGGAGGGTGGTCCTGCCCGCGCCGAGGAATCCGGAGCGGACGGTGACGGGCAGTCGGTCGTGAGAGCCGTAGGACATGAACGGTCAGCCCTCGGGACGCAGCAGCCCGCGTTCGTACGCCTTGGCCAGTCGTTGGGGCACCAGGTACGGGACGCCGTCGATGGTGATCGGGACGAGTGTCGGGGTGGTCGCCTTCCACTGGGCGCGGCGGTGGCGGGTGTTGCTGCGGGACATCTTCCGCTTGGGGACGGCCATGGGAATCCTCCTGCTCGGTAGTCACGGGAGACACTACATGAAAATGAATGTCATTAATAAATGGGGTTGGAGCGGCATCGTGGACAGAGCCCGGTGAGTTCGACGGTGTGCTCGACCTCCGCGAAACCGGAGGTCTCGGCCACCCCCTCGGCCCAGCTCTCGACCGCCTCCGAGTCGACCGGGGTGCTCAACCCGCAGACACGGCACAGCAGATAGTGCTGATGCCCGGGGAACGGCCGGTGCCGGAAGAGGCGTTCACCACCCCGGTCGCGTACGACGTCGGCGCGGCCGGCGCCCACCAGCGCGGCCAGGGTGCGGTAGACGGTGTTGAGGCCCACCCGCGCACCGTGAGACCGCAGGATGCCGTGCAGGGCGCGGGCGCTGACGAAGCCGCCGTGGTCGATCAACGCCCTTACGACACCGGCGCGTTGGGCGGTACGGCGTCCGATGAGGTCCAGGTCGTCGGCCGGCCCGCCCATCACACCGCCACGAGGCCGGCGCGGGTCCGGGGCCGCCGTACGAAGACGACTGCTGCCGCGTAGAAGGCCGTGGCGACGGCCATGATGGCGAAGCTGGGCGGCAGTTGGGGGACGTAGTAGCTCAGGGCGAGGCCCGCCCACATCTCCGCCACCGCCAGTCCCGCGGACAGGGCCAGCGCGTTATACGGCCGGTCGGTCAGCCGCTGGGCCGCGCCCGCGGGGGCGGCGAGCAGGCCCAGCAGGAGCAGCGAGCCGACCGCCTGGGTGGCCTCGGCCGCGCACGCGCCGACCAGGACCAGGAAGGCGAGGCCGAGGAGTCGTACCGGCACCCGGCGGGCCGTGGCCACCGCCTCGTCGACGGAGGCGAACAGCAGCGGGCGGGCGACCGCGAGCACGGCGAGGCAGATGACGCCCGCGACGACGGCCGCCACCCGCGCCTGCCCGGTGGAGAGGCCGAAGATCGATCCGAAGAGGACGTTGACGCCGGCGGTGCCGTTCCCGGTGTTGCGGGACGTGGTGTAGAGGGTGAGGAAGAAGACCCCCAGGCCCAGGATCCAGGAGAAGAGGCTGCCGATGACGATGTCGTCGGCGCGGCTGCGGCGGCCCAGCGCGCCGAGCACCACGGCGAACACCACGGTCGCCGCGAACAGCCCCAACCGCAGGTCGTAGCCGAGCGCGAGGGCCGCGAGCGCCCCGGTGAACGCGACATGACTGAGCGCGTCGCCGGTGAACACCTGGGCGCGCAGCACCAGGAAGTACCCCACGAGACCGGCCGCCAGCGCGATCGCCGTACCGGCCAACAGGGCGTGCACGAAATACGGGTGCGTGAAGGCGCTCATACGACGGCACCCGCTCCCGCTCCCACCATCCGCCGCCTGCCGACGGCCGTGGTGAGGGTGCGGCCCGTGCGGGCCAGGACGTAGCCGGCGAAGGCGAAGGTCGTCACGTAGAAACCGATCGGGTACGGCGAGTAGTAGGCGGCGATCAGCCCGGTCCAGGTCACCGCAATCGCGATCACCACGGCGAGCGCCAGGCTCAACGCGGGCCGGGCCGTGAGCTGTTGCGCGGCTGCCGCGGGCATGACCAACAGGGCGAACACCAGCAGCGTGCCGGTGATCTGACTCGCCTCCGCGGTCGCCGCTCCGAGCAGGACGAGGAAGACCACGGACAGGGCGCGGACCGGCACCCCGCGTCCGGCGGCGACGTTCTCGTCGACGGAGGCGAACAGCAGCGGTCGCCCGATGACCGCCAGCGCGCCGATTGCGAGCGCCGCCACGACCGTCAGCACGGTCACCTGGACGGTGGTGATGCCCAGGAAGCTGCCGAACAACAGGGAGTTGACCCCGCCGAGGAACCCTTTGTAGAGGGCGACGAAGAGGAATCCGCAGGCCAGCAGGAACGCCTGGACGGTGCCGGTCAGCGCCGACTCCTGGCCGCCGCCGCCCTGTCCGGCGCGGGGGATGGCGGCGATCACCAGGGCGCCGCCGACACAGAACGCGAAGTAGCCGAAGCCCGCGCCGATGCCCAGCAGGGTCGCGCAGGCCGCGCCGGGAAAGCTGACCACGGCCAGGGTGTGTCCGGCGAAGCTCTGCCGGCGCAGCACCATGAACCAGCCCATCACGGCGGCCAGTACG
This sequence comes from Streptomyces sp. STR69, assembly GCF_024519455.1. Classification (GTDB taxonomy): domain Bacteria; phylum Actinomycetota; class Actinomycetes; order Streptomycetales; family Streptomycetaceae; genus Streptomyces. Next base: position 72,297 of record NZ_JALJRY010000031.1, on the reverse strand, counting down.
GCGACGACCGTGCCCGCCCGGAAGGCGTTGACCATGAACGGGAACGCCCAGATCTGCTGGAGGTCGGCCACCGGATTCCACGACCAACCGGCGCTCGCGTCAGCCCAGTTCACAGACTGTCTCCTGTGGTGTGCCGGTCGGTGTGGCGGGCGGGCGCCTCGGGCTGGCCGACGACCACCAGTCGCCCGTCGCTGGTGCGCAGGACCTCCACCGGCACGCCGTACAGCCGCGTGAGCGTCCCGGTGGTGATCACCTCCTGCGGTCGGCCCGCGACCGCACCGCCCTCGGCGATGTACACCACCCGGTCCAGCCACGGCAGGATCGGGTTGACGTCGTGCGCGACCATGACGACACCGACGCCCGCCTCCCGGCAGATCCGCCCGATCAGTGCGGCGACCGCGCCCTGATGGGACAGGTCGAGACTGTCCAACGGCTCGTCCAGCAGCAGCAGTTCGGGATCGCGGACGAGTGCCTGGGCGATCAGCAGCCGTTGCTGCTCACCGCCGGAGCACTCGCCGATCGGCCGGTGCGCGTACGCGCTCGCCCCGACCAGCTCGACGACTTCGGCGATACGGTCCCGGGCCGCCCGGCGCCGGGCACTGAACCGGCCGGGCAACGGCAGCGGTACGCCCCAGCGGTCGCCGTCGAGGCCCAGCCGCACGATGTCGGTGCCACGGATGCGCAGGCTCGCGTCGAAGCTGCGGCGCTGGGGCAGATAGCCGATGCGGTGGCCCGCCCGGCCGGGTGCCCCGCCCAGTACGCGGACCTCACCGGCGGCCGGCGGCAGGATGCCGAGCAGCATCTTGACCAGGGTCGACTTGCCGACCCCGTTGGGACCGAGGACGGCCACGAACTCCCCGGCGCCGACCTCCAGATCGACCCCTGACCACAGTGTCCGGCCGCCGACCCGCGCTCCCGCACCGCGCAACGACACGACGGGAGAAGGCTGTTCGGTGGCCGCCGGTTGCGGGGGGACTCGGTGCCGTGCCGTGCCGCCCGGCCGGGAGGTGGCCGGATTCACGGTACTCACCGGCCCGTCGCCTGCCCGAGGGCCTTCTCGATGCCCTCCAACTGCCGTACCTGCCACGCCTGGAAGGAGGCTCCGGCCGGGGTGAGGGTCTCGGTCACGGTCGCGACCGGAATGCCCTTCGCCTCGGCGGCCTTGACCTGGGCCTGCACATCGGGGGTGGCGTTCTGGCTGTTGTACACGTACACCTTGATCAGCTTCTCGCTGATCTGCCGGTCGATCGTCTGCTTGTCCTTGGCCGTCGGGTCGGTGCCCTCACTGATGGCGTCCAGGAACGACTCGGGCGTCAGCATCTTCAGCCCGAGGCCTTCGGCGAGCGGGGTCACGATGGACTCCGAGGCGCCGACGGGGGTGTTGGCGTACTTGGCCTTGATGTCGGCGATCAGCTTGTTGTACGGCGCGAGGGTCGTCGCCTCGAAGGTCGTCTTCCGCGCGTCGAAGTAGGCGGCGTCGGCCGGGTCCATCTTCTTGTAGTCGGCGGTGATCTTCTCGATGACCTGGTGGACGTTGTCCGGCGAGTACCAGCGGTGCGGGTTGCCGCCCGGCTTGATGCCGACCAGGTCACCGACCTTCAGATCGGTACGGCCGCTCTCGGGGTTGGCGGACAGCAGCTTGTCCGCCCAGGCGTCGTAGCCGATGCCGTTGACGATCGTGTACTGGGCCCCGGCCACGAGCCGGCCGTCGGCCGCGGTCGGCTCGTAGTCGTGCGGGTCGGCGTTCGGGTTGTCGATGATGCTCTTGACCTGCGCGTGGGTGCCGCCGAGTTGGGAGGCGATGCTGCCCCAGAAGTTCTCCGCGGCTACGACTTTGATGGTCTTGCCGACCGTCGTCGACCCGGCGGCGGCGGTCTCGGAGGTATCGGAGGCGTCGGAGGAAGAGGCGGTGGAGCAGCCGCTGGTCACAGCCAGCACGACGCCGGTGAGCAGTCCGCCGGCGATCAGGCGGGTGGAGCGGGATGCGGAACGGGATATCGGGATGCCGGCAGTGCGCACGACACGGTCTCCTTGACGGGGTGGGGGCCACACAGGCGGGCAGGGGCCTGTGAAGCGGGTTCACCTCAGACCGTAGATGGAAATGATTGTCACTACTACAGAGCCGGTTATCCCTAATGAAAATCATTATGGAATCTTGACTCGGGCCTCCCACACCTTGTCCGGATCCAGCGGCGCCTCGGTCGCGGCGACGCCGTACCGGTCCTCGTCCGCGGCGATGAGCGCGCTCGCGGTCAGCGGCAGGCCGTCGTGGTCGGACGCGGCAGCCATCAGCCGGGCCGCCGACTCGGCCCCGGTCTCCGGCGGGATGATCAGCAGATCCCAGCGTCCGATGCCGTAGGAGAGCAGCAGCAGCTTGTGCGGGTCGATCTCCGCGGTGAACCAGCCCACCTTGACGATGTGGCCGGCCACGGGAACCTTGCGGGGGATGGTCGGCCAGTACATCGGGTTGACGGCGACGCGGGTGATACGGCCCCACAAAGGGTCCAACACGGCGGTCAGCGCGGGCAGTTCGCTCAGCAGGTCCCGGGAGCGGGGCCACCAGGCACCGTCCAGGAGGCCATGGACGGCGCCGTCGCTCTTCAGCGCGAGACGGGTCGCCGGGACTGCGACGGGCTCGGGACGCGGCAGGGTGGGGTATGAGGTCGCCGGCATGATGCGGACCCGTCTCCGGGCCACCTCTGCGGCGGCACGGGTTTCGTCCCTCGCCGAGGACGACCCGGCGTGGAAGCCGGTGTGCGAAGTGCCCTCGGTGCTGTTCACCGTACTCCGCGCTCTGTGACAGCGCGGATGTGACAGTGCGCAGTGGTGGCCGCCCGGGGTGGCCGTACGCTCCGGACCGGCCCTTTCCGGAGCATGCGGGAGTACCTTGGATTCACCGAGGGCTCTTGACGTGCCGGCGTCCGGTCCGGCGTCCTGTCCTCGCGTTTCCCTTCCCAGGGGCAGCCCGTGACCCCGGCCGCGCCATCCGCAGCGAGGCCGAGGAGTCCCGCCATGTCCATCCTCTCCACCCCGTCCACGACGGGGATTCCGACGGGCACCGACCCGCCGCCCCCGTCCTACGACGGCACCTCCCCCTTCCCGAACGACGAGGGCCCGGCGCCCGCGCGGGACACCGCCCAGCGGATATACGTCGCCGTCACGGCGATGATCGTCATCCTGCCGTTCGTCGCCCTCGGCCTGGCGGGCTGGCTGCTGTGGGGACGGCTTGTCCACCCCGTCGACATCGTGCTCGCGGCCGTCCTCTACACGATCACCGGCCTCGGCGTCACCGTCGGCTTCCACCGCGGGCTCACCCACGGCTCGTACCGGGCGATCCGCCCCGTGCGCATCGCGCTCGCGGTGGCCGGGTCGATGAGCTTCCAGGGCGACGTCATCGGCTGGGTCGCCACCCACCGCCGCCATCACGCCTTCACCGACCGGCCCGGCGACCCGCACTCGCCCTACCGCTACGGCACCCATCTGCGCGGCCAGTTGCACGGACTGCTGGACGCCCACGTCGGCTGGCTGTTCCGCAACGAGGCGACATCGGCGGAGCGTTACGCCCCCGACCTCGTCGCCGACCCCGACATCCGGGCCGTCTCCCGCGCCTTCCCACTGCTGTGCCTGGTCACGCTCGCGCTGCCGTTCGGGCTCGGCTGGGCGATCGGCGGCAGCTGGCTGTATGGCGTAACCGGCCTGCTGTGGGCGGGACTTGTGCGTATCGCGCTGCTCCACCACGTCACCTGGAGCGTCAACTCGCTGTGCCACATGATCGGTGAGCGCCCCTTCCGCACCCGGCGCCACGACCGCGCCACCAACCTGTGGCCGCTGGCCCTGCTCTCCTTCGGCGAGAGCTGGCACAACCTCCACCACGCCGACCCCACCAGCGCCCGGCACGGTGTCGACCGCGGTCAGATCGACCCGTCGGCCGCCGTCATCCGGCTCATGGAGCGCGCCGGCTGGGTCCACGACGTACGCTGGCCGGCCCCCGACCGGGTCGCCGCCCGCCGCGTCTGACGTCAAACGCTCATCCGCGTACGGCAGTTGGCAGGAGCCTCATGACGACCGTGCTGCAGCCCCCGCTTCCCTCCCACCCTGTCCTCCGCCTGCGTCTGGCGCCCCACGGGAACCTGCCCCGGGCCATCGACGGCGCGTGGTGGCCCCGTTCGTACGACCTGCCGGCCGAACTCCCGGGACTGCTGGCCGGGTTGCCGCGCAAGTGGGGTCACATCACCAGTGCCACGGTCAACGGGGCGACGTGGTCGACCATGCCCGGCCAGATCCTCGTCGCCAACCAGGTCGTACGGCTGCGCAGGACCCAGGGGGAATCCACCCCGCACACCATCGTCCTGCTCTCGCCCGGCCGGGGGCGCTGGGATCTGCTGGTCGTGCCGCCGGACACGACCGAGCAGGCGGCCGAACCGCTCATGGCAGCCGCCACGGGCGGTCACGTCTGATCCGGCCCGGCACGGGCACGCACGGCCCGGCCGGTGGCGGGGCCTCACGGGTTTGCGGGCGAGGCGTGTGCTCGGCGCTCGGCGCCCTGAACGGCGCGGCGCGCAGGGCGGGTCGGTCGGTGATCGCGGACATCGTGCGAGCCCGTCCCCGGACGGAGGTCGTCCTTGCCCGGGGAGCGGCTGGTCTCCAGCCAGGATCGTGCCGGTTCTGGCGCGTGGGTGGTGTCCAGGGTGGGCTGGAGGCGGGTCCCTCCCTTGGCGTCCGCGGGATGGCTGCGCTGTTCGGTGGAGGCGAAGCAGCGACGGAGAACCTCCGCGACCCGGCGGGCGGCCGGACCGGCGGCACCCGGACGGTGCCGCCGGTCAGCCGAGGTGGCCGGGCCGGGCCGTCGCGGGGGCCGGAATGGCCCCGGTGTCGAAGTCGCCGGAGACGATCCGCGCGGCGAGGTCCGAGAGGCGCAGATGACGGGCGCGGGCGTAGGTCCGGAACGCGGCGAAGGCGTCGTCGACGGAGGTGTTCCAGCGCTCGGCCAGGAAGCCCTTGACCTGTTCGATCAGGATGCGGCTCGTCAGTGCGTTCTCCAGCTGGCTGTTCTCGACATGGGACTGCTCCAGGGTGCGCTGCTGCAGGATCGCGATGGTGGCCACGTCGGCGAGGGCCTGGGCGAGCGCGATGTCGTCGTCGCCGAGGCGGTGCGGGGTGGTCTGGAAGAGGTTGAGGGCACCGACGACCCTGTTGCGCAGCCGCAGCGGGATGGCGTGCGTGGTCACGTACCCGGTCTCGCGGGCCTGTTCGGCGAAGCGCGGCCAGGCGCCGGTCGCCTCCGCCGCGGTCAGGTCGATGTTGGTTCGCGGGGCCCCGGTGCGGTAGCACTCGACGCAGGGGCCCTGGTCGTGCTGGAGCGCGAAGAGTTCCAGCAGGCGGGTGTGTTCGTCGGAAGCGGCGATGATCTGCAGTTCGCCGTGCGCGTCCACGAGCAGGATCCCGGCCGCCGACACGTCGAGCAGCTCGACACAGCGTGCGGAGAGCCGGTGCAGCAGGTCGATGACGTCGAAGTCCTCGACGAGCGAGTCGGCGACCTCCACGAAGATCTCTGCAAGACGTCGTTCGCGGGCCATGGTCATCATCCCTTTCCACCGTCGGGCGAGTACGGCCCGCTTACATCGTCGTCGAAGTCGTCGGTGAAACGCAGCCTGCGGGCGACCACATCCGCCGCGATCTCACGGAGGGGCCGTTCACTGCTGTACGCGTGGGCACGCAGACGCAGCAGTGCTTCCTGCACGGACACGTCGAGCTGGGCGCTGACCATGCCCGTGGCCTGGTGCACGACCGCGCGGCGCAGCACCGAGGGAGGTTCCAGGGCCGTGCCGAGCCCGGGCTGCTCCCCGTCGTGCCGGTCGCCGTTCAGAAGGGCGTTGGTCAGTACGGCGGTCAGGGCGGTGGCGTCCGTGTACTGCTGCCGGCTCAGCTGCCGCTCGGCGTCGCACAGCACGGTCAGTACGCCGACCCGGATGGCGCCGATGCCCAGCGGGAAGCAGCACACGCCGTTCACGCCCAGTTCGCGCGCGGCCGGCAGCAGCGCGGGCCAGCGCTCGGCGCGCACCCGTGCCAGGTCCGGCTCCAGCACGGGCGAACCGGCGCGGACCGCGTCCGGCCCCGGGCCCTCCCCCAACGTGAGCTGGAGTTCCTCGAACCGGGCGCTCAGGTCCGGATGGAACCAGAGCGGCTCGGCCGTCCGATCGGCGCCGACCAGCAACGACAGTGCGACGCCCGCGACGCCCAGCACCCGCGCACACGCCTGCGCCGGATCCCCGGCCTCGCCGAGGCGCAGCGACCGCAGGACCTCGGCCATGCCGTCACTGATCACCCGTCTCCGTCCCGCGCGGGCCGGGGCCCTTCGAGGTGAGGTGTCGCCTGGCTTGCGCCGTACACTACGTGGCCCGGTCTGCCGTCGCACGGTCCGCGGGCACGTCCCGCCAGGCGTCCTGGATGGTCGCGTACCGCGGGAAACGGTCCTGCAGACCGGCGGCCCGGAACACGAGACTCGCGCCTGGCCGGTGGTGCACGACCCGCAGCCAGCCGAGCCGCTCATGGCAGTCCTCCCACGCCGCACACAGCGGCTCCAGGACGCTGCCGTCCATGAACGTGACACCGCACAGATCCACGACGAGGAGCAGCCGCCCGTCGCCGTGCCGGGCGTCCACGAGGTCACGCGCGAAAGCAGGAGCGGTCGTCAGGTCCAGCTCGCCGCCGGCCGTGACCACACGCAACTCGTCGAACAGGTGGTGCTGCAAGCCCATGCGACCCAACTCCTCTGTCACCGGGGGGCTTTCGCCTTGCGCAGGGCCTCTGTTGCGCGGAACAGGACAGTACGGAGAGGGCCGGGGTCACGGGCGGACCGTAGGACGAGCGTACTGGCGCGGCGGGACGGGCCGTCGCCCTCTCTCCAGGTCAGCGTGAGAGTGGTCGAAAGTGTCGCCCCCGGTCGGTTCCTGACGGAATCGGCGGCGAAGACGCAAGAGAGTGGTACGGATCGAGGTCGGCCCGGGAGCCGGTCGTTTCGTGACCGACCGGGCAAGACGTCCGACGTCGCACGGTATCCGCAGCCTTCGGGCAGGACTACGCTGCAAGGAGAGGCCCCAGTCCCCGGTATCGACGCTGTTTCCAGCTCCCGGGAGGCCCGTTGTGTTCGTCCTGCTCCTCATCCTCGCCCTGGTCCTGTTCGGCTTCGGTTTCCTCAACCCCCTGTGGTGGCTGGCCGCGGCGGTGCTGGTCTACGGCCTCACCCGCCTCGGCCGTGACCGTGGCGGCGGCCGGAGCCGTGACGGCGGTTCCGACCTCGGGAACTACCGGGACTACCAGGAGCGCCGGGATCGTCGGGAACGCTGGGACCGCCGGTACAGCCGTCAGCACCGCGCGCGCTGGCGGCGCGAGGACCGTCAGGACCGCGAACGCCGCAGGTGACCCGTGGAGTGGCAGCAGGCGGGTCGTCCACGCAGGGAGAAACCATGATTCACGCAGCAGACCTACGGGAATGGCGCGACCGCGATGTCGTCGACACCGAGTCGCACAAGATCGGTGTCCTGGAGGCGGTCTATGTGGACACCACCACCGACGAACCGGCCATGGCGACCGTACGGATCGGGCTCCCCACCCGGCACCGCCTGGTCTTCGTCCCCCTCGACGATGTGATCGCCGGGCCTGACTACCTCAAGGTCGGCTACATCAGAACGCTGGTGAAGCAGGCCCCTTCGATCGGCACCGACGACGTCCTGCCCGCCGAGCAGGAGGAAGCGATCTTCAAGCACTACGGACTGCCCTACGAGCCCGGTGCGGGCGGTGAACGGCAACTGGCGCGGCGCTGATCGCCCCTGGACGGAGGGACTGCCCGCACGCGAACGGTCCGGGGACTCACCCCATCGACAGGAGATCCACGTGCCCATCTCGCACGCACGCACTCCGAGCCCACGCAGCACATCCGCCTATGCCGATGCCCCGGACACCGATGCCGCGTTCCGCCGTATCGCCGTCCTGCCGAACGGGCCGGAGCGGACCGCACTGTGCCAGGAGGTGGTGTGCGCCTGGGCACCGATGGCCGTACGGCTCGCCCGGCGCTTCCGGCACCGCGGCGAGTCCTTCGAGGACCTTCAGCAGGTCGCCCGACTCGGCCTGGTCAAGGCGGTGACCCGCTTCGACCCCAGCCGCGGCACCGCCTTCCCGAGCTATGCCGTACCGACGATCCTCGGTGAGGTGAAACGGCACTTCCGGGACCACCTCTGGGGCGTGCATGTGCCACGACGCGTGCAGGAGCTGCGAGGCGAGGTCCGGTCCGCCGGGAACGAATGGGTTTCGCTCCACGGCCGTGAGCCCTCCGTCGGCGAGATCGCCACGCACGCGGGTCTCACCAGGGCGGAGGTACGGCTCGGCCAGGGGGCGCTGGACAGCTTCACCGCCAGTTCCCTGGACGACGTGTCCGGCCGCTCCGGTCACAGCCGCCCGCCGGCCGACACCCTCGGCACCATGGAGCCGGGCTTCGACCGGGTGATCAACCGCGAGGCCCTGCGCCCCCTGTTGCAGGCCCTGCCCGAACGCGAACGGCAGATCCTCTACATGAGGTTCTTCGGGGAGATGACCCAGAACCGCATCGCCCTGCAACTCGGCCTCTCGCAGATGTACGTCTCCCGTCTGATCATCCGCACCTGCGCACGCCTGCGCGACCAGGTGATGGCCGAGGCCCACGAGTAGGGCCTGTCGACACCGAGCCGGTACGAGCCCGCTCCGAGGTGTGGGTCAGGCCCCCAGGCCGGCAAGGGGTTCGGAGTCGTCGACGAAGGCGCGGGCCACGTCGGACAGGCGCCGGTTGTGGGCGCGGGCGTAACCGCGCAGCGCGCTGAACGCCTGCTCCATGTCGATGCCCTGGCGTTCGGCGAGCTTCCCCTTGGCCTGTTCGATCAGCACCCGGCTGTTCAGCGCCGCCTGCAGCTGTTCGTTGAGCACCGTGCTGCGGTGGGCGGTGCGTTGTTGCAGCAGGCTGATGGTGGCGACGTCGGCCAGGGCCTGGGCGATGTGCGTGGCGAGCGGGTCGAAGGGGCCGGATGCGGCGCGGAAGAGGTTCAGGGCGCCCACGGTCTCCGCCCGCAGGCGCATGGGCAGTGCCTGTACGGCCCCGAATCCGCTGCGGTGGGCCGCCGTGACGAAGCGCGGCCAGCGGTCGATCTCCCGGGTCAGGTCGTGGATGATCACCGGTGCGCCGGTGCGGAAGCAGTCGAGGCAGGGGCCTTCGTCGTTCTGGAGCTGGAAGAGCTCCAGCAGGCGCACCTGTTCGTCGGAGGCGGCCATGACGCGGAGTTTGCCGTCCCGGTCGGCGAGCAGCACGCCGGCGGCGCTCGCGTCGAGCATGCCGACGCAGCGATCGGTCAGCAGGCGCAGAAAATCGATGAGGTCGAAGTCGGCGACCAGATTGTCGGCCAGCTCGACGAACGTCTTGGCCAGGAGCTGTTGATCCATCGTGAGCACCCTCGATCGAGACTGGTCCCGGCCCGGAAGGGCGGGAAGTACGGCATGTTTCCCGGACTGCACACCTGCGTCAGGTTTCCTCGTCCGCTTGGTCCGGCTCCGCGTCCGGTGAGAAACGCAGCCGCCGGGCGACCACGTCCGCGGCCACCTCGGCGAGCCGGCGTCCCTGCGCGAAGGCATGGCCACGAAGCCGGACGAAGGCCTCCTCGATGCCCACGCCGAGCTGGACGGTCAGGACGCCGCTCGCCTGGTCGATCTCTGCCCGGTACGCGCCCAGGTCCTCGACGCGGCCACCGTGCGGCCCGCCCGTCTCGTCGATGCGCGCGTCGAGCAGCACCAGCGTCGCGAGATCGGCGAACGCCAACGCGTCCGCCAGTTCCTCCGGGTCCAACCGGACCGGAACCTGGGCGTACAGGTCCAGGACTCCCAGGCTGATCGCCCCCATCTGCAGCGGGAGCGCGAACACCGCGCGGGCCCCGGCTTCCAGGGCCGCATCCGCGAACACCATCCAATGGTCCTGCAGGTCACGGGTCAGCAGATCGGGTGTCAGGACGGCCGAGCCGTCCCGGAAGGCATCCACACACGGCCCCTCACCCAACGTGAGCTGGAGCTCTTCCAGTTGCTCGCTGATGTCGTCGGTGCTGCACAGCGGATGGCTCGGCGCGGTCCCGGACATCGCCGACAGCCCCGCCCCGCCGACCGGCAGCGCGGCCACGGCCGCGGTGCACACGTCCACCACACCGACCCGGACACCGCGCCGGGCCGCCTGCTCGGCCACCAGCACCTGGATACGCTCCGAGCGGCTGTCAGACCCCACCCCGGCCACCGCCCGCAGGCATCGTGACAGGGTCCACCGACGCGGTGCCGGACGATGCCCGACGGCTGGTCAGCGGTCCCTCCCGCCCGCGCCGGCGCCCGGCCGTCATCGCACGCGTCCCGAAAGGGCGGAGACCAGCCGGACCAGGCCGCGCGCCGGGGCCGGGGCCGGGGCCGGAACGGGCGTGGCGGGGATCCCCTCAGGAGGAGGTGGCGGTTGGCCGGACGGAGAGCCCAGGAGCAGGAATCCGCAGTCGGCGACGGCGAGAATCCGAAGGAGCGTGGTCGGCGGATGGTGCAGCCGCAGGGTCCCGCCGAGCGCTTCGGACTGCTGCGCGGCGCGGAGGAACGTGTTGAGCCCGCTGCAGTCGCAGAAGGTGACGGAGGCGAGGTCGACGTCGATGGCACGGATACCTTCTCGCAGGCATCGTTCCAGGGACACACGCACCAACGGCACGGATTCGAGGTCGATCTCACCGGCCAGGGTGATCAGCGCCCGTGTGCCTAAGTCATGACGCTGAACGGTGAGCTGTGGCAGGGGCATGGTGCCTCGGTTCGGAAGACCATCCGGCAGCGGGTGCGGTGGTGCCGGAGTCCCGGCTCCCTGGGCGCGCTCCCGGCGGGGGCGTACTTTCGGCGGAGGCAGAGCAACGGCCGGTCCGACAGCCTGCGCGGCAGGACAGAGGATCAACCCGGTTCCCTCCAGGGATGCGCCGGGTGACAGACGAGGAGTCCGCACCCCGCAGCAATCTGCGTTCAGCAACTGCATGCCGCCGGGGTCTGGGACGTCTGTTCAGCAGACTAGTCCTCGCGTCGTTCCCATGGACGGTTCCAAGCCGCCCGATCCCAGAATGTGGACCGTACAGAAGCACGGTACGCGCGTGTGCACGAGGCATCACGCGGTCCATTGGCGGGATCCGTTGGAGGGATCCGTTGGAGGGATCCGTTGGAGGGATCCGTTGGCGACGGAGTCGTTCCCGCCTATCGCGGCCCCGACGGTTCGGCCGGCCGGTTCGGCACAGCCTCGGCGTTCTTGGCGGCGGCTGCCGCGACGGTTGCCAGGTCTTCGCCCGAGAAGCCGGCGCGGCTCAGCACCGCCAGAGACTTGTTCGTCGCCAGTGTGCACAACGCCAGCTCAACCGCCTCCTGCTCACCGGCCCCCGCCGCCAGCAACGCCTGCTCCAGCCTCGCCCGCAGACCGTCGATCATGGCGCGGACCATCGCCCGGCCCTCCTCGTCGAGTGCCGGGATCTGCGTTGCCGACACCGTGAGCAGGCAGCCGTCCGGGACCGTCGGGTCGGCGATGCGGTTCAGGGCGACCTGCAGGTAGGCGGCCACAACGGTGCTCGGGCTCGGGTGGGGGCCGGACAGCGCCTGCTCGTACTGCGGTTCGTAGGTCTGCGCGTACCGTTGGAGGCTTTTCCGGAAGAGGGCGCTCTTGTCGCCGAAGGTGCCGTAGAGCGAGCCCCGGCCCAGGCCCGTGCCCTCGGTCAGGCGATCGATCGAGGCCTCCGAATAACCCCAGCGCCAGAAGACGTGCATCGCACGTCGTAGCGCCTCGTCCACGTCGAACTGCTTGCGGCCTGCCATGGTCGTCAGCCTACACATCTTGTACCGATCGTTCAAAGATGGGTAGGGTCGCCGGCATGACAACCCTGAGTTCGCTGCGACTGCCCGACGGATTCCTCGACGTCTTCACCAGCCGGCTCGTGGAGGTGAACGGACTGCGGCTGCACGCGGTCACCGGTGGGGACGGCCCGGCGCTGCTGCTGATCGGCGGCTGGCCCCAGACCTGGTACGCCTGGCGGAAGGTGATGCCCGCGCTCGCCCGTGAACACACCGTCGTCGCCGTCGACTCGCGCGGGGCCGGACTCTCCGACAAGCCCGACGACGGGTACGACGCCGGCACGCTGGCCGCCGATCTGGTCGCGTTGATGGCCGCGCTCGGGCACGACCGGTTCGACGTGGTCGGCCACGACATCGGCACGTGGACCGGATACGCCCTCGCCGCCGACGACCCCGAGCGGGTGGGCCGGCTCGCCATCGTCGAAGCGGTGATCCCCGGCCTCACGCCGTCCCCGCCGTTCTTCGGCCCGGCCGCGGCCAACCTGAAGCTCTGGCAGTTCGGCTTCAACCGGCTCACCGACCTCAACGAGGAACTCGTCCGGGGACGCGAACGGCTCTTCTTCGGCTGGCAGTTCGCCACCAAGGCCGCCACGCCGACCGCGATCCCCACGTACGCCGTGGACGTCTACGTCGGCGCGATCACCGCGGATCCTCGCGCACTGCGGGCGAGCTTCGCGTACTACCGGGTGCTGGACGAGACGATCGCGCAGAACGAGCAGCGCGGCAAGACCCGGCTGACGCTGCCGGTGCTCGGCGTCGGCGGCGCGCTGTGGAGCGGCGAGAGTGCCGCCCAGACGATGCGGCTGGCGGCCGACGACGTCACGGGGATCGTCCTCGACGACTGCGGCCACTACCCGGCCGAGGAGCAGCCGACGCGGTTCGTCGAGATCCTGGAGAACTTCCTCGCGGCCAACCGGTAGCAGGCACGCCACACGGCTGAACTGCGCGAACGACAGGCGGAGCTTCACAAACTCCGCTACGCCGTCGAGCAGGCCTTCGCCGTCCTCCACCGAAACCTTCGCCACGAGGGGAGCCGGGCAAGAGCTCCGCCGGTACAACCGCTCACGCAGACCGAGCTTCCGACCGGATTCGCGCTGCCGTTCGGCCGTGCCGAACTCACCCAGACCGCCTGACCGTTCCGGACCGCAGCGGGCGAGGACGGCCGCGGTGGCCAAGGACACCGTCGGAACGCGAAAGGGCTCCGCCGATGACATCGCCGGAGCCCGGCCCCTCGTTGCCGGGCGGGGCAGGCCGCCATTCTGCCGACGGCCGTATGAATCCGACCGGGAATCCTGCCGCCGGTTTCTTCCCCGCCGACGGGTCAGGCGTCCGCCGCGCCCTGCGAGTTGGCGGCTTTGCGGTGTTCTTCGTTGATGCGCCGGGCTTCTTCGAGCTGGTCTTCGAGGATGATGATGCGGCAGGCGGCCTCGATGGGGGTCCCGTGGTCGACGAGTTCCCGGGCGCGGGCCGCGATGCGCAGCTGGTAGCGGGAGTAGCGGCGGTGGCCGCCGGCGGAACGGAGCGGGGTGATCAGACGGGCTTCGCCGAGAGCACGGAGGAAGCCCTGCGTGGTGCCGAGCAGCTCGGCGGCTCCGCCCATCGTGTAAGCGGGGTAGTCGTCGTCGTCGATACGGCCGAACGAGTCGTCTGCTGTCATTTGCACCTCTCTGTGGAACGCGTCGAGGGGCCTTGGTGCCATTTGGCACCAAGGCCCCGAAGGAACTGCTACACCATCTGCCGGCCCTGACAGGGCGCCGGCCCTCTGTTTCCGCAGACCTGACCGGCATGCTGCCGGGGCTGCTGGGATCGCGGTTGCTTGACCGGAGACCACCTCACTATCGATGTCCTGCGGTACCCGGGTTCAAGATGTCGGCCCGGGCGATCCTGATGGCGCTCGGCTCCTCCGTTCTTCCCTCTGGGATCAACTGCTTACAAGTGGGGTACTGCGCACTGCTGGATACCGCGAACTGCACTTTCGGGTACTGCACTTGCGGTCCTGCTCACGGCGGCCCCTGATCACTGCGAGCCACCCAGTACGGTCGCCAGTCGCGTCGCCGTCCCGCAACCGCTCTGGCTTCGCAACTCCACCACCGCACCGTCCTGCGAACTGCACTTGCATGTACTGCCGCCCGCCAGTTCGTGTCTGCCGGGCCCTGCTGTCTCTCTGGGCTACGAGAGAACCCTAACCACGTCCCCACCCCAATGTCTACTCTGACAAACAGAGATTTCCGCGTGTTCGACAGAGAGGCAATCGGCCTAGAACAAGCGGCAGGCGCAGGAGGACGAGCTGTCAGCGCCTGGTTAACGGGCCAGGTGCTGGGGAACGAGACACGGCAGGCAGAACCGGACCTTGTCGTTCAACCTCCGACCGAACCCGGCCGTTGTCGCCTGTCTCCGCGATGGGCAGGATGGCGGACATGGCCGTGTCACCTGCGACACGTCGACTTTGCGACACCACGTTTCCGGACAACGACGCCGCGAGCGCCCTGGCACTCCTCGATCTCCACGCAGGAGCGGAGTGCGAACGCGTGCATCAGGCTGCGGTCCGGTTGAGCGGAGGACGTCTCGGCCGGCTTCGCAACCGGCTCGATGAAGCCAAGCGCAACCCGGAGACCGTCCTGTGGTTCGGTGAGTCGCCCTCCGACGTTTCTCCGGACACTCACGCCTTCGGAGTGGAGTTCATCAACAGCTTCCTCGACAAGCACCCGGCTTGAGATCTGGCCCGTAGGAGCCTTGGGTGCGCGGCTCGCACACCGGTCGAATGAGTTCGATCTCCAACGCACCACCGGTTCCGGGATCCCCGGAGCACGAAGCACGACTTCCTCACGTCGGCCCTCGTGTGCCGCCCCGGCTGCGGCAGGGTCGCGCACATCGGTACGACACCAGACGCGTCGGGGATTCGCAGCCAGCGCCTCTTCGCGCCAAGGCGGCTCGTCTGTCGGAACTGCGGGATGGCGAAGGACTGAAGCCGTGGCGGCGTGGCCATGCGCCGGGACCCGAACCCTCGCCGTGGTCGGGCCCGCCGGGTGCGGTGTCCTCGCTGCGGAGGATCGCCTGGTGCAGCCGCTTCGCCTCCGTTCCCGGATCGGCACCGAGTTCTTCGGCCAGCCGCTCCCGCGGGGCGGTGAAACAGGCCAGGGCATCCGAACCGCGCCCTCCCGCGTGCAGGGCCTTCATCAACGCCGCTGCGAACGGCTCGACCAGCGAGTGTTCGGCTACCAGATCGGGTAACCGGCGGACCACCACCGCATGATTGCCCGCGCCCAGTTCGCAGTGGGCCCAGGCGACCAGCGCGGCGATGTACTCCTGTGTCCGGCTTTCCCGGGCCCTGGCGGCCCAGGGTCCGGCCAGCCCGGTCAGGGGTTCTCCCGCCACGGCGCACGGGCCCCGCGCAGCGCCAGCACGCGTTCTCCCCGTGCGCGAGAAGAGCCGTGGACCTGCTCGACCAGCTGCCGGAACCGGCGCGGGTCGACCCCGTCCGGAACCACGTCGAGCAGGTAACCGTCGACGCGGCGCAGGAGCCGTGACGGCGTGGTGAGGTCACCGTCCCGGAGCCGGGTGTACCCGGCTTCGCCTCCAGGAGGCGACGGATCCGAGCGAGTGCGAACAGACCGAAGCGCGGGCCTCGGCGGGCGGATGCTCACCCCACAGCCGGTCCACCACCAGGCCGACCGGGCTCCACGGCGCGTCCGGCCACGCGCAACTCCAGCGGGCCCAGCAGTCGCGTACAGGTCGGACAAGGTTTCGACAAGGTCGGCATTCCACAATCCGTGCACCCACCGCCGAGGGGCCGGCCCGAGACGTGTTCTCCGCCGGAAGGATCACTCACGGGAAAGGACCATGAATGAACGTCACAACACGCACAGTCCGCAGGACTCTGAGCGCGACCGTCGTCGCCGCCACGGTGGCGGCTCTGGGCCTGTTGGCACCGAGTTCGGCCGAAGCCGCCGCGAGTGACTGCCCTTCCGGCAGCCTGTGCGTCTGGGACCAGATCAACTACACGGGAAACCGCTGCAGTTGGAGCAACGCCGACAGCGACTGGACCAGCGGGACCGTGACGTGTTCATGGGCCGACGACCGCAACGTCAAGTCGGTCTACAACCACGGGACTTCCTCCTCGTACGAGGGAGTCGGCCTCTATTCCGGAGCGGGCTACTCGGGGTATCTCGGCTGCATAGGACAGGGCGTGAAGGGCCCTGGCGTCAGCGGCGGCCCTGGCCTCAAGGTGCTGTCGCACAAGTGGCTCGCCAGCTGCTGAGTCCGGACGCCGGAGAGGGCGAGCACGACACGGGCCGAGCGCCAGGTGGGGCCGTCATGGGGGGAGCGGCCCCACCGTCGCCGATGCAGGTCATGACCGCCACGGGCACCCGGCCGAAGCTCCCCGGCCGACTCACCCGTGCGATGCCCCGAACGTGATCGATGATTCGGGGCTTCCCGGGACGAGAACACGGCCTCCGTCTGATCCTGTGCTCCGACCAAAGAGGCACTTGACCAGTACGAAGGCCGTGGGGGGAATGAGTCTGGTGCATCACGATGTCCGGCGGAAAGCGTTCGCAGGGGCATCACGCTCCGGGACGACCTCTTCGACTGTCCGACCGTACGCGGGGACACGTTGTTCGAGCTGACCGACGCGGTGCTGTGCGCGGACGGGCCGATGACCACGCCGGTGGACCTGACGCCGACGGCCGAATGATCAAGCAGACGCTGAGCTGGACCCGCCCGAAGCTCCGCACCCCCGAAGCGGCGGACCGATGGACATGGCTCATCGTCGCGGCCCACACCCAACTCCGGCTCGCCCGGCCGCCGGCCGCGGACCTCCGCCGCCCCTGGGAGAAACCGGCCGAACCCGACCGGCTCACCCCCACCAGAGTCCGCCGGGGGTTCAGAAACCTCCGCCCGAACCTGCCCGAACCTGCCCGGCCAGTGCACTCCGCGCGGTCGTGATGTCAGCCCGACCGCGCTGCAGCTCGGCACGCAAGCCCCCGAAAACAAAGCAGCGCCTGACCCGACCGAAGCCGAAATCAGGCGCTGCGTAGCAGGTCAGAGGGGGTCCCCCCGTCACCCGCACCGTAGGCCCTGTGGGACTCGAACCCACAACCAATGGATTAAAAGTCCACTGCTCTGCCAATTGAGCTAAGGGCCCAGGCGATGTTGTCTCCCCGAGCATAGCGGGACGTGGCCGTGTCTCCGATCGGGTATCGGGGACACGGCCGTGCCGGACGAGGGGAACGAGGTCGGATGGGTCCGGAGTGCTACGGATCTACCGGTTCGGGCGCCCCGGATCGCGCCGCCTCCCGCGCCTTCGTACGCGCATGTTCCGGGTTCAGGAACCAGTGCCGGGCCGACGCCGTCCACCAGGCCGCCGCGAAGCCAAGTACCACCAGTACCGCGACCGGCGCGTAGTTGAAGGACTCCCAGGTGACCGGGGAGACCTGGGGCAGCATGAAGAGAATCGTGATCACGGCCACCCAGATCACCGACACGATCCCGATCGGCCGCGACCACCGGCCCAGATGCCACGGCCCGCGCTGGAAGTCGTCGCCCTTCCCCAGCCGCAGCAGGGTCGGGATGACGTACGCGATGTAGAGGCCGATCACGGCGACGGACGTCACCGCCGCGTAGGCCGTGTAGTTGATCAGGTAGGGCAGGCCCATGAGCAGTGCGCCCGCCGCCGCCAGCCACACCGCCGCGACCGGGGTCCGGGTGCGCGGGCTCACCGTGTGCCAGACGCGGGAGAACGGCAGCGCGCCGTCGCGTGAGAAGGCGTAGATCATGCGGCTGTTGGCCGTCACCGACGCCATTCCGCAGAAGAGCTGCGCGCCGATCACCACCAGGAGAAGCAGCTTTCCCGTCGTCGCTCCCAGCGCGTCCAGGAGGATCTGGGCCGGGGGTGCCCCCGTCGGTGACTTCCGCTCCGCGTCGTAGGACTGGATCGCGTACGTGAAGCCCAGCAGGAGGACGAAGCCGGCTATCCATGACGTCCAGATGGCACGGACGATGCCCTTCGGGCCCGCCGTCGACGCGTCGTGCGTCTCCTCCGTCATGTGGGCGGAGGCGTCGTAGCCGGTGAAGGTGTACTGCGCCATCAGGAGGCCCAGCAGGACGACGTAGACGCCGCTGCCCCAGCCGGTGTGGTTCACGAACTTCGTGAAGACGAAGGTCGTCGACTGGTGGTGGTCGGGGACGAAGGTCAGCGCGCCCACGATCACGCCGACGCCCACCACGTGCCACCACACGCTCACGCTGTTGAGCAGCGCGACGATCTTCACTCCGAACGTGTTCAGCAGGCCGTGCAGGATCAGGATCGCGGCGAAGAGGAGCACCGTGCGGCCCGGGGTCACCTCGAAGTCGAACTGCAGGTTCAGGTACGCGCCCAGGAAGGACGCGGCGCCGAAGTCGATGCCCGCGGTCACCGCGACCTGGCCGAGCACGTTGAACCAGCCCGTGAACCACGCCCAGGCCGCCGCCGTGCGCGGGGGCGCGAGGCGGTGGGCCCAGAAGTAGAGGCCCGCCGACGTGGGGTAGGCCGAGCAGATCTCGGCCATCGACAGGCCGACGAACAGCGTCATCAGGCCTACGGCCACCCAGCCCCAGGTGATCACGGCCGGGCCGCCCGTGATCATGCCGAACAGGTACAGCGTCAGGCAGCCCGACAGGACCGAGATGATCGTGAAGGAGACCGCGTAGTTGGAGAACGCCGACATGCGGCGGGCGAGAACCTGCGTATAGCCGAGCTGGGCAAGCCGTTCCTCGTCGGAGAGACCGGGAGCATCTCCCTTTGACAGCCCACTCGCTATGGCGTCATCTGTCATGCCCCCAGCGATTCCCCCGGCGGGGACGTGACATGCGCCACTTAAGGACTCGATAAGGACTCGAAGTGGCCAAAAAACATCCCCACGCGCCGTCCCTGCACACAGTGAAGCGGCCCCCACCCGATCTCCCGGGCAGGGGCCGCTCCACTACGTCAGCTCACATCAGGTCACTTGACCTCAGCCGTTGCGCTTCCAGCGCGGCTTGTCGTCGCGGCGGCCGAAGGTGCCGGTGCCGGTACCCGTGCCGGTCGTGCCGCGGTGGCCGGACGGACGGTCGTGGCCGCCGGCGCGGAAGCCCGGGCGGTCGCCCTGGCGGTCACGGTTGAACGGGCGGTCGCTGCCCCGGTGACCGGTCGCCGGACGGTCGTCGCGACGGAAGCCGCCGCGGTCACCGCCCGAGGGACGGTCGTCGCGCCGGAAACCACCGGACGGACGGTCGTCACGACGGTCGAAAGAACGGCCACCACGGTCGCCGCCCGAGGGACGGTCGTCGCGGCGGAAGCCACCCGAGGGGCGGTCGTCACGACGGTCGAAAGAACGACCACCGCGGTCGCCGCCACGGTCGCCGCCCGACGGACGGTCATCGCGGCGGAAGCCACCCGAGGGGCGGTCGTCACGACGGTCGAAAGAACGGCCACCACGGTCGTTGCCGCCGCGGTCGTCACGACGGTCGTCGCGGCGGAAGCCACCGGACGGACGGTCGTCACGACGCTCGAAGGAACGACCACCACGGTCACCGCCACGGTCGTTGCCGCCGCGGTCGTCCCGGCGGAAGCCACCCGACGGACGGTCGTCACGACGGTCACGGCGCTCGTAGTTGCCCCGCTCGTCACGCTGCTGGCGCGGACGGTCGTACGACGACTCCTCGCGCACCGGCGCCTCGGCGACCGGCTCGGCAGCCGCGGCCTCGACGACGGCCGCAGCGGCCTCGGCCACCGCGACCTCCGGGTCCTCGCCCCGCTCGCGCGCGGCACGGGCGACCAACCGGTCGGACTCCTCGCGGAGTTCGGCGGCGCGGCGGGTGGCCCGCTCCAGCTCCTTGGTGAGCTGGACGACCTCGCGCTCGGCCTGCTGCGCGGCGTCGCCCGCCGACTGGGCCTGGACCTCGGTCATCGAACGGGCGCCGGTGATCTCGGCGACCTCGGGCTCGAAGGCCGTACCGGAGTTGATGATGTGACGCCCGGCGTCGACGCCCGCGTCCTCCATCAGCCGGAAGATCTGGCGGCGCTGGTGCGGCAGGGAGAGGGAGACGACGGTGCCCGTACGACCGGCACGCGCGGTGCGGCCCGCGCGGTGCAGGTAGTCCTTGTGGTCGCCGGCCGGGTCCACGTTCAGGACCAGGTCGATGCCGTCGACGTGGATACCGCGGGCGGCCACGTCGGTCGCGACGAGCGCGTTGACGTAGCCCTCCTTGAAGTCCGCCAGCGTCCGCGTGCGGGCGCCCTGCGTCATACCGCCGTGCAGCGCGTCGGCCTTCACACCGGCGTCGCGCAGCTGCTCGGCGATACGGTCGGCGCCCAGCTGGGTGCGGACGAAGATGATCGTGCGGCCCTTGCGGGAGGCGATCGCGGCGGTGACCGGCGCCTTGTCCTTGGGCTTCACGATGAGGATGTGGTGGGACATCGTCGTGACGTTGCCCTGCGCGCTGTCGACCTCGTGGGTGACCTCGTCGGTCAGGTAGCGCTTGACCAGCGTGGAGATCTCGTTCTCCATGGTCGCCGAGAACAGCATGCGCTGGCCGCCGGCCGGGATCTGGTCGAGCAGCTCGGTGACCTCGGGCAGGAAGCCCAGGTCGGACATCTGGTCGGCCTCGTCGAGGACCGCGATGCTCACGTCCTCCAGGGAGCAGGCGCCGCGGTTGATGATGTCGCGGAGGCGGCCGGGGGTGGCCACCAGCACATCCACGCCGCGCTCAAGGGCGTAGATCTGGTTGCCCATCGACGTGCCGCCGCAGACGACCTTCATCTTCAGGCCGAGGACGTCGCCGTAGGGCTGGAGCGCGTCGGCGACCTGCATCGCCAGCTCGCGGGTCGGGGTGAGGATGATGCCGCGCGGGCGCTTCTTCTGGGTGTGACCGCCGGACAGCGTCGCCAGCAGCGGCAGACCGAACGAGAGGGTCTTGCCGGAGCCGGTGCGGCCACGGCCGAGGATGTCCTTGCCGGCCAGGGCGTCCGGGATGGTCGCCGCCTGGATCGGGAAGGGGGCTGTCACGCCGTTCTGCGCGAGCTTGCGCACGATGCCCTCGGGGAGACCGAGCGACGCGAACGTCACCTCGGGAGCCTCCGCGACAGCGTCTACGGCCGTCTCGGTGCCCTCGTTCTCGGGCATGACGACGTGATCAGTACTGGAAATGGACATGCGAATGCGAAACCTTCCGGAGTCTCCGTCGGCACGCGCCCGTCAACTCCGTGATTCGCTATCGACCGCCTCAATGCGGTCCGCCACGGCAAGGGAGAGTACGCGCCACACGGCGCGCTCTACAGTGGCGCCGGGCAATGGGATCAAACGATCTACCACCTTACGCACCTACCACCCCCCAACGCAAACCGGCCTTCATTGACGTGCGTCACACCCGCCCCTACGCCGGTGACCCGGCCGCCGGCGCGGGCTCCCGGTCCACGAGCTGCGGTACGGGATCCTCGTGCGCCGAGGACGAGGGCTCCGCGACGGTCGGAGCGGCGGACGACGGCTGCGCGGACGGCGTCGGGTCCACGGGCGGCGGCGTCCGCGTCGCGGTCGGCTGCGGCGCGGCCGTGGTCGGCACCCCCGGCTTCGCACTCGTCCCCGGTCTGGGCGCCGTGGAGGCGGACGGACTCGCCGCGCCCCCCGGCGCCGACGGCGAGGCCGAACCCGACGCGGACTCCCCGGGCCCGGGCTTCCCGTGCCCGTGCTTCCCGTCCCCCGCCGACCCGCCGTACCCGAGCCCGCCCCCCGGCGCCCCCGAACCGCCGTCGGGCGCGTCACCGGCGTGCCGCCCGGCCGAGTGCGAGGGCTTGGCACCGCCGCCCGCGTCGTCACCCACGCTCATACAGCCGGCGGCAGCGGCGACGACGGCGACCGCGGCGGCCAGACGGACGGGTACGTACATGGGGCGCACGGGGCCACCTCCGAGGGCGGAAAAAGGAGTCGCCCTCTCAACTCCCGCCGCCCACCGGAAGACACGCGTTCCACCGCCGTCGCCCATTCCTGGCCGGGAATTGCCCCCCGCCCGCACTCGCAGCACGATCGGCCCCGAAGCGACCGCAGCGCCCGAAGGAGCCACGGATGACCGGGACGACCGACCCCCAGCACCTCGCCGCCCGCTACATCGCCCAGTGGACGGAACCGGACCCCGCCCGACGCCGGACGGCGATCGAGAGCCTCTGGGCCGAGGACGGCACCCACGTCCTCCACCCACCCGCCGAGATCCGCGAGCTCGCCGCGGACCTCGGCTTCGACCACCCCACCCTCCGCGCCCAGGGCCACGACGCCATCGAGACCCGCGTCGCACGCGCCCACCAACGCTTCGTCGAGAAAGGCGAGTTCACCTTCCGGGCACGCACCGACGCGGTACGCCTCGACGGCCTGATCCGGTTCCGCTGGGACACGGTCACCGTCGCCGACGGCCAAGTGGTCGGCGGCGGCCTCGAAGTACTCGCACTCGACACCGACGGCCGCATCCGCACCGACTACATGTTCCCCGGAGCCTGATCCCCCGTCGCCGCGGCGGCCGACACCAACGCCTCCGCCGTCGCCGCGTCCGCCGGCAGGAACGCCTCCAACTTCAGCTCCGCGAGGGTCACATCCACCGCGGTCGCGAAGGTCGTCACCGTCGTCATCAGCCGCAACTCCCCGTACGACGACCGCAGCCGCAAGGGCACCGCGAACCCCAACTGCCCTTCCCCGGACTCCAGTTCCGGCACATACCCGGCCAACTCGGCCCGCAACTGCGGCAACCCGCCCAGCCGGGCCACGATGTGCCGTGCCCACTCGGCCAGGTTGAGGATCCGCGGCGCCAGCCCGTCCGGATGCAGCGCCAGCCGGTACACATTCGCCCCCGGCCCCACCAGCTCCGCCGCCGCACCCTCCGTGATCACCCCGAACGCGCTGTTGGCATCGACCAGTTGACCCTCCCGGTCGACCACCACCGCGGGATACGGCAGATGCCCGCGCAGGATGTGCCCGATCGCCGCCCGCACCGGAGCCAGCACCGGCCCCGCCAACGGACTCTCCGCGTACACCGGCGCGAACCCGGCCGCCAACAACAGCTCGTTCCGCTCCCGCAACGGCAGTTCGAGCGACTCGGCGAGCCGCACGACCATGTTCCGCCCCGGCACCGACCGCCCCGACTCGATGAAACTCACATGCCGCTGAGTGGTCCCGGCCCGCGACGCCACCTCCAGCTGACTCAGCCGACGGCTCGTACGACGCTCACGCAGCACCTGGGAAAAATCCACACCCCAGTTCTACGACGCCCCGCCCCAACCGGCGATTCCGCGCAGGGAATTGAGGCCATACCCGCCCCCGACGACCATCGGGCCCATGAACACCGGCGTACTTTCCACCAAGCCCCTCAAGATCGGCGTACTGCTCCCCACCGGAACCGCCCAATGGGCCAAGGACGACGACCCGCGCGACCTCATCACCCTCGGCCGCAGCGCCGAACACCTCGGCTTCACCTCCCTCTTCGTCAACGACTCCCTCATCACCCCCCGCATCGAAGCCCTCACGATGCTCGCCGCCCTCGCCGCCACCACCGGGACGGCCACCCTCGGCACCGGCGCCCTGCTCCCCTTCCTGCGCCGCCCCGTCCAGACCGCCCAGACCCTCGCCTCCATCGACCTGCTCTCCCAGGGCCGCCTCACCCTCGCCGTCGGCGCCGGCTTCCCCGGCCGCTTCGGACGCCCCTTCTACGACCTCTCCGAAGTCCCCTGGCCCCGCCGCTTCGCCCGCCTCGACGAGACGGTCCGGCTCTGGCGAGCCCTCTGGCAGGGCGCCGACACCTTCCACGGCGAGTTCCACCACCTCACCGACCTCCCGCCCGCCCTGCGCCCCACCCGCCCCACCGGCCCACCCATCTGGCTCGCCGGCGCCACCCCGGCCGCCCTGGCCCGCACCGGCCGCCTCTACGACGGCTGGCTCCCCTACCCGCCCGACCCCGCCGACTACACGACCGGCCTGCACGACATCCACCGGGCGGCCACCGCGGCGGGCCGCACCCCCGAGGCCATCACCCCGGCACTGTTCGTCACCGTACGAATCGACGACGACCCCCGGACCGCCCGAGCCGCACTCGACGACTACGCCCACGCCACCTACGGCATGTCCCTCCCCGAGCTGGAGAAGATCCAGGCCGTCGTCGCGGGCACCGCGGAGCAGGTCACCGACCGCCTGAACCGCTACGTCACCGCCGGCGCCCGCCACCTCATCACCCGCCCGGCCGCCCTGAACCTGCGCGCCCAGCGCGAGCAGATGGAACGCGTCGCCGCACTGATCCCCGACCTGACGACCCCGTCATCGCCCCGAACCCGCGTTCGTCCCGGACAATAGGCGTGTGCTGGAAATGACACGCGAGGCGTTCGAAGAGCTGGTGAGCGAGGCCCTGGACCGGATCCCGCCCGAACTGACGCGGGTCATGGACAACGTGGCCGTCTTCGTCGAGGACGAACCCGAACCCTCCGACCCCGAACTCCTCGGCCTCTACGAAGGCACACCCCTCACCGAACGCGGCGAGTGGTACGCCGGCGTCCTCCCCGACCGGATCTCGATCTACATGGGCCCGACCCTGCGCTACTGCGCGACCACCGAGGACGTCGTCCACGAGGTCGCCGTCACCGTCGTACACGAAGTCGCCCACCACTTCGGCATCGACGACGAACGCCTCCACGAACTCGGCTGGGGCTGACCCACTCCCACGGCCCGCCCCGCATACACACCCCCACTCCTGGGCATACGGGACCAATGGCCAGCGTCCCCGTCGCAGCCCTGAACCACCTCCGCCGGGCCCAGCGCGCCCTGACCCACCGCTACCGCGCCCGCCGCCCCCGCCCCACCCTCGAACTCGTCCCCCAGCCACACCCCTGGCCCCGCGCCCTCGGCCTCATCACGGTCGTCCTCGTCGGGGCCTGGCTCGGCCTGCTCATCGTCGGCGACGTCCGCGCCCAGGTCGGCCCCATGAACACCACGATGACCCTGCGCCCCTCCCTCACCGGCGGCACCAAGATCAACATCTCCCCGCTCGGTGCCCTCTCCCTCGACAGCCACCACGCCCCCGTCCGCCTCGACGTCAACGTCGACCAGCTCGACCCCGAACGCTCCCAGGCCCTCGTCGACCACCCCGAACGCATCTCCGGCCTCCAGGACGAAGTCGCCCACGACGTCGAACACGGCACCCTCGACCTCGCCGTACGCTCCTGCACCGCCGTCGTCCTCGGCGCCACCACCCTCGGCCTCGCCGTCTACCGCCGCCCCCGCCGTGCCCTCACCGCCGGCGGCCTCGCCCTCACCCTC
Source organism: Streptomyces sp. STR69 (assembly GCF_024519455.1). GTDB lineage: Bacteria > Actinomycetota > Actinomycetes > Streptomycetales > Streptomycetaceae > Streptomyces. The sequence goes on along the minus strand of NZ_JALJRY010000031.1, from coordinate 47,080 downwards.
CTCGCCGCGTCCGGAGCGACCGCCTACGCGACCTGGAACCCCAAATCCATCCTGGAACCCAAGTTCTCCGGGCTGCTCTCCTCCGCCCCCTCCGTGGTCGGCAACGCGCGCAACATCGTCACCGAATTCGACGTCTACCAGCAGGAGTTGGCCCGCCTGGTGACCAACGTGACCAAGCTCTACAACGTCACGTCGACGCTCCCCGCCTACCAGCCGGACCCCACCACCATCCGCGTCCTCCACGTCTCCGACATCCACCTCAATCCCGCGAGCTGGAAGATCATCGCGTCGCTGGTGGAGCAGTACGAGGTGAACGTGATCGTCGACACCGGCGACACCATGGACCACGGCACGGCGGCGGAGAACGGCTTCCTGGACCCCATCGCCGACCTCGGCGCCCCCTACGTCTGGGTCAGGGGCAACCACGACTCCCTCGTCACCCAGCGCTATCTGCGGCGCATGAAGAACGTGCACGTCCTGGACGAGGGCCGGGCGGAAACGGTCGCGGGCGTGCGCTTCGCGGGCATCGGCGATCCTCAGTTCACCCCGGACCGCTCGGTCGCCCCCGGCGGCAACGCGGCCGAGGAACTCGCCGGCGACCAGCTCGCCTCCTCCCTCCGCGACCAGCGGGCCGCCGGCACCCCCGTCGACATCGCCCTGGTCCACGAACCGTCGGCGGCACGCCAGACCGACGGCGAGGTCCCGCTCGTCCTGGCCGGCCACCTCCACCACGAAGGCACCGAGGTCATGCGGCACGGCACCCGCCTCCGCATCGAGGGCTCGACGGGCGGCAGCGGACTGCGCGCGGTGGAGGGCAAGTACCCCGACCCCATCGAGGCGTCGATCCTCTACATCGACCGCGACACCCACCGCCTCCAGGCCTGGGACGAGATCAAACTCGGCGGCCTGGGCCTGACGACGGCCGAGGTCAGCCGCCACCTCCCGAAGGAGAACCTGCCGGGCGCACCCCAGTCCCCCAGCCCGTCTCCCAGCCCCTCTCCGAGCCAGGCATCGGAGGCACCTTCAAAGGCTCCATCGGGGACCCCGTAAACCGTTTTGGCGATACCTCCCGCCATCCCATATGCTTCTCACGTCCCCGACGCGCTGAGAAGCGCCCAGGCGGGCCGATAGCCCTCATCGTCTAGCGGCCTAGGACGCCGCCCTTTCAAGGCGGTAGCACGGGTTCGAATCCCGTTGGGGGCACGCAACACCGTGTGCGACACTGGCTCCGCCAGTTCGCACGCAACAGCTTGGTCCTGTGGAGCAGCTTGGAGTGCTCGCCACCCTGTCAAGGTGGAGGCCGCGGGTTCAAATCCCGTCAGGACCGCTGAGATTCCGCAAGGAATCTCGTGGCTGGGTAGCTCAGTTGGTACGAGCGATCGCCTGAAAAGCGATAGGTCGCCGGTTCGACCCCGGCCCCAGCCACCGGATCGAAAGCCCTGTCCCACCGGGACAGGGCTTTCGTCGTGGCCGGACGACACAGGGTGGGGCGCGATGGGCCAGGACACGAACCTGGAGAAGACACGGGCGCGGTACGGGCTGCTCGCGGTGGTGGGCAGCAATGCGGCGATCACCGCGGTGGCGATCTTCGGGGTGTGGCAGCTGGACGGTGACCGTGCGGTGATCGTGGGGGTCCTGTCCTCGGCGTTCACCGCGATGGCGAGTCTGACCACGGCGTACCTGGGGATCAAGGCCGTGTCGAATACGGCGCAGTCGATGTCACGGGATTCCGGTCAGCGCCGACCAGCCGGTCCGGCGCTCGAGGACGAGGCTGTTCAGGCCGACGGGGGTCCGGGGGCGGAGCCCTCGGGGACGGCCGGCATCCCCTCGCCCACTACTCCGACAACGGCACCCTGACTCACCCGCACGACCCCCCGCCAACCCGCCCCCACCAATTCATTCGCCAGGAATTTCGCCAAGGTGAGATCCTGGACGGCGTATGTCTACGCACCCCGCCTCCGCCCCCGGCGCTCCCGCCGCCCCCGCCCTCGGCGATCTCGCCCCCCGCCTGGCCGAGCTGACGCTGCGCGATGCGCACCGGCTCGGGCGCAGGCTCGAAGGCGCGCGCAGGATCCGTAAGCCGGAGGCCCGTGCCGCCGTTCTCGCCGAGATCGAGGGCGAGGTGGCCCGTGGCGAGGAGCGGATGGCCGAGCGGCGCCGCCGTATCCCCGCGATCTCGTATCCCGAGCAGTTGCCGGTCAGCCAGAAGAAGGCCGACATCGCCGCCGCGATCCGTGATCACCAGGTGGTGATCGTGGCCGGTGAGACCGGTTCAGGGAAGACGACCCAGATCCCGAAGATCTGTCTCGAACTCGGCCGTGGCGTCCGCGGCATGATCGGGCACACGCAGCCCCGTCGTATCGCCGCCCGTACCGTGGCGGAGCGGGTCGCGGAGGAGATGGACACCCCGCTCGGCGAGGCCGTCGGCTGGAAGGTCCGTTTCACCGACCAGGTGAACCAGGAGTCGACCTTCATCAAGCTGATGACGGACGGCATCCTGCTCGCCGAGATCCAGACCGACCGTGAACTGCGCGCCTACGACACGATCATCATCGACGAGGCCCACGAGCGGTCCCTCAACATCGACTTCCTGCTCGGCTACCTCGCCCAACTCCTCCCCAAGCGCCCGGACCTGAAGGTCGTCATCACCTCGGCGACCATCGACCCGGAGCGGTTCTCGCGGCACTTCGGCGAGGCCCCGATCATCGAGGTGAGCGGCCGGACGTATCCGGTCGAGGTGCGTTACCGGCCCCTCCTCGAAGACGACTCGGACGACTCCGACCGCGACCAGATCACCGCGATCTGCGATGCCGTGGAAGAGCTTCAGGGCGAGGGCAAGGGCGACATCCTCGTCTTCCTCTCCGGCGAGCGGGAGATCCGCGACACGGCGGACGCGCTGACAAAGAAGAACTACCGGTTCACCGAGGTCCTCCCCCTCTACGCCCGCCTCTCGCACGCCGAGCAGCATCGGGTGTTCCAGCAGCACACGGGCCGCAGGATCGTTCTGGCGACCAACGTCGCCGAGACCTCCCTCACCGTCCCGGGCATCAAGTACGTCATCGACCCCGGCTTCGCCCGCATCAGCCGCTACAGCCACCGTACGAAGGTGCAGCGGCTGCCCATCGAGGCGGTCAGCCAGGCAAGTGCCAATCAGCGCAAGGGTCGTTGTGGTCGTACGTCGGACGGCATCTGCATCCGCCTGTACTCGGAGGACGACTTCGAGGCCCGCCCGGAGTTCACGGACGCCGAGATCCTCCGTACGAACCTCGCCTCCGTCATCCTCCAGATGACCGCGGCCGGTCTCGGTGACATCGAGAAGTTCCCGTTCATCGATCCGCCGGACCACCGCAACATCCGCGACGGTGTCCAACTCCTCCAGGAACTGGGCGCGTTGGACCCGGGCGAGAAGGACCCGCGGAGGCGGCTGACGCAGACCGGCCGCAAGCTCGCCCAACTGCCCGTGGACCCCCGGCTCGCCCGCATGGTCCTGGAGGCCGACAAGAACGGCTGTGTCCGTGAGGTCATGGTGATCGCCGCCGCGCTCTCCATCCAGGACCCGCGCGAACGCCCCGCCGACAAGCAGACCCAGGCCGACCAACAGCACGCCCGCTTCCGGGACGAGACAAGCGACTTCCTCGCGTTCCTGAACATGTGGCGGTACATCCGCGAGCAGCAGAAGGAACGCGGTTCGTCGGCGTTCCGGCGGATGTGCAAGCAGGAGTACCTGAACTTCCTCCGCATCCGCGAGTGGCAGGACATCTACAGCCAACTCCGCACGGTGGCCAAGCAGATGGGCATCCAGTTCAACGAGGAGGACGCGGCCGAGCAGAGCGTCCACGTCTCCCTCCTCGCGGGCCTGCTGTCGCACATCGGCATGAAGGACGTGAAGGACGGCGCGAAGAACGAGTATCTGGGCGCCCGTAGCGCCAAGTTCGCGATCTTCCCGGGTTCGGCGCTCTTCAAGAAGACCCCGCGTTTCGTCATGTCGGCGGAGCTGGTGGAGACTTCGCGGCTCTGGGCGCGCGTCAACGCGAAGATCGAGCCGGAGTGGGTCGAGCCGCTCGCCGGCCATCTTCTCAAGCGGACCTACAGCGAGCCGCATTGGGAGAAGGACCAGGCGGCGGTGCTGGCCTTCGAGAAGGTCACGCTCTACGGCGTCCCGATCATCGCCCAGCGCAAGGTGAACTACGGCCGGATCGACCCCGAGGCGTCCCGCGAGCTGTTCATCCGCAACGCGCTGGTCGAGGGCGACTGGCGCACACACCACAAGTTCTTCGCCGACAACCGCAAACTCCTCACCGAGGTGGAGGAGTTGGAGCATCGAGCCCGGCGCCGGGACATCCTGGTCGACGACGAGACGCTCTACGACTTCTACGACCAGCGGGTGCCCGAACACGTGGTGTCCGGCGCCCACTTCGACTCGTGGTGGAAGCAGAAGCGGACCGAAGAAGGCAGAGAACCCGAACTCCTCGACTTCGAGCGCTCGATGCTCATCAACGAGCGTGCGGGCGACATCAGCAAGGACGACTATCCGGACTCGTGGCGGCAGGGGCCGCTGAAGTTCCGGGTGACGTACCAGTTCGAGCCGGGTGCGGACGCGGACGGGGTCACGGTCCACATCCCGCTGCACGTCCTCAACCAGGTCACGGACGAGGGCTTCGACTGGCAGATCCCGGGGCTGCGGGAAGAGGTCGTGACGGAACTGATCCGCTCCCTCCCGAAGCCGATCCGCCGCAACTACGTACCGGCACCGAACTTCGCCCAGCGCTTCCTGAAGGCTGCGGTTCCCCTCCAGGAGCCGTTGACGGTCACCATGGCCCGCGAGTTGAAGCGGATGGTGGGTGTCCCCTTCACCGCCGACGACTTCGACTGGTCGAAGGTCCCGGACCATCTCCTCATCACCTTCCGGATCGTGGACGAGCGGCGCCGGAAGCTGGCCGAGGACAAGGACCTGGAGGCGTTGAAGCTCCGGCTGAAGCCGAAGGCGCGGCAGGCGATCTCGCAGGCCGCCGCGGCGACGGCGGAGCGTGAGGGCGGGGAGTCGCTGGAGCGGAAGGGGCTGACCGACTGGTCGATCGGCACGCTCACGCGGGTGTTCGAGACGCGTCGGGCGGGCCAGCCGGTGAAGGCGTATCCGGCGCTGGTCGACGACGGCGACACGGTGTCCGTGCGGCTCTTCGACACGGAGGCCGAGCAGGCGGAGGCGATGTGGAAGGGCACGCGGCGGCTGATCGTCCGCAACATCCCGGTCAATCCTGCGAAGTTCGCTTCCGAAAAGCTCACCAACGCGCAGAAGCTCGCGCTGTCCGCGAATCCGCACGGTTCGATCCAGGCGTTGTTCGACGACTGCGCGATGGCGGCGGCCGACAAACTCATCGGCGACTTCGGCGGGCCGGCCTGGGACGAGGAGTCGTACCGGAAGCTGTACGAACGGGTGCGGGCGGAGATCGTCGACATGACAGTCCGGACCGTGAACCAGGTCCAACAGGTGCTGGCCGCCTGGCAGGCCTGTGAGCGCCGTCTGAAGGCGGCGAGCAGCCCGGCCCTCCTCCCGAACCTCGCGGACGTACGAGCGCAGCTGGACGCCCTTGTGAAGCCCGGGTTCGTCACGGCGGCCGGGATACGTCGCCTGCCCGATCTGATGCGCTACCTGGTGGCCGCGGACCGTCGTCTGCAGCAGATGCCGACGGGGGTGCAGCGGGACACGACCCGCATGGAGAAGGTCCACGAGATGCAGGACGAGTACGCGTGGCTCCTGGAACAACTCCCGCAGGGCCGCCCGGTGCCGTCCTCCGTCCGCGACATCCGCTGGATGATCGAGGAGCTCCGGGTGAGCTATTTCGCGCACGCGCTGGGCACGGCGTACCCGGTCTCCGACAAGCGGATCGTGAAGGCGATCGACGCCGCCGCGCCGTAACAGCACCTGCACGCAGGGTGAGTTCGACCAGGCGGGCCACCCTCCTGTACAGTCTCGTCTCGCAGCACAACGCACCATCAAGTGCCGCGAAACCAGGTCCTGTGGAGCAGCTTGGAGTGCTCGCCACCCTGTCAAGGTGGAGGCCGCGGGTTCAAATCCCGTCAGGACCGCA
>NZ_JALJRY010000031.1:0-40892 GCF_024519455.1 Streptomyces sp. STR69 | reverse complement strand
GTGCTCGCCACCCTGTCAAGGTGGAGGCCGCGGGTTCAAATCCCGTCAGGACCGCAGTGAACGACCAGGGCCCGCAACTCTTCGGAGACGCGGGCCTTACTCGTGCCCCCGCCGACAACGCCCGTGCTCGCCACCCTGCCAAGGTGGAGGCCGCGCCCGCGGCGCAGCCGCCATCGGGGGCAGCAAATCCCGTCAGGACCGCAGTGAACGAGGCCCACTTCCTTCGGGGGGTGGGTTTTTTCGTGCGCACGCGGCGGCGTATCGGCACCGGCCTGCACCATCCAGCCCGTCCGGCGCCTGAGGACGAGGCCCCTTCAGGGCCGAAACGGGGGTCTGGGGGCGCAGCCCCCAGGGACGGCACCCTTGACGCCGCCAGCGCCGCCAGGTACCCAGAAACCAGGCCCCGTTCCCGCAGGGCCACTGGAGGTGGCGTATGGCGGCTTCGGTCAGGCATGAGACGCGGGCCCTGCTCCGTGCGCACCTGTCGGCCGCCAGCTCCTACCGCCATGTGACCCGGCACTGTCCGATCTGCCACCGCCTGCTGCGGCTGGCCCTGGATTCACCTCCGCCACCGGAGCCCCAGGACGGTCCACCGGAGCAACTCCTCTAGCGCACATAGACCATAGGCAACAAGTCATCTGGCATGTGACGGGTGTCACCGCATAAGTTTTTGAAACGGTGGAACTTAAGACTCGCCTACAACTGGTCAATTTAATATGTGCAATTGCACCCCTGTGAGCGATGGTCCACAGGAGATCCGACAGCCCTCCCCAGACTCCGACAAGGTCCCTCACAGGACCCCGCGCCGGGCGCGCACGGACCCACGACCAGGCACAAAAAAGATCGCGCTGGACCCGGCGGAGTCCAGCGCGATCTACGACGCACCCTGTGTTCACATGTCTAAGAGCGTTGGGCGTGGGCTCTGTTGGGGCAGAACCCGCGTCGCTTGGAGCTGTGCTGTTCGGACGCTTGACCGGTTGGGGGACCAGCCGTTTCGCCCTTATTCAGTTGGTCAGGCTTCGCTGCGCTGCTGCGGGATGCCCGCGAGCAGTGCACGGACCTCCGCCTCGCGGTAACGGCGGTGTCCGCCGAGCGTGCGAATCGAAGTGAGCTTTCCGGCCTTCGCCCACCGCGTGACCGTCTTGGGGTCCACACGGAACATCGTGGCGACCTCAGCCGGGGTCAGCAGCGGCTCGGCATCAGGGGTGCGAGCGGTCATGAGCGGCCTCCTCGGGAGAACCGAACCTTCTCGGTTCTTTCCTCTAAATTCTGCACCTTGACCCGCGTTGCCCGAAATGGCGGACGCGAGTCGAGTCGGTTATAGGACGAACGGCATGTCCTCGGCACTACAACTACACCATCTGTCCAACCGCTACGGCCAAACCGACGGAATTGCCATCCCAGGTGTCCATCAGCGACGGAAGCCGATGGACCATGCCATAACGGACAGTCACACCACTGTGACGATCAGTCACAGGATGATCAGGAGTCATCGAGACCCCCCAAAGCACGCAATGCTGAAATTCCGCCCACAACGGGACGTACAGAGTCCTCCCCGGACTCCTTGTCCTATTTTGGCATGAGGGCGGGCAAGGGGCGCAAGGGATCTGCACGTGCGATCCGTCACGCTTGACATCAATCGTCCGGATCGGGACCTACGTCCCGTGTTGACGAACCGTAAGAATCCTATGCGCAGTTGTTCGAAGATGTCAGCCTCGTCGGCCGCCGCCTCAGTTGGCCGACCGCCGGTCCCTGACCGACCGCCACCGCTCCACGAGCCGCCCGTACGCCTCGCCCGCCGCCGCCCCGTCCCCGGTCCGCAGCGCCTCGATGCCCGCGGCCACGTCCGCCGCCGAGTGGTCGTCCTCCAACTCGCCGGCCGGCAGGACGTGCACGAGCCCGCCGTAGTCCAGTTCCACCAGCGAACGCGGATGGAACTCCTCCAGCCAGCGCCCCACGTCCACCAGACCGTCGATCAGCGGCCCGTCGTCGATCGCGTCCTTCAGGGTCCGCAGTGCCCGCGCCGTGCGCCGCCGCGCCTGCACCATCGGCGTCCGGTAGCGCAGCATCGGCGGATCGTCGCCGGAGGCCTTGTCGTAGCGGCGCTCCTCGTCCCCGACGAGCACGAACCAGTTCAGCGGCACCTGCCAGGTCGCCGTGCGGATCCACGGCCGGGCGTCCGGGTTGCGGGCCAGCCAGCGCTCGTAGTCCTGGGTGGCCTGGTGCCGTACGAGCGGCGGCAGTACGGCGTCCAGGACCGACGGCGGAAGTTCCTCCGCGAGGTCTCCCAGGGCCTGCCAGCCGCGCAGCCGGGTACGCCAGGGGCAGACGCACACCACGCCGTCGACCTCCACCACGAAGGCGTCGGCGCTCTCGTGCACCGGCACCGCGACCGGCGGAGTGGGCAGCAAGTCGGCCAGGGCCCGGCGCAGTTCGTCCTGGTACGAGGGACGGTCGGGCCGGTGGGCGTAGCGCGCCCAGTGGCCGCGCTCCGGCTCCGGGAAAGCGGCCAGCGGTTCGTAGACCCGTAGATAGGTCGCGTACGGGACGGTCACCGAGGACACCTTCTTGGGCACGCCTGCTCCCTCCCCCGCCGACGGTGAGGAAAACCTTCGGAACCCGCTCACGAACGGGCGGGAAAACTATGCAAATCGTCGCACGGACACCCCCCTTCGGTAGGTGATCCTGAACACTGCACCGATGGCGGTCGGACGCAGGCCCTACGCTCGTGCCACGGCACCCGCCACCCCTACGGGGGCCTGTCTCCAACCGCCGCCACTTACCCAGGAGTCACCACAGTGACCGACGTAGACAACGGCGTCCTGCACACCCTGTTCCACACGGACCAGGGCGGTCATGAGCAAGTCGTGCTCTGCCAGGACCGGGCCAGCGGCCTCAAGGCCGTCATCGCCATCCACAACACCGCGCTGGGCCCCGCTCTGGGCGGCACGCGCTTCTACCCGTACGCGAGCGAGGCCGACGCCGTCGCCGACGCGCTCAACCTCGCCCGCGGGATGTCGTACAAGAACGCCATGGCCGGCCTGGACCACGGCGGCGGGAAAGCCGTGATCATCGGTGACCCGGAGCGCGACAAGACCGAGGAACTGCTGCTCGCCTACGGCCGGTTCGTGGCCTCGCTGGGCGGGCGGTACGTCACCGCGTGCGATGTCGGCACGTATGTCGCCGACATGGACGTCGTGGCCCGCGAGTGCCGCTGGACGACCGGACGCTCGCCGGAGAACGGCGGCGCGGGCGACTCGTCCGTGCTGACCGCCTTCGGCGTCTTCCAGGGCATGCGGGCCAGCGCCCAGCACCTGTGGGGCGACCCGTCGCTGCGCGGCCGTACGGTCGGCATCGCGGGCGTCGGCAAGGTCGGGCACCACCTGGTGGAGCACCTGCGGGACGAGGGCGCCGAGGTCGTGATCACGGACGTGCGCGAGGAGTCCGTACAGCGGATCCTCGACAAGCACCCGACCGGTGTGCGGGCCGTCGCGGACACCGAGGCGCTGATCCGGGTCGAGGGGCTGGACGTCTACGCCCCCTGCGCGCTCGGCGGCGCCCTGGACGACGAGACCGTGCCGGTGCTGACCGCCAAGGTGGTGTGCGGCGCCGCCAACAACCAGCTCGCGCACCCGGGTGTCGAGAAGGACCTCGCCGACCGCGGGATCCTCTACGCGCCGGACTACGTGGTGAACGCCGGCGGGGTGATCCAGGTCGCCGACGAGCTGCACGGGTTCGACTTCGAGCGGTGCAGGGCGAAGGCCGCGAAGATCTTCGACACCACGCTGGCCATATTCGCACGTGCGAAGGACGACGGCATTCCGCCGGCCGCCGCGGCCGACCGGATCGCCGAGCAGCGGATGCACGAGGCGGCTGTGCGGAACAGGTGAGCCGGTACCCGCCGGCGATGACTTAGAGAGAACTCTCACGTTCGTCGGCGGGTCGCCTGCCAAGAAGTGGTTAAAATCGCGGTTGACCAGCGAGGACAGGGCACCTCGCGGGTCCTCTGGCCCGGCACGTGCTGCGGGCGACGTACCGTATGGGCGCGGGCTCAGGTACCGTGGAAGCCCTACGGACCGGTCTCTCCACGGAGAGTCCGTTCCAGATCATGAACGCGTGTCAAGACTCTGAGGCCACCGAGCCTCGTATCCGAGGGGGTCGAGCCATGGGGCGCGGCCGGGCAAAGGCCAAGCAGACGAAGGTCGCCCGCCAGCTGAAGTACAGCAGCGGCGGGACTGACCTCTCGCGTCTGGCCAATGAGCTGGGCGCTTCGACTTCGAGCCAGCCGCCGAATGGCGAGCCGTTCGAAGACGACGACGAGGAAGAAGACGACCCGTACGCTCAGTACGCGGATCTCTATAACGACGACGACGAGGACGAGGACGACGAGTCCGGTCCCCAGTCTCAACGTCGCGGAGCTTGACGCAACAGCGTCCCTCGCAGTTTCCGCATATCCGGAACAACTGCACCTCACCCGGTCCGGGGCAACACCGCCGGACCGGGTTTTGTGCTGCCGTTCGGCAGGCTGCTGCTGCTGCGACCAGGCCGATCCGCTCAGCCTGATTCACTCAGCCTGATTCACTCAGGCTGAGTAGTCCCCGACCAGCTCCGCGCCCGTCGCGTGGTCGCCGCGCTCGGTGATCTCGCCGGCGACCCATGCCTCGACCCCGCGGTCGGCCAGGGTCTCCAGGGCCACGTCCGCGGACTCCTCCGGGACGATCGCGATCATGCCGACGCCCATGTTGAGGGTCTTCTCCAGCTCCAGGCGTTCGACCCGGCCGGTCCTCCCGACGAGGTCGAAGACGGGCGCCGGGGTCCAGGTGGAGCGGTCCACGATCGCGTGCAGGCCGTCCGGGATGACCCGGGCGAGGTTGGCGGCCAGTCCGCCGCCGGTGATGTGCGAGAAGGCGTGGACGTCGGTCGTGCGGGTCAGCGCGAGGCAGTCCAGCGAGTAGATCTTCGTGGGCACGAGGAGTTCCTCGCCGAGGGTGCGGCCGAGTTCCTCGACGCGCGCCTCCAGGTCCAGGCCGGCCTGGTCGAGAAGGACATGCCGGACGAGCGAGTACCCGTTCGAGTGAAGTCCGGAGGCGGCCATGGCGATGACCGCGTCACCCGTGCGGATGCGATCCGCGCCGAGCAGCCGGTCGGCCTCCACGACGCCCGTACCGGCGCCGGCGACGTCGAAGTCGTCCGGGCCCAGCAGACCGGGGTGTTCGGCGGTCTCGCCGCCGACCAGGGCGCAGCCGGCCAGCACACAGCCCTCGGCGATGCCCTTGACGATGGCCGCGACACGCTCGGGGTGCACCTTGCCGACGCAGATGTAGTCGGTCATGAAGAGCGGCTCCGCGCCGCACACCACGATGTCGTCCATGACCATCGCGACCAGGTCGTGGCCGATCGTGTCGTAGACGCCGAGGCGGCGGGCGATGTCGACCTTCGTGCCGACGCCGTCCGTGGCGGAGGCGAGCAGGGGGCGCTCGAACCGCTTGAGGGCGGAGGCGTCGAAGAGCCCGGCGAAGCCGCCGAGGCCGCCGAGGACCTCGGGGCGCTGGGTCTTCTTCACCCACTCCTTCATGAGTTCTACGGCGCGGTCGCCCGCTTCGATGTCGACGCCTGCGCTGGCGTAGCTGGCACTGGTCTCAGACATTGCCCGGGATCTTTCGCGTTGAGTGGTGCGGGGGCTTACGGGCGACGGATCGCGTCGGCCGCGGCCGTGGCGGCCGGACCGGCCGCCAGCTCGGTCTCCAGGAGCTGCTTGCCGAGCAGCTCGGGGTCCGGGAGGTCCATCGGGTACTCGCCGTCGAAGCAGGCGCGGCACAGGTTCGGCTTGGCGATGGTCGTCGCCTCGATCATGCCGTCGAGGGAGATGTACGACAGGGAGTCGGCACCCAGCGAGGTGCCGATCTCGTCGATGGTCATGCCGTTGGCGATGAGTTCCGCGCGGGTGGCGAAGTCGATGCCGAAGAAGCAGGGCCACTTCACGGGCGGCGAGGAGATCCGGATGTGGACCTCGGCGGCCCCGGCCTCGCGGAGCATGCGCACCAGCGCCCGCTGGGTGTTGCCGCGCACGATCGAGTCGTCGACGACGACCAGGCGCTTGCCCTTGATGACTTCCTTCAGCGGGTTCAGCTTCAGGCGGATGCCGAGCTGCCGGATGGTCTGCGAGGGCTGGATGAACGTACGGCCGACATAGGCGTTCTTCACCAGACCGGCGCCGAACGGGATGCCCGAGGCCTCCGCGTAGCCGATGGCGGCCGGGGTGCCGGACTCCGGAGTCGCTATGACCAGATCGGCCTCGACCGGAGCTTCTTTGGCGAGTTTCCGGCCCATCTCGACACGGGAGAGGTAGACGTTCCGCCCGGCGATGTCGGTGTCGGGGCGGGCCAGATAGACGTACTCGAAGACACAGCCCTTGGGCTTCGCTTCCGCGAATCGGGAGGTGCGCAGGCCGTTCTCGTCGATGGCGACGAACTCGCCCGGCTCGATCTCGCGGACGTAGGCGGCGCCGCAGATGTCGAGGGCCGCGGACTCGGAGGCGACGACCCAGCCGCGCTCAAGGCGGCCGAGGACCATCGGGCGGATGCCCTGCGGGTCGCGGGCCGCGTAGAGGGTGTGCTCGTCCATGAAGACGAGCGAGAAGGCGCCCTGGACCTGCGGGAGGATCTGGTGGGCGGCCTCCTCGATGGTCAGCGGCTTGCCGTCCGGGTCCTCCTGGGCGGCGAGCAGGGCCGTGAGGAGGTCGGTGTCGTTGGTCGCGGCCACCCGCGGGGTGCGACCGCCCTCCTTCTTCGGGAGGTCGGCGACCATCTCCGCGAGCTGGGCGGTGTTGACCAGGTTGCCGTTGTGGCCGAGCGCGATGGAACCGTGCGCGGTGGCGCGGAACGTCGGCTGGGCGTTCTCCCAGGTGGAGGCCCCGGTGGTCGAGTAGCGGGCGTGACCGACCGCGATATGACCCTGGAGCGAACCGAGCGAGGTCTCGTCGAAGACCTGGGAAACGAGGCCCATGTCCTTGAAGACGAGGATCTGGGAGCCGTTGCTGACCGCGATTCCCGCGGATTCCTGGCCTCGATGCTGGAGGGCGTAGAGCCCGAAGTAAGTGAGCTTGGCGACCTCTTCACCGGGAGCCCAGACTCCGAAGACGCCACAAGCGTCCTGGGGTCCTTTCTCGCCGGGGAGCAGATCATGACTGAGTCGACCGTCACCACGTGGCACGGCACCGAGTGTAGGCGAGATCGACCACTGGTCCGAATTCGGGATACACGCCTGTAATGGATAACTCCCCGACGGCACCGCCCTCACCAGCCAAAACACGGAAAGCGACGCTACGACGGCCCCGCCGCCCGCCCTAGGAGGTGAGCGGTCGCACATCCTGCCGCGCCCCGACCGGCCCCGAACCGGCCTCAGGACATGATCGGCAGCAGCCCCCCGAGGTCGGCCCGCTCCCCGCTCGCGCGCACCTTCGCCTCCTCCATGGCGTCCATCCACCCGACCCGTCCGGTCGCGAGCCGGATCCAGGTCAGGGGGTCGGTCTCCACGACGTTGGGCGGGGTGCCGCGGGTGTGCCGGGGTCCCTCGACGCACTGCACGACGGCGTACGGCGGGATCCGCACCTCGGTCGAACCGCCGGGCGCCTTCACGGCCAGCGCGTCGGCCAGCAGCCGGGTGCAGGCGGCGAGGGCCTGGCGGTCGTAGGGGATGTCGAGGCCGGGGACGGCGGCGTTCAGGTCGTCGGTGTGGACGCAGAGTTCGACGGTGCGGGTGACGAGGTAGTCGGCGAGGGGCATGGCCCCGGCGTTGGTGTCGAGAAGCCGGCTGCCGGGATGGCTGTCCAGGTGCCCGGTGAGGGTCTGCTCGATGTCGGCGAGGTAGGCGCCGAGGTCGGGGTGCTGTGCGGCGAGCGTCCGCGTGAAGTCGGCGATGGCGGAGGAGCTGGCCGCGGTGGCGAAGGGCCAGTCGAGGATCACGGCGTTCTGCGCGGGCGGGGCCGGCCGCTCCAGGGCGCGGTGGACGGCGGTGATCGCCATGCCGATGTGCGCGACCAGTTCTCGTACGGTCCAGTCGCCGAGGCGGGTGGGGAGCGCGAGCTGCTCGGGGCTGAGGGCCGCCACCGCCTCCCGTACGTTCCCGAACTGGGCGAGCACCGCGATGCGGGTCTTGGCCGGGTCGTAGGTGCGGGCACGCTTCTTGGCCGTGGGCATGACGGCGAGCCTATTGCGTGGGCGTGGCGGCCACCCGGGGGACGGGGGTGCAGCTGAAAAAGTGTGTCACTTACTCGTGCCAGTGACACACTTTTTTGAGGACACCCCCTGGTTTGAGGACACCCCCTGGGAGGGCGGAGGGATCGGCCGCAAGGCCGGCGGCGCTCGGCTCGTTCGGGGGCTTCGGCGGCGACCGTTCCTTCAACACCGGGGTGCCCATGACGAGTTCGCGCAGTTGGCGGGCGAAGGGTTCGCTGTGCAGCCCGACCGCCGGATCGCGGGTCGCGACCATCTCCAGCAACTGCCGGAAGACCAGGTCCTCCTTGGTGCCGAAGATCACGACCGACGTCCCTGTCGCTGATCCGGGCCGAACTGCTCGTGGCGGGCGCGGGCTTCGGCCGGCTCGTCGGCCGGCTGATCCTGCTGGTCCAGGACTCCGCGCCACGTCACCAGCCGGGCGTGGCCAAGACCTCGATCCGCTTCTTCCAGACCCTCGGCACCGCCCTGGGCACGGCGGCGTCCGGCACGGTACTGGCCCGCTTCCACGCCGGACAGGCGCCGTATCGGCGGTCTGTCGGAGGTGTCGGTGGCGCGTCGGCGGACTGTCGGCACCGTGTTGAAACCTGGTCGGGATCCCGTCGGACAGCCGTCCGGCAGGCCCGTCGCACACAAGGAATCGTCATGACCACGCATGTCACGATCATCGGCGCCGGACTCGGCGGACTGACCCTCGCCCGCGTCCTGCACGTCCACGGCATACCGGCCACGGTCTACGAGGCGGAGGCCTCACCCATGGCCCGGCTGCAGGGCGGGATGCTCGACATCCACGACTACAACGGCCAACTCGCCCTGGAGGAAGCCGACTTGCTGGACGAGTTCCGCGCCATCGTCCTGGCGGGCCGCCAGGCGACCCGCGTCCTCGCCCCGGACGGAACCGTCCTGCTCGACGAGCCCGACGACGGCACGGGCAGCCGCCCCGAGGTGCAGCGCGGCGAGCTGCGGCAGATCCTGCTCGACTCGCTCCCGGCCGGCACCGTGCGCTGGGGTCACAAGGTCAGTTCGGTGCGCGCGCTCGGCGAGGGCCGGCACGAGGTGACCTTCGCGGACGGCGGCACCATCGTCACCGGTCTGCTCGTCGGCGCGGACGGCGCCTGGTCCCGCGTACGGCCGCTGCTGTCCGACGCCACCCCGGAGTACTTCGGCCGGACCTTCGTCGAGACCTATCTGTACGACGCCGAGACCCGGCATCCCGCCGCCGCGAAGGCGGTCGGCGGCGGATCGCTGTTCGTGCTCGACAAGGACGCGCACGGGAGGTGGATCGGGGCGCACCGGGAGAGCGGCGAGACGCTGCACGCCTATGTGACGCTGGCCAGGCCGCTGGAGTGGTTCGACGACATCGACTTCACCGATGCCGCCGCGGCCACCGCGCGGATCGCCGCCGAGTTCGACGGCTGGGCCCCCGAGATCACCGCCCTGATCACCGACAGCGACACCGCCCCGGTCCTGCGTCCCCTCAACTCGCTCCCGATCGGGCACCGTTGGGACCGGGTGCTGGGAGTGACCCTGGTCGGTGACGCCGCCCACCTGGCGCCGCCGGACGGCGAGGGCGCCAACCTCGCCATGCAGGACGGCGCCGAACTCGCCCTGGCCGTCGCCGCGTACCCGGACGACATCGAGCGGGCGCTCACCGCGTACGAGGAGGCACTGTTCCCCCGTAGCGCCACAGCCGCCGTCGAGGCCGTGGCAACCAACGAGGCCATAGGCCAGAATCTGGTCGCCTTCCTCGGCCAGGAGGCCCGGGACGAGCAGGAGGCCTGACAAGCGAACCCGGCTAGGTCTTGGACGGCTGGAACGTGGCCGCGGCGGGGAACTTCAGGCCGGTGCAGTCGCGGCGGGCGGCGACATCCGTGACGTACGCCTTGAAGAGGGTCCGGAGCCGCTTCTGGACGACCTTGTTGTACGGATAGTCGATGCTCAGCGTGTGGACGGCCGGCTGTCCGGCGCAGGTGGAGGAGGCCCACCACACGTTGTCGTCACGGTCGTAGCCCGCCGTGCCGGGGCTCAACGCCACCTGGTCCCTGCCGAAGTGCTCTGTCGCGACCTCGCGTGCCTCGTCGCCGAAGTAGGACTCGGTCCGCAGCCAGAAGGGCGCGACCCGGAGCACGTCGTCGAGGCTGTCGGCGTGGACTTCGTCCTTGCCTGGGCCCGGCCACATCCTGCGCACCTCCTTGTTGCTCACCCCGAGCAGGCAGCTCTCCTGCTGCGCGTGGGCGGCAGGGGTGGCCAGGGCGCGGTCGGGGAGACGCCGGCGGCCCTTCGCCGCGATGTATCCGGCGTACCAGCCGCACGTTCCGCCGGCCGACTTCGCGTTCACCAACTTCGCACTGGGCGTGGGCAGTTCGGCGGGAAGTGCGGGCAGCACGGCCTTGCAGCCCAGCTTCTTCGCCGCCCGTACGGCCGCGGCGCGGGCCAGCCCGGCCAGCGTTCTGCGGTCGGCGTCCGTGACCGGGGCGTCCTCGGAGTACTTGGCCACGGTCATCGTGTTGACGGACGTCACCCCGCCGGCCCCGTCGGCGCACTCGGCCTTCACCACGGCCGCGTTGCCGTAGTACACACCGAGCCGCCCGTCACCGATCGGGTACGGCGCCGTCTGCTCGGCCTCCCGTGTGATGTCGGCGTTCGGCGCCCCGCCCAACAGCCCGAACGGGTCGTCCCACCCGCTCACCAACTGCGCGAAGTCGTCGCTCGGGTTCGACCAGACCGAGAGCAGGAAGTGGCCGTACGTGGTGCCCGGCTTCCCGATCCGGTAGATCTGACACCGCGTGGACAGCGAGGCCGTACCGAGGACGCCCATCGAGTCGTCCTCTTCGCTCCCCGCCCGCACCCTCGTCGTACCGCCGTTGAGGTCCAGCACCTGGTCGGGATCGACGAGCCCGGCGCAGGCCTTCGCGATCCGGTCCCGGCTGGCGGACCGGTCGAACTGGTCCCTCGCCTCCAGCCACAGCCCCCAGCCACCCGCACCGACCCCGAACACCGCTGCCACAGCAACGAGTTGGTTGAAGGCGTTGCGCCGACGGCTCCCTCGGTCCGGAGTCAGCCAGCGGGAGCGCGGAAAGGGCACCCGGGCACGCTCGGAGGAATCAGGCGTGTTTTCACTGTGCAAGCTCACGCGCGACTCCGGGCGCCGCCGAACTCGCTTGTCCCTACCGATACTTCCACGTTCCCGCTCCCCCGTTCCACGCCCACGAACCGCCGAAGTCAGCACGAGCGAAGGCCCTGCCCGGAGCCCGGACAGGGCCTTCGTATGCATGCGTTCCTATGACGGCCTACGCCAGCAGCGCCGGGATCGTCCCCTCGTGCGCCTCGCGCAGCTCCTCCAGGGACAGCGCGAACTCGCCCTGAACATCAACCGATTCGCCGTCCACGACACCGATGCGCGTGACCGGCAGGCCCCGTGCGCCGCACATGTCGTTGAAGCGCAGCTCCTCCGAGCGCGGGACGGCGACGACCGCGCGGCCCGCCGACTCCGAGAAGAGGAAGGTGAACGCGTCCAGGCCGTCCGGGACGATCAGGCGCGCGCCCTTCTCGCCGAGCAACGCCGACTCCACGACCGCCTGGATCAGACCGCCGTCGGACAGGTCGTGCGCCGAGTCGATCATGCCGTCGCGGGAGGCGGAGATCAGGATCTCGGCGAGCAGCCGCTCCCGCTCCAGGTCGACCTTCGGGGGCAGTCCGCCGAGGTGGTCGTGGACGACCTGCGACCAGGCCGAACCGCCGAACTCCTCGCGGGTGTCACCGAGCAGGTAGAGGAGCTGGCCCTCCTCCTGGAAGGCGACCGGCGTGCGGCGCGCGACATCGTCGATGACGCCCAGCACGGCCACGACCGGGGTCGGGTGGATGGCGACGTCGCCCGTCTGGTTGTAGAGGGAGACGTTGCCGCCGGTCACCGGGGTGCCCAACTGCTGGCAGGCGTCGGCCAGTCCACGGATCGCCTCCGCGAACTGCCACATGACCGCCGGGTCCTCGGGCGAACCGAAGTTGAGGCAGTCGGAGACCGCGAGGGGCTTCGCACCCGTCGTCGCCACGTTGCGGTAGGCCTCGGACAACGCCAACTGCGCGCCCGCGTACGGGTCCAGCTTCGCGTACCGCCCGTTGCCGTCCGTCGCGATGGCGACCCCGAGGCCGGTCTCCTCGTCGATGCGGATCATGCCCGAGTCCTCGGGCTGCGCCAGCACCGTGTTGCCCTGCACGAAGTGGTCGTACTGCGAGGTGATCCACTTCTTGGAGGCCTGGTTCGGGGACGACACCAGCGCCAGGACCTGGGACTTCAGTTCCTCCGAAGTCCCGGGCCGGGCAAGCTTGTTGGCGTCGTCCGCCTGCAGCGCGTCCTGCCAGGACGGGCGGGCGTACGGGCGCTCGTAGACCGGGCCGTCGTGCGCGACCGTGCGCGGGTCGACGTCCACGATCTTGCCGCCGTGCCAGAAGATCTCAAGGCGGTCGCCGTCCGTCACCTCACCGATGACCGTGGCGATGACGTCCCACTTCTCGCAGATCTCCAGGAAGCGGTCGACCTTCGACGGTTCGACGACGGCGCACATGCGTTCCTGCGACTCGCTCATGAGGATTTCCTCGGGCGAGAGTGTCGAGTCGCGCAGGGGTACGTCGTCCAGGGTGACCGTCATGCCGCCGGAGCCGTTCGACGCCAACTCGCTTGTGGCGCAGGAGAGTCCGGCCGCGCCCAGGTCCTGGATGCCGACGACCAGCTTCTCCTTGAAGGCCTCCAGGGTGCACTCGATGAGGAGCTTCTCCTGGAAGGGGTCGCCCACCTGGACCGCCGGACGCTTCGACGGCTTGGCGTCGTCGAAGGTCTCGGACGCGAGGATCGAGGCGCCGCCGATGCCGTCGCCGCCCGTGCGGGCGCCGTAGAGGATGACCTTGTTGCCCGCGCCGGAGGCCTTCGCGAGGTGGATGTCCTCGTGCCGCATGACGCCGATGGCGCCCGCGTTGACCAGCGGGTTGCCCTGGTAGCAGGCGTCGAAGACGACCTCGCCGCCGATGTTGGGCAGGCCCAGGCAGTTGCCGTAGCCGCCGATGCCCGCGACGACGCCCGGCAGGACGCGCTTGGTGTCGGGGTGGTCGGCCGCGCCGAAGCGGAGCGGGTCGACGACGGCGACCGGGCGGGCGCCCATCGCGATGATGTCGCGCACGATGCCGCCGACGCCCGTGGCCGCGCCCTGGTAGGGCTCGACGTACGAGGGGTGGTTGTGCGACTCCACCTTGAAGGTGACCGCGTAGCCCTGGCCGACGTCGACCACGCCGGCGTTCTCGCCGATGCCGACGAGCAGGGCGTCGGACTGCGGGGCCTTCTCGCCGAACTGGCGGAGGTGGACCTTGGAGGACTTGTAGCTGCAGTGCTCGGACCACATGACGGAGTACATGGCGAGTTCGGCGCCGGTGGGCCGGCGGCCGAGGATCTCCACGACCTTCTCGTACTCGTCCTTCTTCAGGCCGAGTTCGGCCCAGGGCAGCTCGACGTCGGGGGTCTCGGCCGCGTGCTCGACCGTGTCCAGAGGCGTCCGGCTCATGCGTTGACCAGCTTCTTGAGGATCGAGGTGAAGAAGGGGAGGCCGTCGGTGCGGCCGGACCCGATGAGCGGCTCGACCGCGTGCTCGGGGTGCGGCATGAGGCCCACGACGTTCCCGGCGGCGTTCGTGATGCCGGCGATGTCGCGCAGCGAGCCGTTCGGGTTCAGGTCCAGGTAGCGGAAGACGACCCGGCCCTCCGCCTCCAGCTCGTCGAGCGTGTGCTCGTCGGCGACGTAGCGGCCGTCCATGTTCTTCAGCGGGATGTGGATCTCCTGGCCGGCGGTGTAGTCGCCGGTCCAGGCGGTGTCCGCGTTCTCCACCCGCAGTTTCTGGTCACGGCAGATGAAGTGCAGGTGGTTGTTGCCGAGCATCGCGCCGGGGAGGAGGTGCGCCTCGGTGAGGATCTGGAAGCCGTTGCAGATTCCCAGGACGGGGAGTCCCGACTTCGCCTGCTCGATGACCGTCTCCATCACCGGCGAGAAGCGGGAGATGGCACCCGCGCGCAGATAGTCGCCGTAGGAAAAACCGCCCGGGAGGACTACCGCGTCCACCTGGTGGAGGTTCTTGTCCTTGTGCCAGAGGGCGACCGGTTCGGCGCCGGCGAGGCGGATCGCGCGCTGGGTGTCGCGGTCGTCCAGGCTGCCGGGGAAAGTGACGACGCCAATACGAGCGGTCACTTGGCGGCCTCCGCCACTTCTTCCACCTTGACGGTGAAGTCCTCGATCACCGTGTTGGCGAGGAAGGATTCCGCAAGATCGTGGATGCGGGCGAGCGCGGCCTCGTCGACCAGGCCGTCAACTTCCAGTTCGAATCGCTTTCCCTGACGTACGTCGGAGATGCCTTCGAAACCCAGGCGTGGCAGCGCACGCTGGACCGCCTGGCCCTGGGGGTCGAGGATCTCCGGCTTGAGCATGACGTCGACTACGACGCGTGCCACTGGCACTCCCGGTGTTGTGGTGCTGAGCGTGTTCCTGCGGGTCTTCGACAGGTGACTTCAGACTACCTGCACAAAATTTCTACGCGAGTAGAGTTGTAGGAATCTACGTGAGGACCATCACGATCCGGTGTCGGGCGGGGGTCTTCACGAAAAGTTCAGGGAAAGATCCCGGATCGATCCCGGTTCCCTATTGCGCGGAGACACGCGGGAAGATTTAGTCGGGCTTCACATTGCATTGCCGGGCACTGTACAAATGAATTGGCAATAGCCGATACTTTGCCCAATAACAGGCGGACAGTCGACATCTCCGCACCTCCGTGACGTCTCCGTGCGTCCCCGCGGATAGTGCGGTTTCAGGTGTCGCACGAAGGGACCGATATTCGTGGCGCAGAAGGTCGTGGTCACTCTCTTTGACGACATCGACGGCTCGGAAGCGGCGGAAACGATCGCCTTCGGGCTCGACGGCAAGTCGTACGAGATCGACCTGAATCAAGCCAATGCCAAGAAACTGCGTAAGGCGCTCGCGCCGTACGTGGACGCAGGTCGCAAGCGGTCGAGGTCGGGCAAGGCCTACCGGCAGACCGAGGTCGCCCCCGACCCGGCGGCCGTCCGCGCCTGGGCACAGGCGAACAAGATGGACGTACCGGCCCGCGGACGCATCCCCAAGAAGGTCTACGAGGCGTTCGCCGCCGCGCAGTAGGCGGCGCGCACGGTTCCCCCGACGACCGGTCACCGGGCCCTCGGGGGAACCGACTTGCGCTGCACCCCTCCTGGTCAGCTAGAGTTCGGAGCACGCCGAGGGGCGAGGCCGAAAGGCCCAGCTCACGGAGTACATGCGGGTGTAGTTCAGTAGCAGAACATCCCCCTTCCAGGGGGAAGGCGCAGTGTGCAATTCCTGTCACCCGCTCTGCAGCATCACCGTTCGGACCACTCCGGTGGATCGGGTAGGCTGGTGCTCGCGCCGATCAGTGAGAGCTGGTCGGAGGCAATGCGGACGTAGCTCAGTTGGTAGAGCGCAACCTTGCCAAGGTTGAGGTCGCCAGTTCGAACCTGGTCGTCCGCTCCAGAGAAAGCCCCGGTCCACTGGACCGGGGCTTTTGCCATGCCCCGCGCCCGTCTGACATTTGTCATGCCGAGTGATGACACCGCGCACTGCTGCCGCGCCCCCGCCGCCGGGACGCTGGAGCCATGGACACCAACGAACACGAACACGTGATTGAGGTCACCGACCTACGCCGTGTGTACGGGGGCGGGTTCGAGGCTGTGCGGGGGATCACATTCTCCGTGCGGCGCGGAGAGGTCTTCGCGCTGCTCGGCACCAACGGCGCCGGCAAGACCTCGACCGTCGAGGTGCTGGAGGGGCTCGCGGCGCCGTCCGGCGGCCGGGTGCGCGTCCTCGGCCACGATCCCCACACCGAGCGGGCCGCCGTACGGCCGCGGACCGGGGTGATGCTGCAGGAGGGCGGCTTCCCGTCCGAGCTGACCGTCGCCGAGACCGCGCGGATGTGGGCCGGCTGCACGAGCGGAGCCCGGCCGGTGCCGGAGGCGCTCGCGCTGGTCGGGCTGGAGCGGCGGGCCGCCGTACGGGTGAAGCAGTTGTCCGGGGGTGAACGGCGGCGGCTCGATCTCGCGCTCGCGCTGCTCGGGGAGCCCGAGGTGCTGTTCCTCGACGAACCGACGACCGGACTCGACGCCGAAGGGCGCCGGGACACCTGGGAGTTGGTGCGGGCGCTGCGCGACGGCGGGACGACCGTGCTGCTGACCACGCACTACCTGGAGGAGGCCGAGGGCCTCGCCGACCGGCTGGCGATCATGAGCGAGGGGCGGATCGCGGTCACGGGGACGCCGGCCGAGGTGACGGCGGGGCGGCCGTCGCGGATCTCCTTCGAGCTGCCCGCCGGGTACTTCGTGGGGGACCTGCCGCCGCTCGCCGAGCTGGGGGTCGTCGGCCACGAGCTGGCCGGGAAGGTCGTACGGCTGCAGACGCACGAGCTGCAGCGGGCGGCGACCGGGCTGCTGGTCTGGGCCGAACGGGCGCGGATCGAACTGCGGCGGCTGGAGATGCGGTCGGCCTCGCTGGAGGAGGCGTTTCTGGGGATCGCGCGGGAACAGGAGGTGGCCGTATGAACGCCGTGGCGACCACTCCGGCGGGGCGGATGCGGGCGCTGGGGCGGGCCGAGCTGAGCCTGCTCGGGCGGAACCGGAACGCCGTGGTCACGGCGCTGTTCGTGCCACTGGCGCTGCCGTTCAGTGTGCGGCCCGCCGTCGACCAGATGAACCTCAAGGGCGAGGGGCTGAGCATCGGCTCGGTGATGCTGACCGCCGCGATCGGCTTCTCGCTGCTCTTCGCCGTGTACTCGTCCTTGGTCAGCGCCTTCGTCGCGCGCCGCGAGGAACTCGTCCTCAAGCGGCTGCGCACCGGGGAGCTCGGCGACTCCGAGATCCTCGCCGGCACCGCGCTCCCGGCCGTGTGCCTCGGGTTCGTGCAGTCCCTGCTGCTGGCCGTGGCCTGTGTGCTGCTGCTGGACGCCGGGGCGCCCGCGATGCCCCAACTGGTCGTCCTGGGGCTGCTGTTCGGCCTCGTCCTGAGCGCAGCGCTGGCGGCTCTCACGGCGAGCGTGACCAGGACGGCGGAGAGCGCGCAGGTGACCGCGCTGCCGGTGGTGCTGGTGTCCATGATGGGATCCGGGATCATCGTCCCGCTCCAGCTCCTGTCCGACCGGGTCGCCGACGTCTGCCGGTTCCTTCCCCTCTCCCCCGCGATCCGGCTGATCGGCGGCGGCTGGAACGGCGACCTGTCCGGCTCCGACGCACTGGGCGCCGTCCTGACCGCGCTGGCCTGGACCGTCCTCGCGGTGTTTGCTGTACGGCGGTGGTTCCGCTGGGAACCGCGGCGCTGACGTACGGAGAGCACCGGATCATGCGGATACCTGGAGGCTTCGCCGACGAAGGCGGCTCGGGCAGCGCGCGTGGCTCCGGCGGCTGGTGGGGGCGGAAGACCACTCCCGGGAAGGTCGAGACGTACACCCGGCTGTCCTTCCACTTCTTCGCCCTGATCGAGGTCGCCGCGATCGGGCTGCCGCTGTTCTCGCAGGTCGGGGCGGGTATCGCGGGCTGGATGGCGGTGCTCGTGACCGTGCACGCGCTGCTCTGTTCCGCCACCGCCTCCCGGGCGCTCGACTGGACGCGCGACCGGCGGGCACAGCCCGTACGGCTGCTGTGGCTCCTCGGGTCGGTGACCGCGCTGATCGCCGTCGTCGCGCTCGTCCTGGGCGACCGGAGTCCCGGCGACAACGAGGTGCAGGCCGCCGCGGCCACGCTCCTGGTGGGCGTGGTGAGTTTCGGCACCGGCACACTGACGCTCGGCGTCCGCGGCCGACGGCAGATCCTCTCGGTGGTGGCGGGTGCGGTCGGCGGAACGCTGGTCCTGCAGCTCCCGCTGGGCGTGGCCGCCCCGGCCGCGCTCGTCACCGCGCTCATCGTCCTCTTCGCCGGCGGTGGTCTCGCATTCACCGCCGCGTTCTCCGTCTGGCTCCTCGACGCCGTCTACGAACTCGACGAGGCCCGCGACACCCGGGCCCGGCTCGCCGTCGCCGAGGAACGACTGCGGTTCGGGCGCGACCTGCACGACGTGATGGGCCGCAACCTGTCGGTGATCGCGCTGAAGAGCGAACTCGCCGTGCAGCTGGCGCGACGCGGGCGGGCCGAGGCCGTGGACCAGATGATCGAGGTGCAGCGGATCGCACGGGAGTCGCAACGGGAGGTACGGGATGTCGTACGGGGCTATCGCGAGACCGCGCTCGATGTCGAACTGGCCGGTGCGCAGGGCGTGTTGAGCGCCGCAGGCATCGAGTGCGAGGTGACCGGGGAGGCCGCGGGGCTGCCGGCCGAGGTGCAGTCGGCGCTCGGCTGGGTGGTCCGCGAGGCGACGACCAACGTACTGCGGCACGGCAACGCGGGGCGCTGCGCGGTCGCGGTCCGGGTGGCGGAGGGAAGTGTGGTGCTGACAGTGGAGAACGACGGGGCGAAGGCGGTCGACGGGGGTACCAGTGGTGGGAGCACCGGTTCCAGCGGTGGGACGGGGCTCGTGGGGCTGCGGGAGAGGCTGACCGCGGTGGGCGGCGAACTGGAAGCGGGGTCCGTGGACGGCGACCGCTTCCGGGTGATGGCGACCGTGCCGCTGCCCGCGGTGGCGGGAGGTTTCGCGTCGTGACCGGAATCGCCGGGCGCCCGGCGGTGACCGCGAGCGGAGTCACGCCCCGCCCGCCGTCCGCCGCGAGCCGGGTCGACACCCGCCCGCTGCCCACCCCCACCCCGGTCACTGGAATCGCGTCATGACCGCCGATGTCGTACGGCTGCTGCTCGCCGATGACGAGCATCTGATCCGGGGGGCGCTGGCCGCGCTGCTCGGGCTTGAGGACGATCTGCTGGTGGTCGCGGAGGCGGCGACCGGGCCCGAGGCGCTGGCCATGGCGCGGGCGCACCGGCCCGATGTCGCCGTACTGGATCTGCAGATGCCGGGGGCGGACGGTGTGAAGGTCGCCACATCCCTGCGCGCCGAACTGCCCGACTGCCGGGTGCTGATCGTGACCGGACACGGCCGCCCCGGCCATCTGAAGCGGGCGCTCGCGGCCGGTGTGCGGGGGTTCGTCCCGAAGACGGTCAGCGCTCAGCGGCTCGCGGAGATCATCCGCACGGTGCATGCCGGACAGCGGTACGTCGACCCGGAGTTGGCCGCCGACGCCATCTCCGCCGGGGACTCGCCACTGACCGCGCGCGAGGCCGAGGTCCTGGAACTGGCCGCCGACGGGGCGCCGGTCGCGGAGATCGCCGAACGGGCCGCGCTGTCCCAGGGGACCGTACGCAACTACCTCTCCTCGGCCGTCTCGAAGCTCGGTGCGGAGAACCGGCATACGGCAGTGCGTCTCGCACGCGAGCGAGGTTGGGTATAGTTGCTCTCGCGCCACGGCGCAGCGCGGACGTAGCTCAGTTGGTAGAGCGCAACCTTGCCAAGGTTGAGGTCGCCAGTTCGAACCTGGTCGTCCGCTCCAGCAAAAACCCCGGTCCGGTTGGACCGGGGTTTTTTGTACCCCGATACCCGCTAGCTCCAGCTCAGGCCCGTCAGGCGCTCGTACGCCTCGATGTACTTCGCGCGGGTCGCGTCCACGACCTGCTGCGGCAGCGGCGGCGGAGGCTGCTCACTCTTCCGGTCCCAGCCGGACTCCGGCCCGGTCAGCCAGTCGCGCACGAACTGCTTGTCGTACGACGGCTGCGCGCGGCCCGGCTCCCACTCCTCGGCCGGCCAGAAACGGGAGGAGTCCGGGGTGAGCACCTCGTCGGCGGCGATCAGCGTCTCGCCCTCGAAGCCGAACTCGAACTTGGTGTCCGCGAGGATGACGCCCCGGTCCCGCGCGATGTCCCGGGCCCGGCCGTAGACGGCGAGCGTCGCCTGCCGCAGCTGCGCGGCGGTGTCGGCGCCGACCTGCCGGGCGACCTCCTCGTACGACACGTTCTCGTCGTGCTCCCCTACGGCGGCCTTGGTGGCCGGGGTGAAGATCGGGGCGGGGAGTTCGCTGCCGTCGACCAGGCCCTCGGGGAGGGCGAGGCCGCAGACCGTGCGGGACGCGTTGTACTCCAGCAGGCCGGAGCCGGTGAGGTAACCGCGGGCCACGCACTCCACCGGGACCATCTGGAGGGACTTGCAGATGAGGGTGCGGCCCGCCCAGTCGGCCGGGGCGCCGGGCGGGAGTTCGGTACCGAGGACGTGGTTGGGGATCAGGTCGGCGAGCTGGTCGAACCACCAGAGGGAGAGCTGGGTGAGGACGCGGCCCTTGTCCGGGATCTCGGTGGGCAGTACCCAGTCGAACGCGGAGATGCGGTCGCTGGCGACCATCACGAGCTCGCCCGCCTCGTTCTGGTACAGCTCGCGCACCTTGCCGGTGTGGAGGTGCGTCAGGCCCGGGACCTGGAGCGGCTCGGGCTTTTCTACGAATCCGGACACGGTTCCTCCAGTGGGTCTCTCCAACTGGCTCGATTGTCCCGTATGCGCGGGCACCTCCGGGCAGGGGGTGCGCCGACCTCGTACGCGAGGGGCGGTCGACCTCTTACGCGAGGGGCGGTCGACCTCGTACGTGCGGGTCAGTCGTGCTTGCAGATGCGGTCCAGGAGGTTGGCGGTGGCGCGCTGGACGCGGGCGTCGACGTGGCCGGGGCGGTCCAGGGCCGGTGACCAGGCGAAGGTGCCGGAGGCGAAGACCAGGGAACCGGACGGCGCCCGGTACAGGGAGGTCTCCTGGTGGCGGAGGGCGCCCTCGCTGTCCGTGTAGGGAGAGTGGGCGAGGAGGATGCGCTCGTCGTGCGGGGGGAGCTGGGTGCGCGGGAAGTACCGGTCGGCCTCGCCCGCGACCAGGCCCTCGATCCCCTCGCCCTCGGCGGTGCCGGTCGCCTCCCACAGCCAGTGGTCGGCGTTGCGCACGATCAGGGGGTGCGGCTCGGGGACCCGGCCCGCGTACTGGATACCCACCAACTGCTGCTCGGGGCGGTCGACTTCGCGCCACAGCACCGGGCGGCCCGGGCCCCGGCGCTTGCGGCAGGTGAGCAGCCGGTCGGGGACGCCGGACGGGGAGCGGGCCAACTCCACCTGCCAGTACATGGTGTTGGCGGAGAGGAAGACGAGGGACGTGCCGTGCTCGCGGGCCAGTTCGACGGTACGGCGCATGGGGGTCGACCAGTACTCGTCGTGGCCCGGGAAGACCAACCCCCGGTAACGGGTGGGGTCGACATGGCCCGCGTGCAGGTCGCGGGCGTCGGCGTAGGCGAGGTCGTAGCCGTAGCGCTCGGCCCAGCGGATGAAGTCGTAGGCGTGGCCCACGTGCAGGGGCAGGCCCGCGCCCGCGTACGGGCGGTCGAAGGAGACGGTCGTCGCGGCCTCGGACTCGCCGAGCAGCCGGCCGTCGCCGTCCCAGGCGTGGTAGAGGCTCGCGCCCGTGTGGCCGTCCTCCGGGTAGAGGTTGTACGCCTGCCAGGTGATGTCGGGCAGGAGGAGGAGCAGGTCGGCGGGCTGGTTGTCGCGGACCGTGAAGGGGATGTGGGAGCGGTAGCCGTCGGCGGTGGTGAGGACTGCTACGTAGGCGCCGATGCTCCAGTAGCTCGGGATCTGCAGTCGCCAGGACAGCCACCAGTGGTGGCAGGAGACCGTGCGGTCGGCGGTGAGCGGCGGGGGCTGGACGATGCCGGAGAGGCGGGGGCTGGTGGTGATCTTGGCGGCACCGTCACCGCCGTAGTGGCCGATGCGGTAGATGTCGACGCCGAACTCCTGGGGCGGGTCGACCGTGACATGGAAGTCGAGGGCCTCGCCGGGTGCGACCGCGCTCGCGTTGGTGAACCCCTTGATCTGGCGGCGCACGTCGTCGGCGGAGCGCGGGCCGCCGCCCCCGGGCGCGCGGGGGGCGGGGAGCCTGGGGGTGTTCCTGCCGGGGGTGCGGGCGGGAGCGTGGGCAGGGTCGTGGGCGGGGGCCGGGTCCACGTACCAGGGGACCACGTGGCCGGTGTCGTCGAAATAGGTCTCGCTGCCGCGGAGCCAGGGGACGGGGCCCTGCCCGAAGGGGTCCGTCACGGCGTGCGCCAGCGCTCCCGACTCCCAGCGGCGGATCTGCTCCGACCCCATGTCGCTCCCCTCCCTCGTGCCCCCGTGGTCGTTCCTCGCCCAACTGTCGTATGCCGCAAGCCTTTGCCACACACCGGACGGCGTACGGGATCGGCCCCAGCACATCACATTAAGCACTCACTCTGTCACTGGTCGTTGCGAATTGACCAAAAGTGGAGCTCTGGGTTCCGATACGCGTGAGGGGTGGCGGGCGCGCCGTCAGACGAGGCGTACCGGCTTCTCCGGGCGTATGCCCAGGTCGATCAGCCAGGCCCGCAGCGGGGCCGGGTCGCCGTCCTCCACGAGGCTGAGGACCCTCGGGGCGAGGTCGGCCGCTCTCGTGCCGTTGACGAGCAGGGTGGGGCCGTCGAGCCAGTCGAGGCCGGGAGTCGCGCCGGCCGTGTCCATCGCGGCGCAGCACACCATCGCCGTGACGTGATCGGCGAGCAACTCCCGTCCGGTGCGCGGCGGTTGGAGCGGGAAGAGGGGCAGCGCGCCGTCGTCCCAGAGCGCGGAGTCGGGCCCCTGCCCGGGCGGCGCCGAACCGGTCGCCGGGGTCGCCGCCTCCTCCCGCGCCAACTCCGCGGTGAGCCCGGCGGCGAGCGCCGCACTGTGCGGCGAGCAGCCTTCGCCCAGCTCTCCGTCGTCGTCCGCGGCCATGGCCTTGTAGGGCTCGGGGGAGGGACGGTGATGGACGGGAGGCTCGGCGAGGGGTTCGGTGGGTCGGTCGAGGTCAACCGGCCCCAGGGAAACGGCAGTTCCGTCGACCGCGGCCGACTCCGCGTACCGGCCGGAGGCATCCGCCGCCGGGTTCGCCAAGTGGTCCACCACTCGGGCCAGGGTCGGGGCGTCGTGGTGCGGGGTGACGGGGTCGGGGGAACGGCGGACGCCGAGGGTGTCCAGGACGCGGTGGAGGCGGGCCGCGTCGGTGCGCCATGTGCGGTCGACGACCTCCTCCGGGTACTCCTGCCAGTCCACCGGCGCCCAGTCGGCACCGGCCTCGGCCGGGCCGCCGTGGAAGAGGCGGGCGGCGAGGAGTGAGGTCGCCTCGTCGATGGTGCCGGGCTCTTCGAGCAGGTCACAGGCGGGGCGCTCACCGAGCCGGGAGGCGAAGCCCTCGGCCAGCCGGTCGCGGCGGGACAGTTCGGTGAGCGCGGCGACGACGCCCGCGTCCAGCCGGGACGGCCAGCGGCCCATCCGCCACGCGGGCAGCGCGACCCGGGTCAGCAGCCGGTCCCAGCCCGCGTACGCCAGCCCCACCTGCTCCTGCGCGACGATCCGCAGTCCGTAGTCCACAGCCTGTGCGCGCTCGGCGGCAGCGGCGGCCACGCCCCGCTCCATCTCGGCCGCGTGCCCCCGGCAACTGCGCAGCAGCAGCCGGGCCACCCAGCCGACACCGGCGAGCACCGAGCGGAACACGGGTCCACGGGGTGCCGAGGCCACGGCCACCGCCGCGTCCAGGCCCCGTACGAAACGGCGGGCGGCGGCTATGTCCGGGTGCGCGGAAGGTCCCGTACCCGCGACGACCGGGGCGAGCACCGCGCGCAGCTCACCGACCCGCATCCACCACAGGAACGGGGAGCCGATGACAAGGACGGGCGCGGCGGCCGTACGACGGGAACGCGCCGGGGTGAGGCCGCGTACGCCCGTGATCTCGTCGCGGTCCTCCTGCGGGAGCGGGCCGTGGGCCGGGTGGGTGCGGTCCTCCAGCCAGCTGTCGCAGTCCGGGGTGAGCGCTATCGCGGAGGGCGCGGGGACGTCGAGGCGGTCGGCCAGGTCGCGCACCATGCGGTACAGGTCGGGGGCCGATTCCTCGGCGATCGCGACCGTGGGACTCACGGCGGGGCGGGAGCGCGCGACGACCAGCGCGATCGCGCCGGCCGCGAGCAGCACGAGGACCGCGGCCACGCCCGTGATCCAGCGGGCGAGGTCCCAGCCCCGGCCCATGAGATGGCCGGTGGAACCGCCCGCCAACAGGATCACCGCGACGGCGGCGGGCAACAGGGCGACGGCCAGCGCGCGGCTGCGGATGCGCAGCACGGCCAAGGCCCGGGAACGCGCCGCCTGCGCGCCCGCCTCCACACCCATACCGGTCACGACCGGACCTCACCCCCTCCGTGCTGTCCCGCTCTGCTGGCGTTGCTCACTCCCCCACTGTGGCACCCGCCACTGACATCGCAATGCCGGTGGGCCAAGTGCCGGAACGCTTGCGCCGCACCATAGTTGGGGCCCCGGCCCCCGTCAGCCGGATGGGGCATCGGTCACTCGATGGAATGGCTCAGGGGAAAGGTGGATGACGGAGGGCAAGGATCAGGCCCCGAATCCTGAGACGGGATCGGGGCCTGTGGGGTTCATCGGCGCGCGGGAGCGCTTGGGGTTACTCGCCCGCCGCCGCCTTCGCCGCGATGTCCGTGCGGTGCTGGGAGCCGTCGAGGCGGACGCGGGCCACGGCCGCGTACGCGCGCTCGCGGGCCTGCGTGAGATCCGTGCCGGTCGCGGTGACGGACAGGACCCGGCCGCCCGCGCTGACGACGTCGTCGCCGTCGTGCCTGGTCCCGGCGTGCAGCACGTACGCGTGCGGGGCGTCCTGCGCGGCCACCTCGTCGAGGCCGGTGATCGGGTCGCCGGTGCGCGGGGTGTCGGGGTAGTTGTGCGAGGCGATGACGACGGTGACCGCCGCGTCCTCGCTCCAGCGCAGGGGGGCCAGGTCTTCGAGGGTGCCGTTCGCCGCGGCGAGCAGGACGCCGGCCAGCGGGGTCTTCAGCCGGGCCAGGACCACCTGGGTCTCCGGGTCGCCGAAGCGGGCGTTGAACTCGATGACCCGGACGCCACGCGAGGTGATCGCGAGACCGGCATAGAGGAGGCCGGAGAAGGGGGTGCCGCGGCGGCGCATCTCGTCCACGGTCGGCTGGAGGACGGACTGGAGTACCTCCTCGACCAGCTTCGGATCGGCCCACGGCAGCGGGGAGTACGCGCCCATGCCTCCGGTGTTGGGGCCCTCGTCGCCGTCGAGCGCGCGCTTGAAGTCCTGCGCGGGCTGGAGCGGGACGACGGTCACACCGTCGGTGATCGCGAAGAGCGACACCTCGGGCCCGTCGAGGAACTCCTCGATGACGACCCGCTCGCAGGCGTTGGCGTGCGCCTTCGCCGCTTCGAGGTCGTCGGTCACTACGACACCCTTGCCGGCGGCCAGTCCGTCGTCCTTCACGACGTACGGCGCACCGAAGGCGTCGAGAGCCTCCTCGACCTCTTCCGGGGTCGTACAGACGTACGAGCGGGCGGTGGGGACACCGGCCGCCGCCATCACTTCCTTGGCGAAGGCCTTGGAGCCCTCCAGCTGCGCGGCCTCCCCGGAGGGGCCGAAGACCGGGATGCCCGCCTCGCGCACGGCGTCGGCGACCCCGGCGACGAGGGGTGCCTCCGGACCGACCACGACCAGCTCGGCACCGAGCTCCGTGGCCAGCGCGGCCACGGCGGCGCCGTCGAGGGCGTCGACCTGGTGCAGTTCGGCGACCTCGGCGATGCCGGCGTTGCCGGGAGCGCAGTGCAGCGCGGTGACGTCGGGGTCGAGGGACAGAGAACGGCACAGGGCGTGTTCGCGGGCGCCGGTACCAATGACGAGGACCTTCACGGGGGTCAGCCTAGGACACGGTGGGGGTGTGCCCGCCCGGCGCGGGTCGTGAGGTGGTTGTCGGGGTGGGTGATGAGGGGCCTGCCGGGGGGTGGCGAGGGGCTTATCGGGGGGGTGGTGAGGGGCTTGTCGGAGGGGAGCGCCGGTGGGCGGTGACCGGTAGGGGTCGGCTACTCGTTCGTGAACTCTTCCATCACCGTTGCTCCCAGCTCCCGCACGATCAGTTCGTGGCCGGAGAGGGCCGACTCGTCGAGGTCGGGGTCGTCGTCCTCGGGGGTGTCGTCCTCGGCGGACACGGTGTGGTGGGCGGGGGGCGGGGAGGGTGCGGCAGGGGGCTGGGGCCGGGTGGGCGCCTGTGCCGAGGGGGAGTTGGTGGTGTTCGTGGGTGCGGGCGCGGAGGCGGGGGTGGGCTGGGGGGCTGCCGGACTGGGGGCGGGCGTGGCGGGGCCGGGGCTGCCGTAGCCACCGGGTGCACTGCCGTAGCCACCTGGCGCGCCGCCACCGCCGCCACCGCCGCCGTATGAACCGCCCGGCTGCGGGGGCGGGGTACCGCCGCCCGACGGGTCGACTACCGCCTCGATCTTCCACTGGACGTTGAACTGCTCGGCCAGCGCCTGCTTCAGTACGTCCTCGCTGCCGCTGCTGTTGAAGTTGTCCCGCGCCCCGGCGTTGACGAAGCCGATCTGGAGCGTTGTGCCGTCGAAGCCGGTGACCTGCGCGTTCTGGCTGAGCAGGATCCAGGTGAAACGGCGGCGGTTCTTCACCACTTCCAGGATGTTCGGCCAGAGCATGCGGGGGTCGAGACCGCCGGCCGGAGGTTGAACGGGGGCCGCGGCATGGGCCTGGGGTGCGGAGGCCGGTACGGCGGCGGGGGCCGGCGCGGATGCGGGCGCGGATGCGCTGTGGGCGGACGGGGGCTGTCCGCCTCCCGCCGGGGTTGCCGTGGGCCAGCCGCCCGGGCGGCGCCCGCTGCCCGCGGCCGTGGCGGTGGGCCAGGCGCCGGGGGCGGGGGCTTGTGCCTGGGGTTGCGGCTGCGGGGGTGCCTGGGTCGGCGGGGCGGGCTGGGAGTAGGCGGCGGCTGCGGGGGCGGGGGCCGGCTCCGACGGCATCGCGGGGGCGGGGGCGGCTGGTGTCGTCGTACCGGCGAAGGGGGCGCCGGAGGCGGGGGCTTGGCCTCCGGTGCCGGTGCCGGTGCCGGGCGCGCCCGGACCTCGTACGGCCGCCCGAGCCGCGGCGGCGCCTCCGCCGTGGACCTGAGCCGGAGCGGGAGCCTGGGCGTAGGCCTGGGCCTGAGCCGGGGGATGGGTCTGGGCCTGGGGATGGGTCTGGGCCTGGGGATGGACGTGGGCGTCGGGTCCGGGGACGTATCCCATGGTGGGCGCTCCCCCGCCGCCCGCGAAGTTGACGCCTCGTTCGAGCCGGTCGAGACGGGCCATGACCGACTGCTCGTCGCCGTACGCGGCGGGGAGCATCACGCGGGCGCAGATGAGTTCCAGTTGGAGGCGGGGGGCCGTGGCGCCGCGCATCTCGGTCAGGCCGGTGTTGACGAGGTCGGCGGCGCGGCTGAGTTCGGCCGCGCCGAAGGTGCCGGCCTGCGCCTGCATACGTTCCAGGACGTCGGTCGGGGCGTCGATGAGGCCCTTGTCGAGGGCGTCGGGCACGGCGGCGAGGATCACCAGGTCGCGGAGGCGTTCCAGCAGGTCGGCGACGAAACGGCGGGGGTCGTTGCCCCCCTCCATGACGTGGTCGACGACCTCGAAGGCGGCGGCGCCGTCACCGGTGGCGAAGGCTTCGACCACGGAGTCGAGAAGCGAGGCGTCCGTGTAGCCGAGGAGGGACGTCGCCATGGCGTAGGTCACACCGTCGGTGCTCGCCCCCGCGAGCAGCTGGTCCATGACGGACATGGAGTCACGCACGGAACCGGCGCCCGCGCGCACGACGAGGGGCAGCACGCCGTCCTCGACGGGGATGTTCTCCCGCCCGCACACCTCGCCGAGGTAGTCGCGAAGCGTCCCCGGCGGCACGAGCCGGAAGGGGTAGTGGTGGGTCCGCGACCGGATCGTCCCGATGACCTTCTCGGGCTCGGTGGTCGCGAAGATGAACTTGAGGTGCTCCGGAGGCTCCTCGACGACCTTGAGCAGGGCGTTGAAGCCCGCCGACGTGACCATGTGGGCCTCGTCGATGATGTAGATCTTGTACCGGCTGCTCGCAGGCCCGAAGAACGCCTTCTCGCGCAGCTCACGGGCGTCGTCCACACCACCGTGCGAAGCGGCGTCGATCTCGATGACGTCGATGGAACCGGGGCCGTTGCGCGCGAGGTCCGTGCAGGACAGGCACTCGCCGCAGGGTGTGGGCGTGGGCCCCTTCTCGCAGTTCAGACAGCGGGCCAGGATGCGCGCGCTCGTGGTCTTGCCGCAGCCGCGCGGCCCGCTGAACAGGTACGCGTGATTGACCCGGTTGTTCCGCAGCGCCTGCTGCAACGGGTCGGTTACATGCTCCTGCCCGATGACCTCGGCGAACGACTCCGGGCGATAACGGCGGTACAGCGCGAGAGACGACACGCGTACGAGGTTATAGGCGCCCACTGACAACGGGGGCCGGTGGCGAGCCTCGGCCACGGCTACAGGCACCGGGAACGCAAGCGCCCCCCACGCACCCGCCAGAGCCAACCTACCCTTGCTGCCTTCCGGCCCTGGGGGAGTTCAGTCAGATAGCGCCGCGTGAGGGGCTCCGCACAGGCTACAGGATCTGAGCGGGGGGAACGAGTTCGCGAGCACTCCTCAACGTCTTGTATTGTTTGCCGCGGAGGATTCGCCTAGTGGCCTAGGGCGCACGCTTGGAAAGCGTGTTGGGGGCAACCCCTCACGAGTTCGAATCTCGTATCCTCCGCCAGTGCCTCACCGGGCACGATGTCGAAGGGCCCCACCGTTCGCGGTGGGGCCCTTCGTCGTGCGTGGTCTCAGTTTTGGTCTCAGTTGTCCGCCGGAGCGGGACGCGGGTGGGTTTCGTACATGCGGACCGCGACGACGAGGCCGGAGGCGGCAGTGAGGGCGGCGACGGCCCAGATGGCGGTGGTGAGGCTGTAGGCGTCGGCGAGGATGCCGGCGAGCAGGGCGCCAACGGCGAAGCCTCCGTCGCGCCACAGCCGGTAGACGCCGACGGCGCGGGCGCGCCAGGCGGGGTGGGCGACGTCGCCGATGACGGCGAGGAGGGTCGGGTAGACCAGCGCGGTGCCGATGCCGAGCAGGATCTGGGCGGTGGCCCAGACGGGGAAGGTGGTTGCGGCGGCGACGAGGGCGATGGCGGCGGCCTGCAGCAGCATGCCCGCGGTGATGAGGTGTTTGCGGCCGATGTGGTCGGACCACCAGCCGGTGAGCATCTGGCCCGCGCCCCATACGGCGGGGTAGAGCGCGGCGAGGACGCCGATCTGGGCGATGGACAGGCCGTGGGCGGCGAAGAGCAGCGGGAAGATGCCCCAGGCGAGGGCGTCGTTGAGGTTGTTGACCAGGCCGGCCTGGCTGGCGGCGGACAGGGCCTTGTCGGTGAAGCTGGTCCGGCGGGCGATCTGGGCCGTGGTCATCTCCGTGGCTGTCTGTACGGGGTGGAGTGCGGCCTCGGCGCGGGCGTGGTCGCGGGTCTCGCGGACGAAGATGGTGGACAGGCCCAGGGCCAGAACGAGGTAGGCGGCGCCGAGGAGGAACGGCTCGGGGCGTAGCCCGGCGTGTTCGGCGATAGCGCCGGTGGCCACGGCGGTGGCGGCGACCGCGACGTAGCCGGCGGCCTCGTTGAAGCCCATGGCCAGGCCGCGGCGTTCCGGGCCGACCAGGTCGATCTTCATGATGACAGTAGTGGACCAGGTCAGGCCCTGGTTCATGCCGAGCAGGACGTTTGCGGCGATGATCCAGCCCCAGGTCGGGCCCCAGGCGAGCATCGCGGGTATCGGGAGGGCGATCAGCCATCCGGCGACCAGCACCGGTTTGCGGCCGTAACGGTCGGAGAAGGTGCCGGCGAAGAAGTTGGTGATCGCCTTGGTGGTGCCGAAGGCAAGGATGTAGGTGAGGGCGGCGGTGTAGGCGGACAGGTGGAAGACGTCGTCCGCGAGCAGCGGCAGGACGGTGCGTTCCTGGCCGAGCATGCCGCCGACCAGGGCGTTGACCGCGACGAGCAGGGTGAACTGGGCGAGGTTGGCGCGCAGTCCGAGCCGTATGCCGTTGGGCGTGGTCGTGGTGGTCACGCGCCTTCCTCCAACGTGCGGCCGGTGGCCTTGACCCAGTCGCCCGGTCCGCCGTCCAGGACGGCGAGGTCGTCGTGTCCGGCACGCGCGAGGAGGCTGGCGGCAGTCATGGCGCGCTCGCCGTGCCCGCAGGCGACCACGGCCCCGGCCGGTGCTTCGTCGGTATGGGAGGTCAGTTCACCGAGTTCGATGCCCACAGCGCCGGGGATGTGGCCGGCGACGTGCTCGGCCCGCTGCCGGATGTCCAGGACCGGTCGGTCGGCGATGCGATCCGCGGTGAGCAGGTCAATGGTCTGCTGTGCTCCGCCAGCCGCCTGCCACACGGGCCACTCCAGGTGTCCGGCCAGTCGCTCGTATCCGATCTTCAGCGCCTGCCAGGTGAGTTCGGCGAGGTCCTGGCCCGGCGCGGTGACGAAGACGAGAGGGGTGTCGTCGGGCAGCAGCCAGCCGAGCCAGGTGGCGAACTGGTCGCGCAGCGGGATGGAGATCGCGCCGGGGATGTGGCCGTGGGCGAAGTCCGTGACAGGCCGTACGTCGATGATCTGGGCGCCCTGGCCCAGCAGTTGGCGGGTCTCGGCTGCCGAGAGCGCGGCGAGGGTGGGGGCGGTGGAGAGGACTGCGGGGCCGAGCCGGTTGATCTCGCCGAGGCGGTCGAAGTAGGCGGGGTAGGAGCCGAGGCCGGCGAGCAGCTGCCGTACGAAGGTGTCCTCGTCCGGTGCGGTGAGCAGGGAGTTGGCCTGTTTCTGGGCGCCGATGGTGGTGATGCGTTCGGCGCCGGGTGGGGCGGAGCAGAAGGAGCCGGCGCCGTGGGTGGGCCATACGGCGGTCTGGTCCGGGAGTTGAGCCAGGCGCCGGAGTGACTGGTACTGGGCGCGGGCCAGTTCCTCCGCGCGGTCGGCGCCGAGCAGGTCGGTGCGGGCGGCGGAGCCGACGATGAGGGATCCGCCGGTGAAGACGCCCAACTCCCTTGCGCCGTCCAGGAGGAGGAAGGAGAGGTGCTCGTCGGTGTGTCCGGGGGTGGCCAGGGCGCGCAGGGTCAGCCCGCCCAGGTCGGTCTCGTCGCCGTCGGCGAGCGCGGTGTGCGGGAAGGCGCGGTGTCCGGCGGCGGAGGCCAGGACGGTCGCGCCGTCGTCGGCCGCAAGTTGGAGTGCGCCGGTGAGGAAGTCGGCGTGCAGGTGGGTGTCGGCGGCGTAGGCGACGCTCAGCCCGCGCCGCTCGGCGGCGGTGCGCAGGGCGCGCAGATCCCGGCTCGCGTCCACCGCCAGGGCGCGGCCGTCGCCCAGGTCGAGGAGGTAGGCGCTGTTGCCCAGACCCTCGTCGACCAGCGGTATCAGGTGGTCGTCGGCGAAGCCCATCGGGTCCTCCAGGTGTCACGGTACGGGCCGGGTGGCCTCCGCACTCACCCACCTATACAATATTCCATGGATTTATGGAGGATGCCATGGGAGACCCCGCGCGCAAGTCGGCGCTGTACGACGCCTTCGCCCACACCGGCAAGGCGCTCAGCAGCGGGAAGCGCCTGGAACTGCTCGACCTGCTGGCGCAGGGCGAGCGCACCGTCGACGCCCTCGCCAAGGCCGCCGGGCTGAACCTGACCACCGCCTCCGCGCATCTGCAGACCCTCAAGCAGGCCGGGCTCGTGTCCACCCGCCGCGAGGGCGTGCGCATCCACTACCGGCTGGCCGGAGACGACGTCGCCGCCCTGTACGCCCTGCTGCGCCGGGTCGCCCAGACCCACCAGCCAGGCGTCGAGGCCGCCCGCACCGCCTACCTCGGCGACGACCAGCCGCAGGGGGTCGGGCGCGAGGAACTGCTGGCCCGTGCGCAGGCGGGTGAGGTCGTCGTCCTGGACGTGCGTCCGGCCGAGGAGTACGCCGCCGGGCACATCCCGGGCGCGCTCTCCATCCCGGTCGAGGAACTCGCCGACCGGATCGCCGAGTTGCCCGCCGACACGGAGGTCGTCGCCTACTGCCGCGGCGCGTACTGTGTCCTGGCCCACGACGCCGTACGGCTGCTCAACGCGCGCGGGCGGCAAGCTGTGCGGCTGGCCGAGGGCATGCTGGAATGGCGCCTGGCCGAGCTGCCGGTGGCCACCGGAGAAGCCGCGTGATCCCCGCGCACCCGGGGCTGCGGGGCGGGCCGGTCTATCTCGACTACAACGCCACCACCCTGGTGGACCCGCGGGTGCTCGACGCGATGCTGCCTCACCTGGGGCACTACTTCGGCAACCCCTCCAGTAGCCATTCCTACGGCGATCAGCCCCGCCAGGCGCTCCATCAGGCACGCGCGCAGGTCGCCGCCTTGATCGGGGCCCGGCCCGACGAGATCGTCTTCACCGGCTCCGGCTCCGAGGCCGACAACCTCGCCCTGCGCGGCGCCGTGCTGTCCGCCAAGGCCAGTCGCCCTCACGTGATCACCCAGGTCACCGAGCATCCGGCCATTCTGGAGACCTGCCGCGCCCTGGAACGCCTCCACGGCACCGAGGTGACGTACCTGCCCGTCGACGGCGACGGCCTGGTCGACCCGGCCGCGCTCGCCGTCGCCCTCACCGAACACACGGTCCTGGTCTCGGTCATGGCCGCGAACAACGAGACCGGCGCCCTCCAGCCCATCGCCGAACTGGCCCGCATCACCCACGCCCACGGGGCGCTCTTCCACTGCGACGCCGCCCAGGCGGTCGGGAAGATCCCCTTGGATGTACGGGAGTTGGGCGTCGACCTGCTGACGGTCGTCGGCCACAAGATGTACGCGCCCAAGGGCATCGCCGCCCTGTACGTCCGCCAGAGCGTCGCCCTCGAACCGCTCGTCCACGGCGGAGGGCAGGAAGGGGGCCTGCGCGCCGGAACGGAGAACGTCGCGCTCGCCGTCGCGCTGGGCACGGCCGCCGAACTCGCCGCCGAGGAACTCGCCGACGCGACGCCGAGCGGCCGTATCGCGGCACTCCGGGACAGCCTGCACCGGCGCCTGGCCGATGCCCTGCCCGGCCGCGTCCACCTCAACGGACCCGACACGGGACGCCTGCCCAACACGCTGAACGTCAGCATCGACGGCACGCTCGGCCACGAACTCCTCGCCGCCACACCCGGCCTGGCGGCCTCCACCGGCTCGGCCTGCCACAGCGGCACCCACACCCCCTCTCCCGTCCTGACCGCCATGGGCCTCGATGCGGACCGCGCGCTTGGGGCCCTGCGGCTGTCGCTGGGCCGCTGGAGCACGACCGGGGACATCGAAACGGCGGCGACCGCGCTGCTCAAGACGGCTGCCGCGCACTGAAAAGGGGGCCATCGACCTCATCATGAGAGCGACGAGGAGGAGAGGTATGGCCGACATCGCCGTCATCACCGTGGACGGCACCGGCCTGCTCTGCGTCACCCTCCTGCTGAAGCTGCGCGCCCGTATCGACGGTGCCGAGCCCGGCTCGGTCGTCCACGTCATCGCCACCGACCCGGCCGCCCCGCTCGACCTGCCCGCCTGGTGTCACATGACCAGCCACACCTACCTCGGGCCCGTCCCCGACCCCGACCGGGATGTGTACGCGCTCCGTCTGACGGGCGACGCCCTGGCTACCCGGCCCGACGCGCCATGGCACCCCGACGGCCAACAGGACGGGGACGACACCCGAAGCTGAGCGCAACGGCCCCTCTCGCAGACACATCCGGTGATGTGAGCGGGACGCTCACGTCACCGGCCACCCGGCCAGCACCACGGTCGCTCCCAGTACGCCGGCTCCCAGCAGCGCGCTGACGACGCCCCGGCGGGCGGCCAGCAGCCACACCGCCGCTGCGGCAAGGACCCCGTACTGCCAGGCGTGTTGCAGTGCCAGGGCCAGAGGAATCGCGGATCCGGCGATGGCGCCGATGACCGCCGGGCCGGCGCCGGTGAAGAACGCCTGCACCCGGGCGTTGGCCCGCAGCCGGTCGAACCGGGGCCCGCCGACGAGCACGAACAGGAACGACGGGGCGAAGGCCACGACCGCCGCGAGCAGCCCGCCGCCCACCCCGGCGGCGGCGTAGCCGACCACCGCGACGGTCTGCACCACCGGTCCCGGCGTGATCTGTCCCAGCGCGACGGCATTGAGGAACTGTCCGTCGGTCATCCAGTGGTAGCGGTCGACCGCGTCGGCCTGCATCAGCGGGATGATCACGAATCCGCCGCCGTAGGACAGCGCGCCGACCTTGAGCGCCACCCACACCAGCGCCAGCAGGCCCCCGCTTGCCGCCGGGGCGGTGGCCAGCAACGGCCACGAGACGGCCCACCGGTCTGGATGCCCCGACGGGCGCGCCCGGACCGCGACTTCCACCAGGCCGGCGCCGATCAGCACCAGGACCAACCATGGCCCGGTCAGCGCGGCTGCCGCCCCGCCCGCGAGGCAGTAGCCGATCCACCGGGCCCGTGCTGCCTGAGCCTGCCCGGCCCGCTTCCAGCTCGCCGGCACCAGGCTGACGGCCGCCTGCACCGCCACCGCCGCGACCGCGGCCCCGGCGCCCGCCGCGGCGCCCCTCACCCACAGCGGCGCGTGTCCGGCCAGGAACAGCGCGGCCAGCGCCAGGATCAGTACCAGGCCCGGCACGATGAAGCACACTCCGCCGACCAGCGCGCCGGCCAGGCCACGCAGCCGCCACGCTGTGAAGATCGCCAACTGGGTCGAGGCCGGGCCGGGCAGCAGGTTGGTGGCCGCGATGCCGTCCTCGAACTCGGCGGCGGCAATCCAGCGGCGCCGGTCCACGCACAGCTGCCGCAGCAGCGCGATGTGGGTAGGCGGTCCGCCGAACCCGATGCAGCCGATGCGGCCCCACTCCCGGGCTATCGTCCCCAGCCCCACCCGGCACTCGTCGCCCCGGTCCTCTTCCGTCCGGTCCTCGCCCGCCACCGCCACGTCGCTTCCCTCTCCCGCGTGCTCGGCCCGCACTGCGGCGCGACCCTACCGGCCTCGGTTGAACGGATGGAGCGGACGGAGCCGGACCGACCGTGCGTGCCCAGCGGCGACGGGGGTGAGGGCGTCGCACGGTGCTCGCCTCGGTCGCGGACACGCTCAGTCGGTGGATCCGGTGCTCTCGTCCGTGTTGGTGTGCCCCGGCCCTTCCAGTCTCACGGTGTCGGGTCACGTCGGCTCCGGGGCTGTCCGAGGCTCTGTCGACGGTCAGTTGCAGCAGCCGCAGCCGGGACGGCATCCGCACCCGTCGTCCGCCTTCATGTCGATGGCCGGGCCCGCCGAGGCGGGCGTCGCACAGCAGCCTCTGCCCTGCCAGGCGTCGCGGCCTTCCTTGACGGCGACGGCCGCGATGACGAGGGCGGCGATGGGGTCGGCCCAGGACCAGTCGAGGGTGGCGTTGAGGACCAGGCCGACCAGGAGGACGGCCGAGAGGTACGTGCACAACAGGGTCTGTTTGGAGTCGGCGACGGCGCTGGCGGAGCCCAGTTCGCGGCCTGCGCGACGCTGGGCGGCGGACAGGAACGGCATGATCGCCAGCGAAAGGGCGGCGATGACGATGCCGGGGATGGAGCGTTCGGCCTCGCCGGTGCCCGTCAGGGCACGTACGGCGTCAACGGTGACGTAGGCGGCGAGCGCGAAGAACGACACCGCGATGATCCGCAGGGTGGTCTTCTCGCGCGCCTCGCGTACGGCGTGCTCGCGGGCGGAGAACTGCCAGGCGACCGCGGTAGCGGACGAGACCTCGATGACCGAGTCCAGGCCGAAGCCGATCAGCGCGGTGGAGGAGGCGAGCGTGCCGGCGGTGAGGGCGACGACCGCCTCGATGACGTTGTAGGTGATGGTCGCGGTCACCAGCAGGCGTATCCGGCGGGCGAGCGCGTCGCGGCGGGCCGGGGAGGGACCGAGGGATATCGCGGTCATCAGCAGCAGCCCTTCTCGTCGGCGTCCGCGCAGGTGCGGTCGGTCTCGACGGCCACGACAGCGGTGCGCAGGTCGTCGAGCGCATGCCCGAGGCGTTCGTCGGCGAGCTCGTAGCGGGTGCGGCGGCCGTCGGGCGCGGTGACGACCAGGCCGCAGTCGCGCAGGCACGCGAGGTGGTTGGACAGCCGGGTGCGGGAGACGCCCAGTGCCTCGGCGAGATCGGCCGGGTAGGCCGGGGCGTCGCGCAGGGCGAGCAGGATGCGGCAGCGGATCGGGTCGGCGAGCGCGCGGCCGAACCGGACCAGCACGTCGATGTCGAGGGCAACAGTCAGCACACCCATGACGATACAAGGATTCCTGAATTCAGGAAACCGTGGATTGATTGGGATCCTTGGCCGGGTCGGACGGCACGCGTAGGGGGTCGTTCGCACCGCGGCGGCCCTAGCGGACCGGTGGGCTGCACCAGACCTGGGGCAGTCGCCCTCGTTCCCCAAGATTGCCCGTACGGCCGCCGGGAGGCGTCGGGACGACCGCGCACTACCGTGGATCCATGACGGCTCCGTTGGACGTGCTCGTGGTCGGTGCA
The DNA here is from genome assembly GCF_024519455.1 of Streptomyces sp. STR69. Classification (GTDB taxonomy): domain Bacteria; phylum Actinomycetota; class Actinomycetes; order Streptomycetales; family Streptomycetaceae; genus Streptomyces. Next base: position 4,223 of record NZ_JALJRY010000031.1, on the reverse strand, counting down.
GGACCCACCGGGCTCGCCCTCGCCGCGCAACTGCGGACCTACGGGACCACCTTCCGGATCGTCGACCGCTCCCTCGACCGGGCCTACGAGTCACGCGCGTTGGCCATCCAGCCACGCACCCTGGAAGCGCTCGCCCCATTCGGTGTGAGCGACGAGCTGGTCGCACGCGGAAACCCCGCGATGCAGCTGAGGATGCATCTGCGGCACCGGGTGGTGCCGATGCGGCTGTTCGACATCGGGTTGACGGACACTGCCTACCCCTTCCTCCTGTTCCTCTCTCAGGCGGAGACCGAGAGCGTCCTCGCGGAGCATCTGCGGGGCCAGGGCGTGGACGTGGAACGGGGCACGGAGCTGGACCGAGTGGAGCGCACAGGCTCGACTGTCACCTGCTGGCTCCGGCACGGCGACGGCACCGAGGAGGCCGTGGAGGCGACGTACGTCGTGGGCTGCGACGGTGCGCACAGCACGGTGCGGGCCCAGGCGGGCATCGGCTTCGAGGGGTACGCCTACCCGCAGACCTTCCTGCTCGCCGACTTGGAGGTCGATGGGCTGGAGCCCGGGGCAGTGCACACCTACATGACCGGAGCCGGGATGCTGTTCTTCTTCCCCTTGGGCTCGCCGGCCACCTGGCGGATGCTCGCGATGCGGACGCCGGGCACCCCGGACACGGAGGTGGACCTCAGGCTCCTGCAGGAGATCACCGACCGATACACCAGCGACCGGCTGGAGTTGCGCGACCCGGTGTGGATGACCGACTTTCGCCTCCACAACCGCGGAGCCGCCCACTACCGCTCGGGGCCCTTCTTCCTCGCCGGGGACGCGGCCCACATCCACAGCCCGGCCGGCGCCCAGGGCATGAACACCGGCATCCAGGACGCCCTCAACCTGGGCTGGAAGCTCGCCCTCGTGCGCCGGGGAAGGGCTCCGGAGGAACTGCTGGAGACCTATGAGGCCGAGCGTGCCCTGGTCGGCAGCAGCGTGCGCCGCTTCACCGACCGGGCGTTCACCATCGGCACCAGCCACAACCCCGTCATCCGTTTCGCCCGCACCCGACTCGCGCCGCGCCTGGCCCCGTTGGCGCTGCGTGCGACCGGGCCTCGCGGGCGAGTCTTCCGTACGGTGTCGGAGTTGGGCATTCACTACCGACGCAGCCCTGCAACCACCGCGGGCCCACGGACGCCGAGGCGCGGCCCGCGCCCGGGCGACCGGCTGCCCGATCTCCCGCGCGGGCTGCAGGCACGTACTGCAGGACCGGGCTGGCAACTGCTGCTGACCGGACCACCTGCGATCTGGAGCGATGAGCGCCTCGCCGCCGCCCTGCGCGGACGCGACGACCTGATCAGCGTGCACCGGCTCGGCGGGCAGAGCCCATGGCCGAACGCGGTCCACGCACTCCTGCGCCCTGACGGGTACCTCGGCTACGTCGCTGCCGGGACGCACATGGAGGGACTGCGCGACTACCTGGAACGCTGGCTGCCCGCCCGGCGGAGTTGATTCGTACGGGTTGAGGCAAGGGCTGGAACGCGCTCTCGTTTCATGCCCGGCCGGGGTGAAGCCGAGCAGCCCGCCGGATGACGGGGATGGCCCGGGGCGGCGTCGGGCGGGCGGCTGGCGCCGGGCTTGACCTTCGAGCTGGGTCGAAGGTCTAGGTTCGGGCCATGAACACCTACCGCATCTCGCAGTTGGCGGAACGCAGCGGAGTTCCGGCGACGACCCTGCGGTTCTACGAGACGGCCGGGCTGCTGCCCGCCGAGCGCACGGCCGCCGGTTACCGCGTCTATGACGAGCGGTCGGTGGAACGCCTGGCCTTCATCTCGTCGGCCAAGCTGCTCGGGCTGCCGCTGGAGGAGATCCGGGAGCTGCTCGGGGTGTGGGAGCAGGGGGTGTGCGCGGCGGTGCGGGCGCGGATGCTGCCGTTGGTCGCCGACCGGATCGCGGATGCCGATCGACGCCTCGCCGAGTTGTCCGCGTTCTCCACGCGCCTGGCGGACGTTCATGAGCAGCTGTCGGGTCCGGCACCGGAGGGGGCGTGCGGCCCCGACTGCGGCTGCGTGTCCGGTGCCCGCCAGGGGCCGGTGCCGGTGGAACTGACGCCGACCCGACCCGAGCCCCTGACCGGCGAGCACGAGTCATGGCGCCAGGCACCGGTGGCCTGCACGCTGGACGGCTCCCGGCTGGGCGAGAGGACCGGGCAATGGCGGCGGCTGGCGCAGCAGGCCACCAGCCGTGAGGAGATCCCGGATGGGCTGCAGCTGGCTTTCCCCTCCACGCCGGAGCTGGCCTCCGAGGTCGCCTCTCTGGCTGCCGCCGAGCAGGACTGCTGCGCGTTCTTCGACTTCACCCTGCGTCTGGCCCCCACCGAACTGGTTCTCGTCGTGCGGGCCCCCGAGACCGCCGGATCCCTGATGGCCGAACTGTTCGAAGCGAAGACATGACCCCCGACCGGCGCTCCCCCACCCCCAAGTCCGCTCTCGGCTCCGCCACGATCTCGGTGGCCGCCTGCGCGGCTTGCCGCATGGGCCCGGTGCCGTCCGTACTCGGCGGCATCGGCACCGCCTCCGCGATCGGCACGGTGTGGGCTCCGGCACGGGCCGCCCGTGCCCTGGCTCGGACTCCCCGATGGAAGACGCGATGAGCCGGTCAGCTTTCAGCCATGCGTACTGACAGGTTCCGGTCAAAGATTTGTCCAAGTGCCGGACTCCTCCCACCGCTCGTGATCGGGTCCCCTGCGACGGCTGTATGACCACCCGTTCTTCGGAGGACCTGGTGTCAGCACCAACCCGCAAGAGACGATGGCTCACGATCTGTGCCATCACCGCATCCGCCGCACTCGTGGCGATACCCGCCGGCGCCGCGCCCGGCGGGCACAACAGCCCCTTCGGGGCCCGCGCACTCGCTCAACTCGCCGCCGAGCGAGGGGAGTCGGCGGGTGGCATCGCACCCAAGGCGAAAGCCCAGGACGACGACGGCGGCGGTGACGACGGCAACGAGGCCGACGAGATAGCCGAGGGCGCGGACCAGTACGCCGAGGCCCGCACCTCGCCCGGCATCGTCGCACCGGGCGCGTACGGCGCCGCCTGGACGAGTCTGACCAACCTGCCCAGCACCAGCGGCAGTTGGCGCAACATCACCAACCTCCCGTACAACTCCGACGACCCCCGCTACCGCGACTACGACTCCAACTCCAGCGGCGGCTCCGGGAATGTGACCGGCCGGATGGCGGCGATGGCCGCCGACGACGACGGGTACGTGTACGCGGGCAGCGCGGGCGGCGGAGTGTGGCGCTCGCGCACCGGTGGCGGCCACTGGCAGCCCATCAGCGACAAGCTGCCCGCCCAGTCCACCGGCGCCCTCGCGCTGGACGGCACCGGACGGCTGTGGCTGGGCACCGGCGAGGCGAACACCAACGCCGACGCCTACCTCGGCAGCGGCGTCTACGTCCTGACGAACCCTCACCACGGCACCTTCTCCACCCGCAGCCGGGTCGGCGGCGACGAGCTGGAGTCCACCACCGTCCGGCAGCTGCGCTTCGGCGGCGGCAAGGTGTGGGCGGCCACCAGCGAGGGCGTGTGGAGCCACTCCACGAAGACGCTGAAGGGCGCCTGGAAGCTGGAGTTCGCCCCCAACCCCGACTATCTGCCCGGGGGTTCGAAGGCGACCGACGCCAGCGCCGCGTACAAGAACATCACCAACGACATCGCGATCGACCCCAAGGACTCCTCCAAGGTGGTCCTGGCCGTCGGCTGGCGCAGCGGCGACGACTACAACGGCTTCTACACCAAGACGAACGGCACCTGGACACGGATCACCAGCGGCTTCGGCGACCTGCCGACCGACGCCGACAACGTCGGCACGGTCACCTTCGCCCCCTCCGCCGACGGCTCGCGCTACTACGCCATCGACGAGTCGCCCGCGCAGATGGCCGCCAACCCCGACAGCGGCCTTGAGGGCATCTACAGCGCCGGCTCACCGTTCGGCCCCTGGACGAAGGTCGCCGACTACAAGCAACTGGCCGCCGACGGCTCGGCGCTGACCTCCAGCGGCTACATGCCGGGCGTGCAGTCCTGGTACAACCAGTTCCTGACCGTCGACCCGAACGACCCGAAGCACGTCTACGCGGGCCTGGAGGAAGTCCACGAATCCAAGGACGGCGGCAGCACCTGGTCGGCCGTCGGCCCGTACTGGAACTTCGGCTTCCCCTGCTGGAGCATCGACCCCACCAA
>NZ_JALJRY010000030.1:29490-131766 GCF_024519455.1 Streptomyces sp. STR69 | reverse complement strand
CCGTCACCGCCGTCCGCTTCCAGGGCATCATCCACGACTTCGTCATGCTCAACGCGCTGCGCGGGACGCACGCCGCCCAAGCCGCCATCACCATGGCCGTCACGACTCTGCGCGCGGCGCTCGGCACCGACTGACGCGACCCGCCGAGCCGCCCTCCCATCGCCCCGACACGGGCGGTCCTCGCCTTTGACCGCGCTTCATACGGCACACTCGGCCGCATGGAGACCGATGCGTTCGTGGGGACCCTCGACCGGGAGGGCGGACTGCTGGCCTCGGCCGCCGAGGCTGCGGGGGTCGACGCCGAGGTGCCGACCTGCCCGGAGTGGCGGGGGCGGGATCTGCTGCGGCACACGGGGATGGTGCACCGCTGGGCGACCGCGTTCGTCGCCGAGGGACACACCGCGTACCACCCCGACGCGGGTCTGCCGGACCTGGACGGCGCCGAGTTGGTGGCCTGGTTCCGGCAGGGGCACCGTCTCCTCGTGGACACCCTCGCCGCCGCCCCGCCCGACGTGGCGTGCTGGTCCTTCCTGCCGGCTCCGTCGCCGCTCGCGTTCTGGGCCAGACGGCAGGCCCACGAGACGACCGTGCACCGGCTGGACGCGGAGTCGGCACGCGGCGGCGAACCCACCGCGATCACCCCGGACTTCGCGGCCGACGGCATCGACGAGTTGCTCCGCGGCTTCCACGCTCGCAGCCGCAGCAGGGTGCGCAGCGCGGAGCCCCGGGTGCTGCGGGTACGGGCGACGGACACGGACGACGCCGTGTGGACCGTACGACTGTCTCAGGAGCCACCCGCGGCCGAGCGGGGCGGCTCCGGAGACGCCGACTGCGAACTGGCCGGTCCTGCTGGGCAGTTGTACCTCGCCCTGTGGAACCGGATGCTGTTCCCGGCCGTCTCGGGGGACGCGTCGCTCGCCGCGCTGTGGCGGGAGAAGTCGGCGATCACCTGGAGTTGACGACCCGTCAGCCCGACAGCATTCTCGTCAGCACCGCGCGCTGCAGCGGGAGTACCTCGCCGTGCAGACCGCGGCCCTTGTCCGTGAGGGTCACGCGCACGCCCCGACGGTCCTCCGCGCACATACCGCGCTCGACGAGACCGTCCTTCTCCAGCCGGGCGATCAGCCGGGACAGGGCGCTCTGACTGAGGTGGACGCGCTCGGAGATCTCCTGGACGCGATAGGCGCACGCATCACCGGCCAGCACGTCCAGCACCTCGAAGTCACTGCCGCACAGGCCGTGTTGATGGAGGGTGCGGTCGAGTTCGCACTGCGTGCGGGCGTGCAGCGCCAGCATCTCCCGCCATTGGTCCACGAGCGCCTGCTCGGCCTTCTTCGCCGCCATGACAGGGCACCGTAGCAGAGAAGCGGGTTTATTGCATCGTAATTAAATGCGTTTGCATTCGATGCACGCGCATGTAGTCTCTGCGGCATGACCTCTCCGCTCTCCCCTCCCGCGGCCCCGTCGTCGGCGGTTCGCTGGACCCCCCGGCTGTGGGGCACCCTGCTGGTGCTCTGCGCCGCGATGTTCCTGGACGCGCTGGACGTGTCGATGGTCGGCGTCGCCCTGCCCTCCATCGGCTCCGAACTGGACCTCTCGACCTCGACGCTCCAATGGATCGTCAGCGGCTACATCCTGGGATACGGCGGGCTCCTCCTCCTCGGCGGCCGGACCGCCGACCTGCTCGGCCGACGCCAGGTCTTCCTGGTCGCCCTGGGAGTCTTCGCGGTGGCCTCACTGCTCGGCGGGCTCGTCGACTCGGGTCCGCTGCTGATCGCCAGCCGCTTCATCAAGGGCCTCAGCGCCGCCTTCACCGCACCGGCCGGTCTGTCGATCATCACGACGACCTTCGCCGAGGGCCCGCTGCGCAACCGCGCCCTGTCCATCTACACCACCTGCGCGGCCACCGGCTTCTCGATGGGCCTGGTGCTCTCCGGCCTGCTCACGGAGGCCAGTTGGCGGCTCACCATGCTGCTTCCCGCGCCCATCGCGCTGATCGCCCTGCTCGCCGGCCTGAAGCTGCTGCCGCGCAGCGAACGCGAGAAGGACCACGACGGCTACGACATCCCCGGCGCCGTCCTCGGCACCGCGTCGATGCTGCTGCTGGTCTTCACCGTCGCACAGGCGCCCGAGGCCGGTTGGGCTTCGGCCCGAACTCTGCTGTCCTTCCTGGCCGTTGCCGTCCTGCTGACCGTCTTCGTGTACGTCGAGCGGCGCTCCGCCGGGCCGTTGATCCGGCTCGGGGTGCTGCGCTCCGGCAACCAGATCCGCGCCCAGCTCGGCGCGATGGCGTTCTTCGGGTCGTACGTCGGCTTCCAGTTCCTCGTCACGCTGTACATGCAGTCACTGCTCGGCTGGTCCGCGCTCCACACGGCGCTCGCCTTCCTGCCGGCCGGGGCGGTGGTCGCCGTGTCCTCGACGAAGGTCGGCTCGATCGTCGACCGGTTCGGCACACAGCGGCTGATCGCGACGGGCTTCGCGCTGATGGTCGTCGGGTACGCGCTGTTCCTGCGGGTCAGCCTCGATCCGGGGTACGCGGCGGTGATCCTGCCGTCGATGGTGCTGATCGGCGCGGCCTGCGCGCTGGTCTTCCCCTCGCTGAACATCCAGGCCACCAACGGGGTCGAGGACCACGAACAGGGCATGGTCTCGGGGCTGTTGAACACCTCGGTACAGGTGGGCGGCGCGATCTTCCTGGCCGTCGTCACGGCCGTGGTGACCGCCCACGCCCCCGCGCACGCCACCCCGCAGGCGGTGCTGGACAGTTACCGGCCCGGGCTCGTCGTGGTGACGTTCATCGCGGTCGCCGGGCTGCTGATCACCCTGCCGGGGCTGCGCGGCCGTCGGGCCCAACAGTCCATCGTGGTCACCAAGTCCACTGTGAAGGAGGCGGAAGCGGAGCGCGTGGCGCTGCGCGACTAGGGGGCCGCCTCCCCGAGTGTGCGTCCGGCGGAGCCGATTGCTCCGCCGGACGCACACGTGTGACACTCGCGGAATAGGCATGACCGGGGGACGGCGCACACAGGCCGAGCGGGACGCGATGACCGTCGAGATCGGGTACGCGCTGGTCAGCGCGGTGTTCGTCGCGGCGGTGCTCTTCGGGGCCGTCGCCGGACCGGCGCTGCTGTTCGAACTGCCGGGCATCGTCGAGACGTTGCTGGTGCGCGGGGCGCTCGTGCTCGTGCCGGTCGTGTTCCTCGTCCGGGTGGTGACCGTGCTGTACCGATATCGGCAGGGGACGGGTCAGCCCAGCCAGCCGGGGCGGACCAACCCCGACTCGTAGGCCAGCACGACGAGTTGGGCCCGGTCCCGGGCGCCCAGCTTCACCATCGTGCGGCTGACATGGGTCTTCGCGGTGAGTGGGCTGACGACGAGGCGACGGGCGATCTCCTCGTTGGACAGGCCGATACCGACCAGGGCCATCACCTCCCGCTCCCGCTCGGTGAGTCGGGTGAGGGCGTCGGCTGTCGCCGGTTCCTTGGAGCGGGCCGCGAACTCGGCGATCAGCCGGCGGGTCACTCCGGGAGACAGCAGCGCGTCGCCGTCGACCACCGCCCTTACGGCGCGCAGGAGTTCGTCCGGTTCGGTGTCCTTGACCAGGAAGCCGGAGGCGCCGGAGCGGATCGCCTCGAAGACGTACTCGTCGAGTTCGAAGGTGGTCAGCATGACGACCCTCACCTCTTCCAGGCCGCCGTCCCCGGTGATGCGGCGGGTCGCCGCCAGGCCGTCGAGCAGCGGCATGCGGATGTCCATCAGGACCACATCCGGGCGCAGTTCGCGTACCTTGCGCACGGCCTCCTCGCCGTCGGATGCCTCGCCCGCCACCTCGATGTCCGGCTGCGCGTCCAGCAGCGCCTTGAACCCGGCGCGGACCAGCGACTGGTCGTCGGCGAGCAGTACCCGGATCACCGGTCGTCCTCCTTCGGTGCGACCTTCAACGGCAGTACGGCGAGCACCCGGAAGCCGCCCTCCGGGCGCGGGCCCGCCTCGATGGTGCCACCGAGCGCGGCGGCCCGCTCCCGCATCCCGGCCAGTCCGTTGCCGCTGCCCCCGGCGTCCGTGCCGGTCGCGGGCCCGTCGTCGTCGATACGCAGCCGCAGCTCCCGGGAATCGTGGCCGACATGCACGCGCGCGTGCCGCGAACCCGAGTGCCGTACGACATTGGTCAGAGCCTCCTGGACGACGCGGAAGGCGGCGAGGTCGGTGCCGGGCGGGAGGCGGGGCGGGGTTCCCTCGACCTCGACCGTGAGGCCCGCGCTCGCCGCCTGCTGCACCAGTTCGGGCAGCCGGTCGAGGCCGGGGGCCGGGGCGCGTGGCGCGTCGCCCGGGGCGCGCAGGCTGTCGAGGACCTGGCGGATCTCGCCGAGCGCTTCCTTGCTGGCGGCCTTGATGGTGGTAAGTGCCGTACGGGCCTGCTCGGGGTCGGAGTCGAGGAGGGCGAGGCCGACGCCCGCCTGGACGTTGATGACGGAGATGCTGTGCGCGAGGACGTCGTGCAGTTCGCGGGCCATCCGCAGCCGCTCCTCGTCGGCGCGGCGGCGGGCCGCCTGGGCGCGCTCGGCGCGGTCGCGGACCCACTGGTCGCGGCGGGTGCGGGCCAGTTCGGAGATCGCGGCGACGGCCACCAACCAGGTGGCGACGGCCAGTTCACGACCCCAGGGCATCGCGTGGTCGTGCTGCGGGGGCAGCCACCGGTACAGCCAGTGCGCGATCAGGAGGTGCGCCGCCCAGAGCGCGCCGAGCGCGGTCCAGGCCGCCCAGCGGCGCCCGGCGACGACCGCGCCGAAGCAGCCGAGCACGACGGGCAGGAAGACGGGGCCGTAGGGATATCCGGCGCCGAAGTAGAGCACGGCGGCGAGCACGGTGCCGAAGGCCACCGCCACCGGGTGGCGGTGGCGCCACAGGAGCAGCGCCGATCCGGCGACGAGCAGCACGCGCGCGTAGAGGTCGAGTGGGGCGCGGTCGGGCTGGCTGTGCCCGGCGAAGCCGCTGCCCACCAGCACGAACACGGTGACCAGCAGCGTGGAGCGCCACGGCCACCGGGTCGGGGCCGTCGCCCCATCCCACGGCGGTCCATGGCGCCACCACTGGGGCGGTCCCCCGCCGCGTACCCGCTGCTCGTCCATGCACGTCACGCTAGACGCCGGGCGGGGTCGGGGGCGTCAGCCGGGCGGCGTGATCACGTGTACTTCCCGGGGAGTACGACGCGATACCCGTGAACTCCCGTCCACTACAGCGCCCCTGCAAGGGGCGCGGGGAACTGCGCGTCCAGCCCCCACCGGCTCGCAGTCAACGAACCGCCTATTCAGCAGAGCACTCACACGTCCGCGAGCCCCACCCCGAGCGCAAGGCGCCGTACCGCATGACGGAAGAAAAGCTCACGGTCCTCCACCACCCGGCGGAACTGACCGAAAAGCTCGAAGCTGATCAGCCCATACAACTCGGCCCACGCGGCGACCAGGGCCACGGCCACCGCAGGCGGAAGGCCACCGGCGAAGTCCTCGACCATGCGCTCCGCCTCGGGGTGGAGGTCCGCCGGAAGCGAGGGCTCCGTCAGCATGCCGGCCTGGTGGGCGCCCCGCGCGATGCCAATGAGGAGGAGGGCGACACGGGCGGCAGACGGGACGGTGGTCTCAGGGGCGACGTATCCGGGGACCGGCGAGCCGTGGATCAGGGCGTACTCGTGCGGATGCGCCAACGCCCAGCCCCGTACCGCCTCGCACACGCTCGTCCAGCGCCGCAGCGGGCCCGCGTCGGCCACCTTGGCGTGGGCAACCTCCGCGGTCTCCCCGACGGAGTCGTACGCGTCGATGATGAGAGCGGTCAGCAGGTCGTCGCGGCTGGGGAAGTACCGGTACAGGGCGGAGGACACCATGCCCAGTTCACGGGCCACGGCGCGCAGCGAGAGCTTCGCGGCACCCTCGGCGGCGAGCTGTCTGCGCGCCTCGTCCTTGATGGCCGCGGTGACCTCGATCCTGGCTCGGGCGCGGGCGCCTTGTGTGGTGCTCATACGGGCAAGTGTGGCATGGATTCAGATCAGTGCACACAAACGAGAGCAGCGCATAAAAAAGAGAGCAGCGCTCTTGCATTCGATCGCCGAGCCGATGCAGACTGTTCCCGAGAGCGAGAGCAGTGCTCACAAAAGGGAGCCGCGCTCTCCAAAACCCAGGAGTCGTCATGAGCACGCACGTCCAGAAGCCCGGCTGGTTCACGGTCAACGTCTTCAACCGCGCCGTCGCCTGGTTCACCCGCCGCGGTCTCAGCGTCTGGGGTTCACGGGTGCTCGCGGTCCGCGGCCGCAAGAGCGGCGAGTGGCGGACCACCCCGGTGAACCTGCTGACGGTGGAGGGACAGCAGTACCTCGTCGCCCCGCGCGGCCACGTCCAGTGGACGCACAACATGCGGGCGGCGGGCGGCGGCGAGCTGCGGCTCGGCAAGAAGGTGGACACGTTCACCGCGACCGAGGTGACCGGCGACGACAAGGTGCCGCTGCTGCGCGCCTACCTCAAGCGCTGGAAGGCCGAGGTCGGCGTGTTCTTCGGAGGAGTCGGCCCCGACTCCTCCGACGACGAACTGCGGGCGATCGCGGACGACCACCCCGTCTTCCACGTCACGGTCAGGAGCTGACCTCGCCCTCCTCGGACTCCACCGCGTCCACGGGCGCCACGGGTTCCGCGGTCCTGCGGTCGAAGGCGGTCAGCGCGCGCTGCGCCATGGGGTGGCTGCGCACCAGTTCGCCCAGTGTGGTCGAACCCCGGGTGATGTCCATGAAGGCCTTCCACGCCGGCCGGAAGCCGGTGAGGGCCGCGTGGAAGAGTCCGGGGCGCCGCTCGAAGACCGCCAGCATGGTCTTGCCGACGCTCATCTCCACGCCGAGCCCCGCCTTGATCGCGAACGCGTAGTTCAGGGCCTGGCGGCGGGTGTCCACGGCGTCGTGCGCCTCGGCGATCCGCACCGCCCACTCCCCCGCGAGCCGTCCCGAGCGCAGCGCGAACGAGATGCCCTCCCGGGTCCACGGCTCCAGGAGTCCCGCCGCGTCCCCGCACACCAGCACCCGCCCGCGCGAGAGCGGCGAGTCGTCGGCCCGGCACCGGGTCAAGTGCCCTGAGGAGATGCTCGGTTCGAAGCCGGCGAGGCCGAGCCGGGCGATGAAGTCCTCCAAGTACCGCTTGGTGGCGGCGCCCTCACCGCGCGCGGAGATCACGCCGACCGTGAGTGTGTCGCCCTTGGGGAAGACCCAGCCGTAACTGCCGGGCATCGGGCCCCAGTCGATGAGCACCCGCCCCTTCCAGTCCTCGGCGACGGTGTCCGGTACCGGGATCTCCGCCTCCAGGCCCAGGTCCACCTGGTCGGTCTTGACCCCGACGTGTGCTCCTATGCGGCTGGCGCTGCCGTCGGCGCCGACGACGGCCCGCGCGAGGACCGTCTCGCCCCCGCTCAGCACCACGGCGACCGTACGGCGGTCCGGCACCGCGGAGCCGTGCTGCTCGACTCGTGTCACTGTGACGCCGGTGCGCAGCTCGGCGCCCGCCTTCTGCGCGTGCTCGACGAGCTGCTGGTCGAACTCGGGCCGGTTGATCAGCCCGAACAGCATCTGCCGGGACCGGCGGGTACGCGTGAAACGTCCGTTGTTCGAGAACGTTATGGCGTGCACCCGGTCCTTCAACGGCAGCTCGAAGCCGGGTGGCAAGGAGTCGCGCGAAGGTCCGATGATGCCGCCGCCGCACGTCTTGTAGCGCGGCAACTCGGCTTTCTCCAGCAACAGGACACGCCGTCCCGCGACGGCCGCCGCATAGGCGGCCGAGGCCCCCGCGGGTCCCGCGCCCACCACGACGACGTCCCACACCCGCTGCACGTCGTCCGCCGAAGAGTTCTCGCTGCTCACGATGGTCTACTGCTCCCGATCAAGCCGCTGCCGCACCTGTCCCCCGCATCCTACGGCGGACATCGCCACAGGCCGTTGTGGGAGGATCGACGGCATCATTCGTACAACGTCGCACCCACAAGGAGCGTGCCCATGTCGTCGAATCCGGTCGCCGAGACCGTCGCCTCGCTGATGCCCAGGGCAAGAACTGAGCTCGGCGAGCTGGTGGCCTTCAAGTCGGTGGCGGACTTCGACCAGTTCCCGAAGAGCGAGAGCGAGGGCGCCGCGAACTGGGTCGCCGACGCGCTGCGCGCCGACGGTTTCCAGGACGTGGCCCTGCTCGACACCCCGGACGGCACACAGTCGGTGTACGGCTACCTGCCCGGCCCGGAGGGCGCGAAGACCGTGCTCCTGTACGCCCACTACGACGTGCAGCCGCCGCTCGACGAGTCGGCCTGGACGACCCCGCCGTTCGAACTGACCGAGCGCGACGGCCGCTGGTACGGGCGCGGTGCCGCCGACTGCAAGGGCGGCGTGATCATGCACCTGCTCGCGCTGCGTGCCCTCAGGGCCAACGGCGGTGTCCCGGTGCACGTCAAGGTGATCGCCGAGGGCTCGGAGGAGCAGGGCACCGGCGGCCTGGAGCGGTACGCCGAGGAACACCCCGAACTCCTCGCGGCCGACACGATCGTGATCGGCGACACAGGAAACTTCCGCGTCGGCCTGCCCACCGTGACCTCGACCCTGCGCGGCATGACCTTGGTGCGGGTCCAGATCGACACCCTCGAAGGCAACCTGCACTCGGGCCAGTTCGGCGGCGCCGCACCCGACGCGCTGGCCGCGCTGATCCGCGTACTGGACTCACTGCGCGCCAAGGACGGTTCGACGACCGTCGACGGGCTCGCCGCCCACGCGACCTGGGACGGACTGTCGTACGACGAGGAGCAGTTCCGCGAGGACGCCAAGGTGCTGGACGGCGTCGAACTGATCGGTTCCGACACGGTCGCCGACCGCATCTGGGCACGCCCGGCCGTCACGGTCCTCGGCATCGACTGCCCGCCGGTCGTCGGCGCCACCCCGTCCGTGCAGGCCGGCGCCCGCGCGCTGGTCAGCCTCCGCGTCCCGCCGGGCGTCGACGCGGCCGACGCGACCAAGCTGCTCCAGGCCCACCTGGAGGCCCACACCCCGTGGGGCGCCCGCGTCCGCACCGAACAGACCGGCCAGGGTCAGCCCTTCAGCGCCGACACGACCAGCCCTGCGTACACGGCGATGGCCGACGCGATGGCGGTCGCCTACCCGGGCGAGGAGATGCAGTACGCCGGCCAGGGCGGCTCCATCCCGCTGTGCAACACCCTCGCCGCCCTCTACCCGCAGGCCGAGATCCTCCTCATCGGCCTCAGCGAGCCGGAGGCGCGGATCCACGCGGTCAACGAGAGCGTGTCCCCGGAGGAGTTGAAGCGGCTGTCGGTGGCGGAGGCGCTGTTCCTGCAGAACTACGCGGGCAACTGAGCGCGTCCTGGGCCTCCTTGAGGAAGGGCACCGAAACCATGCGGTTCGTCTTCACCGGCCGGGTGATCGAGTGGCGCGGCCCTTCGCCGTACTACTTCGTCCCCGTGCCGGACGAGGAGTCGGCGGACATCCGTGAGGTCGCCGGCATGGCCTCGTACGGCTGGGGTGTGATCCCCGTCGAGGCGCGGATCGGCGAGGTCGTGTTCACCACGTCGCTCTTCCCCAAGGACGGCGGCTATCTGCTGCCGATCAAGAGCGCCGTGCGGAAGCCGCACGGTCTCGGGGCGGACGACGAGGTGACCGTGGAAGTGACGGTCCGCCTCCAACTCGGCGCCGCCTGAACGAAGATGGGGGCATGTCCCGCACCTCGCGCCTCGCCGCCCACAGCGACATCGCCACCACCCTCGCCCTCCTCTCCGACCACGAACTCGCCGAACTGGTCGACGCGGGGACGCCGTTGGGGACCGGTATCGGCGGGCGCTCGGCGTTGATCGAGGTGGACGGCAGAAAGGTGTTCGTGAAGCGGATGCCGCTGACCGATGTGGAGCGGCGGGCGGAGAACGTCCGGTCGACGGCCAATGTGTTCGGAATGCCCGCCTACTGCCACTACGGCCTCGGCAGTCCTGGCTTCGGTGTCTGGCGGGAGTTGGCCGTGCACACGATGACCACGAACTGGGTGCTGGCGGACCGGTCCCCGGGCTTTCCACTGATGCACCACTGGCGGGTACTCCCCGACACACCCCAGCCGCTGCACGAGGAACTGGCGGATGTGGAAAAGGTCGTGGCCTACTGGGGCGGCAGCCGACAGGTGGGTGAGTACATCGAGGCGCGGCGCACGGCGAGCGCGAGTCTGACCCTGTTCGTCGAGCACTTCCCGCACACGCTCCACGACTGGTTCGACGACCAGCTCCGCACCGGCGATCCGGACGCCGCCTGCACCCTCGTGGAGCAGCAGCTCAAGACCACCACCGAGTTCCTCCACGAGCACCGACTGCTGCATTTCGACGCCCACTTCGAGAACATCCTCACCGACGGCCGACAGCTCTATCTCGCCGACTACGGCCTCGCGGTCTCAGCTCGCTTCCGACTCGCCCCAGAGGAACGGGAGTTCTTCGACCGGCACCAGCACTACGACCGCTTCTACGCCACCGCGCGGCTGGTGAACTGGCTCGTCGTCGCCCTGTACGGGTACGACCTGCCGGAGCGCGAGGCCTTCGTGCGCGCCTGTGCCGACGGCGAGCGGCCCGACAGAATCCCCGAAGCCGCCGCCTCGATCATCACCCGGTACGCGCCACTCACCGCTGTGCTGGCCGACTTCAACCGCCGTGTGCAGAACGAGAGTCGACTCACCCCGTACCCGGGCGACGAACTGAGCCGCGCCTACAACAGCTCCACGCTCTCCGCGTAGTGACAGGCGACCGGGTTCCCCCCACCCCGGTCGACCAGCGCCGGCACCTCCTCCACGCAGGACGCGCGCTCGCTCTCGGTCAGCTGGTTGGCGAACTTGGGGCACCGCGTGCGGAAGCGGCAGCCGCTGGGCGGGCGGACCGGGCTCGGGACGTCGCCCTGGATGGTGATCCGCTTCCGGGCGCGCTCCTTGCGCGGGTCGGGCAGCGGGATGGCGGAGACCAAGGCCTGCGTGTACGGATGTGCCGGGCGGGCGAAGAGCTGTCGGGCGGGGGCGATCTCGACCAGGCGGCCCAGGTACATGACGGCGACCCGGCCGGCCACATGCCGCATCACCGACAGGTCGTGGGCCACGAACAGGAAGGACAGGCCGAGTTCGCTCTGCAGGTCCATCAGCAGATTGAGGACGCCCGCCTGGATCGACACATCGAGGGCCGACACCGGTTCGTCGAGGATGACGACTTTCGGGCGCAGCGCCAACGCCCTTGCGATGCCGATGCGTTGGCGTTGTCCGCCGGAGAACTCGTGGGCGAAACGGTTGCCGTGCTCGGGGTTGAGACCGACCAGTCGCAGGAGTTCGCTCACCTCGGCGCCCGCACCGGATCCGTACCGCCCGTGGATGCGCAGCGGTTCGGCGACGATCTCATGGACGGTCATCCGCGGGTCGAGCGAGGCGTACGGGTCCTGGAAGACGATCTGCAACTCGCGGCGCAGGGGCCGCATCTGACGTCTGCTCAGCTGGGTCAGCTCGTGTTCCCGGTAGCGGACCTGGCCCGAGGTGGCCCGTTCCAGGCCGAGGACGGTGCGGGAGATCGTGGTCTTGCCCGAGCCCGACTCCCCCACCAGGCCCAGGGTTTCGTTCTCGTGCAGGTCGAAGGAGACTCCGCAGACGGCGTGCACATCGCCCACGCGGCGGCGGATGACGCCCTTGGACATGACCGGGAAGTGCTTGACCAAGTCCCGTACCTGGAGGACCGGTTCGCCGGTGCCGCCGTGGCCGGGCAGCGGCGGCAGCGGAGTGGCGGCCTGCGCGGGCGCGGTCATACGGGGTCCTCCTCGGGGTTCGTGGCGGGGGCCGCGTCGGCGAAGCGGGCCAGGGCCTCGGTGTCCGCGCCGACCGCGTCGAAGACCTGGTCGGCGCCGGTGTCGACGAGTTCGTCGGCGAAGTGACAGGCGCTGAGATGCAGGTCTCCGCCCGCCCTGCGGAGGGCGGGTTCGTCCGTGTCGCACACGTCCCGGCTCATGGGGCAGCGCGGTGAGAAGGGGCAGCCGGGCGGCAGGTTGAGCAGGCTCGGCGGTGAGCCGGTGATGGGGGTGAGGCGCGACTCCTCACGGTCGAGGCGGGGCAGGGAGCCGAGCAGGCCCAGGGTGTAGGGCATGCGCGGGGTGTAGAAGATGTCCTCGACGGAGCCGGTCTCCACTATCCGGCCGGCGTACATGACCGCGACCCGGTCGGTGTGGCCGGCCACCACACCGAGGTCGTGGGTGATGAGGACGAGCGCCGCGCCGGTCTCGGCGCGGGCGGTCTCCAGGGCTTCGAGGATCTGTGCCTGCACGGTGACGTCGAGGGCGGTGGTCGGCTCGTCGGCGATGATCACGTCCGGGTCGTTGGCCATCGCGATCGCGATGACGACACGCTGGCGCATCCCGCCGGACATCTCGTGCGGGTAGCTGTCGACGCGCCGTTCGGGGCTGGGGATGCCGACGGTGCCGAGCAGTTCGACGGCGCGTTTGCGGGCGTCCCGGTGTTTCATCTCGGGGTTGTGGCGGAGCAGGGTCTCGCTGATCTGGTAGCCCACGTTGTAGACGGGGTTGAGGGAGGTCATCGGGTCCTGGAAGATCATCGCGATGCCGCTGCCGCGCAGGTCGGACAGGCGCGCGTCGGACAGGCCGAGGAGTTCGGTGCCCTCGAAGCGGACCGAGCCGCGCACCTTGGCGCCGGTCGGCAGCAGCCCCATCACGGCGAGGGCGGTCACCGACTTCCCGGACCCGGACTCGCCGACGATACCGAGCGATTCGCCGCGGTCGAGCCGGTAGCCGACGCCGCGTACGGCCCGTACCGTCCCGTCCTCCGTGCCGAACTCCACACTGAGGTCCTCGACTTCGAGCACGGCGGAGGTCACGGGGACCTCGCGCACTCCATGACTCGTGGTCGTCACTGTCGCACCCTTTGCTGCCGGGGGTCGAAGGCGTCGCGCAGTCCGTCGCCGATGAAGTTGATGGTCAGCGCGATGGCGATGATGAACGCGCCGGGGATGTAGAAGAGCCAGGGCCGGGTGTCGACCGCCGTCTGCGCCTGGGAGACCAGCAACCCCAGGGAGGTGTCGGGCGGTTGGACGCCGAAGCCGAGGAAGGACAGCGCGGTCTCGGTGAGGATGCCGGTCGCCACCAGGATCGTCGCGTTGACGATGATCGGGCCGAGGGCGTTGGGCAGCAGGTGCCGGAAGATGATCCGCGCGTCCGAGGCCCCCAGCGCCCGCGCCGCCTCGATGAACTCCTTCTCGCGCAACGACAGCACCGCGGAGCGCACGACCCGGGCCACGTACGCCCAGGTCAGTCCGGCGATCACGATCGCGATCCAGTACCAGGAGCCGCCGGTGCGGGAGGAGATGACCAGGGCGATGGCGAACAAGGGCAGCGTCAGCACCAGATCGGCGATACGCATCATGATCGCGTCGACGACACCCCGGTAGAAGCCGGCGATGGCTCCCCAGATCGCGCCCACCAGGGTGGAGCCGAGCGCGATCATGATGGCGATCTTGAGTGAGGTCTGGGTGCCGCGCATCACCTGGGCATAGGCGTCGTATCCCGAGGAGTTGGTGCCGAACGGGTGCTTCCAGGACGGCGGCTTGGAGTTGTCCTCGGTGTACTTCTCGTACGAGTAGTGCCACAGGTGCGGGCCGATGAACGCCCACAGGATGATCAGCACGAACACGACCAGGCTGACCATCGCGGCCCGGTGACGCACGAAGCGGCGCAGCACCAACTGGGTCTGGCTGCGCTGCCGAACGTTGAACTCGTGGTCCTGACGCGGCAGTTGCGTGCCCGCGGACCCCGGTGCCTCGATGTCAGTCATAGCGGATCCTCGGGTCGAGTACGGCGTAGAGGAGATCGGCGATGAGGTTGAACCCGATGACGACGACGGCGGAGAGCAACAGCCAGGCCATGGTGCGGTAGACGTCGAGCGTGGTCGCCGCCTGCACCAGCATCTCGCCCATGCCGTGCCACTGGAAGATCGTCTCCGTGATCACCGCGCCGCCCAGGATGATCGCGATGTCGAGGGCGGTGACGGTGGCGAGCGGGATGAGGGCGGTGCGCAGCGCGTGCCGGGTCATCACCCTGCCGCGCCGGAGCCCCTTGGCGCGGGCGAGCCGTACGTAGTCGCTGTTGAGGACCTCCAGCATGGAGGCGCGGGTGTAGCGGGTCCAGGACGCGAAGGAGACCAGGGCGAGGGTGATGGTGGGCAGGATGAGGTGGCCGACGTGATCGGTGAACTGGTTCCAGGTGGTGTCGACTTCGAGGTACGGGGACTTCTCGCCGATGGTGCCGAGGAACTGGCTGCCGGTCTTCTCGTTGAACCAGATTCCGGCCTGCTTGAGGAGGACCGCGAACCAGAACACCGGCATGGCGAGGAACAGGAAGCCGAAGAAGGTGATGGTGTAGTCGGCCGCGGAGTACTGGCGGATGGCGCTGAACACGCCGAAGACGACGGCCATGATCAGTGCGAGGATCATCGCCGCGGCGACCAGGGTGATGGTCACCTTGAAGCGGGTGAACAGGTCGTGTCCGATGTTCAGGTTGGCCTGCACGGACGGGCCGAAGTCGCCGTGCAGGACGCCGGTGATCCAGTTCCAATAGCGTTCCATCACCGGCTGGTTGGCGTGGATGTGCCGGGCGAAGGCGGCCACCGCCGCTTTGCTGGGCGCGGGTTGCCGTGAGGTGGCGAAATTGGCCACCGGGTCACCGGAGTTGATGACGACGAGGAACACGATGAACGTCGAGACGATGAGGACGGGTATGGAGACGAGGATGCGGCGCACGGTGTAGGCGAGCATGCGGTCTTCTCTCGGAGGCCGGCGGGTCGGGGATGCCGTCCGTGGTCGGGGCCCGACCCCGGTGTCGCCGGGGCCGGGCTCGACAGGCGTGCCGGTGGAGCTGTTCCCTCGGGCGGTGGACTATTTCTTCAGGCCCCATGTGCCGGTGTTGTAGGCCGGTCCCACGTTGGTGGAGTTGTTCCGCATATTCACGAACCGCGTCTGCGAGGCGAAGAACGTGGGCTTCTGGTAGAGCGGCAGGACGTAGGCGTCGTTCACCATGAGCTGGTCGGCCTGGTTGAGCAGGGCCGCGGCCTTTGTCGCGTCCGTCTCACCCACGGCCTGGGAGATCATGGAGTCGGCCGTCTTGTTGCTGTAGCCACCGAAGTTGCCGCCACCGCCGGTGAACCAGTTCTGCTGGGCGTTGCTGGTCGGGAACGGCGCCGCGACCCAGGCGAACACGATGATGTCGTACTGGTGCCCGGCGAGGACCGTGCCGAGGTCGGCGGCGCCGATCGGCTTGATGGTGATCTTGATGCCGAGGCTCGCCAGGTTGCTCTGCAGGATCTGGCACTCGCTCTGCCGGATCTGGTTGCCGGTGGTGTAACGGCAGTTGAAGGGTCCGACGGCCTTGCCGTCCGGAGTCTTCAACGCCGTGCCCACACCGGTGAACTTGGCGTCCGTGAGGTACTTCTTCGCCTTCGTCAGATCACCGGATCCCTGGCCGGTGGCACTGACCAGGTCCTTGTAACCGGCCTGCCCGGGAACGAAGTTGTGGCTGCCGAGCGGCTTCACGGCCGGGTCGAACTGGCCGACCGTCTTGGCGATGATGTCCTTGATGCTGATCGCCGTGAACATCGCCTGACGCAGCGCCAGATACTTGCCGAGCACCGGGTTGTGCAGGTTGAGGTCGAAGTGCTCCCAGGTCAGCCCGTTGCCGATGTTGTAGGTGATGCCGGGGATGTCCTTGACCTGATTGACCAGGTCCACCTCGGGCTGCGGGTAGATGCCCTGAACCTCGTTGTTCTTCAAGGCCGTTGGCTCTTGGGTGGCATCCGAGATGACCTTGAAGATCAGCCGCTGCAGGGTCGCCTTCTTCGCGCCGTACCACTTGGGGTCGGGTACGTAGGTGGCGTGATCGTTGTCGACCCACTGCTGCATCTTGTAGGCGCCCGCGGTCGGGTACTTGGTGGGCGGTGTCTTCAGGAAGTACTGCCAGGCCTGCGCCATCTGCGCGGCCGTCATGGCGGCGGCGTCTCCGACCTTGGCGCCGGAGAGCTTCTCGGCGGTATGGGCCGGGTAGAGCGGATAGCCCCCGCCGAACAGCGACTTCCAGTCCGAGTACGACTTGGACATCACCATGGTGAAGGTCTTGCCGTTGTCCGAAGGCGTGAGCGACTTGATCCGGTCGTAGCCCGCGGTGCTCTGCGGCAGACAGCCATGGGTCTGACTGGAGTCGCTGGCGGGCGGGGGCGGGCAGTCCTTGCCGTTGTTGGTGCGCCAGTAGTAGGTGAAGTCGTCGGCGGTGATGGGCGTGCCGTCGTTCCACGCCGCCTTCGGGTTGATCTTGTAGACGATGGTCTGCGGGCTGGTGCTGGTCTGCGTCGCCGAGGTCACCAGATCGGTGTTCAGAGCGACGGTGAAGTCCGGCTGGGGCACGAACACCTGAGGCAGGACGACCTCCACGGCCTCGGCGTTCTCGAAGGTGTTGCCGTTGACGTCCTGGACGTTCCACTGCTGGATGTTCTTCTCCAGCACATAGGTGTACGTTCCGCCGGACTTGGTGGCGGCCGAGTTGCAGGTGTTGGCCTGACCCACGGTGTTGCAGGACGTGAGTCCGGCCGAAGTGCCCTTGCTGGGGCCACCGCCCCCACCGCCGCTGCTGCAGGCGGTGAGCACCAGGGTGAGCCCGGCGGCGAGAGTGAGGGCCCGGGTGAGGGCCGAGGATGGCGCGCGCATGTTCCTCTCCTTCGACCGGCGAAATGTCCGGTCCCGTCGAGGCGGCCGGCGGCCGCGAGAGAACTGAGCTGCGCAAAGACGTTAGAGCTCCGATGTACCTTCTTCACGTTCTTGTTCATACCGGGACGGCGACAATTCGCCCTCGCTTTGTTATCGGAATGACCCATGCCCCGCAAAATGCCCTGGTGGCGCCCCCGAAAAGGCAAAGTCCCGTTCAACATCGTTGATCCGACCGAAAGTTGACGGGCCGTCAGCCAACCGGCACGCCCGCCTCCAGATAGAGCGCGGCCCCGCGCTCCCGGGCTCGCAGCGCCCACCGCAGGCGCTCGTAGCGGACCGGCGGCAACAGGTCGGCGGCCTCCTGCTCGCTGGCGAAGCACCAGCCGCGCAACTCCGGTCCGGGCAGCAGCAGTCGGTCCGCCTCGGCGGCGCCCAGCCGACCGCCGTCGAAGAGGAGGCGCAGGCCGCCGTAGCCGGGTGGTGCGGGTGGTTCCCAGTCGACGACGAGCAGCCGGGGTACGTCGTCGAGGACGATGCCGGTCTCCTCGGTGACCTCGCGCATGCCTGCCCGGGCGGGTGCCTCGCCGGGTTCGACGACGCCGCCGGGGAACTCCCAGCCGGCCTTGTAGGTGGGGTCGACGAGCAGGACCCGGTCCTGTTCGTCGAAGAGGAGCACGCCGGCCGCGATGGTCTCGGAGGTGGGCTCCGGGGTCTGCACGATGTCGCAGACCGGGACGGTACCGCTGCCGACCGCGTCGGCGATCCGGCAGGCCGCCTCGTACGGGGTGAGGGCACTGGTGTCGACGAGATGAGCGTCGGCGGTGAGCCAGGAGGCGAGTGCGGCGCGGTACGGCTCGATGTGGTCGTACGCCCACTGCTGCACCCGGAGCTCGCCGTCGGGGAGGTCCGGCGGGATCTCCCGGCCGGCTATTCGCTCGCGCAGGATCGTTTCCGCCGGTGCCAGGAGAACATGCCGGACCGCGACCCGGCGGGCCGCGAGGCCGCCGAAGATCTCGTCGCGGTACTCCTGGCGCAGCAGGGTCATCGGGACGACGAGGGTCCCGCCGAGCTCGGCGAGCATGGCGGCGGCCGTGTCGATCACGAGCCGTCGCCAGATCTGCAGGTCCTGGAAGTCGCCGACCTCCGCGAGGTGCTTGGGCGGGAGCAGGTTCGGGAGTGCCCCGCCGATGATCTCGGGGTCGAAGAACGTGCTGTTCGGGATCAGGTCGATCAGTTCCCGTGCGGTGGTGGTCTTGCCTGCACCGAACGCACCGTTGATCCAGACGATCACGGACAGTTCCCCCTCTTCTATTGGCCCCCTGAGGCTTGCCCGTTCCACCCTGCCACGGAAACCAGCCGCAGTTGAGGGCGTACAAACGACGGCGCCGGTGCCCCCTCCGACGGGGCACCGGCGCCGAGCTCTTCCGGCCGGTATCAGCTGTTCTGTCCCAGGGAGTTCTCGTCGACGGCGAGGCTGCCGTCGCTGACGAGGTGATCCATGGAGCCCACGGTGTCCTTGACGTTCAGATCGCCGAGTACGTCGTGGTCGTGGGAGTGCGACGGAGTGATCGCGGCGACGACGAACCCGGTGGCGAGGGAGGCGATGGCGAGCATGCTGCGCTTCTTCATGCCCCGTTCAACTGACGAAGCGCGCCGGGGTCACGCCCGGACCGGCCGCCGGGTGGAAACCGCTCCGCCGCGCGACCGTCGTACGAGATCCACGGCCGCCTCGGGCCACTGCGGATGGTCGAAGGTGAAGCCCTCCGCCAGCAGCCGCCCCGGGACGACCCGCCGGCTCTTCAGGAGGAGTTCGGTGTCCGAGCGCAGCGCGAAGGCGCCCAGTTCGGCCATCCACCTGGTGGCGGGCAGGCCCACGGGGATGCCCCGGGCGGCGCGCAGGACGCGCATGAAGGCGCGTTGCGGGAGCGGCCCCGGGGCGGCGAGGTTGACCGGCCCCGTGATGTCCTCCCGAGCGACGAGGAACTCCACCGCGCGGACGAAGTCCTGGTCGTGGATCCAGGAGACGTACTGGGCGCCGCCCGCGACCGCACCCCCGAGCCCGAGCCGGGCCAGCCCGAGCAGCACGTCGAAGACACCGCCCCGGTCGGGGCTCATCACCATGGCGGCACGCAGGGCCACCTTGCGGGTGTGCGGGGTGTCGGCCCGTTCCTGCTCGCGTTCCCAGTTCTTGGCGATCTCCACGCTGTACGACCAGTAGCCGGGCACGTCCGGTTCGGCGCCGCCGATCAGGCCTGTGGCCTCGTCGTTGGGGGCGTCGTAGCGATGGGTGTAGACGGTGGCGGTGCTCATCTGCAGCCAGACGCCCGGCGGGTGCGCGGCGGCTGCGATCGCCTCGCCGACGGCCCGGGTGGAGCGCACGCGGGAGTCCATCATGGCCTTCAGGTTGGCGGGGGTGTAGCGGCAACTGACGCTGCGGCCCGCCAGGTTGATCACGACGTCACTGCCGTCGATCTCCCGGGCCCAGGAGCCCAGGGTCTCACCGTCCCACCACACCTCGCGGTCGCGCGTCGGCCGCCGGGTCAGGACGACGACCTCGTGGCCGACCTCGGTCAGGGCGCGGTCGAGGATCGCGCCCACCTGTCCCGTACCACCGGGAATGACGATCTTCACAGGGCTCCCCCTTCTGTTCTGGAGTGAGCCTAGCGCAGAAAGTTGAACGTGTTCAAAACATGCGCGATGGAAAGTCGAACAATAAATACGCAACTCTTCCAACAGAGTTCGACACGTCCTACCGTAATCGCGCACATGACATGCACAGGAAGTGATCCCATCTCTCGCGAGTCCGGAGGAACGTCACCATGCGTCACCCCCACACCCGCACGACCCGCCGAAGAGTGGTAGGAGTGCTCGCAGCAGGACTGCTGTGCACGGCGGGTCTCGCCGTGCCCGCGGTCGCCACCCCCGTACAGGACCCCGTCTCCCCCACCCTGGCCGACGGTCAGGCGCTCACACCTCCGATGGGTTTCAACAACTGGAACTCCACCAACTGTCGTGCCGAGTTCAACGAGTCGATGGTCGAGGGGATCGCGGACCTCTTCGTCGCCAAGGGCCTCAAGGCGGCCGGCTACCAGTACGTCAACCTCGACGACTGCTGGGCCCTGCCGACCCGTGACGCCGACGGCGAGCTCGTCCCCGATCCGGTCCGCTTCCCGCACGGCATCAAGGCCGTCGCGGACTACGTGCACGCCAAGGGGCTCAAGCTCGGCATCTACACCAGCGCGGGCACGAAGACGTGCAACGCCGCCGGATTCCCGGGCGGCCTGGGCCACGAGTACAGCGACGCGCAGCAGTTCGCCGACTGGGGCGTGGACTATCTCAAGTACGACAACTGCAACAACCAGGGCGTGGACGCCAAGTTGCGCTACACCACCATGCGCGACGCCCTGAAGGCGACCGGCCGGCCCATCGTCTTCAGCATCTGCGAGTGGGGCGAGAACAAGCCCTGGGAGTGGGCCGCGGACGTCGGACACCTGTGGCGCACCACCGGTGACATCAGCGACAACTGGGGCTCGATGCTGTCGATCCTCAAGCAGAACCTGCCGCTCGCGCCGTACGCGGGCCCCGGGCACTGGAACGACCCCGACATGCTGGAGGTCGGCAACGGCGGCATGACGGACACCGAGTACCGCTCGCACTTCTCCATGTGGTCGATCATGGCCGCACCGCTCCTCATCGGCTCGGACCTGCGCAAGGCGACCGACGCGACCTTCGACATCCTCGACAACAAGGAGGTCATCGCGGTCGACCAGGACCCGTTGGGCAAGCAGGGCAACGTTGTCACGTCCGAGGGCGGACGCTGGGTAGTCGCCAAGGAGATGAAGGACGGGAGCCGTACGGTAGCGCTCTTCAACGAGTCCGGCAGCGCCCAGCGCATCGCCACCACCGCGACGGCCGTCGGCCTCCCGAACGCCCGCGCGTACACCCTGCGCGACCTCTGGCAGCACAAGAGCTACAACACCGCGGGCACCGTCTCCGCGACCGTCCCGGCCCACGGCACGGTCCTCGTACGGGTCTTCGCCGACCGGCAGTCGGTCAAGAACCCGCCCGCCGTCGAACTCGGTCTGGACAGCGCCCCGTTGGTCCAGGCGGCGACCGCGACCCCGCTCACGACGACGGTGACCGACCTCGGCCGTACGACCGCCGAGCACGTCTCCGTGACCCTGACCGGGCCCGCCGGCTGGAAGATCCGGCCCAAGTCGTCGACGACCGTGAAGGCCGTGCCGACCGGCAGGTCGCTGCGCACCAGGTGGACGGTCACCGCTCCCTCGGGGACGCCCACGGGGTCGTACGACCTTGCGCTGAAGGCGAGTTACCGCTCACCGAGCGGTACGCGCGTCACCGACACCCTGCCGTTCACCGCGTCCGTGGTGGTCGCTCCCCCTGCGGGCACCTCGTACCTCGGTGACCTGCCGTGGATGTCAACGGCCAATGGATGGGGGCCCGTTGAGCGCAACACGAGCAACGGGGAGAGCGCGGCGGGGGACGGTCGTCCGATCACTCTCGGCGGAGTCGTGTACGCAAAGGGACTTGGCGTACACGCCGAGAGCGAGGTGGCGTACTACACCGGGAAGGCGTGCGAGAAGGTCACCGCGGACGTCGGTGTGGACGACGAGAAGGGGGCCAACGGAACCGTCGCCTTCGAGATCTGGGCGGACGGCACGAAGGTCGCCTCGACCGGCGTCCTCACCAACGCGATGCCCGCCCAGCCGGTCACGGCGGACGTGACCGGCGCCCAGGTGGTCCGACTCGTCGTCACCGACGGCGGCGACGGGATCGACTCGGACCACGCGGACTGGGCGGACGCTCAACTCACTTGCTGAGCAGGGTCGAAGGCCACTGAACGAACGTTTCACCCGTTCTGCGTCTCACACACCGGCCGCGGTCGCACTGCTCGCCTGCCCGGCGAGCGCGGCCGCGGCCGCTCCCACGAGCCCGGCGTCCGTGCCCATCTGGGCCGGCGTCACCGTCAGCCGCCGTACGAAGGACAGCGTCGCGTAGTCGCTCAACGCCTTGCGGAGCGGCGTGAAGAGCACGTCGCCCGCCTTGCCCACACCCCCGCCGATCACGGCGATGTCGATCTCGACGAGGGTCGCGGTGGCCGCGATACCGGCCGCGAGGGCCTGCGCGGCCCGCTCGAAGGAGGCGACGGCGATCGGGTCACCGGCACGGGCGGCGGCGGCCACGGCCGCGGCCGAGGTGTCGCCGTCGGGACCCGGCCGCCAGCCGCCCTCGACCGCCCGCCGGGCGATGTTGGGACCGCTGGCGATCCGCTCCACGCAGCCGCGCGAACCGCACGGACAGGCGTCGCCGTCCAGGTCCACGCTGATGTGCCCGATGTGGCCCGCGTTGCCGGTCGGACCGGGATGCAGCTGCCCGTTGAGGACGAGACCGCCCCCGACTCCGGTGGAGACCACCATGCACAGCGCGTTGGCATGCCCGCGCGCCGCTCCCTGCCAGTGCTCGGCGGCCGTGATCGCCACGCCGTCGCCGATCAGCTCCACGGGCAGGTCCCCGGCCGCCGCACGCACCCGCTCGACGAGCGGATAGTCGCGCCAGCCGGGCACGTTGACCGGGCTGACGGTGCCCGCGGAGGCGTCCACGGGACCCGCGCTGCCGATGCCGAGGGCGCTCGCGCGGGACCACGAGGGCGATGCGGTGAGTTCCGCGAGCACCTCCTCCACGGCCCGCATCACGGTGTCGCCGTCGTCCTGCGAGGGCGTCGGGCGCTGCGCGCGCACCAGGATCTTGCCGTGGCCGTCCACCAGCGCCCCGGCGATCTTGGTGCCGCCGATGTCGAGCGCGGCCACGAGGTCGGTGTGCATCAGTGTCAGATCTCCCCGTCAAACATGAGAACCACCAGTAGGTGAATTGGACCGGTCTCGCGGTGGGGGCGCAGGCCGGAGATATCGTTGGACAGTCTCTCTCGCACATGACAACGTTGTCCAGGCTCTATGCTCGACGCCACATCCTCATACAAACCCATGGACCTTTGCATCCCCCGTGGACGACAGGACAGGACAGCGCATCGTGCCAGAGACCGCCCGCCGCCCCGAGAACCGCTACGGCAACCGTCCGACCATGAAGGACGTGGCCGCGCGCGCCGGTGTCGGCCTGAAAACGGTGTCGCGGGTGGTCAACGGCGAACCGGGCGTCACCCCCGACACCGAGCGTCGCGTCCAGGAGGCCATCGACGCCCTCGGCTTCCGCCGCAACGACAGCGCGCGCGTCCTGCGCAAAGGCAGCACGGCAAGCATCGGCCTCGTCCTGGAGGACCTCGCCGACCCGTTCTACGGCCCCCTCAGCCGCGCGGTCGAGGAGGTGGCCCGCGCCCACGGCGCCCTCCTGATCAACGGCTCCAGCGCCGAAGACCCGGACCGTGAGCAGGAGTTGGTGCTCGCGCTGTGCGCCCGGCGGGTGGACGGTCTGGTCGTGATCCCGGCCGGGGACGACCACCGTTATCTGGAGCCGGAGATCAAGGCGGGCGTCGCGACCGTGTTCGTGGACCGCCCGGCCGGGCAGATCGACGCCGATGTCGTCCTGTCCGACAGCTACGGCGGCGCGCACGAGGGGGTCACCCACCTCATCTCCCACGGCCACCGGCGCATCGGTTTCATCGGCGACATGCCCCGCATCCACACGGCCGCCGAGCGCCTGCGCGGCTACCGGGCCGCCATGGAGGACGCCGGTATAGCGGTCGAGGACGCCTGGATGTCCCTCGGTGTGACCGACCCCGTCCGGGTGCGCCGGGCCGCCGAGGACATGCTGTCCGGCCCCTCCCCCGTCACCGCGATCTTCGCCGGCAACAACCGCGTGACGGTCACCGTCGTCCGCGTCCTCGCCGAACAGGCCCGGCGGATCGCCCTCGTGGGCTTCGACGACTTCGAACTCGCCGACCTGCTCCAGCCCGGCGTGACCGTCGTCGCCCAGGACGCGGCGGCCCTCGGCCGTACCGCGGCCGATCGTCTCTTCCGCCAGTTGGACGGCACGCTCATCGCCCCGGAACGCATCGAGCTGCCGACCCGGCTGATCACCCGGGGCTCGGGCGAGCTGCCGCCGACGGACTGAGCCGACCCGTGAACGACCGTACGCTGGAGGCTCTGGGGCTGGCCCGGGCGCCGCGGGAGTTCCCGCTCGACTACCCGGGTGCTTGGCCCGCCGCCTCCGGACTCCTCGTCGGGGACCGGCTGCTGCCCCTCGACGACCGCTTTGCGTATGAGGACCGCACTCCGGTTCTCGCCGTCGGTTCCAACGCCTGTCCCGGTCAACTGCGGCACAAGATGGCTGAGTTCGGGATCGACTCCCCCGTCCCGATGGTGAAGGTACGGGTCACCGGTGTCGACGTCGGTGTCTCCGCGCATGTGAGCCGCGTGGGCTACGTGTCCGCGTCGCCGGTCACCTCACCGGGTGTCGTACGGGAGTTGTTCGTGACGTGGTTCGACGCGCGGCAGCTCGCCGTGGTGGACGCGAGTGAAGGGGCGTACGACCGGGCGTGGTTGACCGGGTCCGAGTTCCGTTTCGCGGCGGACTCCGGGGAGTCGCCGCGGGGCGCGTACGTCTACGTCAACCGGCACGGGGTGCTGCGTGACGGCACGGGTGGGCCGCGCCGGCATCCGGGTGAGCGCGCGCTGCTCACCGAACTTCTGGCTGCCTCGCCGGAGTTGAGGAAGCTGTTCGGGCGGACACCGGAGGAGTTCTGTGTACGGGCGCGCGGAGACCGGGAGTTGTGCGAGCGGGGTACGCGGCTGTTCCGGGAGGAGGGGTTGGTGACGGCGTCCGGTCTGGAGCGCTTCGTGCAGCCTCAGCAGACCGGTAGTCCCGGGACCGGTTCGTCGTTGCCCCCGCCCTTGATGTAGACGTCGCTGACATAGACGTTCGTGTTGCCGCTGTCGTCGTCCGTCTTCGCCCACCAGACGTTGGTCCACTGGCCGTATGTCTCGCGGCGGCCCAGATTCACCTGGCAATAGAAGTAGTTGGTGCCCGCGCCGAGCACACCTGCCTCGGTGCCGGACGCGGTGTAGGACTTGGCGCTGCGCCACACCTGGCAGTTGTACTTGCCGCCGCCGATGGACTGGCAGGCCGGGGTGGGACTGGCGCTGGGGCTGGTTCCGCCCGTGGGGGTGCTGTTGCCGCCTGTGGTTGTGCCGCCGGAGGAAGCGGACCTGGTCGGCGAGGCGGTGGGGGATTGCCCAGCCGTCGTGTCCTCACCCTTGCCGGTGTGCTGCTGCGTCGGTGCCTCAGTCCCGTCGGCGCCCTGTCCGGTGGGCCTGGCGGAGTCCGAGCGCCGGGCGTCCGCGCGTGCGGTGGGCGAGGAGGCGCCGACGTCCTGGACCGGGGGTGAGCCGCCCTGCGAAGTGTCCGACGTGCCACCGGAGTCGACGAAGTGGGCGACGGCCACCCCGGCTCCGGCGAGGACGACCGCTACGGCAGCGGCGGCGATCAGAACACGTGCCTTGCCGCGGGGGCGGGCCGGGCGCGCGATGGGGCCGGTCGGCGGGGACGGGTGGGGTACCGGGGCGAGGGGCGGGCCGAAGCCTTGGGGGACGGAGGTGGGAGCGGGCGTGGGTGCGGGTGCGGAAAGTGGCGTGGGATCGGGCGGAGGGGCATCCGCTCCAGCCGGCCGCACCGAAGAACCGGGGACCTGCTCTTCAGCTCCAACCGGGGTCTCCTGTTCCTCACCCCCAAGTCCCGTGGTCCGAGCCTCCGTTGACTCCTGCGGTTCCTGAACCCGGTCTCCCGCCCCCGAGCCCACGGGCACCGCGGCAAGCCCTCCCCCGGTCCCCCGCAGCAGAGTCGTGGGCGAGTCCGTCTCGGGCGCCTGTGCCACCGCTTCCAGCAGTGTGCGCGCCTGGTCGGCGTCGGGGCGGGACTCGGGGCGTTTGTCGAGCAGTTGGCGCAGGACGGGGGTGAGCGGACCGGCGCGGTGGGGTTCCGGCAGGGGTTCGTCGACGATCGCCGTGAGGGTGGAGTACGTCGAGGTGCGGCGGAACGGTGAGGCGCCCTCGACGGCCGCGTACAGCGTGGCGCCCAGGGCCCAGACGTCGGAGGCCGGGCCGGGGTCGGCGCCCTGCGCGCGTTCGGGAGCCAAGTAGTCCAGGGAGCCGATGAGTTCGCCGCTGCGCGTGAGGTGCGTGGCGGATCCGTCGCCCGGGTCGTCCATGGTCGCTATGCCGAAGTCCGTGAGGACGACCCGGCCCGAGCGCTCCAGCAGGATGTTCCCGGGCTTCACATCGCGGTGCAGCACACCGACGGCGTGGGCGGCGGCCAGTGCCTCCATCACCTTCGCACCGATCCCGGCCGCCTCGCGCGGGTCGACGGGGCCGCGCTCCCCCAGCACGTCGTCCAGGGAGGGACCGTCGATCAACTCCATGACGATCAGCGGGCGTCCGTCGACCTCCGCGATGTCGTGCACGGCGACGACACCGGGGTGGCGGACCCGCGCCGCGGCCCGTGCCTCGCGCTGCATCCGCAGCCGCAGATCGGCGAGTTCGGGCGCGTAGTCGTCGGTGAACGTGCGCAGTTCCTTGACCGCGACCTCACGGCCCAGGACCTCGTCGACGGCGCGCCAGACCACGCCCATACCGCCGCGCCCGAGCCTGGCCACGACGCGATAGCGCCCGGCCAGCAGTCGGCCGACTCCGTCCACGCGTCCGCTCTCCCCCGAAGACACTGCCGCTCCGTTTCTGTGGCACATCCATGAACGCCGTACAGCCTACGGGGCGGCAGTGACAACAGGAGGGGGCGGCGACAGCTGTGACATGTCCGCTACGTGGCGGACGCCGTCAGGTCGCCCCGGCGGGGCGTCGCGAAGCCCTCCAGGTCCGTCCGGGTCAGCCCGGTCGCGTCGGCCACCTCGGCGATGTCGAGCGCGCCGCAGTCCAGGCCCCGCAGCAGATAGCCGCTGAGGGCCTTGGCGGTCGCAGGCTCGTCCATGACGTCGCCGCCGGCCCGGTTGGCGTAGCGGGCGAGGCGGGCGGCGGCCTGTTGGAAGCCCTCGCGGTAGAAGGCGAAGACGGCCGCGTAGCGGGTGGGGATGTGGCCGGGGTGCATGTCCCAGCCCTGGTAGTACGCGCGGGACAGCGCCCGCCGGGTGAGGCCGTAGTGCAGTCGCCAGGCGTCGTGGACCTTGGCCGTCGGACCGACCGGGAGCACATTGGTGGAGCCGTCCGAGACGCGTACTCCCGTGCCGGCCGCCGCGACCTGCATGACGGCCTTCGCGTGGTCGGCGGCGGGGTGGTCGCTGGCCTGGTAGGCGGCGGAGATGCCGAGGCAGGCGCTGTAGTCGAAGGTGCCGTAGTGCAGGCCGGTGGCGCGGCCCTCGGCGGCCTGGATCATGCGGGCCACCGTGGCGGTCCCGTCGGTGGCCAGGATGGACTGGCTGGTCTCGATCTGGATCTCGAAGCCGATCCGGCCGGCGGCGAGACCGTGCGCCTTCTCGAAGGCGTCCAGGAGGCGCACCATCGCGGTGACCTGTTCGGCGTAGGTGACCTTGGGCAGGGTCAGGACCAGCCCCTCGGGCAGTCCGTCGGCCGCCATCAGTCCGGTCAGGAAGATGTCGAGGGTGCGGATGCCCCGGTCGCGCACCGGCGCTTCCATGCACTTCATCCGGATGCCCATGTAGGGCGCCGCCGTGCCCTTCTGGTACGCCTCGGCGATGAGCCGGGCCGCGCGGGCGGCGGCCTCGTCCTCCTCGGCGTCGGGGCGGGGGCCGTAGCCGTCCTCGAAGTCGACACGCAGGTCCTCGACGGGCTCGTGCTCCAACTTGGCCCGCACGCGCGCGTGGACGGGTTCGGCGAGCTCGTCGGAGAGGCCGAGGACGGCGGCGAAGGAGGCGGCGTCGGGGGCGTGCTCGTCGAGGGCGGCGAGGGCGCGGTCGCCCCAGGTGCGGATCGTGTCGGCGGCGAAGACGTCACCGGGGACGTAGACCGTGTGGACGGGTTGGCGGGTGCCGGGGTCGCCGGGGTAGCGGCGCTCCAGTTCGGCGTCGACCGGTGCCAGGGAGGCGCTGATCTCCTCGCCGACCGCGCCCGCGAGGCTCGTCGCCACCTTCTCCTGCTCGCCCTGACCCATTCCACAGCCTCCAGTTTTCCGCTGTACGGAATCAACAATCCGTAGAACGAAGTTATCCGTGGATCTTCCCGCCGGTCAACACCCTGTCCACGGCGTGAACCCACACCGTTCACTCCCGCCCCGAGGCCCTCTTCCGCCCGGCTCTCCGCCCCTTCATCCTGACTCCCAAGGGGAGGGGATGCACATGTCGACTGTCAGGACGGTGACGCGGCGCGCCGGGCTCACCACACTGGTGGCGGCCGCCGTCGCCCTGCCACTCATCGGAACCACGCGCTCCGGAACCGCCCGGAAGGAGACCCGCCTGCTGGACGTGATGACCTTCAACCTGCGCTACGCGAGCAGCGAGGAGCCCAACAGCTGGAAGGTCCGCCGCCCGGTGATGCGCGACCTGCTGCTCCGCGCGGCCCCCGACATCATCGGCACCCAGGAAGGCCTCTACGCGCAGCTCCAGGACATCAAGCACGACCTCGCACCGCACTACGACTGGATCGGCGGCGGCCGTAAGGGCGGCAGCTTCGACGAGGAGACGGCGATCTTCTACGACACCCGCCGACTCGCCCCCGTCGAGTACGACCAGTTCTGGCTCTCCGACACGCCCTCGGTGATCGGCTCGAACACCTGGGGCGGCGACCACCCACGCATCGCCACCTGGATCCGCTTCCGCGACCTCGGGGACGGCGGACGGCAGTTCTACGTCCTCAACACCCATCTGGACAACGCGAGTCAGTACGCACGCGAGCGTGCCGCCACGCTCATCGCCCAACGCCTCGCCCGTCTCGACCGCTCCCTGCCGATCGTGGTCACCGGCGACTTCAACACCGCCGCCTACACCACCTCGGTCTACGACACGATGCTGGGCGCCGGTCTCAGGGACACCTGGGACGCGGCGGCCGGGCGCGGGCCGCTGTACGGCACCTTCCACGGCTATCGCGCGCTCGTCCCGAGCGGGAACCGCATCGACTGGATCCTGGTCACCCAGGGAGTCGCCGTGCGCCGTACGGCCATCGACACGTTCTCCGAGAACAGCCAGTTCCCGAGCGACCATCTGCCCGTGCAGTCCACGATCAGCCTGGGATGAGCGGCCCGGGATGCGCCGAGGCCCCCACGACCGCGCGGGTCGCAGGGGCCACGTGACGCTTCCGGAGATCAGCCCTTGCGGGTGTTGATCTCCTCGGTGAGCTGCGGGACGACGTCGAAGAGGTCGCCGACCACGCCGTAGTCGACGAGGTCGAAGATCGGGGCCTCGGCGTCCTTGTTGACGGCCACGATCGTCTTCGAGGTCTGCATGCCCGCACGGTGCTGGATCGCGCCGGAGATGCCGTTGGCGATGTAGAGCTGCGGGGACACGCTCTTGCCGGTCTGGCCGACCTGGTTGGAGTGCGGGTACCAGCCGGCGTCGACGGCGGCACGCGAGGCGCCGACGGCCGCGCCGAGGGAGTCGGCGAGGGCCTCGATGATCGCGAAGTTCTCCGAGCCGTTCACACCACGACCGCCGGAGACGACGATCGCGGCCTCGGTCAGCTCCGGGCGGCCGGTCGACTCGCGCGGGGTGCGCGCGGTGACCTTGGTGCCGGTGGCCTTGTCCGAGAAGGTGACCGCGAGGGCCTCGACGGCGCCGGCGGCCGGAGCGGCCTCCACGGCAGCCGAGTTGGGCTTCACGGTGATGACCGGGGTGCCCTTGGAGACACGGGTCTTGGTGGTGAAGGAGGCGGCGAACACCGACTGCGTGGCGACCGGGCCCTCGGCACCGGCCTCCAGGTCGGTGGCGTCGGTGATGATGCCGGAGCCGATGCGCACGGCCAGGCGGGCGGCGATCTCCTTGCCCTCGGCGGAGGACGGCACCAGGACGGCGGCCGGGGAGACGGCGTCGTAGGCGGCCTGGAGGGCGTCCACCTTCGGTACGACGAGGTAGTCGGCGTACTCGGCGGCGTCGTGCGTGAGCACCTTCACCGCGCCGTGCTCGGCGAGCGCGGCGGCGGTGTTCTCGGCACCGGGGCCGAGGGCGACCGCGACGGGCTCGCCGATACGGCGGGCCAGCGTCAGCAGCTCCAGGGTGGGCTTGCGGACGGCACCGTCCACGTGGTCGACGTAGACGAGAACTTCAGCCATGGGAATGGTCTCCTGCGTGCGTGCGAAGTCTGAGGGGCGGTAAGCGAGTCGGGTCTTGAGCCCTGGGGCGAGCGGCGTGGGGGCGTGCCTGCACTCCCCCGGTGCCGCTCAGATGAACTTCTGGCCCGCGAGGAACTCGGCGAGCTGCTTGCCGCCCTCGCCCTCGTCCTTGACGATCGTGCCGGCGGTGCGCGCGGGGCGCTGGGCCGCGGAGTCGACGGCGGTCCAGGCGCCTTCGAGGCCGACCTCGTCGGTGTCGATCTCCAGGTCGGAGAGGTCCCAGGCCTGAACAGGCTTCTTCTTGGCGGCCATGATGCCCTTGAAGGAGGGGTAACGCGCCTCGCCCGACTGGTCGGTGACGGACACAACGGCCGGCAGGGAGGCCTCCAGCTGCTCGGAGGCGGTGTCGCCGTCACGGCGGCCCTTGACGACGCCGTCCGCGACGGAGACCTCGGAGAGCAGCGTGACCTGGGGGACGCCCAGGCGCTCGGCCAGCAGGGCGGGGATCACACCGGCGGTGCCGTCGGTGGAGGCCATGCCGGAGACGACCAGGTCGAAGCCGGCCTTCTCGATCGCCTTGGCCAGCACCAGGGAGGTGCCGATGACGTCGGTGCCGTGCAGATCGTCGTCCTCGACGTGGATCGCCTTGTCGGCACCCATGGACAGCGCCTTGCGCAGGGCGTCCTTGGCGTCCTCCGGGCCCACGGTCAGGACGGTGATCTCCACGTCGTCGTCCGAGTTCTCGGAGATCTGCAGCGCCTGCTCGACCGCGTACTCGTCGAGCTCGGAGAGCAGACCGTCCACGTCGTCCCGGTCGACGGTCAGGTCATCGGCGAAGTGCCGGTCGCCAGTGGCGTCGGGCACGTACTTCACAGTGACAACGATCCTCAAGCTCACGCCGGCTCTCCTACTGCATCGTCATTTTTCGGCTGCCTACTTCCAGGCAGCATAGGCGCCTTGAACGGCCGTTCCCGGTGCGGGCGGCCGGTGCTCCGAGCGAAATATTACTCGCCAGTACGCAGCACTACGCTCCCTCAGCAGATGCCCGCTAAGCAAGCGCTTTGAACTGTGACCTGTGCAACGCAGCGTAATCGGAACTCGACGCTTCCGCAGGGTGGCCCGTCACCCACCGGGAGTGGTCTCAGTCACGCAGTCCGTTGAAGCGCCCCTGGTGGTAGAGGAGCGGTCGGCCGGAGTCGGCGTGCTCACCGAGGGCGACCTCGGCGATCACTATGCGGTGGTCCCCGGCGGGTACGCGCGCGACGACCCTGCACACCAGCCAGGCGAGCACGCCGTCGAGGACCGGGACACCCTCGGGCGCCTCGTGCCAGACGGTGGGCGCCCCGAACCGGTCGGCGCCGCTGCGGGCGAAGGTGGCGGCCAACCGCTCCTGGTGCTCGCCGAGTATGTGCACGCCGACATGGTCGACCCCGGATATCGCCGGCCAGCTGGACGCGCCGGTGCTGATCCCGAAGGACAGCATCGGGGGCTGGGCCGAGACGGAACTGAGGGAGGTGGCGGTGAAGCCGACCGGACCGGTCTCACCGCGCGCGGTGATCACCGCCACACCGGCCGCGTGCTGCCGGAAGACGGAACGCAGCAGGTCGGGAGAGGCGAGCTGAGAGGTGCCGAGATCGGGCGTGGCCGTCATGGGGCTGTCCTTCTTGGGGAGGCGACGAGCGGGACCGTGGCTGCTCAACAGCCCGGACAGCACGCGCTGGCGGTGCGTGCGAGGTCGACGTGCACCCGCCCGAAAAGAAGGAGTTCCGAAGGCATACGGTCAGGCTGACGATAGGTGGTGTGCGCAGTCAAGTACGTTCCGGCATATGGGAGATGGCTCACCGCTTCCGCCCGAATCGTCAAACCGCCTCCCCCAGGGCCGCGATGACATCCGCCTTGCGGGGGAGGCCGGTGGCGCGCCGCACGACCCGCCCGTCCGCGTCGAGCACCAGCACGGTGGGGGTCTTCAGGATGTCGAGTTCCCGTACGAGGTCCAGATGGTCCTCGGCGTCGATCTCGATGTGACTCACGCCGGGGACCATGCCGGCCACCTCGCCCAGCACCCGGCGCGTGGCCCGGCAGGGCGCGCAGAAGGCGCTGGAGAACTGCACCAGGGTGGCCTTCTCCCCGAGGTCGCCGCCCAACTCGGCGGCGCCGAGCCGTTTTCCGCCGTCGCGCCCGCGCACCCGTACCCTCCCGCTCCGCCGCCGATGAAGCACTCCGTAGGCGCTCGCCGCCGCGAGCACCACCACGCACACCACAAGTCCGGTCATCGACCCTTCCAGCGTTCACGAGACTGCAAAGATTCCCGGCACTCAGAATCCTTTCCGTTGCGGAATCCTTGATTCATGGACATCGACGTACGAGGACCGCGCTTCGGGGCGGCCCTGACGACCGCGGTGCTGGCGGTCGTGCTGGTCACCGGCAGCTTCTGGCTGCTGGCCTGGCAGACCCTGGCGTTCGCGCTGGGCGCGGCGGGCGGCGTGGGCCGTTCGCCGTACGGCTGGCTGTTCCGGAAGGCCGTACGGCCCCGGATCGGGCCGCCGACCGAGTTCGAGTCACCGGAGCCGCCGCGGTTCGCGCAGGCGGTCGGGCTGGTCTTCGCCGGGGTTGGTCTGGTCGGTTTCGGCCTGGGGCCCACCTGGCTGGGGCTCGCGGCAACCGGCGCCGCGCTCGCCGCCGCGTTCCTCAATGCCGCGTTCGGGTACTGCTTGGGATGCGAGATGTACCTGCTCGTACGCCGGGTGACGGTTCGCGCAGAGTAAAGGCAATTTAAAAGTCCGAGGTGGATCAAGTGATGGACGTGACGAGGATCTCGCCGTTCTACGGCACGAGGACTGGCCAGTCGTTCGTTCTTGGGGCACGATCTGCGCAATGCCGTAAACCTACGGCTGCGTAACTTTCCCGCCCGGAGAACCCCTTCCAGGCAGAGAGAAGGGTCCACCCCGTCCATGGCTGAGTTTGTCTACCGTCCCGTCGTCGGTCTCGCCCAAACGTTGTTCAAGGCCTGGGACCTCAAGATCGACTGCAAGGGAACGGAGAACATTCCGCGCTCGGGCGGCGCCGTGCTGGTCAGCAACCACATCAGCTATCTGGACTTCATCTTCGACGGCCTGGCCGCCCTGCCGCAGAAGCGCCTGGTGCGCTTCATGGCGAAGGAGTCGGTGTTCCGGCACAAGATCTCCGGTCCGCTGATGCGCGGCATGAAGCACATCCCGGTGGACCGCAAGCAGGGCGAGACCGCCTACCAGCACGCGCTGGAGTCGCTGCGGTCCGGCGAGATCGTCGGCGTCTTCCCCGAGGCGACGATCTCGCAGTCCTTCACCCTGAAGAGCTTCAAGTCCGGTGCCGCGCGCATGGCCCAGGAGGCCGGCGTCCCGCTGATCCCGATGGCGCTGTGGGGCACCCAGCGGCTGTGGACCAAGGGCCACCCGAAGAACTTCAAGCGCAGCCACACCCCGATCACCATCCGGGTCGGCGAGCCGGTGGAGGCCCCCCAGGACCAGTACGCGGGCGCGATCACCCGTCGGCTGCGCGAGCGCGTCCAGGAGCTCCTTGAGGCCGCCCAGCGCGCCTATCCGGTCCGCCCCAAGGGCCCGGACGACACCTGGTGGATGCCGGCCCATCTCGGCGGCACGGCACCCACCGCCGAAGAGGTCAAGGCGTCCGAGGCTCGCTGAATCGTCACACCGGGGCGTGGACGGTGATCTGCGCCCCGGGGCTGAACTTCTCCAGCAGTTCGGCGAGTTCGGCACCCGCGCGTTCCACCTCGGCGACGGGCATCGGCGCCAGACTCTCCAACAGGAAGACTGCGGACGTCGACTGCTCCGTGAGCCTGGTGCGCGGTCCCTGTCGCCAGTTCCAGCGGCGGCAGGTGACACCGGCCGCGTCCCGCCACACCACCTCGCCCGCGTCGGGGTGTTCGACGACCTCCTCGCCGCCCGCGACGGTCACGAACTCCTCGTCCCCGGTGGCCCGTTGGAGGGTCATGCCGCCCTGGATGCGGTCGATGTCCTCACCGCCCACGGGGATCAGGTACACGACGCTGATGGCGTTGTAGAGGTCGACCAGCACATTGATCCGGGGCAGTCCGGCGTCCGTGAGCGCCCTCTTGGCCAGCGCCTCGGCCGAGTTGCGGGTGCGCGAGGGCTTCGACCCGAACGCCGTGTACACCTCGCGCCAGGCCAGCATGTGCGGGTCCTCGTGCGGGGCACGACCGTCCAGCCGTACGGCCAGTCGGCGGGCCGCGTCGTCGAGGAGCGCCGAACTCGCTTCGGTGCTGGGCCCGTTGACCAGTCCGTGCGCCTCGATCGCGACATGCGTGAAACCGGGTGCGAGGGTGCGGACTTCGTCGGTCACGGTCAGGGTGAGCGTCATGAGGTGCCTCAGAGTGCGGTCGGGAGCGTCTGCCACAGGTGCGGCCGGTCGGGGGCGGCCTTCAGGGCGCTCAGGACGACCGGATGCGGTTCAGCATACAGGACCGGATAGTCCAGCTCATTGAACTCCGGATCGGGTACGAAGGCCAGCCGCTCGCCGTCGAGGGAGAACTGCGCGTCCACGCCCGGCTTGTTGCCGCGCGGATCCTGCCGGTGCCAGGCCCCGTTGAACCGCACGGCGACCAGCCCGTGCACCACGTCGAACTTCTGGTAGCACAGCGCCGTAGGGATGTCCTCGGCCCGCAACAGCGCGGCCAGCGCATGCGCCTTGGCGTAGCAGATGCCGGTGCCCTGCTCCAGGACGTCGGACGCCCGCCAGGTGACCCGCGGATCACCGGAGTCCTGCGAGTGGGGAATCCTGTCCCGCACGAACTCGAAGGCCAGCCGTGCATAGCCATACGAGTCCGCAGCACCCTTGGCGAGACGCGCGGCCGTCTCCCGGACGAGGGGGTGGTCGTGGTCGACGACCTCGTCAGCGGCCAAGTAGGCGGACAGATCGGGGGTGTTCTGGATCAGCTCCATGACTGGAGAGCATAGGAAAGCGATCACCCGAGAGTCAATGACTTTTCAGATGACCGCATACCTATGCAGCAATGCGAGGGGGTCGGCTACCGCGCCATCTCCTCCTTGAGCGCCGCCACGAACGCGTCCACGTCGTCCTCGGTCGTGTCGAAGCCGCACATCCAGCGGACGTCGCCGGCGGCCTCGTCCCAGAAGTAGAACCGGAAACGCTCCTGAAGACGCTCGCTCACGTCGTGCGGGAGGCGGGCGAAGACACCGTTGGCCTGCACCGGGTAGAGGATCTCCACACCGTGCACCGCGCGCACGCCCTCGGCGAGGCGCTGGGCCATCTCGTTGGCGTGGCGGGCGTTGCGCAGCCACAGGTCCTTGGCCAGCAGCGCCTCCAACTGCACAGAGACGAAGCGCATCTTGGAGGCGAGCTGCATGGACAGCTTGCGCAGGTGCTTCATGTGGCTGACGGCGTCCTGGTTGATCACCACGACCGCCTCGCCGAAGATCGCGCCGTTCTTCGTCCCGCCCAGGGAGAGGATGTCGACGCCGACCGCGTTGGTGAACGTCCGCATGGGGACGTCCAACGAGGCCGCCGCGTTGGCTATCCGGGAGCCGTCGAGGTGGACCTTCATGCCGCGCGCGTGGGCGTGGTCGCAGATCGCGCGGATCTCGTCGGGCGTGTAGAGGGTGCCGAGTTCGGTGCTCTGGGTGATCGAGACGACCTGCGGCATCGCACGGTGCTCGTCGTCCCAGCCGTACGCCTGGCGGTCGATCAGCTCGGGCGTGAGCTTGCCGTCGGGGGTGGGCACCGTGAGCAGTTTCAGCCCGCCCATGCGTTCGGGGGCGCCACCCTCGTCGACGTTGATGTGGGCGCTCTCGGCGCAGATCACCGCGCCCCAGCGGTCGGTGACCGCCTGGAGCGCGACGACGTTGGCGCCGGTGCCGTTGAAGACCGGGAAGGCCTCGGCCGTAGCGCCGAAGTGGCTGCGGATGATGCCCTGGAGGTGTTCGGTGTAGTCGTCCTCTCCGTAGGCGACCTGGTGGCCGCCGTTGGCGAGGGCGAGGGCGGCAAGTACCTCGGGGTGGGCGCCGGCGTAGTTGTCGCTGGCGAAGCCGCGGATCTCCGGGTCGTGGTGGCGCCGTGCGTCGGTCTTCGGAGGGTTCACGGCTTCTCGGTCAGCCACAGACGGTTTCCGTTCACTTCGGCGGCGGGCTTGTCCCAGACGCCGGCGATGGCCTCGGCGAGGTCCTTGACGTCGGTGAAGCCCGCGAACTTCGCGTTGGGGCGTTCGGCGCGCATCGCGTCGTGCACCAGCGCCTTCACCACCATGATGGCGGCGGCGGAGGTGGGCCCGTCCGCGCCCCCCGCCTTGCGGTAGCCGTCGGCCATCGCGAGGGTCCAGGCCTCGGCGGCGGCCTTCGACGCGGAGTACGCGGCGTTGCCCGCGGTCGGCTTGCTGGCGCCGGCCGCGCTGATCAGCAGGTACCGGCCGCGGTCGCTGCGCTCCAGGCCGTCGTAGAAGGCCAGGGAGGTGTGCTGCACGGTGCGGATGAGCAGCTTCTCCAGCAGGTCCCAGTCGGCGAGGTCGGTCTCGGCGAAGGTGGCGCTGCCGCGCCAGCCGCCGACGAGGTGGACGAGGCCGTCGACGCGGCCGAAGTCCTTCTCGATGTGCGCGGCCCAGTCGCGGGTGGCCTGCGGGTCGAGCAGGTCGACGGTGTCTCCAACGACGGTGGCGCCACCGTGCGCGTAGCGGGCCGCGTCCACGGCCTCCGCCAGGCGTTCGGGATGCGCGTCCGAGCCGACGACGGTCGCGCCCGCCTCCGCCAGCCGCAGCAGCACGGCGTGGCCGGCCGGCCCGCCCGCTCCGGCCACCGCGATCACCGCGCCGTTGAGCGCCCCGTTCCCCATGGTCCTCGCCTCCTGAGCCACTTCGGTCGTACGGTCGCTCACGCGGCGATCCGCTCGGCACTCTCCGCCGTGATGCCCCGGGTCGAGGCGATCACGTTCTTGAGCTTCTTGGAGAGGGCCTCATAGAACATGCTCAGCGGAAACTCGTCCGGAAGCACGTCATCCACGAGTTTCCGCGGCGGCTGGCTCAGGTCCAGGGCGTCGGGACCCTTGGCCCACTTGGAGCCGGGGTGCGGGGCGAGGTAGGTGGCGACCAGCTCGTAGGCCTTGAACCAGTGGACGAGCTTGGGGCGGTCGATGCCCGCGCGGTAGAGGTCCTCGATCTCGGCGCACAGCTGGTTGGTGACCTCTGGGGCGCGCTGCCAGTCGATGTGCAGCTTGTTGTCGGTCCAGCGGACGACGTCGTGCTTGTGGAGGTAGGCGAAGAGGAGCTGGCCGCCGAGTCCGTCGTAGTTGCGCACGCGCTCACCGGTGACGGGGAAGCGGAACATGCGGTCGCAGAGGACCGCGTACTGCACGTCACGGGCCTGCGGGACGCCGTCGGCCTCCAGCTTCACGGCCTCCTTGAAGGCGGTGAGGTCGCAGCGCAGCTCCTCCAGGCCGTACATCCAGAAGGGCTGGCGCTGCTTGATCATGAACGGGTCGAAGGGCAGGTCGCCGTGGCTGTGGGTGCGGTCGTGGACCATGTCCCACAGGACGAAGGCCTCCTCGCAGCGCTTCTGGTCGTCGACCATCGTGGCGATGTCCTCGGGCAGTCGCATGCCGAGGATCTCTACGGCGGCGTCGGTGACCCGGCGGAAGCGGGCGGCCTCGCGGTCGCAGAAGATGCCGCCCCAGGAGAATCGTTCCGGCGCCTGGCGTACGGCGATGGTCTCCGGGAAGAGCACGGCCGAGTTGGTGTCGTAGCCGGACGTGAAGTCCTCGAAGGTGATGCCGCAGAACAGCGGGTTGTCGTAGCGGGTCGCCTCCAGCTCGGCCAGCCAGTCGGGCCAGACCATGCGCAGGACGACCGCTTCGAGGTTGCGGTCCGGGTTGCCGTTCTGCGTGTACATCGGGAAGACGACCAGGTGCTGGAGTCCGTCCCGGCGGTTCGCGGCG
Source organism: Streptomyces sp. STR69 (assembly GCF_024519455.1). Taxonomy (GTDB): domain Bacteria; phylum Actinomycetota; class Actinomycetes; order Streptomycetales; family Streptomycetaceae; genus Streptomyces. The sequence goes on along the minus strand of NZ_JALJRY010000030.1, from coordinate 93,840 downwards.
GGCTGGAAGGCCAGCAGCGAGTCGAGGAAGTCGGGCACGTGGAAGCCCTCTTCGGCCCACAGTTCAAGGTCCCTGACCAGCGCGCCATGATAGGCGGCATCGTGCGGGAGCAGCCACGAGAGCTCCTCGACGGCACCCGTCACCCGGCGTACGGCGTACTCGACCTCCGCGCGGTCCGGGGCACCCTCGGCCGTGAAGTCGATCGACCCGTCCTTGGCCTGCCATGGCCGGATCCGCTCCACGGCATCCTTGAGCACGGGCCATGCCGGATGCTCCACCACCCTGGTCACGGGAGGAACCTGCTCCTCCGAACCCACCTGCACAAGAATTTCCGTCATGTCACTTCCTCCACGGGAGAACCCAGCGTATGGAAACCGTATACATATGTGGTTTCTCCCAGCAAGGGGATCTTCGGGAAATTATCCTGCCGACCCCTGCTCGTGACCGAACTTTTTCCTGCCGGAAACCGTGAAGGCCGCCGAAGAGACATCGCGCGGCTACCCAGGGAGCGGGGCGTCGAAACCGGCCACCCGTCAATCACCCCGGGACTCGCCCACCCCGGGATGACCGTCCCTGCCGGTGCCGCGCAGGTCGGCCGCTCCTGTCTCCCCGTTCGTCCGTGTACGTGCGGGTCCATCGCCGGGCCCGGCCGTTAGGCTGCGGCTCTGCCGCGTGGACGCCGATGTCCGGCCGCGCCGCGCGCGCGTGCCGAGCCGCCGTCGACGGAAGCGAGTCGAACCTTGAACTTCCTCACCATCGGTCACCGCGGAGTCATGGGTCTCGAACCCGAGAACACTCTCCGTTCCTTCGTCGCCGCCGAGCAGGCCGGCCTCGATGTCATCGAACTCGATCTGCATCTGAGCAGGGACGGCGCCCTCGTCGTCATGCACGACGCCGACGTGGACCGTACGACCGACGGGACCGGTCCGATCGCCGAACGGACCCTCGACGAGCTGCGCACCCTGGACGCGGGCCGCGGCGAGCACGTACCCACCTTCGACGAGGTGCTGGACGCCGTCCGGTCACCGCTCCAGGCAGAGATCAAGGACCTGGCGGCGGCACGGGCGCTGGCCGAGGTCATGCACCGACGGGACCTGGTCGGACGGGTCGAGGTGTCCTCGTTCCACGACGAGGCGATCACCGAGATCGCCCGCCTGGTGCCCGGCGTGCGCACCGCGCTGATCGCGAGCCGCTTCGGCCCCGACGTGGTGGAGCGCGCCACCGAGGCCGGTGCCGAAACGGTCTGCCTCAACATCCGCAGGCTGACCCTGGAGGTCGTCGAGGCGGCCCGCAAGGCGGACCTGAAGATCATCGGCTGGGTGGTGAACACCCAGGACCAGCTGCGGCTCGTACGCGCCCTGGGCCTGGACGGCGCGACCACCGACTACCCGGAGATCAAACGCACGGGCCGCTTCACGGCGTGAGCCTCACACCAACGGCTTGACCAGCAGCTCGAACTGCAGGTCGTCGCGCTGCGGAATGCCGAACCGCTCGTCGCCGTACGGGAACGGGGTCATCCGGCCCGTACGGCGATAGCCGCGGCGCTCGTACCAGGCGATGAGGTCGTTCCGTACGGAGATCACGGTCATGTGCATCTCCCCCACTCCCCAGGTCTCCCTGGCCGTGCGCTCCGCCTCCGCGATGATGACCTTGCCGAGCCCGCCGCCCTGGAGCTGCGGGCTGACCGCGAACATCCCGAAGTAGGCGTGGTCGCCGCGGTGTTCGAGCTGGCAGCAGGCGACGACCTGACCGTCCCGTTCGACCACCAGCAGTCGGCTGTCGGGCGACTTGACGACCGCGAGCACGCCTTCGGGGTCGGTCCGCTGCCCTTCGAGGATGTCCGCCTCGGTGGTCCACCCGGCCCGGCTGTCGTCACCCCGGTAGGCCGACTCGATCAGCACGACGAGGGCGTCCACATCGGCGTCGGTGGCGTCGCGGAAGGTCAGTCCGGTGGCGGCGGTGTCCATGGTGCACAACTCCGATCAGGGGCGCGGCTCGGGCAGAGACGAGAGTAACGCGGCCACGAAGACTAGGCTCCGGCCGCATGGTGCACGTACTGAGCAGCCGTATCCTGCTGCGCCCGACCGATCCCGACCGCTCCCGCGCCTTCTACGGCGAGCAGTTGGGGCTGCCCGTCTACCGGGAGTTCGGCACGGGGGTGGAGCGCGGGACCGTCTACTTCCTCGGCGGCGGGTTCCTGGAGGTCTCCGGACGCTCCGACACCCCGCCCTCGCCCGCCGTACAGCTGTGGCTGCAGGTCGCGGACGCGGGGGCCGCGTACGAGGAGTCGCGGGCGAAGGGGGTCGAGATCGTACGGCCGCCGGTGAAGGAGCCCTGGGGGCTGGTGGAGATGTGGGTGGCGGATCCGGACGGGACGCGGATCGTGCTGGTGGAGGTGCCGGCGGATCATCCGCTGCGGTACCGGCCGGGGATCTAGGCCTACGGCGGGCAGGGTGCCCTTCCGTGCCGGTTGGCCGGGGTCGCGGCCCGGGCTTAGCGTGCTGGGAGGGGTACTTCCTGCGGAAGGAACGCCATGAAGCTCGACAGGCCGGTGACCGGCGGGCCCTGCTGGGTCGAGCTCGGGACCAGTGATCTCGATGCGGCCAAGCGGTTCTACGCGGACGTGTTCGGCTGGCGTCCGGAGACCGATCCCCGGCAGGAGGCGGGCGGCTACACGGTCGCGCACATCGGGGACGCGGCGGTCGCCGGTCTGGCGCCCCTGTTCCAGGAGTCGCAGCCGGTGGCGTGGAACGTGTCGTTCGCGGTGGCGGACGCCGACAGGGCCGCGGAGCGGGTGCGTACGGCGGGCGGGACGCTGTTGACGGAGCCGGCCGACGTGTTCGACATCGGGCGCTTCGCGGTCGCCCTGGACCCGGGCGGGGCCGCGTTCCAGATGTGGCAGGCGCGGGCCTTCCCCGGCGCCGGGCTGTTCAACTCGCCCGGCGCGCTGGGCTGGGTGGAGCTGCTGACGCGGGCGCCCGAGCGGGCCGAGGCCTTCTACACGAACGTGTTCGGCTGGACCGTCCGGCCCTCGGCGCACTACCCGCAGTGGGGCATCGACGGCGCCGACTTCGGCGGCATGATGGCGATGGACGACAAGTTCCCGCTTGAGGTGCCTCCGCACTGGCTGCCGTACTTCGCGGTGGCCGACGTCCACGCGACCGCCGCCGCGACGACCGCGGCGGGCGGCACGGTCCTCATGGAGCCGCATTCCATCGCCGACGTACGGCGGATCGCGGTGCTGCGGGATCCGCAGGGGGCGGTGTTCGGGGTGCACGGGGCGGGCGCGGAGGGCTGAGCCCGTCGTTCGCCCGCCCGCCGCACGCGGTCAAGCCAGCGGTGTCACCGTCACCTGGTCGATCACGGGGGCGTACGCGGAGCGCTGACCGTACTGGTTCCTCGACCGGCCGTCGTGGTCCGGGAGTTCGTCGGCGGTGAAGGTGAGGGTGTTGGCGCCCTCGTCGAGGGTGACGGGGACGGTCAGGTCGTGGAAGTTGTTGAAGTGGAAGGTCGTGGGGAACAGGACGCGCTGTGGGGCGGCCCCGTTGACCCCGATGTCCGCGTGGCGGCAGACCGGGTCCGGGTTGTAGTGGGTGGCGGGCGCCTGCTCGCCGTTGGAGTAGCGGATCGTGAGCGCGTGCCGGCCGGCCCGCTCCGCCGTCACGGTGAGGGTGAGGGCGTTCCCGGGTCCGGCGCCGATGCCGTCGACCGCCTTGCCGCCGGTGGCGAACGTGTGGGCACCGGTGACCCGGGCACTGCCGGTCGTGATGCCCTCCTCGGCCGGGTAGGTCGAGGTGGGCAGGAGGCCGCGTGACGGCGCTGTCCGGAGGCGGTCGAGGACGAGGTCGTCGGAAGCGGCGGTGATGGTGATCTTGTTGATGCCCGATGCGAGGAAGAGGGGCACGGAGGATCGTTCGACAATCCCCACGTTCTCACCGTTGATCGTCAACTCGCCCTCCCCGGGCCCGATCCGGTCGACCGTCACCGTCGCCTCCCCGTAGTCCGCCGCGTGCACCCAGAAGGTCGCGGTGCCACCCCGCGGCAGTACGGCGACACCGGGGCCGGAGGCACCTCGGATCGTGTAGTCGACACGAGCACCACCCTCCAGAACGGCGAACTCGGCGTCGTACAACGCGAACCCGGCCTCCTGGTCGTCGCGGAGGGTGAGGTCGAGCTTGTCGACGACCGCGTCGCCCCGCGTGACACCGAGGTCGGCGTCCTTGGCGGCGAGGGTGATCGTGTGCGCACCGGCGGTCAGTTCGACGCGAGTGTCGGTGTGGCCCCACACCGCCCACTTGTAGCCGAGCGGCAGCCGGAGTTCGCGCGGTTGGCGGCCGTCGACGCGGAGGAAGACATTGGTGGGTCCCTGCTCGCGCACCGCGTCGGCCAGGTTGTACGAGTTGGCGAAGACGCTCACGTCGTACGTCCCGTCCTGCGGGACTTCGACGGAGAAGGCGAGCACGCCGTCGGAGCCGGTGCGGAGGCCGCCCACGTGGTAGCCGGTCGACGTGGCGAACTTGTCGACGTCGGACGGGGACCCCTCGGGCCCGTTCAGGGACCGGCCGCCACCGAGGTAGGTCGCGTCCTCGGCCTGATACGTCCGGCTCCAGCCGACCGAGGGCGCCAGCGCTACGGCCCCCTCGCCGCCCGGGGACAGGATCACCTGGTACGCCGACATCTCCTCCAGGTCCGTCAGACGGAGCGTCACTTTGCCGTTCATGACGGGGAGTTCACGGTCGGCGAGCCGCAACGGCGGTGCGGAGGCGCCGACTTGTCCCGTCCAGGGGATCTCCAGGAGCCGCGCGTGAACGGTCGTACCGAAGACCTCGGGGTCGACGTGCTCGAACACGACGTCCGCCGAACCGCCCGCGCCGCCGAAGAGCACCCGCGCCTGCCGCTTGTCCCGGTCGAGTGATGCGACGCCCTGGAGTGTGTACTGCACGTTCGGGTGGGGTGCGGTGACCCGGACGGTGTTGCCCGTGAACTGGCCGTAGGCGTTGAACAGCCACCACTGTCCGTTGCCCTTGTTGGCCTCGACCGCCGAGTCGTTGAGGTTGCCGTCGATGTTCCAGTACGCCATGTCGGCGTCGACCTTGGACTCCTCGATCGCGGCGATCCACTGGATCATCTGCCCCGGGACGGACAAGTGGTAGTTGTGGGCGTACTCGTTGATGTTGACGGGGAGTGGGCCGATGCCCAACTCCCGTTCCAGAGCCCGGTACTTGGCGACGTTCGTGCGGATCTCGTCCGGCGAGGACAGTTCGTGCCAGGTGACGATGTCGGGCAGTACGCCCTCGGCCTCGGCGAACTGCAGGAAGCCCTTGACCTCGTCGTACAGCTCGCAGGTGTTGGGGCCGGCGATGCGGGCGTCGGGGTCGAGGTCCTTGATCAGGCGGTAGATGTCACGCCACGCGGTGAAGTAGGCGCGTGGGTCGGTGTGCCAGGAGGTCCCGTCGTAGCTCCACTCCCCCGTGCCGAACATGTTGCCCTCGGGTTCGTTGAACGGGACGTACACGACATGGGACCCGTACGCGCCGAGCGCCAGTACCTGTTCGACGTGCCTGCGGACGCGCGCCGTGAAGTCGGCGAGGCGCTCGGGGCCGGTGGCGCCGGGCCATTCGTAGGGGAAGCCGCGGTAGATGTCGGTCAGGTAGACGTAGACGTCCTTGCCACCCGCCTCGACGAAGGGGCGCAGCATCTCCAGGGCGTCGGCGCCCGGGTGCTGGGTGCCGTCCTGGGCCTTGGTGGAGACCGTGCGGACGTACATGCCCTCGACGACGTTGCGGCTGGGGACACCGTCGCCGTAGAGGCCGTAGAGCGTGCCGCTCGCGCCTCCGTGGAAGGGGCCCGTGTCGGTGCCGAGGTCGATGGTGAGCTTCCCGGAGGTGGGGGCGGCGGAGGCTTCGGCTGCCACGGCATCAATCCCTTGTTCGACATGTCGTACGACAGCCGGTGTCCCGAACCGACCTGGTCGAACGTAGGGAGATCACCCGGCCCACGTCAACGGTCCGTCACCGCTCGCATACGGCGGCTCAGACGCGCAGCACTCCCAGCCGGCCTTCCAGCTGGGCCAGCAACTCACCGAGCAGGGTGGCGAGTTCGCCCTGTCCGGGGGTGTCGAGACCGGCGAGCACGGTGGTCTCGTAGGCGAGCTGCTCGGGCAGGATCGCGTCGACGAGGTCGCGGCCGGCGTCCGTGAGGCGGACGTGGGCGACGCGGCGGTCGCGGGTGTCGCCGCGGCGCTCGACCAGTCCGCGTTCGGTGAGCTGCTTGAGGCGCTTGGTGACGGCGGCACCCGAGGAGAAGGTCTCCCGGGTCAGGTCGCTCGGCGTCAGTTCGTGCCCGGTGCGGCGGAGCGCGCCGAGCAGGTCGAACTCAGGACGGCTGAGCCCGGCCCGGCGCAGCGGCGCGTCCTCGGCCTGCTGGAGCAGGGCGGCACACCGGTTGATACGGCCGATGATCTCCATCGGTCCGGTGTCGAGATCGGGGTGCACGGCCTGCCACTGCCCGACTACGGCGGCGACGGTGTCGTGGCGGGGCGCGCTCGGCGAGTGGTCGTGCCGGGCCGTATCCGGAGAGGCACCGTTTCCGTCCGCCGGCCGTCCGTTCATTGACGTCATCCCCGTACGCCCTCCGTCTTCCTGCCCGTGCGCCGATCCGCGGTCGGCCAGGAGTGCGGCCCCCGGCGTCGTACCGTCGCGGCGAGCGTACGGTGTCCGGACTGCTCGGCGAGCACGACCCGCTCCTGGGGCAGAGCGCGCTGCCACCACTCGCCGGACGCGGCGTCGACGGTGGCCCGCAGTTCGACCAGGGCGGCGGCGAGCGCGCGGTGCGCGGAATCCAGGGCTCCGGGGGCGGGAACGGGCTCACACAGGAGTCGCGCGGCCCGGCCGCGCGCCCCATCGACCGCGGTCAGCGCCTCCTCGACACGGTCGGTCGCGCGCCGGTTGGTGACGGTAACCGCGGCCACGAGGCCGACCAGGGCGCCGACGAGGGTGTCCACGACCCGCTCGGTGATCAGCTCCCCGGACTGCTGGGTCCGGGCGAACTCGGTGATGAGCAGCGCCATCGGGGTCACGCAGACGCTGCCGAGCCAGTAGTTGCGGCCGATCAGCGCCTCGGCGCCGAAGTTGAACGCGAGGCAGCACAGCACGAGGGCCGCCGGACGGGCGTGCGCGAGCGGTGCCACCCCGGCGAAGACGAGCACGCCCAGGAGGTTTCCGACGACCCGCTGCACTCCCCGGCCCCAGGTGAGGGTGATGTTGACCTGGTAGAGGGAGGCGGCGGTGACGAGGGCCCAGTAGGGACGGCCCACGCCGAGCGCCAGGGAGGCGTAACCCGCGAGGGCACAGCCGATCCCCGTGCGCAGCACGAGGGGGGCGAGCGGGCCGAGCCTGGTCCACAACGGGCGGGCGGAGGTGGCGAGTTCGGCGTCCACACCGAGCAGTTCGGCCACGGCACTCACTGGATCGTCGGTCCGAGGGACCGGTCCGCTGCCGCGCAGTTCGCGGGCCCAGATGCGAAGCAACTCCGGGTCGGTGTCCGCGGGCGCGGCGAGGGCGACCTCGGCACGGACGACGAGACGTTCGAGGGAGCGGCGGGGCTCGGTGCGGGCACCCGTGGCGAGCAGGGACTGCCAGGCTGCCTGGATGGCCGCTGCCGTTGCGGCACGCGCGCGTGCGTGGCCGTCGCCGGTGCCGTGGGTGACGGCGTACACGGCGGCGGCGTCCAGCGCCTGGGCCGTGGCGCGGCGCTCGGGGCCGTGGGGCCGGACGAGGCCGGGTGCCATGCCGACGAGCCACGCCCAGACGCCCGCCACGGCGGCGAGCGCGAGGTGACCGGGGATCTGGGCGAGTGTCTGCGGCGCGAAGAGCGAGGCGGAGCTGATGAAGGTGAGGACGACGTTGCCGGGCGGGCCGATCCGGGTCGCGTCGCACAGGCCCTTCTGTACGGCGGCCAGGGCGGCGCCGACCGTGACCAGCACGACGGCGTTCGTGGTGAGGGAGGCGGTGACCAGCGCGACGGCGAGACCGCCGATCATCCCGAGCACCACCCAGAGCAGGGCGCGGGCCCGGGCGGCGTAGGGCTTGTTGTGGGCGTAGAGCGCGCACAAGGAGCCGGCCATCGTGTACATCGCCAAGTCGAGGCGGCCCAGGGCGAGCAGGGCCAGGTTGGGCGGGGCGACGGACGCGACCACGCTGAGCGCGGGCTTGAACCAGATGTCGGAGGGCCGGCCGAGACGGAGCACACCGGCGAGCGGAAGGCGTCGGACGCGCGGGGTGGGGGCGGGGGTCGCACTGCTCATGAAGGGCAAGTTTAGCAGGTATTTTACTCGTAAAACACATCCCGGAACGCACCTCCGACCTGCCGCACTCCGCCGAGTGCTCCCCATGTACACCGTTGCGCTCGATTGCGCCCCGTGTGGCACGGGCAACCTGTGACCGATCGTCTACGAAGAGTGAGAACAAGGGTGGAACGGGGGGATGCGCATGCACGGACCGGCTTCGCCCGGCTGGCTGCTGGTCGCGCTCTGCGCCGCGACCGGGGCGTACTGCCTGTTGCGGATGCGCAGCCCCGTCGAGGAACAGCGACGGGCCGCCGGCGGCGAGGCGCTGATGGGCTTCGGGATGGCCGCCATGGCCGTGCCCGCCGCGGTGTTCGCACCGCCGTCGTGGGCCTGGCCCGGCTATGCGGCGGTCTTCGGCGCGGCGGCGCTGCGCGCCCTGTGGACCGCGCGCAGGAGCCCGCACCATGTGCACCATCTGCTGGGCACCGCCGCCATGGTCTACATGGCGCTCGTGATGGGCGCCTCCCCCGGTCACCACCATGAGCACGAGGGCTCCGGAGTCCCGCTCGTGACAGGTGTGTTGCTCCTCTACTTCGTGGGATACGTGCTGCTGTCGGGCATACGACTGGTGCCCGTCACCGGCGCGGCCGTCGGCGACGGCGGGAGTGTCGGGTGGGGCGACCGGCCGGAGTTGGCTCGGGCGTGCCGGCTGTCGATGGGGATCGCCATGGTCGCGATGCTGTTGACGCTCTGAGGATCCGGGAATCCAGGAATCCGGGGCACTGTACGAAATCGTGGTCTGCGTCACTTTGCCGTAACAAGCCGTACCCCTGATCACCGCGGCGCTCATAGGGTGCTCCCATGATGGTCCCCGCGGCACTGTTGCTGCTCGGCGCCTTGGCCGCCGTCGTCGCCCCACGGCTGCTCGCCCGGGCCGACTGGCCGGACCACGAGCCGGTGCTCGCGCTGTGGGTGTGGCAGTGCGTCGTGGCGGCCGTCCTCCTGTGCTGCGCCCTGTCGATGACGTTGAGCGCCGCCGCCGCGTGGCAGGCGGTGCGCGGCCACGTCTTCGCCAACGCCCCGCACGCCGTTCTGGACGCCTATCCCCTTGTGACCACCGGGCCTTGGGCCGCGGCGACCGCGGTGGCCCTCGCGTGCGGCGGGGCGTGGACGGTGGCGATGCTGGTCCGTGAGGTCGTACGGGCCCGGTCGCGCCGTCGGCGGCGGAGGGCCGAACTCCTCGTCCGCGCACCGCTGTTGCCCGGCGAGGAGCCGGGCGCCGAGCCCCTGGTCGTACTGGAGGGCGAGCGGCCGGACGCGTGGTGGATGTCCGGCCCCGCGCCTCAACTGGTCATCACCACAGCCGCGTTGCGCCGACTCAAGGGACGGCAGCTGGACTCCCTGCTCGCCCACGAGCAGGGGCACGCACAGGCCCGGCACGACTGGTTGCTGCACTGTTCGGCCGCGTTGGCGACGGGGTTCCCGCAGGTTCCGGTGTTCGCCGCGTTCCGGGACGAGATGCACCGCCTGGTCGAACTCGCCGCAGACGACATGGCCTCCCGCCGCTTCGGCCGCCTCACGACCGCGCTCGCACTCGTCGAACTCAACGAGGACCGTGGGGTGTTCGGGCCGTGCCCGACCCCGCATGCCCATGTCCCGCAGCGGGTGCACCGGTTGCTCACACCTCAGGACCGGCTCACGCCGACGCGCCGCCTGGGACTGACCGCCACGGCGGCGCTGGTGCCGGTGATTCCGGTGCTGGTGGCCTTCGTACCGGGGCTGCGGGCGCTCGGCTGAGATCGGCATGGATCGGCGAGGATCGTTGTATGCACTGTCCGTCCCGCCCGACCCACCGGCACACCACCGTCGCCCTGGCCCTGGCCCTGTGCTCCACGCTGCTTCTCACCCTGGTCGCGGTGGAGTGGCGTCCGCTGATCGACCTCGACAGCCGGATCGCCGTAACGACGCACCGTTGGGCGGTCGAGGACCACAGGGTGACGCAGGTGTGCCGCATCCTGACGGACTGGGTCTGGGACCCTCTCACCCTGCGCCTTGTATGTGCGGCCACCATGGTGTGGCTGGTGTGGCGGCGTTCCGCATGGTGGACGGCACTATGGCTGGCGGCTACATGTGCGCTTGGCACACTGCTGCAGCAGACCCTGAAGGCACTGGTCGACCGCCCCCGCCCGGTGTGGCCCGACCCCGTCGACTCCGCCCACTACGCGGCCTTCCCTTCGGGCCACGCCATGACCGCCACCGTGGTCTGCGGCCTCCTCCTGTGGCTGCTCCACCGCTACGACGCCGGACGTGCCGTGTGGCGTACGGCCGTGACTCTGGCCGTGATCTCCGTGGCGGGTGTGGGACTGACCCGTGTGTGGCTGGGTGTGCACTGGCCGTCGGACGTGTTGGGCGGCTGGGTTCTGGGGGCGTTCGTGGTGGCAGTGGCTGTCGGAGGGTACGAACGGCGGTGGGTGTGAACGGCTGAGTAAGATCACCGCATGAGTGCCGTCCTCTTCGACTTCTCCGGAACCCTCTTCCGTATCGAGTCCACCGAGTCCTGGCTGCGTGCCGTACTGCGGGAGACCGGGATCGCGCTGCCCGAGCCGGAGTTGGCCGAGGCGGCGCGGGCGCTGGAGTCGGCGGGGGCGATGCCGGGTGGGGCGCAGCCGGAGCGGCTGCCCGCGGAGTTCGCCGAGATGTGGGCGATCCGGGACCAGAGCGCGGAACTGCACCGGGCCGCGTACACCGGCGTCTCCCGCCAAGTCCCGCTCCCCGACCCGGCGTTGCACGACGCGCTGTACGACCGGCACATGACGCCGGCCGCCTGGACGCCGTACCCGGACGCGGAAGTCGTGCTGCGGACACTGCGCGAGCGTGGCATCGGCGTGGGCGTGGTGAGCAACATCGGCTGGGATCTGCGGCCGGTGTTCCGCGAGCACGGCCTCGACACCTACGTGGACACGTACGTGCTGTCGTACGAACACGGCGTTCAGAAGCCGGACCCGCGGCTGTTCGCGGTCGCCTGCGAGGCGCTCGGGGCCGACCCGAAGGATGTACTGATGGTCGGCGACGAGCGACGCTCGGACGGCGGGGCGGCGGCCCTGGGCTGCGGGGTGCACTTCGTGGACCACCGCCCGGTGACCGAACGGCCGGACGCCCTGCGCCCCGTGCTCGACCTGGTCGGTCAGGGCTGAGCCGAGGCCGACCTCCGGCCCCAGCCCAAGGGTCGGCCCCCGCAGCCCGCCCCCAAAGTCACCCCTGATACCCCTCCACCTCGGACTCCGGGCGCACCCGCGCCTCGTCCGGGTTCTCGCCGAACTCCACCTTGGCGCGGCGCTGCCTCAACAGGTCCCAGCACTGGTCGAGTTCGCGTTCCAACTGGCCGAGGCGCTGGTGCTCCGTGCTGCTGTCGATCGTGCCGGAGGCCAGGGCCTCCCGGAGCTTGCGCTCGTCGTCGACCATCTCGTTGATCCGCGCGAAAATCTGCTGGTCCTGGTCCATGCCCGTGCGCCTCCTCGGCTCGTCACCCGTGCCCACTCTAGGGACGGATCACGTGCCGTGCGACAGATGTGCGAGAAGGCGGCGCCGGACGCCCGGCCAAAGGTCGCCCCAGGTAACCATTGGGGTGAAAAGGAGCCGCCCGCCTGAGACGATCCCCCGCGTCGCCCCAGACGGACGGCAGCATTCGCCGGGCCCCCGCGATGGGGACCCGTACGCCCTGAGTATAGTTGGCTGATAGCCAGTCAACGCAGGAGTTACAGCATGTCCCCGCGAAGCGCCTCGGTCAATGAAGAGTTGCGACGGCGTTCCCGGGAGCGGCTTCTGCAGGCTGCGGTCGAGCTGGTCGGTGAGCGCGGCTTCGAGGCCACGACCTTGGGTGACATCGCGGACCGGGCCGGTTCGGCGCGCGGACTGGTGTCGTACTACTTCCCAGGAAAACGCCAGCTCGTGCAGTCCGCCGTGCACCGGCTGATGCACCGGACGCTGGAAGAAGCGCTGGAGCGCGAGCCGCGCACCACCGACGAGCGGGAGCGCATGGCGCGGGCCATCGACGCGATCCTGGGCCTCGCGCACGACCGGCCCGTGCTGATGCGCCAGCACATGGCGGGGCTGCTCCAGGGTGAGGGCTTCGTGCAGTGCCCGGAGCAGCGACGCCTGGCCGAACTGCTCGGGGAGACGATCGCGCGGTACAGGTCGGGGAACAACCCGTCCGACTACCCGATGCTGCGGGCCCTCCTCATGGGCGCGGTCTACGCGGCGCTGGTGCCCGGGGTACCGATGCCGATCCCGGTGCTGCGCACCGAGTTGTTCGAACGGTACGGGCTCGACTGGGAGTTGGGGATCCCGCCCGAGGCCGGCACACCGCGCTCGGCGGCCGACACGGACCTCTCACGGTTCTTCGCGACGGACGACCGGTCCGCGGAAGAGCACAACGGGGAGCCTTCCGACGCCCAGCCCAGCCGTCGCCCCAACTCGTCGACTCCAACTCACCGGCTCAACGCCTCGCATGACGAGGTGTCAGATAGCCCGCGTCGCGCGCCTGGGAGATGAGTCGGAGCGAGCGGCGTCGGCTGTGTCCGGTCGCGCACATCACCGCGAGGACGGGATCGACACCCTCCTCCTGTGCGGCGCGGTACTCCTGGGCGACCAGCCACCGCCCCTCGATGCCGCGCGGCCAGGGCGGCCGGGCCCGGCGCGCTCCACCCGGCTCCGCTCCCTCCTCCCCCTCGTACACGTGCCCCGGTTCGAGGCCGCACGCTTCGAAGAGCGGTCCCTCGATCCAGTCGGCGAGCACCGTCAAGTCGTCGAGGGACAGAGCCGGTTGGGCCCGTACGTCCTCGACGGAGACGCCCCGGTCGGAGACCACGGCGAGTGCGTCGACCCGGGCGCCGTCAGTGAAGGCCAGCCGGACGTGGAACCACGAGGTGGCTCCGGCGTGCTCCTGCACTTCCCACGCGGGCCACACGGACACCGCGCCGTCCTCCGGGCAGCGATCGGAAAGATTAACAAAGGATGCTTCTAGCACACACGCAACGTAACCGCATGATCACATTCCATACGAACGGACACGCGCGCCCCCGTCTCGTACGGGTACGCACGGCACCCTGTCAGCGGAGCCCCGGTGGTGGGACCCTGGAGTTGCCAGCGGTCTGGCGAGTCAGCGATCTCCTGCGTGCCTGACGGGTGAGGAGTTCCGCCGTGCTGCGTGTCGCCGTGGTCGGTTCCGGGCCGAGCGGGGTCTATACCGCCCAGAGCCTGGTCCAGCGCGAGCCCGGAGCGCTGGTCGACGTCCTGGACCGGCTCCCGTGCCCGTACGGTCTGGTGCGCTACGGCGTGGCGCCGGACCACGAGAAGATCAAGTCGCTGCAGAACAATCTGCGGACGGTACTGGAGCACGAGCGGGTGCGGTTCCTGGGCGGGGTGGCGGTGGGGCCCGGCGGACTGGCCACCGCGCGGCTGCGGGAGCTGTACGACGCGGTCGTGTACTGCGTGGGTGCCGCCACCGACCGCCACCTGGGGATTCCCGGCGAGGAGCTGCCGGGCAGCTGGTCGGCCACCGAGTTCGTGTCCTGGTACAGCGCCCATCCGGACTCCGCCGCCGGCGGTTTCGTGCTCGGCGCGCGCTCGGCCGTCGTCATCGGCGTGGGCAATGTCGCGGTGGACGTCACGCGGATGCTGGCGCGCGGCGCGGCCGAGCTGAGCCGCACCGACATACCGCAGGCGGCGCTCACCGCGCTGGCCGCGAGCGGGGTGTCGGACATCCACATGGTGGGCCGGCGCGGCCCTTCGCAGGCCCGCTTCACCACCAAGGAGCTGCGCGAACTGGGCGGCCTGCCGGACACCGAAGTGACCGTGGATCCCGCCGAGTTGGCGCTCGACCCGGACTGTCTTGACCCCGCCGCCCTGCCCGCCGCGCAACGCCGCAACGTGGAGACGCTGCGCAACTGGGCGACCCTGCCTCCCTCGGGCGCCGCACGCCGTATCCGCCTCCGCTTCTTCCTCCGTCCCGTCGAACTCCTCGCCGACGCGGGGCGGGTGGGCGCGGTGCGCTTCGAACGGACCGCGCCGGACGGGCACGGCGGGGTGCGCGGCACGGGTCAACTGGAGGACATCGAGGCGCAGTTGGTGCTGCGTTCGGTGGGCTATCGCGGGGTGCCGCTGGACGGGCTGCCGTTCGACGCCGAGCTCGGCGTCGTGCCGCACCGGGCCGGCCGCGTCCTGCGTGAGGGGATGCCCGCGCCCGGCGAGTACGTGGCCGGCTGGATCAAGCGGGGCCCGACCGGTGTCATCGGCACCAACCGCCCGGACGCCAAGGAGACGGTGACGTCCCTGCTGGAGGACGCCCCCATGCTCGTACGGCACGAAGCCTCGGAGGACCCCCTCCTCGCGCTGCGTGCCGAGGGGGTCAAGCCGGTCGAGTGGGCCGGCTGGGAGGCCATCGAGCGGGCCGAGGCGGAGCTGGGGGCCTCGCTCGGGCGTGGCGGCGTGGTCAAACTGCCTGGCTGGGAGGCTCTTCGGGAGGCGGTGCGCGCGTCGCGCGCCTAGCGGATGGGCATGACACACGGCGGCAACAACTCAGAAATCAACAAACTGTTCAAGGCGCTTACGGTCTCGTGCTGTCCACATGTTTCTCCCCCTCCCCGCCTCCCTCCCTCTCCGCCGCTCAGGAGTGCCCATGGCAGCGACCACACCCGTGCATCCCGTCGACGAGGTCCCACCCGTACGGCAGTTGGCCGCCTTCGGGCTGCAGCATGTCCTCGCGATGTACGCGGGCGCGGTGGCGGTTCCGCTGATCGTCGGCGGGGCGATGAAGCTGTCGGCCGCCGATCTGGCGTATCTGATCACCGCCGACCTGCTGGTGTGCGGTATCGCGACGCTCATCCAGTGCATCGGCTTCTGGCGGTTCGGGGTGCGGCTGCCGATCATGCAGGGCTGTACGTTCGCCGCCGTGTCGCCGATGGTGCTGATCGGTACGACGGGCGGCGGACTGCCCGCGATCTACGGTTCCGTGATCATCGCGGGGCTCGCCATCGCGCTCCTGGCACCGGTGTTCGGCAAGCTGCTGCGCTTCTTCCCGCCGCTCGTGACCGGCACGGTGATCCTGATCATCGGTCTGTCGCTGCTGCCCGCGGCGGGCAACTGGGCGGCGGGCGGCCAGGGTTCGAAGGACTTCGGTGAACCGAAGAACCTGGCGCTCGCGGCCTTCGTGCTCGTGGTCGTCCTGGGTGTTCAGCGGTTCGCGCCCGCGTTCCTGAGCCGGATCGCGGTGCTGATCGGTATGGCCGTGGGGCTGGTGGCCGCGGTGGTGTTCGGGTTCACGGACTTCAGCGGGGTCGGGGACGCCGACTGGGTCGGCATCAGCACGCCGTTCCACTTCGGTACGCCCACCTTCCATGCCTCGGCGATCGTGTCGATGCTGGTGGTGGCGCTGGTGACGATGACCGAGACGACCGGTGACCTGATCGCGGTCGGCGAGATGACCGACCGCAGGATCGAACCGCGCTCCCTCGCGGACGGCCTGCGCGCCGACGGCCTCTCCACCGTCCTCGGCGGCGTCTTCAACACCTTCCCGTACACGGCGTACGCCCAGAACGTCGGCCTCGTCGGCATGACCCGGGTCCGCAGCCGCTGGGTCGTCGCCGTCGCCGGCGGCATCCTCGTCGTCCTCGGTCTGCTGCCCAAGCTGGGCGCGGTCGTCGCGGCGATACCGGCACCGGTGCTCGGCGGCGCGGGCCTGGTCATGTTCGGCACGGTCGCCGCGAGCGGTATCCGCACCCTGACCCAGGTCGACTTCAAGGACAACCACAACCTCACCGTCGTCGCCGTCTCGGTGGCCGTGGGCATGCTGCCGGTCGGCGTGCCGACGGTGTACACGCAGTTCCCTGACTGGTTCCAGACGGTGATGAACAGCGGCATCAGCGCGGGCTGCCTGACGGCGATCGTGCTGAACCTGGTCTTCAACCACCTTTCGGTGAAGGGCAGTTCGTCCGCCGCCCCCGCCACCGCGAAGGAGCCGGTCGTCTAACGCAGCAATCGGGCGGGGACCGTCGCGGCCAGCACGCCGTACCCCGCCGGATTGAGATGCAGCCGGTCGCCCACCTGGAGGGACTCCACCAGACGGCGGGGGTCGGCCGGATCGCGTACGGCGCGGTCGAAGTCGATGACCGCGTCGAAGTGGCCGCTCGTCCGGATCCAGGCGTTGACCGCCCGGCGGGTGAGCTCGCGCTCGCCCGCCGGGTCGTCGTAGGTGTTGCCGCCGAAGGGGAGCAGGGTCCCGCCGTAGACGCGGATGCCCTGCGCGTGGGCGCGGACGACGATCTGGTCATAGGCGGCCAACAGGTCTTCGGTGAGCTGGTGTTGGGCGGCGGGGGTCGCGTCCGCGGTGCCGATGTCGTTGACGCCCTCGAAGACGACGAGGCGAGTGACTCCGCTGCGGGAGAGGACGTCGCGGTCCAGGCGGGCGAGGACGTTGGGGCCGAGGCCGTCATGGAGGACCCGGTTTCCGCCCGCCGCCTGGTTCAGGATCGCTACGTCGGCGGTGGCGGGGTGGGCGCGGAGGCGGTCGTGGAGCTGGTCGGGCCAGCGGTTGTTGGCGTTGGTCGTGGAGCCTCGGCCGTCGGTGAGCGAGTCGCCCAGGATCGCCACGGCCGTGGTGGTGCGCGGGGCCAACACCTCGACGTCGCTCAGCAGATACCAGTGGTCGACCGGGGTCGCACCGGGCAGGTCCTCGTCCTGTGCGCGGTCTCCGAGCTGGAGGTACGACGTCGTGCGCGAGCCCGGGTGCGAGGTGAGCGCGAGCGAGGGCTGGCCCGTCGCCAGGTAGGTCGTCACCGTCAGGACGGACGCGGCGGACAGGTCCAAGTCCATTGGATCCGAGACCAGTTGGGCACCCACCGGGACGGTCGCCGACCCGCGTCCGGCGAACGTGACCGGCCTGCCGCTGCCGGGCACGATCGCGCTCGCGCCCGCCCTGCCGTCCTGCGGGAGCGCCACCACCACGGCGGTGAGTGGCAGTGGGGTGTCGCCGTAGGCGTTGGAGAAGCGCAGGCGCAGCGTCCGGCCTCCGGTGGTGACGCGGAGCGTCTGTCGGAGCGTGGTGTCGACCAGGACCGACCTGGTCCCGGTGAAGGGTGCGGGCGGCAGGTTGCCGGGCTCGGTGAGCTGGGGCATCGCCGTCCAGGTGTTCACCCAGTGCGAGCCGGTGCGTGTCGAACTGCCCTCGACACGCACCGAGTTGGGGACTGACAGCGCCGAGGCCGTGGCGCCGATCACGGTCCGTCTCGTGACGTGCACGGAATCCACCTTCCCCGGGAAGGAGTTGAGAGCGAAGGGCGCCGGAGTGTGGGTCAACCGACCGTGCAGGCTGTCCCGTTGAGCATGTACGCGGTGGGTGCCGCGCTGTTGCCGGTGTGGTTCGCCTGGTAGCCGATGGTCACGCTCGCGTTCGGGGCGATCGTGCCGTCGTACGACGCGTTGGTGGCCGTCACCGTGCCGGAGGCCGGGGCGTAGGTGGCGCCCCAGCCGTTGGTGATGGTCTGGCCGGTGGGCAGGGTGAAACCGAGCTGCCAGCCATTCACCGTGCTCGTACCGGTGTTGGTGATCGTCACGGAGGCGGTGAGGCCGGTGTTCCAGGCGCTGGTCGTGACCGTCACCTTGCAGGGGCCGGTCGAGGGCGGGGGCGTGGTGCCGCCGCCGGAGAGGCCGAAGAAGGTGAGGACGCGGGCGCCCATGCCGTAGGTATAGAGGTTGTGGGTGACGCCCTGGAGGCTGATCGCCTCGACGGGGGCCCGGTCACCGGTGGCGCCGTAGCGGGTGCGGGTCCAGCCCGTGGCCGGGGAGTCGGTGGCGGCCGGGGTCTGGCCGACGCCCAGCACGTTCGTCCACTGTTTGATCTCCTCGCCGAAGTTGGGGTAGCGCAGGGTGTCGTCGGCGGTGCCGTGCCACAGCTGCATCCGGGGGCGGGCGCCGGTGTAGCCGGGGTCGGCGCCGCGCACCAAGTCGCCCCATTCCTGCGGGGTGTGGGTGACGGTGCCGTTGGCGCAGGCGGTGTTCCACTCGGAGCCGTCGGTGGTGGCGAAGCAGCCGAACGGTACGCCGGCGAAGGCGGCGCCGGCCGCGAAGACGTCGGGGTAGTCGCCGAGCAGGACGTTCGTCATCATCGCGCCGGAGGAGATGCCCAGGGCGAAGACGCGGCTCGGGTCGGCGGAATAGGCGCTCTTCACCCAGTCGACCATGGACTTGATGCCGACCGGGTCGCTGCCGCCGTCGCGGTGCAGGGCCTGGGACGAGGAGACGTCGAAGCACTTGCTGGCGCGGGTGACCGACGGGTAGACGACGATGAACCCCAACTGGTCGGCCAGCGAGGCGTATTCGGTGCCGGAGTACATCGCGGGGCCCGATCCCCCGCAGTAGTGCACGGCCACCACGACCGCCGGGTGGGCGGTGACGGCGGCCGGGACGTACACGTACATCTGCAGGTTGCTCGGGTTGGTGCCGAAGCCGGTGACCTCGGTGAGGGTCGCGGTGGGGACGGCCTCGGCGCGGGCGGCGGCCGGGGGTGCCAGGAGGGTCAGGGCCGCGAGCAACGGCACCAGCGCTCCGAAGAGGGCGACGAGTACCGAACGCGGCTTCTTCCGGGCGGACTTGAGGGTGTTGTCGGCGGCTGTGGGGCGCACGTCATCGTCCCTTCCTGATCGCGGCTCGTGCGGCTCGTGCGACGTCGTTCGGGTGGGAACCATCGGCATCGTGACATGGACATGAGCCCCATGGAAGCGCTCCCACGCTTCGAATAGTTTCGCGCGGAGCGTTGACTAGAAAGCGCTTGCACCCTACGTTCCGTTCAGATGTGTGACCGCAGGCCCCCTCCCGGCATACCTCGTTCACGTACGCGATCACCCGATCCCTCCGAAGGGACGCACCCGCATGCGCACTCGCCCCCGAAGGTCAGCCCTGACGGCCGCCGCGCTCGCCGCCGTCGCCGTGCTCGCACTCCCCCACTCCGCCGCCGCGGCCGACGCCTCGCCGGTCGGCTTCGGCGCCGGGACGACCGGTGGCGGCAGCGCCGCGGCGGTCACGGTGTCGACGCTCGACGCCTTCAAGTCGGCCGTCACCGGCAGCAGTTCGAAGGTCGTCAAGGTCAACGGCCTGATCTCGCTGAGCGGTCAGGTGGACATCGGGTCCAACACGACGGTCCTGGGCGTGGGTTCGGCGTCCGGGTTCACCGGTGGCGGGCTGCGCCTGAAGAAGGTGACCAACGTCGTCGTGCGCAACCTGAACATCAGCAAGCCCCTCGCGCCCGCCGACGCCATCACCGTGCAGGCGTCGACGAAGGTGTGGATCGACCACAACGCCTTCTCGTCCGACCTCGACCACGGCAAGGACTACTACGACGGCCTGGTCGACATCAGCCACGCCTCCGACTACGTCACCGTCTCCTGGAACACCTTCAAGAACCACTACAAGGGCTCGCTCGTCGGCCACAGCGACAACAACGCGAGCGAGGACACCGGGCATCTGCGGGTGACGTACCACCACAACTGGTTCGACCAGGTCAACTCCCGCATCCCCAGCCTGCGTTTCGGCACCGGGCACTTCTACGACAACTACGTCGTCGGCGCCGAGACCGCTGTGCACTCGCGCATGGGCGCCCAGATGTTCGTCCAGAACAACGTCTTCCGTGACACGGAGGTCGCCGTCACGACGAACCGGGACAGCGACGTGGACGGCTACGCCAACCTCAGCGGCAACGACCTCGGCGGAGCCGCCACCGAGATCTCGCAGGTGGGCACGTTCACCAGCCCGCCGTACAGCTACACCGCCGAGCCCGCCTCGACCGTCGTCGCCTCGGTGACGTCCGGCGCGGGCACCGGAAAGCTCTGACCACTCCCCCACCTCGGAGAAGGAATCGGGACATGACTTCTTCCATACGGCCACGCGTGCTGACCGGCGCGCTGACCACCTTCAGCCTCTCCATTGGCATGATCATGGCATCCGGCACCCTCTCGCCGGCCAGTGCCGCCACTTGGCCCACCGCGAGCGGCAGCCAGGCGGTGACCTCGACGATCTCGGTCTCGGGCACCAAGGACTACGGGATGCTGCGCCTGTACGGCAGCGGCGACCTGGGCACGGGCAGCCAGGACGAGGACCAGGGCCCCATCCTGGAGCTGGCCCCGGGCGCCGTCGTGAAGAACGTCATCATCGGCTCGCCCGCCGCCGACGGCATCCACTGCCTGGGCGCCTGCACGCTGCAGAACGTCTGGTGGGAGGACGTCGGCGAGGACGCGGCGACCTTCCTGGGCTCCTCGTCGTCCAACGTGTACACCGTCTCCGGCGGTGGCGCGAAAGAGGCCAGCGACAAGGTGTTCCAGTTCAACGGCGCCGGGACGCTGAACGTCTCCAACTTCGCGGCGCAGACCTTCGGTACGTTCGTCCGCTCCTGCGGCAACTGCAAGACGCAGTACAAGCGCACGATCAACCTCAACACCATCGAGGCGACGTACAAGGGCAGCCGGATCGTCGGCATCAACACCAACTACGGTGACAGCGCGACCCTGAAGGCCATCACGATCGTCGGGGACACCAGCAAGAAGATGATCCCCTGTCAGAAGTACATCGGGAACAACACGGGCGCGGAGCCGACCACCAACGGCACGGGCGCGGACGGGACTTACTGCAAGTACTCGGCGTCGGACATCACCTACAAGTGAGCCCACGGCGATGAAGGCGGCCGTGCCGGGCCCCTCGGGGTCACGCCCTGTTTCCCAGCACGGCCGCGATCAACTCCCGTCGGTGGCGGGTGTATTCGGCGCGCAGGGCGGGGCCCGGCCAATCGGCGGGCAGGAGTTCGGGGGGCAGGACCGGGTCGGCGAGCAAGTGGCGTACGACGGCGGCGAGTACGGTGAAACGATCGGCCGGGCGGTCGGCGGTGGCGGTGATCCGAGTGAGCAGCGCCTCGGCCGTCTTCGCCCAGGCCTCAAGTGGCCACAGGTTCGCGGCGAGTTCGCGAGCGGGCTCCTCGGGGCGGGTGGTGAAGTGCCGGGCCACCGTGCCGAGTTCGTCCGGTCGGGGTCGTAGCAGATTGGCCGGGCGGAGCCAGACTCCCTCGCGGAGTTCGGCGAGCCGCAGTGCGGTCAACTCCCCGCGCAGCTCGGCGCGTTCGGCGGGGCCGCGGCCGGTCGCGGTGACGACGGTCATCTCCCAGTCGCCGTCCCAGGGTTGGGTCTCGGGGTGTACGGCGACGTCCTGGCGGCGCTGGCGTTCCAACAGGCGGTCGCTGAGCCGGTAGACGGCGTCCGTACTCCGCAGATCTCCGGCCGCGACCATCCGGCTGAGCGCGGCCCGCAGGGTGGATCCGGCGACGCCGAGTGGTTCGACGGCGCGCAGCAGATCCCGTACGGGCAGCTCGGGCGGATGTGTACCCAGCAGCAGGCTGAGGACGACCGACCGCGCGGACAGCGGGCGCAGGTCCACCTCGCCGGGCCCTTCCGACTCGTTCATCCGCATGACCTCGTAAGCATGGCCTCGCACTCTACGGCGTCGATTCTCGTGTTACATCATTGATGCGACCGCAGAGATAGTGCAACACTTCCCGTATGGCCCAGACACTCGCGCACACACCGCCGCAGCCCCGGGACGCCACGCACGACGTCACCAACCAGCCCCCGCCCCTGGCCCCGTACGACGCCTCCGAGGACACGGCCCTCCTGGAGGGGCTCCGCCGGGAGGGCGCCGGCTGGGCCGAGGAGGACGTACGGCGGCTCGGCCGGGCGGCGGGCAGCGCGGAGGCGCAGGAGTGGGGCGAGCAGGCGAACCGGCACGAGCCGGAGCTGCGCACGCACGACCGGTACGGCAACCGGATCGACGAGGTCGAGTTCCACCCGAGCTGGCACCGGCTGATGGGGGTCGCCGTCGCCGAGGGACTGGCCGGTGCGCCCTGGGCGGACGAACGTCCCGGTGCCCATGTGGCCCGTACGGCAGGCGGGTTGGTGTGGGGACACACCGAGGCCGGGCACGGCTGCCCGACGTCGATGACGTACGCCGCCGTCCCCGCGCTGCGCGCCCAGCCCGAACTGGCCGCGGTCTACGAGCCGTTGCTGACCAGCCGGGTGTACGAACCGGGCCTGCGCGTCCCGGCCGAGAAGCGCGGGCTGCTGGCCGGGATGGGGATGACGGAGAAGCAGGGCGGCTCGGACGTCCGCACGAACACCACGGCGGCCACGCCCACCGCCGAACCCGGTGTGTACACGCTGCGCGGGCACAAGTGGTTCACGTCGGCGCCGATGTGCGACGTGTTCCTCGTGCTGGCCCAGGCTCCGGGTGGACTGTCGTGCTTCCTTGTGCCGCGTGTCCTGCCCGACGGCAGCCGCAACGTGTTCCGTATCCAGCGGCTGAAGGACAAGCTGGGCAACCGGTCCAACGCGTCCTCCGAGCCCGAGTTCGACGGGACCGTCGCCTGGCTGGTCGGGCCGGAGGGACGCGGCGTCAAGACCATCATCGAGATGGTCAACTGCACCCGTCTGGACTGCGTGATGATGTCGGCGACGCTGATGCGCAAGACGCTCGTCGAGGCGGGCCACCATGTGCGCCACCGCAGCGCGTTCGGCGCGCGGCTGCTCGAACAGCCGCTGATGCGCAACGTGTTGGCCGATCTGGCACTGGAGTCGGAGGCTGCGACGACTCTCACCCTGCGGCTGGCGGGCGCGGCCGACCGTGCGGTGCGCGGGGACGACGCCGAGTCCGCGTTCCGCCGGATCGCCACCGCCGTGGGCAAGTACTGGATCACCAAGCGCGGTCCGGCCTTCACGGCGGAGGCCCTGGAGTGCCTCGGCGGAAACGGCTACGTAGAGGACTCGGGCATGCCCCGGCACTATCGCGAGGCACCCCTCCTCTCCGTCTGGGAGGGCTCGGGTAACGTCAACGCCCTTGACGTACTAAGGGCGTTGAGCCGGGACCCCGGCCCGGCGGACGCGCTGTTCGCCGAACTCGCCCTGGCGCGGGGCGCGGACGCCCGCCTGGACGCGGCGGTGAGCCGGCTGAGGGGCGCGTTGAGCGAGGCGACCGAGACCGGCGCACGCCGCCTCGTCGAGCAGATGGCGCTCACCCTCCAAGCGTCCCTCCTCGTACGGCACGCCCCGGCCGCGGTCGCCGACGCCTTCTGCGCGACCCGGCTGGGCGGCGACTGGGGGCACGCCTTCGGCACACTCCCCGACTCCGCCGACCTCGGCGCGATCCTCTCCCGCGCCCTGCCCGACGGGGACTGACCCTCGGTCACCTCCCGATTCCGCTTCGTTGTCAGTGGCGTGGTGCAGACTCGCGATCAGTTGGCACTTCGTCTGGGGAGGGCAACGTGTTCACGGGGATCGACGAGGTCGACTGGGCCTCGCTGCGCCATGCGTACGGCAGTGCGGCGGACGTGCCCGGACTGCTCAGGGGACTGGCCGCCACGGACCCCGTCGAGCGGGCGAGCGCGCTCGACGGGATGTACGGCGCGGTGCACCACGAGGGGTTGGTGTACGACTCGACACTCGCCTGCGTTCCGTTTCTGTTCGCGCTCGCCACTGACGAGGTGGTCGCGGAGCGGGGCGAGTTGGTGGAGCTTCTGGTCAGCATCGGGCGGGGGCACGGGTCGGCTGAGGCCGTCCTCATGGCGGGGGCCGAGGCCTTTGTCGCGCTCGTCGGCGACCGGGACCCCGGCGTGCGCCGGGCCGCCGCCGAGGGGCTGGTCCGGTTCCTCGATCAACCCGCGCGCGTGCTGGACCTGTTACGGCGGCGGACCACGGCCGAGCGCGACGACCGGGTTCTGCTCGCCCTCGTCGAGAGCCTCGGTCTGTTCGCACGACGGTATCCGGCCCACGCCGCCGAGGCACTGGACACCCTGCTGGCATTCGGCGTTCCGCCGTGCGACCCCGGGCTACGGCTCGCCGCGCTCGGCCAACTCGCCGGCTGCGCGCCCGATCTGCTTCCCGCCGACCTGGTCCCGACGGTCGTGCGCCTGCTCGGGGAGCGGTCCGAGCGGCGTCGGTCGGGGCCCTCGACACCGGCCGAGAGCGGCCCTCCCGAGCCGGACACCCTCGCTGGGCGGTTACGGCGGCTTCGCCCCTCGGACGAAGAGGGCGCCCAGATCGTGCGCACGCTGCACACCGCGCTCGGCGGGCAGGTGACCTATCGGGTCGCCCTGCTGGAAGGGCAGTTGACTGCTCCGGACTCCACCGACCGATGCAACGGGGTGTGGATGTCGGCGGGGCTGTTCCGCGAGTGGCGGGGCGACCACTCGGCGCTCGTCGCGCTGGTCGGCGAGCAACTGGGCACGGAGGCCTACCGGTTGCGCGATGCCGCGGCGTCGGTGCTGGGGGAACTCTTCCACCTGGCCGCGCCGGCCGCCGATCGCCTGCACGCGCTGGTGATCGCGCGCCCCGAACTGTGGACGCAGCGCTTGGAGCGTGGGGCTCCGGCCCTGGGCGGCGCGCTCAAGGCCCTTGCCCGCAGCGGCGATCCACGGGCGACACCGGTACTGGCCGAGGTGCTCGCGCGGCCGGTCGTGCCCGACGACCTGGGACGGGTCGTCGTCCATCTGGGCCACTCGGCCGGACCGCTCGCTCCGGCGTTGCGGCACCGGCTCGGCCGTGTGCCCCTGGACTCCCCGGAGACGTCCGACCGTGCCCTGCCCCTGCTGTCCGCGCTGACCGCGCTCGCCGACCAGGAGGCCGTACCGGAGGTGCTGCGCCTGTTGCGCGGGATGCCGGACGGGGCGCGGTCCGGGCAGCGGGCCGTGACGTCGGCGGTGCGGGCGCTGGACGTGTTCGGGGTCGGGGCGGAGGGCGTCGTACCGGTGCTGCGGGGGCTGTTGGACTCCGAGTGCGCAGGTGTCGCGGCGGGTGCGTTGTGGTCGGTGGAGGGGGATGCGTCGGCCGTACTGCCGTGCCTGTTGCGGGAGTTGGCGGGTTCGGACGGACAGCGGCGCCGGGTGGCCGCGGAGGTACTGGCGCGGGTCGGGGTCTGCGCGCGGGTCGCGCCGGACGGGCTGGCGCGGATGGTCGAGGCGGAGTGCGCGGAGGAGCGGGTCGCGGGGGCCCGGGCGCTGTGGCGGGTGACCGGGGATACGGAGAGGGTCCTTCCGGTGCTGCGGTCGGCT
The DNA here is from genome assembly GCF_024519455.1 of Streptomyces sp. STR69. GTDB lineage: Bacteria > Actinomycetota > Actinomycetes > Streptomycetales > Streptomycetaceae > Streptomyces. The sequence goes on along the minus strand of NZ_JALJRY010000030.1, from coordinate 68,422 downwards.
TGGACCGGGCATCCGCGTGTGCGGGGCGCTGTTGCCGCGTGCCTGGTCGACATGGGGGCTGCCGGGGCACCCCTGCATGATCTGGTGGAGGCCGAACTCGCCGGTCCGCGACGGCATTTGGCGCGAGCCGGCGGGCATGGCAGTCAGGACGTTCTGGCGGACGAGCAGTTGTTGGGGATGTGCCGGGAGGTGAGCGCGGGCGGGTACGGCAGGTAGGAGAGATCTGACGGGGAGGGGAACGGGCATGACGAGGGCCCCCGCACCGGCCTGCGTGCCAGGGGCGCTCATGTCATGCCGGGCGGTCAGCCCGTCTTACGACTCCACAGTGGACCGAAGCGTGCCCACTCCTCGTCCCACTGGTCCATGCGCCGGCGTTGCAGCCGGATCCGGAGGGCGCGCGCGCTGATGAAGGGGACGGCTGCCGCGCCCATGCCCAGCAGGGTGCCGATCAGCGCGGCCCGCAGCTGGGCCTGGGACACGGAGGCGGGCTTGGTGACCAGATGGCCCTGCGGGTCGGTCCAGATGGTCACCGGAGTGCCGATGCCGCTGCCGGAGGGCACGCGGATCTGGCCGGTGTGCGAAGAGCCGTCCACGGCCGTCCAGCGGACCTTCGCCCAGACGAGCTCGCTGTTCGTTCTGCCGGAGTTGGCCGGGGAGGGGCCGGGCGCGTCCTGGGTCACCAGTGCCACCACCGGTTTCCACTCGACGCGCTCCTGGGCCAGTTCGTGTTCGACGGACCGGGTCGCCGTCAGACCGGCCAGCACGCCTGCCAGGACGGTGATCAGCCAAGCACCGAGCACGATCCACGACTCCACCGCATCGGCGCGGCGCTTGAGCGGATTGCGCCGCCACCGCCACAGCCACACCTTCGGACCTCGGAACGCCATCGAAGGCATCCTCCTCATGAACGCACTGACACGCCGAACCGCCCTCCCATACGGGAGACGTCTCCTCGATGCTCACGACGAATACCCCGACTCGACGGTCCCATGGTTGACGAGGTGTGCGCGGGCTTTTCGCGAGAGGTGTTTCCGGGATCTGCCCGACGGGTCCTGAACAGGGTCCTGACCTGCGGTGACGTCGGTTCCAGGGGTGACTGTCAGTGGTCGGGTGCAGACTGGCGGGTGAGGGGGGCGAAGTGGCCAAAAACATGGTGGAGGCGATCGTCATGACCGAGGTGCTGCTCGCGGTGGGCACGCGAAAAGGCCTGTTCATCGGGCGCAGGCGGGGTGGAGTCTGGGAGTTCGACGAGAGTCCGTACTTCAACGCGCAGGCGCTGTATTCGGTCGCTGTCGACACACGGGGCCACATGCCGAGACTGCTGGCCGGTGGTGACAGCGCTCACTGGGGTCCGTCCGTGTTCCACTCCGACGACCTGGGGCGTACGTGGGTCGAGCCGGAGCGGCCGGCCGTCAAGTTCCCGAAGGACACGGGGGCTTCACTGGAGCGGGTGTGGCAGCTGCACCCGGCCGCGGCGGAACCCGAGGTGGTGTACGCGGGTACGGAACCGGCCGCGTTGTACCGCTCCGAGGACCGCGGCGAGAGCTTCGACCTCGTCCGTCCCCTCTGGGAGCATCCCACCCGCTCGCGCTGGGTGCCGGGCGGCGGTGGAGAGGGGCTGCACACCGTCCTCACCGACGCGCGCGACCCGAAGGCCGTGACGGTCGCCGTCTCCACGGCCGGGGTGTTCCGCACCCGGGACGGGGGCGCGAGCTGGGAACCGTCCAACTCCGGTGTCTCCGCGGTGTTCCTGCCGGAACCGAACCCCGAGTTCGGGCAGTGCGTGCACAAGATCGCGCAGGACGCGGCGACCCCGGACCGGCTGTATCTGCAGAACCACTGGGGGGTGTACCGCAGCGACGACGCGGGCGCGCACTGGACGGACATCGGCGAGGGGCTGCCGTCCACGTTCGGCTTCACGGCCGTGGCCCATCCGCATCGCGGCGACACCGCCTATGTGTTCCCGATCAACGCGGACGCGGACCGCGTGCCCGCCGGACACCGCTGCCGGGTCTTCCGTACGGCCGACGCGGGCGGAAGCTGGGAGCCGCTGTCGGCAGGGCTGCCGACCGAGGACCACTACGGCACGGTGTTGCGCGACGCGATGTGCACGGACGGCGCGGACCCGGCGGGCGTGTACTTCGGCAATCGCAACGGCGAGGTGTACGCGTCGGACGACGACGGGGACAGCTGGCGGCAGTTGGCGTCCCATCTCCCCGATGTGCTGTGCGTGCGCGCCGCGGTGGTCGCATGAGGACGGGAACTCCCCTGCGCGCGACGCCGGCGAACTCGGGGACCGGAACCGCCTTGTGGGCAACTGCCTTATGGGGAGGCTTCGTTCACGCGGGCCCACAGTCCGGTCGTTCTCGGTCTGGCTCGGGCCACCGGTTGATCGTCGAGCCGTGTGCGGCAGTAGGGTGACGCCCGTGGCACCACGACCGTTGCATGAGATTGTCGAACCGGGCTGGGCGAAAGCCCTGGAACCCGTGGCCGGACGCGTCGCCGAAATGGGGGACTTCCTGCGCGCGGAGATCGCCGCCGGGCGCACCTATCTACCGGCCGGGCCGAATGTCCTGCGGGCCTTTCAGCAGCCCTTCGACGACGTCCGCGTCCTGATCGTCGGACAGGATCCGTACCCGACCCCGGGACACGCCGTGGGGCTGTCCTTCTCGGTGGCCCCCGAGGTACGTCCGCTGCCGCCGAGCCTGCTCAACATCTACCAGGAGCTGAACACGGACCTGGGACTGCCCCAGCCGTCCAACGGTGATCTGACGCCGTGGAGTCAGCAGGGGGTGCTGCTGCTCAACAGGGCGCTGACCACGGCCCCGCGCAGTCCGGCCGCGCATCGCGGCAAGGGCTGGGAGGAGGTCACCGAGCAGGCGATACGGGCGCTGGCCGGGCGCGGCAAGCCGCTGGTGTCGATCCTGTGGGGCCGCGACGCCCGCAATCTGCGCCCCCTCCTCGGCGACCTGCCCGCGGTGGAGTCCTCCCACCCGTCCCCGATGTCGGCCGACCGCGGCTTCTTCGGCTCCCGCCCCTTCAGCCGCGCCAACGACCTGCTGGTCCGGCAGGGAGGACAACCCGTGGACTGGCGCCTGCCGTGACCGGTCCGGAGGACGACGGTTCGGACGGGGCGGCGGAATCACCGGGTGCTTCGGGCGGGCCGCTTCCCTCCGCTGTCCCTCCCGCACGGGATGCCGGCGCCGGGTTCCTCGCCGTGGACTCCGGAGGCTCCGGGCTGCGGGCCGTCGTAGGGGAACTCGGGCGTCCGGTGTCCGCGCCGGTCGCGTCCGGGGAGCCGGTGCGGACCGGTGCGCGGGGGATCGACGCCGGGCATTTCATGGAGCAACTGGTGCCCATGGTGCGGACGTTGGCCGATGAGGCCGGGGGCGTCGAGTGGGGTACGGCCGTGATCGGGGCCACCGGGCTCGCCTCCCTCGGGGAGGAGTTGCGGGACGAGTTGCCGGGGGCGCTGGCGCGGGAGTTCGGGGTGCGGACGGTCGCGCTCGTCGCCGATGCCGTCACCGCCTATGTCGGTGCCCTCGGGGCGCGGCCCGGTGCCGTGGTCGCGGCCGGTACGGGACTCATCGCGGTCGGCACCGATCTCACCGGCTGGCGGCGGGCCGACGGTTGGGGACATCTGCTGGGCGACTGCGGTGGCGGGGCGTGGATCGGGCGGGCCGGGCTGGAGGCGGCGCTGCGGGCGCACGACGGGCGGGACGGCGGTTCCGGGCCGTTGCTGGCCTGCGCCGAGAAGCAGTTCGGGCCGATGCCGGAACTGCCCGGCAAGCTCTATCCACGGCCGGACCGTCCCGCCGTACTCGCCTCCTTCGCGCCCCGCGTCGCCCAGTGCGCCCCGGACGATCCGGTGGCGGCCGGCATTCTGCGTGCCGCGGCCCGGCACATGGCCGAGTCGGCCGCCGCGGTCTGCCCGACGGCCGGCGAGCCTCAGGTCGCCCTCACCGGTGGCCTGTTCCGGATGGGCGACCCGCTCCTGGTACCCGTGCACGAGGAGTTGGCGAAACGGCTGCCGCACGCGCGGCCGGTCGCGGCGGCGGGCGATCCGCTGGACGGTGCCGTGCGAATCGCGCGTGACCTCGCGGCGGGTGCGCTCACCCTGCCGGTCGACGGCGTGATGGTGCACGTGGTGAGCGGGGCGGGGCGAGGTGATCACTTCTGATCCGTGCGTAACTCATCAGACAAAACAGGACGGATACCGCTCACCTGCACCCTCCCCGAACAGGGGAGCCCAAGAAGCCAGTAACATGCCTCGCCATGAGCTCCCCCACTGGGCCCGCGTCCGGCCTGCCAGTACGAATGCCGCGACCTCGCCAGCCCGGGCGGCACCGCCGACCCGAGCCGCTGGCGGCTCCCGAGGGCGCGCCCGCGCTGGTGCTCGCCGTGCCGGGCACGCCCAGCGCCGCCACGCGCAGCCTCGCCGAGGAGGTCGTGAGCATCGCGCGCTCCGAGCTGCCCGGTCTCGACGGGCGCATCGGTTACCTCGACGGGGACGACGCCGAGTTCCCCACGCTGACGGCCGTGCTCGCGCATGCCGCCGAGGAGCGCACCGCCCGCTTCGAGCAGGCCAGGGCCGCCGGTGCCGACGTCAAGGAGCCGGACGGTCCCGTGGCCGTCGTCGTACCGCTGCTCGCCGGTCCGGACAGCGCGCTGCTGCGCCAGGTCCGCCAGGCCGTCATGGACAGCCGGGTCGCGGCCGATCTGACCGATTCGCTCGGCCCGCACCCGCTGCTCGCCGAAGCGCTGCACGTACGGCTCTCCGAGGCGGGGCTGGCCCGTGCCGACCGTGCCCGGCTGTTCACCGTGGCGACCGCCGCGGACGGCATCATCCTCGCGTCCGTGGGCGGCGAGGAGGCCGTGCAGGCGGCCGGTATCACCGGCATGCTGCTCGCCGCGCGGCTCGCTGTGCCGGTGATGGCGGCGGCGCTGGACCAGGAAGGTTCGATCGCGGCCATCGCGGAGCAGCTGCGCGGGTCCGGCTCCCAGCAGCTCGCGCTGGCGCCCTACCTGATCGGCCCGGAGATCGACCCGGGTCTGCTCCAGGCGGCGGCTGCCGAGGCCGGCTGTTCGGCCGCCGAGGCGCTCGGCCCGTACCCGGCGATCGGCAAGCTCGCGCTCTCCAAGTACACGACGGCGCTGGGTATCGCGCCGCCGCAGCCGCAGGGCGCGCCGGTTCGCTGACCCGATCCGGTCCGCACTGGCTTGTCCTGGCCTGGCACGTGTAACGCCGTAGCGCCGAAAGGGCCCCTCCTCAAGCGGGAGCGGGCCCTTCGGCATGCCATGAGCACAGCGGCGGGGTCAGTCGAACACCACGCAGGACGCGGCGGTCACGTCGATCGAGCCGCCGGGGCGCGGGACGCCGGTGGCGGGGTCGACGGCGAACCAGGTCACGTCTCCGGACCGCTCGTTCGCCACATACAGGTACCCCCCGGCCTCGGCGAGGGCGCGCGGCCAGTGGCCCCCGCAGGGCACCGTCCCGACCAGGCGCAGCCCCTCCCCCTCGACGGCGAGCACGGACAGCACGTCCTCGCCGCGGGTCGCCGTCCAGACGAAGCGGCCGTCCGGCGAGGTGACGATGCCGGAGGGGTAGGCGGCGTCGCCCGCCGGTGCGCCCGGCAGTACCGGGGTCTGGGCCAGCGGCTTCAGTGCGCCGCTCTCGGCGTCCCAGCGGCAGACGGTAACGGTCGTGGTGAGTTCGTTGAGGACGTAGGCACGGTCGCCGTCGGGGTGGAAGGCGAGGTGGCGGGGGCCCGAGCCGGGCCTGAGGGCGATCTCGCGGTGCAGTACGGGGCGTCCGTCGTCCAGCGTGCACACCAGCACGGAGTCGGTGCCGAGGTCGATACCGACGGCCCAACGGCCGCTGGGGTCGGGCTGGATCTGGTGGGCGTGCGGACCCTGTTGGCGTCGTTCGTGCGGGCCCGAGCCGCTGTGCTGGAGCTGTCCGGAGGGGCGGTCCGCCAGGGTGCCGTCCGGGCGGACCGGGACGGCGGTGACGCTGCCGGAGCCGTAGTCGGCGGTCAGGACGTGCCCCGCGTACAGGCTCAGGTGGGTCGGTCCCGCGCCGCCGAGACGCACGGGCGGGCCGAGCGGTTCGGGTTTGTCGCCGTTGACGCGGTACGCGGCCACCGCGCCCTCGGCCGTCTCGCTGACCGCATAGAGGGTGTCCCCCTCGGGCGCCAGGGCCAGATACGAGGGGTCGGGGACGCCGTCGACGCTGCTCAGAACGGTCAGCGCGCCGCTGTGCGCGTCCACGGTCGCCGCGACGACACCAGGGCCGCCCGCCGCCGTGAACGACCCGATGAAAGCCCGCCGTTGCCGCCTGCCGCCGTCTGTCACCGCTGTCCCCTCTCGGTTCAGTGCTGTCCGGGGTGACGGTAGCAGTCGATCATGAGCGGTCTAGACCAAAGCGCCGAGTCTGTTCCAGCGGGACATGCCCGACCGCGCGCGCAAAGGCTCGGCGAGTTCCGCGAGGGCCCGCTCCAGCCCGTGCAGATGGGCCAGCGCGGGTTCCGCCGGCGGCCGGGCCGCGGTCGCCGTGAGCGGCGACGGATCGCCGTCGGTGAGCGCCTCGACCGCGGTCTCGACGCGGCGGCACGCGGCGGCGAGGCGGGTGTCGTGGGATACCTGCGGGTCGGCGACCACCGTGGCCAGGCCGCGGATCTCGCGGGCGCAGTCGTCGAGCAGGACCAGCACCCGGCGGGCACGGCGTTTACGGCCGAGCATCGGGTTCAGCGGGTGCACGAGGGGTGCGACGGAGAGCCGTACCCGGCCGAGGAGTTGTTCGAGTTCGGTGACGCGTGCGGCGGGGTCGACCCGGCCGGATCCGGCGAGGCGGGTGGCGGCCTCGGCGGTGCAGGTGTGGACGCAGCGCAGGGCGCGTTGGATCCAGGCGTCCGTGGTGGTGTGGGTGGTCACCGGCAGTACGAGGAGCACGGCCAGTACGGCACCGAGCGCGCCGACCCCGGTCTCCGCGAACCGCAGGGCCAGCAGGCCGGGGTTCAGGACGCCGAGGAGGCCGTAGAGCAGCTCGGCCATCAAGGTCACCGAGAGCATCATCCAGGTGTAGGAGACGGCGGCCGAGTAGAAGATCCCGAAGACACAGACGGCTACCAGGATCGCGGTGGGGACGGGGGCGCCGTGCACCGGTACGGCGACGAGCAGGCCCAGGGCGATGCCGAGGACCGTGCCGAGGACGCGGCGGAAGCCTCGGACCACCGTCTCGCCGCGCGAGGCGGTGTTGACGAAGATCCACCAGGTGGCGCCGACGGCCCAGTACCAGCGCTGCCCGGACACCAACTGGCCCACCACGAGGGCGAATCCGGCGCCCGCGGTCGCCTGGACGGCCTGCCGGGTGGTCACCCGGGCCAGACCGCGGCCGGCCGGCGGGGCGGGTACGGCGGGCGGGGGCAGTCGGCGTTCGTAGCACCACAGGCCGAAGCGGACCGCCGCCGCGGTGAGCACGGAGAGCGCCACGGCGGCGTAGAGCGCGGGCAGTTGGTCCGTGGTCGCGTGCAGGAACTGGGCCACGAAGAAGGTCATGAACGCGAACACGCCGAGGCTGTGGCCGCGCGGTCCCCAGCGGCGGGCGTAGACGCCGGCGCCGACGACGGCGAGGAAGGTGAGGTCGCGGGCGACGGGGTGGTCGTGCAGTTCGGCCGCGGCGGCGAGCACCGGGAGGCCAACGCAGGGCAGGAGGACTGTGGTCACGGCCTGGCCGCGCACTGTGGCGTCCGTGACCGTGAACAGGGCGAGCAGCGCGGCGAGACCGCCGGTCACGGCGCCCGCGAGGGACTGCCCCATCAGCCCGCAGACGACCACCGCGAGACCGATGCCGAGGACGGCTCGCGCGGCGAACCGCAGCCGCGTCCGCCCCGGGTCCGGAGCCACGAACACCCGCTTCAGCACTGCTTCCCCGCCCCTTGCACACACCCACACGAAAAAGGCGCCGCGGAGGTCCGCAGCGCCATCGACGCGCCCATCACAACATCACCGGGGAGGGTGGCTCAAGTGACCTCCGGATCGCTGGTCCATTGGCACAGCACAATGCATTTGGGCCATTGGTACAGTCACGTGTCATGAGCGTGGACGAACTCGACACCCGCATCCTGCGGCTGCTCCTGGAGCAGCCGCGTACCAGCGTGCGCGAGTACGCCCGTCTCCTCGGCGTCGCCCGGGGCACACTGCAGGCCCGGCTCGACCGGCTGGAGCGGGACGGCGTGATCACGGGTACGGGTCCCTTCCTGTCCCCCGCCGCTCTCGGTCACCCGGTGCTCGCGTTCGTGCACATCGAGGTGACGCAGGGGCATCTCGACGAGGTGGGGGACGCGCTGGCCGCCGTACCGGAGATCGTCGAGGCGTTCTCGATCACGGGTGGCGGGGATCTGCTCACCCGGGTCGTGGCGCGGGACAACGGTCATCTGGAGGATGTGATCCAGCGGCTGATCAGCCTGCCGGGGGTGGTCCGTACCCGTACCGAGATGGTGTTGCGCGAGCGCGTCCCGCACCGGTTGCTGCCACTGGTGGAGGCGGTCGGCCGCGCGGCCGGCAAGTGACCCTTGGCATCCTGAGGTCATGAGCAACCTCGGCGGCCTTTCGGTCATCTTCGATCTCGACGGAACACTCGTGGACAGCGAGCCGAACTACTACGAAGCCACCCGGCAGACCCTCGCCGAGCACGGCGTCCCGGACTTCACCTGGACGCAGCACGAGCGCTTCGTCGGCATCAGTACCCAGGAGACCCTCGCCCTCCTCAAGGAGCGCTACGGCCTGAAGGCGCCGGTGGAGGAGCTGCTCGCGGAGACGAACAGCCGTTATCTGGCGCTGGCCCGGGCCGCCACGCGCGTGTATCCGGAGATGCGGAAGTTCATGGAGCTGCTGGCTGCCGAGGGAGTGCCGATGGCGGTGGCCTCGGGTTCGTCGCCGGAGGCGATCGAGGCGATCCTGACGGGGACCGGGCTCGACGCGGTACTGCGGACGGCGGTGTCGGCGGACGAGGTGGCGCGGGGCAAGCCCGCGCCGGACGTCTTCCTGGAGGCGGCCCGCAGGCTCGGGGCCACTCCGGCCGACTGTGTGGTCCTGGAGGACGCGGCTCCGGGCGCGGCGGCGGCGCACGCGGCCGGCATGCGCTGCATCGCGATCCCGTACGTGACCGCGCAGGCCGGCGCCCCCGAGTTCGCCACGGCGGGGCTGCTGCTGCGGGGCGGCCAGGCGGAGTTCAGCGCGCAGGGGGCGTACGACTGGCTGACCTGACCTACGGGGCAGCGAGAGAACAGCCCAGGAACGGGCCGCACGAAAAGGTCCGCGGGAAACCCGAATGCGCCCGCTTGTTCGGTTCTGGGAGCATGCTGCAATGATCGACCGACTCGAACCGCTGGTCATCCGGCACACGCTCCGCGTCCCCACGCCCACGGGTCCCGTGGGTGAAGGCGCCACCGTCGCGCGGCAGTTCGACGCAGTGCTGCTGTCCGTGGGCTTCAAGCTCTCCCCGGAGCTGCTGGCACGACTGTCGGGGCTGTCCGAGGAGACGGTCGTCCGTATCGCCGGCCGCACCCTGCGGACCGTCCGTGCGATGGTCGGCGACCACGTCCGGCACAACGTCTACTTCATCAATTTCCCTGCCGACGTGCCCGACACCGTGGACTTCTGGATGGCGTGCGTCGCCGACGCGCTCCGCGACGAGGACACCTCGGCCGCGACGCTCAAGCAGTTGCGGACCGGCGTGGTGAACCTGCTCGACCTGCCGACCTACGGCACGTACCAGCACACGTACGCCGAAATGCTGGCCGCCCAGGACGAGTTGATCGCGGCGGCCGGCGACCGGATCACGGTGCTGCACCCGGGCGGCGACCTGGCCGGCGAACTCACCGCCCTGTACCTGGCGTTGGCGGACAGCACCACTCCGCTGGGCGAGGAGCACCTGCACGATCTGCGGGCGCTGGCCGAGCGGTGCGCCGACGGGCCGCAGCCCGAGGCGATCCCGGTCCGGGAGAACCGCGCGGTCGTCAACCAGGCCCGCCTCAAGGTGGGTTCGGGCCTGCTGCTGGACACCGTCACCGATGTGCTGCGGCTGGCCTGCGCGCTGTCGGACGGCGATGTGACGCTGGCGGAGCCGACCCGCTTCCGGTCGCTGTCGCGTCCGGCGCGGCGGGCGCTGCTCGCGGGGCTGGACTCGGTGGTCGCCGCGTCGCCCGCCAAGCTCGCCGACGTGGCCGCGCACCGCGAGGAGTGGAAGCGGCTCGGTGAGCGGCTGCACCCGCACGAGTACCCGCGGTGGCCGCACGCCGCCGACGTGTTCGCGGTCGCACGGGGTGAGCTGAAGGCGCGGTCGTTCGACGGCCGGGTCGAGGAACTCCTCGCGGAGAACGATGTGTTGGGCGCGGTGAAGCTGCTGAAGTCCGCGCCCGGCAAGCTGTTCCGCGCGCTGGACCGGCTGCTGCGCACCGCGCTCACGCAGGAGGAGCGGGACGCCGTGGTGGCCGCCGCCGAGGAGGTCGCGCCCGAGGTGTCGGGCCGGGTGGTGCTGTCGGTGCGCGAGCATCTGCACAACAGGGCCCGGGAGACCGGGGAGTTGCGGGTGTTCGTGAACCGGCGCGGCCGTGCCTGGGTGACCGACGACGAGCGGACGGTCGTGGGGCCGGCGGAGCGGGCGCGGCTGATCGCTGTGCTGGACGACGAGACGCGGCGCCGACTGCCTTCTCCGGAGCGGCTGTTGATCGATCCGGACGTGCTCGACGTGGCGCTGCCGCTGAGCGGGAAGGCGACGGCGGCCGGGCTCGGGGTGCTGCCGCGTGGGTCCGTGTCGGCGGTGGAGGGCGAGTTGCTGCGTTTCTTCGTGTACTGGAAGGAGTCCGAGCAGCGCACCGACTTCGATCTGTCGGCGCTGATGCTCAACGCGGACTACTCGACGAACACCTGGTTGTCGTACACCTCGCTCACCGACGTCGAGGGTGAGCACTCCGGTGACATCACCGAAGCGCCGGACGGGGCCTCGGAGTTCATCAATCTGCGGCTGGGTGCCGTGCGCGGGGCGTTCGTCGTGCCGCAGGTCAACATCTTCGCGGGCGAGGGCTTCGAGGAGGTCGAGGAGTCGTTCTTCGGGTTCATGCTGCGCGAGGGCGAGCAGCGGGGGCGGCCGTTCGAGCCGCGTACCGTGCGCATGAAGTCGGAGCTGCGCGGTGCGGGGCGGGTCGCGCTGCCGCTGGTGTTCCTGCGCGGGGAGGACGGCCGCTGGCGGGCGAAGTGGCTGCACCTGTACCTCAAGGGCAGCCCGTCCGCGAACCGGGTGGAGGAGAACCGGGTGACGGTGGCGAACCTGCTGCGCGGCATCGTGGAGCGTGAGCAGCTCACGGTGTGGCATCTCGTCGGCCTGATGAGCAGGGAGGCGACCGAGGTGACGTTCTGGGACGGCGAGACGGTGCCGGACGGTCCGGTGACCTACATCGGCCTGCGCCGCCCGGACGAGCTGCCGGAGGGCTCGCGGATCGTGACCCTGGAAAATCTGCGCGACCTGATTCCCGCCTGACTGCTATCGTCGGCCGTGGCGAGGCCATGAACGGACTTCCTTCTCATCTTCCTAATGAATTTAGTCCGCTCGCTTTCCTCGCCCCCGACGTTGCGTGAGGGGTGCCCCAGGGCACCCCTCACGGCGTTCCCCCACTTGAAACGCACTTTCCCCACTTGTGGGACAATCCTCTATGCGCGGATGAAAGGCCACTTCAGTGAGCAGAGCGAACGACGGGGCCGAATACGGCAGCCTGCGGCTCGACCGCTCGGGTCAGGCCGAGGCCTTCGACGCCATCGGGGACCGCTACGACGAGGCCTTCCCGCACAAGGAGGGCCAGATCGCCGCCGGTGACTGGCTGGTCGAGTCCCTCGGCCCGGGCTCCCGGGTGCTGGACCTCGGCTGCGGCACCGGTGTGCCCACCGCCCGGCAGCTGGCGGAGGCGGGCTTCGAGCTCGTGGGCGTGGACCTGTCCCGGCGGATGGTGGAGCTGGCGCAGAAGTACGTCCCGGCCGGCACGTTCCACCAGCTGGACCTGGCCGACCTGCGCCCGGGCGGCCCGACCGACCTGGGCCGTTTCGACGGCGTCGCCGCGTTCTTCTCCCTGCTGATGCTGCCGCGCGCGGAGATCCCCCTCGCCCTGCGCACGATCCACCACCTGCTGACCCCGGGCGGTCTGTTTGCCCTGTCGATGGTGGAGGCCCATGTGGACGACTTCGCGATCCCCTTCCTCGGCAACACGATCAGGGTCTCCGGCTACCTCCTCGACGACCTGCACAAGATCCTGGACGACGCGGACTTCGAGATCGTGAAGGAGACCTCCTACACCTACGCCCCGGCGGTGGCCGACGTCCCGCCCGAGGAACAGGTCTTCCTCTGCTGCCGACGGCGCGACTGAGGCCGTAGCACCGACCCGGCGGCAGTGCCGCACCAGTGGACGGGACGAAGCGTGACGGAGCCACACAGCCCCCGCGAAGGCCCCGCCGGAACCGCCCGGCGAGGCGGTTCGGCGAGCGGCCCGGCCCCGGTCCCGCCGCCGGATCCGGGATGGGACCGGGTGCCTCTCGCGGCCGTGCCGCAGACCGACCGGCTGCAGTACCTGGACGTGGCGACCCGGCGGATCGCCCGCGGGATGGACCTGGACGAGACACTGCGGGAGCTGCGGTGGGCGGCGGTGCCCGCCTTCGCGGACGCCATCGTCATCCACCTGCACGATCCGCTGCCCGTCGGGGACGAGAAGTCGTCCGCGCCCGTCGTCCTGCAGCTGCACAGCATCGACCGGGCACCGGAGGCGAGGACGGCGCTGCTGATGCCGCACGCGGAGTACGCGGACGTGACCGACCGGGTGCAGCCGACGCTCGACGGCCGGCTCTCGAAGCTGCTGCTGGCCGGGCAGCCAGCCTTCGGCGACGCGGACGACATCGGGCCCGCGGTGGCCGAACTGCTGGGGCCCACGGCGAGCGCCCCGGGGACGCTGCCCCAGGGCCGGAGGCTGATCATCGCCCCGCTGCACGGCCGCCACCACGTCATGGGCACCGTCGTGCTGCTGCGCCGACCCGACCGTTCCGTGTTCACCGGCGACGATCTGCTCGTCGCCTCCCAACTGGCCACGCACACGGCGATCGGCGTCCAGAAGGCGGTGATGTACGGACACGAGGCCTCCGTCGCGGACACGCTGCAGCACACGATGCTCCCGTCCTCGCTGCCCGAGCCGACCGGTGTCCAGCTGGCCAGCCGCTATCTGCCCGCGTCGAAGACCGCGCAGGTCGGCGGCGACTGGTACGACGCGATACCGCTGCCCGGCAACCGGGTCGCGCTGATCGTCGGCGACGTCATGGGCCACTCCATGACCTCGGCGGCGATCATGGGCCAGCTGCGCACCATCGTGCAGACCCTCGCCGGTCTCGACCTGCCCCCGCACGAGGTGCTGCACCACCTCGACGAACAGGCCCAGCGGCTCGGCAGCGACCACATCGCGACCTGTCTGTACGCGATCTACGACCCGATCTCGCACCGCCTCCTCATGGCCAACGCCGGCCATCCGCCCGCGGTGCTGCTGCGCCCCAACGGCCACGCGGAGGTCCTGCGGGTCCCGCCGGGCGCGCCGATCGGTGTCGGCGGGGTCGTCTTCGAGTCGGTGGAGATGCCCGCGCCCACCGGCACCACCCTGGTGCTCTACACCGACGGCCTGGTCGAGTCCCGGGACATGGACGTGGGGACGGGCGTCGAGGCCCTGCGCACCCACCTCCAGTCCACCCGGCACGGGCACCGGCTGTCCTCGCTGGAGCGGCTGTGCGACCGCATCCTCGCCGCGCTGGCGCCGGGTCCCCGCGACGACGACATCGCGCTGCTCACCGCCCGCTTCGAGGGCTTCCCGCCGGACAGCGTCGGCTACTGGCACCTCGACCCGCACCCGCTCACCGCCGGCCAGGCCCGCAGGCTGACCCGCCGGGTGCTGCGCCGCTGGGGCCTGGACACCCTGCTCGACACCACGGAACTCATGGTCAGCGAGGTCGTCACGAACGCCGTGCGGTACGCCTCGCGGCCGATCTCCCTACGGCTGCTGCGCACCGACGTGCTGCGCTGCGAGGTGACCGACGACTCGCCCCAGGTGCCCCGGATGCGGGAGGCGGGGCCGGGTGACGAGGGCGGTCGCGGACTGTTCCTCGTGGACCGGCTCGCGCAGCGCTGGGGGGCGACACGGCTGAGCACCGGCAAGGTGGTGTGGTTCGAGCAGCGGATCCCGAAGGAGCCGCCGTATCACGGGAGTTGACGCTCAGACCGGGCCGACTCCCGTGCCACCCTTGAGGCGTTCCAGGTCGGAGGGCCGGACCTGGATGACGACGACGGCGATCAGCGCGGCGACGACGGTGAAGATCGCCGCCATGACGAACGCGGCCGAGACCCCGGCGGTGAGGACGTGATCGCCCCAGATACCCGGGAGTTGGCCGGTGCGCCGGAAACGGATGCGCTCGGCCGGGGTCGCCCGGGACAGGAACGCGGGGATCTGGTCCTTCGCCTCGTTCCTGCTGGCCGTGCCGAACATCGTGACCAGGATGGACAGCCCGAGCGAACCACCCACCTGCTGCATGGCGTTGAGGAGTCCGGAGGCAGCGCCGGTCTCCTGGACGGGGACGTCGGAGAGCGCCATCAGGGTCAGCGAGACGAACTCCATGCCCATGCCCAGGCTGAACACCAGCATCGGGCCGAGCACACTGCCCGCGTAGGTGGAGTGGACGTCCGTCAGCGTCAGCCACGACAGGCCCCCGGCGGCGAGGATCGCGCCCACCACCATGAACGGCTTCGGCCCGTAGGTCGGCAGGAACCGCGAGGCCAGGCCCGCGCCGACCGCGATCACGGCACTGACCGGCAGGAAGGCGAAGCCGGCCATGAGCGGGCTGAAGCCCAGCACGTCCTGCACGAAGAGGGTGAGGAAGAAGAACATGCCGAAGATCGCCGCGGAGAGGCACAGCATGATCGCGTACGTGCCCGCCCGGTTGCGGTCGCGGAACATGTGCAGCGGGGTGATCGGCTGCCGGGAGCGCCGCTCGACCAGGACGAACCCGGCCAGGACGACGACGGCCGCGCCGAACGAGGCCAGGGTGAGCCAGTCCCCCCAGCCCTCCTGCGCGGCCCGGATGAAGCCGTACACCAGCAGCACCATGCCCACGGTGGAGGTCAGCGCGCCGGTGATGTCGAAGTGGCCCGGGTGGCGTTCCGACTCGCGGATCCAGCGCGGGGTGGCGAGGACGATGAGCAGTCCGATGGGCACGTTGACGAAGAGCACCCACCGCCAGTTCAGCCACTCGACGAGGATCCCGCCCATCAGCAGCCCGATCGCGCCGCCGCCCGCCGAGACACCGGCGAAGACCCCGAACGCCCGGTTGCGCTCCGGTCCTTCGCGGAACGTCGTACTGATGAGGGCGAGGGAGGTCGGCGAGGCGATGGCACCGCCGACGCCCTGGAGGGCACGGGCGGCGAGGAGTTCGCCGGAGTTCTGGGACAACCCGCCGAGCAGGGACGCGAGCACGAAGAGCAGCACGCCGAACACGAACACCCGCCGCCGGCCGAGGATGTCACCGGCCCTGCCGCCGAGCAGCAGCAGACCGCCGAAGGTGAGGGTGTAGGCGTTGACGACCCAGGCCAGGCTGGTGGTGGAGAACCCCAGCGCGCTCTGGATGTGCGGGAGCGCGATGTTCACGATGGTGATGTCGAGGACCACCATCAGCTGACAGGAGGCGATCACCAGCAGCGCCATGGTGTTTCCGCCACCGCCCGTGTCCCGGGTGGTGGCGGTCTGCGCTGGGGAGACTTGCCGAGGGCCGCTGCTCATGGTGCTTCGCACTCGCGAGAGGTCAGTGGACGGTCACGCCCACCGGATGCTCACCGTTCGACGGTACGCCCGGCCCCCGCTCCCCACCACTCGATCATCAGCGGCCGAGCCGCTAGGTTCACTCATGACAGGACATGGGGAGAGACCATGGGTGACCGTGGTAGTCGTCGACGGCACACTCAACGCCTTGGCGGGAGAAGCGACATGACCAACGTCGACGTACACCAGCATCTGTGGACCCCCTCGCTGGTGACGGCGCTGCGGGCCCGCCGCGAACCGCCGTATCTGGACGGCTGGACCCTGTTCCTGGACGGTGAACCGCCCTTCGAAATATCGCCGACCGACCATGACATCGCCCGGCGCGCGGAACTCGCCGCCGCCGACGGTCTCGACCGGGTGCTCGTTTCGCTGTCCGCCCCGATCGGCGTGGAGTGGCTGCCCGCGGAAGAGGCACGGCCGCTGCTCGACGCCTACCACGACGGCGCGGCGGCGCTGCCCGAGCCGTTCGGCGCCTGGGCCGCTGCCTGTGTGCGGGACATCGACGCGACGGCGACCGCGAAGGACCTCGACCGCGGCTTCGCCGGTCTCCAGCTCCCCGCCAACTCCCTTGCGGACGCGGCCGGTTACGACCGCTGCGCCCCGCTCCTCGACCTGCTCGAAGAGCGCGGCCTCCCTCTCCTCGTCCACCCGGGGCCCGCGGTGGGCTCCTCGGCGGACCCCGGCTGGTGGCCCGCGATGGTGCCGTACGTCCAGCAGATGCACGCCGCCTGGTACGCCTTCCACGCCTTCGGCCGGCCGCGCCATCCGGGCCTGCGGGTGTGCTTCGCCCTGCTGGCCGGACTCGCCCCGCTGCACGGGGAACGGCTGGCCGCCCGGGGCGGCGGACCCGGGCGGGCCGACCTCGGGGTGTTCGTCGAGACGTCGTCCTACGGCCCGACCGCCGTCGAGGCGACCGTCCGCGCCCTCGGTGTGAACGCCGTGGTCCAGGGCTCGGACCGGCCGTACGCCGAGCCGCCGCGGCATCCGGGTCACGGGCTGGGCGGAGCGGCGGCGTACGCCTTCCGCATCGCCAATCCGCGCAGGCTGCTGACCGGGCAGGGATGAGAAGGGGCAGCGCTACGGCTCCTCGCTCGTCCTACGTCGCGAACGTCCGGCGTCCTGCCCGCGCTGCCGCCAGGGCCGCCATCGCCTCGCGGGCCCGGTCGGCCAGGTGGGGCGAGCCCCAGGCGAGGGCGATGTGCTCGGCCAGGGTGTAGTTGTCGGCCGCCGGACCGTCCTCGCCCAGGAGCCGGTAGAGGTCGGCGAGGGCGTGGGCGAGGGGGCGGGTCGCATAGGCGGCTCCGGCCGCGCCGGCGAGCTGGTCACGGACCGGCAGCAGCTGCGGGACCAGTGCCGACGCCATGTCCAAGTCACCGTGGAGTACCGCGAGTTGGGCGCGGAAGTCGAGTTCCAGGCCGTGCAGATGGTCCGTCACCGGTTCCGGCGGGCAGCGCACCGCGAGTGACTCGTCCAGTCTGCCGAGGCGGGCCAGGATGAGGGCGAGCGCCACTCCGACGGGGGCACCGACGGACTCGTACACCTTCCGCATCACCGGTTCGATCTCGGCCGCCCGGTCCTGGGCGAGCCGGATGGTGACCAGTCCCAGCGTGCGCAGTCCGCGGGCGTGGTGCGAGCCGACGCGTCGCAGGAGTACGTCGGCCTCGGCGTACCCGGCCTCCGCCGCGTCGAAGCGGCCGGCGACCGTCGCCAGCATGGCCGAGGTCGCGACACCCAGGCCCTGCGCCCACACCATGCGGTAGCGGTGGGCGAGTTCGAGTCCCAGCGCGGTGTGCCGGCGTACCGCGGCGGGGTCGTTGAGCGTGCCGGCGGTCATGCCGTCGAGGTGTTCGCAGACCCAGCGGTAGGCGGGCAGGTCGTGCGCGTGGGCGAGCCCGCGGAGTTCGGCGACCAGCGGGGTCCGCGCGGCGGCCTGCGTCTCCAGGGGAAGGAGCCTGGCCGAGATCATCAACGCGGCGGCGAGCAGGCGTGGTTCGCCGTTGGCGCGGGCCAGCGCCAGTTGGGTGCGGGCCGCCTCCAGGGCGTGCGGCGGGTTCTCGGCCGCCACCGCTTCGACGTAGACCTGCAACACCCGTGCGCGGGTGGGGTCGTCGAGGCCGGGATCGGAGGCGAGGCGTTCCAGGCGTTCCAGCGTGGTCCGGTCGCAGAAGCTTTCCAGTCTGCTGCGCCAGGGCGAGGGTTCGGTCCAGGCGCCGTAGACCGCGGCCACCAGGTCGCCCCGGTCGGCCTGTTCGGCGAGTTCGACGGCGCGCTGCCGGGTGCGGCGGGCCGCGTCGGTGGAACCGGCCCTGATCTGCGCGCCGAGCAGCCGCACCAACAGGCCTACGGTGTCGTCCAGTTGAGCCGGTTCGGCGGCCGGTCCCGTGGCCACGGTATGGGTCTCGATCGCCTGCTGGATCAGGTCCACGGCGACGTCGTGGGCGTAGCGCCGTTCGGCCGCCTCGGCGGCGCGGAGCGCGTAGTCGACGGCGAGGGGCGCGTGCGCGGTGCTGCCGGAGTGCGCGAAGTGGTGGGCCAGGGCGGCGAGTTCGTGCGGCCGGTGGCGGCGCAGCGCCTGCGCGATACGGGCGTGCAGCCGGGCCCGTCGTACGCCGGACAGGTCGGTGTACACGGTGTCGCGGACCAGCGCGTGCACGAACCGGACGCGTCCGGGTCCTGACTCGGTCAGCAGGTCCGCGGCGAGGGCTGCGTCGAGGCCCTCCAGTACGGCGTCCTCGTCGGCGTCGGCCGCGTCGACCAGGACGGTCGCATCGGCCTCCAGGCCCACGACCGCCGCGAGCCGCAGGGCCGAGCGGGCGGTGGCGGGCAGCAGGGCGAGCCGTCTGCGCAGGACGTCGCGTACGCCCTGCGGGACCTCGGAGACGGCGACGAGGGCACCCTCGCCGGCCAGCAGCCGTGCGCTCTCCAGGACGTAGAACGGGTTGCCGCCGGTCCGTTCGGCGAGGGCCGTGACCGTCCACGGGTCCACCGGTTCACCGCACACGGCGTCGACCACGGTGGCCACGTCGTGCGGGGCCAGACCGCTCAGTGCGATGCGCCGGGGTGCGGCAGGGGCGAGGTGGGCGAGGGTCTTGCCCAGGTGCTCCCCCGCCTCGGCGGGCCGGTAGCTGGCGACGGTGAGCAGGGGTACGCCCGTGACGGTGGACGCGGCTTCGAGCAGGGCGAGGGTCTCGCCGTCTGCCCGGTGCAGGTCCTCCAGGACGACGGCGAGCGGGAACTCACCGGCCGCCGCGCGGAGCCAGGCGGCGAAGTCGCGATGCATCCGGAAGCGGCCGGCGGTCGCCTCGTCCCGGGTCGTGACGGCCCCGCTGTCCTGCTCGCGCAGCAGTACGGCCAGTTCGGCGGGGCGCGTGGGCGGCAGTTCGCGGGCCAGCGCACCGAGCGCCTCCGCCCAGGCCCAGGCGGGCGGCGCGCCCTCGTGCTGAGGGCACCGCCCGACCACCACCGTCCATCCGGCCGACCGCAGCCGCCCTTCGACCCGCCCGAGCAGCGCGGACTTGCCCGCCCCGGCCTCACCGGTGACCAGCACGACACCGCCCCGCCGCCGGGCGGCCCGCGCGGCGGTGTCGACCGCGTGCAGTTCACTGTCACGGCCCACGAAGAGGGGGGCTCCGGTGCGTGGTTCACCGCCGTGGCTCAGGACGAGGTCGGTGTCCGCGCCCGGTTCGCCGCTGAACGCGTCGGACCCGGGCGGGTGCTCGCCACGCCTGTCGGCCAACACGCTTGACGGGGCGGGCAGTTCGCCGTGGTGGGGCACCTGGGCGCGCAGCACGTCGAGCCGTCCGTTCAGTACCGCCTGTTCCAGTTCGGTCAGTGCCGGGCCGGGATCGCAGCCGAGTTCCTCGCGCAGCACCCGGGTCGCGCCCCGCAGCGCGGCGAGGGCGTCGGCCTGTCGTCCGCAGGCCCACTGGGCGAGGGCGAGCAGCCGCCATCCCTCCTCCCGCAACGGGCTTTCCCGTACGAGGAGTTCGGCGGCCGGAACCGCCTCGGCCGGGCGTCCGGTGCGCAGGTCGGCGGCGACGGCGAGTTCGCGGGCCTCGGCGCGAAGCGCGGTCAGGCGGGTCACCTCCGGCTCGGCCCATGCCTCGTCCGCGTGTTCCGCGAAGGCCGGGCCCTGCCACCAGGCGAGCGCCTCGGCGAGCAGGGCGCGGGCCTCCTCGGCCGGGGCGTTCCGGGCGCGGGCCACCCGGGTCTCGAAGCGCCACGCGTCCACCGCGTCCTCGGGCAGCCGCAAGGCGTAGCCGGGCGGCGAGGTGACCAGCACGGTCGCCGGGGTGCGCGGCGGCCGGCCCGGTTCGAGGGAGCGGCGCAGGTGGGACACGTAGGTGTGCAGGGAGACCGTGGCACGGTCCGGCGGTGCGCCGCGCCACAGCGCGTCCGCGATCCGGTCGACGGGTACGACGGTGCCGCGGGCCGCGATCAGCAGCGCCAGCACGGCCCGTTGGCGCGGAGCACCGAGTCCGACCGGTCGCCCCTCGTCATCGGCGCCCAACGAACCCAGGACTCGAATACGCAGCACGGCGCGGGAATCTACCCGAGCCGTGGTGCAGACCAGTCAACAGACGATAAACGCCGTTCCCACGGGCCTGCGGAGATCAACGAAGCCATCGCGCCAAGTGGACGCCAAGAGGGCCGTACGACCCTGGGAGGCTGTTGCCGATATCCGATCGTTGGAGCAAGCAAGCGTGTCACCCACCAGCACCACGGACGAACTTCCCACGGCCGAGCGTCCGTACACCCACGAGATGATCGTGATCCACCGGGTCTTCCGCCGCGAGTCGGCGTATCTGCCCCGCCTGGTACGGGCCGTCCCCGACGGCGACACGGCCCGCGCGAGGAAGGTCGCGGAACACCTGCGCGAGTACGTGACGGGACTGCACAGCCACCACTCCGTCGAGGACGACCTCATCTGGCCGCACCTTCAAAGCCGCGCCGCAGACGCCCAGTTGGTGTCGCGCATGGAGCAACAGCACCAGCACATCGACGTGAGCCTGACGGTCGTGACGGAGTGGACGGCCGCCTGGCAGCGGGCCGCGGACCCCATCGCCGGCGAGGAGTTGGCGCTCGCGTTGGAACAGCACTCCGCAGTGCTGCTCGAACACCTCGACGACGAGGAGCAGTTGGTGCTGCCCCTGGTCGCGGAGCAGCTGTCGGCCGAGGAATGGGACCTGGTCGGACGCCGTGGGCTGGAACGGATCCCCAGGAACAGGCTGCTGCTCGCGCTCGGCGCGATCCTGGAGGACGCCACGCCCGAGGAGCGGGCGTACTTCCTCGACAGGACCCCGCTGGTCGGCCGACTGCTGTGGAAGGCCGTGGGCCGCCGCCAGTACGCCGCCGCCTGCCGGGCGATACGCGGCCCGCTGGACGGGGAGCAGAGCCGATGACCCTTCTCGACTCCGCGCCGCTCGACGTCCTGGACGCCTACCGCACCTGCGAGTTCGTCACCCTCGGCCGCGACGGAACACCGCTGGCCTGGCCGACCGCCGTGCGGCGGCGGAAGGACGGCACGCTCCTGCTGAGCACGTCCCTGGCCTTCGCGCAGAAGGCGCTGAACATCCGCCGGGACGGCCGCGTGGCCCTCCTGTTCTCCGACCCCACCGGCAGCGGCCTCGACCACGCCCCGCAGATCTTCGTCGGCGGCCGTGCCGAGTGCCCCGACGAGATCATGACGGGCCCTCGGGGAGCCGAGGACTACTGGCGGATGCTCTTCGAACGGCAGCCGCACAGCAGGTCGTATGTCGCCGCTCCCCTGCGGTCGTTGATGACCTGGTACTACCTCCGGCTGCTGATCACCGTCACCCCGGACCAGATCGTCGTACGACCGCCGCTCCCCGCGTCGGACCAACAGGGCGCGAAGGCAGGGCATTCGCTGCCGGGCGCGGCCCAACTGGCCGGTTTCTCCTCGGCGGTGCTCGCCGCACGCGACGCGTCCGGGGCACCGGTGCTCGCCCGGACCCGGCCCGTGCCGACCGAGGACGGCTTCGCGGTGGAGGTGCCGGCCGACTGCGCGGCGACCGCGGGTCCCGCCTCGCTCCTGGTGCACCGGCACGACGAGCGGCTGAACCACATGCACAACGCCCTTGTCCGGGGCACCCTGAAGGCCGTTGACGACGGCTGGCTGCTGGTCCCCGCCAAGGTGGTGGAACCCATGGGCACGGGCCGCCCGACCGACGCGATCCGCGTCCTGCGCGACACCCGCCGCGCCACCGCCCGCTATCTGGAACGGCGCGGCCTGGCTCGCCCCCGGGTGCGGTGGGACGAGTTCAAGGCCTTGGTGGCATCCGCGAAACGGATGTGACGGACCGTCAGTTCGCCGCGTTCATCAGGTCGAGCGCGCTCTGTTGCCGGGCCGCGTCGGTGGAGTCCAGCGGCCCGGCCCAGTGCAGCCCGTACGCGTCAAGGGCGTTGCGGTCGTTCGCGTACGCGGCGGTGGCCTGGCGCGCGATGTACGAGGTGTAAGGGCGGTCGGACAGGCGGGAGTTGAAGGCACTCAGCCCCCGGATGTAGGCCCCCTTGAACGACGGCCCGTCACCACCGCAGCCGCTCGCCTCGCACGGTTCCCGCAGGATGCCGACGGAGTTGAGGGCCGTCGACGTGGTCGAGGCGTCGCCGATCTGGCGGCCGGTGGTGAGGAGGGTGGAGTCACCGGTAGCCCGGTACAGCTCCGAGAGACCGCCGAGCAGGACACCTTGGTTGTACGACCATGTGGTGTCGCCGTTGTTGCCGCAGGTCGCCAGGTTGATGCCGTCGTTGACCAGATGGGAGCCGTTGATCATGCCGGTGCCCTTGAACCACGACCACTCGGCGTTGGCGCGCCCGAGGTACGTCGTGTCGCCCGCGATGCGGTTGTGCAGGGCCGCGTTCAGCTCCAGGTAGAGGGAGTTGGCGATCGCGTTCTTGTAGGTCCTGGCGGTGCTCCACCAGACCCCGCCACCGCAGGTCGAGTCCCAGTAGCGGGCCATGTAATCGGCGTCGGCGCGGGCGGTGTTGAGGTAGCGGGAGTCACCGGTGAGGTCGTACGCGTCGACCCACGCCAGTCCCCACCAGCCGGTGTCGTCGATGTAGTCGTTGGTGAAGTTGCCGCCCTGGGCCGAGAGGTTGCGGTCGTAGGTGTTGGCGATGGCGTACTTGTAGCTGCCCATGCCGGTGACGCGGATGTTGTCGATGAGGGCGGTCAGTGCGTTGGCGGAGTTCCACCAGCCGGTGGTGTCGAAGAGGCCGGTGCCCAGGTTGTAGGACTGCATCAGCGCGGTGGCGGCGGCAGTTGGGCGGCTGCCCGCGTTCCACGTCGTCCGGGCCCACTGCGTGCAGGCGATCTCGGCCCGGTCACCGGCCTTGCCGCAGGCGCGCAGGGCGCCGACACCGAGGGCGTTCCAGTCGTCGACGTTGTACATCAGGGTGCGCCAACCGCCTTGCCCCGCAGGGATGGTGGTGTCGCCGAGCTTGCTGCCCGAGCTCCAGGTGCGCCCGCCGTCGAAGGAGCGGTCGAGCCAGACCTCGTCACCGGGGCTGCCGTTGGTGACGGAGGCCCAGCCCATCGCGTCGGTGTCGTCGAAGTGCAGGGTGAGGGTGCGGGAGTAGATGGTGGCCGACACCGGTTGGCGGTCCACCGGGGACAGGGCGGGGTCGCGGGCGTCGCAGTACTTGTTGCAGATCGTCGCCTCGGCGGCGGCGGTCGCGACGCCGGTGGAGACCGGCACGAACAGGGCCAGGGCGGCGATGAGGCCGGTCCCGACTCGCCTGATGCGTCTTGCTGTTGAGTTCATGCCGGCTCCATCGAGGTGGGGGAAAGGGAGCGGTCAGCCCAGGCGCCACTGCTGGTTGGCGCCGCCGTTGCAGGACCAGAGCTCGAGCGCGATGCCGTTGACGTTGCCTGCGGGCTGGTCGCCACCGGTGACGTCGAGGCAGAGGCCCGACTGGGTGCCGGTGATGGTGCCGTTGGGGTTGAGGCTCCACTTCTGGTTGGCGCCGCCGTTGCAGGTGTAGAGCTGCACCTTGGTGCCGTTGCTCGTCTGGTTGTTGTAGGCGTCCAGGCACTGCGTGCTGCCGTAGAGCCGGAGTTCACCGGCGGCGGTGATGGTCACGGCCTGGTTGGTGCCGCCGCCGCAGTCCCAGATCTCGATCTTGGTGCCGGGGGCGGTCTCGCCGTTGTAGGCGTCGAGGCAGCGGTTGGAGGAGGCGCCGATCAGGGGATGCGTGGTGCCGACGCTGGTGCCGCTCCCTGCGGAGACCCGGTACATGACCGAGCCGTGGCCGGGGACGCTCGCCGAGATGGTGCCGGTGGTGCTGCTGATCACGTGCGACCAGAGGTTGTTGAGCTTGTACGACGACGCCGACGGGAGGCCGGCCGCCGTCGCGGAGGTGGTGATGGTGGCCGCCGAGGAGTTCTCGTTGAAGAGGACCACCGACACGTCGCCGTTGGCGAGGGGCTTGGAAAGGACGTGCAGGCCACCGGAGTTGGAGATCTCGGTGCCCTGCTTGCCCAGGGAGTCCTGGTCGACGGCGATGACGTCCTTGTTGCCGTAGAGGGAGAGCGTGGCCGCCGTGGCCTTGCGCAGGTCGGTGCCGGCGATCAGGGGCGCGGCCATCTCCGACCAGAGGCTGAAGTGGGAGCGGTCCTCGGTGAACGACATGCCGTTGCCGACTTCGAGCATGTCGGGGTCGTTCCAGGCGCCCGGCTTGGCGTACGCGGCGAGTTTGACGTTGGCCTTGTAAATGGACACCACGGTCGAGAAGTTGACGTTGATGTCGTCGGTGGTGCGCCAACTGTTGCCGACGCCCGCGCCCCAGGTCCACACGTCGGCGAGGCCCCAGTTGCAGAGGCTGTAGACGATCGGACGGCCGGTGGCCGCGAGGGCGTCGCGCATCGCGGTGTAGCGCTGCTGGTCGGGCACGTTCTGGTGGTTGCAGTTGTCGTACTTGAGGTAGTCGACGCCCCA
The DNA here is from genome assembly GCF_024519455.1 of Streptomyces sp. STR69. Lineage (GTDB taxonomy): Bacteria > Actinomycetota > Actinomycetes > Streptomycetales > Streptomycetaceae > Streptomyces. The sequence continues at coordinate 43,575 of NZ_JALJRY010000030.1, read as the reverse complement.
GGCGGCGAAGCTGTTGGCGTCCGTCTGCTCATGGCCGAGGCTGCCGGGGTAGCCGGCGCAGGTGGCGGTGCCGGCGCTCTCGTAGATGCCGAGCTTGAGGCCCTTGCTGTGCACGTAGGCGGCGGTGCCGCTGATGCCGTTCGGGAACTTGACCGGATCGGGGACGAGTTGACCCGCCGCGTTGCGGGACGAGGTCATCCAGCAGTCGTCGATGTTGACGTACTGGTACCCGGCGTCCTTCAGCCCGGAGGAGACGAGATAGTCGGCGGTCTGCTCGACGAGTTGCTCCGTCACGTTGCAGCCGAAGGCGTTCCAGTCGTTCCAGCCCATCGGGGGCGTCCTGGCGAGGCCGTTGTCGAGGGCCTGGGCGGGTGGTGCGGCGCGCAGCACCAGCAGGGCCGGGACGAGGGCCAGCAGCAGCGCCATGGCGAGGGCGGCGCTCAGGCGTCTCTTGAACGGTGCGGGAACGGTCATGTCGAGGTCTCCTGCTTCGCCGTGTGGGGCCGGACGAACTCACCGTTGGAAACGTAACCATCGTGAGGGTTCCACCAGCCGGGTTCGGCCGTCAATGGTCCGAACCAGAATGTCCCAGCGATGAACTGCCCGTGCCGGCAGAGGCGTTGACGGCCTCCTGAGTCGATGACAACGTTTCCATCACCCGCATCCTTGGAGGCCACCATGTCCCTGCGCCCCTCCCGGCGAGTGCTGATCGGTTCCGGTCTGGCCGCGCTGACGGCGACAGCCGCAGCACCGGCGGACGCGGCCGAACGCCCGAGCTCCGCAAGGGCGTTGTCCCGCGCGAGAGACGCCTACTCCGCGCTGAAAAGACACTTCGACACGACGGACGGCTCCGGGCTCGTCCGCGAGCAGATCCCGGCGGCCGGCGGCGACAACCCGTACTCGTACGAATGGCCCTTCTCGCAGGTGCACATCGCCGCCCTCGATCTCGCCGCCGTGGACCCGGAGTCGGAGCCGGAACTGTCACGACGGGCGGCGGCGCAAGAGCACTACTGGAACGCCGGCGGAGGCACCACCGGCCTCCCCGGTTACGCCTCCTACCCCGTCGCGCCGTACGGCTCGGGCGGGGACATGTTCTACGACGACAACGAATGGGTCGGCCTGGCGAAGGTCCAGCGGTATCTGCAGGCCGGGGACACCGCCGCGCTGGCCCGCGCCAAGGAGATCTTCGCCCTGGTGCGGTCCGGCTGGGACACCGACAGCGGTCATGCCGCGCCGGGCGGGGTCTTCTGGACGCAGGCCGGCTGGAGCCACGACCGCAACACCGTCTCCAACATGCCGGGCGCCCAACTCGCCCTGCGCCTGCACCAGATCACCGGCGAGGCCGACTACCTGGACTGGGCGAAGCGCCTCTACGACTGGACGAACACCCACCTCCAGAGCCCAAGTGGCCTGTACTGGGACCACCTTGACCTCCAGGGGACCATCGAGAAGACCTTCTGGTCCTACAACCAGGGCGTGCCGGTCGGTGTGGCGGTGCTGCTGTACCAGGTGACCCGCGACCGCGCCCACCTGCGTCGGGCGGAGCGGGTTGCCGCCGCCGCGTACGCCTACTACGTCACGCAGGGGCGGTTGTTCACCCAGCCCGTGTTCTTCAACTCGATCTTCTTCAAGAACCTGCTGCTCCTGGAGTCGGTGACCGGGAAGGACACCTACCACCGGGCGATGAGCGACTACGCCGACCAGGTGTGGGACACGATGCGCGATCCCGCCACCGGGCTCGTGCACTTCGACACGGCCGGTGGCACCCAGGCCATCCAGCAGGCGGCATTGGTGCAGCTCTACGCCGTGCTCGCCTGGTCGCGCACCAAGTGGCGGACGCTTTACTGACGTTACGGGTGCCCGATCTCCCCCGTGCCGCGCGCGATCAACTCGACCGGGAGAACGGTGCGCTGGGAGGGGGAGTCGTCGCCGTCGATGCGGTCCAGCAGGATGTGGGCGGCCCTGCGGCCGAGTTCCTCGGTGTCGGAGGTGACGACGGTGACCGGGGTGGGCAGCATGTCGGCGAGCTTGAAGTCGTCGAACCCCACCACCGCCACGGAGACTTGGAGTTCACGGCAGGCGCGCAGCACGCCCTCGGTGAGGAAGCCCGTGGTGGAGAAGACCGCGGTGGGCGGGTTCGCGGAGGCGAGCAGGGTGCGGGTGGCGGCCTCTGCTTCCTCGGTGGTGCCGGCGCGCAGGGTGACGACCAGGTCGTTGTCGGGCTCGATGCCGCTGCGGCGCAGCGCCTTGCGGTAGCCGCGCAGCCGGCGGCCGGTGCTGTAGTAGGAGGGCGCGACGAGGATCGCGATCCGGTCGTGGCCCTGGTCGACGAGGTGCTGGGTGGCCTTGCGTCCGCCCTCCTCGTTGTCGACGAGGACGACATCGGCCTCGGCGCCGGTGGCCGGGCGGTCGACGAAGACGATGGGCACGTGGTCGTGGCCGTTGATCTCGTTCAGGAAGGCGTGGTCGCCCTGGTCGGGGACGATGATGAGCCCGGCGACCCGGCGTCCGATCAGCTCGCCCACGGCCCGGCGCTCCACCTCCGGGTCCTCGTCGGCGGTGCTCAACAGCACTGCGTAGCCCGCCTCGTTGGCGACGTCGACGGCGGCCTTGGCGAGGGAGGCGTAGAACGGGTTGGTGAGGTCGCCGAGCAGCAGCCCGATGGTCATCGAGTTCTGGCCGGGGCGCAGGGAGCGCGCGATCTCGTTGCGCTGGTAGCCGATGGCGGTGATCGCCGCGTTCACGCGCTCGGCCGTCTCCTCGCGGACCGTGCCGATGCCGTTGACGACGCGGGAGACGGTGACTACGGCGACTCCGGCGCGCTCCGCGACGTCGCGCATCGTGGGCCTGGTGTTCTGGCTGTGCGGGGGACGACTTCTCACGTGAGTTGAAGACCAACCTTCCATCGCGTACCGGGGGCCGGGACCGCCCTCAGGATACGTATCGGGTCCCGGCCCGCCGCTCGGCCCGGGGCCCTAACCGTTGCTCTTGATCACGTCGTTGATCTTGCCTGTCATCGTCTGGAGGTCGGACAGCGGCTTCTTGCCGTTGAGGAGGTCCGGCCAGTAGGCGGTGATCAAGTCGTTGGACTGGCTGGCCCACTGCGTGGTGAAGCGCACGCCGATGGTGGTCGGTGTGTTCAGGCCCGCCTTGACGGTGGACTCGACGGTCGTCAGACCGGCTTTGTCGAGGGCGCCGTAGTAGGCGCTCTGCGCCGAGAGATAGGCCGGGGCCGCGACCGGGGAGTCGGGCAGCACCTTGGTCCACACGGTGGAGTCGAGGTACTTGAGGACCTTGAAGGTGGCGTCCGCGTTCTGGGTGTACGACGGGGTGCAGATGCCCACCGCGTCGTACAGGATGGCCGGCTTCGTCTGCTGGGGAAGCGGCGCGAACCCGTACTTGATCTTCGGCTTGTCGGTGAGGAAGCCGGCGGCCAGCCACTGGCCGCTCCACAGCATCGGGATCTGCCCGGCGGCGAACAGCGCCTGCTGGTTGCTGATGTCGTATCCGGGCGGTGCGACGGCCCCGCTCTTGATGCCCGCCGCGACCTTGCGGACACCGTCGGTGTACGTCGTGTCGATGGTCGTCTTGGTGGGGTGGTGGACGTCGTCGGCGAACGGCGCGCCGCCCGCCGACCCGGCGCTTCGCGCTCTCCCCGGCCAACCCCTCCTACTTCAGCGGCAGTTACGCGTCCGGGATCGGCAGTTCGCACACGCCCGGCCGCCACGTCTGGCCGCTGGCGATCGCCACCGCCGGTCTGACGGGCGACGCGGGCGAGGCGGCTCGGGCCCTGGAGATCCTGGCGGCCACCACCGCCGGTACCGGCCTGATGCACGAGAGCTTCCATGTCGACGCGCCGGGCCGGTTCACCCGGGAGTGGTTCGGCTGGGCGAACGCGATGTTCTGCGAGCTGGCGCTTGAGGTGTGCGGGGAGGGGGTGCGGCAGCTGTTTCCGGTGCATCCGCGGGCTCGGGGGCTCCTGACTTCTTAGAAAAATTCCTCGGCAGCGTGTCGATCGGTGGATCCCCCGTTCGACGGGTGGGTGGAGGCGCGGCCCGCGAGGCGGAATCCGGACGGGCCGCGGCTCTGTGATCAGCAAGTACTGTCCATTCGTCGACGAGAGGTTCGGGTTGCCGACCGTATGGCCGGCTGCCGGACGCCCCGAGGAGAAGTCATGCAGATCCGCGCCCGTATGAGCATGAGTGCCGATGGCTATGTGACCACACCGAACGGGTGGCCCGCCCAGACCGCCGACCCCGCGTTCGTCTCCGGCCAGAGCCACGGCATCCGGGAGTTCCTCGAAGGCTGCGAGGCGGCGCTGATGGGCCGCACCACCTTCGAGCCCGCGCTCACCAACAACCGCTGGCCATGGCCGGACCTCGACGTGTTCGTACTCGGCTCACACCGTCCGGACGGCACCCCTGACCACGTCATCACCGACAGCGACCCGGTACGGCTGCTGGAGAAGCTCCGCTCGGCCAACCGGGGCGGCGACGTCCACCTCATCGGGGGCCCGAGAACGATCGGGACGTTCCACGCCCTTGGCGCGCTGGACACCCTCGAACTGGTCGTACTGCCGATGCTGTTCGGTGGTGGGATGCAACTCACCCCCATGCTCGGTCCCGACACCGGGCTGGTCTTCCAACGCGAGCGCGCCCTCCCCGGTGGTTCGGTGGAGATCGTCTACTCATGCCGGGGCAGCCGCGCCGAACTGCCCAGCAAGCCTGCCGGCCAGCGCTGATCCCGGCCGGAGGAGCGGCGCCCCCGCCTGGCCGGCCTCACGGCGTGATCGTGAGGCCGTCGTAGTCCGACAGGTTGGTGAGGTTCAGTTGGCTCGGAGTCGTTGCCCCGGTCGTGGTGCCCGGCATCACTATGTGGCTCAGGGTGATGCCTGAAATGGGCGCTCCCGGGAGGCCGTTGATGCGGGCGGCGGTCGTACCGGCGTTGCGGACGCGGACGTTGGAGATCGTGATGCCGGTGACCGGGCCGGTGCCCGCCGTGCTGCCGGTCATCAGGGCGAGCCAGGTGCGGTTGTCGTCGTTCTTGTAGCTGAGCCGTTCGATGTCGATGTCGTCGAACTTGAGGTTGGTCGCGGCGGCCGTGCCGTACTTGTAGTGGACGCCGATGCCCACGGCCGCGTCGTAGACGACGACATGCTGGAAGGTGACCTTGTCCTGCGGCTCGTAGACGCCCTGGCCGACCTTGACGCCGTAGCAATAGGTCCAGGAGACAAGGTCGTTGAAGGTGACGTCGTCGAGAGGGCGGGCGGTGCCGGGGACCGTCCTGTAGATGTCGGCGACGTCGGGCCAGGTCTTGGTGCTGAAGGGGTCGTCGAGGCCGATGCCGATGGCGTGGTCGACGGTGACGTTCGTGGACTCCATGACGTCGATGCCGTCGTTCTCGCCCATGTCGAACCTGTTGAACAGCTTGATGTTGCGGAAGGCCAGGTCCGAGGAGCGCAGCGGGATGACCGCCCAACTGCTGGACTCCCGGAAGGTGATCCCGTCGACGGTGAAGCCGCTCGTGTAGATCGGGGCGAGGAGGTTCACGCCGAGGTTGGAGGGCGCGAGCGCGGCCTGGCCGTTGCCGTCGACGATGCCGCGGCCGTAGATCTTGATGTTCGTCGAGGAGTACCGGGTGGAGATGAACCAAGTGAGGTCCCGCCCCTGGGAGTTCTTGTGTCCGTTCACCACATAGTGGGCGGCCTCGCCCGTGTAGCGGAGTACCGCGCCGGGTGCGAGGTAGAGCGCGAGGTTGCTGCGCAGGTAGAGGTTGCCGAGGGTGTAGACACCGGCCGGGACGTACACGATGCCCTGGGTGCCGTTCGCGGAGCCGTACGCGGCGGCGTCATTGAGGGCGTTCTGGAAGGGAGTTGTGGTGTAGGCGCCGGTGTTCGGCTGGGCCGAGTACGGCACGCTCTGCACGTTGAAGATGCCGGCGCCGCTCGTGGCGGGGCGGTTGGTCTCGGCCGGGTCGGCGGCGATGACCAGCTCGGGGCGGCCGTCGAGCTTGACGATCAGATACTCGTCGTTCTGCACGGTGAAGGTCAGGGTCGGGCCGCTGACGGTCCCGGTGATGCCGAGCTTCTGCGGGCTGATGCTGTAGGCACCGATGGCCGTGTTGTTGAGCTTGGTGACCGAGATGGGGGCGGTGCCGGTCCCGAGGGCGAGTTGCGCGATGTCGTAGCCCGTGTACTTGGTGACGGGCACGGAGGTTCCGTTGACGGTCAACTTGTAGTCGGTGGACGCCGGGTAGATGGACGGGACCGGGTACGCCGTCACGGTCCCCGCCGCGGCCTGGGCGGGGTGTGGGGTTCCCAGGAGTGCCGCCACACCGAGCAGGAGTGCGGTGAGTGCGAGGGCCAGTCGGCGCCGGCGGGGGTTCTCGGCTCCGCCGATCGGCGCCAGTGGTGATCTCATCCGGTGTCCTCCCGTAGGGCAACGTTTCCATTGCCATGACAACATAATGGTCTGGACCACGGAACCCCCCGGCCCCTCGCGGCCCCCTGCCGCTCCGTTGTCACCTCAGGACGAACCTCCGTCGCCCAGGACTCAACTCCCGCAAACAGAACGGCGATCCTCCGGTCCGTCGCCGAATCGCTGCCATATTCGAGAACCACTTCGGAGGTGGCTGTGACGCTAGAGGCGACGACATCCCTGACGGCAGTGACACCTGCGGCGGACCGCACCGCCGGACGCATCGCCGACCTGGCGGAGCGACGGGCACGGGCGGTGGTCACCGGCGCGCCGAGAAGACGCGGGGCCCTCGGTGCGCGCGAGCGGATCGAACGGCTGCTGGACGCGGGCTCGTTCGCGGAGACCGGTGTGTTCGTGCGGGCGAGAACGGCGGGCGACGGTGCCCAACGGCCGTACGGCGACGGGGTCGTGACGGGGTACGGCACGGTCGACGGACGGCCGGTCTGTGTGTTCGCGCAGGACTCCACGGTCTTCGGCGGCAGCATGGGCGAGGCCTTCGGCGAGAAGACCGTGGCCCTCATGGACCTCGCCCTGAAGACCGGGTGTCCGGTCGTGGGGCTCAACGACTCCGGCGGCGCCCGCATCCAGGAGGGCGTCAACTCCCTCGCGCTGTACGCCGAGTTGGTGCGCCGCAATGTGAAGGCGTCCGGGGTGATCCCGCAGATCTCCGTCGTCCTGGGCCCGTGCGCGGGCGGCGCCGCCTACTCCCCCGCGATCACCGACTTCACCGTGATGGTGGACGGCGCCTCGCACATGTTCGTCACGGGGCCGGACGTCATCGAGGCGGTGACCGGCGAACGCGCCACCGCCGAGGAGCTGGGCGGCGCCCGCACCAGCAACTCCGTGAACGGCAACGCCCACTTCCTCGCCGCCGACGAGGAGGACGCGCTCGACACCGTACGCGACCTGCTGTCGTACCTTCCCGCCAACAACCTGGAGCCGCCCCCGGAGTACGCGCCCGGAGCCGTCGCCGCCGGGGCCCCGCTCGACGAGGTCGTGCCCGACCGGCTCGGCCACGTCTACGACATGCGGGACATCCTGCGCGCGGTCGTCGACGACGGTGAACTCCTCTACGTCCAGGAGTTGTTCGCGCCGAACATCATCTGCGCGCTGGCCCGGGTCGAGGGGGCGAGTGTCGGGGTCGTCGCCAACCAGCCGCTGCACTCGGCCGGGGTCCTCGACATCGACGCCTCCGAGAAGGCCGCGCGGTTCGTGCGGTTCTGCGACGCGTTCGGCATCCCGCTGCTGACCTTCGCGGACGTCCCCGGCTATCTCTCCGGCGTGTGCCAGGAGCGGGGCGGCATCATCCGGCGCGGCGCCAAACTCCTGTACGCGTACGCCGAGGCGACCGTCCCCAAGGTCACCGTGGTGGTGCGCAAGGCGTACGGCGGCGGGTACGCGGTGATGGGCTCCAAGCATCTCGGCGCCGACCTCAACCTCGCGTGGCCGACCGCGCGGATCGCCGTCATGGGCGCGGAGGGCGCCGTGGGCGTGCTGCACCGGCGTGAACTCGCCGCGGCGGACGACCCGGAGGCGCTGCGGGCGGACCTGGTCGCCACGTACGAGGCCACGCACGGTACTCCGTACCTCGCCGCCGAACGCGGGTATGTCGACGACGTCATCGCGCCACGCGACACCCGGGTCCATGTCGGCCGCGCCCTGCGCGCGTTGCGGGGCAAGCGAGCCCCGATGCCGGAGCGGCGGCACGGCAACATCCCGCTCTGACCGCTGAGTTCACCCCCTTCACGCCACTCCCCCGCCGCTCGCCCTGCTGTTCGTGAGGAGCCCGTCCGATGGACAGTCGCCGCCCGCCGCTCGCGCCCGCGTACCGGACCCTGCCCGAGTACGTGCGGCACTGGGCCGAACTCACCCCGGACCGCCGGGCGTTCACCTTCGTCGACCATCCCGCCCCCAACTCCCGTGGTGTGCACCGCACGTCGACCTGGCAGCGGCTCGATCTGCGGGTACGGGCACTGGCCGCCCGGCTCACCGAGCAGGCCGAACCCGGGGCGCGGGTCGCCCTGTTGTGCCCGCAGGGGACGGACTACATCGCCGGGTTCCTGGCGGCACTGGCCGCCGGGATGGTCGCCGTACCGCTGTATCCGCCCGGTCTCCCGGGACAGGGCGACCGGCTCGTCGGGGTGTTGGGGGACGCGCGCCCCGCGGTCGTGCTGACCACCGACCGGGTCCTGGCCGAGGTGACGGACTTCTGTGAGCGTGCGGAGGTGCCGGTCCTCGCGGCGGACCGGGTGCCCGACACCGCCGCCCTCAACTGGCTGGCGCCGGAGCCGAATTCGGACGCGACGGCCTATCTCCAGTACACCTCCGGGTCGACCCGGGCTCCGGCGGGCGTGCAGATCACTCACGCCAATGTCGTCGCCAACGCCCGCCAGGCGCTTGCCGCTTACGGCGCCGACGCGCATCCGGTGACCTGCGTGGGCTGGCTGCCGCTGTACCACGACATGGGGCTGGTGCTGAGCGTGGCGGCCCCCGTCGTACGCGGAGTGCCGTCGGTCCTCATGGATCCGACCGCGTTCCTGCACGAACCGGCGCGCTGGCTAAGGCTGTTGGCCGCGCATCCGCGCGCGCTGAGTGCCGCGCCGAACTTCGCCTACGACTACTGCGCCTCCACCGTCACCGAGGCGCAGAAGGAGGGGCTGCGGCTGGACGGGGTCGCCGCGCTGATCAACGGCAGCGAACCCGTCCGGCCCGGCACCGCCGACCGTTTCCACGCCGCGTTCGCCGCACAGGGGTTGGCGGCGGAGGCGCACTGTCCGTCGTACGGGCTCGCCGAGGCCACCGTGTTCGTCAGCGCCGCCCGGCCCGGCCGGCCGCTCGGACGGTTCGCCCTCGACCGGGACGCCCTCGCCGCCGGGAAGGCGCTGCCCGCACGGCCCGAGGATCCGCGGGCCGTGCTCCTCGCGGGGTGCGGAACTCCGGTGGGGCAGCGGGTGCGCATCGTCGATCCGGTCGCCCACGCCGTGCTGGCCGAGGGGGAGGTCGGGGAGATCTGGGTGCAGGGTGCCAACGTGGGGCGCGGCTACTGGAACAACCCCGCGCAGACCCGACGGGTGTTCGGCGCCTCGCTCGGCGGCGAAGCGCCGGGCGGCTGGCTGCGCACCGGTGACCTGGGGACCGTCCTGGACGGGCAGTTGATCGTCACCGGCCGGCTCAAGGACCTCATCGTCGTCGACGGCCGCAACCACTATCCGCAGGACGTGGAGGCCACCGCGCAGGACGCGCACCGGGCCGTACGGCGGGACCGGCTCGCCGCGTTCGGGGTGCCGGGTGGAACGGGCGGGGTGGGTGGCGCAGGCGAGCGGGTGGTGGTCGTCGCCGAACACACGCGGGGCACCAGCCTCGCCGACCTCGACGTGCCGGCCCTGACGCGTGCCGTGCGCGCGGCCGTCTCCGCGCGGCACGGGCTGCGGCTCGCCGATGTCGTCCTGGTCGCTCCCGGCACCGTGCCCCGCACTTCCAGCGGCAAGGTGTCACGGGCCCTGACCCGCGCCCGGTATCTGGAGGGCGACTACGCCACGGAGACCACGGGATGACGGCCGTCGACGGGAGCGGGCCGAACCACCGGGCAGGGGAACGGATGACGGCCGCCGACGAGAACGCGTTGCGTCGCCGGATCCTGGAGCGGGTGGCCGAGTGGCACGGCACGCCGGCCCATGACGTGGCGACGGACCGGCCGTTGGCCGAACTCGGTATGTCCTCGCGGGACGCGGTCGTGCTGGCGGGCGAGTTGTCGCTGCTGACGGGGCACGAACTGCCGGCGACGCTGCTGTGGGAGGCGCCGACCGTGGACGCGCTGGTGGCGCGGGTGTGCGGTACGGACCCCCGGCCCGACCCGCGTCACGTCCCCGCACCGGCCGTGCGGGCAGCGCCCGGCGAGCCCGTCGCGGTGATCGGGGTCGGTTGCCGACTGCCCGGCGGAGTGCGCGGCCCGGACGACTACTGGCAGTTGCTGATCGACGGCGTCGACGCGATCAGGCGCGTCCCCGAGGACAGATGGGGCGACTTCACGCCGTTTCCGCCCGCCGAAGCACCCTTGTACGGCGGCTACTTGGACGACATCGCCGGATTCGACGCCGACTTCTTCCGGATCACCCCGCGCGAGGCCGCGGTGATGGACCCTCAGCAGCGGATCCTCCTGGAAGTCGTCCGCGAGACGCTCGACCACGCCGCCGTCCCGGCCACGGCCCTCGCGGGCACGGCCACCGGCATCTACGTCGGAGTCTCGGCGCCGGAGTACGGCCGCCTCACCGGCGCCGACGCGCACGCCGTCGACCCCTGGGCCCCGGCGGGCGCGGCCCTCAGTGTGACGGCCGGCCGACTGGCGTACGTCCTGGACACCCGCGGTCCCAACATGGCGGTGGACACGGCCTGTTCGTCCTCCCTGGTCGCCCTTCACCAGGCCTGCGTGAGCCTGCGCGACGGCGAGACCGACGCGGCGATCGCCGCCGGGGTCAACGTCCTGCTCTCGCCCACCGTCGGCGTCGCCTTCGCCCGGGCGGGGGCGCTCGCGCCGGACGGCCGCTGCAAGCCGTTCGCCACGACGGCCGACGGCATCGGGCGCGGTGAGGGCTGCGTGGCGGTGCTGCTGAAACGGCTGTCCGACGCGGAGCGCGACGGTGACCGTGTCCTCGCGGTGATCCGCGCCACGGCGGTCAACTCCGACGGCCGCTCGGGTGGCCTGCTCGCCCCCAACCCGGCCGCGCAGCAAGCCCTGTTGGCCACGGCGTACGGGCGGGCCGGACTCGTCCCGGCCCACGTGGACTACGTGGAGGCGCACGGCACCGGTACCCCGCTGGGCGACCCGATCGAGGCGGGCGCGCTCGGCGCGGTGCTGGGCGCGGGCCGTGACCGTGAACAGCCCCTGCTGCTCGGCTCGGTGAAGGGCAACCTCGGTCATCTGGAATCCGCGGCCGGTCTCGCCGGCCTGGTCAAGACGGTCCTCGCCCTCCATCACGACCTCGTCCCGCCGTCGCTGCACGGCACCTCGCACCCCGACCCACGGCTGCGCCTGGTCACCGAGCCCGAACCCTGGCCCCGCTACAGCGGCACGGCCACCGCCGGTGTCTCGGGCTTCGGCTTCGGCGGCACCAACGCCCATGCGGTGGTGGAGGAACGGCGGCCGACCGTGCCTGCGACTCAGGGGGTCGGGGGGACGTCGGTCGAGGAGCCGACCGCCCGTCTGCATCTCCTCTCCGACATCGACAACGAGCGGGTCCGCGACACCGCCGCCCGGCTCGCCGCGTGGCTGCGCACACCGGTCGGAAGCGCGGCCCGGCCCGCCGATGTGGCGCGCACACTCGCGGGACGCACCGGGCGCGGGCCGGTGCGCGCCGCCGTCGTCGCCCGCGACGGACGTGAACTGGCCGATGCACTGGGCGCGTTGGGCCAGGGCGACCGGGACCCGCGGGTGCTCACGGGCGACCGCGACCGGGTGGGGCGCGGTCCGGTGTGGGTGTTCTCCGGATACGGCACCCAGTGGACCGGCATGGGACGTCAACTCCTCGCAGAGGAACCGGCCTTCGCCGCCGCAGTGGAGAAACTCGACGCCCGGCTCGCCGACGTCTTCGGCTTCTCGCTCCGCGCACACCTGACCTCCGCCGGACCGCTCGACCGGCTCGATGTCTCCCAACCAGTCCTCTTCGGCACCCAGTTGGCACTCGCCCAGCTGTGGCGGTCCTACGGCGTCGAACCCGCCGCCGTGATCGGCCACTCCCTGGGCGAGGTGGCCGCCGCTGTCTGCGCGGACGCGCTGGACGTGGTGGACGCGGCGCGGGTCGTCGCCGTACGGGCCCGGTTGCTCGGTGGGCTGCGCGGGGGCGCGATGGCCGTCGTGGAACTGGAGGACGGTGAACTGGCCGACCTGGAGGGGGAGTTCCCGGGTGTCCAGGTCGCCGTGCACTCCTCGCCCCGGCAGAAGGTCGTCACCGGTGACGAGGTCGCGGTGGCCCGGTTGGTGCGCCGGATGGAGGAGCGGGGGCGGGCCGCCCGGGCCATGCGGGTCGTCGGCGCCGGACACTCGCCGCACGTGGACCCGCTGTTGCCGGAGCTGGTCGAGGCCCTCGCGGACCTCCGAGGCCGGTCGCCGCGTATCCCCGTCTACTCCACCGTCCTGGACGACCCGCGCGGCGCCTGCGAGTTCGGCGCCGACCACTGGGCCGCCAACCTGCGCCGGCCGGTACGGCTGGACCGGGCCCTCGCGGCGGCTGCGGCGGACGGTCGTACCGCCTTCGTCGAGATCTCGCCGCATCCGGTCCTGGCCCGGTCCATCACCGACACCGTGCCCGACGCGCTCACCGTGGGCACGCTGCGCCGCGACGCGGCCGGATCCGCGGCGTTTCTCGGGGAGTTGGGCGCCCTGTACGCGGCGGGGCTGTCCCTGCCCGTGCCGACCGGCCAAGTTGTCGACCTTCCGCTGCCGCGCTGGCGGCACGTGCGGTATTGGTGGACGGACGGGCGGGGGCGTGTGACAGGGGACCGGCCGGCACGGCCCGCCGCTGTCCCGGAACCCGCCGCTGTCGTGGAGCCCGCGCCCGATTCGGTGGTCGCCCGGCTGAGCCACCACATCGCCGCCGTCACCGGGCATTCCCCGGCCCGCATCACCCCCACCACCGCGTTGGCCGACCTCGGTCTGGATTCCCTGATGGCCGTCCGGATCCGCACCGCTCTGGACCGCGAGTTCGGGATCGAGCTGCATCTGCGTGACCTGTTCGACGCAACGACCATCGACGAAGTGGCGGACCGGATAAGACAGTTGACCGACACATCAGGCCCTCTCCGCACGCTGCACGGAGGCGGCACGCACGCCCCGCTCTTCCTCTTCCACGCCGCCGGCGGCACCGCCGACGTCTATCGCGCACTCGCCCGACACCTGGGCGACGAACGGCCGGTGCACGGTCTCGACCGGATCGAGGACGCCCGTACGGTGTCGGAGAAGGCGCGGCGCTATGTCGACGAGATCACCGCCGTCCACCCCAACGGGCCGTGCGTGCTGGGTGGTTGGTCCTTCGGCGGGTTCGTCGCCCAGGAGACGGCACGCCTGCTGGTCGCCGCCGGGCGGGACGTCGGACTCGTCGCGCTCATCGATTCCGTACGCGCCCTCCCCCAACCCGGCCGCTCCCCCGCCGACCGCGTCCGCGCCCATCTCACGGGCTTCGCACGGCACATCGCCGACACGTATGGCGTCCAACTGCCGCTGCCGTACGACGAACTCGTGGCGATGGACGACGACCGCGCACGCATCGACGCCGTGCTGCGCACCCTGCGCGGCGCCGTACGGGTGCCGCCCGCCGCCCTGGAGCACCAGCGTGCCTCCTACCTGGATCTGAGGATCGGCGAGGCACACCGCCCTGGCCGGTACGAGGGCCCGGTGGTGCTGTACCGGGCCACGGAACCGGCGCCGCACACCGTGCGCGACCCGGCGTACGAGCGGGACGACGACGCACTCGGCTGGGACGAGGTCTGCCCGCGCCTGACGGTCGTACCGGTGTCGGGGCATCACCTGTCGCTGCTCGACCCGCCGCACGTCGATGAGATCGCCGCCCATCTGCGGCGGGTGCTGGCCTCGCCGGGCGGAACCGCCGCACCGGCC
>NZ_JALJRY010000030.1:0-29480 GCF_024519455.1 Streptomyces sp. STR69 | reverse complement strand
GGAGCCGCCATGCCGCACCACCGCCCCGCCGCACCACACCACCCCTCCGGAATCTCCCCGCGCGCCGCCCTGTCGCAGCGCCCTCCCGGCTCGATGTCCCGGCGTGCCGCTGCCCGGGTCGCCGCGGCCACCGGGCTCGCCGTGCTGTTCGGTGCCACGGCCGGTGTGAGCCGTGCCCGGGCCGCGACGCAGGTCTCGGCGCGGACCTTCGACGTGTCCGTGTCCTCGCCCGCGCTGGGCCGCAGTGCGCCGGTGCGGCTGATCCTGCCGTCGGACTTCGCCGCGCAGCCTGCTCGGACGTATCCCGTGCTGTATCTGCTGCACGGGGCGCACGACGACTACACGTCCTGGACCCGGGAGACGGACATCGAGGCCTTCACCGAGGGCCGCGAGCTGATTGTCGCGATGCCGGACGCGGGGCCCACCGGAATCCCCAGCGTCTGGCGCGAAGGGCCCGACTACGAGACCTTCCAACTCCTGGAGGTTCCGGCGCTGTTGGCCCGGGACTACCGGGCGTCCGGCGTGCGGGCGGTCGCCGGGGTGTCCACCGGCGGCTACGGCGCGATGGCGCACGCGGCCCGTCACCCGGGCGCGTTCGCCGCCGCCGCGTCCTACAGCGGCATCCTCGACACCACGGCCCCCGGAGTGCCCTCCCTGGTGGACGCCATTGTGGCCCGCGAGAACCTGGCGCCCCTCACGCTCTGGGGCAACCCCCTGTTGAACGGGCCGACTTGGCGGACCTTCAATCCGCGCGCCCAGGCCGGCGGGCTGCGCGGCACGCCGCTGTACGTGTCCAACGGCAGTGGTTTGGCCGGGGGTTCGGGCGACTGGCTGCCCGAGGCGTTGGAGAGTCTCCTGTGGCCGTCCGCGCACAGTTTCACCGGTGTCCTCGCGCTGCTCGGCATTCCGGTCACCACGCACTTCTATCCGGGCGGAGGGCACAGCTGGGCCTACTGGAAAGGGGAGTTCACCGCCTCGTGGCCGATGCTCGCCGCCGCTCTGGGGCTGCCGGAGTGATGTCGGTGCAGCCGGGGCACGGAACGGAGCGCAGGGGACGGCCGTCCAACACAGGACGTCCCCCTCGTCCCACGGGAAACGGTCCGTGGGCGAGCCGCCTCCGGGGGAAAGGAGTGTCCGTCGTGGCCGTCCCCACCCCGCGCGGAGTACCCGTCGATCCCACCACCGCCCCGGTCCCGCCCGAGCTGGCCGAACTGCTGCGCGCCCAACTGCCGCGTGTGGCCGACGAGGTGGAGGAGGAGGTCCGCAGACAGGTGCCCGAGTACGGGCTGCCGTCCGGTGCCGTCTACCGCGAGAACCTGCGGGCCGGTGTGGTGCAGGCGCTCAGCCTGTTCATCGACCACATCGCGGACCCGCGCGACCAGCGGTCCACGATGACCACGATGACCACGACGTACTACGAGATCGGCCGCGGTGTGGCCCTGGACGGCCGCAGCCTGGACGCGGTGCAGTCCGCGTTACGGGTGGGCGGGCTGCACGCCTGGCGGCTGATGGGGCGGACGGCGGAGGAACTCGGCCTGGACTCCCAAGTCGTGTCCGCGCTGGGCGAGTTGGCGTTCCGGACCGTGCACGAGGTCGCCGAGGCGGCAGCCGCCGGTTACGCGGACGCGCGGTCACGCAGCGCGGACGAGCTGGAGCGGCGGCGCGGACGGCTGCTCGATGTGCTGCTGGGCGACGGGCCGGTGTCCCCGGAGGAGGTGCAGGACCTGGCGCACGGGGCGCGGTGGCGGGTGCCTTCGCGGGTCGCCGTCATCGCGCTGGCGGGGCCCGCGGACCCGCGTGCGGAGGACCGTCCGCCGGCGATGCCCGGTGCGCTGGCCGACATGGAGTCACGGCCGCCGCGTGTGCTGGTACCGGACCCGGAGGGCTACGGCCGGTTCGGCGGGCGGTCGTTCGTCCTCGGCCTGGGCGGCCGTCCGGCAGCGATCGGGCCCACGGTCCCGGTGCCGGAGGCCGCGCGGTCGTTGCGCTGGGCCACGCGGGCGCTGGGGCTGATGGGGCGCGGGGTGCTGCCCCGGCAGGGCGTGGTGCTGTGCGCCGACCATCTGTCGACCCTGCTGCTGCACAGCGACGAGCCGCTGCTCGCGCAGTTGGAGGCCCGGGTCCTGGCACCGCTCGACGCGGCGTCCGAGGGCCAACGCGCCCGGCTGGCCGAGACGTTGTTCGCCTGGCTGCTCAGCGGCAGCAACGTCCCCGATGTCGCCGCGCGGCTCCACATCCACCCGCAGACGGTCCGCTACCGCCTGCGCCAGCTGGAGAAGCTCTTCGGCGAGTCCCTGCACGACCCGGGCACCCGCCTGGATCTGATTCTGGCGCTGCGTTCGGCGGCGTCGCGGGAGAGCGAGCGCGACTCACGGCCCGACAAAAACAGGGACGGTTTCTGAATTCCCGTCCATAACACCCGGTGAAACAACGCGAATACCTTCGAGGTGTCCTTTCCACAGGCGCGTCGCACGCGCCCCACCCTCAAAGGATTCTCATGCGTATTCGCTTGTGCCTGGCCGCGCTCTCACTGGTCGGCGGAGCCGGGCTCGCCACCCTCACCGCGCCCACGGCGTCCGCCGCCACCTGTGCGGACCTCGACGTCGTGGCGGCTCGCGGCACCTTCGAGCCGGGGACTCTCGGTCTGATCGTCGGCGATCCGGTGTTCTCCGCGCTCCAGCAGAAAATCACCGGAAAGACCCTCTCCAGCTACGCGGTGAACTATCCCGCCGACCTTTCCCTGACCTCCGCCGCCACGGGAAATCTCGATACGGTGAACCACGTCAATGCGCAGGCCGCGGCCTGCCCGAATCAGCGTTTCATTCTCGTCGGCTATTCGCAGGGCGCGAATGTCGTCGACAACTCCATGGGAATCAGCAGCGACGGCGCGGTGGTCGGCGGCCCGATCGTGGCGACCATCCCCGCCGCCGTCGAGCCGAGAATCGCCGCGGTGCTGCTGTTCGGCAACCCCATCCGCGCCCTCGGCAAGAGCGTCACCGGCACCTACCAGAGCCGCACCATCGACTTCTGCGCCACCGGTGACCCCATCTGCCAGAACGGCGGGACGGACGTACTGGCCCACCTCGGTTACACCTCCGACGCCGGTGCGGCGGCGACGTTCGCGGCGGGCAAGGTCTGAGCCGTAACAGCACTGCGGGGCCCGGGAGTTGATCCTCCCGGGCCCCTGTCGGTCTACTTGGGTGACGCGGCGAATCCGGCGAGGCTGCTGGAAACGACCTCGGGCCGGCCACTGTTCTGCACGGGCGCCGCCGTCAGGACGTCCAAGTGCTGGTATCCGGGGGCGATCACCGGGTGCAGGCCGGCCGGGACGCGGCCCGCGAGGAGCCCGTCGCCCGCGAGCACGGTGAGCGTCGGGCGGGCCGTCAACCCGCCCGGGTGGACGACGAGTTGCTTGACCTGCGGAGAGGTGGCCAGCTCGATGTCGGTGACCAGCTTGGTCGGGAAGTACTGCTCGGTGAAGTCCAACGGCTGCTGCCCCATGCTGCGGGCCAGCTCGTGGATGTCGGTGACCTCCTTGGAGGCGTTGGTGAACGGGGTGCCGTCGGCCGACCGGTACCCGGGGTCGTCCGCGGCGCCGACCCGGTCGTAGTTCCGCCAGGTGTAGAGCGGGCCGTGCGGCTGTGCCGGAATCGCCTTGTACTCGACGCCGAACAGCTGCGACTGCCCCGAACTGCCGTTGGCGGCCGGGAAGTTCTTGTCGGTGAGCGGTCCGCCGTCGAAGAGGCCCACGCTGCTCTGCAGGAACGCCAGCGGTTCGGAGTTGTCGTCCATGAGCGCCCCGAGCACGGCGTCGTTGGTGAGCCGGAAGTCCTTCACGGCGGGTGAGCCGGTGAGGAAGGTCGCGGTGTCCTTGGAGAACAGGAACCGGTTCGTGGCCTCGATGTTGACGTTGGAGGGGAGGTTGGCGGGCAGGTCCGACTCGCCGTCCGGGTCGCGTGCGGCGCCCAGGCCGGCGATGGCGAGCAGGGTCATGGTCTCGGGGTTGAGCAGCACCGGCGCGGACAGGAAACGCGACAGCACCCCGCTGTCGAGCCCCGCCTGTACGACGGCGTAACCGAGCCCGATGTCGGGCAGGTTGGTGTCGTCCGGGATGCTGCCGCTCAGGTCCGCGAGGGAGGTGGAGATCGTGGTGTCGAGGGCGAAGTACCCGGCGCACTGGTTCTGTCCGGCGTCGGCCATGGTGGCGGGGTTCCCGTCGAAGTCGGCCGCCGCGAAGTACCCGGTGATCACCCCGCCCAGCGAGTGCCCGCCGCACAGCACCTTGCTCGCACGCACTCCCTGATCGGGCAACTCGGCGACGAGCAGATCGTATTCGTCCCGCACGGTCTGTTCGATGCCGAGCTTCGCCATCCAGCCGAGCTGGTCGTTGCCGACGAACCCGGCGAAGGTCCGGCCGTCGACGGCCTTGCCTCGGTAGTAGTAGTCGACGGCTGTGTGCTGGTCGCCGGAGGCGATACCGGTGGGATCCTCAAGGCAGTTGGAGCGCCGGTCCAGGGCCCAGAACTCGAAGTGCCGTCCCTGGGCGGCGGCTTGGGCGACCGTGTCGCGGGCGACGCTGTCGAAGGCTCCGGCCCCTTCCAGGATGCCGGGCTGGGCCACGAGGATCCGGTCGGCGTCGGCCGAGGCGCGCGGCCCGTCGGCGGAGCGGTAGCGCAGATACGACAGCCAGTCGCACGCCGCCGGCCGGGCGCCGAACGACTGCGGCAACGGCACTTTCACCCGCACCACCGACTCGACCACACCGTCGGCGGGGTGCGTCGAGGCGACCGGGGTCTCGGTGCGCGCGCTCTCGCCCTGGGCCTGTGGGGCGGCCACGGTGAGCGCGCCGGCGGTCAACAGCGCCGCGAGCGCGGCACCGCGCCATGTCCTTGCCCTTGTCCGTCCTGTGCTGCGACTCGTCTTCATGGCCGGACCGTAGGGCGCACCCGCCCCCGGGATCAGCCAGTGCTCACAAGAACGCAGCGCCCGGCGAACCCCTTGTCACCGGCCCGCAGAGAACGAGCCGGTACCGGTCAGGTCGGGCGTTCCTCGGCGGTCAGGCGTCCTTGATCGTCGCGGTGACGGGCGTGCCGGTCTCCACCGTGCGGCTGACCGTGCACAGCCGGTCGTGGGAGACGGTGACCGCCCGGGGCAGGATGGCGCGGGCCCGGTCCCCGGCCTCGCCCTCCGGGAAGGTTACGGCGAAGGTGACCGCGAGGTCGGTCATCCGGTTGCCGAGGTCGTCGCTGACCTTGTTGCCGGTCACAGTGACGGTGAACCCGTCCGGCTCCGCGTGCCGGGTGGTGGCCACGTCGACGTCGGCCGCGGTGCAGCCCCCGATCGCGGCGAGCAGCAGCTCGACGGGGGTGAACTCGGTACCGCCGCCGACGGCGGTATCGAAGTCGATCGTGCCGCCGCGGGTGTTGGTCGCGGTGAAGCGACCGGGGGCGGTGCGGTCGACGGTGACGAGGCGCAGGGAGTTTTCGCTCATGCCGGAGATCCTTCCAGAGACCTCGACCGGATCGTCCGAGGCCACGGAGATCGTCCCTCGCAGCCCCCCTCAGCCGCCGGCCGACCGGGCGCGGCCGATCTCGGCCGCGACGGTGGCGTGGGACAGGTATTGCGCGATGTCGTGCGCCCGGTCCTTGGGGTTGGCGCAGAGCACGTCGCGAACCCGGTCCCAGGTGTCGCCGAGCGGACAGCCGATGGCGACGGCGTCTGCCGCCGCCCACGCGTTGAGCCACACGTCCACCTGACCGGGCCGGACCGCGCCGCGGGCGAGCAGTCGCTTGTACACGGCGTCCAGTCCTAGCGGACTACCGGCTGTCACCAACAGGGGTATCGAGGGGGTGCGACGCGACAACGCCCCGGCCCTCCTGCCGTACGCGCTGCTGGCGCGGTGCCGGGTGGAGATGTGGTCCCGCTGGCCGATGGCTCGCACGGACGCCACCGAGGCGCTGCGCTGGGCGGAGGAGTTCGGCCATCTGGCGATGACGGGGTACGCGCTGATCCAGCTCGCCCGGCTGGACGCCCTGCACGGCGACTTCGCGGACTGCCGGAAGCGGGTGGCGCAGTACGAGCGCTGGTGCGGAAGTCGGCTGCGCGGCCTGGCCCTGTTCGCTCGCGGTGCGCTCGGTACGTGCGCTTTCGCCGCCGGTGACGCCGAGGCGGCGCGTACGCATCTGGAGGCCGCGTTCGCGCTGGCCGACGAGACGGGACTGGTCAATCCGACCCTCATGCCGTGGGTGGCCGACCTCGCCGAGGCCCGGCTGCGCACGGGGGCGAGGGAAGAGACCGTGGCCGTCGCGGACTGGCTGCGGGAGCGGGACACGGCGACCGGGCTGGCGTGGCCGGCGGTCGCTCACGCCCGCTGCCGGGTGATGCTCGCGCGGTCCGCCGAGGAGGCCGCGGACTGGCTGGCCGTCGCTGAACGCGTCCATGCCGACAAGGAGATGGCCTTCGAGGCGGCGCGGACACGGCTCGTCGCGGGAGAGGTGCTGCGCCGGTTCCGGCGGCCGTCCGCGGCACGGGAGCCGCTGCTCCTCGCGCAGCGGACGTTCACCGCGCTGGACGCTGTTCCGTGGGCGGTCCGGGCCGAGGCGGAGGTCGCGGCGACCGGACACCGCTCCGCCGTCCACGGGGACGAACCGCCTCCGGTCGCCCTGCTCACGCCGCAGGAGCTCCAGGTGGCGCGTGCCATCGGCGAGGGCCTCAGCAACGTGGAGGCCGCCGCGTCGCTCTTCCTCTCCCGCAAGACGATCGAGGCCCATCTCACCCGCGTCTACCGCAAGTTGGGCGTGCGTTCCCGCTCGGACCTGGCGCGTTGCCTGGCCCGTGCCGGGGTCACCGGGTAGCGGGCCGCGGGCGTTCGGGGTGCGGCGGAGTCCGGTGCGGGCAGGACGTGCGTGCTGCCCGCACCGGCCGGTTCAGGAGACCTGCGAGGCGTCGACCAGGACGACGCGGTGGTTGTACTGGATGGTGTAGTACTGGGCCGCGCCGGTGACGTAGGTGTCGCCCGAGACGAAGAAGTCGTCGGCGCTGACCGGGGGTTGGGTGGCCACGTAGGCCTGGCCCGCCGGGAAGGTGTAGAGGGTCAGGGGCTTCTGCGTGGACGGGGACAGGCCGGACGGGTACTCGGACGCCTGCGGGTAGCCGGAGCCGTAGAGGGTCGCGGGCTGATCGCCGGAGTGGAGGATCGTGGCGTGCGGCGCGGCGCAGGTGTTGATGCCGCCGGGGTTGTAGAACCACACCTTCGCACCGCTGAACCAGATGGCGGTCCAGTCCCCGTCGACGTCGGCGACCACGAACTGCTGGCCGGCCGAGACGGTGCTGCCCCAGTCGTGGATCGAGTCGGTGCCCGCGGTCGCACCGGGGTGGATGGCCGGGTCGGCGAACAGGGGCGCGTCCGCGCCGGCGGCGGTGCGCACGGGAAGGAAGTTGGAGGGCGCGGTGCTCTCGGTGCACTCGGTGGTGGCGCCCGTGGGGTCGTCGGCCGGGCAGACCTGGACGGTCTGCTCGTTGCTCGCGAACTCCGGGCTGATGGTGACCGCCGAGCCGACCGTCGGGGCGTGCCGGGCGGCGCTGTGTGCGCGGGCCGAGCCCGCCGGGGCGACCATGTCCATGAAGGCCGTCCAGTCCCAGTACGGGCCGGGGTCCCAGTGCATGCCCCTGATGTAACTGTCCTGCGGGCCGGGCACGTTGTCGTGACCGATGATGTGCTCGCGGTCGAGCGGGATGTCGAATCTCGCGGCGAGGTACTTCACCAGATCGGCCGTCGCCTGATACTGCGTCTGCGTGTACCAGGTGGCACCGTGCGCGGCGTAGCCCTCGTGCTCGATGCCGATCGAGTGCATGTTGAACCAGTAGTTGCCGGCGTGGAACGCGATGTTCTTGGTGGGCGTCATCTGCGTCACGGCCCCGTCCGAGGCCCGCATGACGTAGTGCGCCGAGTCGCCGGAACCGGCTGTCTGGAAGGTCTTTATCGCGGCGTCGTAGGACGACTCGGTGTCGTGCAGGACGATGTACTTGATCTGCACTCCGTCGCCGGGACGGCCCGCCACCTGCCCGTTGGAGGCGGCCGCGGCGAGGAACGTGCAGTCCACCGTGGGCGGGCACTCGGTGTCGGTGTCCGTCACGGCGGCTTTCAGCTTCAGCTCGGACAGCTGCTGTGTCTCGGGGCGGACCGCGCGCTGGGCCGGGAGTCGGACGTGCTGTCCGTCGACGGTGGTGCGCGAGGCGCCCGTCGTCACGGTCTTGAAGACGCGGTCGGCGAAGAGCTGCGCGGCCTTCTTGTCCGACGACTGGCTGTACTTGGCCACCGCCCCGTACCAGTCGGCCGGGTCGGCGGATCCCTTCCCCGCCAACTGCTTCTGGTACGAGGCCAGTAGCGCGGCGCCGGCTCGGATGTTCTCGCCGTCGTCGGTGCGCAGCTTCGCCGCCGGGATGCCGGTGAGCTCGGCCGCCGCGTCGAGTGTGTGCAGGGCCGGGTCCGCCGTCAGCTCGGCGAGGTCACCGCGGCCGGCCGCGCCCGCCGCGCCCCCGGACACCATCTTGGCGGTGACGTCCGTCAGGTTCATCGGGCCGAATCCGCCCGAGGTGTTGTACTGCCCGTCGTGGTCGTCCCACTGGGACTCCTGGTACGACACGGCCAGGAGCACCGGCAGCGGTACGCCGAACTCCTTCGCGGCGTCGGCGAAGGAGGACTGCCGGTCGGCGGTGGAGGAGGGCTGGGCGGCCTGCGCCATCGACGGCAGAGCGGCGAAACAGCCCGCGGCCACGATGCCGCCGGCCAGAATCCCGGCCAGCGACTTCCGAGGGGATCTTGAACGCGAGGATTCCTGCAACGAACTTCCCTTGCACGTAGTGCCCGGATGCAGACGTACGGGGCGACGCCTGCCTTCATCGGCTCCCACAACTGGTCAGTGATGGAGCGTAGTTGACCGGAAAGCAGGAGCAGCACAGGACCAGAAACCCACTGGAACCCATGTGCCCCCCACGCTCGTCACCCACAGCGCAGAATCGCGCAAGAATTTGCGCTTCTTGCGTTCACTTGCAGTCTCGGAAGTGACGCACGCGTCACCGCCACTCTCAAGTCATGGGTGCTTCTGGTGAAAATTGTGCCGCCCAGTCTGTAGACCTGCCCATGTCACTCTGCAATATTTCGATGAAACAACGCAAAATCCTGCCTCCCGAACATGCCACCCCTGCACCACTCCGTCAGGAATGAGCCGCCCTCGCCGCCCCCACCGGCGCGCGAGCCTCCGCAGGAAGCGACCCCCCGCATGACTCGACACAAGCAGAGATCTCCCAGGCGGCGCGCAGCGACCGCCGCGCTCGCCGCCACCGTCATGGTTCTGGGCCTGCCCGCCGTCGGCGCGCACGCGGCCGGTGGCCCCAACGCCGCCGCGGACGCCAGGACTTCGGCGGGCAGCACTCATGGAAAGCACACCGCCGCGAACATCACCGACGGCGACCTCGACACCTACTGGCAGGCCGGAAAGAAGTCGGCCCAGTGGGTGCAGACCGACCTCGGAAAGAGCAAGCGCGTCCGCCAGGTCGTGCTGCGACTGCCCGAGGGCTGGCAGACCCGCAAGCAGACGTTCGCGCTCCAGGGCAGCGACGACGGCAAGAGCTTCGCCACCCTCAAGTCGTCGGCGCAGTACGTCTTCGGCCCGGCCAACGACAACACGGTGAAGGTCTCCATCCCCGCGACCCTCGCCCGGTACGTACGCGCCGACTTCAGCGCCAACTCGGTCGCCGGAACCGCCCAGTTGGCCGAGCTCCAGGTCCTCACGACCGCCGCCTCGACCCCCAACCTCGCGCAGGGCAAGCCCTTCAGCGAGAGCGGGCACGCCGATGTCTACGGCGCGGCCAACGCCGGGGACGGCAATCGCGACACCTACTGGGAGAGCACCAACAACGCCTTCCCGCAGTGGCTCCAGGTCGACCTGGGCTCATCGGTGAAGATCAACCAGGTGACGCTGCGGCTGCCCAGTGGCTGGCCGAGCCGGAGCCAGACCTTCAAGATCCAGGGCTCGACCGACAACTCGAACTTCACCGACCTGACGGCCTCGAAGGCGTACACCTTCGACAGTTCCGACGACCAGTCGACGACGATCAGTTTCGACACGACGACCACCCGGTACGTGCGTGCGCTGTTCACCGCCAACACGGGCTGGCCCGCAGGGCAGGCGTCCGAGCTGGAGGTCTACGGGCCGGTCACCGGCGACACCCAGGCGCCCACCGCCCCGACGAACCTGGCCTACACCGAGCCGGCCACCGGGCAGATCAAGCTGACGTGGAGCGCGGCCACCGACGACACCGCCGTGACGGGCTACGACGTCTACGCCAACGGGCAGTTGAGGGCGAGCGTCGCCGGGAACGTGCTGACCTACACCGACACGCAGTCCGCCGCCACCGACGTCACGTACTTCGTGCGGGCCAAGGACGCGGCGGGCAATGTCTCCGCGAACAGCAACAGCGTGACCCGCAAGGGGTCGGGCGGTGACACCCAGGCGCCCACCGCGCCGGGCAACCTCGCCTACACGCAGTCGGGCAGCGACGTGAAGCTGACCTGGCAGGCGTCGAGCGACAACGTGCAGGTGACCGGCTACGACGTGTACGCCAACGACCAGTTGCTCAAGTCCGTTGCGGGTGACGTGACTTCGTACACCGACACCCCGTCGGCGACGGCCACGGTCACCTACTACGTGAAGGCCAAGGACGCCGCCGGGAACGTGTCGGTGGCGAGCAACAGCGTCACCCGGGCAGGCAACGGCGCCGGTTCCGACCTCGCGCAGGGCAAGCCCATCGAGGCCTCCTCGTACACGTTCACCTATGTCGCCGCGAACGCCAACGACGGCCAGATCGCGACCTATTGGGAGAGCGGAGGCGGCGCATACCCAGCCACGCTCACCACCAAGCTGGGTGCCAACGCCGACCTGAGTCAGGTCGTCGTCAAGCTCAACCCGGACGCCGCCTGGTCCACGCGCACGCAGAACATCCAGGTGCTCGGCCGTGACCAGGACGCGACCGCGTTCACGAGTCTCGTCGCGGCGAAGGACTACACGTTCAACCCGGCCACCGGCAACACGGTGACCATCCCGGTCTCCGGCGCGGCGGCCGACATCCAGTTGAAGTTCGTCTCCAACACGGGCGCCCCTGGCGGGCAGGTCGCCGAGTTCCAGGTGATCGGCACCCCGGCAGCCAACCCTGACCTGAAGGTCACCGGCATCGCCAACTCGCCCGCCGCGCCTGTCGAGTCGGACGCCATCAGCCTCGCCGCGACCGTCACCAACAGCGGCAGCAAGGCGTCCAAGGTCACCGACCTGAACTTCACGCTCGGCGGCACGAAGGCCGCGACGGCCGACGTCCCGGTCCTCGCGGCCGGCGCGTCGACGACGGTCACCGCGAGCATCGGAGCCCAGGACGCGGGGAGTTACCCGCTCGGCGCCCAGGTGGACCCGTCGAACAAGGTCATCGAGCAGAACGAAGGGAACAACACCTTCACGCGCTCCGACGCCCTCGTCGTCAAGCCGGTCTCCAGCTCCGACCTGGTCGCCGCACCGGTGGCCTGGACCCCGTCCAGCCCCTCCGCGGGCGACAACGTCGCGTTCAGCGTGGCGATCAAGAACCAGGGGACGACGGACTCGGCCTCCGGCACGCACGGCGTCACGCTGACGGTCCAGGACGCGAACGGCGCCAACGTCAAGACACTCACCGGCTCCTACAGCGGCACGATCGCCTCCGGCCAGACGACTGCACCCGTGAGCCTCGGCTCGTGGACGGCGGCCAACGGCAAGTACACCGTCAAGACGGTCATCGCAGACGACGCCAACGAACTCCCGGTCAAACGGACCAACAACACCACCACACAACCCCTGTTCGTCGGCCGCGGCGCCGACATGCCGTACGACATGTACGAGGCCGAGGACGGCACGGTCGGCGGCGGCGCGACGGTCGTCGGCCCGAACCGGACCATCGGCGACATCGCGGGCGAGGCGAGCGGCCGCAAGGCGGTGACCCTCAACTCGACCGGCCAGTACGTCGAGTGGACCACCCGCGCGGCGACCAACACCCTGGTCACCCGCTTCTCGATCCCGGACGGCACCGACTCCAACCTCGACGTCTATGTGGACGGCCAGTTCCTCAAGGCGATCGACCTGACCTCCAAGTACGCCTGGCTGTACGGCAACGAGACCGCGCCCGGCAACTCGCCGAGCGCCGGAACCCAGCGCCACATCTACGACGAGGCGAACCTGCTGCTCGGCAGAACCGTCCCGGCCGGTTCCAAGATCCGTCTCCAGAAGGACGCGGCCAACACCTCCACCTACGCCGTCGACTTCATCAACCTCGAACAGGCGACGGCGATCCCGAACCCCGACCCGGCCGCCTACACGGTCCCGGCCGGCTTCGCGCAGCAGGACGTGCAGAACGCGCTCGACAAGGTCCGTATGGACACCACGGGCAAGCTCGTCGGCGTCTATCTGCCGGCCGGTGACTACGAGACCTCCAGCAAGTTCCAGGTCTACGGCAAGGCGGTCAAGGTCGTCGGAGCGGGCCCGTGGTTCACCCGCTTCCGCGCCCCCTCCTCGCAGGAGAACACCGACATCGGCTTCCGCGCCGAGGCCACGGCCAACGGCTCGACGTTCTCCGGCTTCGCCTACTTCGGCAACTACACCTCCCGAATAGACGGGCCGGGCAAGGTGTTCGACTTCTCCAACGTCTCCAACATCACCATCGACAACATCTGGGCCGAGCACATGGTGTGCCTCTACTGGGGCGCCAACACCGACAACATGACCATCTCGAACTCCCGCATCCGTGACACGTTCGCCGACGGCATCAACATGACGAACGGCTCCACGGACAACCACGTCGTCAACAACGACGCCCGCGCCACGGGCGACGACAGCTTCGCCCTCTTCTCGGCGATCGACGCGGGTGGCGCCGACGAGAAGAACAACCTCTACGAGAACCTGACGTCGACCCTCACCTGGCGTGCGGCCGGTATCGCCGTCTACGGCGGCTACAACAACACCTTCCGCAACATCCGGGTCGCCGACACCCTGGTCTACTCCGGCATCACGATCTCCTCGCTGGACTTCGGCTACCCGATGAACGGCTTCGGGACCGATCCGACGACGA
Organism: Streptomyces sp. STR69; assembly: GCF_024519455.1. GTDB lineage: Bacteria > Actinomycetota > Actinomycetes > Streptomycetales > Streptomycetaceae > Streptomyces. The sequence continues at coordinate 16,334 of NZ_JALJRY010000030.1, read as the reverse complement.
TCGAGAACGTCTCCCTGGACAGAACGGGAGGCCACTTCTGGGGCTCACAGGTCTTCCCCGCCATCTGGGCGTTCTCGGCCTCGAAGGTCTTCCAGGGCATCCGGGTCAACGACGTCGACATCGACAACTCCACCTACGGAGGAGTGATGTTCCAGACCAACTACGTAGGCGGACAACCGCAGTTCCCGGTGAAGGACACGATCTTCACCGACATCTCCATCACCAACTCCAAGAAGAGCGGAGACGCGTTCGACGCCAAGTCCGGGTGGGGCATCTGGGCCAACGAGCTGCCCGAACCCGGTCAGGGACCGGCCGTCGGTTCGGCCACCTTCGTCAACCTGCGGATGAGCGGCAACGCCCAGGACATCCGCAACACCACGTCCACCTTCACGATCAACGTCCAGTAGCTCCGGCCATCACCCCATGACGCGGGGCCGCCCTTCCTGACAAGGGCGGTCCCGCTTCACGATGTCTCCTCCGTGCCTACCAGCCGACGGCGACCAGCAGCCACTGCGGGTCGGCGTGCGAGATGAAGGAGGACTGGCCCGCGACATCGTCGTAAGGGAAGCCGTAGGCAAGCTGGTTGATGGCGTTGTCGTGCCAGAACTTGGCGTAGTAGTTCGCCGGAGCCGCCTTGTAGAACTGCGTCGGGTCGGACTGCTGCGACGCCGGCAGGGTCGCCACATGGCGGTTGAGTGCGGCGCACATGTCGGGGTTGGCGGCGAGGGACGCGGCGCAGCCGAAGATGTCGGAGGTGGCCGCGTTCACGCCCACCGACTGGGCGTAGGACGTGAAGTAGGTGGCGTTGGCGCCGCCCGCGCGGAAGCTCGGGTCGCTGCCGGGAGCGATGATCCGGTACGGCGCCTGCGTCTGGGCCAGCACCTTGAACTGGGACGGCACCGCGTCGGTGAAGCGCTGGAAGGTGGTCGCGCGATCCTCGGCGAACGTGGCCCGGTTCTCACCGACCTCGGTGTCGTAACCGTCCTTGCTGTGCAGGCGCATGGCGAGCTTGAGGCCGAAGGCGTCGACGCGGGTGGTGTTGCCGTTGAAGACGTTGCTGCCGACCGTGAACTCGATGAAGTCGTAGTAGGAACTGGTGGGCGAGCCCAGGTAGAAGTACATCCGGCCCGCGGAGTTGGCGGGCATGTCGAGGTAGGGCTGCTCGGCGATGGAGTGCGTCTGCCCGTTGAAGCTCCAATACACCTGGCTGTCGGGGTACTTGCCGTTGGTGCGGTTGAGGATCTTCACCTCCACGGCGTTGTTGGCCGCCGGTATGTCGCTGGTGCTGCCCCAGAAGTCGTCGGGCGGGGTGGTGCTTCCGGGGCCGTAGACCTGGAACTCCCAGAGGGAGTAGCCCCATTGGGTGGCCCGGGCGGTGCCGTACACGCGGACGTAGCGTCCGCTGCCGGTGAGGGTGATGTTCTGGGTGCCGCCGGTCGAGGTGGTGGTGGAGTAGACGGTGGTCCACGTGTCGGCGTCGGTCGAGGTCTGGATCTGGTAGCCGGTGGCGTAGGCGGTCTCCCAGTTCAGCGAGACGCGGGTGAGCTGCTGGACGGAGCCGAGGTCCACCCGTATCCACTGCGGATCGGCGAAGGCGGAGGACCAGCGGGTCCCGGTGTTCCCGTCGACGGCGGCGCTCGCCGGGAAGGACGCGCTCTCGGTCGAGGACGCGGTGGCGGGCCGCCCCTGGGACAGGAGTTGGTCGGCGGCGCGGGCGGGCGAGGGGGTCAGGGCGGCGAAGCAGGCGACGATCAGGAGGACGACCAGACCGAGAGCCGTACGGGAGCGTACGGCGGCGGGTGAAGGTCTGGCGGATGGGCCGGCGGAAGGCTGCATGGGGGGTCTCCTCAAGGTTGGGAGCGCTCTCCCCGGGTTGTAGCCGCGCCACTGCCCGGCGTCAACAACTGAAGCCGAACTCACGGCAGTTCGGGGTGACACCGCGTATTGCCGCGGCGTTCCATTCAGAACCCGACCGCAAGGTGGGCCTCAACTCGCCTTGCTCTTCCATGACTTGACGCGTCTGGTATGGACCTGATGGTGAAGTCATGTGGCGGGACAGGGTGGTTCGAAGTCCGTCGCCGTGAAGTACCTCGCCCATTCGGCTCTGGTGATCCGTGGGTACGCGGTGTCGCAGACGCGGGCGGCGACCCTGTCCGGGTCGGTGTTCCACAGCCGGATCGTGAAGTCGTTGCCGCCGGTGGCCAGGGTGTCGCCGTGCGGGCCGAACGCCACGGCCGGCACCGGGTTCGTATGGCCGCCGAGGACGACGGGAGCAGTCGTACCGCCTACGTCCCACAGCAGGGCCTTGGCGTCGGCGGCGCCGGCGACCAGTCGGCGGCCGTCGGCGGAGAAGGCCAGCGCGTAGAGCCAGGAGCCGTACGCCCGTAGCCGCTTCGCCCTCGGCGGGCGGCCGAGGTCGCCGATGTCGATCAGCCAGACCGTCCGGTCCGGCCAGTGGATCGCGGCCAGGCTCCGGTTGTCGGGGCTGAACATGCCGTCGGTGAGCGGCTCGGACCGCAGTGGGGAAGGGAGTTCGCGGGGGTTGCGCGGCTCGCCGATGTCCCAGAACCGCAGGGAGCCGACGTTGCCCGTGCTCGTCACCAGCGTGCGGCCGTCCGGCCGGAACGACGCCATCGTGACATCCGGTCCGCCTTCGGCGATGCGGCTCAGCGGCCTGGGACGGTCGGGGTCGGTCAGGTCCCACAGGCCGGCCCCGTGCTGCGCCCACACGACCAGCAGGTGGCCGCCTGGTCCGAAGCCCGCCCCCGCGACCTCGCCGGCGCCGCAGGGAACGACCGATCTGAGCCGGGGTCTGCGCGGGTCGGTCACGTCCCATACGCGGACGGTCGTGTCCTCGCTCGCGGTGACGAGAGTGCGCCCGTCCGGGCTGAAGGCCACGGACCGGACGAATTTGGTGTGTCCGCGCAGGACCGCCAGCGGCCACAGGGCCCGGCCGCCGGTGACCCGCCAGAGCCGTGCGGTACCGTCCCAGCTCGCGCTGGCGAGCACATGGCCGCCGGGAGCGAACGCGAGGGACGTGACGACGTCGTCGTGGGTCGCGAGCGACAGGTCCCTCAGGTCCAGTAGTCGGTCGGCGTCGGCGAGCACGCGGCCGTCCGGGCTGAATACGGCCTGGTAAGCCCCTCCGGGGATCGCGCTGACGCGCTGGGGACGGGCCGGTTCGGTGAGGTCCCAGAACAGGGTGGACCCGCCGACCGAGACGAGGGTGCGTCCGTCGGGGCCGAACGCCACCGACCAGACGATCGCGGTATGGCCGAGCAGGACGGTCGGTGGCCGCCGTATCAGGGGACCGCCGTCACCGAGGGGCCAGACCCGTGCGGTGTGATCCCAGCTGCCGGTCGCCACGGTCCGGCCGTCCGGGCTGAACGCCGCCGAGGTCACGGTGTCGGTGTGGCCGCGCAGCACGTCGAGTGGGCGCGGCTGGGCGGGATCGGTGACGTCCCACAGCCTGGCGGTGGTGTCGCCGGTGGTCAGCAGCGTGTGCCCGTCCGGGCTGAACGCCGCCGAGGTGACCGCGCCGGTGTGGCCGGTGAGGGTGGCCAGCCATCGGGGATGCCGGGGATCCCGTACGTTCCAGAGCCGGGTCGCGCCGTCGGTGTGGCCGGTGGCGACGACATCGCCGGCGGGCCGGAACGCCACCCACATCGGCGCGGCCGGCTGATCCGGCAGGGTGCTCAGCGCGGCGGGGGCCCGCCGGTCCGTCACGTCCCACAGCCGCACCGAACCGTCGCCCGCCGTCGCCAGGACGCGACCGCCCTGCCCGAACGCGACCGACACCATCCGCCAGGGCTGGCGCAGAACCGCCAGTTGGACGGGCCGGTGGGCGTCGCGCACGTCCCACAGACGGACCGTGCGGTCCCAACTCGCGGTGGCCAGCAACGAGTTCCGGGGCGCGAAGGCGGTCGAGACCACGTCGGAGGTGTGGCCGGCGAGGCGGCTCGTGTACGGCGTCGCGAAGGTGTTCATGAGCTGATCGCGGACGTCGGCCGTGGGGGCCAGCCGGTACGCGGCCAGGTTCAACTGCGCGGCCAGCGCCGGGTTCTGCTGCCGTAGCTCGGCCGCGTCCGTGGCGACCTTGCGTGCGACGGCCACATTGCGCTGCCGTACGGCCGAGTTGCGCGAACCGACGGCCAGCACACCGGTGGTGACCGCGGTGAGCACCAACACGGTGAGCAGCGTGACCAGTTGGCGCAGCCGGACCGTCCGCCGTCTGACCGCCGCCAGCTCGCCGGCCTGTGCGTCGCTGCTCGCGTCGAGGAAACTCCGTTCCCTGCACGTCAGTCGGCCGGCGTCCGCGACGACCAGGTCCAGGGCCGCCGACAGACGGGCCCCTCGCCACACGGCGTGCGGGTCGCGGCCGTGCGCCTCCCAGCCGGCGGTCGCGTCGGTGAGCTGCCGGTGCAGGAGCAGCCGCTCCCGGTCCTCGGTCAGCCAGCCGCGCAACCTCGGCCAGCACCGGATGATCGCCTCGTGGGTGATCTCGACATACCGCTCGTCGAGGGTCACCAGCCGTTGCCTGGCAAGGGATTCGAGCACGAACGCGGTGTCGGGGCCCGGGTCCAGTTCGTCCGGGGTGATACGGCGTCTGGTGTCCTCGGTACCGTCGCCCAGCGCGGTCAGCCGCAGGAACAGGGATCGCGCGAGGTCCTGCCGGACCGGCGACAGCGCCCGGTAGGCGGTCTCGGCGGTCTGCGCGAGCGCGTGCTGGATGCCTCCGGCCGCGAGGTATCCGTCGAGGGTGAGGCGGCTGCCGCTGCGGCGGCGCCAGGTCTCCACCATCGCGTGCGAGACGAGGGGCAGCGCGCCCGGCTGGCCGGTCGCGTCCGCGACCACGGCCGCGAGCAGCGGGCCGGTCACCGTGCAGCCGGCGAGCCCGGCCGGGCGGGTGATGGCCTCGCGCAGCTCCTGGCTGCTCATCGGGCCCACGGCGAGCTGGGCGTCGCGCATCGCCTCGACCAGCCGGGGGTCCTGGACGCAGTGGCCGTAGAAGTCGGCGCGTACGCCGAGCACCACCCGGGTCCGGCTGGTCGGCGCGGTGGTGGCGGTGGTCAACAGGGCGATGAACGCGTCGCGTTCGGCCCGGTCCCGGCAGAGGGTGAAGACCTCCTCGAACTGGTCGGCCACGATGAGGGTGTCGATGTCCGGTGCGCGGTCGACCGCGGTCTGCCGGATGCGCAGGTGCAGCGCCTCGGGGTCGTGGCGCAGTTCGGTGATGAGCGCGCCGGGTGCCTCTCCCGTCAGCGCGGCCAGGCGGACGGCGCACTCCTCCAGGGGGTGGGGGCCCGGCGTGAGGAGCAGCACCGGCCAACCCGACGCCCGGGCACGAGCGACGAGCCCCGCCCGCAGCAGCGAGGACTTCCCCGACCCGGACGGCCCGAAGACCGTGAGAAACCGGCGGTCGCGCAGGCGCGCGAGGGCCTCGTCGGTCAGTCGCTCACGTCCGAAGAACCGGTCGGCGTCCTCCGGTTGGAACGCGGACAGCCCGACGTACGGCGTGCCCTGCCCGCAGTCCTCACGGGGCTCGCCGCCCTTCGCGCTCGCGGCGATCTCGGCGGCGACGGCATGCCAACGGGACTCCCACGCACGGCGCTCGCCCTGGCACGCCTCGACATAGGCGAGCGTCACGCCCAGGCTCGGGAACGTGCGTCCGCCGGCCGCGTCCGACAGCGTCGTGGACGAATAGTGCGCCTGCTTGGCCATCGTCCGGTACGGCGGTCCGCCCGCCTTCTCGCGCAGTCTCCGCAGGTCGGCCGCGAAGCACGTCAGCGGACCGCCGTCCAGGTCAAGCGGCCGTTCGGCGCGTGGCATGCCGTTCCCTTCCGGAGGCCTTCCGGGGCGCCGACGGGCCCCGGTTGTCCGGCCGTTGATGTCCGGCGTCGACGGCCCGGCGCCGGACAACGCGCGGCGGATAGCCATGGGTCAGCGCAACCGCGCACCGACCACGCGGAGGAACAACATGAAGGCCACGAAACGACTGGTACCGCTCCTGGCGGCGATCGGGCTCGCGATCGGCGGTGCCTTGACGGCCCCGCCGGCCCACGCCGCGGCACCCATGCTCACGTCCCACCTGGACGAGCGGTGCGCCGACATCTTCATGTTCCACAATGAGAACGGCGCCTCCACCGTGACGTGGGACTGCACCGGCAACACCAACCAGCAGTGGCGCTGGGACGGCGAGCAGATCCGTTCGAGCATGAACGGCAAGTGCCTGGAGATCTACGGTTCCAATCCCGGTGACCAGGCATCGGTGGACCTCTGGGACTGCAACGGCGGCAGCAACCAGAGGTGGTACTGGAGCGGCAGCGAGCTGCGCAGCCGGATGAACGGAAAGTGCCTCGACATCCTGGCGGGCCGGTCCGGCAACGGCCAGCTCCTGGTGACCTGGAGCTGCAACGGAGCGAAGAGCCAGAGCTGGAGCCTCTGAACGGCGGCCCGGCCCGGCACCCGAGGTGCCGGGCCGGGCCACGGTCGTTCGCGCACGGCACTCGCGTCGATCACACACGGGACGAGAGTCGCGCACCGCGGATGAGCCGCGGTGCCGAACGGAAGGCTGTCACTCGAAGAGGTCACTGGCCCGCGGCCGTGGCCGTCCGCCGTCGGAGTTCCCGCGGGTCTAGTGTCTGTCGAATGAGCACAGACGATGCGAACCGGCGGTGGACACGGTCCATGCCCGAGGCCTACGAACGCCACCTGGTGCCGGTCTTCTTCCGGCCCTTCGCCATCGACCTGGCCGCCAGGGCGGCAGCGCTGCGGCCCCGCACGGTCCTGGAACTCGCCGCCGGGACCGGGGCGTTGACCTCGGCCCTGCTCACCGCCGTGCCCACGGCCTCGGTGGTGGCGACCGACCTCAACGAAGCGATGGTCACCGCGGGCTCGGCACGGGAACCCCGTGCGGACTGGCGGCAGGCGGACGCCCAGGAGCTGCCCTTCGAGGACGGCAGCTTCGACCTCGTCGTGTGCCAGTTCGGGGTGATGTTCTTCCCCGACAGGCCCGCCGCCTACGCCGAGGTGCGCCGGGTCCTGGCCCCGCAGGGGCGGTTCCTGTTCAACAGCTGGGGCCCGCTGGCCTCGCACGGGTTCGGGGCCGCCTTCCAGACCGCCCTGGAACAGTCCATGCCCGACGGGGCCCCACCGTTCCTGAAGGACGTGCCCCACGGCTACTCCGACCCGGCCGCGGTCACCGCGGACCTCACGGCCGCCGGACTGACCCTGGCCACCGTCGAGGAGGTCACGCTGGACGGCGTCGCGGAGTCTGCCGCCTCCGTCGCCACCGGGTTCCTCACCGGCACGCCGGTGAGCGCCGCCGTGCAGGCCCGCGAGGACGCGCAGGCCCTCCAGGCCGCCGTCACACAGAAGATGACGGACCAGCTCGGCACCGGCCGTGTCACCGCGCCGATGACCGCGACCGTCTACACGGCGCACCAGTAGGCAGAGCCCTCCAACAGGGTGCGAAAGGCGGCCTCAGCAGCCCGGCACCGGTCGTCACTCCGGCCGCCGGACGCGGTCGAGGACGTCGCGCAGTTGGGCGCGGCCGGTGATGCCGAGCTTGGGGAAGATTTTGTGCAGGTGGAAGCCGATGGTGCGGTGGGAGAGGTAGAGCCGAGTACCGATGTCCCGGTTCGTCAGGCCTTCCGCTGCCAGTTCGGCGATCTGCAACTCCTGCGGAGTCAGGTCGGCCAGCACATCGTGGACGGCGGGAGGTGCCACGGCCACGCCCGCCGCGCGAAGTTCCGCGGCGGTGCGCTCGGCCCAGGGGCGTGCGTCCAGTCGTTCGAAGATGTCGAGGGCGGTGGCGAGGAGGGGGCGTGCTTCGGCGGTGCGCCGGCGGCGCCGTAGCCACTCGGCGAAGTCGAGGTGGGCGAGGGCGTGTTCGAAGGGCCAGCCGGCGCCGGCCTGGTCGCCGATCGCCGCACGGAAGCGGGACTCCGCGTCGTCGGGTTCGCTCAGCAGTGCCGAGGCGCGGTGCACGATCGCGGCCAGACGAGCGGAGCGCTGCTGCTCCAGGGTCCGCTCGGCGGCGTGGAGCACTGCGCGGGCGTCGTCCGCCTGTCCGGCCCGGACGGCTGCGGCGGCGAGATCGGCGAGGTAGTAGAGGGAGGCGTGGTAATGGACGGGTGCCGGGTGGGCGTCCTGGGTGAAGGTGCGGCGGAGTTGACCGTACGCCGTCTCGTGGTCGCCCTCCGCCAGGGCGGCCAGGGCGAGCGCATGACGGTGACGCACGTACAGGCTGCGGGACTTCCGCAGGTCCCGGCCGCGGACGGCGTCGTCCACCTGCGCCCGCGCGCCCGCGCTGTCCCCGCGAGCGGCGCGCAGGGTGGCCTGGAGGATCGGCGATCCCACCATGACGTTGTCCGCGCCCGCCTCCGTCGCCGTCCAGAGGGCCTCTTCGGCGGCAGCCTGCGCCGCGCTCCAGGCTCCGCTCTCGAAGTGCGCCAGGGCCAGGGCCTGCGCGACGGTGCAGTTGGCGCCGGCCGTGGCGGCCCGGCGCAGTTGGTCCATGGCCCGGTCGAGCAGGCGTACGGCCTCGTCGGTCTCGTCGAGGATCCAGGCCGCGCCACCGAGTGAGACGAGGCCGGTCAGGGAGCCGTCCGGCAGGGCGTCCACGGCGTGGTGCAGGCTCTTCAGGGTCTGCTGCCGGTCCGTGAACGGCCGGACGGCCGCCCGCTGCCAGACGCGGTCGGTCTCGTCCGGCTGCCGGGCGATGAGGCCGTTGATCCGCTGGATGTCGTGCCGGTAGCGGGGATCGCCCGAGTTGTAGGCCGGGGTCGCCGCGGTTCCCAGGGCGTTCAGGGCGAGGGCCGGTGCATGGGCGGCCATGGATTCGGCGACGGGGAGCAGGAAGGCCAGGGAGTCGTCGTGCCGCAGGGTGACAGCCAGCGACCAGCCGGCCCGCAGGGAGGCCTCGGCGAGGAGCTGGGGGTCGTCCGTGAGGCCGTCGACGCGGCACGCGATGTCCCCCACCCACTGCGGGTGCCCCGCGTACATGGCCGACGTGGCCGCGGCGAGCAGGCGTCGGGCTCGCTCCTGCGGATCGGGGGTGAGTTCGGCGGCGCGTTCGAGGGCGGTCGCCGCGGCGGCGTGGCCGCCGCGGTGCTGGAGGCGTTCCGCGCTCTCGGCCAGGGCGCGGGCGACGTCTTCGTCCGGGCCGAGCGCTGCCGCGGCGAGGTGCCAGGCTCGGCGGTCGGGTTCGTGCGCGAGCGCGGCGGCGAGGGCGAGGTGGGCCTCGCGGCGTTCGGCGAAGGAGGCGGCCTGGTACACGGCGGAGCGGACCAAGGGGTGGCGGAGTCTTGCCCGGCCGCCGTCGACGCGCACGAGCCCCGCCTGCTCGGCGGGTTCCCAGACTTCCGGTCCGCCCGCGTCCGGTACGTCCGAGAGCTGTGCGGTGCCCGCCGCCGCCACCAGGAGCAGGGCTCGTCGGGTCGTGGGCGGCAGTGTGGGCAGGTCGGCCGCGAACAGGTGCACAAGGCGAGAGGTGAGCGGCAGCGAACCGAACGGGCCGAGGTTGCCGCCGTCGGGATCCCTGGCGAAGGCCCGCGCGAGTTCGATGAGGGCGAGCGGGTTCCCGGCTGCCTCCTTGAGGATCTGTGACCGGACCCGGCCCCGCGGCGGCTGCGGCTGCCGGTCCAGCAGGAGCCCGGCCGCCGCCCGGTCCAGCGGACCGGGCGTCAGATGCGGGAAGTCACGGTCGAAGCGCACGGGCACCGCTTCGTCGCGTGCCGCGAGCAGCAGGGCGGCGGGTTCCTCGTCGAGCCGCCGGGCGACGAAGGCGAGCACGTCCAGCGAGCCGACGTCCAGCCACTGGGCGTCGTCGACGGCTATCAGCAGCGGACGCTCCGCCGCAGTGTCCGAGAGCAGAGTCAGCACCGCGGTTCTGATCAACAGCGGTTCGGGGGCCGGTAATCCGTCGGCCTGATCCATGCCGAACGCGTGGCGCAGGGCGTCGCGCTGACGCGCGGGAAGCCGGTCGACGCCGCCGAGCACGGGACCCAGCAGCTGATGCACCCCGGCGAAGCCGAGGTCCTGCTCGCCCTCGCAGCCCCGTACCCTCAGCACGCGTCGGCCGCGGTCCGAGGCCGACGCGGCGGCCAGGTCGACCAGGGTGCTCTTTCCCGCCCCCGGCTCGCCGGTCAGCACCAGCACCTTGGGACCGTCGCCGTCCACGGCGTCGACCAGCCGCGTGATCCGTGAGATCTCACGTTCCCTGCCGAGGAGCGCCGACCCGTGATCCTGCTCGGCACCGAAGTCACCGACGTCCATGAAGTTCCGTTCTCCCCACCGCTCGTGTCCCATCCTGCCAGGGCCCGCGCGCATGACTGGTCACATGACAGAAGCGCTGCTCGTCGCTCCCCTGACAGCGTCCTGTCTCCGGGCTGAGCACAGTGATCGGGAGTACAGCGGTGGGTGGGGAAGCGGACGTCGACCGGATCCTGCGGGGCGTGGACGGGCCGCGGTCCCTGCTGGTGCTGGGGGACACCGGCACCGGCAAGACCCGGCTGCTCCGGATCGCAGGCAAGGAGGCCGGGGAGCGCGGGACTCGCGTTCTGTCGGCGCGTGCCTGCTCGTCGGAGGCACAGCAGTCGTACGCCTGTCTGCACCAGCTTCTCCTGCCGGTGCGGGACGAGCTCGACGCCCTGCCGACTCCCCAACAGCGCGCGCTGCGCGCCCTCTTCGCGCCGACGGCGGACGACGTGCCGCCGGAGGGAACGGTCCTGGCCATCGCGCTCCTGACGTTCTTGGCCCGGCTCGCGCGGACCGGACCGGTCCTGCTGACCGTCGACGACCTCCAGGACTGCGACCACGCCTCCCTGGCCGTCCTGTCCTTCGTGACACGACGACTCACCGATCCGTCCGTCTCCGTGCTGTTCTCGGCACACGGCGAGACTCCCCCTCCGGGCGTCCCCTCCGACCTCGCCGTACTGTCTCTCGGTCCCCTGTCCCCGCGGGCGGCGGCCCGGCTGCTGGACGCGCTGCCCGGTGCGCCCACCGGACGGGCCAGGCTGGAGCTGCTCCGGCAGGCGGAGGGCAATCCGCTGGCGATCATCGAGCTCAGCCGTGCCGGGGAGCGGCCCTGGGGCATCCAGCAGATGTTCGCGGCGCGGCTGGACGCGCTGCCGGAAGAAACACGGCATGCCCTGCTGTACGCGGCAGCTGCTCTGCCGCAGGAGCAACTCGGCACCGTCATGGCCTCGTTGGGCTCCGACGACCTGAGGGTGTGGGCCCCGGCGGAGGCGGCCGGACTGATCACGGTCACCGGGGGAGGACTGACCTTCCGCAATCCGCTGACGCGTACGGCGGCCTACCACCGGCAGCCCGCGCAACTGCGCCGGCGGGCCCACCGGGATCTGGCCGCCGTATCCACCCACGGCCCCGCGCACCTGGCCACGGCCGCGGTCGGTCCGGACGAGTCCGTGGCGGCGGCCCTGGAAGCCGCGTCCGTCCGGGGTGACCGCTTCACCGCGGCCCGCGCACTGGAGCAGGCCGCGCTCCTCAGTCCCCGCGACCACGACCGCGCCCGCCGTCTCGCCGCGGCACTCACCGCCGCGAGCGACGTCGGAGACCCGGCATGGGTGCGCGAGCTGTACACGGCACTGGGCCGGACGAACCGGGACCCGGAACTGGTCGGTGCCGCGGCCTGCGCCATGGGTGGGGCGCTGTCGTTGCTGTCGTTCCAGCGCGAGGCGTTCGACCTCCTGCTGGAGGCGGCGCGGCAGACGCAGGAGAGCGACGGCACGACGGCCTTCGCCCTGGCGGCCGTGGCGACGGGGATCGCCCGCCAGTCCGGACTCCCGCAGCACTGGCGGCAGTTGGGGTCCCTTCTCGGCCGGACGGACGAGGACGGCGGGCAGCACACCGACGTCCTCGCCTCCCTGAAGGCCCTCGCCGCGACCACGACCGGTCCGAGCCGGTCGGCCCGATTGCTCACGACCGCCTCGCTCGCCCACCACACCGACGAGTCGGACCTGTGCGCGGAGCAGTTCCGGCAGGCGGGCGAACTCCTGCGCGCGCAGGGTGCGTTGGGCCCGTTCGCCTGGGCCGTCGCGGTCCAGGTGGAAACACTCCTGGATCTCGGCCGCTGGGCCGAGGCCGAGTCCCTGATCGAGGAGGGGCTCTCGTACGCGGCCGTCCATGGGTGGACCCGCGTCGAGATGGATCTCGAAGCCCTGGGGACGACGCTGTGCGCGCTGCGCGGCGAGAGCGTGCCGGGCGCCCGGTTCACCGGCCCGAACTGGCGCTCCGTCAGCCTGCACGAGAACCGTGCCACGCATGCCCGGATGCTGCGGGCCTGCGGTCTGACGGCCATGGTCCTGGGGGACGGGGACGGCGCCTTCCGGCACCTGCGGACGTTGTTCGCGGACGACGGCGATCCCCTCGACCCCTTCCTCTCACCCCGCTGCGTCGCCGAACTGGCCGTCGCCGCCCACCGCACGGGCCGGCGGCGGGAAGCGGCGCACGTCCTCGCGCGGGTCCGGCGAAGCCAGGGCGCCCGGCCGACGACCCGGATGACGCTGCTGATGCACCACGCGGCGGCGCTGGTCGACGAGGACGCGGACCCCGAGCACCACTTCCAGCTGGCCGTGGTCAATCCGGAGGCGGCCCGCTGGCCCCTGGAACGGGCCCGGGCCCGCCTGGACTACGCGATCTGGCTGCGCCGGCGCAGGAGGCCGCTGGAGGCCCGCGCCCAGCTGACCGTCGTACTGGAAACGGCCACCCGGCTCGGCGCCCGGCACCTCGTCGAGTCGGCCCGCGGCGAGCTGCGCGCGAGTGGAGTGGCCGAGGCTCCCGCATCGACGGATCCGCTGGGCGAACTGACCGCCCAGCAACGGCAGATCGTACGGCTGGCCGCGGACGGTCTGTCCAACCGCGAGATCGGCGAACAGCTGTTCCTCTCGCCGCGTACCGTGGGCTCGCACCTCTACAACGTCTATCCCAAACTCGGCATCAGCAGCCGCCACCAACTGCGCGATCTCCTCGTGTGCGAGAAGTGACGGGGCGAGAGGCGGTTGTCGCATGGAACCGGACGGACGGCACCCCTCTTCGCCGGCGCTCGATCCGTTGGTGCAGCGCCTGGTCGAGGCGTCCTCGGCGCCGCCCTTTCTGCACGAGCTGTCGCCGGCCGCCGGCCGACAGGCCCTGACGGAGTCCCAGGTCCACCGGGTGGAGGACTTCGCGGTGGACGCCTCCTTCCAGGTGTCACCCGTGGGACCGTCCGGGCTGGTGGGCTTCTGGATCTTCAGACCGGCCGGAGTCCGCGGGCCGCTTCCCTTCCTCCTCTACGTCCACGGCGGCCGGTGGATGCTGGGAGACGCGCAGACCCACGCCCGGCTCATCAGCGAGCTCGTGCTCGGCGCGGGAGTGGCCGCCGTCGTACCCGAGTACAGCCGCGCCCCCGAGGCCCGCTACCCCGTGGCCGTCGAGGAGTGCTACGCCCTCATGGTCTGGGCCGTCCGGCACGCGGCCGAACTGGAGCTGGACACCGGCCGGCTGGCGGTGGCCGGGGACTGCGCCGGCGCCACCCTGGCCATCGCGCTCACCATGCTGGTGAAGTCGCGCGGTGGCCCGAGGATCCGTGCCCAACTGCTCTACTACCCGATCACCGACGCACACTGTGCCAGCGCCTCCCAACGGCAGTTCGCCGAGGGGTATCTGCTCACCCGGGAGGCCCTGCGCGGGTACTGGCGGCAGTACAGCGCCGATCCCCGTGACCTGGCCGAGCCGACCGCGTCCCCGTCGCGCGCCGCCCCGGCGGAGCTGGCGGGGCTGCCGCCGGCCCTGCTGATCACGGCGGAGGCCGATGTGACGCGGGACGAGGGTGAGCAGTACGCGGAGCGGCTGCGCCTGGCCGGGGTCGCGGTGACCTCGACCCGGTTCCTGGGCACGGTCCACGACTTCGTCTCGCTGTCCGCGCTGCGTGACAGTCCGCCGACGCGGGCGGCCGTGCGGCAGGGCGTCGCCTTTCTGCGCGACCTGCTGCGTGGCGAGGACCAGTCGACCGACTGATGCGTCCGCCCCCTGGCCGAAGGCACGCTGACGGGTATGTCAGCCCTCTACGATTCCTTCACAGGGAACGACCCCACGGTGAGGCGACGCGGCCAGGTGCTCTCCACGAGTTCCGTACCGGCCGGCGAAAGTCTGGAGTTCTGGCACGACGCCGTGCTCGCCACGCTGGTGGGGATGGACATCGCCACGGAGAGCGGGACGTACGACGCCACGATGCGTACGGACCGACTGGGCGAACTCCAGATCACCACGGTCGACTGCGATCCGGGAGAGGTACACCGGGCCCCGCGCTTCGTCGCCCGCGGCGACGGCGGGCAGGTGCTCGTCGCCGTACAGAGCAGCGGTACGGCCCAGGTCGAACAGGACGGCCGGTACACCGAACTCCGTCCCGGTGACCTCGCGTTCTTCGAGACCGTCCGTCCGTTCCGCACGCGGTTTCCACAGCGGTTCCAGCTGAAGATCTTCGCCGTACCGCGGTGTCTCCTCGGCCAGCCGGAGGCGGCCCTGGGACGGATCACCGCGCGGGCCCTGCGTCCGGTGGCCGGGCTCTCCGCCCTGCTCTCACCGTTCATGTCACGTCTCGCGGACACATCCGAGTCCTACTCCGGGCCGGTCGCCGAACGGCTGGCCGAGAGCGCCGTGGGCCTGCTGGCCGCAACCGCGGCGCAACAACTGGGCGAGGAACCGGCCGACCTGCCCGGCGCCGACCGGGTGCTCCTGCTGCGCATCCAGAGGTTCATTCGCTGGCACCTGGCGGAGCCGGGTCTCACACCCGCGGTCGTCGCCCGGGCCCATGGCATCTCGACGCGGTATCTGCACCGGCTGTTCGAGCAGGAGGGCACGACGGTCGGCTGCTGGATTCGTGGGCTCCGGCTCCAGGAGTGCCGCAGGGAACTGACCGGCGCCGCGAGCATGGGCAGCGTCGCCCGGCGCTGGGGGTTCAGCGGCACCGCTCACTTCGGACGGGCCTTCCGCCGGGAGTACGGCATCTCCCCGACCGACTGGCTGCGGGACGAACGGGCCCGGCGCTTCACGGAGGAGCACTGGTGCCGGGCCACTTGACCGCCGTGGACGGGCTGTCGTCGTGCGAGCAGGCTCTGTCGACGGCGTACGGCTGTCTCGACCTGGTCGCTCGTTCGGACCCGGAGTCCTGGCGGGGCTCCCTCCAGGTGCTGCGACTGGGCACGCTTCAGCTCGCGACCGAGGAGTCCGACGCCGTGAGGGTCGTCCGGACTCCGCGGGGCGCGGCGGCCGACGGCCACGACCACGTGTTCGCCCGTCTTCAACTCGACGGCCGGGCCCGGCTGTTCCAGGAGGGCCGTTCGGCGGACCTGTACCCCGGAGTCCTGGCCTTCTACGACGCGAGCCGGCCGTTCAGCCTCGTCCTGCCGGAGCACCAGCGGGCGCGGGTCCTGATGGTTCCGCGCCCGCTGCTGCGGCTGGGCGACGCGGAGATACGGCGGGTCGCCGCGAAGGTCATCGGCGACGCACCCGAGGGACCGGCCGCGTTCCTGCTCCCGCTCCTGTCCGGGCTGGCGCAGCAGATCTGCGAGGACGCACCGACCGCCCGCGAGGAGCTCGCCCGCGCCGTCGCCGACCTCCTCGCCACCT
Source organism: Streptomyces sp. STR69 (assembly GCF_024519455.1). Classification (GTDB taxonomy): domain Bacteria; phylum Actinomycetota; class Actinomycetes; order Streptomycetales; family Streptomycetaceae; genus Streptomyces. The sequence goes on along the minus strand of NZ_JALJRY010000030.1, from coordinate 704 downwards.
TGGCCGCGGATCGGCTGGCCACCACGGAGCCGGCCGGTGCGGGGGAAGCCACGCTGTTGGACCGCGTCAAGGCCACCATCGAGACCCGCCTCGGTGAGCCCGAGCTCTCCCCTCAAGCACTCGCCGACGCGCATGGTGTCTCCCTGCGCTATCTGCACAAGCTCTTCCACGAGCAGGACACCACGGTCGGCGGCTGGATACGCCGGCGCCGGCTTGAATCGTGCAGAGCCGAACTCGCCCGTCCCACGGCGGCCGACCGGACCATCGCCGCCGTGGCAGCCCGGTGGGGGTTCGTCAGCCCCGCCCACTTCAGCCATGCCTTCCGCAAGGCGTACGGCATGACCCCGGCGCAGTACCGCGGGCAGCGGCCGGGCGGCTGACGCGGTTTCGACAGCCCCCCGCGGATGGAACTGCCGTGAATTCCGCGGCAGTTCACGTCCGACAGCGCACGGCGTCCCCCTCAGGCGCACTGCCGGGTCAGTTCCTGTGCACTGCCGGACCGGCTCCGGTGCGCTGTCGCGCAATGTCCGCCGATCCCGCGGTCCTAACGTCCTGACCGAGGTCCCGACAGATCTCATCCGAAACCGAGGAGAAGCACATGTCCGACACCGTCGAACCGGTCCAGCCGGTGCTGGAGCCGGCGGCAGCCGCCTTCGCGGAGGCGACCGCGAACCCGCCCTACCTCTTCGACCTGCCCCCGGCGG
>NZ_JALJRY010000002.1:207965-570540 GCF_024519455.1 Streptomyces sp. STR69 | reverse complement strand
AGATGATCGCGGCCCTGCGCAACCAGTTCGGCGGCCACGCCGTCGAGACCAAGTAGGCGCGCCGTGGGGGATCTACTGCTGGTCCGCCACGGCGAGACGGAGTGGAGCGTGTCGGGACAGCACACCAGCTGGACCGACCTGCCCCTCACCACGCACGGCGAGGAACAGGCCAAGTCCCTCGCTCCGCTCCTCTCCGGCCGGACCTTCGCACTCGCCCTGACCAGCCCGCTCGACCGCGCGATACGCACCGCCGGACTCGCGGGCATCACCGGGGCCGCACCCGACCCCGACCTGCACGAGTGGGACTACGGCGGCTACGAGGGCGTCACCACCGTCGACATCCACCGCACCCGCCCCGACTGGTACCTGTGGACCGACGGCGTGCCGCCGGGCCCCGCCGGACACCCGGGTGAGTCCCCGGACGAGATCGGCGCCCGGGCCGACCGGGTGCTGAAGCGGGTGGACTCCGCGCTCGACGACGGAGACGTGGTCCTGGTGGCGCACGCCCACTTCCTGCGCGTCCTCACGGCACGCCGGCTGGGCCTGTCGGCGGCGGACGGCCGGCTGTTCCAGCTGGCGACCGGCACCGTCAGCCGCCTCTCCACCGAGCACGACAGGCCCGTCATCGCGGAGTGGAACACCCGACCGTAGCCGACGGCACAACTCCCCGGCCCGGACCGCGCGTTGAAGCGCGGCCCGGGCCGATGTCGTCCTCTGTGCGCACGACATCGGCCGGGCTAGAGTCCCCCTTGATGGAGATCAACGATCTGACACCGGCCGAGGAACAGGTGTGGCGGGCCTTCCCGTTGGGCGGGTCCGTGGACTTCCGTACGGCGGAGGACGAGGACATCGCCCTCGGTGGCGACTGGGGTCCCGAACGGACCGTGCGCGCCTCGGTGTTGCGGGCCCTGCTGCTCAACGGGCCCCAGGAAGCGGGGGAGATAGCATCGCTCAGCCTGGCCGGCGCCCGGATCACCGGCCGGCTCGATCTGCAGTACGCGACGATCGACCACCCCGTGCGGCTGCGCTACTGCCACTTCGAAGAAGTGCCCCGCTGCTACGCGGCCCGGCTGCGCGAGCTCAATCTCGGCGACTCCTTCCTGCCCGGGCTGACCGCGCACGCGATGCGGGTGGACGGCGTACTGCGGCTGACCCGGGCCAAGTTCCGCGGTGTGGTGCGGCTCGCGGAGGTCAAGGTCGCCGGGAGTCTGTTCATGGAGGGCTCGGAGATCATCGCCCCGGACGCCGGCGAGCCGGTCCTCCAGCTCAACCAGGCCTCGGTCGGCGACGATCTCCGGGCGGCCGGACTGCGCACCCAGGGGCAGATACGGCTCAGTGGCGCGAGTGTCGCCGGGACGATCAACCTCAAGACCGCGCACCTCTCCCACCCCGGACACTCCGCCATCGACGCCGAAGTGCTCGTCGTGGCGGGCAACGTCCTGCTTCGGCACGCCACCGTGGAGGGCTGGGTCGGACTGCGCGGCGCCCGGATCGCGGGCCGCCTCGACCTGTCGTACAGCACCCTGTCGAACCCCGGCAGCTCCGTGCTGCTGGCGAGCAGCGCCACCATCGGGGAACTCTGGCTGCGGGAGAGCCCGCCCATCGACGGCGGTGTCGTGCTGCGCAGTGCCCAGATCGACGTGCTGCTGCTGGAGCCGCAGGTGGTGCCGGGCCAGGTGTATCTCACCAGCCTGATCTACACCTCGCTCATCCCCCACGAGCCCGCCGAGCGCCGCCTCGCCATGCTGGAGCAGGACGGCGACGGCTATGTCCCGCACGCCTACGAGCAGTTGGCCCTCGCCTACCGCCGCACCGGCGACGACTACGCCGCCCGCCGCGTCCAACTCGCCAAGCAGCGCCGCCTGCGCGGCACCCTCCCGCGGTACGGCCGGATCTGGGGCTACGTCCAGGACGCCACCGTCGGCTACGGCTTCCGCCCGCTGCGCGCCTGCGCCTGGCTGCTGTCGCTGCTGGCCATCGGCTCGATCGCGTACGGCCTGCACCACCCCCATGCTCTCAAGGCGTCCGAGGCCCCGCGCTTCAACGCGGTGTTCTACACCCTCGACCTGCTGCTGCCGGTGATCTCCTTCGGCCAGGAGGAGGCCTTCGCGCCGACCGGCTGGTACCAGTACCTGGCCTACGCCCTGATCATCACCGGCTGGATCCTGGCCACGACGGTCGTCACCGGTGTGACCCGGACCGTCAGCCGCCAGTGAGCCGCCGAGCCGTTCACTCTTGACGTTTCGGGACATCCGTCCCCCGGCGGGGACGTGGCACGACGCCAACCGGGGTAGGACGGTGAAGGGGCCGGCGACACCGGCCTCCGCGCACCTGCGTGCGCTGGGCGTCGACAAGGCCCTTACAGCCCTGCGCCGCCCGTAGGGCCCCCGCGTGCACCGGCCGATTTCAGGGGCGGCCGGCGCACGCGGGCCCGGGGCTGACTATCGTTGCCCGATCACATGCGCGAAAGGTGGTCGAGGGGCGTGACGGGGGCCGAGTGGATACGGGTGCCGGTCGGCGACGACGCCGGACGGTGGGCCACGCGCGGGCGCACCCGCAAGGTCCTGTTCGTCGTGCACAACGTGACGTCCGCGACCCGGCTCCTGGACGTACTGCCGCTCTTCCACGACGACTTCCGCGTGCAGTTGCTGGTCACCTGCACGGAATCGTCGGCGTTCCGGGCCGGGGTGACCGAGTTGCTCGCGGAAACGGGGGTGCCGGTGCTGCCCTGGGAACAGGCGACGACAACCCCGGTCGATCTGGCCGTCTCCGCGAGCTTCGGCGGTCAACTCCGGGCACTTTCAGGCGTATTGGCCGTGATGTCCCACGGTGTCGGATACACTAAGAGGCTGGGGACACCCAACACCCAACACCCAACACCCAACACCCGGCGGCAAGGCGGCGGAGGTCGAGGTTCCGGTTTTCGGGTTGTCGCCCGAGTGGCTGCTCGACGACAGCGGGCGGCCCGTCGCCGACGCGCTGGTGCTGTCGCACCCCGAGCAGGTGGAGCGGCTGCGTGCCGTCTGCCCCGAGGCCGCGCCCACGGCCGTACTGGCCGGTGATCCCTGCTGGGACCGCATGCTCGCGGCGCGCGCCCACCGGGAGCGCTACCGGCGGGCGCTCGGCGTCGGGCGGGCGCAGCGGCTGGTCGTCCTCAACTCCACCTGGAACCCGGAGTCCCTGTTCGGCGACGGCCCGGCCTCCGGCGACGACGTGCTGCCGTCCCTGCTCCCCCGGTTGACCTCCGAACGCCCCGTCGACGAGTACCGTCTCGCCGCCGTCCTGCACCCCAACATCTGGTACGGCCACGGCCCGGGCCAGATCCGCGCCTGGCTCGACCGCGCCCGCCGCGCCGGACTCACCCTGATCGACCCGTTGCACGGCTGGCGTCAGGCGCTGCTCGCCGCCGACGCGGTCATCGGCGACCACGGCTCGGTGACCTACTACGCCGCCGCGCTCGGCACCCCCGTCCTCCTCGGCGCCGCCCCCCTCGCGGGCCTCGCCCCCGACGCCCCGGTACACGCCTTCGTCCGTACGGCACCCCGTCTGGACCCCGCCCTCCCGCTGCGCCCCCAACTGTCCCGACTCATCGACGCCCACAGCCCGTTGCCCACTCCGGCCGCCTTCACCAGCTCCGTACCCGGCGAGTCGGCCACCCGCCTCCGGCGCCTCTTCTACGGCCTCATCGGCATCCCCGAGCCGGACGCGCCCGCGCTGCTCGAACCGCTGCCGCTCCCGCCGTTCGAACCGGCCGCGCACACGGTCCCGTTGCGGGTGCTCACCCGGCTGCTGGGCAGCGCCGAGGTCTCGGTCGTCCGGTACGCGGGCCCGCACCCGGCGCCCGACAGCCCGGGCGAGGCCCACACGGCGGTGCACGAGGACACCCGCGAGCAGGACCGACTGTCCCTGGCCGACGTGGTGTTCCGGTACGGCACGGCGGACGATCCGCGCTTCGGGTCACCCGCGCTCTGGACGACCGAGGTACTGACCCGGCACCCGCGGTGCGCCCTCGCCGTCTACGTCACCGGTCCCGGTGCGTGCACGGCCCGCACCTCGGACGGCACCCTGCTGCTCCTGCGCACCGAACCGCCGTCCGACGCCGACCCGGTCGCCTGCGCCTCGGCCCTGCACGCCTGGCTGTCCTCCGGCAAGTCCCTGCACGAGGCCGTCGCGCAGGGGCTGACCGTGCACACGGGCGGGGCCGTGCACCGGGTGCGGGTCGCCCTCGGCTAACTCTCGCAGCGCTCGCGCAGGACGCTCAGATACGACAGGTGCTGTTCCGCCTTCTCGTCGCGCAGGGCGGTGGCCGCCTCGTCGATCAGGGCGCGGGCGGCCGTGAACTCGCCCTCGTTCAGGCGGGTTTCGGCGAGGTCGGTGAGGGTGCGGGCCGTGTTGTAGGCCTCGCCGCTCGCGCGGAAGAAGGCCAGCGCGTGGTCCAGGCGGGCGACGGCCTCGGCGGGGCGGCCCATCCCGCGCAGGGCCCGGCCGCGGTGTCGTTCCAACAGGGCGCGGGCGCGCGGCAGATCGGCGGCGCCCTCGTCGCCGGGGCCGATGCCGTCGAGGATGCCGTAGGCCTCGTCGAAGGCCGTGTACGCCTCGGCGAACCGCCATTGACGCAGCCGGAGCAGACCGAGGAACTCGACGGCGGAGGCGTGGCCGCGCACATGCCCGGCCGCCCTCTCGTCCCGCGCGGCGGCGAGCGCCTCGGGTTCCGCCTCGTCCCAGCGCCGCAACTCCATGAGGCTGTGGGCGAGTTGGGCATGGAGGGCACCGGCGCCACGGGTGCCGGGGAAGTGGGCGTCCGCCGTGCGCGCCCCGGCGCGCAGCGCGGGCAGCAGGACGTCGTGGTGGCCGGCCTTGAGCTGGAGCGGCCACAGGGTCTGGCCGAGCAGGACGACGGTGTCCCAGTCCCCGAACTCCTCGGCGGCACGCACCGCTTGGACCAGGTTGGGGGCTTCAGCGGCGAGTGCGGCGACGCCCGCTCCCCGGTCCTCGTACGACAGCGGGGTGGCCGCGGACGGGACGCGCCAGCTCTCCGGCAGTGCCGCCTGCGCGGCGGCGAGGCCGAGGTGCACATAGTGCTGGACGGTGCGGGACACGGCGGCGGAGCACGCGGCGATCCCGTCCGTGGCGGCGGCGGTCCGTTCGGCGTGGGCGCGGACGGCGGGCCGGTAGTGGTGGCGGCCGTCGTCGGCGCGCTCGACGAGCAGGGCGTCGGCCAGTTCACCGAGGAGCCGGTCGGCATCGGGTTCGCCGGTGTCGGCCGCGCGCGCCGCCGCTGCGGCGTCGAGGGCGGGCCAGTCGTGGAGGCCGGTCAGGCGGTAGAGGCGGGCCGAGTCGGGGGCCAGCAGGCGGTAGGAGTCCTCGACGGCGGACGTCACCGGGTCGGTGTCCGGACCGGTGGGCGGCTGCGGCGGGGCGGTCAGCCGGGGTGCGGCGGCGCGCAGGGCGTAGGGCGAGCCGGCGCAGCGGTCCAGTACGGCGGGCAGCGCGGCGCGGGCGGCGGTGACCGCGGGCTTGCCGACGAGTTCGGTGAGGAGTCGTCTCGCGTCGCGGCGGGTCAGCGGGCCGACCGGGATCCGTAACGCGTCGAGGCCGATGAGCGGGTGCCGGGCGACGACGAGGGTGACCACGTCCGCGGCCGAGGCCAGCAACGGCTGTACCTGGGCGCCGGATTGGGCGTGGTCGAGGACCACGAGGGCGCGGCGGTCGGTCAGGGAGGCCCGGAACAGGGTCGCCCGGTCGGCGGCCGAGGGCGGGATCTCCTCGTCGGGCAGGCCGAGTTGGCGCAGCAGGGTGGTCAGGACCGGTTCGGGGCCGAGGGTGCGCAGGTCGGCGTAGAGCTGCCCGTCGGGGAAGCGGTGCGTCTGCCGTGCGCCCCAGTGGTGGGCGAGGGTGCTGGTGCCGATGCCCTCGGGTCCGTGCAGGAGCACCAGCCGCGGGCGTCCGCCGTAGGGGCGCGTCGCCTCCTTGTCCAGGAGTTTCAGGGCCTCCTGACGGTCCGTGAAGGATCGGGGCGCCGGTGGGAGGCAGTGCCGCCCGGGCCCCGTGATCCGGCCCGGGGTGCGCACGCCGCGCGCGAACCGGGTCCAGATCAGGGCGAGTTCGGGGTCGGCGTGGACGCGGTCGTGGATCATGCGGGCGACGGCGTCGAGTTCGCCGGGGGTCGCCGGAGCGGGCACCTCCCGCCCGGCCAGGCGGCGGACCAGTCCGCCGACCGACTCCCAGGCCAGCTTGCCGGCCTCGCTCGCCATCCCGGAGCCGACGGCCCCGAACACCCCGGCGATGGCGCTCATGGACACCGGATCGATCACCTCGTGCACTCCCCCGTCGTCCGCACACCGCCGTACTGCGGATCAACCTTAGCGTCGGAGAAGGGAGGTGACGATCGGTCACCCCAGGTTGGCGCCCTTCGGGATCCCGTACACGCGCTCCACCCGCAACCGCAGCACCAGCCGCCGGTCCCGCACCATGGCCGCCCGGTACTCGTCCCAGTCGGGATGCTCGCCGAGGACGTCACGGTAGAGCCTGATCAGCTCCTCGACGGTCTCGTCGTGCGGGTCCGTCGCCACCGGGGTGAGATCGGCCGTGCCCTCGGCGACCGTGTACGCCCACCGGTCGGAACTGGTCACGTGGTAGGAGGCGCGGGGGTCCCGGCGCAGGTTGCGGGTCTTGGCGCGGTCGTCGGTGATCGAGACGCGGAGGGTGCGCTCGTCGGGGTAGTAGGCGTGACTGACGTTCGAGAGCTGGGGCCGGCCGTCGCCCTTGAGGGTGACCAGCACCCCGCCGTGGCCGTCGGACAGCAGCTGAAGGAGCGGGGCGTCGTCCTGTGTCGTGTCCTGAGTCATGGCTCGCACAACGAGCGGGGCGCGTCCGCCATTCCCGCGTAGACACTGTCTACGGCCGACTGGTAGACAGTGTCCATGAGTGACGCGGAGGCAGCGGGACTGCGGGACCGGCTCGTCGACGCCGGCGTGGAGCTGGTGGCCGGGGAAGGGGCGCAGGCGCTCACCCTGCGGGAGATCGCCCGGCGGGCGGGTGTCTCGCACGGGGCGCCGCGCCGCTACTTCCCCACCCATCTGGAGCTGCTGTCCGCCATCGCACGGCGCGGCTTCGCCGACCTGGGCGAGCGGGCGGCGGGGGCGGGGGCGGTCGGAGACGGTACGGCGAGCCCGCGGGCGCGGTTGACGGCGCTCGGACGGGTCTATCTGGAGTTCGCGCTCGACAACCCCGGCATGTACGAGTTGATGTTCCGTCACGATCTGCTGGAGAGCGGGCACTTGGGGCTGCGGGAGACCAGCCTGCCGCTGTTCGGCGCGCTGGTGGACCTGGTCGGCCTGGCCCGTCCCGACGTGGACGCCCGCACGGTCGCGGGCGCGTTGTGGGCGAACCTGCACGGTCTCGCCCAGCTGTGGCGCTGGGGCAGTCTCCAACTCGCCACCGGCGCCGACGACTTCGTACCCCTGCTGCGGTCGGCCCTCGACGCGCACCTCGGGCCGGAGGCCGCTCTGTGACAGCTCCTCGACGGCTCGTACTGGCGAGCAGTGTGGCGGGCGCGGCGATCGTCGCCCTGGACGGATCCGTGCTCACCGTCGTGCAGCCCACGCTGCAGCGGGAGTTGGGTGCGTCGCCGACGCAGGTCCAGTGGACGAGCACCGCGTATCTGGTCGCCGTGGCGAGCCTGTTGGTGTCGGCCGGGCGGATCGGGGACCGGTACGGACATCAGCGGGTGTTCGCGCTGGGCATGCTCGGTTTCGGGGTCGCCTCGGCCGGGGTCGGGCTGGCGCCCGGTGTCGGCTGGGTGATCGGACTGCGGGTCGTGCAGGGGGTGTTCGGGGCGCTGCTCCAGCCGGCCACGCTCGGGATGCTGCGGGCCGCGTTCCCGCCCGACCGGCTCGGGATGCCGATCGCCGTGCGGACGAGTGTGATCGGTGTGGCCGCTGCGGCCGGACCGCTGGTGGGCGGGGTGCTGGTGGGCGCGGTGGGCTGGCGGGCGGTGTTCTTCCTCCACGTCGTGCCCTCGCTGGTGTTCGGCGTGCTCGCCCTCACCGCACGGGGGCCCGAGCGGCGGGAGTCGCAGGACGTGCGGTTCGATCTGCCCGGGGCCCTGCTGCTCGCGCTGTCCCTCGCCGCGCTCGTCCAGGCGCTGGCCGATCCGCGCGGTTCGACGGCCGGGCTGGTGGTGTCCGGGCTCGCCGGCTTCGCCTTCGTACGCCATGAGCGTCGTACGGCGCATCCGCTGCTGCCGCCGGACGTCGTCGGGTCGGCGGCGATCCGTGGCGCGCTCGGCCTGCTGCTGGCGGTCTCCGCCGCCTTCTCCGGAACGCTGTTCGTCGTCACCTATGTCCTCCAGGGCTCGATGGGGCTCAGCCCCTTCCAGAGCGCCCTGCGCGGGCTGCCGTTGGCGGCGGCGATGGTCCTCGCGGCGCCCGTGTGCCCGATGGTGCTGCGCCGGGTCGGGGCACGCGGTACGGCCGGAGCGGCGGCGGTGGTCGTGGCGCTGGCCGTTCTCGTGCTGTCGCGGGCCTCGGGCACGGTCGCGGTGTGCGGGGGATTCGCCCTGCTGGGGGCCGGGTTCGGGACGGTGATGGTGGCGGCGACCCAGGTGGTGGTGCGGGCGGCGGCAGTGGAGTCCGCCGGGGTCGCGGGCGGGCTCAAGCAGACCGCGGTGAACGTGGGGCCCACGCTCGGGGTCGCCGCCGGGAGCGCGCTGATGGCCGCGAGCGGCTCCGCGGCAGCCCTCTCCGTCCTCGCCGGAGTGGCCCTGACCGGTGCTCTCGCGTGTCCCGTGCTGCCCGGCCGGACAGTCGCGTCGCTCACACATCACGGTGTTACAGGAGACCGCGCAGGTGTTCCTGCGCGACGATGAGTTCCGAGGTGTCCGGGGCCGGGTATGCGGGACCCCACCTCGTGAACGCAATTCGGAGGAGAGCCATGGCACAGCTGCGACAAGAAGTCGACCCGGACGAGGTCGGACTGGATCACAAGGCGCTGGACCGCCTGGACCAGCACTTCGCCCACTACGTCGACGTGGAGCGCCTGCCCGGCTTCCTGGTGTCCGTGGCCCGCGGCGGCCGTGTCGCCCACCTCACCGCCCACGGGTACCGCGACGTGGCGGCGAAACTCCCCGTCACACCGGACACGTTGTACCGGATCTACTCCATGACCAAACCGGTCACCGCGGTCGCCGCGCTGCTCCTGATGGAGGAGGGCAAGCTCTCGCTCGACGACCCTGTCGCCGACCACCTCCCGGCCTTCGCCGACATGCGGGTCTACGACAGCGGCTCCGGCGCCGACCTGAAGACGCGGCCGGTGGAGCAGCCGATGCTGATCCGCCACCTGATGACCCACACCTCGGGCCTGACCTTCGCCTTCTACCACGCGCACCCCGTCGACGCCCTGTACCGGGAAGCCCACTTGGAGTCGTCCGTGCCGCCCGGCGCGAATCTCGCCGAGACGATCGACGTGTACGCGAGCCTGCCGCTGCAGTTCGAGCCCGGCACGCAGTGGAACTACTCCGTCGCCTCCAATGTGCTGGGCCGCATCGTCGAGGTGGTGTCCGGGCAGCGGCTCGACGAGTTCTTCGCCGAGCGGATCTTCCGGCCGCTCGGGATGCCGGACGCCGGCTTCCAGGTCCCGGACGAAAAGGCGGACCGGCTCTCGGAGTTGTACGGCGACGCCGACGGCGGCGGGATCGAGCCGATCCTCGGGCTGCCGCTGCGGGGCGGCCGGCCGCGGTTCCTGTCGGGCAGCGGCGGGATGGCGGCGAGCCCGTACGACGTGCACCGGTTCGCGGAGTTCCTGCGGCGCCGGGGCGAACTCGACGGCGTCCGGCTGCTGGCCCCCGAGACCGTCGACCTGATGGCCAGCAACCACCTCCCGGGCGGCGCCGACATGCGCGCCTTCGGCAGCCCCGCCCACCAGGAGCCCGGCAACGACGGCATCGGCTTCGGCCTCAGTGTCTCCGTGGTCGTCGACCCCGAGCGCACCCAGGCCCCGGCGGGGCTCGGCACGTTCGGGTGGAGCGGGGTCGCGACGACGACGTTCTGGGTGGACCCGAGCCGGGACCTGACCGTGCAGTTCATGACCCAGCTCCGGCCGAAGTCCTCCCTGAAGATCGTCCCCGAGCTGAAGCAGCTGCTGCACGAGGCGGTCACGGACTGATCCGCGACCGCCCGCTCACCGATCCACCCGCAAGGTGAACTCCAGCCCCTCCCCCGCCAGTTCGCTCAGCCACTCCCGTGACCGCTCCGCCGTCTCCGCCGCCCGGTTCAGCCCGGACGGCAGGTCGTCGGACAGGATGTGGCGGACCGCGAGGGAGAGGGGACGCGACACACAGCGGGCCATCGCGCTCTCCTCCTCGTCTCCCACCAGGTCGAGGAGGTAACTGCCGGACCAGGTACGGCCCGTGTCGCCGCGGACGTCCAGGGACACGGCGAGCACGACCCGGTCGTGGTCGGCCTCCGTGGTGGGGTACGCAGCCGCCAACTCCCTTGCCAGCGCGGCGATCCGGGTGTCGTCGCCCGCCTTCAGCTCCTCGAACACCGGCTCCCAGGCCCGCAGCCAGCCCTCAAGCCGCAGCGTGCCCCGCACGAAGGTGCGCGGCTGCCAGGCCGCGGGCAGCCCGTACTGCTCGATGAACGGCACGCTGTCCCGGTTGGGATAGACCTCGAAGGTCTCTCCGTCGACGACATGCGGCCCGGTCACCTCCCAGGGCCGGGCCGCGACGGTCTCCTCGCCGTCCTCCAGATAGCGCGCCGGTGACCGCAGTGCGCCCAGGACTCCGGCGGGCGCCCAACTGAAGCGGTACCGGAAGTCGTTGGGCACCGCGGGGACCCCGCCGCAGTACGAGGTGAGGCTGTAGGTGGCCGCCGTGCCGTCACCGACGGCCTCGCGTGCGCGGTCGACCAGGCTGTGCGCGAAGAGGTGGTCGATGCCGGGGTCGAGTCCGGCCTCGGTGAGGACGACGACGCCCGCCTTCCCGGCCGCCGGTACCTGTGCGAGGACGGCGTCCGAGACATAGCTGGAGCAGGCGAAGTGGGCCCGCCGCCGGACACAGACGGCCAGCAGGGCTGCGTGTTCGGGGGCGGGCAGCATGGAGACGACGACGTCTCCGGGGACCAGTTCGGCGGTGAGCGCGGCGAGGTCGAACGCGCGCGGTTCCGCGCGTCCCGTCAGCCCCAGCTGGTCGAGGGCCCGCGCCGCCCGGTCCTCGGTGCGGTGCCACAGCCGTACCCGCCCGGCCGTGTCGCACAGCCGGGCCAGCCCGCTGCCCGTGGACAGTCCGGCGCCGATCCAGTGCACGGTGCCGCTCGCGCGCACCACGTCAGACATGGCCCAACTCCCCTTCCGCCACGGCGATCCCGAGTTCACGGGCCTTGGTGCGGAACAGGTCCAGACAGCGCCCCCACGCCCCGCCGGTACCGAAGTCCAGGAGCTGGGGCAGCAGGGCGGCCGAGAAGTCGGTGCTGGACTCCCCGGGCAGGAGGGACGGCAGGTTGTCGATGGCGATGAGGTCGAGCGGGGGCCGTGTGTGCAACTGCCGTACCGGGGCGTCCCATTCGGTCGTGCGGTCGTAGACCGGCAGGACGTTGAGGGGCGAGCCGACGTCGCAGGTGACGTCGGAGACCGTGCGGAGGCGGCGCGCCGGGTCGTCGAGGTCCTGCGCGCGGAGGAAGGGCGGGACGGGGGTGGTCGCCAGGACACAGTTGACCAGCACCTCGTGGGCCAACAGGGCCGGGCGGTCGAGGTTCCGGGTCTCCGCCAGGTCCCAACTCGTCGGTTCGATCCCGGCCGTGTCGAACGCGGCCCGCGCTCCCCGGCCGCTGCGGCCCAGCGCGCCGATCACCAGCGCGGTGAACTCGGCGTCCCCGGCGGCGGGTCGCAGCGTGCCGTCCAGCTCCTCCTTCGAGGTGGGCGTGAGGGGCGCGACCAGTCGGCCCCGGTGCTGGAGGACGGCCAGGGCGGCGCCCAGATAGCCGGCCCAGAAGCCGAACGCGGCGAGACGGCGGCCGGTGTCGTCCACCAGGTATTCGAGGTCCAGCAGCGCCCCGCCGCCGGTGCCGAAGCGGCGCAGCAGGTCCGTCGCCCCCGGCTGGCCCTTGTAGGCGTGCCCGAAGAAGATGTGACGGTGCGTCAACCCGGCCGGTTCGTCCGGGAGTTCCTTCAGGCCGAGGATCACCGTGTCCCCCGGCGCCGACACCCAGGAACCCGCGGGTGCCACTTCGGCGCCGGCCGCCTCGTACTCCTCGATCGGGAAGATCCGCTGTGGGGACTCCTCGACCGTGAGGGTCACTCCGCTCCCGACGAGCCGGCGGGCGTCGGCGGGGACGACCGGGGTGCGGCGTTCGGTCGTGCGGGTCTCGTGGCGCAGCCACAGATGGAGCTCGGTCATACCAGGTTGACCTCCGGACGCGGGGCGTCGGCCGCGAACCGGCCGGCGCTCAGGGGGCTGACGTCCACGAAGGGTACGTGGCCGAGATACAGGTCGCGGATCACCTCGCCGACGGCCGGCGCCTGCAGGAAACCGTGGCCGGAGAAACCCGTCGCGTAGAGGAAGCGGGAGACCGAAGTCGCCTCGCCGATCAGGGCGTTGTGGTCCGGGGTGTTCTCGTACAGGCCCGCCCAGCCGCCGGTGCGGCGCAGGTCGAGGAGGCCGGGGGCGCGCCGCCGCATGGCCTCGGCGAGGCGCGGGATCCAGCGGTCGTGGGTGTCGGTGGCGAAGCCGGGACGCTCGTCGGGGTCGGACATGCCCAGGAGGAGGCCGGGGCCCTCCGAGTGGAAGTAGAGGCTCGTCGTGAAGTCGATCGTCATGGGGAGCGTGGGCGGGAGGCCGGGTACGGGTTCCGTGACGGCGATCTGGCGGCGCAGCGGCTGTACGGGCAGGTCGACGCCGGCCATCGCGCCGACGGCCCTGGACCAGGCGCCGGCCGCGCAGATCACCGTGTTCGTGTCGATGCGGCCGAGGGTCGTGATCACGGCGGTGACGTGGTCGCCGTACGTCTCGATGCCGGTGACGTCGGTGTGGCGCAGGATCGTCGCGCCGTAGGCGCGGGCCGCGGAGGCGTAGCCGTGCACGACGGCCTCGGGGGTGCAGTGGCCGTCGTCGGGCGAGTACGCGGCGGCGAGGAGACCGTCCGCGGCGATCAGCGGGGAGAGGCGGCGGGCCTCGGCCGGGTCGATCATGCGGCTGGGCACGTCGAGGGAGTTCTGCAGCCGGACGCCCGCCTCGAAGGAGGCGACGTCCTCGGGCCGCGACAGCAGGAACAGATAGCCGACGCGATGTAACCCGATGTCGTGCCCGGTGTCCTCCTCGAAGCGGTCGAAGGCCTCCAGACTGCGGGCACCGAGCTGCACGTTGAGCTCGTCGGAGAACTGCGCGCGTACCCCGCCGGCCGCCTTCGAGGTGGACCCGGCGGCGAGTTCGTCCCGTTCGACCAGGACGACGTCTCTGACGCCGGCGCGGGCCAGGTGGTAGGCGATGCTCGTACCGATGACCCCGCCGCCGATGACGACGACCTCGGCCTGACGCTTCACGGGCGCTCCTTCTGTGCCGCGCCGATGACGGACCGGGCCGCAGCAGCGTCCTGGATGCCGGGTCGGGCGCTGTTGTGGGGGAAGCTCGGTTCAGTGATCCGGTCGCCGGAGAGGAAGGCGGTCCGGTCGCCGGAGAGGAAGAGGACGTCGTCGGTCATTCCCTCTTCCTGTCCGGACTCCGCTCACCGGAATCAGGACCAGTGCGCCACCGCGTCCAGATGGGGCAGGTGGTGGTCGAGACGCTCCCGCTTGGTGCGCAGGTAGGTGATGTTGTTCTCGCAGGGCTCGATCAACAGCGGTACCTCTTCGGAGACTTTGATGCCGTGTTCCAGCAACGCCTCGCGTTTGCGCGGGTTGTTGGAGAGCAGACGGACGCTCGCCACCCCCAGGTCGTGCAGGATCTCGGCGGCCACGCCGTAGTCGCGGGCGTCGACCGGCAGGCCGAGGGCGAGGTTGGCCTCGACGGTGTCCAGGCCCTCCGCCTGCAGCGCCATCGCGCGCAGCTTGGCGAGCAGGCCTATGCCGCGGCCCTCGTGACCCCTCAAGTAGACGACTATGCCCCGGCCTTCGGCGACCACGGCCCGCATCGCCGCGTCCAGCTGGTCGCCGCACTCGCAGTGCTGCGAGCCGAAGGCGTCGCCCGTGAGGCACTCGGAGTGCAGCCGGGTGAGTACGTCGTCCGTGCCGATGTCGCCGTAGACCAGGGCCACTTGCTCGTCACCGCGGTCGTGGTCCAGGTAACCGATCGCCTGGAATTTGCCGTACACGGTGGGCAACGGAGCATTCACGACGCGTTCCGCGCCCCTGGGCTGCGCGGACTTCTGCTTGCCGAGTACGCCAATGTTTTCTGTCATGATCTGGTTCCTAAGCAGAGACGAAAGGCCGTGAAACAATGAATGGTTCGGGCTCACGGACGGCGGCATACGGACTGGTGCCGGCGGACACCACGGAGGACGTACGGGCTAGGGGGGCAGGTGTCTCAGCACAGGTCGCCGTCCTTCCGGTCGGCAGTTTCGAGCAGCACGGACCGTATCTTCCCCTGGCGACCGACACCCTCGTCGCCTGTGCCGTGGCCCGGGAGATCGCCGCGGCGTACCCGGTGCAGCTGCTCCCGCCGGTGACGATCGCCTGCTCGCAGGAGCACGCGGCCTGGCCGGGGACCGTCAGCATCTCTTCCGTGACCCTTCATGCGGTGGTGCGGGACATCGCGGACTCGCTCCGCCGCTCGGGGGTCGAGACCCTGGTGGTGGTCAACGGGCACGGCGGAAACTACGTACTGGGCAACGTCGTTCAGGAGTCCTCCGCGCGCGGTGAGCGGATGGCGCTCTTCCCGGCCGCCGAGGACTGGGAGACGGCGCGGGAGCGGGCCGGGGTGCTGACCTCGCTGCTCACCGATATGCATGCGGGGGAAATCGAGACCTCCATTCTTCTGCACGCTCATCCCGAATTGATCCGTCCCGGTTATGAGACCTCCGATTTCGTCGCCGACGACCGTCGCCATCTTCTGACGCTCGGTATGGCCGGCTATACCGAGTCGGGCGTCATCGGGCGCCCGTCCCTCGGCTCGGCGGAAAAGGGGAAGGCACTGCTGGCGAGCCTCGCCGATTCCTTCGGCGCGTATTTCTCGATGCTGACCGCGGACTCCTGAGCGGGTGCCGGGTCCGGTACGGCGGTGCCGGGCCCGGTGGTGCGCAGGCCGGTGTACCAGCGGGCGACCAGGACGAACAGGCCGGGCACGGCGGCGGCGAAGCTGAGCACGCCGTAGATGACGGCGACGGACAGTCCGCTGCTCGCGCCGAGGCCCGCGGCGCCGAACGCCCAGGCGGTGACACCCTCGCGGGGGCCCCAGCCGCCGACGTTCAGCGGGAGGCCCATGGCGACCAGCGCGAGGACCGCGATCGGGAGCAGCTGGCCGACGGTGGCGGACGATCCGGCGGCGTGCGCGGCGACGACGAACATCGCGAGGTGGCCGGCCAGGATGATCAGCGAGGAGAGGGCGACGCCGGGCCAGTTGGCGCGGGAGAAGAGTCCGGCGCGCACCTCGTCGAGGGTGGTGCGCAGGGCGCGACCGCGGCGGGTGGCGGTGGGCGGACGGTTCATCCGTACGGCGGCCACGACCGCGAGCGCGCCGAGGGCGGCGAGCAGGACGAGCGGGGCGATGCTGCGGGCGTCGGCCATCACCGGGGAGTCCAGGCCCAGCAGGACCCCCACCCCGACCACGGCCAGGGCGATCTGGCCCGCGACGCGTTCGAGGACGACGGCGCGGACGGCGCGGCCCATGTCGCCGGCGCTCTGTCCGTGCCGTACCGCGCGGTGGACGTCGCCGAGGATGCCGCCGGGCAGGGCCGCGTTGAGGAACAGGGCGCGGTAGTAGTCGGCGACGGCCGGGCCGAGCGGCAGCTTGATGCGCAGCCCGCGCGCCACCAGCGCCCAGCGCCAGGCGCTGAACACCGTGGTGACGACCCCGATCGCGAGACCGATCAGCAGGGTCGGTGCGTCGATGCGGCGCAGGCCGTCCAGGAAGACGCCGGTGCCCAGGCGCCACAGGAGGACGCCGAGGATGGTGACGCCGGCGACCGAGCCGAAGTGGGTGCGTACCGCGCGGGAGTTCACCCGGGTCAGGATCGCGCGCAGGACGCGGCGGGCGCCGGAGTCGCGGTCGGCGGTGGGGCGCGGTGCGGCGACGATCACCCCGATACGGTCGCCGGAGACGGCCGCGCTGTGCAGCGGCGGGGTGTGCGCGGGCCGCCTGCGCACCTCCTCGACGGTGCCCCGGTCGCGCAGTTCGACCGCGACCGGCGCGGGCCGCTCGACGCGCACCCTGCGCCTCGTGGTGCCCGGTCGCGGTGCGACCGTCCTCATCGTCTCGACGCTCATGATGTTCCCCCTGTGGGCCGGGCCAGCGCCAGCAGGTCGCTGTGGTGGACCAGCACGGTCAACTCCCCCGCCGCGCAGGCCGCGAGGCGTTCGCGCAGATAGCGGTCGGCGCGTTCCTTCAGTTCCGGGCGTTCCTCGACGGCCGCGCCGACCCAGCCGCGCAGCCACTCGGCGGTCAGCGCGAGGTCGTCGGGGCCCAGGTGCCAGGCGCTCGGGTGGACGCGGACCGTGGCGCCGTGCGCGGCGAAGGCCTCGCAGGTGACGGTGACGGCGTCCGGGCCGAGGAGTCCGTCGCGCCGCTGGTGGGCGTTGAACGCGTCGGCGATCTCGGCGTCCATCGGGTCGGCCGGGGTGAGTTCGACCCGTCCGGCGACGGAGAGGGTGAGCAGCGCGGGGCAGCCGGCGCCGACGCAGGCGGTGACGAGCGCGTCGACCTCCTCCCGGGTGAGCACGTCGAGCAGCGCGGAGGCCGTCACCAGGGAGGCGCCGACCAGCGCGTCCGGGGTCAGCCGGGCCACGTCGCCGCGCCGGGTCTCGACCGTGACGCGGCTGCCGTCGGCGGCGGCACGCGGGGAGGCGACGGCGGCGAAGTGCAGGAGGTAGGGGTCGCGGTCGTGCAGGATCCAGTGCTGGGAGCCGTCGAGACGCGGGGCGAGCCAGCGTCCCATCGAGCCGGTGCCGCAGCCCAGGTCGTGGATGACGACCCCGGACTTTCCGGGCAGGTTGGCGAGCCGGATGCGCAGTGGGTCGAGGAGTTCGGGGGCCCGCGCGACGGCGTCGGCGCCCTCGCGCAGCTCCAGCCACTCGGGCGCGTAGCGCGGCGGGTCGTCGGGTCCGACGTCCCGCAGCCGTACGGTGGCCCGCTCGCCGGGGCGGGTCGCGGGTCCGGCGCCGGGGATCACGGCACCGTGCCCGGCCTGCTCGCCGGTGTCCGCCGAAGCCGTCCCCGCCATCACGTCCTCCACTCCTCCGGGCTGCGCCGGGGGAACCAGCATCCCCAGCGGTACGCCCCTCGGCCCCGGCTGCGCCGGAATCCGTCCGGTCTGTCCTGCGGTCCGTGCGGACTGCGTAGGCTGCGTATTCCTCATGCCGCCCTCCGGGATTCACTGGGGAGCCGGGTGAGTACACCGGCGAGGCTGCGGGCCGTGGTGGCCCACCCGTCGAGCGCCGCGCGCCGGCCGCGGGCCGCCGCCTTCAGCCGGCGGCGCACATCCGCCTCGCCGAACCAGCCGCGCAGTTCGGCGGCAAGGGCGGCGGGGTCCTCCGGCGGGACGAGGATGCCGGGCACCCCGCCGTCGGGGGCGCGGCCGACCGCCTCGGGCAGCCCGCCGACGTCCGTGGCCAGCACGGGAATACCGCGTGCGAGGGCCTCGGTGACGGCCATGCCGTAGGTCTCGGCGTACGACATGAGGACCATGAGGTCGGCGGAGGCGTAGCTGGCGTCGAGCTGGGCGCCGGCCTGCGGGCCCGCGAGGTGCAGCCGGTCCTGGAGGCCGTACTGCTCGATGAGGCCGCGCAGGTGGTCGACGTACTCGGGGTCGTGGCCGAGGCCGCCGACGCAGGTGCAGGTCCACGGCAGGTCGGCCGCGGCGGCCAGGGCCTCGATCAGCCGGTGCTGGCCCTTGCGCGGGGTGACGGCGGCGACGCACAGGAGGCGGGAGACGCCGTCGGTGCCGGAGGCGAGGGGGGCGATGTCGGCGCCGGGGGTGGCGACATGGACCCGGTCGGGGGCCAGGCCGTGGTGGGAGACGAGGCGGCGGACCGCCCAGTCGCTGGTGCCGATGACCGCGGACACCGCCCGCAGAACCGTGCGCTCCTTGGCGTCCAACTCGGCGGCGACGGCGGCTTCGAGGCCGGTCTCGTCGCCGAGCGGGAGGTGGACGAGGACCGCGAGGCCGAGCCGGTCGGCCTCCGGGACGACGATCTCGGGGACTCCGCAGGCCACGAGCCCGTCGAGAAGTACGGCGGCGCCGTCCGGCAACTCGCGCAGCACCCGGGCGAGTTCCGCGCGGGCGGCGGCATCGGGCCGGGGCCACTCGCCGTCGACGGCGTGCTTGTGGACCTGCCAGCCGAAGCCGGGGAGGTCCAGGCTGACCCGCCGGTCGTAGGCGTTGCCGCCGCTCGGCGCGGCCGGGTCGTCGACACCGCCCGGCATCACGAAGTGCACGGTGCGCAGGGACATGGGGATGATCTCGGCATTCCGGGAGGCCGCGCGCTGTGCGGGCAGGAATCCCAGCGAGGGGGCGCGGTCGATGGTCACGTCGCTCACAGGGCACGCTCGTAACTCGCCCAGGCGACGTGCGACTCGTGCAGGGTGACCTGGAGTGCGGCAAGGCCCCGGGCGCCCTCGCCCAGCGCGCCCTTCTCGATCCGCTCGGCGAGCCGGTCGGCGATGACCTTCGCCAGGAACTCCGTGGAGGTGTTGACGCCCGCGAAGTCGGGCTCGTTGTCGAGGTTTCTGTAGTTCAACTCGCTCACGACGGCGCCCAGTTCCTGGGTGGCCAGTCCGATGTCGACAACGATGTTGTCGTCGTCCAGCTCTGCGCGCCGGAAGGTGGCGTCCACCAGGAACGTGGCCCCGTGCAGGCGCTGCGCGGGTCCGAACACTTCGCCGTGGAAGCTGTGGGCGATCATGATGTGATCGCGGACGGTGATGCTGAACAACGGACGACCCTCCAGGTGCGGCGCGTCTGGTCCCCCGGCTGATCCCTGCCGGGGGATGCCGTGTAGTACGGCTGCACGCCTCCCCCTGTTCAGCCCTCTCTCACTCTTTTCTCAGGTCAGACGCGCTTGTCGTAACGGATTGAACGATTCTCAACCCATGTCGGTGTATCGGACCCGGTGACACAGCGCCGGAATCTCTCCGGAGGCGAGCCTGGGCAGCAGGTCCGGCAGCTCCTCGAAGTCGCTCTCCCCGGTGACCAACGCGTCGAGCGCCGGGTCGGCGAGGAGGTCGAGAGCGAGGGCGAGGCGGTCGGCGTAGCTGCGGTTCGCCCGGTTCGGGGAGACGGTGCCGACCTGGCTGCTGCGGATGACGAGGCGGCGGGAGTGGAAGGCCTCGCCGAGCGGGAGGCTCACCTTCCGGTCGCCGTACCAGCTCAGTTCGAGGACGGTCCCCTCGGGGGTGAGGAGTTCCAGCGCGCGGGCCAGGCCCTGTTCGGTGGCGCTGGCGTGCACGACGAGGTCGCAGTCGCCGAGCGCGTCCGCGGGGAGCGCGAAGCCGACGCCCAGGGCCTCGGCGGTCTTGGCGCGCGTCGGATCGGCGTCCACCAACTGCACGCGCGCACCCGGGAAGCGGGCCAGCAGCGCGGCCACCGAACACCCGACCATGCCACCGCCGACCACGGCGATCCGGTCACCGATCAGTGGCCTCGCGTCCCACAGGGCGTTGACGGCGGTCTCCACGGTCCCGGCGAGAACGGCCCGCCCGGCCGGCACCGAGTCCGGCACCGGTGTGACGGCGCTCGCGGGGACGACGTAGCGCGTCTGGTGCGGATAGAGGCAGAAGACGGTACGGCCGAGCAGCGCGGCCGGGCCCTCCTCCACCACCCCGACGTTGAGGTAGCCGTACTTCACCGGGCCCGGGAAGTCGCCGTCCTGGAAAGGTGCCCGCATCGCCGCGTGCTGGCTCTCGGGGACACCCCCTCGGAAGACCAGGGTCTCGGTGCCGCGGCTCACGCCCGACCAGAGGGAACGGACCAGCACCTCGTCCTCGGCGGGGTCCGGAAGGGGCACGTCACGTATCTCGCCGTGACCCGGGGAGCCGATCCAGAACGCCCTGGCGGTGCGTTTCATCGGAATCCTCCTGAACGATCGGGAAGCTGTTCACGTACGGGTAACCACAGGCCGCGCACAGTACGCGGCGTTGATCGACTCTGTCATATGGCCGGAGGGTGTGCGGTGGCCCTGAACAACACATACGAAGCAAGGCTGGTCCAGCAGGAGACCGCTGTGGGAGCGGGCGTTCAGATCCTGTTGCTGGCGTTGCTCGGTACGGCGATCGGGATGGGCCCGGCGGGCTGGCTGACCGGCCTGGCGTTCGCGATCGCCACCTGGGCCGTGCTCTCCCAGGCCCTGCACAAGACCCGGACGCGGTCCTTCGGCCCGGCCAACCGGGTCACGCTCGGCCGCGCGATCCTGGTCGGCGGGGTGACCGCGCTGGTCGCCGACTCCTTCGAGAGTTCGCCCCCGGTCACACTGCTGGTCGGGCTGACGGCGGTGGCCCTGATCCTGGACGGTGTCGACGGCAAGGTCGCCCGGCGCACCGGCACCTCCACCGCGCTGGGCGCGCGCTTCGACATGGAGGTCGACGCGTTCCTGATCCTCGTCCTGAGCGTGTACGTGTCGACGCAGCTCGGCCCGTGGGTCCTGCTGATCGGCGCCATGCGCTATGTGTTCGTGGCAGCCGCCCGCGTCTGGCTGTGGCTGAACGCCCCGCTGCCGCCGAGCACGGCCCGCAAGACGGTCGCCGCCACCCAGGGCATCCTCCTGCTGCTGGCGGGCGCGAACCTGCTGCCCCACACGGCCAACCTCGCCGTGGTGACGCTCGCGCTGGGCACCCTGGTGTGGTCCTTCGGCCGCGACATCCTGTGGCTGTGGCGCACCTCCCGCACCGCCCTCGTCGAGGAGGTTCCGGCGGAGGAGAAGCTGCTGGAACTGGTCTCGCAGTAGGGACGGTTGCGCCGAAGGGCCCGGATCACTGGTGATCCGGGCCCTTCGGCGTGCTACGACAGGTGCTCTACGACTGCGGGGACCGGCTGCGCACGATCGCGAACGCCCCTGCCGCGAGACCGAGGACGCCCACGATCAGCCCGGCGATGCCGAGCCCGCGGGCGGTCGAGTCGCTCCTCGAACTCGACGAGGAGGCGGACGTCGTCTTCGTGGCGGTGGCTGCCGTCGAGGCCGAGGCGGCCGGGGCCTCGTCGCCGTCCCCGCTCTCCTTGGCGGTGAGCTTGAGGACGGGCGCCGGGTTCTCCGGCTCGTCCTCGCCCGCCGCGGCCTCCTCGATCCAGCGGACGACATCGCCGTCCGCGTAGGTCTGCAGCGTCTTGAACGTCAACTGGTCGGTGTCCTCGGGCAGTTGACCGAAGGCGACATTGAAGTCCTCGTACTGTCCGGCCGCGATCTTCCCGCCGGTCCAGGTGATCTCGGAGACGGCGTCGGTGATGGTGCCGTCGTCGGTCTTGACCGGCGTCTTCAGCTTGCTGGTGGTGACCTTCGCCGTCCAGCCGTTCTGCGGGGTGACCAGCACGCCGAGGACCGGGTGGTCGGTGGGCAGATAGACCTGGACCTTGGTGGTGCTGGACTTGTCCTCCTCGTTGGGGACGCGGAAGGTCAGCACACCGTCCGTGGCGCCCTTGGCGTAGCTCTCGGGGTGGACGGTGACATGCGCGGAGGCGACGCCGGCGGCGGCCAGGACTCCGGCGGTGGCGAGCGCGGCGACGGTGCCTGCGCGGCGCAGGGTGGTGCGGTATGCGGACATGGTGAGGCGATCTCCGTACGGGAAAAGGAAGTTGGGTGGTCAGACCGGGTACGGGATCGGGACCGGTGGCCCTCTGCGGCTGACCGCGTGCCGCAGGAGGAGCCGGCAGAAGGGGGCCGCGTCGGCGCCGGTGCGTCCGGGACCGACCGTGCGGGCGGGCAGGGGTGCGGGGGCGTCCCGCCACCAGGCGACCAGTCCGGGTACGAAGGCGACGGCCCAGCGCAGCAGCGACCACAGCGCGGCCTCCCCGCGCCGCAGCCACCAGGCCGCGACGAGGGCGGCGACGACGTGCGCGGCCACGGCGTGCGGGGTCATCGCCTGCGTCTGCCGCATGGGGGCCATGGTGTCCCCCGACATGTGCGCCATCCCGGCCATCGCCATCCCGGCCCGGGGCCGCGCGAGGTCGAAGCCGAGGTGCAGCCCCGCCTGGGTGGCGAGCATGGCGGCACCGATACCGGGCAGGGACCGCTCACGCCCGCCGAGCAGCCACCCCGTGCCGAACACGACGAGAAACCCGGCGCCGTCCGCCCACAGCGGGGGTGTCGCGCCGGTCGCGAACCCGTGCCCGGCGGCAGCCAGCAGCACACACACCGCGGCGAACACCGCGGCGCGCAGGCTCCGTACCGCCGGGGATGCGCTCATGGTGACGGATCCTCCCACGGGCCGCTGCCGCCGTAGCCGTCGATGGCTGTTTAGGGGGCAGCTCATATCTGGTTCATGGCTTGGTACGGCGGTGACGCGTGGGGCGTTCAGTCCAGGTGGGCGGACTCCTGCCCGCATGCGTCGATTTACCGGGATACGGCCGCCGGATCGCCTACGGGACCACGACGGCTGCCGGTCGGCCCGTGCGCGGCAACAGTCCGACCGCCGCGGCCGGGGAGAAGAGGGCGGCGGCGAACCCGATGAGCAGCGCGGCTCCGACGACCGCCAAGGTCCGTTCGGCGTATCCGAGCCGGCCGAACCCGGCGATCCGCAGCACGCACCCGGCGAGCACGACGGGCCGCACTCGGTACCGGTCGGCCGACGCCCCGCCGACCACGAACAGCCCCTGTCGGCTGAAGGTCCGCAGCCCCAGCACCAGCCCGACGAGCCGGCGCGCCATGCCGATCACGTCCGCCAGATGCTCGACGAGAAATGGCGGTCACGACGAAGAAGCCGATGTTGAAGGCGAGTTGAATGGGGATCAGCAGCCGGAGCGGGGGCGGAAGCGGGGTCCGTACGACGGTCGCCGCGCTCACCGGACCGCCAACTGCCCCTGTCCCGAGGCTCGTACGCTGCCGGCCGCCGTCACCGCGAGGGCGCCGAGGAGGGCGAGGACGGCGGCGGGCGCGAGGACGGCCCAGGGAGCGCGCTCGGCGTAGGGCTGGTTCTCGGCGAGGAGGAGGCCCCACTCCGGGTCGGGCGGCTGGGCGCCGAGGCCGAGGAAGCCGAGCGAGGCGAGGGCGAGGGCGATACCGGGCAGGCGGAGCAGGGCGTGCCGGGTGACGGGTGGCAGGACGGCGGGCAGCAGTTCGTGGCGCAGGAGGTACCAACGGCCCGCGCCCAGGCCCCGGGTGGCGGTCACGTGCGGGGTGGCGCGCTCCTGCCGCAGCAGCGCGGAGGTGTGTGCGGCGAGGGGGGTCCACGTGAGGGCGGCGACGGCGAGGGCGGGCGTACCGCTCCCGCGGCCGGCCACGGCGGTGACCAACAGGGCGGCGAGGACGGGCGGTACGGCGTTCACGGTGTCGACGAGCGGTCCGGACAGCCGGGGCAGCAGTCCGAGCAGGACGCCGGTGACGAGCGCTACGGCACTGATCGCGAGGGCGAGCAGCAGGGTGTCGACGGCTCCGTGGGCGATCCGCGCGAGGAGGTCGCGGCCGAGCGCGTCGGTGCCGAACGGGTGGGCCCAGGTGGGGTGTTGGAGCCGCAGTCCGGTGTTGAGGGCGAGGGGGTCGCGGGGCAGGCCGAGTACGAGGACACCGAGGAGGAGGGCGCCGTACACAAGGGGCAGGGTCGGCCTGGGTGTTGGGCCGGGTCCGTGGAGGGACGGCAGGGCCCCGGCTCGCAGTGCCGGTCCGACGAGGAGACGGGTGACGAGGCGGGAGAGTCCGGCGGCGAGGGCGGCGAGCAGGAGGAGGACGAGGGTCCCGGCCTGGAGGACGGGCAGGTCCTGGGCGAGGGCGGCCTGGAGGATGGTGCGGCCGAGGCCGGGGATGTCGAAGATCTGCTCGACGGCGACGGCCCCGCCGGTCAGCCCGACGACGAACAGCCCCAGGTTCGGCAGCAGTCCGGGCAGACAACGGCGAACGGCCTGCCGGGCGATGCGCCGACCGGGCAGTCCGCGCGCGGCGGCGGCCCGCGCCCACGGCTCGGCGAAGGCACCGGGCAGCAGATCGTCGAGCAGCCGCCCCAGCACGGCCCCGGCGGGCAGCCCGAGCGCGAGCGCGGGCAACACCGTCCACCGCGGCCCGTACCAGCCGAGCGCGGGCAACCACCCGAGCTGCACCCCTACGACGGTGGCCAGCACGGACGCGGTCAGGAACTCGGGAAGCGCGGCGAGCACGGCGGAGCCGGTGCCGCCGGGGCGCGACGCCTCGGCTCCGCCCCGCCGGAGCGTGCGGGCGCACACCAACCCGGCGGTCACAAAGGCCAGTACGAGCGCCGCGCCCATCAACAGCAGGGACGCGCCCAGTGCTTGGAGGACGCCGGGCATGACCTCGGCGCCGGAGATCCACGACCGGCCGGCGTCGCCGCGCGGCAGCCCGCCGAGCCATCGCCCGAGCAGCCTCAACGGACCCTCTTCTAGGCCGAGTTGGGTGCGGACAGCGGCGAGCACCTCGGGATCGGGGTCGCGTTCCGCCGACCGCGCCTTGAGGACGGTGAGTGCCGGGTCGGTGCGGGAGAGCCAGGGCAGCAGGCCCACGGCGCACACGAGGGCAGCCGCGAGGAAGGCGCGCCACAGGAGCGTGGCCGTGCGACGGGGCATGGTTCAGCGCCGGGTTCCGGTGCCGACGAGGGTGCGCTCGTACGGGTCGAGGAGGACACCCTCGACGGAGCCGCCGACGCCGGTGACGACCCGCTGATGGACGAGCGGCACGACCGCGTCGGTGCCCAGGATCTCGGCCTCGGCCGCCATCGCGGCGCTCTGGCGCGCGGAGGTGTCGGCGGCACCCTCGGCCTTCGCCACGGCCCGGTCGACACCCTTGTCGCACAGCAGGGCCAGGTTGTAGCCGCCGTCGCAGGTGTAGTCACTGGCGAGCACCGCGACCGGATCCCCGGTGTCCACCTGGGTGTTGCGGGCCACCACGAACGCGTCGAACTTCCCGGCCAGCGCGTCGCTCTCGATCCGCGAGTACTCGCGCACCTCCAACTCGACCCGGAATCCGGCCTCTTCCAGTTGCTGCTTCAACACCTGGGCCGCTTCCGGCAGTTCGGGCCGGTTGTCGTACGTGGCGAGGATGATCGACGTTCCGTCGGGCACCGCCGGCTTCGCCCGCCCGACCGGCTGTTCGCGTTGACCGGCGGCCCAGGTGACGGCGGGGCCGTAGATGCCCGTCCCGGCGTCCGCGTGACCTTCGTGGACGCCCTTGGCCAGCACGCTGGTGTCGACGGCCTCGCGGGCGGCGGCCCGGAGCTTCGGGTCCTTGAACGGGCCTGTGCGGGTGTTGAGTTGGAGGCTCGTGGTGCGGGTGGTCGCGGTCTCGCGGCGGACCGCGCGGTCGAGGGTCGCAACCTGGGCGACGGGTATCGCCTCGGCCATGTCGACCTGTCCGGTGCGCAGGGCGTTGGTGCGGGCGGTGCCGTCCGCGACGAAGCGCGCGTCGATGCCGGAGGCGTGGGCGAGGCCGCCCCAGTAGTCGTCGAAGCGGTCGAGGGTGGCGGCCGTGGAGCCGGTGACCTCGGTGAGTTCGAAGGGACCGGTGGCGGTGCCGACCGGGTCGACGCGGCCCTTCGTGTTCGCGTACGCCTTCGGGGAGAGGACGGCGAGAGCGGGACCGGCCAGCCTCAACGGCAGCACGGGGTCAGGGGAGTTGGTGGTGACGCGTACCCGGTCGCCGCCCGCGGGCTCGGCGGTGAGGGTGACGCCGGAAAGGGCGGCGGGGGCGGGTCTCGCCTCGGTGGCGTGGGTGAGGGCGGCGGCCACGCGGGCCGGGGTGACGTCGGTGCCGTCCTGGAAGGTGGCCTCGCGCAGGGTGAACAGCCAACTGCGGTCGCTCTCCCGCTGCCAGGACCGCGCGAGCGCGGGGGCGGCGGAGCCGTTGGCGTCCAGGGAGGTCAGGCCCTCGGTGACACCGAGGCGGCTGAGGACGGTGGCGTCGGCGCCGTACGGCGAGAGGTTCTCTGCGGGCGGGAACGCCAGGGCGACCCGTAGCCGGGAACCGGACTTCCCGGTCGTCTCTCCGCTCTCCTCACCGGCGGAGGCGAAACAGCTGGTGAGCAGCGGGGCGAGAGTGAGGGCAAGGAGCAGTCGGGCGGGCCGAGTTCGTCGGAATCGCATCGCGGTCATCGCCCCATCGCCAGTTCGAAGTGCATGATTCCCTGCCCGCCGCCCGCGTCGTCGCGCTCGTCGTGCACGACCTTGCCGAGCGAGCGCCAGAAGGCCTCGGCTCCGGGCACGGCGGGGTCGGTGTGCAGATAGGCGGCGCGGTAGCCGCCGTCGGCCGCGGCGAACGCGAGGAGTTCGGCGACGAGGTGCCGGGCGAGGCCGCGGCGGCGGTGCGCGGGACGGACGTAGACGCGGCGCAGTTGCGCGGTCGCGCCGGAGGGATACCGCTCGGCGAGGCCGCGCGGGTTCGGCGGGTGGACCGGTCCACGGGAGTCGAGCGCGGCGGTGGCGACGACCTGGCCGTCGGCGGGATCGAGCGCCACGAGGAGGGTGTGGCGGGCCGGGGCGAGGTAGGCGGCGGCCGGGTCGATGATGTCGGCGTGCCAGCGGGGCACGTAGCCGGTGGCGAAGTCGCGGTGGACGGTGTCGAGCATCACGGCACGCGCACCGTCGACGTCGTCCGGACCTGCCGCCCTGATGCAGTAGTCAAGCATTTGCACATCGTATGCATTAAGACTCCCGTCCTTGATCGCGCCCGGCGATCCCCCACGACAGCCACCCCTGATGGCCGCTTCCGATTTGACAGCCCCGCGGCCGACCCCTAAAACCTAGCCACATGACATTCATTTTCAAAACTGCGAAAGCGGCGGACCGGTAGTGCGCGTCGCGTTCGTCGGCAAGGGCGGCAGCGGAAAGACCACGCTGTCGGCCCTCTTCGCCCGCCGTCTGGCGCGCTCCGGCGCCCCCGTGCTCGCCATCGACGGCGACATCAACCAGCATCTGGCCGAGGCCCTGGCCCCGGGCACCGCACCGGTCGTCGCCCCTCCGCTCGGCGCCCACCTGGGCGAGCTGAAGGACTTCCTGCGCGGCTCCAACCCGCGCATCGCCTCCCGCGAGGCCATGGTCAAGACGACCCCGCCGGGGCGCGGCTCACGCCTGCTGCGTCTGCTCGGCGACGACGAGGTGCACGCCCGGCATGTGGTGCGGGCGGGTGACGTGCCGCTGATGGCGACGGGCGAGTTCGAGGAGAGCGACCTCGGGGTGGCCTGCTACCACTCCAAACTCGGCGCGGTGGAGCTGTACTTGAACCACCTGGCCGACGGCCCCGGCGAGTACGTCGTGGTCGACATGACGGCGGGCGCCGACGCCTTCGCCTCCGGCCTGTTCACCCGCTTCGACCTCACCTTCCTGGTGGCCGAACCCACCCGCAAGGGCGTCTCCGTCTACCGCCAGTACCGGGACCACGCACGGGAGTTCGGGATCCGGATCGCCGTGATCGGCAACAAGGTGACCGGCGAGGACGACCTGCTCTTCCTCAAACAGGAGGTGGGCGACGACCTGTTGACCCACCTGGTCCACTCCCCCGCCGTCCGCGCCGCCGAACAGGGCCGGGAGCAGGGCGAGTTGGAGCCGCACAACACGCACGCCCTGAATCTGCTGCGTGATGCGGTGGACTCCTGCCCCCGGGACTGGCCGACCCTGCACCGCCACGCCGTCGAGTTCCATCTGCGCAACGCGCGGGCCTGGGCGGACCGGGCGACGGGCCTGGACCTGGCCGCCCAGGTGGACCCGGGCTACGTACCGGGTCCGGCCGCGCTGACCTGACGACCACCCCACGCCACACCGCCCCTGCCCACCACTCCCAACTACCTGACAGGACACCCCTTTTCATGTCTCTCGACGTCTCCCCGAAGCTCCTCGCCGAAGCCGAACACGGTGACATCCGCGAGGCGGACTTCGTGGACACGGTCCGCACGTCCCTGCCGTACGCCTACGACCTCGTCGCGGGCCTCGCCGCCGAACTCCACGACGGCACGGCCGACTTCACCGACAACCAGACCCCGCCGCCCTCCGAGAAGGAACGCGGCCAGCTGCTGCGGGCGTTGGCCAGCGACGCGATCCGGGGCAGCCTGGAGCGCCACTTCGGGGTGGCCCTGGCCTTCCAGAACTGCCACCGGGTGGCGGCGTTCCGGCCGGCGGCGCGGGACGGCGGGACGTATGCCAAGTTCACTTCACCGCGGTCCCAGGTGCTGAACCAGTCACCGGAGTTCAGGGACTGCTGACGGGCAGCACCAGCGCGGCGAACCGCTCGGCGTCGTCCAGCCACGGCATGTGTCCGGCGCCGGGCTGGATCACGAACTCGGCGTTCGGGAACAGTTCCGCGTACCGGGCCATCACCCGCGGCGGAGCGGAGATGTCGAACTCCCCGGCGAGAACGCGCACCGGGGAGGTGAAGCCGGCCAGCGCCGCGCGGGTGTCGGCCGGGCTGAAGGCGCCTTCGGCGGAGTGGACGGCCGCGGCCTCCGCGTTCTTCTCCTTCGCGTCGGCCTCCTCGAAGGCTCGTGCCGCTTCGTCCCAACGGGCGTGGGCAAAGGGCGAGATGGCCTGCCAGGAGTCGGACGTCGCCCGGCCGGCGGTGACCTCCTCCAGGGCGGCGAACGCGGGTCCGAACCACGGTTCGGACCCGCGCAGCCGTGCGACCGCCAGCCGGTCCTCGGCGGAGATCCGGATGCCGACCGCGTAGACGCTGGGGGTGACCAGTGTCAGCCGGGACACCCGGTCCGGGTGCCGGGCCGTGTACAGGGCGGCCAGGTTCGCACCGGCCGAGTGGGCCAGCAGGTCGATCCGGTCCAGGCCCAGGTGTGCGCGCAGGGCCTCGACGTCGTCCACGAGCCGGTCGCAGCGGTACGACGCCGGGTCCCGCGGCACCTCCGACGCGCCCGTGCCCCGGAGGTCAAGACGGATCAGCCGCCGGTGGGCGGTCAGACCGCCGAGGGTGCCGAGGTAGGCCGAGTCCCGCATCGGTCCGCCGGGCAGACAGACCAGGGGCGGGCCGTCGCCGGAGGCGTGCGCGGCGAGGCGGGTTCCGTCGGGTGCGGCGAAGGTCGGCATGGGCGTGAGCGTGTCAGGGGGCCCGATGTACGGCAACCGGAATCCGGGGCGCGGTGCGGCAACCGGAGTGCCGCGGGGCGAACGGGCCGGTCCGGTTCCGCGCTCCGGACCGGCCCAGCTCTCACTGCTTCTGTTCGACCCGCACCCAGTCCACCTCCGCCTGCACTCCCCCGGCCGCGACCTTGTCGACGCTCGACTGCGGCAGGCCCCAGTACGGCGTGGTCACCTGGTTCCAGCCGGCCGGATACGCGCCGCCCAGGGCGAGGTTGAGGATGACGTACTGGTTGTGGTCGAAGACCCATTGCCCGCGCGTCGATTCGAGTTTGTTGCGGGTGGTCTCCTGGACGAGGTTGTCGTCGACGTAGAAGCGCATCGCGGTCGGGGTCCATTCGACGGCGTACGTGTGCCACTGGTCGATCGTGCCGGCGTTCGGGAAGGTCTGGCGGGCGCCGATGTTGCCGTCCGCCGAGTACCCGGGGCCGTGCAGCGAGGTACTGGTCCAGTTCGGGTAGCCGATGTTCTCCATGATGTCGGTCTCGCCGGAGGCGGGCCAGGACACGGACGGGTTGTCGACGTTGCTGCCGAGCAGCCAGAAGGCGGGCCAGAATCCGTCGCCGACCGGCAGCTTCATGCGGGCGCTGACCTTGCCGTACGTGAAGTCGAAGTGGGTGTTGGTGTCGATGCGGCCCGACGTGAGGTCGTACGTACCGCCGCCTGCCTGTGTGCAGCCCTTGCAGTACTTCGCCGCGAGGATCAACTCGCCGTTCTGTGTACGGACGTTGTCCGTCGAGTCGATGTACGCCTGGGACTCGCCGTTGACCGGGCCCATCTCCGTGCCGGTCCGCACGACCCGCCACTTGGAGCGGTCCAGGGCGGCGGAGGTGAAGTCGTCGAAGAACGTCGTCCGGTACGTGCCCGACTGGTCGCCGGGGAGTGCGGGGTAGGTCGCCGCCGCGCTGCCGCCGGTGCCCCAGACCTGGAACTCGTAGAGCGAGTAGCCGAATTGGGCCGTGTAGGGCGCCGGGTTGTAGAAGGAGCGGCGTTCCTTGCCGAGCATGCGGACGTAGCGGCCGGTGACCGGCTGGGGCAGGGTCACCGTGTCGTGGCGGCCCGTCGCGTCGGCGGGGGCCTGGACGTTCGCCCGGCGGGCCGCGATGTCGGCGGCCGAGGGCTCGTAGACCGTGCGCCAGGTCGTGTTGTCGTCGGAGACCTGGAGCAAGTAGTCGACGGCGTACGCGGATTCCCAGTAGAAGTCGACCGTGTCGATCGTCGAGGTCGCGCCCAGGTCGACCGAGACCCAGCGGTCGGCGTTCCAGTCGCCGGCCCAACGGGTCGCGTCGTCCTTGAGGTTGGCGGGCCAGCCGCCGTCGGTGACGTACGCCGGTGAATTGCCGTTGTGCTGGTAGTAGTTGGAGTACGCGGGGTGGTTCAGGGCGAGGTTGGTGCGGGTCGTGGACGCGGGGGCCGCCTCGCCGCCGTACACCTTGAAGGAGTAGAGCGAGTAGCCGTAGGGCGTGGCACGTTCCAGGCCGCGCAGGCGGATGTAGCGGCCCGTCACCTCCTGGGGGTAGGTGCTCGTGGTGACCGAGCCGCCGGTGCCGGCCGTCTCCGTGTAGAAGGGCGTCCAGTCGGTGCCGTTCCTGGAGATCTCCAGGACGTATCTCCTGCCGTAGGCGGCCTCCCAGTCGAGGGTGACGCGGTCGACGCGGAGGGTGGTGCCGAGGTCGAGGCGGATCCAGGCGTCGTCGGCGAAGTTGCTGGACCAGCGGGTGGCTCCGTCGCCGTCGAAGGCGAGGCCGGGGGTGGTGCCGGCGTTCTCGCTGCCGGAGGCGGTGACGGCGGCCGGGTTCACCGCGTAGGCAGCGGCCGCGCGGTCGGTGTCCCAGGTCGCCGCGACGGCGGCCTGCGGGGCGGGGGCCGCGAGGGCCGGGGTGGCGACGAGCAGGGTCAGCGCGGTGAGCGCCGTGAGCAGGGTGCGGGTGGGCATGCGGGTCTCCTTGAGGGTCGGGTCTCCTTCTGGGGGTGCTCGTGCTGACGTGCGCATGACATTCACGGGATCGATGGGGCTGACGGGACTCAAGGGGCCACTAGGGCTGTTGGTGCCCCGGTGGGCGCGGGCTCCCCCGCCCGCACCCACCGGGGCGGTCCCGGTCAGGCCGCGCGCCGGGCCCGGCTGCGGTGGTCGCGGATGATCTCCGCGTACCGGTGGCCGGAGCCCTTGATCGTGCGGACCTGGGTGTCGTAGTCCACGTGGACCAGTCCGAACCGCTTCTCGTAGCCGTACGCCCACTCGAAGTTGTCGAGCAGCGACCAGGCGAAGTAGCCGGCCAGCGGGGCGCCCTTGCGGGCGGCCGAGGCGCAGGCGGCGAGGTGCTGGACCAGGTAGTCCTGGCGTTCCGGGTCGTCGATGGTCCCGTCGGGGCGTACGACATCGGGGAACGCGGAGCCGTTCTCGGTGACGTAGATCCGGCGCGGGTCGTACTCCTCGGTGAGGCGGAGCAGCAGGGTCTCGATGCCGGAGGCGTCGATCTCCCAGTCCATGCCGGTGCGCGGGACGCCGAGGCGGCGGACGGCGCGGGTGTAGGGGGCGGGGCCGGTGGGGTCGTCGGCGACGGTCGCCGGGAAGTAGTAGTTCAGGCCGAGCCAGTCCAGGGGGGCGGCGATGGTCGCCAAGTCGCCCGGCTGTTCCGGGAGTTCGACGCCGTACGTCTCGACCATGTCGGCCGGGAAGCCGCGGCCGTGGACCGGGTCGAGCCACCAGCGGTTGACGTGGCCGTCCTGTCGGCGGGCGGCCTGTACGTCCTCGTCGCGGTCGCCGGCGGGGTACACCGTGGAGAGGTTGTTGACGATGCCGACCTGGGCGCCCGGGGCGGCGGCGCGGATCGCCTGCGCGGCGAGGCCGTGGCCGAGCAGGAGGTGGTAAGAGGCTCGGACGGCGGCAGTGAGATCGGTCCAACCCGGTGCCATCTTGCCTTCGAGGTGGCCGATCCAGGCCGAGCAGGAGGGCTCGTTGAGGGTGGTCCAGTGGGTGACGCGGTCGCCGAGGCGTTCGGCCATCACCGAGGCGTACGCGGCGAAGTGCTCGGCGGTGGCACGCTCGGGCCAGCCGCCGCGGTCCTGGAGCGCCTGCGGCAGGTCCCAGTGGTAGAGGGTGACGGAGGGGGTGATGCCCGCCTCCAGGAGTCCGTCCACCAACTGGTCGTAGAACGCCAGGCCCTTGGGGTTCACCGGGCCGTCGCCGCCGGGGAGCACCCGGGGCCAGGCGATCGACAACCGGTAGGCGTTGGCGCCGAGTTGGCGCATCAGGCCGATGTCCTCGCGCCAGCGGTGGTAGTGGTCGCAGGCGACGTCGCCGTTGTCGTCGTTGTCGATCTTGCCGGGGGTGTGCGAGAAGGTGTCCCAGATCGACGGCGAACGCCCGTCCTCGGCGACGGCTCCCTCGATCTGGTACGCCGCGGTGGCCGTGCCCCACAGGAAGTCGTGCGGGAGTGCGGCGAAGTCGATGGTCACTGAAGTCCCTTTACGGTCAGCGGAGTTGGTCGGGTCGGTCACTTGACGGCGCCCGCCGTCAGCCCGGCGACGAGATAGCGCTGCAGCAGCAGGAAGCCGGCGACCACGGGCACGCTGACGACCAGCGAGGCGGCCATGATCTGGTTCCAGTACACGTCGTTGAGCGTGGAGTAGCCCTGGAGTCCGACGGCGAGCGTGCGGGTGGAGTCGTTGGTCATGACGGAGGCGAAGAGGACTTCTCCCCACGCGGTCATGAAGGCGTAGACGGCGACCGCGACGATGCCGGGGATCGCGGCCGGTACGACGACCCGCAGCAGCGCGCCGAGCGGACCGCAGCCGTCCACCAGGGCCGCCTCGTCCAGGTCCTTCGGGACGGAGTCGAAGTAGCCGATCAGCATCCAGATGGAGAAGGGCAGGGAGAAGGTCAGATACGTCAGGATCAGGCCGCCGCGCGAGCCGAACAGGGCGATGCCCGTGGCGTTGCCGATGTTGACGTAGAGGAGGAACAGCGGGAGGAGGAAGAGGATGCCCGGGAACATCTGCGTCGACAGGACGGTGACCGTGAAGACGCGCTTGCCGCGGAACTCGTAGCGGCTCACCGCGTACGCGGCGAAGACCGCGATCACGACCGAGCAGACCGTCGCGGCGACGGACACGATCAGCGAGTTCATGAAGTACTTCGCGAGCGGGACCGTGGACCAGATGTCGATGTACGGGCGGATCGTGAGCCCGCTCGGCAGCCAGCGGAACTTGCCGGTGACGTCCGAGAGCGGTTTCAGGGAGCTGGAGAGCATGACGTACACCGGCACCAGGACGAAGCCGGTGAGCAGGGTGAGGAAGATCCGCCGCGACCAGATGAAGGAGCGGGGCGGGGCCATGGGCGAGGTGGGGCTAGACATCGGCGGTTTTCCGTCCGCGTGAGGTGAACACGAGATACACGCCGGTGACGACGAGCAGGAACAGGAGCAGCAGGACCGACATCGCCGAGCCGGTGCCGAAGTTCCAGGTGACGAACGACGCCTGGTAGATGTGCACCGAGATGAGGTCCGCGGCCTCGGGGGCCGACCTGCCGAACAGGACGTACGGCGTGTTGAAGTCGTTGAACGTCCACAGGAACAGGACGAGGACCAGCACCTGGTTGACGGGGCGCAGTGACGGCAGGGTGATGCGGCGGATCTGCTGGAGGCGTCCCGCGCCGTCGATGGAGGCCGCCTCGTACAGCTCCTTGGGGATGTTCTGCAGGCCCGCCATCACGATGAGGAAGGCGAACGGCCAGCCCTTCCAGACCGAGACGATCAGCAGCGCGTAGAAGCTGTTGTCGCCGATCAGCCAGAACGACGGCTTGTCGGTGAGGTGCAGCTGGTCGTGCAGGACGTGGTTCACCAGGCCGTTGTCGTGCTGGAACATGAACACCCAGGTGATGACGGCCGCGTAGACCGGCAGCGCGTACGGGATGAGAAAGAGCGCTCTCAGAAAGCCCCGGCCGCGGAAGGTGTCCTGCATGTAGATCGCGGCGACCGTGCCGATCAGCCAGCAGAAGCCGACCGAGAGCAGGGTGAAGCCGACGGTGACGAAGAAGGAGTGGAGGAGCGCCTTGCCCACGGGGGCGCTGAAGTCCACCGACACCTTGTAGTTGTCGAAGCCGGACCAGGGTGCGGTGCCCCAGTCGCGGATATAGAACTGGGTGAGCTCCTTGAAGCTCATGACGATGCCGATGACCATCGGCACCAGGTGGACCAGGAGTTCGAGGAACAGGGCGGGCAGGAGCAGCAGGTAGGGCAGTCCGATACGGCGGATCCGTTCGCCGCGCCGCCGGCGCGGGCCGGGGGCCGCCGGGTCGGAAGGGTTCTTCCGCACGGCGGCCTCCGGGGTGACAGTGCTCGTCACAGTCGCACTCACTTCGCCGGCATCTGCTGCTGGGCCTTTTCGAGCTCCGCCTTGACGGAGGCGGTGGTGACCGCGCGTCCGGCGGCGGCGTCGGCGAACAGGTTCTTGACGGCCGTACCGACCGCCGTCTCGAACTGCGACTCGTCGGCGACCTGCGGCAGCGCGGCGGCGCTGGTCGCGAGGGTGTTCTTCAGGACGGAGTTCGCCGGGGTGTTGAACGCCGTGTCCTCCTGCGCGGCCTTCACCGGCGGGATGGAGCTGTAGGCGGTGTTGAGGATCTTCTGCTCGGCGTCGCTCGTCATGAACTTCACGAACTTGGTGGAGCCGTCGAGGTTGTCGGTGTTCTTGAAGACGGCCAGGTTGATGCCGGCCACCATCGAGTCGACCTGGGTGCCGGTGCCGGGGGTGCCGGACTGCACGGGTATCGGGGCGATGCCGTACGAACTCTCGCTCATGCCCTGGGACTTGAGGTTGGCGGACGCGGACTGCCACATCAGCATCGCCGTCCTGCCCTTGGCGAAGTCGCTGACGGACTGGTTCTGCGCGTACTCGGCGTTGCCGACCGGGATGACCTTGTCCTTGGCCATCAGGTCGACGTACTGCTTGACGGCGGCCACGACGCCGTCGTTGGTGAAGTCGGCCTTGCCGTCGGCGGTGAAGAAGTCGGCGCCGTGCTGCTTGGCGAAGACGAAGGTGTGGTGGATGTTCTCGGAGACGTTGGCGCCCTCGGCGCCGAGGACCTGCTTGCCCTTCGCCTCGATCTTCTTGCCGTCTGCCACCAACTCGGCCCAGGTGGCCGGGGGTTGGGCGATGCCCGCGTCGGCGAAGATCTGCTTGTTGTAGTAGAGCGCGTACGCCATCGAGTACAGCGGGACGGCCGCCGGGTCCTTGCCCACGGCGCCGGTCGAGCCGAGCGCGGAGTCCACGAAGCGGTCCTTGCCGCCGATCTTCGCGAAGTTGGCCGCGTTCCACGGCAGGAAGGCGCCGGTGGCCTGGAGGGAGGCGCTCCAGGTGTTGCCGATGTTCAGGACGTCGGGGCCCTGGCCGGAAGTCGTCGCGGTCAGGATGCGGTTGAGCAGGTCGGACCAGGGCACGACCTCCAGCTTCACCGTGATCCCGGTCTGCTTCTTGAACTTGTCGAGCTCGGGCTGCAGGACCTTCTTGTCGATCTCGATACTGGCGCCCTGGTTGGAGGCCCAGTAGGTGAGCGTCTTGGGCGAGTCGTTGGACCCCCCACCCGTGGACGAACCGCCTCCGCAGGCCGTGGCCGCAAGGGCGAGTGACATGGTGACGGCGCCTACGGCCGCGGCTCGGATGCTGCGCATACTCCGGGTGTCCCTTCAGGGAATGCACTCACGACTTAATTTAGGACGTGAGTTAAACCTCGGAAGTCAAAGGCGTCAAGAGTTTGGACGCCACTCGTCGAACTCGGTCGCACCTCTTGACGACCACGTTCACGGACCTGAAGCATTCCCCCGCGAGAGAGCGCTCCCAACCCCACCGGCGTTCATTTCATGAACAAGGAGAGCCGCGACATGTCCTCAGTGCCCCGCAGAACCGTCCTCGGTGCGGCCGCCGCTGTGTCCGCCCTGGCCGGGCTGCCCGCAACTGCCTCCGCCGCCCCCGCAACTCCCT
This sequence comes from Streptomyces sp. STR69, assembly GCF_024519455.1. GTDB lineage: Bacteria > Actinomycetota > Actinomycetes > Streptomycetales > Streptomycetaceae > Streptomyces. The sequence continues at coordinate 534,196 of NZ_JALJRY010000002.1, read as the reverse complement.
CCGCGAACAAGCCACTTGCTCTTCCGGGTGGCGGCGATCTCGGCCCCAACGTGATCGTCTTCGACCCGTCGACCGCCGGCATCCAGGCCAAGCTGGACCAGGTCTTCGCCCAGCAGGAGACCGCCCAGTTCGGCACCGGCCGCTACGCCTTCTTCTTCAAGCCCGGCACCTACTCCGGGCTCAACGCACAGCTCGGCTTCTACACCTCGATCGCGGGCCTCGGCCTCTCCCCCGACGACACCACCATCAACGGCGACGTCACCGTCGACGCCGGCTGGTTCAACGGCAACGCCACCCAGAACTTCTGGCGTTCGGCGGAGAACCTCGCGCTCGTCCCCGTCAGCGGAACCAACAGGTGGGCCGTGGCTCAGGCGGCCCCCTTCCGGCGTATGCACGTGCGCGGCAGCCTCAACCTCGCGCCCAACGGCTACGGCTGGGCCAGCGGCGGCTACATCGCCGACAGCCGGATCGACGGCCAGGTCCAGCCGTATTCGCAGCAGCAGTGGTACACCCGGGACAGCGTGATCGGCAGCTGGCTCAACGGCGTCTGGAACATGGTGTTCTCGGGCGTGCAGGGCGCTCCCGCGCAGGGCTTCCCGAACCCGGTGTACACCACGCTCGCCACGACCCCCGTCTCCCGCGAGAAGCCCTTCCTCTACCTCAACGGCACCGAGTACCGCGTCTTCCTCCCCGAGAAGCGCACCAACGCCAGCGGGGTGACCTGGGGCAACGGCACCCCGCGCGGCACCTCGCTGTCGCTGTCGCAGTTCTACGTCGCGAAGCCGGGCGTCACGGCCGCCACCCTCAACCAGGCGCTCACGCAGGGACTTCACCTCCTGCTGACGCCGGGCATCTACCACCTGGACCAGCCGATCCAGGTGAACCGCGCCAACACCGTCGTGCTGGGCCTGGGTTACGCAACTCTGGTCCCCGACAACGGAGTCACGGCCCTGAAGACGGCCGACGTCGACGGCGTACGACTCGCGGGCTTCCTCATCGACGCGGGCACGGTCAACTCCAACACCCTGCTGGAGGTGGGCCCTTCGGGCACGACGACGGACCACTCCGCCAACCCGACCACCGTCCAGGACGTGTTCGTCCGCATCGGCGGCGCGGGCGCGGGCAAGGCCACCACCAGCATGGTCATCAACAACCGGCACACCATCGTCGACCACACCTGGCTCTGGCGCGCCGACCACGGCACGGGCATCGGCTGGGACACCAACCGGGCCGACTACGGCCTCGTCGTGGGCGGCGCCGACGTGCTGGCCACCGGCCTGTTCGTGGAGCACTTCAACAAGTACGACGTGCAGTGGAACGGCGAGCGGGGCCGCACGATCTTCTTCCAGAACGAGAAGGCGTACGACGCCCCGAACCAGGCGGCCGTCCAGAACGGCTCGATCAAGGGGTACGCGGCCTACAAGGTCGGTGACAACGTGACCGTGCACGAGGGCTGGGGCCTGGGCAGCTACTGCTACTACAACGTCGCCCCGACGATCGTGCAGCACAACGGCTTCGCCGCGCCGAACCGGTCGGGCGTGAAGTTCCACGACCTGCTGGTCGTCTCGCTCGGCGGGCAGGGCCAGTACGAACACGTCATCAACGAGACGGGGGCGGCGACTTCGGGCACGTCGACGATCCCGTCCACCGTGGTGTCCTACCCCTGAGGTCGTGGTGGGTGCGGGCCGGAGCTCCCCCTCCGGTCCGCACCCGCCACTGTCACACCCGTGGCGTGATCTCCGCCATCGGTGACCAACCCCCGCCCTCCACCTCGACGTTGATGATGTCGGGCGTCGCGGCGACGACGTCCGGCATCCACGCGATCGCCGCCTTGAAGTGCTCCGAGCCGACATGGGCGGCGCCGGCCTCCGGGGACGCGAACGCCTCCAGCAGCACGAAGCGGTTCGGGTCGACCGCGTCGACCGACCACTCGAAGAACAGATTTCCGGGCTCGGCCCGGGTCGCGGCGGTGAAGTCGGCGACCCGGTCGAGCCATTCGTCGCGGAACTCGGGGCGGACGGGGAACCGTACGGCGATGAAGATCATGCGGTGCTCCTGGGTTGTCGGGTCGGCACGCGGAGACGTGCCGTCCCGAGCGTGCCTCCCACGGGCAGGCGGCGGGAGGTGCCCCACCGTGGACACCTCCCCCACGGGGACCGGCACCGGGCGGTTCAGCACCGCGCCCGGCGCCGGCGCACGCCCCGTCCACGCACCCACCCCCTACCGGGGCACCACCGCCGCCCCACTCGGCACCCGTGCGTACCCCGTCGGCCGGGCCGTGAACGTGCCCCGGCCCTGGGTCCGGCTGCGCAACCTCGTCGCGTAGCCGAAGAGTTCGGCCAGCGGCACGGTCGCCGTGACGAGCGCGGAACCCGTGCGGGTCGTCGAGCCGGTGACCCGGCCGCGGCGGGCTGCCAGGTCGCCGAGGACTGCGCCGACCGCGTCCTCGGGCACGGTGACCGTGACCTCGGCGACCGGTTCGAGGAGAACCGTCGCGCAGGCGCGCAGGGCCTCGCGCAGGCCGAGCCGGCCGGCCGTGCGGAACGCCTGCTCCGAGGAGTCCTTCACATGGGTCGCCCCGTCGGTCAGCGTGACGCGCAGCCCGGTCACCGGGAACCCGCCGACCGGCCCCTCGGTGAGGGCGTCACGGCAGCCAGCCTCCACCGAGCGGACGTACTCCTGCGGCACCCGCCCGCCGACGACCGCCGAACGGAACTCGACCTCGGTGCCGTCGACTGGTTCGACGTCCAGCACCACGTGCGCGAACTGGCCCGAGCCGCCGTCCTGTTTGACGTGCCGGAACACGAACCCGGACACCCCGCGCACCACCGTCTCCCGGTAGGCCACCCGGGGGCGGCCCACGTCGACCTCGACCCCGGTGGCCAGGCGGATCTTCTCCACCGCGACCTCCAGGTGCAGTTCGCCCATGCCGGACAGGACCGTCTGGCCGGTCTCGGCATCCGTGCGCACGACCAGCGAGGGATCCTCCTCGGCAAGCCGGGCGAGAGCGGAGGTCAGCCGGTCGGTGTCGGTGCTGCGGCGCGCCTCGACCGCCACGGACACCACCGGGTCGGCGACCGCGGGCGGTTCGAGGAGGATCGGGGCGCCGGGCGCGCACAGGGTCGAGCCGGCGCGGACGGACTTGAGTCCGGCGACGGCGACGATGTCCCCGGCGACCGCCCGTTCCAGCCGTTCGTGCCGGTCGGCCTGCACCCGCAGGATCCGCCCGATCCGTTCGGTGCGCCGCGCGCCCGGATCCCACACCGTGTCCCCCCTCTCGATCGTGCCCGAATAGATCCGCAGATACGTCAGCCGCCCGGCCCCTGCCGCGCTCACCTTGAACGCCAGCGCGGACAACGGCACTTGGGGATCGGCGGCCCGCTCCTGTCCGCCGCCGTCGTACGTTCCCCGTACCGGGGGCACGTCCAACGGCGAGGGCAGATACGCCACCACGGCGTCCAGCAGCGGTTCGATGCCGCGGTTGCGGTAGGCCGAGCCGCACAGCACCACCACGCCGTCGCCGGTGCGGGTCAGGTCGCGCAGTGCCGTGCTCAACGTCCCGGCGGACAGGGTGGATTCGGCGCAGAACTCCTCGAACGCGCCCGGATGCAGTTCCGCCACCGACTCCTCCAGCAGCCGCCGACGCCGCCGCGCCTCCGCCAACAGGCCCTCCGGCACCGGGACTTCGGCCACCGGGCCGTCCGTGTCCGCCCACACCAGCGCCCGCATCCGCAGCAGGTCGACGACTCCGGTGAAGCCGTCCTCCGCGCCGATCGGCAACTGCACCACCAGCGGCGCCGGATGGAGCCGATCCCGGATGGACGCGACGGCCGTGTCGAGGTCGGCGCCCGCGCGGTCCAGCTTGTTGACGAAGGCGATGCGCGGCACGCCGTACCGGTCGGCCTGGCGCCACACCGACTCGCTCTGCGGTTCCACGCCCGCGACGGCGTCGAACACGGCGATCGCGCCGTCGAGGACGCGCAGCGAACGCTCCACCTCGTCGGCGAAGTCGACGTGTCCCGGGGTGTCGATCAGGTTGACGCGGTGCCCGCCCCAGGCGCAGCTGACGGCCGCGGCGAAGATGGTGATGCCGCGGTCGCGTTCCTGGGGGTCGAAGTCGGTGACGGTGGTGCCGTCGTGGACCTCACCGCGCTTGTGCGTGCCGCCGGTGAGGTAGAGGAACCGCTCGGTGACGGTGGTCTTGCCGGCGTCGACATGGGCGAGGATGCCCAGGTTGCGGACGGCGGTGAGCGGGTTGGTGACAGGGCGTTCGGTGCGCACGGCCCGTGGCCTTTCGAGAGTGATTCCGTGCAGGGCGGCGCGATTCCCGTACGAGAAAAGGGAGTTGACGTGGAGTCAGATGCTCAGATGCTCGTCACGGGTGTCCGGTACCGGCCGCGCGGCGGGTACCGGAGGGACGAGGACAGGAGGATCACAGCGGTGCGGTCACGCACGGCGGGCTCCCCTCACTCGTCAACGGTTGTGGCGAGTGTAGGGAAGCCCGGGGTGCTGGGGCACGGGATTTATCAGGGGCGGGTGGTCAGGCGCAGGTGGGCACCCCTTCGAGCCGGGCTGGGCCCTTGATGTAGATGTCGGTCATCCACACCTTGTGGTCGGGCAGACGGACCCAGGCTTCGTTGGTGTGGCCGTCGGAGGTGCGATGCGTGGACGAAGCGGCCGTCGCGGCTGATGGCGAGTTCGGAGCCGCTCTTGGTGCCGCTGAAGTCGGGTGAGTCGATCGCGAGACTCTGACAGTGCGTCAGTTCGCCGGATCTCCCGTCCCAGCCGACGAGTTGGAGTTCCGCGGTGAGTTCGGTCAGCAGGTACGCCCTGCGCCCGTCCGGGTGGAAGACGAGCCGTCTCGGCCCCGCTCCGGCGTCGGTGGCGTAGGCACCGGGACCCGTCCCGCCCGCGCACAGCGCACCCGTCGTACCGTCGAAGCCGCGGACGAAGACGCGGTCGGCGCCGAAGTCGGGGACCAGGGCCTGGCGGCGGCCGGGTGCCACGACGACCTCGTGCGGGTGCGGGCCCGACTGCCGCGGGCTGGGGCCCGATCCGGTGTCCACCACGACCGACACCGGTGCGCCGAGTGTGCCGTCCCGGTGGATCGGGAGCGAAGTGGCCAGGCCCGCCTTGAAGTTGGCGACGAGGAGAGTGTGCGAGGTCCGGTCCACGGCGAGGTACGACAGGCCGTGGCCGGCCGTGTCTCCGCCGTCCGTGCCCACCTGACCGAGCTGTGCGAGTGCGCCGGTCGTGCGGTCGACGGCGAAGGCGGTGACGATTCCGCCGTTCAACTGGCTGCCGACGTAGAGCAGCGGGCGGTCCGGATGTGCCGTCACCCAGCCCGAACTGACCTGCGCCACCGGCCCGTTGGACGTCAGGACCCCCTCAACGGGGGAAGCTGACCCCGTGGACCTGCCCGCCGTTCCAGCTGCAAGGTAGAGCAGATCGGGTCTCGCCTGTGGAGTGGCCTCGGCGCTCGGTGCTCCGACGGTCAGCGGCACGGTCGCCGCGGTCGCGGTCGCCGTCATGGCGCCCAATGACGTTCTGCGGGACACAGCCCCTTTGATCTCGACCACGGGAAGCAACAGTTGTCGCGATGTGCGGCAGCGTACGAAGCTGTGCGTGCGGGCCGCGCAAGCTGAGCTTTCGCGATCCGAACGCTCAACTCACCTACTGATCGGGGACGTTGGGGCGGGCGAGGCCGAGGTCGTAGGCGAGGATGACGGCCTGGATGCGGTCGCGGGCGCCGACCTTCGCCAGGACACGGCCGACGTGGGTCTTCACCGTGGACTCGGAGACGAAGAGGCGTTCGGCGATCTCGCCGTTGGTCCAGCCCTGGCCGATGGCGAGCAGGATCTCGCGCTCGCGTTCGGTGAGGGAGCGGATGCGGGGGTCGTCCGTCGCCGGAGCCGCCGCGGGGCCTTCCGGTGAGTGTTTCGGCAGGTGCTGGGCGTAGGCGTCGAGCAGGCGGCGGGTCAGGGCGGGGGCGATGACGGCGTCGCCGGAGGCCACCGCGCGGATGCCGGCGAGGAGTTCCTCGGGGTGGGCGTCCTTGAGGAGGAAGCCGCTGGCTCCCGCGCGCAGCGCCTCGTGGGCGTACTCGTCGAGGTCGAAGGTGGTGAGGATCAGGATGCGGGAGCGGTCGCCGGCCGCGACGACCCGGCGGGTGGCCTCGATGCCGTCCATGCCGGGCATCCGTACGTCCATCAGGATCACGTCGGGGCGCAGTTCGGCGGCCATCCGCACCGCCTCGCCGCCGTGCCCGGCCTCACCGACCACCTCGGTGTCGGGGTTGGCCTCCAACAGCATGCGGAATCCGAGGCGTTGGAGGGGCTGGTCGTCCACGATGAGCACGGTCGTCATGCCGCTCCCCCGATCGCGTCGAGCGGGGTGAGGTCGAGGGTGGCCCGTACCGTCCAGCCGCCGCCGGGGGCGGGGCCCGCGGTGACGGTGCCGTGGTAGAGGGCGGCGCGTTCTCTCATGCCGGCGAGTCCGTGTCCTTCGTCGTGGCTCGGTGCGGGTCCGGTGCCGGCCGTACTGGGGCCGGTGTCGTGGCAGTCGATGTGCACCCGGGTGTCCTCGACGTTCACCGTCAGCTCGACGCGGGTGTCGTGGCCCGCGTGCTTGAGGGCGTTGGTCAGGGCCTCCTGGACGATGCGGTACACGGTGAGCTGGACCCCTCGGTCCAGGGCGGCCGGGTCGCCGCCGGTGCGGTACACGACCTGCGGGCCGGCCGCGCGGATCCGGGCGCACAGGGCGTCGAGGTCGGCGACCCCCGGCTGCGGGCTGAGTTCGGGGGCGTCCGGGGTGGTGCCCTGTACGCGCAACACGCCCAGCATGCGCCGGAGTTCACCGAGCGCCTGGCGGCCGGTGTCGCCGATGAGGAGCAGCGCCTGCTTGCCGCGTTCGGGCGCGAGGTCGGTGGCGTAGGCGCCGCCGTCGGCAAGGGTGATGATGACGGAGAGGTTGTGGCCGATGATGTCGTGCATCTCCCGTGCCACACGGGTGCGTTCGGCGGCGGCGGCGAGCTTGGAGCGCTGGTCGCGCTCTATCTCCAGGCGGGCCGCGCGGTCGCGCAGTACGGCGAGCTGGGCGCGCCGGATGCGGATGACGAGGCCGAGTGCGACGGCCGCGGTGATGGTGCTGACCAGGATGAACATCGCGTCCAGGACCGGCACTCGGGACGGCAGCCGGGCGAAGAACAGCACCAGGGCGCAGAGGGTGACGGCGCAGGCGGCGGGCAGTCGTCTCAACTGCCCGTGCAGGGCCAGGCTGTAGAGGGAGATCAGCAGCGCGACGTCGGCCCGGAGCCAGGTGCCCAGGCCGAGCTGGACGAAGAACACCGCGGCGATCACGGCGAAGGCCAGGGTGGGCCTGCGGCGCCGCCACAGCAGCGGCAGCACCAGGCCCGCCTGCAGGGCGATGGTCGCGGGCCAGTGCAGATGGATGAAGCTGTTGTCGAAGCCGTGCCGTCGGCCGTCGTCGTCGTCCACCAGGTCCGGCAGACAGAACATCACCGCGACCACGACGATCAGGGCCGTGTCCAGCACCCACGGGTGTCTCCGGTCGCCCTGCTTGATCCGCCGGCCGAACCGGGACAGCCCGCCCGCCACGGGGTGGCTCCAGGGGAGGTCCGCCTCCCCGAAGGGCGCGCGGGCGGGGTCGTCGAGGCTCATCGGTGTCACTTGTCCGGGTTCATGGCGGTCATCTGTCCATTGTGGGGGCCCTGCGCGCGCCGCGCGGGCGCAGGGCCCCGGCCTCAGGCGTCGGTCCGCACCAGCCGGTAGGCGGCCCCGGCCAGCGCGAACGCCGTCCAGCCGAGGAAGACCAGGAGTCCGGCGCCGGGCGAGAGGGTCGTCGAGTCGTGGGTCAGCGCGAACATCGCCTGGCCCGCGTTGCTCGGCAGGTAGGGGCTGATGTCGTCCTGCCAGGAGGTGGGCAGCAGCGAGATCAGTCCGGGCACCAGCATCAGCGAGGCGACCAGCACCGAGATACCGCCGGCCACCGAGCGCAGCCATGCTCCCAGCGCGGTGCCGATCACGCCGACGAGGCCGAGGTAGAGACCGGCGCCGAGCAGGCTGCGGACGACTCCGGAGTGCGAGAGGGAGAGGGCCGCGGGGGTGCCGGAGACGATGCCGCTGACGATCGGGAACGCGACGAACACCCCGACGAGGGAGATGCCGAGCGCGACCACGCCGAACACCAGGGCCTTGGACCACAGCACCGGAAGGCGGCGCGGTACGGCTGCCAGCGTGGAGCGGATCATGCCGGTCGAGTACTCGCCCGCGGTGACCAGGACGCCCAGTACGCCGAGGGCGAGCTGCGCGAAGTTCGTGCCGAAGAGGGAGAGGTCGAGCGCGGTGTCCTGGGCGTCGTCGGGCCTCAAGTGCCCGCCGTCGTAGGAGGACTTGTAGTGCGCGGCGGCGATCAGGCCGAACGCGATCAGGAACAGCAGGCCGAGGCCCAGGGTGATCCAGGTGGAGCGCAGGGACCACAGCTTGGCCCACTCGGAGCGCAGCACGCGGCGCCCGGTGACCTTGTACGGCGGACGGGCCGGCCGTACGGCTGCGGGTGCGGCGCTGTCGGTCGCGGTGGCGGTGCTCACGCGGCCCTCCCGGGGGTCTCGACGGTGGTGGTGCCGTGGTACTCGACGGCGTCCCGGGTCAGGTCCATGAACGCCTGTTCCAGGGAGACGGTCCGCGCGCTGAGTTCGAACAGCGGGATGCGGTGCTCGGCGGCCCTGATGCCGATGGCGCGCGCGGTCAGCCCGGTGACGTGCAGTTCCTCGGAGCCGACCTCGCCGGTGATCTCCACACCGGGACCGGCGAGGACCTCGCGCAGCCGGGCGGGCTGCTCGGAGGCCACGGTGACGGTGTCGCCGCCCGCGTGCCGGACCAGGTCCTGCACGGTGGTGTCGGCCAGCAGCCGCCCCCGTCCGACGATGATCAGGTGGTCGGCGACCAGTGCCATCTCGCTCATCAGGTGCGAGGAGACGAAGACGGTACGACCCTCGGCGGCGAGCCCGGTCAGCAGGTTGCGGATCCACAACACACCTTCGGGATCAAGGCCGTTGACCGGTTCGTCGAGCATCACGGTCGCCGGGTCGCCGAGCAGCGCGGCGGCGATGCCGAGCCGCTGCCCCATGCCGAGGGAGAAGGCCCCGGCCCGCTTCCTGGCCACGGACTGGAGTCCGGTCATTTCGATGACCTCGTCGACGCGGCGGCGCGGGATGCCGTGCGTGTAGGCCTGCGCCATCAGGTGGTCGAACGCCGAGCGGCCCGGGTGGATCGACTTGGCCTCCAGGAGCGCGCCGACCTCCTGGAGGGGCGCGGTGTGCTCGGCGTAGGGCCTGCCGTTGACCGTGACGGTGCCTGCGGTGGGCGCGTCCAGGCCGACGATCATGCGCATCGTGGTGGACTTCCCGGCCCCGTTCGGACCCAGGAAGCCGGTGACCGTGCCCGGCTTGACGACGAAGTCCAGCCGGTCGACCGCCGTCTTCTCCCCGTACCGCTTCGTCAGCTGTTGCGCCTCGATCATCGACTTCCCTCACGCTCGACGTGCCACTGCCCCTACTGGACACCGGCAACGCTAGGAGCCGACGGACCCCGAACCCGTCGTACCGAGGGGCCGTTGCGGGGACGGGTGTAGTACCGCGGTACGACCCTCACACCCCTGGTTGTGTACGTTCCCAATCCGATCGCGCGCACTTCACGTCCACCAACTGCGGGAAATACAACCGACACACATATTTACAGTGCCTGTTACCTCTCCTACTGTGAACGTTCTCAGACCCAACCCGCATGCGCATGTCAGTCGACCCAAGGAGGTCGGGTACCCCGTGAAAATCCCGGGCCGCATAGTGAAGGCCGCCTTGCTGCTGGCCGCAGTCGCCCTGCCGGCGGCGATGCTCACCCCCACGGACGCCGCCGCCGCGAACTCGCTCACGATGCTCGGCGCCGACGTCTCGTCCGCACAGCGCGCGATCGATCTCGGCGCCAAGTACTACGACTCCAGCGGGACCGCCAAGGACCCGCTGGACATCCTCAAGGGCGCCGGCGTCAACTACGTACGCCTGCGGATCTGGAACAACCCCGCCAGCGGCTACAACAACAAGGCGAAAGTGCTGGCCTACGCGAAGCAGGTCAAGGCCAAGGGCCTCAAGCTGCTGATCGACTTCCACTACTCCGACACCTGGGCCGACCCGGGCAAGCAGTACAAGCCGGCGGCCTGGTCCAGCCACGGCATCAGCGCGCTGCAGACCGACGTCTACAACTACACCTACGACGTCTGCAACAGCCTCAAGTCCCAGGGCACCACCCCGGACAGCGTGCAGATCGGCAACGAGATCAACGTCGGCATGCTGTGGGACGACGGCAAGGTCGTCAACAACAGCTTCACCAACCTCGGGCTGCTGCTGAAGTCGGGCTACAACGCGACCAAGGCGTGCAACAGTTCCACCCAGGTGATCATCCACACCGCCGACGCGGACAGCGACTCCAACGCCCGCTGGTTCTACGACGGCATCAAGGCGCAGGGCGTCAACTGGGACATCACCGGGCTGTCGTACTACTGCATGTGGCACGGCACGCTGGCCAACATGGGCAGCGTGGTCTCGGACATGAAGTCCCGCTACGGCAAGGACGTCATCATCGCCGAGACCGCCTATCCGTTCACCTCGTCCGACGCGGACAGTACGGCGAACTCGGTGACGTCGGGCTGCTCGGGGTATCCGCTCACCTGGGCGGGCCAGGGCGCGGAGTTCACCGCCGTGCAGAACACGGCCCGCAGCGCGGGTGCGATCGGCGTCTTCTACTGGGAGCCGACCTGGTACGCGGTCACGGGCAACGGCTGGGACCCGGCCAACATCTCGGGCAGCGGGGACGGTTGGGACAACATGGCGATCTTCAACTGGACCGGCCAGGTGAATCCGAACGTGAAGTGGACGCCGTAGCAGGGTAGTTCGACGGCCCACGAACGGCATCGCCCGGCTTCATCGGGCGGTGTCGTTCTCCGCGTTCAGGGCGTTCAGGGCGTTCAGGGCTGATGATCCGTCAGGGCACGGTATACGGCCGCCGACTTGGGGTTGGCGCGGCAGCGCCACACGCCGTGCGGGCAGTAGTCGCTGATGGTCTGGTAGAGCGGACGCTGTCCTGCCATCCAGGTGAGCATTCCGCGCATGTAGGTGGGGTTGTCGCCGTTGTCGAACAGGCCCCACTCGGGGTAGGCGACGGGCTTGCGGTGGGCGCGGGCGAAGTCGACCTGCGCCAACAGGCCGTACGGTTCCGTCACTTGGTCGGTGAAGGGCAGGCCCCGGGGAGCGTCGTAGGCGTCCATGCCGATGACGTCGACGTAGGCGTCGCCGGGGTAGCAGTCGGTCCAGGGGATCGCGTCGTGGCCGCGGTTCGGGGTGAAGTCGAAGCGGAGGCGCTGACCTGGGACGGACCGCATCGCGGTGACGATGCGCGTCCAGTACCGCTTCCAGGACCCGGGGTCGGGCGCGCAGCGGTGGGTGTAGGTGGTGCCGTTCATCTCCCAGCCGAGGACGATCTCGGTGTCGGGGGAGCCGAGTTGGACCAGCCGGCGGGCGAGCGCGCGGAAGTGGTCGTCGTAGCGTCCGCTCGCCCCGTCCCCCAACTCGGCGCGGACCACGTCGTCGGGCAGGTGGGCCTCGTTGCGGTCCAGCATCGGGACGTTGAGGACCAGCAGGCGGTCCTGTCGGGCGCGGCGCCACTCGGCCCACTGGCCCAGGTCGCCGGTGGCGCCCTCGATGCCGGTCCAGGTGTCGCCGGGCAGATACGCGTGGCCGACCCGGGGTTCGGGCCGGCCGAGCCAGGCGCCGAACTCGGCGACCCGGCGGACGGCGCCCGGGCCGTAGCCGACGTAGGCGCCGTAGGCCGTCGGCGGGCCGGACGGGTGGGCCGGGGCCGCCTGCGCGGGCCGGGGCGTTGGCTCGCCGCCGGGTACGCAGCCCGGTCCGGCCAGCAGGGCGAGCGCGAGGGCGACGGTCAACAGGGCCGACAGGCTGCGGCGCGTCCCGTGCGGGGCCACTGGACGCCTCTCCTTCTTCCCGGGTGCGTGGGGCGACGGACGGCTCCGACGCCCGAGCAACGTACCAGCGCGGGGCAGAAGATGACGTAGCACTCCATTCACGACATGCCCACGACGCGCGCCGTGTCCGGAACGGATCGCGGGGGCCCGGGTGCACGGGATCGCAGGGGCACGGGATCGCGGGGCACGGAGATCGCGGGGCACGGAGATCGGTGCGGAGGTGACCCCGCTCCCACCCTGTGACCCAGTTCACGTCGCGCGGATCGAACTCTTGGACCGGTCTCCCATCTTGTCCGTGTCACGCCCGGTTCCTTCCGCCGAAACGGTCGTCCACCTCGGGCGGCTCGGCATCGGACGGCTGGACCGTTCCTGTTTCCGCCCGACCCTTACCGGAGGCGTCATGGCATCGGCATCCCTCACACCGGTGGTCCTCGTCGGACGATCGGCCGAACTGGCTGTGATCGACCGGCACTTCGGCTCCGCCCGGGCGGGCGGTGCCGCGCTGATGCTGGCCGGGGAGGCCGGGGTGGGCAAGAGCGCGCTGCTGGACGCCGCGGCATCCCGCGCGGCCGAGGCCGGATTCCGGGTGCTGCGGGTGGCCGGCCGCCCGTTCCAGCAGGGGGTCGGCTTCTCGGCCCTCAACCAGCTGCTGCAACCCCTTGCGGAGGCGATTCCCGCGCTGTCCGCCCGACAGGCCGAGACCCTCCAGGCGGTCCGCGGCCTGTCCGAGGAACAGCCCGCCGAACTCCTCGCCATCGCGAACGCCGTGCACGCCCTCGTGGCACAGGTCGCCACCGAAGCCGCTCCGCTCGCGCTGATCGTCGACGACGCGGCCTGGGTGGACCGGTCCAGCGCCACGGTCCTGGGCACCCTCGCCCACTCCCCGCGCACCGCGCATCTCGCCGTACTGGGCGCGTCCCGGACCGGGGACGCGGCCTTCCTCTGCACCATCGGAATACCCGAGCACGAGGTCCGGCCACTCGACGACGTCTCGGCGGACGAGCTGGTGGCCGAGCGGTTCCCCGCCATGGCGGCCCGGGTCCGCCGCCGGCTGATCACGGAGGCCCGCGGCAACCCCCTGGCCCTGCTGGAACTGCCGGTCCCCCTCAACGACCTGCAGCACACGGCACGTTCCACCCTGCCGGCCGTACTGCCGCTGACCGAGCGCCTCAAGGGGATCTTCTCCACCCGGGTCGCCACGCTCCCGGCCCCGACCCGGAAGCTGCTGCTGCTCGCCGTGCTCGACGGTTCGGGCGAACCGCACGTCCTGCAGCGGGCCCTGGGCGGCCGGGACCCGCTGGCCGGGCTGTCCCCCGCCGAACGGGCCGGACTCGTCCAGGTCGACGCGGTCACGGGCCGGCTCGAATTCCGGCACCCGCTCACCCGCTCGGCGGTGCTGGATCTGTCGACGAGCGAGGAACGCCGGTGGGCCCATCTGGCGCTCGCCGCCGAACTCCCCGAGGGATCCGAGCACCGGGCCCGGCATCTCGCCGACGCGGCGATCGGCCCCGACGACGACGTCGCCGCCCTGCTGCACGAGGTGGCCTACGGCACGCTGCGCCGCGGTGACGCGGTCGGTGCCATCAACACCCTGCTGCGCGCCTCGGAGTTGAGCGCCGACGGGACGGCGAAGGCACGCCGGCTCGCGGAGGCGGCCTGTCTCGGGGCCAACATCACCGGTGACCTCCGCAATGTGCGCGCGCTGCTGGAGAACGCCGACCACGCCGACCCGTCCGGCACCGACTCACTGGCCGCCGCCACCGCCGCGGCCAGTCAACTCCTCAACGGCGAGGGCGACGTGGACACCGCCCAACGGCTGCTCGTCGGCGCCATCGACACCCATGTCCACCCCGGCGACACGGACGAGGACATCCTCCGCGAAGCCCTCAACACCCTGCTGATGGTGTGCTTCTACGGCGGCAGGCCCGAACTGTGGCGCTCCTTCGACACCGTCGCGGCCCGCCGCCCGCCCTCCTCGGGCCGGCTGCTGCCGGTGATCCTGGGTGCCTTCGGCGATCCGGCACATGGCGCGTCGGCGGTCCTCGACCGCCTCGACGACCTCGTCGCGGGAGTGCACCAACAGACCGACCCCGTGCGGGTCTTCGGGATCGCGCTCGCGTCCTCCTATGTCGACCGGCTGCCGGGCTGCCGGGGCGCGCTGCGCCGGATCGCCGACGACGGCCGGGACGGCGGGGCGGTGGCGCTGGCGATCCAGGCCCAGTTCCTGCTGGCCAACGACGCCTGGACCGGCGGCCAGTGGGACGACCTGCTGGCGGTCACCGCTGAGGGCCTGCGCTGGTGCGAGACGTACGACTACCGTCTGTCGGCCTCAACGGGCCATTTCCTGCGCGGAGTCGTGGCCGCCGCGCGCGGCGACGGCGACACCGCGCGCGAGATCGCGGACCGGCTGGCGTCCTGGGGCAATCCCCGGGGGCTCGGCGCGCTGCGCGTCTACGCCGCGCACATCCGGGCCCTGTCGGCGCTCGGCGGCGCGGACTTCGACACCGCCCACCGGCTGCTGGGGGCACTCGGCACGCCGGGTGAGGTGCCGCGGTTCATGCCGCACGCCCTGTGGCTGCTGCTGGACTTCACCGAGGCCGCGGTCCGCACCGACCGGCACGAGGAGGCGGCGGAGCGCGTCGCGGCGGTCCGCAAGACCGGCATCCCGTCGATCTCGCCCCGGCTGGCCATGGTGACGGACGCCGCCGAGGCGATGGCCGTCGCGGACTTCATCGACCACGACCTGTTCGTGGCGGCGATCACCGCGCCCGGCGCCGAGCGCTGGCCGTTCGACTGGGCCCGGATCTGCCTGGCCTACGGCGAGCGGCTGCGCCGCGCCAGGGCGGGCGTCGCGGCGCGGGTGCACCTGGAGGCCGCGCTCTCCACGTTCGACCGGCTGGGGGCCGCCCCGTGGAGTGCGCGCGCCGCCAACGAGCTGCGGGCGAGCGGGATCCCGGTCGGTCCGGCCGCGTCCGACGGCCGGGACCCGCACGTGCTGCTGACCCCGCAGGAGCGGCGGGCGGCCCGGCTGGCCGCCACGGGACTGACGAACAAACAGATCGCCGCGCAGCTCTTCCTGTCCCCGCGCACGGTGGCCGCTCATCTCCGCGGTGTCTTCAGGAAGTTGAACGTCACCTCGCGGGCCGGCCTGCGCGACGCACTGACCGGCCCGGTTCCGTGACGCCGTCGGCTCAGTGCCCGGACGTGCCCGCGTCGTCGGTGCCCGTGCCCGCGTCGGGGTTCAAGTGCCAGCGCCAGTTGGGGCGTTCGTAGGCGACCTCGAAGCCGAGGCGGAACATGTTGTGCAGGGAGCTGTTGTGGGTGCCGGGCTGTTCGGCGCCCGTCTCGGCGACGAGCACCCGGCAGCCGAGCTTCCGTGCCGCGCGGGCCCGGGCGGCGAGCAGCGCGGTCTGGCCGCCGCGACCGCGTGCGTGGGGCAGTACGGCGCCGGCGAACATCTGCGCCGTCTCGCCGCGGACGAGCAGGGTGCCGGTGCCGACCAACTCCCCGTCCAGCCAGGCGGCGTAGGGATGCCAGCCCGGCCGGGTCACGGTCGACGCGGCCATCTCGGCGTAGTGCTCGACCGGTGTGCCGAAGGCCCGCATCATCACCGTGCCCCATTCCAGGGCCTCTTCGGCGGCCAGCGGGGTGACCCGGATGCCGTCGGGCCGGTCCAGGGCGTCGGCGCGCGCGACGGCCTCGTCGGTCGGGCAGACGAGCTTGGCCCAGGACGGGGCGCGGACTATGCCCTCCCGCGCGCAGATCTCCGGCCAGTCCTCGGGCAGGAAGGCGGGCGCGATCTGCAGGACGGCCTGCGGGGTGCGCTCGGCGCGGTAGAAGTCGCAGACCTCCTCGACCAGTTGGGCGGTGACGGGGGCGGTGACTCCGAAGCCGAGGGCCTTGCTCCAGAAGTGGGTGCTGTCGTGGCGCATCGACAGCACCACCCCGCCGCCGATCCGGGTGGCGTTCATGCCGAGCGCGGTGCGGACGGGCTCGGGGGTCTCCATCTGGAATCGGTAGAGGGCTTCCGCCTCGGACTGCTCGGCGACGGACGGCTGGACGACGGTCGTCAAGGTGCTGCTTCTTTCTCGGGTGGTCCCGGGAGGGGCGCGCGGGCAGCCCGCCTGAGGGGAACAGGCGGGCTGCCACGGGGAATTGACGGATGGTCAGGTGGTCAGTGGGTGTCGGAGGGGACGGCGTACCCGGGGGCGCCTGCGACCCGGCCGGGCAAGCAGTCAGCCCTGGTCGGCCGCGGCCTGCTTGATCAGTTCCACGACGGCCTCCGGCCGGGAGACGTAGATGGCGTGGCTGCCCTCGGCCTCGGAGACGGTGGCGCCGGCCCGCTCGGCCATCTGGTGCTGGACCGGCGGCGGGATCATGCGGTCCCCGGTCGTGACGAGGTACCAGCTGGGCTTGGTCCGCCAGGCGGGTTCGGTGATCGTACCGCCGAGCGCGTCCAGGCCCCACGGCACCTGGGCGTCGGCCAGGAACGCGGCGTCCTCGGCCGGCAGGTCGCCCGCGAACGACGCGGCGAACTTGTCCCGGTCCAGGAACAGGAAGCCGTCGACCGGCGGCAGGATCGGCGGCACCGGCGCGCCGGGCGCCGGGTCGGCGACCAGGGTGCCGACCGACTCGTCCTTGTCCGGCGCGAAGGCCGCGATGTAGGCGAGCGCGGCCACCCGGTCGTGGCGGCCGGCCTCGGTGATCACGGCGCCGCCGTAGGAGTGGCCGACGAGCACCGCCGGACCGTCCAGGGCGTCGAGGGCGCGGTGGGTGACGGCCACGTCGCCGTCGAGGGACAGGGTCGGGTTCTGTACGACGCTGACGCGGAATCCGTCCTGGGTGAGAAGGCGGTACACGGACTGCCATCCGGAACCGTCGACGAATCCGCCGTGCACGAGGACGATGTTCTTGACGGCGCTCATGCCGTTGCTCCTTGTTTGTCGGGAACCCTCCGGACAGCTCCACACTAGGCAGGGCCGTCCGCGGGAGCTTCGACCAAATGACCTAGTTCCGGCCGGCGGTCTCGACGAACGCGGTCACCGCCTTCGCGAAGGCCTCCGGTTCCTCCAGGTGCCCGAAGTGCCCGCTGTTCTCCAGGATCACCAGCTCCGAACCCGGGACGAGGTCGTGCAGTTCCTCGGCCCAGCGCACCCCGCAGATGAAGTCGTGGCGGCCCACGAGGACGAGGGTCGGCACGGTGAGCGCGCCGAGGGTGGCGCGGTCGTCGACGACGTCCGGGGTGCGGTCCTCGGCCAGCCCGGAGATGTGGGTGGCCGCGACAGCCTCCCGGACGGGGGCGAACTCGGCCTCCCGGCCCCAGAAGTCGGCGAAGTAGGCGGGGAACAGCCCGCGGGCCACGGCGGTGGTCTGCGCGTCGTCGGAGATGGTGGGGATGTTCTGGAACGCCTCCACGACCTCGGGGAGCCCGGGGTTGTCGGCGTGCCGGGCGGCGAACTCCTGCACCAGGCGCACCGCCTCGGCACCGTGCTCGGGGCCGGTCACCGGTGCGCTCTCGTAGAGGATCACGCCGGCGAGGCGATCGGGGTGGTGCAGGGCGTGGTACTGGGCGACGAATCCGCCGTGGGAGTGTCCGAGGAGGTGCACCTCGGGGACGCCGAGGTGGTCGATCAGTCCGGTGAGGAAGCGGCTGTAGCGGGCCCGGGTGTAGCCGTGCGGGTGGGTGGGCAGCCGGCCGGAGGCGCCGGTGCCGACGGGCTCCGGGTAGACGACCGTGAGGTGCTCCTCCAGCGCGGGCATGCGCAGGTACTCCCAGAAGATGCCGGGTCCGCCGGAGTGCGCGACGCACACGGGACCGGTCCCGTGGACGTGGTAGCGCTGGGTGACTCCGTCGATCTCGACGGTGTGCGTTCCGGTGGCGAGCGGGTCGGTCGAAGGGGTGGTGCTCATGGGATCTCCTTGTCCGGCACGTGGCGATGACACGGACAGGACGCGGGAGAAAGGGTGAAGTTCGAAACGGATCGAGTGATGCCCGTCACACCAGGAGGGCGTGCGGGACCGGTACCGGCCGGGGGTGGACGAGGCGCAGCCGGTACACCCGTCCGGCGCCGTCCAGACTCATCAGCCAGGCCACGGCGGGCGGGCAGTGCTCGGGGTCGTCGTCGGGGTTGCTGATGTCCATCTCCCAGACGACGAGCGACCGGCTCGCCACGGCGTGCGCGAGGTGCTGCCGTACGCCGGCCTCCAGGTCGCACTCCATTCCGCGCACCAACAGGCTTCTGCCGCCCACCGGTTGGTTCCCACGGACCAGCGCGGCCTCCGGCGACCAGCGCTCGGTGATCAGCTTGCCGAAGTGTCCGCTCTCGGCCGCCTCCAGGGTCTCGCGGGCCTCGACGCGGCTGGCGCGGGTGCGGCGGCCGGCGTCGCCGTGCGGGGCGTCGGCCGTGGCGGCGAGGGCCAGTGCGAGCCTGGCCCGGCCCTGGCTGAGCCGGCTGCGGACGGTGCCGACGGGGACCCCGCAGGCCTCCGCGATCCGCTCGTACGAGGTGACACCGACGCTGAAGTGCCGTAGCACCAGCGGCAGTCGCAGCGCGGGCGACAGTTCCTCGATGGCCTCCCAGATCCAGTCCCGCATCGTGTGGTGCTCCAGCCACCGTTCCGGGCCGGACTCCGTGGCGGGCTCATGGAGGTCGTCGAGGGGCCGGAGGTCGACGGTGCCGCGCAGCAGCGAGCGGGCGGTGTTGCGCACGATCATCCGCAGCCACGGCCCCACGGCCTCCGGGTCGCGCACGTCCCCGACCCGCCGCAGGGCGGTCAGTGCCGCGTCCTGCACCACGTCGTCGACGTCGGGCCCCGGCCCGAGCACACTCACCGCGACCGCGCGCATCCCGGCCCGGTGCCGCTCCAGCAGCAGCCCCAGGGCGGCGACGTCACCGGCCTGCGCGGCCAGGGTGAGTGCCGCGTCCTCGACGCGCGTGATCTCGCCCGTGTTGCGGCTGCTCATGCTGTTCCTCTTCCGGCGTTCCCGTCGTCCCCACGAACGTAATGGGCACGCCTCGTGACGTCACATCGCGGGGTGGTCGGGCCGGGCCGGTTCGGCCCGGAGCAGGCTCGGGCGGGCCGGTTGCCCGCTACCGCCACACCTGCGCCGCCACCTGCCGGAAGGCGCCGCCCAGGATCGCGGCGACGGCGTCCTCGGCTCGGCAGCATGGTGCGCACACCGAGGTCGTAGAAGTGCTGTACCGGTCCAAGTCCCCTTCCAGCGGCCCGGAATCCTCCAGGTCGAAGGCGACCGCCACTCTCCCCGCGCGCACGGCGTCGTCGATGTCGTCGGCACCGTGCGGCGCGTAGCCGACGTTGACCGAGACGAAGCCGCCGCCCGCTCTGCGGTAGCGGGCCGGTTCGCCGACGTCGGCGTGCGGCTCCAGCGGCAGAGCGCGGTGCTGCTCCCGGAGCAGGGGCGGGCGGCTCGGCGGTGGGGTGTCGTTCGGCACCGCACCGAATCATGCCCGCGCCGGGGCTACGGCGTCGAGGGCGGCCCCGTCGTGCCGCGTACCTGGAGGGTCGGCGGGGAGAGCACGGTCTCGCCCGGGCGGGCCGGGTTCGCCATCCGGTCCAGGAGGTGCTGCGCGGCACGGCGGCCGATGTCGTGGCTGGCGCTGTCGACGGTGGTGAGCCACAGGTGTCGCAGCCGCGCCAGGTAGGTGTTGTCGTAGCCGACGAGGGAGAGGTCGCGCGGTACGTGCAGGCCCGACTCCTCGGCGGCCGACAGAGCGCCGACGCAGGCGATGTCGTTGAAGGCGAAGACCGCGGTCGGCGGCTCGGGGGCGTTGAGCAGGCGGACCATGGCGCGGTAGCCGCCCTCCTCGGTGAGGTCGCCCTGTTCGACCGTCGCGAGGTCGGCCAGACCGTGTTCGCGCACGACCGTCTCGAAGGCGGTGCGGCGCAGTTCGCCGACGACACCCTGTCCCGCGATGTGCGCGATGCGGCGGTGGCCGAGTTCGACGAGGTGCTCGGTGGCAAGGCGCGCGCCGTGCGCGTCGTCGCCCGCGACGACGTCGACGTACGGCAGCACCGGCTCGCGGGCGCCGGCGACCACGGTGGGGATGTGGCCGGCGGCGGCACGCAGTTCGTCCGAGGCGGGGAGGGTGCCGACCGCGACGAGTCCGTCGACGCGCAGTTCCGTGAAGGTGCGGGAGAGATCGTCGCCGAGGCGCCGGTTGAGACGGCCGTCGGCGAGGAGCATGTGCAGGCCGCGTTCGTGCAGGCGCGAGCCGAGGCCGTCGAGGAGCTCCACGAACCACGGGTTGCGCAGGTCGTTGAGGAGGACGCCGACCGAGCGGGTGCGGCGCTCGCTGAGGCTGCGGGCGGCGGCGTTGGGCCGGTAGCCGAGTTCCTCGACGGCGGCCAGTACGGCCTGTCGTTTCTCGGGTCGTACCTGCTCGGAGCCGCGCAGCACCAGGGAGACCAGGGACTTCGACACACCGGCGTGTTCGGCGACATCACGGATGGTCGGTGCTCTCATGGTTGGACCGTTCCATGCGCCCCGGCCGGCTGTCAAAGGCATCTAAAGGTATTGACATAAGGACGTACGCGTTTCAGGGTGGCGGGAACAGCTTCTGGACCGGTCCAAAGAAGGGCAGTCATGGTGACCTCGCTCGGTGTAGCCGTCGTGGGCTTCGGATGGATGGGGCGGGTGCACACCCAGGCGTACGCCCGGGTCCCGCACCACTTTCCGCAGCTGACCGTGCGGCCACAGCTGGTGTCGGTCGCCGAGGACGTGCCCGGGCGAGCCGAGCAGGCCGCCGAGCAGTTCGGCTTCGCCTCCACCACCCGCGACTGGCGCGAGGTGGTCGCCGACCCGCGCGTGCAGGCGGTGAGCATCACCGCGCCGAACTTCCTGCACCGCGAGATCGGCGTCGCGATGGCCGAGGCCGGCAAGCACATCTGGATCGAGAAGCCGGTGGGCCTGTCGACCGCGGACGCCTCCGCCGTGTCCGACGCGGTCACCAAGGCGGGCGTACAGGGCGCGGTCGGCTTCAACTACCGCAACGCGCCCGCCGTGGAGGCCGCCCGCGACCTGATCGCCTCCGGCGAGCTGGGCACGGTCACCCACATCCGCGTCCGCCTGTTCAGCGACTACGCCGCCCACCCGGACGGCGCCCTGACCTGGCGCTACGAGCTGGAGCGCGGCGGCCACGGAGTCCTCGGCGACCTGGCCTCGCACGGCGCCGACCTGGCCCGTCACCTGCTCGGGGACATCACCTCCCTCGCCGCCGACACCGCGATCTTCCTGCCGCAGCGGGCCCGCCCCACCGGCGCGACCGCGGGCCACGCGCTCGCCACGGGCGGGGAGTTGGGGCCGGTGGAGAACGAGGACTACGTCAACTGCCTGCTGCGCTTCGCCTCCGGCGCCCGGGGCGTCCTGGAGGCCTGCCGGGTCTCGGTCGGCGAGCAGAACAACTACGGCTTCGAGGTGCACGGCACCAAGGGCGCGGTGTTCTGGGACTTCCGCCGGATGAACGAACTGGCCGTCAGCCGCGGCACCACGTACCAGGACCAGCCGGTCACCACGGTGTATGTCGGCCCGGGAGACGGCGAGTTCGGCGCCTTCCAACCCGGCGCGGCCAACGCGATGGGCTACGACGACCTCAAGGTGATCGAGGCGTACCGCTTCCTGCGCTCCGTCGCCGAGGACAAGCCGTACGGCGCCACCCTCCCGGACGCCGTGCACAGCGCGGCGGTACTGGACGCCATGGTGCGCTCCGTCGAGAGCGGCGGCTGGGCGAGCCCGGCGTGAGGGGCGCACGCACGAGCTGACCTGCGCGCCCCCGCACTGAGCCACCGGCGCGATCTCGCGTCCACCCGCCGGACTCGACTACCGTTCACGCTCGGGAGTCACTCGCCTACGCTGTGGTGACCGGTTGGCGGACGGGTATGGGGGCGGGCATGGGATACGGCTTCGGACAGCGGCGCGGCGGTCAACTCCCCGTCGAGTTGACCAGCTTCGTCGGACGCACCGGCGAACTCGCCGCGCTGCACGCCGAGTTGGCGCGTTCGCGACTGGTCACGCTGGTCGGTCCGGGCGGTGTCGGCAAGAGCCGTACGGCGTTGCGGGCGGCCCGCGCGGTCACGGACCGGTTCGCCGACGGGGTGCGTCTGGTGGAGCTCTCCGCCCTGCACGACCCGGAGTTGGTGCCGCCGACCCTCGCGGGCGTGCTGGAGCTGCCCGAGCAGTCCGGCATGACACCGTTGGACGCGATCGTGGAACACCTGCGCGGGCGGCGGATGTTGATCGTCCTCGACACCTGCGAGCACCTGGTCGACGCCTGCGCGATGCTCTGCGACGTCCTGCTGCGCGAGGCTCCCGGACTGAGCGTGCTCGCCACCAGCAGGCAGCCGCTCGACGTGCCCGGTGAGCGCTCTCTGCCGGTCGCCCCGCTGGCCCGCGCCGACGCCGTCGACCTGTTCACCCAGCGCGCCGCGGCCGTGACCGGCGGCCGAGCCCTCGACGGCGCCGACCGGGAGCACGCCCTCGCCCTCGTCGACCGCCTCGACGGCATCCCCCTCGCCCTGGAACTGGCGGCCGTACGGCTGCGGGCCGTGCCCCTCTCCGAACTCGTCGCCCGCCTGGACCGCCACTGCGAGGTCCTGACCGGCGGCCGGCGCACGGCCCTGACCCGGCACCAGACCCTGCGCGCGGCCATCGACTGGTCCTACGACCTGTGCACACCCCAGGAGCAACTGCTGTGGGCGCGGCTCTCGGTGTTCGCCGGTTCCTTCGGACTGACCGCCGCCGAACGGGTGTGCGCGGGCGGTGCGGGCGACCTCGGCGGCGAGGAGGTCGTCGAGGCGCTGATCGGTCTGGTCGACAAGTCGGTCGTCCAGCGCCTCGGCGAGGACGGGGGCCGCTACCGGCTCCTGGACACCATCCGCGAGTACGGCGCCGGGCGGCTCGCGAAGACCGAGGACGCCGAGGCCGTACGACGGCGGCACTTCGCGCACTACGAGGAACTCGTCGGCCGTTTCTGGGACGGTCTGGTGGGCCCGGCGCAGGTGCCGCTGCACCACGCGGTGCGCGCGGAGATCGCCGATGTGCGGGCGGCCCTGGAGTACGGCTGCGCCACCGAGGGCCGGGCCGTGGACGCGCTGTGGCTGGCCACCCGGCTCGGGGCGTACTGGCGGGCGGCGGGCACCCTGTCCGAGGGCCGGTACTGGATCGACAAGGGGCTTGGACCGGTCCAGCAGGACTCCCCCGTGCGGGCCTGGGCCCTGTTCATGACCGGGGTGTTCGGGGTGTGGACGGCGGATCTGGAGACGGCGTTGGACCGGTTTCCGCGCGCCCTGGACCTGGCACGGCGGGTCGGCGAGAGTCGGGTGGAACTGTTCAGCGAGGGCTACTTGGCCGCCATGACCGTGCTCGGCGGCGCCGTGGAGGAGGGGATGGCGGCGCTCGACGCGGTCCGCGCGCGGATGGTCGCGGCGGACGACGCGCTGGGCATCGGCGTCGTCCACTACGAAGGGGCCCTGTTGTACGGGGCGTTGGGCTTCACGGACCGGGCGCTGGAGTGGTGCGAGTCGGGGCTGGCGTATCTGGAGGGCCGGGGCGAGCGCCAGTTGTACGGGTCCACGCTCACCGTCCAGGGCGTCATCCTGTGGCTCGTCGGGCGGCCGGAGGAGAGCGCGGTGGCGTTGCGCCGGGGCCTGGAGGCGGCGAGCGAGATCGGCGAGGTCCTCGTCGCGGCACTCGCGACCCTGGGGCTGGCCTGGCACGCGGCCGGACAGCAACGCTACGTCAGGGCCTGCTGGCTGCTGGGCTACGCGGAGCACGCGCGCCGGCTGGGCGGCGACCCGGTCGGCATGCTGCCCCGGCTGCTGGAGGAGCAGGAGGCCCAGCAGCGGGCGGTGCGCGCGGCACTGGGCGACGAACCGTACGAGCGGTGGCGGGAGGCGGGTGCCCGCATGTCGGGCCGCGAACTCCTGGACGCCGTAGGGGCGGACGCCGACGAGCCGCCCGGTGTCCCCGCGGTCCGCCCCGGCACCGCGGACGGCCGCCCCGTCGATCCCCTCACCCGCCGCGAGCGCGAGGTCGCCGCGCTGGTGACCCGGGGCCTGTCCAACCGGGAGATCGCCGAACGGCTCGTCATCTCCAAACGCACCGTGGACGCCCACGTGGAGCACATCCTCGCCAAGCTGGGGATCACCTCCCGTACCGAGATCCTGGCCCCGGCACAGCCGGAGGGCACCTCGACGGCGTAGGTATCCCGGTGTTTCCGCATACCTAGGTACCCCCCGCGAAGCCCCCGCCCGCGACCGGGTGCACGGATCTCCCGGGGTTCGCACCCCCCGCGCCCGCCCGGCACCCCAGGCTGGTCCCACCGCCAGGGGAACGGAACGTCGCGGGCGCCGGCAGTGTTGGTCAACCCCACGGCTGTCATGGCAAGGCGCCCGTCACCGCACCTCCCCTGGCGGTACTCACATGGGGCTGCCCCTGTCGGCGGGGGCAGCCCTCGGGCACCGGTGCTCAGCCGCGCCCGGCCCGCTCGTACATGGCCTTGGCGGTGGCGCCCAGGATCTCGCCGTACATCTTGGTCGGCGTGAAGCCGTCCAGCGCGCTGTTGACCGAGACGAGGGTGCCCTTCCCGGTGGCCTCGTCGAACCCGGCCAGCCACGGGCCGCCGCTGGAGCCGCCGGTCATGTCGCAGGGGATCATCTGCCGGCCGTTCTCCTTCTTCTCCGTACCGACGCAGCGCAGGAGTTCCTCGCCGAGCTGGGGGTGGGTGGCGGGGTAGCCGAAGGACGAGATCCTCCCGCCGACCGCCCGGCCGAAGGCGACGGGCGTCCCGCCCACGACATCGGTGAGCCTACGACCGCTCCTGTCCGCGTCGACGACCATCGCGGCCACGTCGTTCGTGCCCTCCTCGGCGAAGGTGCGCGGCGTCAGGACGGTACGGACCGCGAAGGCGCCGTACGGCTGCCTGCCCTTGCCGTAGGCCGGGACGAACACCATCGACATGTTGGTGTTGACGGGCGAGGCGGAACGCCGGACGCAGTGCCCCGCGGTCATCACGACGGACCGGTTGGCGCTCTGCACGGCGGTGGCCGTGCACCAGGTGTCGGCCCCTGCGGCGTTGACCATGAAGAGCCGCCCCACGGTCTTCAGCTGTGGACCGGTCCACGTCTTGGTCTTCGGCCCGGTCGGCCCGAGGTCCACGGACTTCCCCACGGCCTTGATCCGGGCCGGCGACCAGTAGGCGAGGGCGTCCTTGCGTTCCTGGGCGGTGAACCCGAACGTGGACACCGGGTCGGGGGCGGCGGCGCGGGCCGCACCGGACACGGCCGTGGCCGAGACCGGCACGGCGAGCGCGAGGGCCGCACCGGCGAGGGCGAGCGCCGTGGCACGGCGGATCGGGCGCCGGTTCCCGGAAAGGGAGCTGTCGAACATGGGGGATGTCTCCTCGACCGATTCAGGTGGTTCGGGTAGTTCACGCGGTTCGGGTGGTTCAGATGGTTCAGATGGTTCGGGTTGCCGGAGCGGCAGCCGTCTCGCGGAGAAACGCCAGGAACTCGCCCACGGTGCTGCCCCAGAGCCGGCGTTCCACCAACGCGGTGTGCCGGCGGGCCAGTTCGCGGTCGTCGCCGTAGGCGAAGCTCGCAACCGGCGGGCCCTGGTGCACGCGGACGTCGATGCCGATCGGCTGTACCTCGTCGGCGGAGTGCAGGCCGACCGCGATGCCGATGATCTCCCGGGCGAGCAGGCCCGCTCTCTTGAACGCGCCGTCGGACGAGGTGCGCCACACCACCTCGAAGTACTCGTGCGCGGGCGCCCCTGGATCGAGCCGCCGAGCCACGTCGTTCGCTGTACTGGACACACCTCGTCCTTTCTGTGCGGCAGGGAACTTCGCGGTACGGGCCGCCTAGTCGAGGGCGTCCGCGGGGTCGGTCAGCCAGTAGGTGGTGGTCAGGGAGCCGTCGATCCAGACGCCCTTGGCGGGCAGCGGGACCTCGACGCCCGAGCCCACGAAGTCGAGCGCGCGGTTCTGGAAGATCACCTTGAGCGTCTTCGCGGTGTAGCCGCCCGAGCCGCTGCCGTCGGCGGCGGAGAGCAGGACGCCCGCGTAGCCCGACTGTCCCGGGCGGAGCGTGGTGACCGCCTGCGGCTGCGTGTCCTTGTCGACCGGGGGCAAGGCCTGGGCGTCCTGGAAGTCGATGGCCGGATAGCCGTACAGGTAGCAGGTCTTGGAGCCGGTGTTCTTGACGGCCAGCAGCAGGTGGTTGAGCGGACGTGTCACGGTCTGCGCGGTGACCTTGGTGTTGGCGACGGTGCAGGTGACGGCGCCCGATGAGCCCTTGGACCCGGTGGATCCCTTGGAGGCGGTGCTGCTCCGGCCCGGCTTCGAGACCGTCACGGCCGAGTCCGTGCCGGAGGCCGCGGCTTCGGTGCCCCCGGTGTTGCCCTTGGGTGTGGCGGCCGAGGAGTTGCCGCTGTCGGCGACGGCGGTCGAGGTGCTCCTGGCCCCCGTGTCCTGGCCGGTTCCGCAGGCGGTGAGTGCGAGTGAGGCGGCTGCGGCGAAGCCGGCGGTGAGGAGTGCCGTGCGGCGGCGGAAGACGGTGTCGGACATGCTCGGGTTCCCCCTGAGTGCGGTGCTGGAAGGCGAGCCACCCGGTTCGTGGTGGGTCTCGCTGCGAACAACCGCAGCTTGCGCGGCGATCCGTCCCAGCCGCCAGGACAGTCGGGGGAAACGGGAAGCTGGAACGCTCACACAGGTGCTGACCTGCAGGAACACACCCTTCCTGGAACGCGTGGACGGGACGGGGCACCGGCCGGACGTGCGGTCCGGCCGGTGCCCGTGCCGCACGCTCAGCAGTAGAGGTTGGCTCCCGTGCCGGTCCCGAGGATCGACGTGAACCGCTGATAGGCGTCGACACGGCTCTGCACCTGGGCGGGGCTCTTGCCGTCGCACTCCACCGAGCCGTTGATGCTGCGGATGGTCTGGCCGAAACCGGCGCCGTTGACGATCGCGTTGTGCGGGGTCATGGAGCCGGGTCCGCTCTGGGTGTTCCAGTACCAGAGCGCGGTCTTCCAGGCCACGGCCGAGTCGTTCTGCACCAGCCAGGGGTTGTTGAGCAGATCGATGCCCAACGCGTCCCCGGCGGCCTTGTAGTTGAAGTTCCAGCTGAGCTGCAGCGGGCCGCGCCCGTAGTAGGCGGACCGACCGGCCGGGCAGCCGTAGGGCTCGTTCCAGTTGCAGTACGTCGGGTAGTTGGCGGTGTTCTGCTCGACGATGTACACCAACCCGCCCGTCTCGTGGCTGACGTTGGCGAGGAAGGCGGCGGCTTCTTGCTTCTTCGTGGTGTCGCTGCCGGTGTTGGCGAAGCCCGGGTAGGCGCTGAGGGCGGCGGTGAGGCCGCTGTAGGAGTAGAACGAGTTCCGGCTCGGGAACATCTGGTTGAACTGCGCCTCGCTGACGACGAAGGTGCCGACGGGCGTGGTCGAGCCGCCGTCGCAGGCGTACGGCTCCCAGAACCAGGTGCTGATGACCGGGTCGTAGCCCGGGTTGTCGTGCTCGGCGATGTACGCCTTGCCGTCGGTGTAGCGGACGATGTTGCCGGTCACGTACGACTGGCCGGCCACCCAGTTGGGATAGCTGGAACAGGACGCGGCGGACGCGCCGGCGGCGGGGAGGACCACGGGCGTAAGGCTACCGAGGACGAGTGCGGTCAGTACTGCGGCGATGCGGCGTCTCGACACAGGGTTCAACTCCTCTGTGGAGCACGGCCGTACCCCGCCAAGGGCAGGGCGAAGCGGAGCCTTGTGCGCACGGGCCGGTCGGACCGGTCACGACGTGGGGGGGGCGGCCGTGGTGGGGGATGACGCCACTCACTGAACCGCATTGGTCTGTACCAGTCAAGGGTATAGACCAGTCAACCCCGCGTCCGGGCGGCCGGGTTGCGACCGGCCCGCGCTGCGTCGGCCCGCGTCACCTGCGCAGAGTCGTCACCTCCAGGCCAGGGGCGCCCGCGATCTCCGCCTCGGTGAATCGCTCGGTGACCCACTGCTTGCGCGAGAACAGGCGGGTCTGGTCCGAGAAGTGGGGTGACGTGGGGTTCGCGGACTCTCCGTAGGTCAGGAGGGTGTGGGCGCGGGGCCCGTCGGGGGTCAGTTCGACGGTCATCAGGAAGCTGCTGCCGAACGCGCCGGCGGTCGGGGTGCCGGTGCCCGAGTCGGGCCCCGCCTCCACGACGTCGAAACAGCCCACGTCACAGCCGGGCAGCGGGATCCCGGCCCACTTCTGTACGGCGCCGAGTTCGACGTCGACCGGGAGGTCACGGGCGGCGAACTCCTGGACGGCGTCGGCCAGGGCGCGCCGGACGCGCGGGTCGTCGCCGTTGAACCCCCTTGGTGTGGTGAGGGGTTGGGCGGGGTCGTAGGGAACGCGGCGCCAGGTGTCGGGCGGACCGCCGTCGAGGAGGCGGTTGTAGAACGTGCTCCAGAGCACGATGCCCCGGCTGGTGATGTCGGCGCGGGTGTCCCAGCGGGCGAGGACCGCACATGCCTGCGTCACGTCGACCGGTGAGCCGTCCGTGGCCGTCAGGCTCGGGTGGGCGCGGCACATGGCGACGATGTCGTCGCGGCCCCTCTCCGCCGACAGGACACGGTTGCCGAACATCGACGCGCCGAGGGTGGTCTCGGTGAAGCCCGGAGCGCCCAACCCGTCCGTTCCGTCCCGGCGTTGGGCGATCATGCCCAGTCCCAGCTGGGCCCGCCCGTCGAGATGGGGATCGGTGTCGTACACGCCCGGGAGGCCGGTGATCGGCGCCTCCGGATTGACGTACTGGGGGCCGTTGTTGGAGTTGGCGACATAGTCGGTACGGACCGACTTCGGCTGGTGGGAGGGGCCGTAGAGGCCGGGCACGAGCGCGTCGGGGTCACTGCCCCAGGCGCAGGCCGACGCCGAACCGTCCAGGGCGTTGGGCCCTTGGTCTGCCGCGACGGTGCAGCGCTTCAGTTGCTCGTCGGTGAGGTGCGGTACGGCCGAGGAGTCGGTGAAGTACGTGCGGCCACTGGTGTCGGCCGCGAGGGTGTAGGTCCAGGGGACGCCCTGGTAGGTGTCCTGGGCGGCGCGCAGTTGACCGAGGGTCCGCGCCTTCCCCATGGCCAGCCAGGTGTTCATGGAGCGCAGGTTGTCGGCGTTGGCGTCGCGGATCGCGTAGGCGGTGGTCGTGGTCCAGCCGGACGACAGGACGGGGCCGAACCGCGAGGTGTACAGGGTCCGTTCGACGGTCGACAGTCCACCGTCCGCGCCCCGTACGGTGACCGGGACCGTACGCCGCTCCATCGGTACGGCCTTGCCGTCGAGCAGATAGCTGGTCGGGTCGCCGGGCACGAGCTTGAGGGCGTAGAAGGAGGCGTGCTGGGCGTCACTCGCGGTGTGCGTCCAGGCGAGGGTGCGGTTGTGGCCGATCTCCACCAGCGGGGTGCCGTAGAGGCCGGCGCCGGACACGTCCAGAGTGCCGGGGATCGTCAACTGCACTTGGTAGAAGCGGAAGTTGCCGGCGGCCCAGGGCAGGTGCGGGTTGGCGAGCACCATCGCGTTGCCGGTGCGGGTGGCGTCCCGGCCGAGCGCCCAGCCGTTGCTGCCGACGTCGGCGGAGGCGAGGCCGAGACCGACGAGGCCGTTCCGGGAGGCGGTTGTTGTGGCCGTCGAGGGAGCGGAGGCGGTCGGCGGCTGTGCGTCGCCGATGTCCGGGGCCAACGGCACTGTCGCGGTCACCCTGTTGACGTCGTAGACGACATTCCACAGGTCGAGGGCGGTGATCGGCCGCACCCAGGGCTTGCCCTTGCAGCGCGGGTCCGGCAGCCGGTCGACTCCGGTGTCCCGCAGATAGCGGTTGTACCCGGCGGCGTATCCCTCGACCATCCGCCGCAGCTCCGTCGTCGGTCCCAACGGCGCCTTCTCGTCGAGCAGTTGGCGCACCGTCCCGGCGCGCAGCAGTCCGCCGTAGTAGGTGTCGCTCGCGAGGTTGGGGCCCGCACCGGAGTCTCCGTCGGGCCCGAAGAACCGGGACCGTTCACCCCGCAACGTCGCTACCTGGTCGGCGAGTTCGCACACGTTGTCCTGCGCGAACGCGTAACCGTAGCCGTAGCCGAGCCCGTCGAAGTCCTGGGCCAGGATGTGCGGTACGCCGTACTCGGTCCGGCTGATGCGGACCGTGTGCCCGCCCTCGGCGACCGTCGTGGCGGCGGACGCGGAGGCGGGCAGCAGGGCCATGGTGGCCGAGGTGAGGCAGAGTACGGCTCCGAGGACGGCCGACCTGCCTGATAACAAACGTCTGTGACGCTTCGTCAGTTCTCCGGTTTCACGCATGCCCGCCACCCTTCAGGGCGAACGGCGAAGCGGCATCCCACCCTTGGCGGATTTCCGGACGACCTGTCAGCCTCGGGATGTACGCCTTGGGGCCCGGCACAGCACGGCGCCCCGGTCGGGCTGCTGCTCGACCGGGGCGCCGGGACTTACCTCTTACTGCGTTCTAGTACTGCTCGGTCTCCACGAACCGCGTGTCCGCGTCGTTGGTGGCGAAGGTGTCGACCGCGGCGGTCGGGTCGAATCCGGGCGGGCTGTCCTTCAGGCCCAGACCCAGACCGGCCAGCTTCGCCTTGACCTCGTCGATGGACTTCGCACCGAAGTTGCGGATGTCCATCAGGTCGGCCTCGGAACGCGCCAGCAGTTCGCCCACGGAGTGGACGCCCTCGCGCTTGAGGCAGTTGTAGGAGCGGACCGTGAGCTCGAGCTCCTCGATCGGCAGGGCGAGGTCGGCGGCAAGGGCGGCGTCCGTCGGGGACGGGCCCATGTCGATGCCCTCGGCGTCGATGTTCAGCTCGCGGGCGAGACCGAACAGCTCCACCAGAGTCTTGCCGGCGGACGCCATGGCGTCACGGGGACGCATGGCCTGCTTGGTCTCGACGTCGACGATCAGCTTGTCGAAGTCGGTGCGCTGCTCGACACGGGTCGCCTCGACCTTGTACGTGACCTTGAGCACAGGGCTGTAGATGGAGTCGACCGGGATACGGCCGATCTCCTGGCCCACCTGCTTGTTCTGCACGGCGGAGACGTAGCCGCGACCGCGCTCGACGGTCAGCTCCATCTCCAGCTTGCCCTTGCCGTTGAGCGTGGCGAGGACCAGGTCGGGGTTGTGCACCTCGACACCGGCCGGGGGCGCGATGTCGGCGGCGGTGACCAGACCGGGGCCCTGCTTGCGCAGGTACATCACCACGGGCTCGTCCTGCTCGCTACTGACGACGAGCTGCTTGATGTTGAGGATCAGGTCGGTGACGTCCTCCTTGACGCCCGGCACGGTGGTGAACTCGTGCAGGACGCCGTCGATGCGGATGGACGTGACCGCCGCACCCGGGATCGAGGAGAGGAGCGTACGGCGGAGGGAGTTGCCGAGGGTGTAGCCGAAGCCGGGCTCCAGCGGCTCGATCACGAACCGGGAACGGAACTCGTCGACGACCTCTTCGGTCAGGGACGGACGCTGAGCAATGAGCACGGGGTGTTGCCTCCATTTTCGGCGCCCACTATTTGACGCCGTAGACCTCAAGAAGGATACGTCGACATCGCTTCAAACCTCGCCGGGGCCTGCCCGGTAGGTGAGATGTCATCTTCGGGCCAACCGCACGACGGCCCTGGCAAGCAGAAAACCCCACGTGAAGTGGGGTCTCAGCTGGTGTCCGAGGGGGGACTTGAACCCCCACGCCCGATAAAGGGCACTAGCACCTCAAGCTAGCGCGTCTGCCATTCCGCCACCCGGACGAGGTGTCTGCCGCCTGGCCGGGGGTGTTCCCCGCGGCGACATGGACAACAATACCAAGCTTTCGCAGTGCCTTTCACCTGCATATCCGCCCCCGCGGAACCAGCCGCACGAGGCCTGCCACCTGCGGGGACTCCACCACGACGGGTGAACGAACCGCTACGGACACGCGCCGGATCCGGCACTCGCCCGTCAAGCACCAGGGTCTGCAGCGCCCGCACGCGCGAGGCCGCCCCCGCCTCGTCCAGCGGGGCCAGAAATCGCCGTTCCGCCGCTCGACGGGCCTTCTCCGCCCGGCGCAGGCAGCCCTGCCACTCGGACGTCAGTTCGACGATGTTCTTGCGGCGGTCCTGCTGGCTGCGCCGTCGCACCACCAGACCGTGGTCCTCCGCCGCACAACACCGTCGAGTACGTCACCGAGCGCGCCCGCGTCCTCGACGCGCACTGCGCCGAGCTGGGCCGCGACCCGGCCGGGATCACGCGTTCGGTGCAGGTCCTGGTGTCGTACGACGAGCCGGCCGCGACCAAGGAGACGGTCGGCCGGCTCGTCGGCGCCGGGATGAACCGCATCGTGCTGAACCTGCCGCGCCCGTATCCGCGGGGCGTGGCCCGCTGGCCGGCCGACGAGATCATCGCCGGGCGGCACTCGACGGACCCGAGTGCCGCCCGACCGCGGATCACCGCGTGAGCCGACGGCGGCCGGTCACGGCATGAGCTGGTACTCCGGGAAGTTGCCCGGCAGCCGCTCCCCCACCGGTCCGTGCGTCACCGCCCGGACGAGGAGTTCGCCGCCGACGAACGCGCCGCGCCAGGAGGCGCCGAATCCGCCGAACAGCTCGTCGCGGTCACCGCGGGAACGCGGCTTGCCGTGTCCGACCTTGAACGCCCGGATCTGCGGGGCCAGTCGGTCGTAGGTCGCCCGGTCGTCGGTGGACAGGGTGGCGACCAGCGCACCGTTGGACGCGTTCATCGCGGCCAGCAGCTCCGCCTCCGTGTCGACCAGGACGATGGTGTCGACCGGGCCGAACGGCTCCGCGTGGTGCAGCGGGGACGATGGCGGCGGGTTGAGGAGGGTGACGGGGCGGACGTACGCCGAAGTGTCCTGGCCCGGCAGGAAGTTGGCCTCGGACAGCCTGCCGCGGTGCAGCGGTACGGCGCCGCGGTCGATCGCCTCGGCCACCTGGTCGTGGAGTTCCTTGGCCTTGGCCGCGTTGATCACCGGGCCGAAGTCCAGTTCCGGGTAGGGGTCTTCGGCGTGCTGGACGGCAAGAGGGTGGCCGACGCGCAGAGTTCGGACCGCGGGGAGGTAGGCGGTGAGGAACTCGTCGAACAGCTCGCGTTGGACGACGAAGCGCGGATAGGCGGTGCAGCGCTGTTTGCCGTAGTCGAAGAGCTTGGGGATGACGGCGGTGAGGGTGTCCCAGTCCGTGTGGTTCCAGATGCCCCAGGTGTTGAGTCCTTCCTGCTCCAGGACGTGCCGTTTGCCGAGGTCGGCGACGGCCGTGGCCACCGCCGCCCCGGTGTCGCGCCCGCCGACGAAGGAGACGCAGCCGATCTCGGGCGCCCGGACCAGCGCCTCGGACAGTTCGCCTCCGCTGCCGCTGACGAGGGTGACGGGGATGCCTTCGCGTGCGGCGAGCGCGCAGGCCAGGGTGAGGCAGGCGACGCCGCCGTCGGTCGGGGTCTTGGCGATGACCGCGTTGCCCGCCAGCGCCTGTACGAGCATGGCGTGGACGAGCACGCTCATCGGGTAGTTCCAGCTCGCGATGTTCGACACCGGGCCGTCCAGCGGGGTGCGGCCGGTGAGCATCGGTTCGATGCCGTCGACGTACCAGCGCACACCGTCGATGGACCGGTCCACGTCGGCCTGCGCGAGCCGCCAGGGCTTGCCGATCTCCCAGACCAGCAGGAGCGCGAGGAGTTCGCGGTGCTCGGTGAGGGCGTCCAGCGCGGCGGCGACGCGGGCGCGCCGTTCGTCGAGCGGGACGTGCCGCCAGGCCCGGTGCTGGTCGAGGGAGGCGCGGACGGCCTGGTGGGCGGTGGACCGGTCCAGACGCGGCGGTCCGGCGATGGGGCTGCCGTCGACGGGGGTGGTGGCGGGCAGGGTGCGGCCGTCCCGCTGCCAGGCGGCGTTCCAGAGGTTGAGGACACGGTCGTCCTGGAAAGCCTCGGGCGCGACGGCGAGACAACGCCGCCACGCGTCGCTCCAGGACGTGCCCGCCTTGAGGGTCGGGGGGCGATGGGTAGGGGCGAGGGTGGACGTGGGGGTGAGGGTTGATGCCATGCTTCTGCTCCGCTCTCGGTGCACAGTCGGGGCGGGGTGAGGCAGGAACTGTCGTACAGATGAAGCTAGTTGCGCTCCAAGGAGCGCAACAGTGACGTCACATCAACTATGAGTGACATCACGCGCCGCCTCCCGCACCCCCTCCAGGCGGTCCAGCACCAGCAGTGCGGTCTCCGTCGGCGTACGCCCGACCCTGACTCCTACGGCCTCCAACGCCTCCTTCTTCGCCGCCGCCGTACCGGAGGAGCCGGACACGATGGCGCCGGCGTGGCCCATCGTCCTGCCCTCGGGCGCGGTGAAGCCGGCGATGTAGCCGACGACGGGTTTGGTGACGTGGTCGCGGATGTATGCAGCCGCTCGCTCCTCCGCGTCGCCGCCGATCTCCCCGATGAGCACGACGAGTTCGGTGTCGGGGTCCTCCTGGAACGCGGCGAGGCAGTCGATGTGGCTCGTGCCGACAACGGGGTCTCCGCCGATACCGACGCAGGTCGAGAAGCCGATGTCCCGCAGTTCGTACATGAGTTGGTAGGTGAGCGTGCCGGACTTGGAGACCAGGCCGATTCGGCCCGGCTTGGTGATGTCGGCGGGGATGATGCCCGCGTTGGCCTGCCCGGGGGTGATCAGGCCGGGGCAGTTGGGGCCGATGATCCGGGTGCCCTTCGACCTGGCGTAGGCCGTGAAGGCGACCGAGTCGCGGACGGGGATGCCCTCGGTGATGACGACGGCGAGGCCGATGCCCGCGTCGGCGGCCTCGGTCACGGCGGCCTTGGCGAAGGCGGGCGGCACGAACACGACGGTGACATCGGCTCCCGTCGATCGCATACCGTCGGCGACCGACCCGAAGACGGGGACGCCACGGTCGTCGAAGTCGACGGTGCGGCCGGCCTTGCGCGGGTTGACGCCGCCGACGATGTTCGTGCCGGCGGCGAGCATCCTGCGGGTGTGCTTCATGCCCTCGCCGCCGGTCATGCCCTGGACGAGGACCTTGCTCTCCTTGGTGAGGTAGATCGCCATGTCCCGGCTCCTCAGCGTGCGTTGGCGAGGTCGGCGGCGCGGCGGGCGGCGCCGTCCATGGTGGTGGCCTGCTGGACCAGTGGATGCGCGTGGCCGTCGAGGATCGCCCGGCCGCGGGCCGCGTTGTTTCCGTCGAGCCGGACGACCAGTGGCTTGGTCAACCGGACGGTGTCCAGGGCCCGCACGATGCCGTCGGCCACCGCGTCGCATGCGGTGATGCCGCCGAAGACGTTGACGAACACCGACTTCACAGCGGGGTCGGAGAGGATGACGGACAGTCCGTCGGCCATGGTCCGGGCCGATGCCCCGCCGCCGATGTCGAGGAAGTTGGCGGGGCGGGCACCGCACCCGGCGACCACGTCGAGGGTCGCCATGACCAGGCCGGCGCCGTTGCCGATGATGCCGACCTCGCCGTCGAGCTTGACGTAGTTGAGTCCCTTCGCGGCTGCCTCCGCCTCCAGCGGATCGTCGTGCGTCGCACCCTCGGCGCCCCAACGGGCCTGCCGGAAGCGGGCGTTGTCGTCGAGGGTGACCTTGCCGTCGAGGGCGAGGATCTGCCCCTGTCGGGTGCGCACGAGTGGGTTGACCTCGACGAGGACGGCGTCCTCGCGGACCAGCACCTCCCACAGTCGTACGAGGACGTCGACGGTCTGCGGGGGCAGTCCGGCCGCCTCGGCGATCTCACCCGCCTTCGCCGAGGTGACGCCCCCGGCCGGGTCGATGTGCATACGGGCGACCGCATCCGGTCGACGGGCGGCGATCTCCTCGATCTCCATACCGCCCTCCGCGGACGCGATCGCAAGAAAGCGGCCGGCCGCCCGGTCGAGGACGTAGGAGACGTAGAACTCGCTCTCGATGTCGACGGGTTGGGCCAGCATCACCGTGCCGACCGTGTGGCCCTTGATGTCCATGCCGAGGATCTGCCGTGCGGTCAGCTCGGCGGCGGCCGGGTCGGCGGCGAACCTCACTCCGCCCGCTTTGCCTCGCCCACCGGTCTTCACCTGGGCTTTCACCACCACCCTGCCGCCCAGCCCGCGGGCGATCCCGCGCGCCTCCTTGGACGAGGTGGTGACCTCGGCCCGGGGCACCAAGATGCCGTGTTTCTCGAAGAGTTCCCTTGCCTGGTGCTCGTACAGGTCCATCTCGGCTCCTGCCTGCTGTGTCTATCCGGGGAGCGACCCCCAGCCCCCGAAAAGTGGCGCACGCCCCCTGGACACCACCCACCGGATGCGGGATAACAAGTTTCATACAGTATTCGTCGACTGTATGCAATGTACCGCGAGAGCCTTCCAACCCCCTACGAAGGGACAGGACTTCGCCATGCCCGACGACACCCAGGACGTGATTTCCGGTGGTCATCTCGTCGCCAAAGCCCTGAAGGCCGAGGGGGTCGACCGCATCTACACGCTGTGCGGCGGCCACATCATCGACATCTACGACGGTTGCGTCGACGAGGGCATAGAAGTCGTCGACGTACGCCACGAGCAGGTGGCAGCCCACGCGGCGGACGGCTACGCGCGGATCACCGGCAGGCCCGGGTGCGCGGTCGTCACCGCGGGTCCCGGGACGACCGACGCCGTCACCGGTGTCGCCAACGCCTTCCGCGCGGAGTCCCCGATGCTGCTGATCGGCGGCCAAGGGGCCCTCACCCAGCACAAGATGGGGTCCCTCCAGGACCTCCCGCACGTCGACATGATGACGCCGATCACCAAGTTCGCGGCGACCGTGCCGGACACGGCACGCGCCGCCGACATGGTGTCCATGGCGTTCCGCGAGTGCTACCACGGCGCGCCCGGTCCCTCCTTCCTGGAGATCCCGCGCGACGTCCTCGACGCCAAGGTGCCGGTGAGCAGGGCACGGGTACCGCAGCCCGGCGCCTACCGTGCCTCGACCCGCTCGGCCGGCGACCCCGGGGCGATCGAGAAGCTCGCCGACCTGCTGGTGCACGCCGAGAAGCCGGCAATCCTGTTGGGCAGCCAGGTATGGACAACTCGCGGCACGGAGGCGGCCATCGACCTGGTCCGCACGCTCAACATCCCCGCGTACATGAACGGCGCGGGGCGCGGCACCCTCCCGCCCGGCGACCCGCACCACTTCCAACTGTCGCGCCGGTACGCCTTCTCCCACGCCGACGTCATCGTCATCGTCGGCACGCCCTTCGACTTCCGTATGGGCTACGGCAAGCGTCTCTCCCCCGAAGCGACCGTCGTGCAGATCGACCTCGACTACCGCACCGTCGGCAAGAACCGCGACATCGACCTCGGCATCGTCGGCGACGCGGGGCTCGTCCTGAAGTCGGTCGCGGACGCCGCTTCGGGACACGCTTTCAATGGATACAGCAACGGCGGTGCGTCCAGGCGCAAGGAGTGGCTCGACGAGTTGCGTGCCGCCGAACAGGCAGCGATCGAGAAGCGGTTGCCCAGTCTGAAGTCGGACGCCTCACCGATCCACCCGTACCGCCTGGTCAGTGAGATCAACGACTTCCTCACCGAGGACTCGATCTACATCGGCGACGGCGGCGACATCGTCACCTTCTCCGGGCAGGTCGTGCAGCCCAAGTCGCCCGGCCACTGGATGGATCCGGGCCCGCTGGGCACCCTCGGCGTCGGTATCCCCTTCGTCCTCGCGGCGAAGCAGGCGCGGCCCGACAAGGAGGTCGTCGCGCTGTTCGGCGACGGCGCGTTCTCCCTCACCGGCTGGGACTTCGAGACCCTCGTCCGCTACGACCTCCCCTTCGTCGGCATCGTCGGCAACAACTCCTCGATGAACCAGATCCGTTACGGCCAGGCAGCCAAGTACGGCCCGGAGCGCGAGCGGGTCGGCAACACCCTCGGCGACGTGCACTACGACAAGTTCGCCCAGATGCTGGGCGGTTACGGCGAGGAGGTCCGCGACCCCGCCGACATCGCCCCGGCCCTGCAGCGCGCCCGTGAGTCGGGCAAACCGTCGCTGATCAATGTCTGGGTCGACCCGGACGCGTACGCCCCCGGAACCATGAACCAGACGATGTACAAGTGAGGTGAACGGCCATGACCGCCAGGGCACTTGAGGGCATCCGCGTCCTCGACATGACGCACGTCCAGTCCGGCCCCTCCGCCACCCAGCTGCTCGCCTGGCTCGGCGCCGACGTCGTCAAGCTGGAGGCGCCGACCGGTGACATCACGCGCAAGCAGCTGCGCGACCTCCCGGACGTCGACTCCCTCTACTTCACGATGCTCAACTGCAACAAGCGGAGCATCACCCTCAACACGAAGACCGAGCGCGGCAAGGAGATCCTCACCGAGCTGATCCGGCGGTCCGACGTCATGGTCGAGAACTTCGGGCCGGGCGCGGTCGACCGTATGGGGTTCACCTGGGATCGCATACAGGAGATCAATCCCCGCATCGTGTATGCGTCCATCAAGGGGTTCGGGGACGGCCCGTACACCAACTTCAAGGCGTACGAGGTCGTCGCACAGGCCATGGGCGGGTCGATGTCGACCACCGGCTTCGAGGACGGGCCGCCGCTGGCAACGGGCGCTCAGATCGGTGACTCCGGCACCGGAGTGCATACAGTGGCCGGGATACTGGCGGCACTCTTCCAGCGCGAGAGCACCGGCCGCGGCCAACGGGTCAACGTCGCCATGCAGCACGCCGTGCTGAACCTGTGCCGGGTGAAGCTGCGCGACCAGCAGAGGCTGGCCCACGGCCCGCTCGCCGAGTACCCGAACGACGACTTCGGGGACGAGGTGCCCCGCTCGGGCAACGCGTCCGGCGGCGGTCAGCCCGGCTGGGCGGTCAAGTGTGCGCCGGGCGGGCCGAACGACTACGTGTACGTCATCGTGCAGCCGGTCGGCTGGCGACCGCTCACCGAGCTGATCGGCCGGCCCGAGCTGGCCGAGGACCCCGAGTGGGCGACGCCGGAGGCCCGGTTGCCGCAGCTGGCCAAGATGTTCCAGCTGATCGAGGAGTGGTCGTCCACGCTGCCCAAGTGGGAGGTGCTGGAGAAGCTCAACGCCCACAACATCCCGTGCGGGCCGATCCTGTCGACCAGGGAGATCATCGAGGACGCCTCGCTGGTCGCCAACGAGATGGTCGTGACGGTGCCGCACCCCGAGCGCGGCGAGTTCGTCACCGTCGGCAGTCCGCTGAAACTCTCCGACTCCCCCGTGGAGGTGACCGGTTCACCGCTGCTCGGCGAGCACAACGAAGAGGTCTACATCGGCGAACTCGGTCTCGGCGACGAAGAGTTGCGCCTCCTCAAGTCGAACGGGGTGATCTGACGTGATGGCAGAGGACCGGGTCCTGAGGGTGCGTGCGCTCCTCGACTCCGTGCGGGCCGAGGGACGGTTCGCGCTGACCGCGCCCGAGGGCAAGGTGATCGCCGACGCGTACGGGATCGCCGTACCGGGTGAGGAGTTGGCGACGGACGTCGACGAGGCGGTGGCGTACGCGGCCCGGTTCGGCGGGCCGGTGGTGATGAAGATCGTCTCGCCCGACATCCTGCACAAGACCGACGCGGGTGGCGTGATCGTCGGGGTCGAGGGCGCGACGGACGTACGGGCCGCGTTCCACAGGATCGTCGACAACGCGCGTGCATACAGCGCCGAGGCCCGCATCGAGGGCGTCCAGGTGCAGGAGTTGCTGCCGCAGGGGCAGGAGGTCATCGTCGGGGCGGTCACCGACCCGACGTTCGGGAAGGTGGTCGCGTTCGGGCTCGGCGGGGTGCTCGTCGAGGTGCTGAAGGACGTGACGTTCCGGCTGGCGCCCGTGAGCGCGGACGAGGCGTTGTCCATGCTGGACTCGATCCGAGCGGCGGAGATCCTGCGCGGAGTGCGCGGCGCACCGGCCGTCGACCGATGGGCGATCGCCGAGCAGATCCGCCGCGTGTCCCAACTGGTCGCGGACTTCCCGGAGATCGCCGAGGTGGACCTCAACCCGGTGATCGCGACTCCGGAGGGCGCGGTCGCCGCGGACATCCGCGTGATCCTCGCCGAGTCGCAGCCGGTACCCCGTCGACGGTATACACGCGACGAGATCCTGACGACCATGCGCCGCCTCATGGAGCCGACCTCCGTCGCCGTGATCGGCGCCTCCAACGAGCAGGGCAAGATCGGCAATTCGGTGATGCGCAACCTTGTCGACGGTGGCTTCGCCGGCGAGATCCACGCGGTGAACCCCAGGGCCGATGACATCCTCGGCCGCAAGGCGTACAAGAGTGTCACGGACGTTCCCGGTGAGGTGGATGTGGCCGTCTTCGCCATTCCCGCCAAGTTCGTGGCAGCGGCACTGGAGGAGGTGGGTCGCAAGAACATCCCCAACGCCGTCCTCATCCCCTCCGGGTTCGCGGAGACCGGTGAGGTCCGACTC
Organism: Streptomyces sp. STR69; assembly: GCF_024519455.1. GTDB lineage: Bacteria > Actinomycetota > Actinomycetes > Streptomycetales > Streptomycetaceae > Streptomyces. Next base: position 493,725 of record NZ_JALJRY010000002.1, on the reverse strand, counting down.
CAGGAGGAGATAGTCGAGATCGCCGAACGCTACGGCGTCCGTCTCCTCGGGCCGAACATCTACGGCTACTACTCGACCTGGCAGGACCTGTGCGCCACGTTCTGCACGCCGTACGACGTGAAGGGCGGGGTGGCGCTGACCTCGCAGTCCGGTGGCATCGGCATGGCCATCCTGGGGTTCGCGCGGACCACGAAGACGGGTGTGTCGGCGATCGTCGGGCTCGGCAACAAGTCGGACCTGGACGAGGACGACCTGCTGACCTGGTTCGGGGAGGACCCGCACACGGAGTGCATCGCGATGCACCTGGAGGACCTCAAGGACGGGCGCGCGTTCGTCGAGGCGGCCCGAAAGACCGTGCCCCGCAAGCCGGTTGTGGTCCTCAAGGCCGGTCGTACGGCGGCGGGCGCGAAGGCCGCGGGCTCGCACACGGGCGCGCTGGCCGGCGACGACGCCGTGTACACGGACATCCTCAAGCAGGCCGGTGTCATCCGTGCCCCCGGGCTCAACGACATGCTGGAGTACGCGCGTGGCCTGCCGGTGCTGCCAACTCCCCAGGGCGACAACGTCGTTATCATCACGGGCGCCGGCGGCAGCGGTGTGCTGCTCTCGGACGCGGTGACCGACAACGGCCTTTCCCTGATGGAGATTCCGCCGGATCTCGACGCGTCCTTCCGGGAGTTCATCCCGCCCTTCGGGGCCGCGGGCAACCCGGTCGACATCACCGGGGGCGAGCCGCCGTCGACGTACGAGGCGACGATCCGGCTCGGGTTGGAGGATCCCCGCATCCACGCGCTGGTCCTCGGCTACTGGCACACCATCGTCACTCCCCCGATGGTCTTCGCGGAGCTCACCGCGCGCGTGGTCGCCGAGTTCAAGGAACGCGGCATCGAGAAGCCGGTGGTGGCGTCGCTCGCGGGTGACGTGGAGGTCGAGGAGGCCTGCCAGTACCTGTACGAGCGCGGGGTCGTGGCGTACCCGTACACGACGGAGAAGCCGGTGGCCGTGCTCGGCGCGAAGTACCAATGGGCGCGTGCGGCAGGGCTGTTGGGCGGTGGTTCATGACGTGATTCGACGCGGGGCCGGCCGACAGTGCGGTCGGTCGGCCCCGGGGACCCGTGCGCACACGAAAGGCATTGGACAGGGGGCGCTGGCCAGAACTTTCGACGCAAGGGGCACTGAGCGATGGCAACAACGGACTTCCCGACGTCCGTCTCCTACAGGGAGGTGACGGACCGTCACGGCCGCGTGTACCGCATCGGTGAATCCGATGTCGACATCATGGGCCGGGCGCGCAAGTGGATGGTCGTCCTGCCCTGGGTGGGCATGATGGGCATCAGTTCCGCCGAGTACGCGTTCACGTCGGCGGAGGACACGCTTCACGACGCGCATCTGTGGAGCAGTGGACACATCTTCTGGCTGATGGGCGTCTGGATCTTCTTCCAGGCGGCCGTCGCCTTCCCGGCCGGGCAGCTGCGCGAGAGCGGCAGACTCCCGGCCCGTACGGCCATGTTGATCGGCGCGCTCGGCACACTGCTGGGCTATCTGGCGCTGGCGTTCGCACCGAACGTGCTCGTCGCATACCTGGGATTCGGTATGTGCAGCGGTATCGGCGCCGGTCTTGTGTATGCGACCTGCGTGAACATGGTCGGCAAGTGGTACCCGGAGCGCAAGGGCGGCAAGACGGGCTTCGTGAACGGCGGATTCGCCTACGGGTCGGTGCCGTTCGTGTTCCTGTTCACCTCGGTGCTGGATCTCGGCAACTACAAGGTGCTGCTCAGCCTGGTCGGCGTCGGACTGTGTCTGGTGGTGGCGTCGGCGGGCTGGTTCTTCCGCGATCCGCCGAAGAACTGGTGGCCCGCGCACGTCGATCCGCTGAAGGCGGCCCAAGACCCCAGGATCCGGCGGGCGTTGGAGAAGAACCCGCCCGCGATCAAGCAGTACACACCCAGGGAGGCCGCCCGTACTCCCGTGCTCTGGATGATGTGGTTCTGTCTGCTGTGCACGGCCGGCATCAACATCTTCGGCATCGCCTTCCAGGTGCCGTTCGGCAAGGACATGGGCTTCGCGGGCGGGATCGTGGCCACAGCGATGTCCCTCAAGGCGATCGTCAACGGCACCGGGCGCGGGGTCATCGGCTGGATCTCCGACCGTTTCGGCCGCCGCCACACGCTGATCATCGTGTGTCTCGTGCTCGGTACGGCCCAGTTCGGTGTGCTGGTCTCGGGCCAGATGGGCAGCATGCCGTTCTTCCTGTTCTGCTCCATGGTCTCGGGTTTCGGCGGCGGGGCGATCTTCCCGCTGTTCGCGGCCATGACGGCGGACTACTTCGGTGAGAACAACAACGCCGGCAACTACGGGATGGTCTACAGCTCGAAGCTGATCTCGGGGCTCGTCGGCTCCGGTCTGGGCGCGGTCGTCGTCGGTGAGTGGGACTACCACGGCGCGTTCGTGCTGGCCGGTTCCGTGGGTCTGGCCTCCGCGGTGCTGGCGCTCTTCCTCAAGGCTCCGGGCAGGCCCAGCGCCCGGCGTATCGCCCCCAACCCGCACCCGCTCGGCGAGGAGATGGCGTGACATGACCGCAGATCCCATCACCACGAACGAATCCGGCGCCGCGAACCGTCCCTACCGTGAAGTGACCGACGCCAACGGCCGCGTCTACCGCGTCGGGGAGACCGACCGCGACATCCTCGGCCACTCACGCAAGATCATGATCTATCTGCCGTGGATCGCCATGATGGCGATCAGCGTCTTCGAGTACGCGTACGGCTCCGCGGAGGACACCCTGTCCAGCGCGCACGGCTGGACGCAGAGCAACACCTTCTGGATCCTGAGCATTTGGGTCTTCTTCCAGGCCGGCATCGCCTTCCCGGCGGGCTGGCTGCGGGAGAAGGGCATCCTGACGGCCCGCAAGGCGATGTACGTCGGCTCCGTCATGTGCGTGATCGGTTTCCTCGCACTGTCCCACCTGGACAATGTGTGGCTGGCGATCGTCGGCTTCGGCGTCATCGGCGGTGTCGGTGCCGGTCTGGTCTACGCGACCTGCATCAACATGGTCGGCAAGTGGTTCCCCGAACGGCGGGGCGCCCGCACCGGGTTCGTCAACGGCGGCTTCGCGTACGGCTCGCTGCCGTTCATCTTCATCTTCAACTACGCCTTCGACACCGGGAATTACCATCGGGTCCTGGATCTGATCGGCTGTTACATCCTGATCGTGGTGTTCGGGTGCGCGTTCTTCTTCAAGGCCCCGCCGAAGAACTGGTGGCCCGCCGACATCGACCCGCTGACCTACGGCGGCAACGACAAGAGCGCGACGAGCCTCGCCAAGAACCCCCCTGCGGTACGGCAGTTCACGCCCAAGGAGGCCATCCGCACCGGCATGCTGCCGTTGATGTGGCTGTCGATCGTGCTGACCGCCGGGGTGTCGATCTTCGGGATCTCCTTCCAGGTCGACTTCGCCAAGGACGTGGGCTTCGGCCCGCTGGTGGCGGCCTCCTCGATGGGCGTCATGGCCGTCATCAACGGCATCGGCCGCGCGGTGGTGGGCTGGCTGTCCGACCTGTGGGGCCGCAAACTCACCCTGGTCTTCGTCATCCTGGTCCTGGGCTTCGCCCAGTTCGGCGTGATCTGGGCCGGGCATCTGCGCAGCGAGTGGCTGTTCCTGTTCTTCGCGTTCCTGTCCGGTTTCGGCGGCGGCGCGTTCTACCCGATGTTCGCGGCCCTGACCCCGGACTACTTCGGCGAGAACTTCAACGCCACCAACTACGGCCTGGTGTACAGCGGCAAGCTGATCAGCGGCCTGTTCGGCGGCGGTCTCGGCTCCATGGTGGTCGCGGCCTGGGGCTACAACGGGGCGTACGCGCTGGCCGGCGGGGTCTCGATGGTGGCGGCGGCGATCGCGTTGCTGTTGCGCCAACCGGGGCGCGGGGACAGGGAGTTGGCTCCCGTTCCCCAACCGCAGCCCGCGACCTGACAGTTCACCTCACGGCACCGGCGCAGACCTGCCTGGACCCACCCGATGGCCCTCCTCGATGCGGGAGGGCCATCGCCCGGCTCAGGCGGCTCAGGACTTCTCGCGCTCGTGGTACGACCGCCGGGTGTGCTCGGTGTGTTCCCGCATCAGAAGGCTCGCGCGCAGTTCGTCGCGGGCCGCGATCGCGTCGATCAGGTGCCGGTGCTCGATCCAGGACGTCAGACCGCGCTGCCGTGCCACCGGCGTGTAGTACCAGCGCACCCGGCGGTCGACCTGCGCGGCGAGTTCGGCGAGGACGGCGTTGCCGGCCAGTTCCATGACCTTCGCGTGGAAGCGGGCGTTCATGGCGACGGCGGCGTCCACGTCGTCGGCGTCGACGGCCCGCTCCCCCTCCGCGCACAGCTCCTGAAGGACGGCGATGCCGGCGCTGCCCGCGTTGGCGGCGGCGAGGCGGGCGGCCTCGGCCTCCAACAGGGTGCGTACGGTGAGGAGTTGGTCGGCCTCCTCCTCCGTCGGCTCGTGCACGAACGCGCCCTGCGCGGGCCGCAGATCGACCCAGCCCTCGGTGTTGAGCCGCTGCAACGCCTCCCGCACGGGCTGCCGGGACACCCCGAGGTGCCCGGCGAGTTCACTCTCGACGAGATGCTGGCCGGGCTGCAGGGCGCGCGTGGTGATGAGTTCGAGCAGCGCCTCGTAGACACGGTCGCGCAGCGGGCCCGGGCGTTCGAGCTTGGGCACCGCTCCCTGCGGCAGTCCTGCGGACAACATCACGGTCCCCTCCTTGGCGGCGCCCGGCCTTGTGCATATGGACCCGCGTATACGGGTCGGTGCATGCGGGCTTGTGCATACAGACGTGTGCAGACGAGTTTTCGCATACGGGCGACACGGCCACAACAGCCGGAAATCCAGTATGGATTGTCTTTCGTCTACAGTCTACGGCGCACAGTAGCCAGAGGGTATGCCGGTCGGTCTCGTCACACCGGGACGTATGCGCAGGTCAGGGGCATCGGACGACCTGACCGGCGTACGACAGATTCCCGCCGAAGCCGAACAGCAGGACCGGATCGCCGGTGCGGACGGCGCCCTGTTCGACGAGCTTCGAGAACGCGAGGGGGATGCTGGCGGCGGAGGTGTTGCCCGATTGGACGACATCGCGGGCGACGACCGCGTTGACGGCGCCGATCTTCTCGGCGAGGGGTTCGATGATGCGCAGGTTCGCCTGGTGGAGGACGACGCCGGCGAGGTCGGCGGGGGTCAGGCCGGCCTTCTCGCAGGCCTTGCGGGCGATGGGCGGGAGTTGGGTGGTGGCCCAGCGGTAGACGCTCTGGCCCTCCTGCGCGAACCGCGGGGGCGTGCCCTCGATCCGTACCGCGTGTCCCATCTCGGGCACGGATCCCCACAGGACCGGTCCGATGCCGGGTTCGTCCGCGGCCTCGACGACGGCGGCGCCCGCTCCGTCGCCGACGAGGACGCAGGTCGTCCGGTCGGTCCAGTCGGTGACCTCGGACATCTTGTCGGCGCCGATGACCAGGGCCCGTACGGCCGCTCCCGCGCGGACGGCGTGGTCGGCGGTGGCCAGGGCGTGGGTGAAGCCGGCGCACACGACGTTGACGTCCATGGCGGCGGGCGAGGGGATGCCGAGGCGGGCGGCGACGCGGGCGGCCATGTTCGGGGAGCGGTCGATGGCCGTGGAGGTGGCGACCAGGACCAGGTCGATGTCCCCGGGCGTCAGGCCCGCGGCGGCGAGGGCCTTGGCGGCGGCGTGCGCGGCCAGCTCGTCGACGGGTTCGTCGGGCCCGGCGATGTGGCGGGTCTTGATGCCCACGCGAGAGGTGATCCACTCGTGACTCGTGTCGACCATGCCCGCCAGGTCCTCGTTGGTGAGTACCTTGGCGGGCTGGTAGTGGCCGACGGCGGCGATCCGCGTGCCGTTCATGGGTGGTCCCCCTCGTTGCCTTGGGTAGCGGGATCCACCAGTCTTGCCAGTGACTCGCGGGTACGACGGCAGGTGATGCCACAGGAAACTACCGTCCGGGTTGTCGGCTTCTGTCATCCATCCTGTGATTGACGGTGTCGCCCGAACATTCAGCCGGTGAACAGCTGCTTCGCCTTGAGGACGAGTTCGTACAGGCCGTACGCAAGGGGCGCGCCCACCCAGAGCCAGGCGAAGGCGACGAGCGGCCGTCGGTCAGGCGGACTCTGGCTGGTGTCGTTCGACATCGACGGCCTCCCTCTGGGCGGGGATGTGGTGGCGGGGGTTGACGGGCCGGACGAGTTCGTTGGCGACGAAGCCGATGACGAGGAGTCCGATCATGATCAGGAAGGAGGTGTCGTAGAGGGCGGCGCCGTGTTTGCCGGCGTCCTTCTGGTGGTCGGCGATCCAGTTCACGATCAGCGGTCCGAGGACACCGGCCAGGGACCAGGCGGTGAGGAGCCGGCCGTGGATCGCGCCCACCTGGTAGGTCCCGAAGAGGTCCTTCAGGTATGCGGGTACGGTCGCGAAGCCGCCGCCGTAGAAGGAGAGGATGACCAGCGCGCACAGGATGAACAGCGGCTTCGAGGAGTCGCCGAACAGTGCGATGAGCGCGTACATGACCGCGCCGACGCCCAGGTAGACGCGGTAGATGTTCTTGCGTCCGATCAGGTCGGAGGTCGACGACCAGCCGATACGGCCGGCCATGTTGGCCGCGGAGAGCAGCGCGACGAAGCCGGCGGCGGCCGACACCGTGACCGGTGTGGAGGTGTCCGCGAAGAAGTCCGTGATCATCGGGGCGGCCTTCTCCAGGATGCCGATGCCCGCGGTCACGTTCATGCACAGGACGACCCACAGGCACCAGAACTGCGGGGTGCGCACGGCGCTGTTGGCGGAGACCTGGACGCCGGTGAGGGCGGGGGCGCCGGGCGCGTTCGCCGGGTCCTGGGAGCCTTCGGTGCGCGGCACCCGCACGAGCAGCACACCGAGTGTCATGAAGACCGCATACGAAAGACCGAGTACGAGGAACGTCTGCGCGATGCCGGAGTTGTCGGAGCCGAACGACTTCAGCATCTGGGCAGTCCACGGGGAGGCGATGAGCGCGCCGCCGCCGAAGCCCATGATGGCGATGCCGGTGGCCATGCCCGGCCGGTCCGGGAACCACTTGATCAGGGTCGAGACCGGCGAGATGTAGCCGATGCCGAGGCCGATGCCGCCGACGAAGCCGTAGCCGAGGACGATCAGCCAGAACTGCTTCGTCTCCGCGCCCAGCGCGGAGATCAGGAAGCCGGAGGAGAAACAGATCAGGGCGACGGTCATCGCCCAGCGCGGTCCGTTGCGCTCGACGAGGGTGCCGCCGAACGCGGCCGACAATCCGAGCATGACGATGGCGAGTTGGAAGGGCAGCGCGCTCTGTGTGCCGCTGAGATTGAGTGAGGATTCGAGCGGCGGCTTGAAGACGCTCCAGGCGTAGGCCTGGCCGATGGAGAGGTGCACCGAGAGGGCGGCGGGGGGAACCAGCCAGCGGCTCCACGCCGGGGGTGCTACTGGGGGACTCATGATCCCGGACGGTAGGGAGTGGCAAGGGAGTTGAGAAGGCGGCGCGTCGACCGTGTGCGATGAGCGGTATGCAGAATGCGCCGAACGGTCGCCGCTGGAACGGGCGTTGACGCAACGGGCGCTGTCCGAACCCTTGCCGACCCTCGACTCCATACTGTAGACAATATTTCGTCGACACTGTTTTTCTGCCGTCCGTACTGGCCGGACGGCAGCAACGGCAGCCACCTCCGCGGTACTCCCTCGACCGAACGGAGAGTTCCCAGTGAAAGTCGCAGTCCTCGGCGCCGGTGCGATCGGTGCCTATGTCGGCGCCGCACTCCACCGTGCGGGCGCCGATGTGCATCTCGTCGCCCGTGGACCGCATCTCGCGGCCATGAGGCAGCACGGCGTCCAAGTCCTCAGCCCGCGCGGCGACTTCACCGCCCGCGTCCATGCCACCGACGACCCGGCGGAGATCGGCCCGGTCGACTTCGTCCTCCTCGGTCTGAAGGCCAATGCGTACGCGGCGTGCGGGCCGCTCATCGCGCCCCTGTTGCACGACACCACGGCGGTGGTGGCGGCCCAGAACGGCATCCCCTGGTGGTACTTCCACGCGCACGGCGGCCCCTACGACGGGCAGCGCATCGAGAGTGTGGACCCGGACGGCGCGGTCAGTGCGGTGCTCGCGCCCGAACGGGCCGTCGGCTGTGTCGTCTACGCGGCGACGGAGCTCGCAGGCCCGGGAGTCGTGCGCCATCTCGAAGGCACCCGGTTCTCGATCGGGGAGCCCGACCGGAGCGTCTCGGCACGCTGTCTCGCGCTGAGCGAGGCCATGCGGGCCGGCGGATTGAAGTGCCCGGTCGAGCCGGAGTTGCGCAACGACATCTGGCTCAAGCTGCTCGGCAACATCTCGTTCAACCCGATCAGCGCGCTGGCCCGCGCCACCATGCGGCAGATGTGTCTGCACGGCGGAACCCGCAGGGTCATCGAGATCATGATGACCGAGACGCTCTCCGTCGCCGAGGCCCTGGGGTGCGAGGTCGGCGTCTCCATCGAGCGGCGGCTCGCGGGCGCGGAACGCGTCGGTGACCACCGCACCTCGACGCTCCAGGACCTGGAGCGCGGCAAGCCGCTCGAACTCGACGTGCTCCTCGCTGCCGTCGTCGAGTTGGCGGAGATCACCGGCGTGGAGGTGCCCACCCTGCGCACCGTGCACGCCATCTCGGACCTGCTCGCGCTGAGAAGTGCCGCATGAGGGGTGCCGTGCGAGGAGACGTGGGTGGGCCGCCGACTCGCTCCGCACGTGCAGGACAATGAAGGCGTGAGGGTCACCTCTGCAGCAAGGGCCGTTTCGGCCACCAGCACGTACAGAACCGGGGCTGATCAGGACATGGGACGAGTCACGGAACGACGCAAGGTGATCCGGATCCGGGACGGCGCGGTCTCCAGCCGCCCGGACACGCTCGTCGCCGAGGAACCCCTGGAGATCCGGCTCAACGGCAAGCCGCTCGCGATCACCATGCGCACACCGGGCGACGACTTCGCGCTCGCGGCCGGGTTCCTGGTCAGCGAGGGTGTACTGGCGAACGCATACGATCTGCAGAACATCGTGTACTGCGCGGGGGCGACCGTCGACGGTTCGAACTCCTACAACGTGGTGGACGTACGGACCTCCCCCGACGTGGTGATTCCGGACATCACGCTGGAGCGGAACGTGTATACGACGTCGTCGTGCGGTCTGTGCGGCAAGGCGAGCCTGGACGCGGTCCGTACGACGACCCGCTGGCCGATCACCGACACTCCCCCGGTCCGTGTCGAGCCCGCGCTGCTCGCGAGCCTCCCCGACCGGCTGCGCGCGGCCCAGCGGGTCTTCGACCGGACCGGGGGTCTGCATGCGGCGGCCCTGTTCAGTGAGGAGGGTGAGCTGCTGGACGTACGGGAGGACGTGGGCCGGCACAACGCGGTCGACAAGCTGGTCGGCCGTGCCCTGCAGAACGGGGACCTGCCGCTGTCCCGGGTGATCCTGCTCGTCTCGGGCCGGGCCTCCTTCGAGCTGGCGCAGAAGGCCGTGATGGCCGGGATCCCGGTGCTGGCGGCGGTGTCGGCGCCCTCGTCGCTGGCCGTGGACCTGGCGGCGGAGACGGGGCTGACCCTGGTGGGCTTCCTGCGGGGCAGCAACATGAACGTGTACGCGGGCGAGGACCGCATCGCCCTGACGGCCACGGCCACCCAGGGCTGACGCCCCCGCCCCGCGGCACGGCGGCGGGGCCCCGGCCGGCGGGGAGCGCCCCCTGCGCCGCAGGGGCCCCGCCTCAGTCCTGACCCTCGACGCCCTGTGCGGCCCGTACGAACGCCGTGACGAGGGGTGAGCGGCGGGTCGTCTCCCAGGCGAGGATCACCTCGTCGGGTTCGGCGTCGGTCACGGGGACGTAGGTGATGTCGGGGCGGGAGTACTGCTCGGCGACGGAGACGGGGACCATGGTGATGCCCGCTCCGGAGGCGACGTTCTCGAACTTCTCCTCGATGCTGCGGATCGGTACGTCGTCGGGGTCGGGGTGGGGGTTGAGGTAGCGCAGCCAGGTCTCGCCGTCGAGGTCGGCCAGGACGAGGTCCGGTTTGCCGGCGAGCCGGTGGTCGGCGGGGAGCATGGCCACCCGGGTCTCGGTGAAGAGCGGGAGCAGGGTGAGGCCCTGTTCTCGGATGGGGCGGCGCAGGTAGGCGAGGTCGACGGTGCCGTCGAGGATCAGCTGTTCCTGGTCGTCCCATTCGACCCGCCGGGCCTTGACCTCGGCCTCGGGGTGGGCGGCGGCGAAGGCGCGCAGTGCGGGGGTGATCACGACACCGGCGCGGAAGCCGACGACGAGGCGGTGCGGCCCGTGTGCGGCGCGTTGCACCCTGCGGCGGGTGGCGTTCGCGGAGGCGAGCAAGGTCCGTGCGTCGTCGAGGAGTTGGCGTCCGGCGGCCGTCAAGGTCGCGCCGTGGCTGTCGCGTTCGAAGAGGGTGGCGTCCAAGTCCTTTTCCAGGGCCCTGATCTGACGGCTCAACACCGGCTGCGCGATGTGCAGTTGTTCGGCCGCGCGCCCGAAGTGGAGCAGTTCGGCCACCGCCACGAAGTAGCGGACCTTCCGCAGGTCGAGGTCCATGGGTGCCACCGCCTCCCTGCCGTTGCCGTTGCCGTTGCCGTCGGCGATGCCTTCAGGGTATCGCCGTCGCCGAAAGAGGTCTTGGACGGCGGGGTGGCGGCGACCGCAGGCTGGACGGCGTCACAGCAATGCGAAAGGGGCAGGACATGGGACTGCGAGGACAGCGGATCGTCGTCATCGGCGGTACGGCGGGTATCGGGCTCGCGGTGGCGGAGGCGGCCGGGCGGGAGGGCGCCCGGGTGGTGGTCGCCTCGCGTCGGCAGGAGAGTGTGGACGCGGCGCTGAAGCGGCTCCCGGAGGACGCGGAGGGCCGGGTGCTCGACGCGGGTGACGCGGACGCGGTGCGGGACTTCTTCGCGGCGCTCGGCGGATACGACCACCTGGTGTACACGGCGGGTGAGGCGCTGCTGATGGAGAGCGTGGCGGAGTCCGACCTCGGGCGGGCCCGGGCGTTCCTGGACACGCGGTTGTGGGGTGCGTACACGGCGGTGAAGTACGGTGCCGGGTCGATCCGGGAGGGCGGTTCGGTGGTGCTGACCACGGGTACCGCCGGGCGCAGGCCGATGCCCGGTACGTCCGTCGCCGCCGCGCTGTGCGGGGCGATGGAGTCGCTGACCAGGGCGCTGGCCCTGGAGCTGGCGCCGCTGCGGGTCAACGTGGTGGCGCCCGGCCTCGTGCGCACCGAGTTGTGGCGGGAGTTGCCCGAGGAGGACCGGGACGGCCTGTTCGCGTCCGTCGCCGGGTCGCTCCCGGTCGGCCGGATCGGGGAGCCGGCCGATGTCGCCGAGGCGTATCTGTATCTGATGCGCGGCGGCTACACCACCGGTTCGACGGTGGTCGTGGACGGCGGCACGCTCCTCGTCTGACAGCGGGGCCGCACTTCTCAACTCCCCTGCTCACAGGGCGTCTCAGCCTCTCGGTGTGAAACCCGCCTCCGCCGCCGTCACGACCGTCCCCAGCCGTGGGAAGTCGAGCCTGACCGACGCCTGGTGCTCGGCCGCGGTGAACGCGCTCATCGCGTCCTCGACGAAGACGAGGTCGTAGCCGAGGTCGCCGGCGGCGCGGGCGGTGGACTCCACGCCGAGGTTGGTGGCGATCCCGCCGAACACCAGGGTGTCGACGCCCCGTTGGCGCAGGCGTTCGTCAAGTCCCGTGCCCTGGAAGCCGCCGATCGTCCGTTTCACGATCTCCAGGTCGCCCTTCTCGGCCAGCCCGGGGGCGAGTCCGCTGCCGGAGGGCTGTTCGGTGATGCCGGGGCGTTCGACGCGGATCAGTACGACGAGCGCTCCGGCCGAGCGGAAGGCGGCGGCCAACTCCTGGGCCACGGAGAGGACTTCGGTGCCCTTGTAGGGTTCGAGCGGCAGCGCGACGATGCGGTCCATCAGGTCGACGAGGACCAGGGCGGTGCGCGCGGGGTCGAGGGCGAGCCGGGGTTCGGGAGTCTGCGGTGGGGTCATGACGGAACGTTAGCTCCCGTCAGCCGTCCGTACCGGAGATCCGGATCAACAGGTCCATGAACCGGTCGCGTTCGGCCGCCGCCAGCGGTGCGAGGAGCTGTTCGTTGGCCTCGCGGGCCGCCTGCTCGCAGCGCTTCAGCAGCCGTGCGCCCTCCGGCGTGAGCGACACCGCGTTCTTGCGGCGGTCCTTGGGGTCCGGCTCGCGGACGACCAGGCGGGCGGACTGGAGGTCGTTGAGGACGCCGACGAGGTCCTTGGGGTCGAGTCCGACACCGCGGCCGAGGTCGGCCTGGGCGACGGGGGCGAGGTCGCGGACGGCGGAGAGGACCACGTGGTGCCACATCTTCAGGCCTTCGGCGGCCAGGGCGTCGGCGACGAGGGCCCGGCCCCGGGCGGCGGCTCGGCCGAGGAGCCAGCTGGGCAGGGAGCGGATCGCGGGAAGGGGTGCTTCGGCCATGGAGGCAGCCTAGCGAAAAGTCGTTGGACTTCCCAATGAAATGACAAATATCATTGGGACCCCCAACGATTCCTGGAGGTGCGATGCGTCGCGTCCGCTACGAGTCCACCGGCGGCCCGCTGTTCCTGGAGGAGGCCCCCGTACCGGACCCCGGACCCGGTGAACTCCTCGTCCGCGCCGAGGCGATCGGCGTCACCCTGCCCGTCGTCCGCAAGGTCACCGAGGCCGCCGAGCCGATCCAGCTCGGCGGTGAGATCGCGGGCGAGGTGGTCGCCGTAGGACAGGGTGCGACCGGATTCCGGGTGGGCGAGCGGGTGACGGGGCTGTGCTTCGGCCACGGATACGCCGACTTCGCCGTCCTCCACGAGGTCATGGCCTCCCCCGTGCCCGACACCGCCTCCGCCGTCGACGCGGTCGCGCTCGTCCGCAGCGGGCTGGTGGCCCTGGGCGCGCTGGACGCGGCCCGCCCCGAGCCGGGCGAGGCCGCGCTGATCACGGCCGCGGCGAGCGGAGTCGGCCATCTCGCCGTGCAGTTGGCGAAGGCACGGGGTGCGGGGCGGGTGGTGGGCGCGGTCTCCGATCCGGCGAAGGGTGACTTCGTGCACGCCCTGGGCGCCGACGAGGTGATCATCTACGACGCGTTGGGCTCGGTCGAGCCCGTCGACTTCGTACTCGACGCGGTGGGCGGCGAGTTGCTCACCCCGGCGGTGGCGGCGCTCGTCCCGGGCGGGCGGCTCGTGGCGTACAGCTCGGGCGGCGGGACGATCCGGGCGTACGACCTGCTCGTGGGCGCGAAGTCCGTGATCGGGTTCCAGATGGCGCGGATCGCGCGCGGGAGGCCGGAGTTGTACGAGCGGTGGCGGCGGGAGCTGTGGCGGCTGTTCGCCGAGGGTGCCCTGAAGCCGTTCGTGCACGGGGAGTTCGGGCTGGCGGAGGCGGCGAAGGCGCACGAGGTGATCGAGTCGCGGGGCAATCTGGGCAAGGTCGTGCTGCGGCCCTGAGACGCCGATCCGTCTCTGGCGCTCCTGTCCCCGTCAACTTCCGTGACACCGACCGCTGCACGCTTCTTGTGAGGCTCCGGATGCCCCAACTAACGTCTGTGGCGTGCCCGTTGGACGTGGGATGTCCGGATGTCAAGACGAATGAAGGGCAGGTTGCACCACCATGCCGTCAAGTCTTCGCGCACGTCTGAGATCCACCCTCACCGCCGTACTCACCCTGGCCGCGCTGCTCGTTCTCCCGAGCCCGGCCCACGCCGCCGCCGCCCAAACCACCAGCCCCACACCGGAGTTCGCGCAACAGGTCCTCTTCAAGGCGTCCCAGGACCCGGGCTACGCCTGCTTCCGGATCCCGGCCGTCGTGCGGACGAACGACGGGACGCTGCTCGCGTTCGCCGAGGGCCGGGTCCTCAACTGCGGTGACGCCACCGACATCGACATCGTCGTGAAACGCTCCACCGACGACGGCGCCACCTGGAGCCCACTGCAGGTCGTCAACCACGGCGGCGGCGACACGCACGGCAACCCGGCGCCCGTCGTGGACCGCGAGACGGGCCGTGTCCTGCTCGCCGAGACGTACAACACGGGCCGTACGGACAGCGCCAGTTGCTCCGTCCCCTGCGACCGCACCCCGCATCTGCAGTACAGCGACGACGACGGTCTCAGCTGGTCGCAGCCGCGTGACCTGAGCGACGAGATCCTGCCCCCGAACTGGAACTCCTGGTACGCCACCGGACCCGTGCACGGCACCCAGCTCACCCGCGGCAAGCACCGGGGCCGGCTCGTGTTCGGCGTCAACACCGAGACCTGGGACGGGAGTCGGGTCACCGCGAACAACGCGGCACTGATCGTGAGCGACGACGGCGGCGACCACTGGAGGATCGGCGCGACCGACTCGTACCCGATCGCGGCCGACGGGACCTGGCGGCAGAAGCCGTCCGAGGTGACGCCGACCGAGCGCACCGACGGCTCCATCCTGGTGAGCGGCCGTGAGCAGGACGGCACCGCCCTCGGCCACCGCACCCAGGCGGTCAGCCGCGACGGCGGCGACAGCTTCGCGGCGCCCTTCCGGGACCTGCCCGACCTGTACGCCCCGCAGGTCCAGTGCTCGACGCTCGGCGTCGGCTCCCGGATCCTGCTGTCCTGCGACGCGGATCCCGACCGCCGCCGGACGATGATGATCCGCTCCTCCTACGACGGCGGGCGCACCTGGGACAGCGTGGACCGCGGCACGGTGGTCACGAAGGACTGGTCCGGCTACTCCGACATGGCGCGCATCGACGGGGACACGGTGGGGCTGCTCTACGAGGGCGGTGCCGTGTCGGCGACCGACGAGATCCGCTTCGCCCGCTTCAACGGGGCCTGGCTGCAACCGCGTCGGGGCCCGGACCCGACGACCGCCGACCTCGCCGACCACGCCCGCCGGGCGGCCGTGCTCGGCGGCGCCCAGGAGACGGACGGGGTGTCGGGCGGCGCGCTGTCCTTCGACGGTGTCGACGACGCCGTACGTCTGCCGTACAGCGACCGACTGCCCCTGGGGGCGAAGGACTTCACGGCGTCCCTCTGGTTCCGCTACACCGCCACGACCGGCGATCAGCCGTTCCTGTGGATGGGCGGGGTCGGCACCAGCCAGCCGCAGGTGTGGCTGCGCGGCGAACCCGCCGGCAACCACGTGCGGGCGCTGATCACCACCCGGGACGGTGCGACGGCCGTCCACACCACCTCCGTGGTCACCACCGGCGCCTACAACGACGGGCAGTGGCACCACGCCGTAGTGCGGCGCGGTGGTGGACAGTTGACGCTGTCCGTGGACGGTACGACGGTGAGCACGGCGGACGTCGTGGGGTCCGTCAGCCGCAACTCGCCGTTCGGCGTGCACCTCGGTCAACGGGTGGACAGCCTGCAGTACTTCACCGGGTCCCTCGACGAAGTCCACGTCTGGGACCGCCTGTTGACGGACGACGAGCTGGCCGCACAGCAGCCGCCGACCGCGGGGACCGTGCTGTGGCTGCCCATGGACCGGGTGAGCGGCAGCCACTAACGTCCCGGGCGTGCCCGAGGACCGACGAGCACGACAGCGGACGGGAGCCGGGGTCGGCCTGCTGCTGACCCTGGCTCTCGCGGCCGTGCTGCTCACCGCCCTCCCGAAGGACCGCGACCGGGAGGGCGGCGCCGCGTGCCCGGCCCGTACGGTGCGGTCCTGGTCGGCCGACGCGCCGCTCACCAACTCCTTCGCCGCGTACGGCGACGACGCGACCCGCACCGACGACTGGACCGGCGGTGACGGCACCCACTCGGTGCGGCTGCCGGACGGGCGGGTGCTGTGGCTGTTCTCCGACACCTATCTCGGCCAGGTGCACGGCCCGCCCAACCCGGTCGGCGAGTCCTACGTCTGGCGGGACACCACTGCGCCGCTGGTGCGCAACTCGGCGGTGGTGATGCGCGGCGGACACCCCCAACTCACGCTCCCCGCGCCGCTGTTCCCCGATCCGGGCCCGAACGAGTGGCGTTGGCCGGTCGCGGCCCGTGTCGAGCCCCGCTCCCCCGGCTCGGCCGAGTCCGTCGTCCGGGTGCTGCTGTGGACGCGGACGGCGGGGGCGTATCCGTGGATCTACGGGGTGCCGACCGCGACCGAGGTGGCCACGCTGTCGCTGCCGGACCTGCGGGTGGAGTCGATCGTGAAGGTCTTCGACCAGCGGTTGGTCCAAGACCCGTCCCGGCGGGTGCAGTTCGGGACGACGTTGGTCGCGGTGGGCGGGTGGACGTATGTCTTCGGCGGGAACGACGCGCAGGCGGCGGCGCGTCCGACGTCCTCGGCGTATGTGGCGCGGGTGCCGGAGGGGCGGCTCGGGGAGCCGACTGCCTGGGAGCACTGGGACGGTTCGGCGTGGACGGCCCGGGCCGGGCCGCGGGCGATGCTCGGGGACGGTCGACACACCGGTGTGGGGAGCGCGTTCTCGGTGGTGCGGGACGGGGGGACGTACGTCCTGTTCACGATGGCCGCGGGGAGCCGGGGGTTGACCACGGTGACCTCGTACTGGGCCTGTTCGCCCGTCGGGCCGTGGCACGGGCCGACCCGGAGTTTCCGTCCGCCGCTGCCGCCGGGGCAGGTCGCCGCGTACAACCCGCAGGTGCATCCGGCGCTCGGCGGCGACGGGCGGATCGTGCTCAGTTACGACGTCAACTGGCTGGACGCGACGGCCAGTTCGGCGGCCTGGAATCTCAGCCGGAATGTGTCGCTGTACCGACCGCGGTTCGTGACCCTGCGGCTGGGGCCGCCGTCCCTGTGACCTCGGGCTGCGGATCGCGGGCGCGGCGCTTGGCGATGACCGCGCACACCATCAGCTGCATCTGGTGGAACAGCATGAGCGGCAGTACGGCGAGGGAGGCGTGGGCGCCGAACAGGACGCTGGCCATGGGGAGTCCGGAGGCGAGGGACTTCTTCGAGCCGGCGAACTGGATGGCGATCCGGTCCTCCCGGTCGAAGCGCAGCGCCTTGCCGCCGTACCAGGTCAGGGTGAGCATCACGGCGAGGACGACGGCTTCGACGGCGAGCAGTCCGGCCAGGCGCAGCGCGCTGACCTGGTGCCAGATGCCCTGGACCATGCCTTCGCTGAACGCGGTGTAGACGACGAGGAGGATCGAGGCGCGGTCGACGTAGCCGAGGACCTTCTTGTGCCGGGTGATGAAGCCGCCGACCCAGCGTCGCAGCAGTTGCCCGGCGAGGAACGGCACGAGGAGCTGGAGCACGATCTTGACGACGGAGTCGGTGGAGAAGCCGCCCGCGTTGCCGCCGAGCAGGGCGGCGGCGAGCAGCGGGGTGATGACGATGCCGGCGAGGGAGGAGAAGGAGCCGGCGCAGATCGCGGCGGGCACGTTGCCGCGCGCGATCGAGGTGAACGCGATCGAGGACTGGACGGTCGAGGGGACGAGGGTGAGGAAGAGCAGTCCCTGGTAGAGGGGGTGGGTCAGGAGCACCGGGACGAGGCCGCGGGCGGCCAGACCGAGCAGCGGGAAGACGACGAAGGTGCAGGCCAGGACGGTGGTGTGCAGTCGCCAGTGCTTGAGGCCGTCCAGTGCCTCGCGGGTCGAGAGGCGGGCGCCGTAGAGGAAGAAGAGGAAGGCGATGGCGGCCGTGGAGGCGCCCGAGGCGACCTCGGCGCCGGTGCCTCGGGCGGGGAGGAGTGCGGCGATGCCGACGGTCCCGAGGAGCAGCAGGATGTAGGGGTCGATCGGCATCCGACTGGGCCATCGCAGGCGTTTCACTGTGCTCCACTGTCTCGCTGTACGTCCGCCCGTCCGGCGCGGACCGGTGCCCTCCCCATCGTCCTCTTCCGCCTCTTGATCGGGAATCCGTCATACCGCTCTGACTGTCATCACGGTTCGCGATGACCGGCTACCGTGTATGCCATGGTGTATGCCATGTACGACCTCTCTCACCTGCGGACTTTCCTCGCGGTGTCCCAGACGCTGAGTTTCACGCAGGCCGCGCGGCGGCTCGGGCTGCGTCAGTCCACGGTGAGCCAGCATGTGCGGCGGCTGGAGGACGCGACGGGGCGGCAGCTGTTCACCCGGGACACGCACTCCGTGGAGCTGACGGAGGACGGCGAGGTGATGCTCGGCTTCGCGCGCCGGATCCTGGAGGTGCAGGAGCAGGCGTCGGCGTTCTTCACCGGCACCCGGCTGCGCGGCCGGCTGCGCTTCGGGGCGTCCGAGGACTTCGTGCTGACCCGGCTGCCGGAGATCCTGGAGGGCTTCCGGTACGACCATCCCGAGGTCGACCTGGAGCTGACGGTGGAGCTGTCCGGGACGCTGCACGAGCAACTCGCGGCCGGGAAGCTGGACTTGGTGCTGGCGAAGCGACGGGCCGAGGATCCCCGGGGTGAACCGGTGTGGCACGACAAGCTGGTGTGGATCGGTGCGGAGCGGCTCCGCCTGGACGCGGATCGCCCGGTGCCGCTGATCGTCTATCCGCCGCCGGGGATCACTCGGGCGCTCGCCATGGAGGCACTTGAGCGGCAGGGGCGGGCCTGGCGGATCGCCTGCACGAGCGGGAGTCTGAACGGGCTGATCGCCGCCGCCCGGGCGGGACTCGGGGTGATGGCGCACTCGAAGGGGCTGGTGCCGCCGGGACTTGTACGGGTCCCGGAGCGGGCGGGGCTGCCGGAATTGGGCGAGGTCGATTTCGTGCTGGTGCACGGGCGGCGGCGGGTTTCCGCACAGGAGGCGGCGGACGCGCTGGCGGCGGCGATTCTGGCGGGTGGGGATCGGCTGCATCGGCGCGGTCCGTAATACCGACGGTATCGGCGTTCCATTGCGGGGCGATGCCGATATCGAATTCCGCGACGGCGGGAAATGAAGCCGTACAAGAAATATCGACCGAGAGAACATGCGACAGCGGGCGGCACTGTCGGTCAGGAGCAGCGCCGCCCGTTGGGCGGTTCAGGAGAACGAGAACTCTCCTCCGTAGTCGGTGTCGTGGTCGCGGTAGACGCTGCTGTAGCCGAGTTGGCTGGTGTCGACCACTCCGTCCTCGACCGAGAACTCGATCCAGACGCCGGGTCCGTCGATGCGTACGTAGTCGCCGGCGGTGTCCAGTGCGGTGGTGCCGGAGTACGAGATGTAGGTGTCGTCGAGCTCCGACTTGTAGGTGCTCAGGGTGGACGCGGCGGTCGTGTCGTCCGCGGCCTCGACCCAGGGCGTGATGGCGTCGAGGATCAACTGCTGCTGGTCGTCGGTGAGTTCGCTGGCCGCGATGCCTTCCTTGGTGGTGGGGAAGTCGCCGTCGTCGTCCGGGCCGAGCACCACGTCGGAGGTGGTGTCGGAGAGCTGCGCCTCGGTCAGCTCGTCGTCGGTCAGGCCTTCGAGCATCGAGACCATGCCGTCGTGCATGCCGGACAGGGGTGCGTAGGTGGTGCTGTCGTCGGTCCAGCTGACGGGTTCGACGCCGGCGAAGTACGGGGTGGCGCCCACGACGTCGCCGTCCTTGTAGGTGAGGTTGACGGCCAACTGGTCGCCGCCGAAGTGGAGTTGCCAGGTGCCGGTAGTGCTCGGGGTGCCCAGGAAGGCGAGGTAGTAGTTGCCGCTGCCGTAGCTGCTGTCGGTCTCGCCGAGGACGTCGTCGGCCGCGAGGATCTGGGAGATCTGGTCGTAGCCGGTGTCGCTGCCGGTGCCCGTGGCGGCCTCGACCACCGCCTTGGCCGCGGCGAGCTGGCTGTCCGTGAGCGAGCCGAGTTCGATGCCGACCCGGCAGGTCGCGCCGCACGAGAGGTTCGACCAGGCGACGACGTTGGCCTGGGTGAAGTCGAGGAGTACGTCGGCCTGTTGGTCGTCGTCCAGGGTGTCGAGGAAGGTGTTGGCGGCGTCGACCACGTCCGAGACGGAGGTGCCGGTCCCGGCGGAGTTCGAGGGCACTATGGAGGACGGGCGGGCGGATCCGGGAGTGGACGGGGAGGTGGATCCGGGGGTGGTCTGGGACGGTGTTCCGGGGTCCGACGCAGAGGCGCTGCTGGACGGGTCGGACTGGACGGACGCGGCGTTCGCGTTGGCGTACAGGCCGCCGCCGAGGAGGGCCGTCGCCGCCGCCAAGGCCCCCACCACCTTCCTGTGTCGTCCCAGGGACCTGCGGTGAGCGTTTTTGGTCTTCAATTCGATATCCCTTTCATGGGTCTCGCCCTGAGGATTTCCGAAGATTTTTTCCAGCACCGGAAAAGATCTTCGGGGAAATCCCTGCGGCATCGGTTTGGACGAGCCACATTCGATCGCCGAACACTGTGATTCACGCCTCCGAGTGCTTGGTATTGAGCATGATTTATCTTGAACTTACTTTGAGGGGGCGCGAGTTGGGGGCGAGTTGAGAGGAAGCGTCCGGTACGTCAGCTGTTTGACCCGGCGCAGGAAGGGGCTCGCCTCCACGTGCCGCACTCCGTCGAGTTGGCCCAGGGGTCCGCTGAGGTAGTCGTAGAGCCCCGCCGTGTCCTTCACTACGGCCGTCACGACGATGTTGGACGGGCCGGCCGTGGCGGACGCGTAGGCGATCTGGTCGTGCGTGGCCAGTGCCTCGCCGACCGAGTGCAGTGCCGCGGGGGTCGCCGTGATCCACAGCACGGCCGCACGCGCGTATCCGAAGACCTCGGAGTCGTACTCGATGTCGATGTACACCGCTCCGGAGCCGATCAGCGTGGCGAGGCGGCGTTTGACGGCGGACTCGGAGCGGCCGGTGGCGCGCTGGAGTTCGGGGTGGGTGGCGCGTCCGTCGCGTTCGAGTACGGCGATCAGGGCCTCGTCCTCCGCGTCGATGCGGGCGGGGCCCGGTGTCGGCGCCGGTTCGGGCAGCAGCGCGGTGACCTGGTCGTCGGTGAGGATGTCGAAGCGGCGGAGCCAGCCCGTGGGGCCGCCGTAGAAGCGGTGCAGCATCTGGTGGGCGCGGATGTCCAGGACGCTGGGGGTGCGCGGGAGTTTGCCGAGCAGGAGGTCGTCGTAGTCGGCGGGGTTGCGCGGGCGGGTGAGGCAGACGATCTCGGTGCCGCCGGAGGCGAGGCCGATCCAGGCGGTGTCGGGGCGTCTGGCGAGGGCATCGGCGATGTTGAGGGCGTTGTCGGGGGCGCAGCGCAGGCGCAGCATCCACTGGTCCTGGCCGAGGCGTTCGGCGTCCCGGATGGCGACGACGCGCAGGCCGGCCTCGGCGGTGAGTCTGCGGAAGCGGCGGGCGATCGTCTGGTCGGAGGCGCCCAGCACCGCGCCGAGGCGGCTGAAGGAGGCGCGGCCGTTGATCTCCAGGGCGGTGAGCAGCTGCATGTCGAGCCGGTCGAGGATGTCGGATTCCATCTCCAGCACGGCTGCTCCTGTCGGATTCCGGCGATGGGGCGCCCGATACGGCGGTGATCGTCCGGGAGGGGCCCATCGTACGGAGAACTGGTCATCCCGGACAGGGGAGTTGAGGGCATGCGTACATGGGGGCCGCTGACGGCGGTGTGCCTGGGCACGTTCATGTTGTTGCTGGATGTGACGATCGTGGTGGTCGCGCTGCCGGACATGGCGCGGTCGTTGCACGCGTCGCTGAGTGATCTGCAGTGGGTGGTCGACGGGTACGCGCTGGCGTTGGCCGCGCTGCTGCTGGGGTTCGGGGCCGCCGCCGACATTCTGGGGCGCCGGCGGCTGCATGTGGTGGGTCTGGTGGTGTTCGCGGTGGCGTCGCTGCTGTGCGGGCTCGCGGGCGGGCCGGGCGGGCTGGTGGCCGCCCGGGCCGTGCAGGGTGTGGGGGCGGCGGCGATGCTCGCGACCACGCTGCCGTTGCTCGGCTCGGTGTATCAGGGGCGGCGGCGGTCGGTGGCGCTCGGGGTGTGGGGCGCGGTCAGCGGTGGGGCCGCTGCGGTCGGGCCGGTGCTGGGCGGGGTGCTCACCGAGGGGCCCGGCTGGCGGTGGATCTTCTTCGTGAACCTGCCGGTGAGTGTGGCCGCGGTGTGGCTGACGCTGCGGGTGGTGCCGGAGTCGAAGGGGCCGCGCGGGATGCGCATCGACGGGGCGGGGACGGTGGCGTTCGCCGGTTTCGCGGGCGGGGTGACGTACGCGGTGGTGCGGGCCGGGGAGGACGGCTGGGGTGCGGCGCCGACGCTCGTGTCCTTCGCGCTCGCGGCTCTCGCGCTGGTCTGTTTCGTGCTGGTGGAGCGGCGGGTGGCGTATCCGCTGCTCGATCTGGCGCTGCTGCGGAAGCCCGCGTTCGTGGGGGTGATGGCGGGTGGGCTGGCCTTCAACGGGGTGGCGTTCGGCGGGATGCCGTATCTGTCGATCTGGCTGCAGACGGTGCTCGGAATGAGCCCGGTGCGCGGCGGGCTGACGCTGTTGCCGCTGACGGGGGCGGCGGTCGTGGTGTCGGTGCTCGCCGGGAAGCTGCTGCACGGGGTGCCGGCCCGGCTGACCATCGGCGGCGGGCTGCTGCTGATCGGCACGGGCTGCTTCTGTCAGGCCGTCCTGGGCGCCGGTTCGGACTGGACGGCGCTGGTGCCGGGGCTCGTCCTGGTGGGGGTCGGTACGGGGCTGGTGGCGCCGGGCATCGCCGGGGCGGCGCTCGCGGCGGTGCCCGCCGAGCGGGCGGGCATGGCGGGCGGCGCGGTGAACACCGTACGGCAGCTGGGGTACGCGCTCGGTGTCGCCGTGTCCGGGACCGTACTCACCTCGCGGATGCGGGACACGCTCCCGCACGACGCGGCGCACACGCTCGCGGGGGGCGGGGCCGGGGCGTTGCGCGGGGCGTTCTCCGAGCACGCGCTGCGGGCCGCGTTCGCGTCGGGGCTCGACGCGGCGTTCGTGACGGCCGGGTTCGTCGGGACGGCGGCGGGCGCGCTGGTCCTCGTGCTGGTCGGGGCCGGTCGCGCGGAGCGGGGCGGGGTGACGGAATCGGCCGCGCGGACGCTGAGCGAGGAGGAGACGGCGTCGTCCGGGTGACGTTGTGCGAGGGGGACGGCGGGGGTAATCGGGTCGTACAGATTCAGTGGAGATTACGGGGCCGAAACCTACGGAACCGTAAGGATTTCTGTCCGACCCTTCCCCTTGTGAGCGCATTTTCCGGCGCTGACCTGTGCGGACGTGAGGACTGCTCTGGTTCCGGCCCCCTCCCGCCCTTCCGTCCGGTGGGGTAGCTTTCACCGCGCTGTGGGGAGCGTCGACGAGAGCGGGGAGCGGGGTTTGCGCGAGTTCACCAACCCTCCGTTGGCGTTGGCGCCGCCGGTGGGCGGTCTGGCCGACGTCGTGTTCGAGCGTGCCCAGGAAGACCCCCTGCACGTCTCCCTCGGCCGCAAGGACGAGCAGGACACGTGGCGGGACGTGACCGCCGCCGAGTTCCGCGACGAGGTCCTCGCCCTCGCCAAGGGGCTGCTGGCCCGGGGCGTCCGCTTCGGCGACCGGGTCGCGATCATGTCCCGCACCCGCTACGAGTGGACGCTGTTCGACTTCGCGCTGTGGACGATCGGCGCCCAGGTCGTGCCGGTCTACCCCACCTCGTCGGCCGAGCAGTGCTTCTGGATGCTGCACGACGCGCAGGTCACGGCGGCCATGGTCGAGCACGAGGACCACGCGATGACCATCGCCACCGTCATCGACCGCCTCCCCGCGCTGCACCAGCTGTGGCAGCTGGACACGGGCGCCGTGCAGGAGCTGTACGACGCCGGCGCGCACATCGAGGACGAGGTGGTGCACCGGCACCGGCAGGCCGTCACCCCGGACTCGACCGCGACGATCATCTACACCTCGGGCACCACGGGCCGCCCCAAGGGCTGTGTCATCTCGCACGGCAACTTCATGTACGAGGCGGACACGGTCATCGACCGCTGGGAGTCCGTCTTCCACTCGAAGAAGGGCGACGAGGCGGCGACCCTGCTGTTCCTGCCGCTGGCGCACGTCTTCGGGCGGATGGTGCAGGTCGCGGCGATCCGCGGCGGGGTGCGTTTCGGCCACCAGCCGCAGCTCAACGCCGCCGCTCTGCTGCCCGACCTGGTCGCCTTCAGACCGACGTTCATCCTCGCCGTGCCGTACATCTTCGAGAAGGTCTTCAACGCGGCCCGCCGCAAGGCCGAGAAGGACGGCAAGTCCGGGCCGTTCGAGAAGGCCGTGGAGATCGCGGTGAAGTACGCGGACGCGGTCGAGGAGAAGGCCTGGGGCATCGGCCCCGGCCCGTCCGCCGGACTGCGGATGCAGCACCAGCTCTTCGACAAACTCGTCTATTCCAAGGTGCGGGCCGCGATGGGCGGCCGGATCCGCAACGCCATGTCCGGCGGTTCGGCCATGGACCGGCGGCTCGGACTGTTCTTCGCCGGGGCGGGCGTGCAGATCTACGAGGGCTACGGCCTCACCGAGTCGACGGCCGCCGCGACCGCCAACCCGCCCGAACGCACCCGCTACGGCACCGTCGGCCAAGCGGTCCCGGGTGTGACCGTGCACATCGCGGACGACGGCGAGATCTGGCTGAACGGCCCCAACGTCTTCCAGGGCTACCTCAACAACCAGAAGGCGACCGACGAGACCCTGCACGACGGCTGGCTCGCCACCGGTGACCTGGGCTCCCTCGACGAGGACGGCTATCTCACCATCACCGGGCGCAAGAAGGAGATCCTGGTGACCTCGGGAGGGAAGAGTGTCGCGCCGGGTCTCCTGGAGGAGCGGGTGCGGGACCATCCGCTGGTCTCGCAGTGCATCGTCGTCGGCAACGACCGCCCCTACATCGCCGCCCTCGTCACCCTCGACCACGAGGCCGTCGAGCACTGGCTCACCATGCGCGGCAAGCAGCGGATGACGCCGGCGGAGTTGGTGCGGGACGTCGACCTGGAGACCGAGGTGCGGCGCGCGGTGGTCGCCGCCAACACCCTGGTCTCGCAGGCCGAGTCGATCCGCACCTTCCGTATCCTGGCCCAGCCGTTCACCGAGGAACACGGTCTGCTGACCCCGTCCCTGAAACTGAAGCGCAAGGCCATCGAGAACACGTACGCGGGCGAGGTCGAGGCGCTGTACCGGGCCTGAACTCCCGCAGCTCTAGCCGATGTTGACGCGGAAGAGCTTGTCGGAGCCGTCCGGCTGGTTGCCGTTGTTGTCGCAGTTGGTGGTCGACAGCCACAGCTGGTCGGCGCCGGGGACCTTGGTGACCGTGCGCAGGCGGCCGTAGGTTCCGACGTAGTACGCCGTCGGGGTGCCGACGTTCTCGGTGTCGCCGTTGATCGGTATGCGCCAGAGGCGTTCGCCGCGCAGGGACGCCATGTAGACGACGTTGCGGACGATGGCGATCCCGCTGGGCGAGGCCTCGTTGACGTTCCAGGTGGCCTTGGGGTTGGTCATGCCGGCGACGCTGCACGTCCCTTCGCAGGTGGGCCAGCCGTAGTTGGCGCCCGGCTTGATGAGGTTGAGTTCGTCCTTGGAGCTGTTGCCGAACTCCGCTTCCCACAGGCGGCCGTTGCGGTCGAAGGCGAGGCCCTGTGGGTTGCGGTGGCCGTAGGAGTAGACGTAGTTGCCGAACGGGTTGCCGGGGGCCGGTTTTCCGTCCGTCGTCATGCGCAGGATCTTGCCGTTGAGGGAGGTCTTGTCCTGGGCGAGGTCGGGGGTCTGGGCCTCGCCGGTGGAGACGTAGAGGTAGCCGTCGGGGCCGAAGGCGAGGCGGCCGCCGTTGTGGTAGCGGTTCTTCTTGATGCCCTGGAGGAGGACCGTGTAGTCGGTGAGGGTGGTGCCGTTGTACGTCATGCGGACGACGCGGTTGCCCTCGGACGCGGTGTGCATGAAGTAGACGTAGTGATTGGTGGCCCACTTCGGGTCGACGGCGACGCCGAGGAGGCCGCCCTCGCCGTTGGTGGTGACCGCGTTGGGCACGGTGCCGACCTGGGTCCGGGTGCCGTCCTTGGTCGTCTTCCAGACCCGGAAGTCGTCCCGCTCGGTGACGAGCGCGCTCTGGCCGTCGGGCATCCAGTACGTGCCCCACGGGATGGTCCAGCCCGTGGAGAGCGTCGCGATGGACGAGGGGACACCGCCGTCGCCCGCGCAGGCCTTCGTGGTGAAGGTGACCGTGTTGCTCGGCGCGGAGAGGTTGCCGGCCGCGTCGCGGGCGACGACGTTCAGCGTGTACGGGCTGTCGCAGGCGAGGCCGGTGAGAGTGGTCGAGGTGCCGGTGGTGACCGTCTTGTAGACGGTGTCCCCGCTGCGGATGTCGTATGCGACAACCGCACGGTCGTCGGTGGAGGCGCCCCAGGCGAGGCCGACCGTATTCGATGTGATGTCGGCGGTCGACAAAGTACCGGGCTCGGTGGGCGGGGTGGTGTCGGAGCTGGGTTTCGTCGTGCAGTCGACGACCGGGCTGGCGGGCGAGGTGTTCCCGGCCGCGTCCCGGGCGATGACGGTGAGGTCGTAGGTGGTGTTCGGGGCGAGCCCGGTGAGGGCCTTGCTCGTCGAACTCCCGGGCGCCTCACCGATCTTGTTGCCGTGCTCGTAGAGGTCGTACGCCGTGACGCCCACGTTGTCGGTCGAGGCGCCCCAGGTCAGGGTGAGGCCGTCCTCGCCGATGTCCGGGCAACTCGGCTGGCCGGGGCGGGTCGGGGCCTGTGCGTCGGTCGCGGTGCCGACGCTGATGCGGTCGAGGTTGGGGCCGCCGTTCGCGGTGGTCGCGGTCGCCCTGATCCTGTCGGTGCCGGCCGTCAGCGGGACGTTCACCGTCTTCGTCGCCCAGGTGTTCCAGTCGGCGGTGGCCGGGAAGGAGACGGCGGGCGCGACGACCGTACCGTTGACGGAGATGTCCAACGGGCGGTCGACGGCGGTGCCGTTGGCGTAGCGAAGGGCGACCGACGCGGTGCCGGTGGCGGTGGCGCTCACCGTGAACTCCACGGAGGAGCCGGTCACGTTGGTGTAGTCGACGAAGCCGGTGCCCGTGTAGCCGGTGTGGTTGGTGGCCACGGTGCCCTGGACGACGGTGGCGTCCTCGGCCTGGTAGTCGGTGGTCGCGGCGTGCGCGGTGGCGCCGGTGAGACCGGCGAGCGGCACGGCGAGGGCCAGGGAGAGGCCCCACGCCAGGATTCTGTCGCGTTTCATGACTGTCCCCTCAGTCCGTCGTCGACCGGGTTCACCCGGATCAGGCGGGTCTCGCCCGGACGCAGCGTCGCGCTGTACGAGTCCGCGATCGTGCCCTTGTGGGAGCCGGACCAGAGGTCTGTGACATCACCGGAGCCGGTGAAGCCGACCTGCGACCAGTTCACGGAGACCGTCGCGCTGCCGGACGTACCGGTGTTGAACAGCGCGACCACGTAGGCGCCGCTGCTCTCGTGCTTGCTCCAGACCTGCTTCACTCCGCTGTTCACCACGCGTTTCGCGGCGACGCCGTCCTGATCGACGCCGATGAGGCGGTCGTTGGTGAGCATCGCCTTGTCGACGGTGTCGAGGTGCGTGAGATCGGTGCCGAGCAGCAGGGGCGAGCCCGCCATCGCCCACAGGGTGAAGTGCGAGCGCCGCTGGTCCGCCGTGAGACCCACCTGGTCGCCGTTGCCGACCTCCAGGGAGTCCAGGTCGTTCCAGCCGCCCGGCCCGGCGTAAGGCTGCCAGGAGGCGGCGGTGTTGAAGCGAGCGGAGACGTGCGACCAGTCGGTGAGCGGATAGCCGCTGCCGTTGGCGCCCGGTCCGCAGTAGCACTCGACATCGCCCTGGGTGCGCCAACTGTTCGCGTACTGACGCCAGGTGGCGGCGTCCGCGATCGGAAGGTTGTTGGAGAGCGCGAAGTTGATGGGACGGCCGGTCGCCCGCAGAGCCTTGTCCCAGGCCTGGACGTCGGGGATGTCGGCGCTGCCCACGCCGTCGATCTTCAGGTAGTCGACACCCCAGGAAGCGAACTGCTTCGCCCACGAGTTGACGAACTCCTGCGCGCCCGGCTTCCCGTAGTCGATGTAGTACATGTTCTTGCAGTTGTAGTTCTTCTCGGTCCTGGTCGTGTCCGCGATGTCCTTCGCGTGGTACGGCGTGCCCTCGATCGGGGTGTTGGCGGTGACCGCGTTCTTGGCGATGCCCGGGGTGACGTAGAAGCCGAACTTCAGTCCCTTGGAGTGGATGTAGTCGGCCAACGCCTTGATCCCGGACGGGAATTTGGCCGGGTCGACGGCCCAGCGGCCGTAGGAGTCGACGGTGAAGCCGTTCGTGTCGCACTTCTGCCAGAAGTCGTCGAGGTTGACGTACACGAAGCCGTGGTTGTCGAGGCCACTCGCCACCAGGGCGTCGGCCTGGGCCTTGATCTTCGCCTCGGTGGGGGTGCGACGGACGTAGCTCCAGCTGCTCCAGCCCATGGCGGGGCGCAGGGACTGGCCGTTGTCCGACATGGGGGTGAGGGTCGCGGGGGTCGCGTAGGACGTGCCGATCCAGGCCTCGTCGATCCGCAGCCGCTTGTAGCGGGTGGTGTCGGTGGCGGCGGCCCAGGTGGAGTCGACTTCGAGGCGGACGTAGCGGGCGTTGGCGGCGGTGAGGTCAATGCCCTGTATGCCGCGCCGACTTGGCAGCTCGCCGGTCTTGACCGCGCTTCCCCAGGTGGTGCCGTCGTTGCTGAGGAACACCTTGTACGCCTTGATCCGCGCCGACTGCTCGGTGTCGGAGCGGGCGTAGGCCACCGAGTCCTCGCGCTGGTTGAGGCCGATGTACTGCGCCTTCTTCGAACTGCCCAGGTCGAAGGTGAGGTTGACGGGCAGTGTCTTGTCGTTGTCCCAGTAGGTGAGGTAACTCCCGTCCCCGGCGGCCGAACCCGCGTGGCCGCTCGCCGAGGCGCTCGCGCTCACGGTGACTCCGGACAGGATGCCCTGGCGGCCGGCGGTGGTGACCTTGAAGACGGTGTCGTAGGGGTCCCAGCCGCTGAGCCCGCTGAGGGTGAGGACTCCGCCGGACTGGGACCACGAAATCGCCGCTCCGGTACGGAGGTTGGTGACGGAGGCGATGCGGTAGCCGTTGTCTCGGACGCGCAGGGTGCTGGTGCTGGGCGGGGTCAGGACGTGGATGTACTGGAGGTCGGGGTCGGTCCGGCTGATCGTGGTGACACCGTGGGCGCCGTCGTTCCAGAAGCCGGGTTTGAGGCCGCCGTGCAGGTAGCCGCCGCCCTCGGTGCCGTGCAGGGACTCCCAGATGGGGTCGAGGTAGGAGTTCGCGAAGGTGTTGAAGGCTGCCTGGTTGGCCGGGAACTTGCCGTTGACCTGGGCGGTTTCCGCCATCAGCGCCTTCACCGAGGAGCCCGCGTTGGTGACGAGGCGGCCGAGGGTGAGGGCTCGGTCGACGGACGGGTCGGAGCCGTCGTACCACCAGGCGCCGGTCGACGGGAGCTTGAAGTCGGCTTCCGTCAGGCGGGGTTGTGCGGTGTATACAGCCTGCGGGTAATCGTATGCGGGCGACATTCCCGTCTTCTGCTCATTGCTGATCATGTCCATGATCGGCGTGTCTTCGTTGTTGTTGCTGAGCGTGTAGTTGGGGCGCTTCTGGTAGATCTGCTGGTAGAGGTCGTGGCTCTCCCAGTACGCGTTGTCGTTGTCGATCCAGAAGCCGCCGAGGTCGGGATAGCGGTCCATGACCTCGAAGAAGTTGTCGTAGCTGAACTGCCCGAAGCCGTCGCGGGTGGTCAGGTCGACGTTCTTGCCCTTGTAGGCGGAGTAGGCGGCCGAGTCGAGCCACTCGTGGCCGCCCTCGTCGTGCCACTGGGGGTCGTCGGTCATGTAGAGGACGACCTTCAGGCCCTTGGCCTTCGCGGCGGTGATCAGCTCGCCGAGGAAGTCCCGCTTGGTGGAGCAGGATCCGGGGATCTTCGAGGGCCAGGGGCGGGCGTAGCCGAGGCGGCTGTGGAAGGTCGCCAGTACGAGGTATTGCGTATGCAGTTTCCGGGCCTCGTTCACCCAGTAGTCGGGGGTCCAGCCGCCGCCCGTGACGTCGTTCTCCCAGGCGGTGCAACTGGTGTGAGCGGGCGCGGTGCGCAGGCCCCAGTGCAGGAAGAGGCCGCCGACGGAGCCCCGGAGGAAGTCCTGGCGGGGGTTCTCCAGGTCGAGCGGGCGGGCGGCGACACCGGACGGGCGGGTGCGCGTGGTCGCGTCGGTCGCGCAGTTCTCGGTGGAGCCGGTGCCGGAGACGCGGGGCGCGCCGGCGCCGCTGACGCAGTAGCCGTTCACGTCCTGGAAGCCCAGGTCGTAGGGCGAGTTGGTGCCTCGTTGTGCGGTGAAGCCGGTGAAGCGGATGCCGCTCGCCGCGTTGGCGATGACCGCGGGCCGGCCGTCGTTCGCCGCGAACTTCACCGAGCTGTCGGTGAATTGGACGTTGTCGGCGTTGTGCAGATACCAGCCGTAGGCCGGACGGGTGCCGATGGCCTTCGGGTTGTAGTCCTTGGGGTCGTTGCTCGGTACCCCGGTGGACAGGGTGCCGTTGCCGCCGGGGACGGTGATGTCGACGTTCGTGAACGTGATCCCGCTGATCCGGTGGCCGGTCTCGCCCCACAGGGTCGGGCTGAAGGAGGGGCTGTTGCCGGTGGCCGTGATGTTGTCGTAGGTGACATCGCTGATCGAACCGACGCCCGGACTGTTGCCGCAGCGCTTCCGGGTGCCGATCTTCTGCATGATCGGTGAGTGGACGCCGGTCATGGTGATGTCGCGGTAGTGGACGTCGGAGATCTTCGCGCCGTCCATGGAGACCATGCCGAGGCCGGACTTGTCGGCGCCCTCGATCCGGATCTTCTGGAACTGGTAGTCCGAGAAGTCGCCGCAGGTCTCGGAGCCGAACATGAGCGCGTTGCAGCACTTGGCCGACAGATACGAATCGCTCACCCGCACATGGCCGTTGGGGAGTTTGGCGCCGAGCGCGTAGTCGCTCTTGAAGACGAGGGCGTCGTCGTTCGCCTTGATGCTGGCGTTGGTGACGGTGACGTTCGTCGTGGAGATGATGTTCCAGCCGTCGCGGTCGCTCGCGGTGTCGATGGTCAGCCGGTCCGAGGTGACGTTCGTGCAGCCGTTGATGAGCGCGGCGAAGTGGCCGCCCCGGCGCAGGGTGAGGCCGTCGCCGATCCGGAGTCCGTCGCAGCGCGTCAGCGACAGGATCTTGTCGGCCTCACCGGACTTGGGGTTGCCGGTGATCAGGTTGCCGAGCCCGTCGATGACCCCGCCGCCGACGAAGCCGATGTTCGTGAGCCGGTCGCCGTAGATCATCGCGTTGTGGAAGTGGCTGTGCCCGTAGTCCTGGTACTGGTCGTTCGGGTTGGCCTCTGGGGCGTCGTAAGTGTCGGCGGACGAGCCCTGGATCGTGGCGCCGGTGTCGACCTGGAGCGTCACGTTGCTCTTCATGTGGATGGTGTTCTTGGACTTGTAGCTGCCGGCGGGGAAGCGGACCGTGCCGCCGCCGGCCGAATTGGCCGCCGTGATGGCCTTGTTGACGGCGGGGGTGTCGTTGGCGGAGCCGTCGCCCTTGGCGCCGTAGTCGCGTACGTCGTAGACGGCGGCGGAGTGGCCCGGTGCCGCGGGAGGTGCCGCCGCGAGGGCCGAGGGGTGGGCGAGGCCGAGGACGACGGCGAACGCGAAGAACACGCTCGCCGCCCAACTGCGTTTGTACATCGGGGGTTTCATGCGGGATCTGGTGGGGGGTTCCATGGAGCGTGCTCCTCACACGAGTTGGTAGCCGCGGAGATCGGTGAGCAGGAGGTAGGTGTCCTGCAGGGATCCGGAGGTGTCGCCGAGGGAGCGGTAGATGCCCCACTTGGGGCGGACGCGGTCGGCGAGCAAGGTGTCGACGCCGGTCCTCGACTCGTCGATCACGGTCGTGGAGCCGGACTTGAGGATCCAGCGGACCGAACCGGCCGTGCCGTTGCCGACCTTGATCTGGAAGTCGACGTCGGTCCAGCGGTCGTGCAGCGGATCGAGGTCGGTACGGCCGACCAGGACCCCGGCGATCGGCAGGTTCAGCTCGATGGTCTGCACGCCGTTCACGCGCCGGAGCGACTGCACGACGATCGGCGAGGTGCCGTTGCCGGGCTGCTTCATCTGCATGATGTGCGTGAAGGTCGTGGTCGCCTTCAGGGAGCTGGGGATGTACATCGAGTACGTGATCCGCCAGGTCTGCCCCTGGGTCCACTTCAGGTAGCTGCTGCTGCCGGTGCGCAGACCGGTGACCTCTTGGCGCTGCCGGTCGGTCGACGTGTCGCGGTCGACCGTATGCATGGTGAAGCGCCAGTTGTTCCCGGTGGCGTAGATGTGCGGGTGCCCGGCCGGATGCGAGTCGGCGCGGTCGTCCTCGACGGTCTCGAAGGCGCCGAGGCCGTCGCCGGTCGCGGTCGGCGCCCACTTCTGCTGCCAGGAGGCGGCGTGCGCGGGGGTGGCGGCGGACAGGCCGGCCGCCGCGCCGGCGGCTCCGCCGAGGGCGGCTCCGAGAACCGCCCTTCTGGACGTACTCATGACGCTATTCACCTCGCAGTTGTTCGTTCATGATCAGGAAGGCGCCCAGGCCGTGGAAGTCGTTCGTGGCCCGGGTGCGGGCGACGTAGTACGCGTAGTCGCCGACGTTGGTGCCGATGGAGATGTCCGTGAGGTCGGTGCGGCCGTCGCTGCCGACCGAGAGTCGCGCGAGGACGCCCTCGTAGCCGCGCCGGGCGACATCGGCGAAGTGCCGGTCCAGGTAGCCCTGTTGGGCGCCGCGCGAGAGGGCGTAGGTGAACATGCTGGAGCAGGACGTCTCGGTCCAGTTGTCGCTGCGGGCGCCCTTGTCCATGACCTGGAACCAGCGGCCGGTCGCCGGGTCCTGGTACTTCTCCAGTCCGGCCGCCAACCGGCGGAGGATGCCGAGGAGTTGGGGCCGTCGTGGGTGGTCGGCGGGGAGGGCGTCGAGGACGTTCGTGACGGCCATCGCGTACCAGCCGACCGCGCGGCACCAGTGTTCCGGTGCGAGTCCGGTGCCGGGGTCGGCCCAGCTCGCGGTGCGCGATTCGTCGTAGGCGTGCTTCAACAGGCCGTTCGCGACCTGGAGATGGCTTCCGTAGACGTAGAGCTGCTTGGACGCCTCGTCGTTCGTGTAGGCGCTGTCGCCGAACTCCTTGCCGTACTCGACGAGGAACGGGTTCACCATGTAGACGCCGTCCGCCCAGAGTTGATGGGCGCGGCTGCTGCTGTCGGCGTGCCAGAAGCCGCCGTCGCTCGTGCGCGGGTAGGTGTCGAGGCGGTCGCGGATTTTCTTGGCGGCCTTGCGGTAGCGGTCCTGGCCGGTCTCGTGGTGCAGGATCACCAGGAGGCGGCCGGCCTGCATGCTGTCGAGGCTGTTGAAGGACTGGTCGATCGAGCCGTCGCTCTTCACGAAACGGTCGACGTAGCTCTTGATGTAGGTCAGGTAGCGGGCGTCGTGGGTGCGTTTGTAGGTGAGGTACTGGCCGTAGAGGTAGAGGCCGACCGGGTAGGACCAGCCGCCGATGGTGCTCGGTGTGTAGCGGGCCGTGGTGGAGTCGACCACGGCCACGGACCAGTCGGGGGCGGCGGCCGGGCGGCTCGCGGCCACCGTCGTTTCGAGCGGCGGGACCGCTCCGGTCAGGGTGACGGTGGCGAGGGCTGCCGCGGTCAGGGCCGCTCGCAGTCGTCGGCGTCTCATGTTCCTCCCTTTCGAGTGGGGGTCGGTTCGGGCGGGCGCGACGGCTTGGGCGCGTTCGGGCGGAGTGCATGGGGCCGTCGCCTGGATGGGCCGTTGCCTCGGCCGCCGCCGCTGTTGACCGACTGATCAGTTTGAACGGGGCCGAGAAACGACCGCCCGGCATCAGCGGTCCGTGCGCCGTGCGGCCGTGGTGGACGAGGCCTTCACCACACCTTTTCATCCGATGTTTCCTGCATACGATGTTCCGTCGGGAGGATCCCGGGCAGTGTCCTGCCCATGCGCGCATACCTGCCCTCCTGAGGGTGGGGGGTCTCGGAGCCCAGACAGGTGCCGGTGTTCACAGGGTTGTTCACATGGACGCACCACGTTCACGGACACGTCCGGTGGCGTGCTTCAGCGTCGCGGCATGACGGTCCGCGGTCAATGGTCCGGACCGAATAAGGTCGGATGCATTTCTCGCCAATCTTGAGCCGACGACACCGGACGGCCGCTCGGTCCGGACGGATTTCGCGGTCAGGAATGCACCACGGCCCGTGATCGTTGACGATGGGGAGTACCCACCCGACGACTGAAGGATCGAGAGCTTCGTGAGCAGCAAGGTCCCCCCGATCATCCTCAACAACGGTGTCGAGATGCCCCAGCTGGGCTTCGGCGTCTGGCAGGTGCCGGACGACGAGGCGGAGCGGGCGGTGGCCACAGCGCTGGAGACCGGGTACCGCAGCATCGACACAGCGGCGATCTACGGCAACGAAGAGGGCACCGGAAAGGCCATCGCCTCCTCCGGCGTCCCGCGCGAGGAACTCTTCGTCACCACCAAGCTCTGGAACGCCGACCAGGGCTACGACGCCACCCTGCGCGCCTTCGACGTGTCGCTGGCGAAGCTCGGCCTGGAGTACCTGGATCTGTATCTGATCCACTGGCCGACGCCGGCCCGGGACAAGTACGTCGACAGCTACAAGGCGTTCGAGAAGCTGCACGCGGACGGCCGGGTGCGCGCCATCGGCGTCTCCAACTTCGAACCCGACCACCTGGAGCGGCTGATCGCGGAGACCTCGGTCATCCCGGCGGTCGACCAGATCGAGCTGCACCCGCAGCTCCAGCAGCGGGCGGGGCGCGAGTACCAGGCGGAGCAGGGCATCGCGACCGAGGCCTGGTCGCCGCTCGGCTCGGGCCGGGGTCTGCTGGAGGTGCCGGCGATCGTCGCCATCGCCCAGAAGCACGGCCGTACTCCCGCCCAGATCGTGCTGCGCTGGCACATCCAGCTCGGCAATGTGGTGATCCCCAAGTCCGTGACGCCGTCGCGGATCAAGGAGAACATCGAGGTCTTCGACTTCAGCCTGGACACCGAGGACCTCGCGGCGATCAGCGCGCTCAACGAGGACCGACGCCTCGGTCCCGACCCGTCGACGTTCAACGCGGCCTGAACGAAGCGAGCCGCCTGAACCAAGCGGTACGAGGCGCCCCGGAGTCCAACTCCGGGGCGCCTCGCGTTACTTGGTTCGGACCAGGGTCTTGACGCGGGCATGCCTATGGGGCCACCTTGTTGCGCACCCGGTAAGGAAACTTTCCTAACAGAAGGGTCCCCCACAGTGCGCATCCGAACACTGACCCTCGCCGCGGCCTCAGGCGCCGCCCTCCTCGCAGCCGGAGTGCTCCCCGCGAGCGCCTCCGGCGCCACCCCGAAGTCCGCCCAGGAGGGCACGGTCAGCGCGGCCGACCTGCTCTCCAAGGTGACGTCCTGCTCGCAGATATCGAACGGCAAGTACCGCACCGACGACGAGACTTCGGCCACCATCCCGGTCTGCGGCAAGAACGGCGCCGTGTTCTGGAAGGCCGACATGGACATCGACTGCGACGGCCAGCGCACCTCGAACTGCAACGAGAACGCCGACCCCTGGTACCAGGACGACACCGCGTTCCACCAGTCCAACGGCAAGCCACTGAAGGCCGATTCACTGCCCTACATCGTGGTGCCCAGCTCCAGCAGCATCTGGAAGTACTCCAGCTACGGCATCAAGGGCGGCGGCGTGGTCGCCGTGATCTACAACAACAAGGTCGAGTACGCCGTCGTCGGCGACACCGGCCCCACCAACATCATCGGCGAGGCCTCCTACGCCACCGCCAAGGCCCTCGGCATCGACCCCGACCCGGCGACCGGCGGCGCCGACTCCGGCGTGACGTACATCCTGTTCAAGAACTCGACGGTCTCCCCCATCGAGAGCCACAGCGCGGCGGTCTCGCTCGGCGACCAGCTGGCGAAGCAGTTCCTGCAGAACAACTAGCGTGCGGGTGAGGCCCGTTGCCACGAGGCCCGTCGTCGCGATCGGTCGGGTCGCGGCAACGGGCCTCGCTCGTGGGCGAGTTGAGCGGGCTACGTCAGTTGGGCTGCCCGATCGGCCGTACGACGACGGTGTTGATGTCGACGCCGGCGGGCTGGCGGATCGCCCACAGGATCGTGTCGGCGATGTGGTCGGCGGTGAGCAGACGGCCGGGCGGCGGGCTGCCGTTGCCGTCCCAGAACGGGGTCTCCACCCGGCCCGGCGCGACCAGCGTCACCCCGATGCCGAACTCCGTCACCTCGCGCCGGGTGTTCTCGGCGAGACCGGTCATCGCCCACTTGGTGGCGCCGTAGATGTTGCCCGGCGTGTGCACGAACCCGGCGACGCTGCCGATCAGCACGATCCGTCCGTGCGTCTGCTTCAGCGCGTCGACGGACGCCCGGATCAGGAGGGCGGGCCCGAGGACGTTGGTCAGCACCATCTCGGTCCACCCGGCCGGGTCGCCCTCGGCGACCGAGTCGTGCGTGGCGATCCCTGCGTTGGCGACGACCGCGTCCAGCCGCCCGAACTGTTTCAGCGTCGTCTCTACGGCGGCCTGCACCTGGTCGTACTCGGAGGCGCTGCCGGGAATCGTCAACAGGCCCGCAGGATCTCCCAGTTCACCGGCGAAGGCCTGCAACCGCTGTTCGCTGCGGCCGGTGACGGCCACCCGGCCGCCGGCGCTGAGGAGTTGTCTCGCGACGGCCGCGCCGATCCCGCTGCCGCCGCCGGTTATGAGCGCGACATGAGAGTTGTCGTTCATGGTGAAGGTTCCCCCGTGGGTCGGTGAACTCCGCATTTTCGGAAGGGCAGTTCATCACCTACAGCACTCTCGAAGTCAAGCCGCCGAGTTCACGGGCCGTTCACACCGGCCGCACCGCCGTGTGCACGGTGTGCGCGGCGAGCACGAACACATCGGCGCGCCGGTGCACGCCCGCCGGGTCCTGCGGGTCGACCAGCCGGTCGAGGGTCGCCCGGTCCTCGGCACCCAGGGCGTCGCCGTAGACGTCACGGACCCGGGTCAGCCAGGTCGCGACATAGCCGCGGACGCGGTCCGGGGCCGGGGCGGGCAGGTCGAGGAGGAAGCTGCGGCTGCCGGTGTACTTCAGGCCCGCCGAGGTCAGGAGGGCGGACCAGTCCTCGGTCTCGGTGACGGCGCCGGGGAGGTCGGCGCGCATCTGCGCGAACCACTCGGCCTCGACCGCGTCGATCCGCGACTCCAAGCCCGGGCGGCCGATACCGAAGTCGCGCGGCAGGAACCGGGAGGGCAGACCACCCTCCATGATCGCGAGGGTGCCGCCGGGGGCGAGCCGCCGCGCGAAGGCGGCCAGCCCGGCGCGCTGGTCACCGAGGTGATGCAGGCTGCGACTGGCCCACAGGAGATCGGCCGGGTACTCCAACTCCCCCAGGACATCGGGCAGTTCACCGGTCAGCGTGCCGAAGCGGTCACCGAAGCCCAGCCGCTCGGCACGGGCGCGGGCCCGGTCCAGGAGCGGTGCGGAACCGTCCACCGCCACGACCCGGGCGCCCGGGAACGTCTCCGCGAACAGACACGCGACCACACCCGGCCCACTGCCCGCGTCGACGATCAGCCCCGGGTCGGTCCGCTCCTTCGCCAGCCACGCCATGGCCCGCTCGTACAGCGGCGCGAACAGCTCCGCCTGCGTCTCCAGCAGGGGGCCCATGACGGCCCAGTCGAGGTCGGTGTGGTCGTGGTGGTGAGCGTGCTTCTCGTTGTGCTCGTGCGCCATGGTGGTCAGCCTCTCGTCCGGGTGCCGTCAGCCTGCGCCGACGCACCGTCCGGCGGCCACTTCCGTTGCCGAAGCGGCAAAAAATCGGATGCGATGCGGGCTGCCCGTCGCCGACCATGCCCGTATGGACGACACGGACGACGTGATGGTGGAACGCTTCCTCGAAGACGGGTTCGTGAAGATCGAAGGGGCCTTCCCACCGCGGGTCGCCGAGCACTGCGCTCGACTGCTGTGGTGGGAGACGGGCTACGACGCGGAGGATCCCGGCACCTGGAAGGACCCCGTGGTGCGGGTGAGCGACATGGCCCAGGGGCCGTTCGCCGCCTCGGTCAACTCCCCTGCCCTGCATGAGGCGTTCGACCTCCTGGTGGGCGCCGGCCGCTGGCAGGCCCGGTATTCGGTGGGCAGTCTTCCGCTGCGCTTCCCGCACGCGACGGAACCGGACGACGCCGGCTGGCACATCGAGGGCAGCTATGCGGCGGAGGGCGCGGAGAACGAGTGGCCGTATGCGAACCTGCGCTCGCGCGGCCGGGCCCTGCTGATGCTGATGCTGTACACCGAGGTCACCGAGGAGAACGCGCCGACGCGTATCCGGGTCGGCTCCCACCTCGACGTTCCGCGCGTCCTCGAACCGTACGGCGAGCGGGGCGCCTCCTCACTGACGCTCGGCCCGAAGGTGGCCGAGGCGTCCGCCGGGCGCCCCCTCGCGTACGCCACCGGCAAGCCCGGTGACGTGTACCTCTGCCACCCCTTCCTGGTCCACGCGGCCCAGCCCCACCACGGCGACCGCCCCCGCTTCATGGGGCAGCCGCCGCTGTTGCCGGCGGTGCCCTATGAGCTGGAGCGGTCGGACGGCGACTATTCGGCGGTGGAGTTCGCTATCCGCCGGGGACTGGCCGGCGAGGGGTGACCCCCACGCCCCAGGGTGCGGGGCGCGGGGGCGGGGGCTGGGCGGGGGTGTATGCCATGTGCGATGCGGTATGCGATTACTGTCGGCGTTTTCTGCAGACGCCTTCTGTATGCGATCTACAGGGGCGGGTACGCGTTCGCCATCAACTGCTGGAACTGCGCCGAGAACCAGTGCCCGGACAGCGGAGCGTTCGGCAGAGCGCCCGACATGTTGTTCCCGTTGCGTGCGTTGCCCGTGTACGTCGGGTCGCACATGCGGTCGAAGCCCTTGCCCTCGTCGTTGGCGATGGCGGTGCTGGATCCGTCCGACTCACCCGGCGGCTTCATCCACACGTACGCGTCGATCCCGGTCGCGGGTGCGGCCTGCGGGCGCTCGCCGAGGCCGGCACCGGACTGGTTGCACCAGTTGCCGACCTGGATACGACGGTCGTAGCGGCCACCGTCGACATACGTGTCCACGCTGGTCGTCGCACCCGGACCGGTGGGCCGGGCCGAGCCGCCCCAGCCGTTGCGGGAGGTGTCGATCAGCATGCCGATACCGGAGTTGAAGCCCACGGACACCAACTGGTTGCGGAACGCCTGGGCGTACGACAGCTCGTCCACGTAGCGGTTCCAGTCGACCCACTTGGACTGGCGTACGGAGACACCGTTCACGCTGTCGTTGATGGTGAAGTTGTTCTCCTTCAGGGCGCTGTAGTTGGCCGTGTTGGTGATGAAGCCGGCGACGTCGTTGACGGTCGCGCCCTCGGCGTTGGCCGCCTGGTAGAAGAGGTTCGCGGCGGGGGCGAAGTTGTCGTCCCAGCCGAGCCAGCCGTGGTGGCCGGCGTCGATGTAGTTGTAGACGTTGGGGATCGCGCCGAGCTTGTTCAGCGCGTAGCCGACGCCCTTCACGTAGTTGCCGTTGGCGAGCATGGTGTCGCACTGCGGGGTGGCGGTGGCCTTGCTGCCGGTGTTGGTCACGAGGTTGGGCAGCGAGTCGATCTCGATCGTGGTGACGATCCGCAGCGAGGCGTACTTGGTGTCGGCGAGGATCGTGGCGATCGGGTCGATGAACTCGGTTTCGTAGCGGCCGATTTCGGTCGGGCCGAGTTCGCCGTTGGAGGCGAGGGCCGCGCAGTCACGTCCGGGCAGGTCGTAGACGACGAGCTGCACGACCTCTTGACCAGTGCCCTTCTGGGCGAGCGCCGCGTCGAGGTGGGCGCGCAGGCCCATGCCGCCGTTGACTCCGTTGATGGCGGCGATGCGGTCGAGCCAGACGCCGGTGGGCTGGTTGGAGATCCGGCTGCCGCCGGTCTCGGCGGCGGCCTTGGCGGACCACTCCGGGTTCACGTACACCTTGGCGCCCGCGTAGGGGTTGTCGACCCGCGTGCCGGGATCGGTGCCGCCGCCTCCCCCACCGCTGCCGTCGTCGACGTTGCAGGCCACGCCGTCGAGGGTGAAGGTGGTCGGGAGCGCGTTGGTGCCGCTGTAGGAGGCGTTGAAGCCGAAGCTGACCGAACTCCCGGTCGGCAGGCTCGCGTTGTAGGTCTCGTTGGCCGCCGTGACGGCGGTCCCGCTCTGGCTGATCTTCGCGTTCCAGCCGCTGGTGACCTTCTGGTTGCCGGCATACGCCCACTTCACGGCCCAACTCGACTTGGCGGCCGAGTTGTTGGTGATCGTGACGGCGGCGGTGAAGCCGGTGTCCCACTGGTTCTGCACCTTGTAGTCGACGCTGCACGGGATCGCGGCGATGCCGACGTCCGAGGAAGGGGTGACGGCGACCGCCGTCCCCGAGGCCCCGGCGACGAGCACCAAGGCAGCGAGCAACGCTGTTCTGGTACGGCTCATGAGTGCGGGTTTCCTTGTCTGGTAAGGAAGTTGGTTGCGGGTGCTGTGGTGTGCGCTGTTGGTGTGCGGGGGCGCCTATCCGTTGAGGGCGCGCAGGTGGTCGCGCAGCCCGATGCCGTACGCGGTGGGCGTACCGGTGTAGTCGGAGATCAGCGACGGACCGGCGGAACAGTCCCAGGTGTTCCAGGTCCAGCCGAGATACGAGAGCCCACGGTCGTCGAACCACTTCATGACCTGGTCGACGAAGGCGTGCGAGCAGGTGTTCTCGCCGATCTCCCCTGCCACCAGCGGCACTTGGGCCGCGACGGGGGCGAGTGTGGAGTTCCAGCAGCTCTCGCTCGCGCAGGTGTTGAAGTTGTACACGTGGTACGCGGCGACGAGATTGCCGGTCGGATCGGTCGGCTTGTAGGCCAGCCACTGGCTCAGGTCGTTCGAGTACGCGAGCCCGCCGGCCATGATCACGTTCTTGGCGCCGGTCGACCGTACGGCGTCGACGAGATCCTGCATACCGGCGACTTCGTACCCGATGCCGGGGCAGGTGCCACCGTCCCGCCAGCACTGCCACGCCTGGGTGGTCGTGGAGGTCGCACGGTCCGGATACGGCTCGTTGAACAGGTCGAACGCGACCGCCTGATCCGCCTTGAAGGTGCTGGCGACCGAGGACCAGAACGACGGGGTGTACTGCGCGTCGGGCATCGGTTTCTGGCAGGTGGCGTGCACGTCGGAGCAGCCCGCCGAGTTGCCGGTGTACTGGCCGTAGGTCCAGTGCAGTTCGACGATCGGTGTCATGCCGTGCGCCTCGACCTTCGCCACCAGGTCCTTGACGGCGGCGATGTAGTTGGCGCCCGCGTACTCGGGCTTGATGTTCGAAAGGCCCAGCCAGCACTCCTCGTTGAGCGGAATGCGGACCGTGTTCGCCTTCCAGTCGGCGATCGCCGCGACGGCCGCGTCGTCCACCGGACCGTCCCAGATGCCGTAGCCCTGCACGCACATGAACTCGCCGCCGGACCGATTGACGCCCAGCAGGCGCCGGTTGGTGCCGCCTGCGTCCACGAGCTTGTTCCCGGAGACGTGCAGCGTGGGCGCGCTGCCGCTCGGCGGCGGTGAGGTCGGAGGCGGCGAGGTCGGTGGTGTCGGCTCCGAATCGACGTTGCAGGTCGTGCCGTTGAGCTTGAACGCGGACGGTACGGCGTTGCTCCCCGACCAGTTGGCGAGGAAGCCGGCACTCACGCTCGCGCCGGTGCCGAGCGAGCCGTTCCAGCTCTCGTTGGTCGCGGTGACCGTTGTGGCGGACTGGGACCACTTGGCGTTCCAGCCCTGGGTGACCTTCTGACCGCCGGTGAAGTCGAAGCTCAGGCTCCAACTGCTCACCGGTGCCATGTTGTTGGTGATCTGCACTGCGCCCTGGAATCCGGTGCTCCACTGGCTGGTGACCGAGTACTCCACCGTGCACGCGGGGGTGGCGCCGGACGCCGTGACCACCGGAACGACCATGGCCCCGACAAGGGCGGTCGCGCCGGCGACGGCTAAAAGGATTGAACGCGGGGGGTGTCGCATGAGCGACTCCTTGCAGCTCGGGCGCGTCGCACGGACGCGTCGACTGACGGAATCGCTCCCACTGGTGTCCAGGAAGGTAGCGCCAAGTGACGGCAAAGGACAGGGGAGTCACAGACTTTCGCTGACTTTCCCTCAATCCACGTTCGTCGAAATCTTTTCGACCCCGTAAGCACCTTGACGACTCCCACCCCCGTCCTCACGATGGGAGCGCTCCCACTGGTTCAAGGCTTGTTGCTGTTCCGCCCCCACCCCTCCGAGCCGCAAGGAGGAACCAGCACATGCACCCCAGAAGGAGACGCCGTTTGACGCGGCGACTGTGGACCGCTGTCGTGGCGGCCCTCGCACTTCCCGTCTCGATGCTCGCGACGGGTACAACTCCCGCCCAGGCGGCGACAGTTCAGTGCAGCGTGGACTACAAGACGAACGACTGGGGCTCCGGCTTCACCGCGGATCTGACCCTCACCAACCGGGGTACGGACGCGATCAACGGCTGGACCCTGACCTACGCCTACGCGGGCAACCAGAAGCTCAGCAACGGCTGGAACGGCACCTGGTCCCAGTCCGGCAGCGCGGTCACGGTGACGAACGCGTCGTACAACGGGACGATCGCCGCGGGCGCGGCCGTCTCGACCGGCGCGCAGTTCGCCTACAGCGGTACGAACACCGCGCCCACCTCGTTCGCGATCAACGGCACCACCTGCGTCGGCGCCCATCAGCCGCCGATCACCGTGCTGACCAGCCCGAGCGCGGGCGCGATCTACACGCAGGGGGCCGCGATCCCGTTCGCGGCGACCGCGGCTGCGGCCGACAACGCGACGATCAGCAAGGTCGAGTTCTACGACGACACCACGCTGCTCGGCACGGACACGACCTCGCCGTACTCGTTCTCGACCTCCGGTTTGAC
This sequence comes from Streptomyces sp. STR69, assembly GCF_024519455.1. GTDB lineage: Bacteria > Actinomycetota > Actinomycetes > Streptomycetales > Streptomycetaceae > Streptomyces. The sequence continues at coordinate 450,832 of NZ_JALJRY010000002.1, read as the reverse complement.
CGTGGGCAGTCATTCGCTGGTGGCGAAGGCGTACGACAGCCTGGGCGCGTCCGGCACGTCCGCTCCGGTCGGCATCACGGTCGCCTCGGGACCCGCGATCGTGGCCTCGCCGACCCAACTGGGCGTCCAGCAGGGCAAGTCGGGCACGTACGCGGTGTCGCTGTCCTCGCAGCCGTCGTCGAACGTGACCGTGACGACGGCTCGAGCAAGCGGCAACACGGGGTTGTCGGTCACCGGCGGCGCGTCGCTCGCGTTCACGCCGTCGAACTGGAACACCGCGCAGACGGTGACCCTCACGGCCGACGCGTCCGGCACCGGTTCGGCGTCCTTCGAGTCGACGGCGACGGGCTTCACCAAGGCGACGGTCACGGTGACGGAGCTGGCGGCGGCGAACGCGTACGACGCCCGCTTCCTGGATCTCTACGGGAAGATCACCAACCCGGCGAACGGCTACTTCTCGCCCCAGGGCATCCCCTACCACTCGGTGGAGACCCTGATCGTCGAGGCGCCGGACCAGGGGCACGAGACGACGTCGGAGGCGTACAGCTATCTGCTGTGGCTGCAGGCGATGTACGGCAAGGTGACGGGTGACTGGTCGAAGTTCAACGGCGCCTGGGCTCTCATGGAGAAGTACATGATCCCGACCCACGCAGACCAGCCGACGAACTCCTTCTACAACGCCTCGAAGCCGGCGACGTACGCGCCCGAGCTGGACACCCCGAACGAGTATCCGGCGAAGCTCGACACCTCGGTGCCGGTGGGATCGGATCCGATCGCCGGTGAACTGAAGACCGCATACGGTACGGACGATGTCTACGGTATGCACTGGCTGGAGGATGTCGACAACACCTACGGCTACGGCGACACGCCGGGCGGTGGGTGCGAGGCGGGGCCGACGGCGAGCGGACCGTCGTACATCAACACCTTCCAGCGCGGAGCGCAGGAGTCCGTGTGGGAGACGGTGCCGCAGCCGACCTGCGACGCCTTCAAGTACGGCGGTACGAACGGCTACCTGGACCTCTTCACCGGTGACTCCTCGTACGCCAAGCAGTGGAAGTACACCGATGCTCCGGACGCCGACGCGCGGGCCGTGCAGGCCGCGTACTGGGCCGACACCTGGGCCAAGGAACAGGGCAAGGGCGGTGACGTCTCCGCGACCGTCGGCAAGGCGGCCAAGATGGGCGACTATCTGCGCTACGCCATGTACGACAAGTACTTCAAGAAAATCGGCAACTGTGTCGGGCCGTCCACCTGCCCGGCTGGCACCGGCAAGGACGCCTCGGACTATCTGCTGTCCTGGTACTACGCGTGGGGCGGCGCCAACGACACCAGCGCGGGCTGGGCATGGCGCATCGGGTCCAGCCATGTGCACGGGGGCTATCAAAACCCCCTGGCTGCCTACGCGTTGAGTTCGTACGCGGACCTGAAGCCCAAGTCCGCGACGGGCGCGGCGGATTGGGGTACCTCGCTGACCCGGCAGCTGGAGTTCTACCGCTGGCTGCAGTCGAGCGAGGGCGCCATCGCCGGTGGAGCGACGAACAGTTGGCAGGGGCGGTACGCGAGTCCGCCGGCCGGGACGTCGACGTTCTACGGCATGTACTACGACCAGCAGCCCGTCTACCACGACCCGCCGTCCAACCAGTGGTTCGGCTTCCAGGCGTGGTCGATGGAGCGGGTCGCCGAGTACTACCAGCAGACGGGGAACGCGAGCGCGAAGGCGGTCCTGGACAAGTGGGTGGCGTGGGCGCTGTCCAAGACCACGATCAATCCGGACGGCACGTATCTGATCCCCTCGACGCTGCAGTGGTCGGGGCAGCCCGACACCTGGAACGCGTCAAGTCCCGGTGCCAATGCGGGACTTCATGTCACCGTCGCCGACTACACCAATGACGTCGGTGTCGCGGCCGCGTATGCCAAGACGCTGACGTACTACGCCGCGAAGTCCGGTTCCGCTGCGGCGAAGACGACGGCGAAGGCTCTTCTCGACGGGATGTGGAGCAACTACCAGGACAGTCTGGGGATCGCCGTTCCGGAGACCCGCGCGGACTACAACCGGTTCGACGACAGTGTGTATGTGCCGAGCGGGTGGAGCGGCACGATGCCGAACGGCGACGCGGTCAACTCCGCTTCCACGTTCGCCTCGTTGCGGTCCTTCTACAAGAACGATCCGGCGTGGTCGAAGATCCAGAGCTATCTGGCGGGCGGGGCCGCGCCCGTCTTCACGTACCACCGGTTCTGGGCACAGGCGGATGTCGCCTTGGCCATGGGGTCGTACGCGGAGCTTCTTGAATAGCCCCCGCGAGGCGCTCCGCGGGTTGGGCGGTTGTTTGTCTGCGGGTCCGTTGTGGCTGGTCACGCAGTTCCCCGCGCCCCTGAAAACAGGGGAGTTGGGCCCGCCGTTTCTCGGAGAGTGCCCGGAGTTCCGCGTGCGTGGTCTCGTCACCTGACGGCGAGGCCTACCAGCCGGGCGGCCCCCACCCGCACTGGGGGTCGCCCGGTGTTTGTGTCTTGAACCCCTCTTCACGAGAGGACCCCTCGTGCGAAGAACCCGAATCCTCACGGCCGTGCTGGCGCTCGCCGCCAGTCTGTTGGCGGGCAGTCCGTCCGCCCTTGCCGCGAACCCGAACGCGCCGGAAGTGACCGTCGCCGCCGACACCTACACCTGGCACAACGCCCGGATCGACGGCGGTGGGTTCGTGCCCGGCATCGTGTTCAACCGGAGCGAGAAGAACCTCGCCTACGCCCGTACCGACATCGGCGGCGCCTACCGGTGGCAGCAGGCGACGAAGACCTGGACGCCGTTGCTGGACTCGGTCGGGTGGGACGAGTGGGGGCACACCGGCGTGGTGAGTCTCGCGTCCGACTCGGTCGACCCGAACAAGGTGTACGCGGCCGTCGGCACGTATACGAACAGCTGGGATCCCACGAACGGGGCCGTGCTCAGGTCGGCGGACCGGGGCGCGAGTTGGCAGAAGACCGACATGCCGTTCAAGCTCGGCGGGAACATGCCGGGGCGCGGTATGGGTGAGCGGCTGGCCGTCGACCCCAACAAGGACAGCGTGCTGTATCTGGGCGCGCCCAGCGGGAAGGGTCTGTGGCGGTCGACGGACTCCGGGGTGACCTGGTCGCAGGTGACGAACTTCCCGAATGTCGGCAACTACGTGCAGGATCCGACCGACACGAGCGGCTACGCCAGCGACAACCAGGGCATCGTGTGGGTCACCTTCGACGAGTCGACGGGTACGTCCGGCAGCGCGACGAAGACGATCTATGTCGGTGTCGCGGACCAGGCCAACGCCGTGTACCGGTCGACGGACGCGGGCGCGACATGGAGCCGGGTGACCGGGCAGCCGACCGGGTATCTGGCGCACAAGGGTGTACTGGATGCGGTCAACGGCTATCTGTACATCGCATACAGCGACAAGGGCGGTCCGTACGACGGCGGCAAGGGCCAGCTGTGGCGGTACGCCACGGCGACCGGCACGTGGACGAACATCAGCCCGGTCGCGGAGGCCGACACCTACTACGGCTTCAGCGGTCTGACCGTCGACCGGCAGCATCCGGGGACCGTGATGGCGACGGCGTACAGCTCCTGGTGGCCGGACACACAGATCTTCCGCTCCACGAACAGCGGGAGCACCTGGACGAAGGCCTGGGACTACACGTCGTATCCCAACCGGTCGAACCGGTACACCATGGACGTGTCCTCCTCGCCCTGGCTGACCTTCGGGGCGAATCCGTCGCCGCCCGAACAGGCCCCGAAACTGGGCTGGATGACGGAGTCGTTGGAGATCGACCCGTTCGACTCGAACCGGATGATGTACGGGACGGGCGCGACGCTCTACGGCACGGAGAACCTGACGAACTGGGACAGCGGCGGCCAGTTCACCGTGAAGCCGATGGTGCAGGGGCTGGAGGAGACGGCGGTCAACGACCTCGCCGCTCCCCCGTCCGGCGGGGCCCAACTCCTCAGCGCGCTGGGCGACATCGGCGGGTTCCGGCACACGGATCTCACCAAGGTCCCCTCGATGATGTTCACTTCGCCGAACTTCACGACGACCACGAGCCTCGACTTCGCGGAGACCAACCCCAACACGGTGGTGCGCGTGGGCAATCTGGACTCGGGGCCGCACATCGCGTTCTCGACGGACAACGGCGCCAACTGGTTCGCGGGGACGGACCCTTCGGGCGTGAGCGGTGGCGGAACGGTGGCCGCGGCGGCGGACGGGAGCCGGTTCGTGTGGAGTCCGGCGGGTGCCGGGGTGCAGTACACGACCGGGTTCGGTTCGTCCTGGTCGGCGTCGAGCGGTATCCCGGCGGGCGCGGTCGTCGAGTCGGACCGGGTCGACGCCAAGACCTTCTACGGTTTCAAGTCCGGGAAGTTCTATGTGAGTTCGGACGGCGGGGCGACCTTCACCGCGTCCTCGGCCACCGGGCTGCCCAGTGGTGACAGCGTGCGGTTCAAGGCACTGCCCGGTACGAAGGGCGACGTGTGGCTGGCGGGCGGGGCGAGCGACGGGGCGTACGGGCTGTGGCATTCCACGGACGGCGGCGTCACCTTCGGCAAGCTCGCGAACGTCGACCAGGCCGACACGATCGGCTTCGGGAAGGCGGCGACGGGCGCCTCGTACCAGACGCTCTACACGAGCGCGAAGATCGGCGGTGTCCGCGGCATCTTCCGTTCCACCGACAAGGGCGTGAGCTGGACGCGGATCAACGACGATGCTCACCAGTGGGGTTGGACGGGCGCGGCGATCACCGGTGACCCGCGGGTGTACGGCCGGGTGTATGTGTCGACGAACGGGCGCGGGGTCGTCTACGGCGACTCCTCCGACGCCGGCGACGGAGGCGGCGGGGGTGGTGGCACCGATCCGACGCCTCCCACGGGCGCCTGCTCGGTCACGTACAAGATCACCAACCAGTGGGCGGGCGGCTTCCAGGCCGACGTCCAGGTGACCAACACCGGCTCAACCACCTGGAGCGGCTGGTCACTTGGCTGGTCCTTCGCGGACGGGCAGCGGATCGCCCAACTCTGGAACGCCGACTGGACCCAGTCCGGCGCGACCGTGACGGCGAAGAACGTGAGCTGGAACGGGACGGTGGCCGCGGGTTCGTCGGTGGGGTTCGGGTTCACGGGGAGTTGGTCGGGGGTGAATACGAAGCCGGCGTCGTTCAAGGTGGGCGACCAGGCCTGCACGGTCGCCTGAGTGCGGAGGGCGGCTGCGCGCGCCTCGGCGCGCGCAGCCGCTTGTCTCACGGTGTGTAGACAGTCGGCCGGGGTGCCGTCGGCATCCCGTCGCCGATGTAGAAGCTCGGGTGGGGCGGTTGATTGTATGCAGTGTTCTGCCAGGCCAGAGCCGTGCGGTACTGGGTGTCGTGGAGGAGCGTCGTGATCCTGGTGGTCGTCTCGTACGGCGTGGAGTAGATCCGTAGCGCCGTGTTGTCGGTGGTGGGCCAGACGACCTCTTCCCGCCAGTCGCCGAGGATGTCGCCGGACAGGGTCGGGGTCGCCTTGGTGCTGTTGTTGGAGTGGACGTCGGAGCCGGTCAGCAGGCGGGTGTCGGCGGTCGTTCCGTACTTGTCGATGTGGGTGGCGTCGAGGAGTTCACGCACCGGGTCGCCGTCCCACCAGGACAGGAAGTTGGTGCTGGAGGGCTTGCGGGTGGAGACCACCGTGCCCTGGGGGTTGCGGACTCCGCTCTCCGATGCCGACCAGGACTCGGCGCCGGGGCTGCCCGCCCAGATGTCCCCGGAGACGCCCCGGCCGTTGTCGCCGTTGGCGGGTGTGGACCAGATGATCGCGCCGGTCTTCGCGTCCGCCATCCACGAGGACGGTTTCGAGGAGTCCTCGTCGACCTTGAACTCCTCCAGGCCCGGGCGGGCGGGGTCGAGGTCGCCGACGTGCAGGGCGTCGCCGTGGCCGTTCTTGGTGGTCCACAGGCCGGAGCCGTTGTCGTCGACGGCCATCGAGCCGTACACGATCTCGTCCTTGCCGTCCCCGTCGACGTCGGCGATCGCCAACTGGTGGTTGCCCTGGGCGTCGTAGCCCTTGCCGGTGTTGGTCGAGGAGTTGGTGTCGAAGGTCCAGCGGCGGGTGAAGGCGCCGTTCCGCCAGTCCCAGGCGGCGATCACGGTGCGCGTGTAGTAGCCGCGCGCCATGATCAGGGAGGGTCGGCTGCCGTCCAAGTAGGCGGTACCGGCGAGGAATCGGTCGACTCGGTTGCCGTAGGAGTCGCCCCAGGAGGAGACCGTGCCGCGGGCCGGGACGTAGTCGACGGTGCTCATCGCCTTGCCGGTCCGGCCGTTGAACATGGTCAGGTACTCGGGTCCGGACAGGACGTAGCCGCTCGAATTGCGGTAGTCCGCGGCCGAGTTGCCGATGACCGTACCCGCGCCGTCGACCGTGGCGTCGGCTGTTTTCATGGCGACCTCGGCCTTGCCGTCGCCGTCGTAGTCGTACACCTGGAACTGCGTGTAGTGGGCGCCGGAGCGGATGTTGCGGCCGAGGTCGATGCGCCACAGGCGGGTGCCGTCGAGTTTTACGCCGTCGAGGATCGTGTTTCCGGTGTAGCCGGACTGGGAGTTGTCCTTGGCGTTCGTGGGCTGCCACTTGAGGACGAAGTCGAGTTGTCCGTCGCCGTCGAGGTCGCCGACGGAGGCGTCGTTGGCCTCGTAGGTGTAGGCGACTCCGTCGGGGGTGGTGCCGCCGGCGGGCGGGGTGATGGTGACGTCCTTGTAGCCGGTGCGGAACTGGATGGCGTGGACGGAGTCGGCCTGTTCGACGCCGCCGACGATCGCGCGGACCGTGTAGTCGGCCTGGGCGGGCGCGCCGGCGTGGAAGTAGTTCGTGGAGCCGGTGATCGGGGCGGAGTTGACCTTCGTACCGGCGCGGTAGACGTTGAAGGAGACGGTGTCGGGGTCGGTGCCGAGCCAGCGCCAGCTGACCAGGTTGCCGCTGTCGGTATGGACGCTGACAACGCCGCGGTCGAGGGCCTCGACCTGGCGGGCGGTGGCGGCCTGGGCGGTTCCGCCGGTGGTGAGTTGGGCGAGGACCAGGGCTGCGGCGGCGGTCAGTGCGGAGAGTACGGCCCTTCGTCTGCGGGACCGGTGCCGCGGGCGCGGATGCGGGGGCACTTGCGGGTGCGGGTGCGGGTAGCTCACGTGACGTACCTCCTGGGAGGACGGACGGGTTCCGTGCCCTCAGTCGCCGCTGCCGGTGAGCAAGTTGCCGTATCTTTCGGCCAGTTCGGCGACCGTGCGGGTGATCCGGTCGCGGAGTTCGGGTGGTGAGAGGACCTCGATGTCCGTGCCGAGGCGCAGGAACTCGCCGTGCGCGTGGTCGATGGACTCGATGGGGACCGACATCAGGGTCCAACCGTCCGGTTCCGGCCGTCCGTTGAGGGGGACCGCCCGGGCGAGGTTGGCTCCGGGTGCGAGCCGGACCACCGCCTCGCCGCGGTGGAGGCGGTCGTGGAAGTCCTGTTGGTGGGCGGTCCAGTACGCGGCGAGGTCGAAGTCGTCGGGGCGGATGAACTTCTCGTCGGAGTCGGAGGCGGTGAGTTCCAGGATCTGGTCGACGCGGAAGGTGCGCGGGCCGGGACCGGCCACGACATACCAGCGGCCTGCCTTCAGGACGAGCCCGTACGGCTCCAGTCGGCGTTCCACGTCGGTGGGCTCGCGCCAGCGTCGGTAGATCGCATACAGGACGCGGTTGTGCCATACGGCGTCGGCGACTGTATGCAGGAACGGTGTCTCGTCGGCGTCCGCGTACCAGCCCGGCGCGTCCAGATGGAACCGGCCGCTGATCCGGTCGGCGTGCTCGCGCAGCTCGGCCGGCAGGGCCGCGCGCACCTTCAGCTGGGCGGCGGCCAGGACCGGGCCGAGGCCCAGCTCGGCGGCCGGTCCCGGTACGCCCGCGAGGAACAGGGCCTCGGCCTCGTCCGTGGTGAGGCCGGTCAGGCGGGTGCGGTAGCCGTCGAGGAGGCGGTAGCCGCCGGCGTGGCCCGCGTCGCCGTACAGCGGGACGCCCGCCGTGCTCAGGGCCTCGACGTCCCGGTAGACCGTGCGGACCGAGACCTCCAGGGCCTCGGCGAGCTGGGCGGCGGTCATCCGCCCGCGGGTCTGGAGCAGGAGCAGGATCGAGAGGAGTCTGCTGGACTTCACTGACACAGGATGTCAGTGAAGCGGCCCTAGCGTCCTGTCATGCCTTTCACGGAGAAACTGCTGACCGTGCCGCCGCCGATCGAGGTGGCCGGGCGGCACATCAAGCGCTACCACGTCACCGCCGACCCGGCCGGGATCGCTCCCGAGGTGGAGGCGGCGGCGTACGCGATCCTGCCGGAACTGCTGCCCGAGCCGGACGGCACTCCGCCGGCCGGCTTCGTGGTCCTGCATCGGGGCGGTGACGACGGCGCCTATCTGAACGCGTACAGCTGGGTGTGGGACAACGTCCTGCACTTCCGGGGCGCGTCGGCGGGCCAGCCGGTGCTCGGCTGTCCCGACCTCGACCCCACCCACTTCGTCGCACCCGATCTGCCGTGGATCGGCTGCGTGTGGGAGCTGCCGCCGATCCTGCACGAACGGAACTCCTGGGTGCGGCATCTCCTCGCGCCCGAAGTCCCGGACCTCGACGCCTACTTGGCGGACTGCCTGCCCGCCGGAACCACTGGAGACCGCTCATGAGCAGCCCGCGCGACTTCGACTTCCTGCACGGGGAGTGGGAGGTCGTGAACCGTCGTCTCACCGACTTCCTCCGACCCGGCAGCGGTTGGGAGGAGTTCGGAGGGGTCAGTCGTTGTCGGCCGTTCTTCGACGGCGCGGCGAACGTCGACGAGATCGACATGCCGTACCTGGGGTCGAAGGGGCTGACCCTGCGGCTCTTCGACCGGGAGGCCGAGGAGTGGTCCCTGAACTGGTCGTCGAGCCGCAGCGGGAAGCTGTTCCCGCCGGTGACGGGCCGGTTCGAGGGCGGCCGGGGCGAGTTCTACGGCGAGGACACCCACGACGGGAAGGACGTGCGGGTGCGGTTCGTGTGGTCGGGGGTCTCCGTGAGCGGCGCACGCTGGGAGCAGGCGTTCTCGGTGGACGACGGGGCGAGTTGGGTGACCAACTGGACGATGGACTTCACCCGGCCGGAGGTTTCCTGAAGGCCAGGATCGTGAACTCGGGGTCCCTGCGCGGCCGTTCCTGGTCCGGCAGCGACTCCAGTCGCTCGACGAACCGTTCGGTGAGCGGTTCCCCGGGCGGCAGCATGGTGAACCAGCCACGTCGCAGGTCCGCGACGGTGCTGCGGGGACTGCGGCCCTGACCGTGGCCGCGGAAGCGGGCCGTGCCGGCCGGGTGCAGGCCCTGTTCGGCGGCGTAGTCGTGGACGTGGTCCGGTCGGTCCTGGGCGGGGCGGCGCGGGCGCGGGGCGAGGACGGCGTCGATGTCGCTGCCGACGTCGTGGGCGGCGGCCTTGTCGACCGTGGTGATGTACACCCCGCCCGGTCGCAGTACCCGTGCGCACTCCGCGACGATCGCCCCGGCGTCTTCGGGGCCCGCGACGAGGTGCAGTAGCCAGATGGTGGTGACGGCGTCGAACACCCCGTCGGGAAAGGGGAGTCGGCGGCTGTCGGCGAGGAGTACGGCACCGGGCAGCCGGGTCGCCGCCGTACGGGCCATGGCGGGTGCGGCGTCCAGGCCTGTGACCCGCAGGCCGGGGCGGGCGGTGGCCAGGCGGCGGGTGACGATGCCGGTGCCGCAGGCCACGTCGAGCAGGGCGCGGGCCTCCTGCGGAACGAGACCGAGTACGGCTTCGGCAGCGGCGGCGGCACGGGGCTCGCCGCCGCGTGTCGCGTCGTAGGCGTCGGCTTCCTTGTCGTAGTCGAGCACGCGCTTTCGTCCTGCCCTTTCCTGTGTCGCCGTCGTGGGCCCGTCCCTGTCCCGGGCGGTCAGGTCGCGCCGTGTCCGGGTGCCAAGTCCTCGACTCTGTGGGCGAGTTGGAAGTCGAGGTCGGTGATCGCGCCGCCGACGCTGTGGGTGTTCACGGCGAGGGCGACGGTGTTGTAGCCGAGGGTGAGGTCGGAGTGGTGGTCGAGTTCCTCCTGGACCTGGGCGATGTGGACGACCAGCGCGGTGGCCGCGAAGTGGGTGCCGAGCCGGTAGGTGCGGGTGAGGCGGTCGGCGTCGGCGGACCAGCCGGGGAGTTCCGCGAGGCGGTCCTCGATCTCCTTCTGCGACAGCGGTGCGACGGGCATGGCCTCGGTCCTTCCTGGTGGGCGGGTTCCTCTTCGGCCACTTCAGCGTGCCACAGGGGGTCGGCTGCGTGCCTGGTCAGAAGAGTGCCCCGGGGTGGGTCCGGTACGCGGCTCCCCCGGACGGGTTCCTCGGTTCGTTCACGGACGGGCGGCTTCGACTACGGTCGTGCGTATGACCATCGTCGCGACCGGTACCGACACCTCCGCGGGCAGGGGTGTCGGCCCGTTGCTGCGTGCCTGGCGGGAGCGGCGGCGGGTCAGTCAGCTGGAGCTGGCGTTGCGGGCCGACTCCTCGGCCCGGCACATCAGCTTCGTCGAGACGGGGCGGTCCCGGCCGAGCGAGGAGATGGTGCTGCGGCTGGCCGAGCACCTGGACGTGCCGGTGCGGGAGCGCAACTCCCTTCTGCTGGCGGCCGGTTACGCCCCGCGCTATCCGGAGACCCCGTTGGACGACCCCGCGTTGGGCGCGTTGCGCGAGGGGCTGGAGCGGCTGATCCAGGGCTACGAGCCGTATCCGGCGCTGGTGGTCGACGCCGTCTACACGGTGGTCGCGGCGAACCGGGGCATCACGATGCTGCTGGACGGTGTGCCGGAGTTCCTGCTCCAACCGCCGCTCAACGCCATGCGGTTGACGCTGCACCCCGAGGGCCTGGCGCCACGCATCCGCAATCTGGGTGAATGGCGCGGGCATCTCCTCGCGCAGATGGAGCGGCAGATCGCGCTGCACCGGTCCGAGCCGCTGCGGGCGCTGTACGAGGAGGTCGCCGCGTATCCGGTGCCGGAGGCGGCGGACGGCGAGGCCGAACGGGACGCTTCCGCAGCGTACTTCGCGCTGCCGATGCGGATCGAGCACGAGGGACGGGTGCTGTCGTTCGTCTCCTCGATCTCCACGTTCAACACTCCGATGGATGTGACGGTCTCGGAGCTGGCGATCGAGACGTTTCTCCCGGCCGATCCGGCGACGGCCAAGTATCTGCGTGGGCTGGGGGACTGACGGATGATCACCTCCGAACCGCTGAGACGACGGCCGGAACATGGCACACTTCCCCCAGACTTCGGCGCGTATGGGGAGGCGTGGCGTGAGTGAACGGCGGCCCGCGCCCACCGTGGGTCAAGTAGTGCTGGGCAGAAGGCTCCAGGAGTTGCGCGAGGCGGCCGGCATCAAACGCGAGGAGGCCGCGCAGGTCCTGCGGGTGGCTCCGGCGACCGTACGGCGGATGGAGATGGCCGAGGTCGCGCTGAAAGTGCCGTATGTGCAGGTGCTGTTGAGCACGTACGGGGTGGCCGACGAGGAGGCCGACGCGTTCGTCGCGCTCACCGAGGAGGCGAACGAGCCGGGTTGGTGGCAGCGGTTCCACGATGTGCTGCCGGAGTGGTTCAGCCTGTATGTGAGCCTGGAGGGCGCGGCCGGGCTGATCCGTTCGTACGAACCGCACTTCGTGCCCGGCCTGTTGCAGACCGAGGACTACGCGCGGGCCGTGATGGAGGCCGGGACGATCGGGCAGACCGGTCCGGAGACCATCGAGCGGCATGTGTCCCTGCGGATGGCACGCCAGGGGCTGTTGGAGCGGGACAATCCGCCGCACCTGTGGGTGATCATGGACGAGACGGTGTTGCGGCGTCCGGTGAGCATGCGCGGTGAGGTGATGCGCGAACAGCTGGACAGACTCCTGGAGTTCGGCGAGCGAGACCGGGTCACGCTCCAGGTCGCGGAGTTCGAGAGCGGCCCGCACCCGGGGACGTACGCACCGTTCTCGCTGTTCCGTTTCGCCGAACCGGAGCTGCCCGACATGGTGTTCACCGAGTATCTGACCGGCGCCCTGTATCTGGACTCCCGTACCGAGGTCTCCGCGCATCTGGAGGTCCTCGACCACATGACGGCGCACGCCGCGTCCGCACAGCGCACCAAGAAGATCCTGCGGGACTGTCGCGAGACCTTCTAGCCCGGCCCGGCAGCGCACAGCAGAGCCCGGCACACCGACCCGAACTCCAGAGGAGACGACACCGCATGACCGGATCCGAAGCCGCGCCCACCCGTATCGACACCAGCCGGCCGCATCCGGCGCGGGTGTACGACTGGTGGCTCGGCGGCAAGGACAACTACCCGGTGGACGAGGAGCTGGCGCGCCGGATCCTCGCCACGGACGGCACCGTGCTCCGTGGCGCGCGGGCCAACCGCCGGTTCATGCACCGGGCGACACGCACCGCCGCCGAGGCCGGGATACGCCAGTTCCTGGACATCGGCACCGGCATCCCCACCGAGCCGAACCTGCACCAGGTGGCGCAGGGTGTCGCCCCGGACGCGAAGGTCGTGTACGCGGACAACGACCCGATCGTGCTGCGGCACGCGGAGGCGCTGCTGCACGGCGCGCCCGAGGGCAGCACCGAGTACGTGCACGCCGACGTCCGTGACCCGGACACGATCCTGCGGCTGGCCGGCGAGACCCTCGACTTCACCCGGCCGGTCGCACTGTCGCTGGTCGCGCTCACCCACTATCTGGGCGACGATCCCGCCGGCGACGACGTGTACGGCCTGATCAAGCGGTACGTCGACGTCCTCGTCCCGGGCAGCTATCTGGTGATGTCGCAGGTCACCCCGGATCTCAGCCCCGAGGCCATCGCGCAGGCCGCCGAGCACTTCCGGCGCAGCGGCACCCCGTTCTACCCGCGCTCGCTGGCCGAGTTCTCGCGCTTCTTCGACGGCCTGCAGCTGCTCGGTCCGGGCGTGATCGCCGTCTACGGGTGGCGTCCGGAGCCGGAGGACGTGGCCGCCCAGGCGGAGGGCATCGTTCCGGTGTACGGCGGGGTCGCGCTGAAGGTCTGACCTCACTTCCCGCACCCTTCGCCCGCGCGTCGTGCCCCGTACGGCTGCCGTGAACGGGTGCGCTCCCCTGCCCCGCCCTAGGTTCGACACCACGGGCGAGCAAGGGAACGCACCCGTTCACGGCGCCCGGCGACGGGCCCGACCACCCGGACCGGCCGGACCACGACGCGAAGGATGTCTGATGCCCTCGGACGCTGTGCTGTACCAAGGGGCCGCGCTCTGCCTGACCTACCCCGACGACGACTTCCGCGCCCGGCTCCCGCTGCTGCGCGAAGCCGCTCCGCAGCTGCGGGAGTTCGTCGACCACGCGGCTCTCACTCCGGCCCAGGAACTCGCCGCGCACTACGTGCAGGTCTTCGACTTCGAGAACGGGCACAGCCTGTGCCTGAGTCGGTGGCACGACGGCGACACCCGGCGGCGCGGTATGTCCCTGGTCCGCTTCGAAGAGCTGTACCGCGCCCACGAGTTGGAGTTCACCCGGGAGGAACCGCCCGACTACCTGCCCGCGGTCCTGGAGTTCACGGCCCGCACCGGCAACCTCGACCTCCTCTCCGAGTACCGCGGCGCCCTGGACCGACTCCGCGCCCGGCTGGCCGGCTTCGGCACGCCGTACGCCTGCGTCCTCGACGCCGTCTGCGCCACCCTGCCGACCGCGGCCGGCGGGTGGACTGCGGGCTAGGCCGCGCCTCCCTTCGCCTCGTGTTCGTCGTCGACGATCTCCGCGTCGACGACGCCTTCCTCCTCCTGGGGCGAGGTGTGTTCCGTGGGGGTCTCCGTCTGTTCCGTGGGTGACTGCTCGGCGGCCTGGGCGTACATCGCCTGGCCCATGCGCTGGCTGACGGTGGCGAGTTTCTCCACGGCCGCGCGCAACTCCGCGGTGTCCGCCTCGTGTTCCAGAAGAGCTTTCACCTCCGTGGCCGCCGCCGCGACCTCGGACCTGGTGTCGGCCGGGATGCGTTCCTCGTTCTCGCGGACGAACTTCTCGGTCTGGTAGACGAGTTGTTCGGCCTGGTTGCGGGTCTCGGCGGCCTCGCGGCGCCTGCGGTCCTCGTCGGCGTACTGTTCGGCCTCGCGCATCATGCGGTCGATGTCGTCCTTGGGGAGCGCGGAGCCGCCGGTGACGGTCATCTTCTGTTCGCGGCCGGTGGCCAGGTCCTTGGCCGAGACGTGCATGATGCCGTTGGCGTCGATGTCGAAGGCGACCTCGATCTGCGGGACGCCGCGCGGGGCGGGCGGCAGGCCGGTGAGGTCGAAGACGCCCAACTTCTTGTTGTACGCGGCGATTTCGCGCTCACCTTGGTAGACCTGGATGCCGACCGAGGGCTGGTTGTCGGTGGCGGTGGTGAAGATCTCCGAACGCCGGGTGGGGATGGTCGTGTTGCGTTCGATGAGTTTGGTCATGATGCCGCCCTTGGTCTCGATGCCCAGGGACAGCGGGGTGACGTCGAGGAGCAGGACGTCCTTCACGTCGCCGCGGATGACGCCGGCCTGGAGGGCGGCGCCGACCGCCACGACCTCGTCGGGGTTGACGCCCTTGTGCGGGTCCTTGCCGGTGAGTTCCTTGACGAGGTCGGTGACGGCGGGCATCCGGGTCGAGCCGCCGACGAGGATGACGTGGTCGACGGCGGAGAGTTTGACGCCGGCGTCCTTGACCGCCTGGTGGAAGGGGGTCTTGCAGCGGTCGAGGAGATCGGCGGTGAGTTCCTGGAACTGGGCGCGGGTCAGTTTCTCGTCGAGGTGCATCGGGCCGTCGGCGGAGGCGGTGATGTAGGGGAGGTTGATCGTCGTCTCAGTGGACGAGGAGAGTTCGATCTTCGCCTTCTCGGCGCCCTCGCGCAGGCGTTGCAGCGCCATCTTGTCCTTGCCGAGGTCGATGCCGTACTGGCCCTGGAACTTCTTGACCAGGTACTCCATGACCCGCTGGTCCCAGTCGTCGCCGCCGAGGTGGGTGTCGCCGTTGGTGGCCTTGACCTCGATGACGCCGTCGCCGATCTCCAGGAGGGAGACGTCGAAGGTGCCGCCGCCGAGGTCGAAGACGAGGACGGTCTGTTCCTCGCCGCGGTCGAGGCCGTAGGCGAGGGCGGCGGCGGTCGGTTCGTTGATGATGCGCAGGACCTTGAGGCCCGCGATCTCGCCGGCCTCCTTGGTGGCCTGGCGCTGGGAGTCGTCGAAGTAGGCGGGGACGGTGATCACCGCGTCGGTGACGTCCTCGCCGAGGTACGCCTCCGTGTCCCGCTTCAGTTTCTGCAGCACGCGCGCGGACAGTTCCTGGGCGCGGTACCGCGTTCCGTCGATGGCGCCCGTGTCCGGGAAGCGCCACGCGGTGTCTCCCATGTGGCGTTTCACCGAGCGCGCGGTGCGGTCGATGTTGGTCACCGCCTGCCGTTTGGCGACCTCGCCGA
The DNA here is from genome assembly GCF_024519455.1 of Streptomyces sp. STR69. Classification (GTDB taxonomy): domain Bacteria; phylum Actinomycetota; class Actinomycetes; order Streptomycetales; family Streptomycetaceae; genus Streptomyces. The sequence continues at coordinate 435,368 of NZ_JALJRY010000002.1, read as the reverse complement.
CCAGTACCTCGCCGTTCTTGGCGAAAGCCACCACCGAGGGTGTGGTCCTCGCTCCCTCGGCGTTGGCGACGACCGTCGCCTCCCCGCCCTCCAGCACCGCGACCACCGAGTTCGTGGTCCCCAGATCGATCCCGACCGCACGTCCCATAGCCGTCCCCTTCCGCCAGGCACTGCCCGATCTCCAGCACAAAACTTGAGTGGCGGAAAGTCAATGCCGCACCCGTTTTCCGAGTGCGGCATCGAGGTGGGAGAGGGAGCCGGGGTCAGGCGGATTCCACCGTCAGCGTGATCGTCGTACCCGCGAGGGCCTGGCTGACCGGGCAGTTCTTCTTGGCGTCCTCGGCGGCGGCGGCGAAGCCCGCCGCGTCCAGGCCGGGGACCTCGCCGCGGACGGTGAGGTGGATGCCGGTGATGCCCTCGCCGGGCTGGAAGGTGACGTCGGCCTTGGTCTCCAGGCGGGTGGGCGGGGTGCCCGCGCCGGTGAGGCCGTGCGACAGCGCCATGGAGAAGCAGCTGGAGTGGGCGGCGGCGATCAGTTCCTCGGGGCTGGTCCTGCCGTTGGCCTGCTCGGCGCGCGACGCCCACGTCACCGGCTGCACACCGATGCCTGACGAGTCGAAGGTGACCTCGCCGCTGCCCTTGATGAGTTCGCCTTCCCAGACGGTGTGTGCGGTGCGCGTGGTTGCCACGATGATTCCTTTCGACGCGGATGTCGTTCGGAGCCATCCGATCACATTCCGGTTCAGCGCACCCGGAAGACCGGCCCACGCGGGGTGAACGGCAGGCGAGCGCCTTGTGGAATCAGATAGGCGTGCTCGCGCCGCACCCGCAGGACGTCGCACCAGCCGTCGGTGATGACGAGGACGGGCGCGCCCGGCGGGAAGTCGTCGGCGCGGTGCAACAGGTCGATTCCGGGCTGCAGTACGGTGCCGCCGCGGCCGTGCACGCGCACCCGGCCGGCGATGTCGGTGACCGGTACATAGCCCGCGTCGTGCGGGGCCGCGTCGCAGAACACGACCCTGGCCGCCGGTACGTCACGGGCCTCTGCGTACGAGGCGATGGCGCCCAGCGCCTTGCCGAGGAGGGTGCGTTCCATGGAGCCGGAGGTGTCGAGGACGACGCCGAAGGTGCAGCGGGCGACCTCCTCGGGCGGGAAATAGCGGCCGGCACGCGGGATGTCGGGGGTGGAGGACTGGCGGCGCGAGGGGCGGGCGTACGACCGTACGGGCTCGGGGCGGGGCACGAACTCGTCGAACCAGCGGGCGAGTTGGGCGTCCCAGGGCAGGGGCGGATGGCTGAGGGCACGGATCTCCTCGACCAACCCGCCGGGCAGGAAGCCGCGTTCGTGCTGCTGGTGCAGGTCCAGGCCGCGGGCGAGGCCGCGCCGGTAGAACTCGTCGAGGTCGACGTAGTCGCGGGCGCTGCCGAGCGGTCCGCCGAGGATGTCGCCGGTGCCCTTGCCGCGCAGGGTGGCCAGGCGGTGGGTGCGGCGCAGGTCGGCGGTGATCCGGTCGTAGGCCTCCTCAGCGGAGAGGTCCTTCAACTCCGGGTCGTACAGCAGGCCTTCGGGCATGGTGCCGATGTCCATCTCGCGCAGCCAGCCGTTGATGACGTAGTCGGCGGCGACGTTGAAGAGGAACGGGTCGCGGGTGCCGCAGCGGTCGCCGTGGCGCAGGGCGGCGTGCAGCATCTCGTGGGCGAGGACGAACCGCCATTCCTCGTCGTCGAATTGACGCAGCGGGTTGATGTAGATCTCGGCGGCCTCGGTGTCGACGGCGGCGACGGAGATGCCGTGGGCGCGGGCGAGTTCGGCGTCGGCGACGAGGGTGATGCCGGCCGCGATGCCGCCGAGGAGCGGGTAGTTGGAGACGAACCAGCTCAGGGCGCGCTCCCAGGGGCGCAGCCGGGTCGGGCCGCCGTACATCGAGTCGCGGCGACCGCCGGCGAGGTCCATGGCGACGGACATGGTGCGGGTGAGGGCGCTCGCGAAGGCGATCTGCCAGTCGACGGGGTTCCCGGGCCAGCCGTGCCACGGTACGAGCCGCTGGTCGGGGGCGCTGCCCGCCGTACCGCAGTGTTCGTAGGCGGCCGGGATGCCGTCGCGGCGCCAGCGGGCCGCGAGTTGTTCCTCGTCGCCCGAGGGGTAGGCGGCGGGGAGGTCTTCGGGGGTGCGGCCGATGGGGAAGGTGAGCAGGAAGCGGTTGACGACGACGCAGCGGGCGGCGAGGTCGAAGCGGTCGGGCTGTTCGCGCTCGCCGTTCGCGCCGGGGACGTGTCCGAAGCCGAGGTGGATGAGCGCGTGGGCGATCGCCCAGGCCCATTCGGCGGGTTCGGCGAGGCGGGTGGGGTGCGCGTGGAGATACCCGTTGGAGTTGACGAGCACGAGCCCGGCGAGGGGCGCGGCCCGGCACTCCTCCTCCCGGCACAGCTCGAAGTCGATCGCGGCGAGCGCGGGGTTGGCCCACACGAGCTTCAGCCCGGCTGTGAACGCCTCGGTCGCCGGGTCGGGCTTCTTCTTCTCGGGGTCCTTCTTGCGGGTACGGCTCACCGGGGCACCTCCGTGGAACTCATCGGCGCGCCTCCACCAGGCGGGGCATGTCCCGGGCCGCTTCCACCAGGAACCAGGCCGGAAGGACCGGGTTGCCGTCGTCGTCCGAGGCGATGACGCTCTGCGCCACCTCGACGGAGATCTCGGCGAGTTGGACGAGCAGGGACTTGGCGCGGTACGCGGTCTGGCGGCCGTTCGCCGACAAGTGGTCCTTGCTGGCGGGGAGTTCCTTGATGAGGCGGCCCCGGAACGACTCCGCGAGGTAGTAGAGGAGGTCGCGGTCCTCGGTGCGGTTGGGCCAGCGGGCGTCGCCCTTGAGGACGGCCTCGATGCCGAAGCGGCTGCGCACGATCTTGACGTAGCCGCAGAACGCGACCGCGTGCGCGGGCGTCAGCGTGCCGTGCGCGATGACCTTGAGGGTGTCCTCGTCGAGGTCGGGCCCGAAGGAGCCCAGCGCGTCGGAGAGCATGTGCCAGGAGCGGGGCGTGGAGAAGGGTTCTTCCGTCTTCGGCGGCTTGGACCACAGGTGGTCGGGGCGGTCGGTGAGGTGGTCGAGGACCCACGGGTGGATGCCGTTGGCGGCGGCCCACTTGAGCCAGTCCTTCGGGGACGCCTCCAGGTGGACGTGGGTGAGCCGGTTGATCAGCGCGGAGGCGATCGGGCGGGCCAGCGCGTTGTCGGTCGCGCGGTTGCCGGCGCCGATCACGATGGAACCCTTGGGGAGTTCGTAGTTTCCGATGCGGCGGTCCAGGATCAGCGAGTAGAACGCCTTCTGCACATCCGGTGTGGCCGCGTTGAGTTCGTCGAGGAACAGGCAGTAGGGCTCGTCCCGCGCGATGGCCTCCGGCGGGCAGAACACCGACCGCCCGTCGCGGATCTGCGGTACGCCGATCAGGTCCTCGGGCGCGAGCTGCGTACCGAGCAGACTGACGCACTCCAGCCCCAGCGACTGGGCGAACTCCCTTACCAGGGAAGACTTTCCGATGCCGGGCGCGCCCCAGAGGAAGACGGGGCGGACGGTCGCGAGACCCAGCAGCAGTTCGGGGATCCGGGCGGGCGTGACAGTGACGGCAGCCTGCAAAGCAGCAGCTCCTGAAGGAGGTTCGAGGTGGGGAGACTCGAACAGTGTGGGCGCACGAACCGCCCACCGCAGCCCATTTTCAGGCGGCCCGCTCCTCCGGCTCCGCCGTCAGCGGCACCTGCGGGCCGTTCAACTCCCGCAGCCAGCGCCGCAGTACGCGGTGAATGCGCTCGGCGCCGACGAGGTCCTCACCGTCCTCGACGGGCGCGGAGAGGGCACGCGGCGACAGCAGGAACGGCTTGCCCTGGCAGCCGCCGAGGCCGCCGTGAGAGCCGATCTGCTCCTCGAAGGCGAGGACTTCGCCCTCGACCGGGTCGTACCAGGAGTTGACCATGATGTCGGCGGTGTGCGGGAAGGAGTGCGTGCGCCGGACGGCGTCCGCGACCCCGGGACCGAAGTCCGCCAACGGGCCCTGCTTGTCGTCGAGTTCGGCCACCGGCAGCTCCGCGCCGTGCGCGCCGAGGACGACTCCGCCGTACTCCTCGCTGCGCACCAGGACGAAGCCGACGCCGGGGTGGTTGGCGAGGGTGGTGAGGAGCGCCGGGTGGCGGGCGTCGATCTCCTCCTTGGTCATACGGTGCGGCACGTCCGGGAAGGAGACCAGGCCGAGGTTGCCGGAGGCCAGCACGATCGGCTCCGAGTGCCGGCCGGCGTGAACCTGCCGCTCGTCGCCGTCCTTGGCGGGCCTGCGCAGCGCCGCGCGTACGGCGGCACGGGCCTCCGCGCCACTGTGGGTACGGCGGGCCCGACGCGGCACGGGCAGCCCGCAGCCCGCCCGTACGAGGTCGCCGAGGGTGAGGCCGTAGCGGCCCTGGAAGGTCTCGCCGGGGCTCTGCCCGTGGTCGGAGAGGACGACGATGCGGTACGGCCGCGGGGCGTGCTCGGCGACGTTCTCGATCAACGCGAGGGAGCGGTCGAGGCGTTGGAGGACCTTGGCGGCGTCGCGGCTGCGCGGGCCGGAATGGTGGGCGACCTCGTCGTAGGCCACGAGGTCGGCGTAGACGGCGGTGCGGCCGGCGAGCATGTCGCCCATGACCGCGGCGACGACGACGTCCCGCTCCACGACGGTCGCGAAGGCGCGGACAAGGGGGTAGAGGCCGCCGCGTTTGATGCGTGGGCGCTGCTTGGTGAGGCGGGAGCGGGTCGACTGGCCGATCTCGCGGCCGACCTCGGCGACGAAGGACAGCGCGGTGCGGACGGCGTTGGCGGGGTCGGAGAAGTAGGCGAAGTAGCCCGCGCGGGAGCGGTTGTCGCGGCCCCGGCGGCGGATGGCGATGGACAGCACGAGGGCCTGTTCGTCGGCGCCGCCGCTGAACAGGTTGCCGCGGCTGGCGCCGTCCACAGTGAGGAGGCCGCCGTCGCCGGTGTGCTCGACGGCGCGGCGCTGGAGCTCGGCGGCGCTGGTCGGGCGGTTGCAGACCATCACCTCGCCGGTGTCCTTCTCGTACCAGCGGAACGCGGGGATGTCGTGGTTGGAGCCGTGCAGGATGCCGAGCTGGCTGGCGCCGGTCTGGCTGGACCAGTCGGTGCGCCAGGGGGTGAGGCGGTGGGTGGCGCGGTCGCCGCCGAGGAGCCGCGCGACAGTGGGCATCAGCCCCTTCTCCATCGCGTCGAGCAGGACGTCGTGGCCGACGCCGTCGAGCTGCAGGAAGACCGTGCCGGGCGAGGACGGGCCGGGCGGGAGGGCTCTGCGACGGCGGTCGGCGAGGCGGTAGAGGCGGCGGCGGTAGGCGTCGTCGTCGCGCACGGCCAGGGCACCACCGGTCGCCGAAGCCACGGCGGACATCACGGCGGCCACGACCACGGCGGTCTCGGGGGCGACCTGGCCGCGCAGTCCTCCGTCCGGATTGATGCGCAGGGCGATCAGCAGCAGCGAGCCGTTGAGGACGAAGACCAGGAGGCCGAGGACGAGTGCGGGCACCAGCAGCAACAGCCGTACCAGCAGCGGCCAGACCAGGGCCGACAGCACACCGAAGGCGCCGGCGCCGAGCGCGGCCGTGACCGCGATCCGGGTGGCGCTGTCGCCGTCCGCGGACTGGAGCTGGAAGTCGGGCAGGATCCCGGCGAGCACCAGCATGGTGACCGTGGAGACGGCCCACACCGCGATGCTCCGCCCGATCTGACTGGCGAGCCGCCGCCAACGCCCTCCACGCACGCCCCGTACACCTCACGTCCCGGGCCCGTCGACCTGGCGGGCCTGTCCCCAGCCTGTCATACGGGACGCGGGGACCCCGGAGCTAGCGGCCGTCGTAGCCGGCCGTGGGCATCGACAGCCGCCGGTGCACACGGGCCTTGGCCTGGGCGTCGTACGACGGTTCCGCGCGGCCCACCGTCTCGATGCGCACCCCGCGGCGCGCGCACTCGTCGGTGAACTCCTCGACGGAGGACAGCGCGCTCTCCAGGACCCGGCGGCTGGGGGCGACGAACAGGTCGAGGCCGGGGCGGACGCCGTCCCACAGGGCGCTGTGGTCGGGGCGCAGTCCGCGCACGAGAAGTTCGCGGGCGATCACATAGCCGTGGTCGGCGGCCCAGCGGGCGCACATGGCGTGCTGGCTGCGGGAGTCGACCAGGAAGGGGTCCTCGTCCAGCTCCTCCAGCGGTGTCAGGCTGGCGATCGCCGTGACCCTGACCCGCGAGGGCATACCGGAGGCACCGCGTACCTGTCCCATGGCGTCCCCCTCACCTCCGGGTTTCGCCGCCGACCCTACTCCTGCCCGTAGGCTTCGGGGGAGTCGCGCGAAGGAGGCAAAGAAGGTGCCGGTGGAGATCACCTGGTGGGGTCACGCCACCTGCACGATCGAGGACTCGGGCGTACGTGTCCTCACCGACCCCCTGTTCGCCCGCCGGCTCGCGCATCTACGACGGCGCCGGGGTCCGGTGCCGCCGCCCGAGGCCCGGCGCGCGGACCTGGCGCTGGTCTCCCATCTGCACGCCGACCACCTGCACCTTCCCTCGCTGGGCGCCCTCGCCCCGGGTACGCGCCTGCTCGTGCCCCGGGGCGCACTCCGCGCGGTGCCCGGGCTGCGCCGGCTCCGGCAACTGCGGATCGACGAGGTGTCCCCCGGCGACCGGACGATGGTCGGTGACCTGGTCGTACGGGTCGTGCCCGCGCGGCACGACGGGCGGCGGCTGCCGGTCGGGCCGCACCGCTCCCCCGCGCTGGGCTACGTCGTCGAGGGCGAGGCGCGCACCTACTTCGCCGGGGACACCGGGCTGTTCGACGACATGGCCAAGGAGGTCGGGCCGGTCGACGTGGCGCTGCTGCCGGTCGGCGGCTGGGGACCGTATCTCGGCGAGGGGCATCTGGACGCGGGGCGCGCGGCCCAGGCGCTGGTGCGGCTCGCGCCGCGCAGTGCGGTGCCGGTGCACTACGGCACGTACTGGCCGATCGGGATGGACGCGGTGCGCCCGCACGAATTCCACACGCCGGGCGACGAGTTCGTGCGGATCGCGGCCCGACTGGCGCCCTCGGTGGCGGTGCACCGGCTCGGGCACGGGGACAGCGTACGTCCGGAGGTCGCGCGGTGAGCTGGATCGCGGACGCGCTGTCCGCGACGACGACGACCTCGCCCGAGTCCACCCAACAGGCCATCGGCTACCCGACGTTGTTCCTGCTGGTGCTGTTCGGGGCGCTGGTGCCGGTGATTCCGACGGGGGCGCTGGTGAGTTCGGCGGCCGTGGTCGCCTTTCACCAGACGGCGCCGTTCGCGCTGGCGCTGGTGTTCGTGACGGCGTCGCTGGCCGCGTTCCTCGGGGACATCGCGCTGTACTGGCTCGGGCGGCGCGGGATGGGGTCGAAGAACGGCTCGCGCTGGCTGGAGGCGATCCGCGCGCGGGCTCCGGAGGACCGTCTTGAGCAGGCCCGGAAGAAGCTGGCCGACCACGGGGTGACGGTGCTGGTGCTGTCCCGGATGGTGCCGGCGGGCCGTATCCCGGTGATGCTGGCCTGTCTGCTGGCCGAGTGGCCGATCCGCCGGTTCGCCCGCGGCAACGCGCCCGCGTGTCTGGCGTGGGCCGTGACGTACCAGCTGATCGGCATTCTCGGTGGGTCGCTGTTTCCGGAGCCGTGGGAGGGTGTGGTGGCGGCGGTTGTACTGACCGTGGTGATCAGCGCCGCCCCGACCGTGTGGCGGCGCGTACGCAGGACAACTCCCGTTTAGGCAAGCACTCTTGAGCCTCCCACCGGTAGATCCCACAGGTTCTCGCGCGCCAACTCCGCCTTCTCCCAGGCTGCCTTGACCCGTGTCAGCGGTTCCAGGACCGGCTCCGCCGAGAGGACAAAGGTGCCCCAGTGCATCGGGGCCATCCGGCGCGCCCCCAGATCCTGGGCTGCCCGGACCGCTTCCTCCGGGTCGCAGTGGACGTCGCTCAGCCACCAGCGGGGGTCGTACGCGCCGATGGGGAGCAGGGCGAGGTCGATGCCGGGGTAGCGGGCGCCGATGCGGGAGAACCAGTGGCCGTAGCCCGTGTCGCCCGCGAAGTAGACGCGTTGTCCGTCCGGTGCCGTCATCACCCAGCCGCCCCACAGGGAGTGGCAGGTGTCGGTGAGGCTGCGCTTGGACCAGTGGTGGGCGGGCACGAAGTCGAGCCGTACGCCGTCGAGTTGGGCCGCCTCCCACCAGTCGAGTTCGGTGACGCGGGTGAATCTGCGGCGCCGGAACCAGCTGCCGAGGCCGGCCGGGGCGAACACCGGGGTGTGGCGCGGGAGTCGGCGCAGGGTGGGGGCGTCGAGGTGGTCGTAGTGGTTGTGGCTGATGACTACGGCGTCGATCGGCGGGAGCGCTTCCCAGGCGACGCCCACGGGGGTGATCCGGGCCGGGGTGCCGAGGATGCGGCGGGACCAGACCGGGTCGGTGAGGATGGTCAGCCCGCCGATGCGCACCACCCAGCTGGCGTGTCCCGCCCAGGTGACGGCGACGGTCAGGGAGTCGACCCGGGGCAGTGGTTCGGGTGCGAACGGGAGTCGGGGGATGTCGGCGAGCCCCTCGGGGCGGGGGCGTACCGAGCCCTCGCGGGCGAAGCGGGCGATCGCCTTGAGGCCGGGCAGCGGGGCGGTGAGCCGGTCGTGGAAGGTCCGGGGCCACACACGGCGCTCGCCGAGGGGGCGGGGTTCGGCGAGCGGGGGCGAGGAGGGGACGAACGGGGGCGTCTGGTCGGCGGTTTCCCGCGCGGTCGGCGTGCTGGTGGTCGACTCGGACTGCTGCGTCATCGAGGAGGCTCCCATCGCTGAGCGTCGTCGCGGAGATCGTCGAAGATCGACCTCAAGGACATCAACGCGCGTTGCACGTGTGGCAGTTCCAACGGCACGGGTGACATGAGGCATTCCGCGCGTTCCTCGTCGGTTCGGCCCAGCAGTGGTCCGGTGGACAGCCGTACCCGCAGCGCGCCCAGGTCGTCGCCGAAACGGTGACCGCCCGGCGCGGGCATGCCGAGCCGGGCGGTGAGGAACTCCTCCAGGTCCTGGGCGTCGCCCACCCCCTGCGGGGTGAGCGCGTGGCGCAACGGCCCGAGATCGACGTACAGATGACGTCCCGCCTGCGGCGGCCGGGCGAACGCCCCCGCCCCGGTGACGGCCGCGTGCGCGGCGGCGGCCACGCGCGCGTGCAGGCCTACGGCGGTGTCGCGGCGGGCGTTGACGGGCGGGGGTTCGCCGAGGGCGTGGCCGGCCGCGGCGGCGACGGGTGCGGCGACGCGGGCGCCGAGTGCGGTGAGGACGTCGAGCACGCGCGCGTGGAGCGCGTTCCCGGCGCGGCCGGCGGGGAAGCGGGCGATGGCGGCGGGCCAGCCGGACGGGAGGAGCGCGCCGGCCAGGTCGGTGACGACGGTGACCCGGTCGGGCAGCATCTCGGCGGGGCTGAGCAGCATGGTGCGCCGGGGCGCGTGCAGGGTGTCGCGCCAGGTCTCGTCGCTGACCAGGTGCAGGCCCTCGCCCGCGGCGGCCTCGACGGTCTCGTGCATGACCTCGGGCGGCACGACGGTGGCGGTGGGATCGTCGGCGACCGACAGCACCAACAGCCGTGGGTCACCGCCCTCGTCCCGGACCCTGCGCACGGTCTCCAGCAGGGCGTACGGGTCGGGCACCCCGCCGCACTCGGCCGGAGTGCCCACATGGAACACGGGTCTGCCCAGCAGCCGGGCGTACGGCGCCCACCAGGCGGCGCAGGGTCTGGGTACCAGGACGTCGCCGCCGAGCGCCGCGGTCAGCGCGACCAGCAGCGCGGGGGCGCCCGGGGCGGCGGCCACGCGGGCGGCTTCGGCGGGCAGGCCACGGCGTTCGAAGTAGCCGCTCGCGGCGTCGAGCAGTGCGGGGGCTCCGCCGACCGGCTGTTCCCCGGTGCGGCTCGCGGCGGCGGCGAGGACGGCGGCCAGTTCCGGCAGGACGGGCAGTCCGTCGTCGGGGAACACCGGCCCGTAACGGACGGGTCCCTGGCCTACCGCGTCCGCCTGCCGCATGGTGCCTCCGCGCAGTCGCTGGTGCAGTGCCGTGCCGTGTCCTGGTCGCGCCCTCAGTGTCCCGGTGTCCGCCTGCGCAGCCGGTACACGGCACCACCGAACGCGCCCGCGATCAGCACACCCCCGGCGACCAGCGCCGGCACGGAGTCGGTGAAGGTGCCGCCCTCCCCGGCCCGCACCCCGCGCTCGATCACTGCGGCACCGGCACAGGAGTCGGCCCGGGGTTCCTGGCAAGGCCGCTGCCCGCCTCCTCCCCCGTGTTCCACGCTGAAGGTCGCGCTCCACGGCCTGCCCTGCCCGCCCGGCGGCGCCGGACAGGACCCGTCGACGGTCCACGCGGCGTCCCGTCCGACCTGCTCGTCGTCGGAGATGCGCGCGGTACCGCGATACGCGGCTCCGGCCACCCGGTCGTCGTCGCCGGGCACCCGCCGCAGCTGAACGGTCCCGTCGTCGAAGGCCTGGGAGGAGGCGTCCAGGGTCTCGGGCGCGATCCCTCCGATCACCTCGCAGGAGACGGACACGGTCACGCTCCCGCCCGCCTGGGCGGTGCTCGGGCTGACCTGAGCGCCCGGATCGGCGGCCAGAGCCGGGGCGGCGGCACCCCCGACGACGCCGACCAGGGCGACGACGGACAGGGCAAGGGCGGTGCGGCGCATGAGCGGGGCTCCTTAGACCGAGGACGGCGGCAACACCATCACAGCCCGGTCAGGAGAGAGCCGCGCGCGGCCAGGCCCCATTGGGGTTAAGGAGACGGGCCGAGCGAGTGAAACGCAGGCCGGGTCCAAAGGGGCGCGGGGAACTGCGCGACCAGCCCCGACGGACCCGCGGCCGACATACAACCGCTACGCGGCGTCCTCAAGAACCTCTTCCCGGATCCGCCGGCAACACCGGCTGATCAACCGGGACACGTGCATCTGCGAAATCCCGAACTCCTCCGCGATCCGGCTCTGCGTCATGTCCCCGAAGAACCGCAGGTACAGAATCTCCCGCTCCCGCTCGGGCAGCGCGGCCAACCGCGGCTTCACTGCCTCCCGGTCCACCACGACGTCCAACGCCGGATCAGCAGACCCGAGTACGTCCCCCAACGCCCACCCGTCCGCGCCGCCGGAGGTCACCGCGTCCAACGACAACGCGCTGAAACTCTCCAGCGCCTCCAGCCCGGCCCGCGCATCCTCCTCGGAGAGGCACGCGTGCGCGGCGAGTTCCGCCACGGTCGGCCGCCGCCCCGGCAGCGTCTGCTCCAGCTCCTGCCCGGCGACCCGCACCCGGTTCCGCAGTTCCTGCACCCGGCGCGGCACGTGCAGTGTCCACATGTGGTCGCGGAAGTGCCGTTTGATCTCGCCGGTGATGGTCGGCACGGCATAGCTCTCGAAGGCGTTGCCGCGCCCGGGGTCGTATCGGTCGACGGCCTTGACCAGGCCGATGGCGGCGACCTGGCGTAAGTCCTCGGTGCTCTCGCCCCGGTTGCGGAACCGTCCGGCGAGCCGGTCGGCCATGGGCAGCCAGGCCTCCACGATGCGTTCGCGGACGGTGTCGTGCTGCGGGCCCGGCGGCAGCGTGACCAGGGTGCGGAACGCCTCCGCGGTGTCGGGGGCGTCAGGGTGGGCATGGCGTTTCTGGTGCGTACGAGGGGACGTGGTGCTGGGCATGGTGCGTCACAACTCCCTTGAGCATGCTCCGGGTTGGACGGTCACCGGTGAGGAACGCGTCTGCGCTCCAGCGCTGAGGATTCGCCTGCCCCCGACCTCAGGGCACAAACCCGCGTCAGTCCCGCTCGCGTGCCCCCTGCCGGGTACGGCCGGGGGCCACGAGGCGGCGCGGATGGCGGCGCAGGTACTCGCCCTCCAGCCCGGCCATGCGGTCGTTGTGGGCGCGCAGCGCGTCGTTCGAGCCGTACAGCAGGGTGTCGTGGCGCGTGCGGTGGATGGTCTCCAGCTCCTTCATGAGCTGCGAGTCGTCCAGGCGCGCAGGGTCGACTCCGGTCATGGTGTGCCCCGCTCGTCGAGTCTCACGGTCCTGACACCACTGTACGAACATTCCGGCCCCGCAGCCTCCGCACGGAGGGAGCTATCGCGCGCGCTCCACCCGCCGCTCGTCCCACACGGGCTCGGTGCTCTCGCGGACCCTGCCGTCGCTGCCGAAGACCAGGTAGCGGTCGAAGGAGCGGGCGAACCAGCGGTCGTGGGTGACGGAGAGCACGGTCCCGTCGAAGGCCTCAAGGCCCTCCTGGAGGGCTTCGGCGGACTCCAGGTCGAGGTTGTCGGTGGGCTCGTCGAGGAGGAGCGCGGTGACTCCCTGGAGTTCCAGGAGCAGGATCTGGAAGCGGGCCTGCTGGCCGCCGGAGAGGCGGTCGAAGCTCTGCTCGGCCTGGCCGGTCAGCTCGTAGCGGCGCAGCCGGGACATGGCGGGTCCCTGGGCCTGCGCGTGCTCCTTCCACAGGATGTCGAGGAGGGTGCGGCCCTGGAGTTCGGGGTGGGCGTGGGTCTGCGCGAAGTGGCCTGCCACGACGCGTGCGCCGAGCTTCCACTCCCCGGTGTGCTTCACGTCGTCGCCGGCGAGGAGGCGGAGGAAGTGCGACTTGCCCGAGCCGTTCGAGCCGAGGACGGCGACGCGTTCGCCGTAGAAGACCTCCAGGTCGAAGGGTTTCATCAGCCCCGTCAGTTCAAGTCCCTTGCAGGTGACGGCCCTTACTCCGGTCCGGCCGCCCTTGATGCGCATGGTGATGTCCTGGTCGCGGGGCGGCTCGGGGGGCGGGCCCGCCTCCTCGAACTTGCGCAGGCGGGTCTGGGCGGCGGCGTAGCGGGACGCCAACTCGTGGGAGATGGACGCGGCCTGACGGAGGTTCAGGACGAGCTTCTTCAGCTGGGCGTGCTTCTCGTCCCAGCGGCGGCGCAACTCCTCGAAGCGGGCGAAGCGTTCGCGCCGGGCCTCGTGGTAGGTGGCGAAGCCGGCGCCGTGCACCCAGGCGTCGGCGCCGGTCGGCGAGGGTTCCACGGAGACGATCTTCTCGGCGGCGCGGGCGAGGAGTTCGCGGTCGTGGGAGACGAACAGGACCGTCTTGCGGGTCTCCTTGAGGCGCTCCTCCAGCCACCGCTTGCCGGGCACGTCGAGGTAGTTGTCGGGCTCGTCGAGCAGCAGCACCTCGTCGCTCCCGCGCAGCAGCGCCTCCAGGACGAGCCGCTTCTGCTCACCGCCGGAGAGAGTGCTGACCTGCCGGAACTGCGCCTTGTCGTACGGCACTCCGAGCGCGGCCATGGTGCACATGTCCCACAGGGTCTCGAACTCGTAGCCGTGCACCTCGGCCCAGTCGGACAGGGCCTGTGCGTAGGCGAGTTGGGCCGCCTCGTCGTCGACGGTCATGATGCCGTGCTCGGCCTTGTCGACCTCCGCCGCGACCGCGCGGATGCGGGGCGGGGCGACCGACACCAGCAGGTCCCGTACGGTGCTCTCGTCGCGTACGGAGCCCACGAACTGGCGCATCACGCCCAGGCCGCCACTCACGGTGACCGTGCCGCCGTGCGGTTTCAGCTCTCCGGAGATCAGCCGGAGCAGGGTCGTCTTGCCGGCGCCGTTGGGCCCGACCAGGGCGACCACGGCGCCTTCGCCGACCCGGAAGGACACATCGCCGAGCAGCGGCCTCCCGTCGGGGAGGTAGTACTCGAGGTGTGCGGCTTCCAGATGTCCCATGACCACGCATTCTGTGGGGCGGCCTCGCGGCCGGGCAAACCTTTATTGTGCCCTGTCGGGCCGCTGGTCCGCGTCGAGCGGCTGCCCGGCCGGGCCGCCCTCGGTGTCCGGTCCGGCCGCCTCCACCAGCGCGCCCGCCCAGGACAGGGCCTTCCAGCCGTCGGCCGGGGAGCCGTCCAGGATGACGATGCCGGTGTTGTCGAGGGGGCGGGCGGCGGCGAAGTCCACGTCGACGTTGTCGGCGCGGGCGGCCGTCCACATCCGGATCGCGGCGCCGTGGCTGATCATGGCGACGGTTCGGGCGCCGCTGTCGGCGGCCTCGGCGATGACGCCGTCGTAGCGGGCGAGGGCCTCCACGCCGTTCTCACCGCCCGGCATCCGCAGCCGGGTGTCACCGGCCGCCCACGCGAACACGATCCGCATGTACTCGTGGCCGGGCTCGCGGTCGCCGGGGAGCATCTCCAGGTCACCGGCGGTCAGCTCGCGGATGCCGTCCCGGACGCGGACGTCGAGGCCGCGGGCGGCGGCCAGCGGGGCCGCGGTGTGCTGGGTGCGGATCAGGGTGGAGGCGTAGAGGGCCTCGATGTCCTCGCCGGCCACGGCGGCGGGGAGGGCCGCGGCCTGGCGGCGGCCGAGGTCGGTCAGCTCCGCGCCCGGGACGGCCGTATCGAGGAGGAAGTCCACGTTGGCCGTGGTCTGGCCGTGGCGGATGAGGAGCAGGCGCATGCGGGGGTTCCTCCGATGAAACGGTCCGCCGAGGGTCCGCCGGGCAACAAACGGCCATTTCAGGGTACCCGGCACCGCATGAGCCCCGACGTCGACCTCACGGTCCCCCTTCCCGGCCGCCACGCCCTGCGCGAGTGGCTGCTCTCCCTGGACTCCCGTCTCTTCGAGGCGGCGGCCGAACGGAACTGGCCCGCCGGTGAGCCGGTGCTGCCCCGGCTGAGCCGGAGTGCCAATCACGGTGTGCTGTGGTTCGCGACGGCCGCCGCAGTGGCCGCGAGCCGTACTCCGCGCGCCCGCCGGGCCGCCGCCCGGGGCATCGCCTCGCTGAGCGTCGCCTCCTTGGCCATCAACACCATCGGCAAGCGGTCCGTGCGCCGCCCCCGACCCGTTCTGGACCCGGTCCCGCCGGTACGGCAGCTGAAGCGGCAGCCGATCACCACCTCGTTCCCGTCCGGTCACGCGGCGTCGGCGGCGGCCTTCGCGACGGGCGTGGCCCTGGAGTCGCCGGCCTGGGGTGCCGTCGTGGCCCCGATCGCGGTCTTGGTCGCCCTGTCCCGCGTCTACACCGGCGTCCACTTCCCGAGCGACGTGCTGGCGGGCGCCGCCCTGGGCGCGTGCGCGGCGTTCGCGGTGCGCGGCATGGTGCCGACCCGCGGGCAGATCGTGCCACCGGCCCGCGAGCGCGCCGAGGTGCCGGCGCTGGAGGACGGTGCGGGTCTGGTCATGGTGGTCAACTCGGCGTCGGGCACCGCGGACAAGGCGGACGCGCTGACCGACGTACTGCCCGGCGCGGAGATCGTGGCCTGCCAACCGGCCGACATACGGGCCGAGTTGGAGAAGGCGGCGGCCCGCGCCCGGGTCCTCGGGGTGTGCGGCGGCGACGGCACGGTGAACGCGGCGGCCGAGGTCGCCCTCCGCCACGGCCTGCCCCTCGCGGTCCTCCCCGGCGGCACCCTCAACCACTTCGCCTACGACCTCGGTGTGGAGGGCCCCCGGGACCTGGGCCGGGCGGTCAAACAGGGCGACGCCGTCCGCGTGGACGTCGGCCGCTTCACGTCCGGCGCCACCCGGGGCATCTTCCTCAACACCCTGAGCCTGGGCGTGTATCCGGAGCTGGTGCGCGAGCGGGAACGCTGGGCGCCCCGGATCGGTGGCTGGCCGGCGGGCGTGCTGGCGGCGCTGTGGGTACTGCGCGCGGACCGGCATCCGCTGCAGGCCGAACTCGGCGGCCGTACCCGCCCGTTGTGGCTGCTGTTCGCCGGCAACGGCACCTACCACCGGAAGGGCATCGCCTCGGGCCGCCGGGTGGACCTGGCGGACGGACGGCTCGACATACGGGTCGTGCACGGCGGTCGCAGGCCCGCGCTACGACTGCTCGCGGCGGCCCTCGCGGGCCCGTTCAGCCGCTCCCCGGCGCACGCGGCGACCCAGGTCCACCGCCTGCGTCTGAGCGGTCTCGCGCCCGGCACGCTGCTGGCCTACGACGGTGAAGTCATCGACGTGGGCGGCGAGTTGACGTTGGAGGAGTTGCCGGAGGGGCTGACGGTGTACCGGCCGATGATCGAGTCCCTGATCACCCGTCAGTCCACATCGTAAAACGCAGGTCTCATCATTCGACATGCGCGCGTACCGTTCCGTCTACGAGGAAGAAGACGCGAAGGGGTAGGTAGAGCCATGCCGAAACCGCAGGAGACCGCCGTCTACACGCACGGGCACCACGAGTCCGTACTGCGTTCACACACCCAGCGAACTGCCGTCAACTCGGCCTCCTACCTGCTCGGTTCGCTGAAGCCGCACATGAAGATCCTGGACATCGGCTGCGGTCCGGGCACCATCACCGCGGATCTGGCGGCCCTGGTCCCGGACGGCACCGTCACCGGTGTCGACCGCGAGCCGGGGATCCTGGACCAGGCCCGGGCCACGGCCGCCGAGCGCGGGCTGACGAACGTCGACTTCGCGGTCGCCGATGTCCACGCACTGGACTACCCGGACGACACGTTCTGCGTGGTCCACGCCCATCAGGTGCTGCAGCACGTGGGTGATCCGGTGCAGGCCCTGCGGGAGATGGTGCGGGTGACCAAACCGGGCGGGTTCATCGCCGCCCGTGACGGGGACTACGCGGTGATGACGTGGTACCCGGAGGTGCCGGGGCTGGACGACTGGCTGGAGCTGTACCGGCGGGTGGCCCGCGCCAACGGCGGCGAGCCGGACGCCGGACGCCGTCTCAAGTCGTGGGCACTGCGGGCGGGGCTGAGCGACATCACGGCGACGTCGAGCACCTGGACGTTCCACACTCCGGACGAGCGGGCCTGGTGGAGCGGCCTGTGGGCGGACCGCACGGTCGCGTCCTCGTATGCGGCGGTCGCGACCGAGGGCGGCCACGCGACCACCGAACAGTTGTGCGCCATAGCGGACGCCTGGCGGGAGTGGGGGAAGCAGGACGACGGCTGGTTCGCCGTGCTGCACGGCGAGATCCTGTGCCGCAAGGCCGTCTGAGTACACCCGCGACGCTGCCGGGCCGGGATCGTCCGAAAGGATCACCACGGCCCGGCCGTCCCAACTAGGCTCGTCCGTATGGACATTCTGGGAGCCACGCTGCGTATCTGCGTCGACGACCTGGAGACCGCCGTCCCCTTCTACGAACGCCTCACGGGCGCCCCGGCGCTCCGTTTCGAGCGCGGCGGGGTGTCGGTGGCCGCGGTCGGTTTCTTCCTGCTGATGAGCGGGCCCGAGGCGGAGTTGGAGGTGTTGCGCAAGGTCGCGGCGACGATCGCCGTCAAGGACGTCGACGAGGCGCACACACTCCTCACCGAACTCGGCGCCCGGATCGTCGCGGGCCCGCTGGCGACACCGGCGGGCCGCAATCTCATCGCGGTCCATCCGGACGGGACGGTCTACGAGTATGTGGACCGGCGGGGCTGACAGCCGACCGCCGGTCCACGTCTCACCTCACCTCGCCTCAGGACGTTTCCGGCCCCATCCGGAAGTCGTAGCGCGTGGGCAGTGGTTCGTCGGTGAGACGGGTCCAGAGCCGGCCGATCGACTCGGCGCCCTCGCGCAGGTCGGCGACCTCGAAGCCGTCGGCGAAGACCGCCCACGCGTCGTCACGCCGCCCTTCCGCGAGCAGCAACTCGGCCTGGAGCAGCAGGAATCGGCCGCGTTCGCGGGTGGCGGGGTGCAGCATCTCCCAGACGGCGCGGGCGTCCGCCACCCGCCGCACCCGCAGCAGTGCCTCGACGGCCTCGCGGCCGAGCGCGGCCGTGGCGGCGGTCCAGCTCTCGCCGGCGTCGCGCCGCTCGTGGCACAGGTCGGCGAAGGCCTCGTTGTACCGGTCGGCGGCCCGCTCGTGGTTCCCCGACTCCTCGTCCGCCACGGCGAGACAGCGCAGCAACGGCCAGAGGGACGGGGCGAGTTCGAGGGCCCGCTCCCAGCTGCGCACCGCCTGCGCCCGGTCGCCGGCGTGCCATTGGGCGACGCCGAGGTGGTACTCGGTGAGCGGGGTGGCGGGCGCCGTCTCCAGCATGTCCCGCCAGTGCGGGGCGACGAGGGTCTCGCCGGGCGGCCGGACCCGGCGCGGCTCGGGCAGCACACCACTGCGCAGCAGCGCCGCCCAGGGCGCCTGGGCCTCACCGAGCGTGGCATCGTCGAAGGGGGTGCCGGGCAACTTCCAGTCGGTGCGCAGGACTTCGAGGGCGCCCCAGCCGGAGCCGGTGGCGAGGATCTCGCCGGGTTCGGTGTCGGCGTACGGCTTCCAGGCGGCGTAGGCGGCGTCCAAGTCGGCGCGGGGCAGCGCGGTTTCGAGCCGGGCCTCGGCACCGTCCACCACGGCGGGCCACTCCCCCTCGGCCTCGGCGTCGAGCGGACCGTAGGCCTCCAGCCAGGACACCTCGCTCTCCGGGTCGAGCCGTATGTGCTCCAACTGGGTGCGGGCCAGGCCTGCTTGGATCTCGCAGTAGCCGCCGGCCCCCGGTTCGGTGAGCCACTCCTGCCAGCGGCGGCCACCGCTGCCGGTGCCCCACACGAAGAGTTTGCGGCCTCGCAGCACATCGGTGGACGTCTGCACCAGTCCGTGCCCGTCCGCGTCGAGCGCGGCGATCCAGCGCCGCCGCGTGTCCGGGATCCCGTAGAAGTAGTCGGCGGCGTAAGGGCTGTTGAGGGGGTAAGTCCAGTCCACTCCGTCGTACGACGGCACGGGCACCCGGCGCAGTCGCCGCTCGTACCCGAAGTGCCAGGCCTCCGACGCCGGTGCGAGGACCCGGCGTTGCTCCGGTACCGCGATGTTGGACCACCAGTAGGTGGGCGTGGGCCGCTCGTGCGGGTTGCGGATGCGGACGCCGACGTGGAGGAAGTCGGAGCCGTCCGGGAGCCACAGGTCGACCTGGAACGGGAGGTCGCGCAGGCGTTCCCACTCCCACAGGCGGAGCATCTCGCCGCCGTCGGGGGCGGGGACGCGGGCGGCGTGCAGAGGTGCGCAGGAGAGGGTGGTGTGGCCGGTGGCGCCGATGTTCCATTCGATGCCGCCGGAGAACCAGGCGCCGTTGAGGGCGAAGTTGGCGGGCTGCAACACCGGGTTGCGGTACAGGAGTTCACGGTCGGTGGGCTTGTGGACGAGGGAGGCGATCCGGCCGCCGAGGGCCGGGAGCACGGTGGCGCGCAGCCGGTCGTTCTCGATCACCAGGGCGTCGATCCGGCGGGGTGCGCGGTCTCTGTCGTAGCCGTCGCGGACGCGGGTGGGAAGCAGGCTGCAGAGGGGTTCGTAGCCGACCTGGCGGGCCATGTCCCGGGGCAGGGCCTCCCGGTCCCGGGCGTCGACAAGGTGTGCCTCGTCGAGCGGACGCAGTGGGGGCAGCGGGTTGTCCGGACCCAACTCCGCGGTGGGCAGGGTCAGTACCTCACGTCGGATCGTCGTCACGATCACCATGGAACCCGGCAACCGGTGCGGTGGCCAGGGGCGCCACCGGCAGGATTCCGCAAAGACGGGGGCGCCGGGATATTCCGCGTGCGGTGCGTCCACGTCGACGTAGAGTCGGGCGATCGACGGCACGGACCGAGGAGTGGAACGGCGGATGGGCGAGCAGCACACGTACCGGGTGATCGTCCGGGGCACCTGGGACGCGCTGACGGACGAGGCGCGGCAGCGGCTGCTGGGCGAGGCCTCGGAGCACGGGATGCTGAGCATGCGGTTCGGCGAGGAGGGCTCGCTCAGTTACGAACCGTCGCCGCTCAAGCACTTCTCGTGGCGGTATGTGGTGGTGTCGGACGCGGCGGACGGCGAGGAGATGGCGGCGGCGATCGCGGAGGACCGCGCCGAGACCGCTCTGCGGGGCCTCGGCTACGGCTTCCGGGATCTGAAGTCGACGGTCACGGACCTGGACACGATGAAGGTCAACCGGAAGTCCGCATCTCGGCGGTGATCGCCCAGCGCTCGTGGTCGCGCCAGGCGCCGTCGATGTAGATCATGTTCGGTGAGAAGCCTTCGAGCCGGAACCCACAGCTGCGGGCGAGACCGATCGACCCGGCGTTGCCGGGCTGCGCGTTGATCTCCAGCCGGTGCAGCCGCATCGGCCCGAAGGCGTGGTCCACCACGAGGTTCATCCCCTCGCGCATCAGCCCGCGCCCCACCGCGTGCGCGAAGGCGCCGTATCCCAGCGCACCGCACTGGAAGCCGCCCTGCACGATGTTGTTGATGTTGATGAACCCGGCGATTCCCCCGCCGTCGAGCTCGCACACGAGGAACCCGGCCTTGGTCGGATCCTGGATCAGCCGTCCCGCGTAGGCGGTGTACGCGTCCCCGCTCGCCGGCGGGAACAGCCACGGCTGGTGCAGATCCTTGCTCTCCCGGGCCCGAGCGGTGAACTCGGCGGCGTCCTCGTGGGTGAAGTGACGTATCCCCACGCGGGGGCCCCGGGCCAGAAAACGGGAAGCTGAATGCGGCATCCCGTCACCCTAGTCAAGGTCGGCGACGGCGGCGCATGAAATAGGCCCCGCACAGGGCGCCGATGATCGCCGTGGCCAGCAGTGCCATCCACAGCGGCATGGTGACCTCGGGGATCAGCAGGCGGATTCTGGTGTCGCGGGTGTTCTCGAAGATGAAGACAAGGGCCAGGACGGCGAGCAGCAGAACAATGATCCGGGCGGGCGTCAGCAGGCGTTCCCGCTGGCCGGTCCGCCCACCGCTCTCGGTGGTCTTCGGGCTCATGTCTCCAGGGTGAGCCCGAATCGGCCATCACGCACGGTGAAGGGGTGCCCCCGGGTGGCTCAGCCGCCGACGACCGGCAGCTCCAGCACCCCGGTGTCCTTCGGCGAGCTGACCACGGTGACCGGCTTGATCCCCCGGTTCCCGGTGTACGCGTCGTCGCTCGCCGCGATCACGAACCGCAGTCGGTGCCCCTTCGCGAACCGGTGCACGATCCCCGGCAGGGTGACCGTGAAGCTCTTCGTGACGTCCGGGATCCGGACCGGGGCGACCAGCCGGTGGACCAGGGTCGTGGTGCCGTCGGGGGCGAGGTCGTAGAGCTTGGCGAAGAGGACGAGGTTGTCGGCGGCGTCGCCGGAGTTCTGCACGCGCCGCGCGGCCGGGGAGACGACCTCGAGTGTCGCTCTCGGTGCGCCCACGACGTCCGTGGCGCGGGTCAGGGGTGCGCCGGTCCAGCCGAGGCAGGTGCCACGGGTGTCGTAGGGTGCCGGGTCCGGCAGGCCGGTCATGCCGCTGAGCGAGTTCTCCGAATGGCTCGTGGGGGCGGGTCGGTTGACATAGGTACGGCTGCCGCGCGCCGCCTTCGCCCGGTCGTCCACCAGCTTGCCGTCCCCGGAGAGATACAACTTCTCGTCCGGCGCGGGGAGTTGGTCCGCCGTGGCGTAGGTGCCGGCCGGGTCCGTGATCCAGTCGCGGTAGTAGGCGAAGGCCGGTCCGGTGTCCACGTCCTTCCGCCCGCGCAGATAGCGGTCGAACCAGGCCGCGATCCGCCGCCCGACATAGCTCGACTCCAAGTCGCCCTGGTTCAGGTTGAGTTCACCGGCGGTCGACCCACCGCTGTGCCCCCACGACTGCCAGATCATCTTCGTCGTGGTCCCCCGCGCTTTCAGCGTCCTGTACGTCGCTGTCGCCTCGTCGAGGTTGAACAGGCTGTCGGCCTGCCCCTGGACGAGGAGTGTCGGCGCCTCGACCCGGTTCAGATACGACACCGGCGAGACGCTGTGGGCGTACCCGAGCACGTCCGCCGTCGCCTTCGCCGGATGGCTCCCGGAGTTCAGCGCGCGGATCAGGGCGCAGGCCTTGCTGACGAAGTGCACGCAGGCGAGGGAGTTGATCCGGGTCGGATCCAGGCCCGGTACGGTCAGGGGCTGGGTCTCGCCCATGAGGTAGAAGGCGTTGGTCCACTGCCACTTGAAGACTCCGGGGGGCACGCTCCCGCCACCGGCCGCGTTGTTGGGGTCGAGGGAGTACGCCAGGTCGTGCCAGGTGACCATGGGGACGAGCGCGTCCACCCGGTGGTCCACGGCGGCCGTCGCCAACTGGACGGCGCCGCCGTACGATCCGCCGATCATCCCGACCCGGGGGTCCCCCTTCGCGTCGAGGGTCACGAAGTCCGCCCTGGTCCCGTCGTCCGCGGCGCGCGTGCCCGCCAGGAAGTCGACCAGTCCCGACGCCGCCTTTCCGTCGACGGCCGGGTCGTCGAGCGAGATGAGGCACCCCGACTTCCCGAACCCCAGCCCGGAGTAGACGAGTCCGACATAGCCGCGCCGCGCGAAGGTCCTGCCGATGGCGTCCGTGGACCCGTCGGACTTGCTGCCGCCGAAGCCGTTGGTCGCCAGTACGGCGGGCGCGGGGTGGGCGCGGTCCACGCCCGCGGGCCGGTACAGGTCGGCGTCGACCGCGCAGTCCCGGCCGGCCGCGCGGACGGTGAACCGCACTGCGGTGACGGTGTACTGGTCCGTCGCGGCGGCACGGTCGGCGCGGGCGAGCGGTGCGGTGAGGGTGAGCAGGGGCGTGAGCGCGAGGGCCAGCGCGGCGCGGATTGCGGGGACACGACAGAACAAAGGGGACCTCCACGGTGAGGACAACCCGACAGGGAGCAAAGGGTGTTGCGCGACAGCGCTTCAACCAGCGCGCGGCTACCGCAGCGCGGGCTCGTCCAGCGTCAACGTGCCCGCGTCCGCGTCCAGTTCGGCCGCCACTCCGAGCGGTATCGTGAGCGCCCCTTCGCAGTGCCCGAACCCGAACTCCTCGACGACGGGCACCCCGAGCCCGCCCAGCCGGTCGGCGAGCACCGGGCGCAGTCTCTCGTAGGGGCCGCAGCCGGACCACGAGCCGAGCGCGATCCCCGTGACGCCGTCCAGCCAGCCGCTGCGCAGGAGTTGGGTGAGCATCCGGTCGATGCGGTACGCCTGTTCGCCGACGTCCTCGATCATCAGCAGCCCGCCGCGCGCGCTCGCCGGTGCGTGCGGGGTGCCGAGGTCGGCGGCGAGCAGGGCCAGGCAGCCGCCGAGGGTGACGCCCCGGGCCCGCCCGGGCACCAGCGCACCGCCACCGCCCGGGACGGCCCGGATGCTCTGCACGGACTCCGGGTGGAACAGGGTCGCCCTCAACTGGCCCTGGGTACTGGCGTTCTTGACGAAGTCGGCGCCGGCCGCGGCGGGCCCGTACAGGGTGACCAGGCCCAGCCGGGTGGCGAACGCCTGGTGCAGCACGGTGGGGTCGCTGAAGCCGACGAACACCTTCGGTCCTGCGGCGCGCATCGCCTCCCAGTCGAGGAGGTCGACGATGCGCTGCACGCCGTAGCCGCCCCGGGCGCACAGGACGGCGGCCACGGACGGATCGCACCAGGCGTTCTGCAGATCGGCCGCGCGGTCCGTGTCCGTACCGGCCAGATAGCCCAACTCGCCGTGCCGGTCGCGGACATGGGGTGCCACGACCGGATCGAGGTCCCAGCCGCGCAGGATGTCCAGGCCCGCCTCGAGCCGTTCCTCGGAGACCGGCCCGCTGGGCGCGACGACGGCCACGCGGGCGCCGGGGGCGAGTCGGAACGGCCTGACGAGTGCGGTCACTTGGTGAGCTCCAGGGTGGGGATGCCGGGCGGTTCGATGCCGAAGACCTGTGCGTACAGGGAGAGTTCGGCCTCCAGGGCGCGGATCATGGTGTCGGCGCGGCGGAATCCGTGGCCCTCGCCCTCGAACGCGAGGTAGGCGTGCGGCACTTGGCGGCCCCGCATCCGTTCCAGGAGGCGTTCGCACTGGACGGGCGGGCAGATCACGTCGGCCAGGCCCTGCATCAGCAGGAAGGGCGCGGTGATGCGGTCGGCGTGCTCGACGGGTGAGCGCTCGGTGTACCGGGCGGGCACGTCGGCGAGGGGGCCGACCAGGGTCTCCAGGTACCGGGACTCGAAGTCGTGGGTCTCCCCCGAGGCCCAGTTGGCGAGGTCGAGGACGGGATAGATGATGGTGCCGCAGGCGTAGACGTCGGTCGTCACCAGGGACGCGGCGCTGGTCCAGCCGCCCGCGCTGCCGCCCCGGACGGCGAGCCGGGCCCGGTCGGCGGTGCCCTCGTCGGCGAGGGCGAGGGCGACCGCGGCGCAGTCCTCGACGTCGACGACGCCCCATTGTTCGCGCAGCCGGTTGCGGTACTCCCGGCCGTGCCCGGTGGAGCCTCCGTAGTTGACCTCGGCGACGCCGATGCCCCGCGAGGTGAAGTAGGCGATCTCCAGGTCGAGGACGAGCGGCGCGCGGCTGGTGGGTCCGCCGTGCGCCCAGATGACGTACGGCGGCAGTTCGTTGCCCGGCGCGGACCGACTCGGGCTGTGCGGCGGGTAGATGTGGGCGTGGATCTCGCGTCCGGCGGGGCCGGTGAAGGTGCGGATCTGCGGTTCGGGATAGTGGGCGGGGTCCACCGGGTCGTCGTGGGCGGCGCCGATGACCCGCGCTCTGCCCGTGCGCGTGTCGAGTTCGACGACCTCGAGGGCGCTGCGCGGGCTCGCGCCGACGCCGACGATCCGGTCGCCGTGCACCGCGAGGGTGGATGTGAACTCGGTCCAGGGACCGGCCGCGTCGACGACCTCGCCGGTCTCCGGGTCCAATACGCCGAGCAGGGCGGCGCCCCGGCCGTGCACGACGGCGATCAGGCCGCTCTCCAGCGGCGCGAACCAGCGCTGGCCGAGCTTCCACAGCGGCCCGCCGAACTCCTCCTCGCGCGGGCACACCGGCTCGTGGTCGCGGTAGAGGTTCCACCAGCCGGTGCGGTCGCTCGCGTACAGCAGCGAGCCGTCGAACCCCCAGTCGACCTGTGCGATCGACTCCTCGGGCCCGCCGGCCACGACCCGCTGCTCGCCGAACGTGCCGTCGTCCGCCAACTCGGCGAGCAGCAGCTCCGTGCCGTCCCACGGCATCCGGGGATGGTCCCAGGCGAGCCAGGCGGCCTTCCGCCCGTCGGGCGAGACGCACGGCCCGGACACGAACCGGTGCCGGTCGTCGGTGAGTTCGCGTACGGCGCCCCGGTCCTCGGCGGCGGAACCGTCCAGCGGTACGGCGGCCAGGACGCGCCGTACGTCACCGGGTCCGTCGCCGGTGAACTCCTCCAGCACGCACCACACTTCACCGGTCTCCGGGCGCAACTGCGGCTCCGCCCAACGGAGTCCACCGCCCACCCGCGACACGGGAGTGAGGGGGCGCGGCTCGCTCCCGGGGTCGTAGCGGTACAGCCGCTGATCGGCGAAGTTCACGAAGACGACGAACGGCAGGCCGTCCCGGACGGCTCCGGCCCAGGGCCGTCCGCCGTACTCGATGACCCTGCTGCGGATGTTCCAGGGCGCGGGGAGCACCGACTCCTCGGAGCCGTCCGCGCGTCGGCGCACCAGGGTGCGGCGGCCGGCCTCGACGGGCCGTGGTTCGGTCCACCAGACCTCGTCGCCGACGAACCCGACCCACTCGGGATGTCCGTCGTGGGCGGCGGCGAGCGCCGCGTCGATGGGCGAGGGCCACGAGCCGTACGCCAACGTCCGCATGTTCTCCCCCACTTGCTAAGCCGTCCTCAGGAAGCGGTCCAGGACGCGGACACCGAAGTGCAGTGCCTCGACGGGGACCCGTTCGTCGACTCCGTGGAACAGTGCCTGGTAGTCGAAGCCCTCGGGGAGCTTCAGCGGTGCGAAGCCGTAGCCGGTGATGCCGAGGCGTGAGAACTGTTTGGCGTCGGTGCCGCCGGACATGCAGTACGGCACCACATGCCCCTCGGGCGCGAACTCCTCGACGGCGGCCCGCATTCGGGCGTACGTCGGTGAGTCGACCGGGGCCTGGAGGGCGACCTCGCGGTGGTGGAACTCCCAGTCGACGTCGGGTCCGGTGAGCCGGTCCAGGGTGGTGCGGAACTCGTCCTCGCCGCCCGGCAGATAGCGTCCGTCGACATGGGCCACGGCCTCGCCCGGGATCACGTTGACCTTGTAACCGGCGTTCAGCATGGTCGGGTTGGCGCTGTTGCGGACGACGGGCTCGACGAGTTTCGCCGCCGGACCGAGCTTGGCGAGGAGCCCGTCCACGTCGCCGAGGTCGGGGTCGACGCCGTACAGGGCGGCGAGTTCGGTGAGGGCCGCGCGGACGGTCGGGGTGAGCCGCAGCGGCCATTCGTGTTCGCCGATGCGGGTGATCGCGGCGGCCAGGCGGGTCACCGCGTTCTCGTGGTTGACCTTGGAGCCGTGGCCGGCCCGGCCGTGCGCGGTCAACTTCAGCCAGGCGGTGCCGCGTTCGCCGGCGGCGATGGGGTAGATCTCCCGGCCGCCGCCGTCGTGGAAGGTGAACGCCCCCGATTCGCCGATGCCTTCGGTGCAGCCCTCGAAGAGCCCGGGGTGCTGGTCGGCGAGGAATCCGGAGCCGTCCTCGGCGCTGGCCTCCTCGTCGGCGGTGAACGCGATGACGAGATCGCGGCGCGGCCGTACGCCCTGTCTGGCCCAGGCGCGGACGACGGCGAGGATCATCGCGTCCATGTTCTTCATGTCGACGGCGCCGCGCCCCCACACGACGCCGTCGCGGATCTCGCCGGAGAAGGGGTGCACGGTCCAGTCCTCGGCCTGCGCCGGTACGACGTCGAGGTGACCGTGGACGAGCAGCGCGTCCGCCGAGGGGTCGGTGCCCTCGATGCGGGCGACGACGTTGGTGCGGCCCTCGGTGCGTTCCAGGAGGGTGGGTTCGAGGCCGGCGCCGGCCAGTCGCTCGGCGGCGTACTCGGCGGCCGGGCGCTCCCGGCAGTCGCCGCCGCCCCGGTTGGTCGTGTCGATGCGGATGAGGTCCGAGGTGAAGGTGACGACCTCGTCCAGTGCCCGCGCGTCGATGTCAGCCATACTGCTCCTCCACCGCGGCCGAGACGATCGTGGTGACCGCCTTGAAGGTTCGGATCCCCTCGTACATGGTGTCGCTGGTGTAGGCGACCTTCCGCTCCCCGACCCGGCCGACACCCGGTACGACGGTCGCTGCCATCGCGAGATGTTCGGCGTCGAATTCGAGGGCGACGGTGAACGGCCCTCCCCGCACCGGTTCCTGACGGACCGCCAGCGTCGCCGCCTCCTTCGCCG
This sequence comes from Streptomyces sp. STR69, assembly GCF_024519455.1. GTDB lineage: Bacteria > Actinomycetota > Actinomycetes > Streptomycetales > Streptomycetaceae > Streptomyces. The sequence continues at coordinate 408,319 of NZ_JALJRY010000002.1, read as the reverse complement.
CCGCACGGATGTCGGCGGCCGTCCTGGCCGGTGTCCGGCACACGGCCGCGTACCGCGACACATGGTCCTTGACGGCGACCTTCAGCGCCCCGGGCGCGTACCCGAGGGCGTCCTCGCAGGCCACGTCGTCACCCGTGACCAGGATCACCGGTACCCCGTACTCGGCGACGACATGCGCGTTGAGCAGTCCCTCGCTCGCGCGGACGTCGTTCAGCCACACCCCGGTGATCGAGTTCGCGAGGTAGGTGTGGGCGAGGACGCCCTCCATGCCGGCGCCCGCGTGATAGCCGACGAACGCGATGCCGTCGACGTCGCCGTGCTGCACGCCCTCCACCATGGACAGCGACTTGTGGCGTCCGGTGAGCATCTCGGTGCGCTCGTCGAGTCGCTCCAGCAGCAGGTTGCGCATCGTCCAGTGCGCCTCGTTGACGAGCACCTCGTCGGCGCCGCCGTCGTAGAAGCCGAGGACGGCGGCGTTCACGTCCGAGGTGAACAGCGAACGGCACCGCTCCCACTGGGGTGTCCCCGGCAACACGTCGGCGGGCCAGGTGACGCCGGTGGCACCCTCCATGTCGGCGCTGATCAGGATCTTCATGCTGCGTCACGTTACGCGTCGACGATGCGGCCCACCAGGAAGCGCCGCACCCCCTGGTGTCCCCACGCCAGGGTTATCCCCGACCTCGCCTCTGGGGCGTGGACCCGGGCGCCGTTCCTAGAGTCCGCGTGCAGGTGACGGTCGAAGCCGCTCCATCCACGAGCCGCTCGCCGTCTTCGGGGAACGCAAGGGAGACGACCATGGGACCGAACGATGTCGAGCTGGTGCGGGTGTTCACCCGACGGCCGAAGAGCACCATCGCGGACGTGACGTTCGAGGCTTCCGGGGAGATCGAGATCGTGCTGGAGGCGGAGTGCGGATCCACGCTCCTGGGGCTCGGCGGCAAGTACCAGGCGGAGATCATCGTGCGTGACATCACCGCGAACAACAACATTCCCTTCAAGGCGGCGGGCCCCACGAAGGGCTCCTTCATGGACGCCAACTGGCCTCAGGAGGACCAGAAATTCCAGTACCACGTGGAGCCGGCCGCGCTGAAGGGGCGCGCCGGGCACCTGTGTCAGGTGTACGCCTACCTCCTCGTCGGCCTGCGGAACTTCGACGCCGACTTCGAGACCAGCGACCTGTTCCTGATCGAGCCGTAGACACGGGGGCATCGTCCTGGGCCGGCCCGGGGAGTACCCCGGGCCGGCGGGCCCTCAGGGTGAGGGTGCCAGGGCGGCGACGAGGCCCACGCGTGAGGTGAGGCCGAGCTTCGCGTAGATGTGGCCGAGGTGGTACTCGATGGTCTTGATGCTGAGGGCCAGCTCACGGGCGATCTGCCGGTTGCTCAGGCCCTGAGCGGCGAGACTGCCCACGGTGAGTTCCTGCGGGGTGAGCACCGAGTGCGAGGCGGTGCGGGGGCGGGCCGAGGTGCGTCCGCAGGCGGCGAGTTCCGTCCGGCACTGCTCCAGGAAGGGCACCGCGTCCAGCCGGGTGAACGCGGCCCAGGCCACGTCGAGTTCGACGGCGGCGGCACCGCGTTTGGAGCCGCGGCGCAGGAACGCGCCGTAGGCGAGGTGCAGCAGTGCCCGCTCCCAGCAGGTGGTGTCCTGTCCGCAGTGGCGCAGTCCGGCCCGGAAGGCCCGCTCGGCGGCGTCGGTGTCGCCGCGGGCCCCTTCGACCATGCCGCGGCAGCGGGCGGCGGCGGCCATGTCGGGCCAGCGGCCACGGGCCTCGGCCAGACTCTCGTACGGCACGAGCACCGCCTCCGCCTCGCGCGGGCGGCCCGTGCGGAGCAGGCCCTCGACCAGGAGATGGCGCCAGGGGAAGACCCCGGGTTCGTCGATGGCGTCGCGGTAGGCCAGTTCCGGGCCGAGCAGCGGACTCAGCGCCTCGACCACGCCCGCGTGGTCGCTCTCGGCGGCCCGCAGCAGGGCCAGTGCGCTCATCGCGTACGCCAGGTCGTTGGCGTCGGCGAGCCGGTTCGCGTAGTCGATGGCGCACCGGACGTGCTCGCGTGCGGCGGGGAAGTCGCCGCGGCCCGCGAGCGGGTACGCGGCGACCGCGTGGGCCAGGGCCAGCATCGACATGTGGTCGGTGTCCTCGGCCAGGGACACGGCCTGGGTGCTGTGGGCGATGGCCTCGTCCCAGCGTCCGGCGCGGTACTCGGCGTCGGCGAGATAGCCCAGGGAGGGCGCGACCACCGACGGCAGACCGCCCTTGCGGTGCGCGGCGCAGGACTCGCTCAGGTCGCGGCAGGCGGCGTCGTACTCCCCGTTCCACATGCGCAGCGCACCGCGCGCGAACAGTCCGTCGAGTTCCTTGGCGCCCGAGTAGGGGCCGTGTTCGGGCAGGTCCGCGACGGCTTTGAGCCCTTCGTCGAACCGCCCGGTCAGCGCCAGCGCGAGAGTGAGTTCGTCGCGCAGGAGCGAGGCCCGGTCGCCGGGTCCGGTGTCGAGTCCCCGGCGGGCCCAGCTGACCGCGCCGTGCGCGTCGCTCTGGATGAGGCACAGCCATGCCATCTGTTCGGCGACGCACCGGACGGTCCCCGGCTCGGTGTCGGCGCTCCGGCTGCGCCAGGCGGCGGTCAGTTCCCGGCGGGCTTCGTCCTGGCGGCCGGACTCCAGGGCGAGGCGTCCGAGCACGTACTGCTGCTGCGCGGTCCGCGGCAACCCCCGTACGGTGTCGGTGAGTTCGACAGCCTGGCCGACGTCTCCCGCGAGCAGCAGGTACTCCACCGCCTGGACGGTGCGTTCCTCGGCGCGGGTGCGGTCGGCGGTCAGCCGGGCACCCGACATGAGGTAGGCGGCAGCCGCCGACCAGGCGCCCTCGTCGGCCTGCCGGGCGGCGTACGCGGCCAGTTCGTCCGCGAGGCCGGCGTCGGGCTGGACGGCGGCGCGGGCCCGGTGGCGGAGCACCTCGGCGGGTTCGTCCGCGAGCCGGGCCGCCGCCTCGTGCAGATGCGAGCGTCGGCGCGGCCCCAACCCCTGGTAGACGGCGGCCCGTTGCAGCGGGTGGGCGAAGGTCGCCCGGGGCAGGTCGACGGCGGGTTCCTCGGCCAGCAGTCCCGCGGCCACCGCCTCCTCCAGGGCGTCCAGCGGGGTGGTCACCTCCCCGACCCGCGCGGCCTTGTGGAGCGGGCTGGACATACCGAGCACGCTGGCCGCGGCCACGAGTCGCTGGGCGGGGACGGTGCATGCGGCGAGTCCGTCGTTGACGAGGCGTGCGTAGCTGCGCGGGGCCGGCAGTGCGGCGTCGCTCGCGGCGAGGACGTCACGGGGGACCTGGTCGAGCAGGGCGCGGGTGTGCAGCGGATTGCCGTGGGTGTGCGCCTGCAGCCGGGTGGCGGCCCGCCGCGACAGTGGGGCGGCGCCCAACTCGCGGCCGAGTTCGGCCAGTTCGTCGACGCTGAGTCCGTCAAGGGTCAGCCTGAGGGTGCCGTCCTCGGCCAGGACCCGGCGCAGTCCCGCGGGCAGTCGCGGGTCTACGGTGTCGCGGGCCGCCAGCAAGGTCAGCACCCGGTCCACGCGCAGCCTCCGCAGGACGAAGGTGAGTGCGTGCAGCGAGGGTGTGTCGGCCCAGTTCATGTCGTCGATCACCAGGACGACCGGGGACCGGTCCTGGGCCCGGCCGAGGGCGTCGATCAGCGCGGAGCCGACGCCGATCGGATCCGGCAGTGCGGAGCCGGCCCGCCCGCAGCCGTTCAAGTCCCGCAGGGGAGCGTCCGGTTCGTCGGCGAGGCCCGCCACCAGCTGGGCCAGCACGCCGTACGGCAGATCCGCCTCGCCCTCCGAACCGCTGGCCCGCAGCACCCGGTGGGCCGCACCCAGATCCGTCAGGAACCGGCGCACCAGCGAGGTCTTGCCGATCCCCGCGGGTCCGTCGACAACCACGACCTGGGGTTCGCTGTGCCCGGCGCGACGCAGCCGGGCGGCCATCCTCGCGAGTTCGTCCTCACGGCCCAGAAACACCGTTTCCGGCATCCGTCCCGGCATGCGGATCCCTCCCCCTTGAGCACCGCGTCAACGGAAGAGTTCAGGCCACGAAGTCGCACTACCGCCAACGATTCGGACCGCGTCCCCCAACTGCACGATGCCGGGGCGGCCGTGCTTCTTCAAGCCACTTCACGGACAGAACGGCGCACGGGCGAGCGCCTCCTTCCCCACCTGAAGCCCCAGCCACCGCAGGCGAACCGGCCATCTACTGTGCGGCCCACCCGCCCGCTACCGCTCGGTCGATCCGCCCCCTACCGCGCGGTCCACCCGCCGTCCACCGTGAGCGTCGTCCCGGTGACGAAGCGCGAGGCGTCCGAGGCGAGGAAGACGGCGGCGCCGCCGAGCTCCTCCACCTCGCCGACGCGGCCCAACGGCGTGCTGTCGACGATGCGTTGGCCCCAGCGGCTGGCCAGCAGGCCGGAGCTGAGGTCGGTGTGGAAGTAGCCGGGCGCGAGGGCGTTGACCCGCACCCCGCGGTCGGCCCACTCGACGGCGAGGGCCTTGGTCAGCGCCTCGACCCCGCCTTTGCTGGCCGCGTAGGCGGCGATCCGCTCGAAGCCGGTTCGGGCGTGCACCGAGGAGACGTTGACGATCGAGCCCGAACGCTGCTCCAGCATCACCTTGCCGGCCTCGCGGCAGCAGTAGAAGGTGCCCTGGAGATTGACGTCGAGGACCTGCTGCCAGTCCTCGTCGGTGACCCGCTCGCTGCGGGTGAAGTGGGGACTCGTACCTGCGCAGTTGACGACCGCGTCGAGACGGCCGGTGCCGTCGGTGATGCGCTCGACGATGGTCCGTACGACGGCGGAGTCGGCGACCGAGCCGGGCAGCGCCAGCACCTTGCCGCCGTGCGCGGCGAGTTCGGCCTCCAGACTCTCGAGGTCCGCCGCGGTACGGGCCGTTGCCGCCACGGTGGCACCCGCCTGGGACAGGGCGACAGTGATCGCCCGGCCCAGGCCCTTCCCCGCGCCCGTCACCCACACCGTCCGCCCGTCGAGGCGGAGTTGGGCGTTCACGTCGTTCACGCCATTCACGTCGTTCGCTTCCGTCATGGCTCAGCCCTCCGTCGGGATGTCGCGCAGGGTCCGCTTGAGGACCTTGCCGGACGGGGTACGGGGCAACTCGTCGACGATGTCGAAGCGGGCCGGCACCTTGAACTTCGCGAGCCGGGCCCGGCAGAACTCCCGCAGCTCCTCCGCGCCGGCGCCCTCGCCCGGCCTGAACACCACGAAGGCGCGCGGCACTTCACCCCACCGGGGATGGTCGAGCCCGACCACGGCGGCCTCCAGAACGGCCGGGTGCTCGTACAGCACGCGCTCCACCTCGGGCGTGGCGATGTTCTCGCCGCCCGAGACGATCATGTCCTTCTTCCGGTCGTCGATATAGAGGAAGCCGTCCTCGTCGACGTGCCCGATGTCACCGGTGTGGAACCAACCGTCCCGGAGCGCAGCCGCCGTGGCCTTCTCGTCCCGCCAGTACCCGGCGAAGACCTTCGGCCCGCGCAGCGTGATCTCGCCGAGCTCGCCGGCCGGAACCTCGACGCCCGTGTCGTCGACGATCCGCACGCGCGTCTGCGGCACGGGACGCCCGACCGAGCCCAGCTTCGACAGCGCATGCGCCCGGTCGAGGAAGGTGTCGCCGGAGACGGTCTCGGTCAGGCCGTAGGCGTCGGCGAACCAGGCGTTGGGGAACGCGGTCATGATGCGCCGCAGCACCGGCTCGGGAGTCTTCTCGCCGCCACCGAGGATGAAGCGCACCGAGCTGGTGTCGTACTCCTCCCGGCCCGGGACCTCAAGAACCGCGTTGACCATGGCGGGCGCCAGCCACACGTTGGTGACCCGGTGCTTCTCGATCGCGTCCAGCACGCCCTGCGGATCGAACTTCCGCTGGAGCACGACACTCCCGCCCGCGTGGAGGACCCCGAGGGCCGGCATGTCCAGACCGCCCACGTGGTAGAGCGGGCCGCACACCAGAGTGGTGTCCGCCGCCGTGAGACCGAAGTGGACGATGTGGGCGAGGTTCTTGGCCTCAAGGTTTCCGTAGGTGATGCGGACGCCCTTGGGCCGTGAGGTGGTGCCGGAGGTGTACATGAGCCGCTGAAGATCGTCGAGTTCGACGTCCACGGGCTCCACCCGCTCCCCCTTGTGCCGGGCCAGCAACTCCTCGTAGTCGGTCCACGGCTCCTCGGGCAGCTCGCCCCCGCCGATCAGCACCCGGTGCTCCAGATCGGTCAGACACCCGGCACTGCGCTCCACCGCCCGGACGAACTCCGGCTCGGTGACGATCACCTTGGCCTGGGCGTGCCCCAGGATGTACTGCCATTCCTCTTCGGAGAGGCGGTAGTTGAGCGGCAGGAAGACCGCGCCGAGCCGGTTGCTGGCGTACACCAGCTCCAGGAACTCCGGCTGGTTGTAGAGCAGCAGACCTACGACATCGCCGCGCCCGACGCCGAGCTCCGCCAGGCCGGCCGCCAACTGGTTGACCCGCTCGTGCAGTTGACGGACGGTCAGAGAACGCTCGTCCTGGACGACGGCGACGGCCTCGGGCCGCTGCGCCAGGTGGTAATCGAGGATGCTCGCGAAATTGTGCACGGCTCACTCTCGCTCTGTGGTGTTCGGCGCTGAACACGGCTCGACCACGGCTCATGGGGCAAACCGGATCCCGACCGGTCGGTTGCCCACTCACATAATTTAGTGTACCCCTTGGTCTATAAAACCTATGAGCCGCACTTTACGACGGCACGTGCGCATCGACAACCACCCGAGCGCACGTGCCGCCGCTTCAGCCGACGAGGAGGGTTCCACGTGCCACGCATCCGGCTGGACACCGACGGACCGGTCGTCACGCTCCGCCTCGACAACCCGCCGATGAACGCCTTCGACTCCCTGCAGAGAGAGGAGCTGTCCGCCCGCGTACGCGAGCTGGCCGACTCCCCCGCCGTACGGGCCGTGGTCGTCCACGGCGGCGAACGGCTCTTCGCCGCGGGCGCCGACATCAAGGCCCTGGCCGCGATGGACCCGGAGGAGATACGCGGCTGGAACCGCGCCCTCCAGCGCACCTTCGACGAGGTCGCCCGCCTGCCGATGCCGGTGATCGCGGCGGTCACCGGCTACGCCCTGGGCGGCGGCATGGAACTGGCCCTCGCCGCCGACTACCGGGTGGCCGCCGAGGACGCGGTCTTCGCACAGCCGGAGGTCCAGCTCGGGATCATGCCGGGCTCGGGCGGCACCCAACGCCTCGCCCGGCTGATCGGCCCGTCCCGCGCGAAGAACCTCCTGATGACCGGCCGCAGGGTGAAGGCGGAGGAGGCGCTGCGGCTGGGCCTGGTCGACGAGGTGGTCCCCACCGGCACCGCCCTGCAAGCCGCCCTTGCCTACGCCCGCCAACTCGCCGAGGGTCCACCGGCCGCCCTGGAGGCGATCAAAGAGGCAGTGGACCACGGCACGGACGCGAGCATGGCGGCGGGGCTGGCCCTTGAACGCGCCCTGTTCACGGGGGTGTTCGCGACCCAGGACGCCGCGACGGGCCTCAACTCATTCCTGAACACCGGTCCTGGCAAAGCAAGGTTCAGCAACCCCACCTAGGGGCGCGGGGAACTGCGCGACCAGCCCCCACCGGGCCCGCAGACAAGACTCAACACGAAAGGGGCGGAAAACATGGAGGCACTCGTCTGGCACGGTGCACAAGACCTACGTCTCGAAGAAGTACCCGAGCCACCCGACCCCGCCCCGCACGAAGCCGTCGTAGAAGTGTCGTGGTGCGGCGTATGCGGCACAGACCTGCACGAGTACCTAGAAGGCCCCCACATGATCCGAGAGGGCCCCCACCCCCTCACCGGCACCAAGCCACCCCTCGCCCTCGGTCACGAACTCAGCGGCACAGTAGTCGCGTTGGGCGCAGACCTGCCCGGCGTCAAGGTCGGCGACCGCGTCACCGCGGACCCCGTCTGGCGCTGCGGCACCTGCTTCTGGTGCACGCGCGGCGAGTACCACATCTGCCCCAAGAGCGGCTCGGTCGGCCTCGCCTCCCCCGGCGGCTTCGCGGAACGCGTCACCGTCCCCCTCGCCGGCCTGACCCGCCTCCCGGACAACGTCAGCGACGAACTGGCCGCCGTGGCAGAGCCGTTGGCGGTAGGCCTGCACGCCGTGACCCGCGCCGGGGTCAAGCCGGGCGACAACGTACTGGTCGTCGGCGGCGGCCCGATCGGCGTAGCCGTGGTGCTGGCGGCCCAAATCGCGGGCGCCGCAGGCCTGTTCGTGAGCGAACCCCTCGCCGGGCGGCGCGAGATGCTGCTCGGCATCGGCGTCACCGAGGCCTTCGACCCGCGCGAGACCGACGTACGGCGCGAGGTGTTCGTGCGGACCGGGCGGATCGGCCCGGACGTCGTCATCGACGCGACCGGCGTGCCCGCGCTCGCGGGCCAGGCCGTGTCGATCGTGCGGCGCGGCGGACGGGTTGTGCTGGCCGGGGTCGGGCACGGCAGCGTCGAGTTCGACATGGGCCAACTCGTGTTCTACGAGCGGTCGGTGGTCGGCACGCTCGGCTACAACTTCGACATCCCGCGCGTGATCGACCTGATGAGCACCGGACGTCTGGATGCCTCCGCCCTGATCACCGGCCGTTTTCCGCTCTCGGGAGGAGCCGGTGTCTTCGAGGACCTGGCCGCCGACCGGGCCAAGCACCTGAAGGTGCTGCTGACCCCGAAGGGACTGTGACATGGACTTCGACCTGCCCGAGGAGACCCTCGCTCTCCAGGACATGGTCCGCGAGTTCGCGGCCAACGAGATCACGCCCCACGCGGCCGAGTGGTCCGAGAACGAGATCTTCCCCACCAAGATCTTCACCAAGCTGGGCGAACTCGGCCTGATGGGCATGCTCGTGCCGGAGGAGTACGGCGGGGCGGGCTCGGACACGGTCACCTATGTCGCGGTGATGGAGGAACTCGGCGCCGCCGACCAGTCGGTGGCCTCCTCGTGGAACGCGCACTCGACCATCGGCACGCTGCCGTTGCTCGCGTACGGCACCGAGGAGCAGAAGCGGCGCTGGCTGACCCCGCTGGCGAAGGGCGAGGCGATCGGCGCGTTCGGGCTGACCGAGCCGGACGCCGGCTCGGACGCGGCCGGTATCGCGACCACCGCCCGCCGGGCGGACGGGGGTTGGGTGATCAACGGCACGAAGATGTTCATCACCAACGCGGGCACCGACATCAGCCAGGGCGTCACCCTGCTGGCCACGACCGGCAAGGGCGCGGACGGCCGCAAGGGGTACGCGACCTTCTACGTGCCGACGGGCACGCCCGGTTACACGGTCGGCGCGAAGCTGAAGAAGCTGGGCTGGCACGCCATGGACACAAGGGAGTTGGTGTTCACCGACTGCTGGGTCTCCGACGACCATCTGATCGGCGAGGAGGGCAACGGGCTGCGGCAGTTCCTGTCCGTGCTCGACGGCGGCCGGATCAGTGTGGCGGCGCTGGGTCTCTCGCTGGCCAAGGCGGCACTGGCCCTCTCGGTCAAACACGCCAAGGAACGGCACCAGTTCGGGCGTCCGCTCTCCGACTTCCAGGCGGTCGCACACAAGATCGCCGACATGGGTACGGAGTACCAGGCGGCCCGCTGGATGGTCTACCGCGCCGCGTGGCTCGCCGACCAGGGACGCCCGCACAGCACGGAGGCCGCGATGGCCAAGCTGTACGCCTCCGAGGTCGCCAACCGGGCCGCCTCGCAGGCAGTTCAGATCCACGGCGGCTACGGGTACGTACGCGAGTCGGAGATCTCCCGTTTCTACGCCGACGCCAAGATCCTGGAGATCGGCGAGGGCACCAACGAGATCCAGCGCAATGTCATCGCCAGGGCCCTGGTCAAGGGCGCGTGACCGGGCGGGATCCGCGGTGCGCCGTAGCACACCGCGGGTCCGGTCAGCTCGCGACGGAGACCGCTTCCCACAACGCCTCGGGATCGAGGGGCAGTTCGGGCCGGGCCCGCTTGAACTCGGCGGCCAGCGTCTCGACATCGGGCAGTTCGCCGACGTCGGCGGCGAAACCGCGGAACAGGGTCGAGCAGTACTCGCCGGACAGGAACGCGGCGTCCCAACTGCCGCCGGGCCGCACCCACTGGTAGGTGTGGTTGTGCAGGTTGAGGAACTGGAGGGTGGCCAGGTGCGGTTCGACCGCGCGGAAGGTCCCCTCCTCGACGGCCTCGGTGAGCAGCCCGGTGATCAGGTGCTCGAAGTCGGCGCGCTGCCGCAGCACGATCTCCAGCTCCTTGCCGCTGAGGCTGCGGTAGTCGTGCTCGTAGACCCAGATGTGGTCGAGCCGGCGGAAGATGATCGTCAGCAGCGACTCGGACAGCAGCCGCAGCCGCAGCAGCGGCACCTCGTCGAGGGCCGCGATCTCCTTGGCACGCGCCAGCAGCGGGCCGAGCACCCGCGACTGGATCTCGATGAGCAGGTTCTCCTTGGAGCCGATGTAGTAGTACAGGGCACCCTTGGCGAGCCCGACCGCGCGGCCCAGGTCGTTGATGGAGGTCGCCGCGTAGCCCTGTTGCGCGAACAGGGACGCCGCGGTGTCGATGATCTTCTGGCGTCTGACTTCGAAGCCCGGCCCATGACCCGGCGGTCGTGGCATGTCTTCTCTCCCCTGGCTGTGACGACGTGCGTGCTGTCCCGGGCCCGCACAGGCGCCGCGCTGCGGCACGCCTGGGGGAAGCGGCCCCGGGGACGTCGCTCTAGTTTGCTAGACCAAACGGTACATTAAAGCGAGGACCGTATGACTCAGGCATCGCACCACATCGGAACCGCCACCGGCACCGCACGGACGGACCAGCTCCTGGAGATGTACCGGCGGATGCGGCGCATCCGGCGCTTCGAGGAGCGGGCGTCGGACCTCTACAAGGCGACGGAGATCCCGGGCTTCCTGCATCTGTCGATCGGCCAGGAGGCGAGCGCCGTCGGCGCCTGCTGGCCGCTGGGCGCGCGCGACGGCATCACCTCCACGCACCGCGGCCACGGCCACGTCCTGGCGAAGGGCCTGGACTCGGCGTCGATGATGGCCGAGCTGATGGGCAAGGACGCGGGCACCTGCCACGGCCGCGGCGGCTCGATGCACATCGCGGACCCCGGTCTCGGGATCTACGGCGCGAACGGCATCGTCGGCGCGGGCCTCCCGATCGCCGCCGGGGTCGCCACCGCCGCGAAACTGCGGGCGGCCGGTGACGTGGTGGTGGCGTTCTTCGGGGACGGGGCGGTGGCCCAGGGCATGTTCCACGAGGCCGTGAACCTGGCCGCCGTATGGGATCTGCCGGTGGTCTTCCTGTGTGAGAACAACCACTACTCCGAGTTCTCCCCCGAGTCCGAACAGCACCGCGCCCCGCTCTCCGCGCGCGCCGCCGGATACGGCATCGAGTACCAACACGTCGACGGCAACGACGTGTTGGCGGTGGCGCAGACCATGACCGGGCTGGTCGCGCGGCTGCGCGCGGGTGCCGGTCCGGTCCTGCTCGAAGCCGAGACCTACCGCTGGCACGGCCACTACGAGGGCGACCCCGAGCGCTACCGCCCCGCCGAGGAGGTCGCCGCCGCCAAGGAGCGCGACCCACTGCTGATCGCCCGCCGCCAGTTGGACGCGGCGGCGGCGGACGCCGTGGACGAGGAGATCGACAAGGAGATCGAGGCGGCGATCGACTGGGCGAGGAGCCTGCCGGAGCCCGCCCCCGAGACCCTGCACGACTACGTCTCGGCCCCCCGCCTCCCGATCCCCGAGCCCACGCCGCTCCCGGCCGACGCCGAGATCTTCCGGTCCATGGACGCCGTACGACTGGCCCTGGAGCATGAACTGACCGCCGATCCAACGGTGTTCGTCGCCGGCATCGACGTCGGCGCGGGCGGCAACGTCTTCGGACTCACCCGCGGACTCGCCCAGGCCTTCCCCGGCCGGGTGCGGGACACGCCGATCAGCGAGAGCGCCATCGTCGGTACGGCGGTGGGAGCGGCCATGGCCGGCATGAAGCCGGTGGTCGAGATCATGTACATGGACTTCATCGGCGTCTGCCTCGACATGCTCCTCAACCAGGCCGCCAAACTCCGCTTCATGACCGGCGGCCGGGCCTCCATGCCGCTGGTCGTCCGCACCCAGTTCGGCGCCGGGCGCTCCTCGGGCAGCCAGCACTCGCAGAGCCTGGAGGCGCTGCTCGCGCACATCCCCGGCCTGACGGTGGTCATGCCGTCCAACCCCGCTGACACCTATGGCCTGTTGCGCGCCGCGATCCAGGACCCCAACCCGGTGGTCTTCGTCGAGAACCGTCTCCAGTACGGCCTCAAGGGCCCCAAGCCCCCGGCCGACCATCTGATCCCGCTGGGCAAGGCGAAGGTGATCCGCGAGGGCACCGACATCACCCTGGTCTCCTGGTCGCGGATGGTCCAAGACGCCCTGGCTGCCGCCGAGTTGCTCGCGGGCGAGGGCATCAGCGTCGAGGTGATCGACCTGCGCACCATCGCCCCGCTGGACCGCGAGACCGTCCTCGCCTCCCTCGCCAAGACCAACCGCCTGGTCATCGCGCACGAGGCGGTACGGGACTTCGGCGTCGGCGCGGAACTCTCCGCGATGGCCGTCGACGAGGGCTTCTGGCACCTGGACGCCCCGGTCACGCGCGTGGCCCCACCGTCCGTCCCGGCGCCGTACGCACCCTCGTTGGAACACGTCTGGCTGCCCTCGCGGGACACGATCGCGGACACGGTCCGCCGGATCGCCGCGGTCTGATCCGAGATCCGAGCGGTGCTACGACGGGAAGGGCCCCCAGAATCTCTGGGGGCCCTTCCCGTCGTGGCGCAGCCGCTGTCAGACGGTCGCGACCGGTGTCAGCGGACTGCCCTGCGTGCCGGGCAGGTTGAGCGGGGGCGCGCTGAGGAGGAAGCGGCTGCGGTCGTGCTCGCGGAGCCAGGCCGCCAGCTTCTCCAGGTACCACAACTCGCCGAGCGGGACGCCCAGTTTGAAGAGGCAGAGGTTGTGGATCGGGAGCAGCGAGTGCGGGGTGTTGTCCTCGGGACCGACGCCCACGCCCTCGACGGCGTAGTTGTCCGAGACCAGCGCCGAGATCTGCGAGTCGGCGATCCACTCCAGCAGCGCCGGGTCGAACGCGTCGAGGTAGGAGGCCGTGGTGTGGATGCCCACGGGGTCCGGGTTCTTGCCCCAGCCGAGGACCGCGGTGTCGAAGCCGGTGTGCAGGAGGAGCATGTCGCCGGGTTCGACGACGATGTTGTCCGCCGCCATGATCTCCTGAAGGGTCTTCAGGTTGACCGGCTGCCAGGTGTTGCCCAGGTGGTGGGCGAGGTCGACCAGGACGCCCCGACCCTGGACCCCGTGCTCGGCCATGTGCTCGAGGCCGAGGTGGCGGGCGAAGCCGAGGGTGCCGCTGCCGTCGCCCTTGGCGTCCTCCTGCGGTCCGACGATGTCGGTGTCGGCGCGGTAGCCGTTGTAGTAGACCGCCTCCTCGACGCCGTCACCGTCGGCGTCGAACTCCTGGCCCTGGTGCGCGAGCGCGTCCCACTGCGTCGAGTACTGGAGCCAGAGGGTCACCACGTCGTCGGACCAGACGTCCCTGAGGTGCGGCGAGAAGTGCTCGCGCGCCTTGATGTTGTAGAAGACGTCCTGCTTGTGTTCCAGGTCCTCGGTGGGCCGCAGGATCGGAGGGTAGCGCCGCTGGTTCAGCTCGCTCCCGCCCGGATAGTCGAGCGGCAGGCTCAGGCTGAAGCTGATCCCGTGCTCGACCTCGCGGACCCCCTGGAGCACCTTCTCGGGGGTGAGCAGGTTGATACGGCCCAGTTCGTCGTCCTCGCCCCAATCGCCCCACGTCGAGCCCGGCGGACGCTGCTTCCAACGCTTCGTCATGATCACGCCTCCTTCGGCGACAGTCCCCGTTGACCAGCCGCACGCATGTTATTTGTGATTGTACCGATCGGTCAACGAATCCGGCGCACCCCCCTCCCTTTATCTTCGACTCATCAATAGACTGAGTGGTCGAAACACCCTGACCTTGGAGCGAAGAATGAGCGAATCCACACAGGCGTGGGTCGTGGCGGGCGTACGGGCCGTACTCGGCGCGCACACTCAGGCCCAGGACGCCGGCCGCACCGACGAGATCGTCGCGCTGTACACGCCCGACGCCGTCCTGGAGATACCGGGCATGGACCCGGTCGAGGGGCGCGACGCGATCCACGCGGCCTTCAAGGGCTGGGAGCCGGTCAAGCCGCAGCTCCACCTGGTGACCAACACCGTCGTGACGTCGACGGGCGAGGACGAGGCCCGCGCGCTGAGCGACGTGGCCTTCCTCCAGCGCGGCGAGGCGGGCTGGGCGATCGGCGTGGTCGGGCACTACGACGACACCCTGCGCCGCCAGGACGGCAGCTGGCTGCTGCACCGCAGGAAGACGACGTACCAGGCGTAACAGCCGCCCTCAGCAAGCCAGTTGACCTTCCTGACTTTGACCTTGGAGTGAGATGACCACCTCGATCGACCCGTCCGTCACGGCGGCCGTACAGACCGCCATCGCGGCCTACGCCCAAGCCCTGGACGCCGGACGCACCGACGACATCGCCGACCTGTACACCCCCGACGGCGTCGCCGAGATCGTCGGCATGGCCAAGTTCGAGGGCCGGGAGGCGATCCGGCAGGGCTTCGGCGGCTTCGCACCGCAGGCACCGCAGTTGCACCTGATCGCCAACACCGTCGTCACCTCCGCCACCGAGGACGAGGCGACGGCCACCAGCAACCTGGCGTTCTTCGCGCGCGGCGAGGCGGGCTGGACCGTGCAGATGGTCGGACGCTACGACGACGTCCTGCGCCGCGAGGACGGCACCTGGCTCTTCAAGCAGCGGGTCACGACCTTCGCGGAGTAGCGCGCGGGAACCCGGACGCCCGTGCCGCCCACGTCCAGGGCGGCACGGGCGTCCGGGCGTTCAGGCGTCCGGGTTCTCGGCCTTGGTGAGCACGAAGGTCGGGAACTCGTTCTGCTTGACGGTGTTGATCGCCTCCTGGAGCGCCCACCGGCCCGTCGGGTTGAGGAGCTGCTTGACCGGCTTGCCGGGGATGTTGCCGCCGTAGAAGTAGCTGCTCTCCAGGAAGGAGGACATCTTGCTGTTGTTCATGCTGTCCGTCCACTCCTCCTCGGCGGCCTCGGTGACCTCGACGACGTCGTAGCCGTGGTCGCGCGCGTGGACGATGGCGTCGGTGATGATCTCCACCTGGTCGCCGGCGTAGCGCGGGTTGTTGCCGGTCGCGCCGTGCGGGCCGCCGGGGAAGAAGAAGTTGGGGAAGCCGGCCGTCGCGACACCGAGGTAGGTGCGCGGGCCGTCGGCCCAGTACTCCTTCAGCGGGAGACCCTGACGGCCTTGCACGCCAAGCCTGTTGAGGGCGCCGGTGCCGAAGTCGTAGCCGGTGGCCCAGATGATGATGTCGAACTCCTCGACACCGTCGGCGGTTTCGATGCCGTCCTCGGTGATGCGGGTGATCGGCGTCGTGTTGATGTCGACGAGGGAGACGTTCGGCTTGTTGTACGTCTCGTAGTAGCCGGTGCCGAAGGGGGGCCGACGGCCGCCGTAGCCATGCCCCTTGGGGATCAGCTTGTCGGCGGTCTCGGGGTCCTTGACGATGCTGCGGATCTTGTCGGCCATGAACGCGCACCACTCCGCGTTGACGGTCTCGTTCGACAGCATGTCCATGTAGTGCTCGGTGAGCTTGGTGAAGCCCGGGCCGTTCCACCGCTCCTCGTAGAACGCCTGGCGGTCCTCGGGGCTGTCGTCGAGGCCGGAGCGCATGACGATCTGGTGCAGGAAGCCGCTCGGGGAGGTGTTCAACGTGTCGCGGATGGACTCGTAGTTGGCCTTGAGCTCGGCCTGTTCCTCGGGTGTGATCGGCGCGTTGTTGAGCGGGGTGAGCCAGTCGGCGTCCTTCTGATACACCGTCAACTGTGCTACGTCGTCAGCGATCGCGGAGATGATCTGCACCCCGCTGGAGCCGGTGCCGATCTGCGCGACCCGCTTGCCGGTGAAGTCGATGGGCGTCTTCGGCCAGCGCGAGGTGTGGTGCTGCTCGCCGCGGAAGTCCTCACGGCCGGGGATGCCGGGGATGAAGGGCACGGAGAGGTTGCCGGTGGCCGCGACGACGTAGCGGGCCCTGACCTCGGTGCCGTCGCTGCCCCGGACGGTCCAGGTGCCGGAGGGCTCGTCGAAGACGGCCGAGGTGACCTTGACGCCGGTGCGGATGTCGCGCCGCAGGTCGAACCTGTCGACGACGTGGTTGAAGTAGCGCTCGATCTCGGGCTGGCCCGCGAACCGCTCCGACCACTCCCACTCCTCCCACAGCTCCTTGGAGAACAGGTAGCCGTAGGTGTAGCTCTCGGAGTCGAAGCGCGCCTCGGGGTAGCGGTTCCAGTACCAGGTGCCGCCCACACCCGTGCCCGCTTCGAGGAGCCGCACCGAGAAGCCCGCCTCGCGGGCGGTGTACAGCTGGTATATGCCGGTGACGCCGGCCCCGATGACGAGGACGTCGACCCGGTCCTGGACCGCCGGCTTCGAAGATTCGCTCATTTGCGCTCCATGGTGACTGGGGCTGCGGCTCCCACATGAGCCTGGTTTGATAGTTCGACCAGTCGGTCGAATATTCAGACCGAGACTAGATGAGGGTCTCGGCCCGATCAATGGCGATGACGGAGAGAGCTCGGACCAGCCATATCCGCGACAGGCATTGATTGTACCGACCGTTTGATCTAACTTTCGTTTGGGACGAATGCAATCGCATGGACCGGGAGTCGCGCATGAGCGCCGAAGACGTCAAGGAAACCACCGATCTGCGCGTCGCGGGGCTGAAAGCCCTTCGTGCCGCGCTGCCCGGGGTGGTTCCCGCGGAGGGTGAGCTCGACATGCGGGACGGCAAGTTCGGCGAGGATCTCGTCGAGATCGGCCTGTCCACGGTGTGGGGCGCGCTGTGGGGCCGCGAGGGTCTGGCCCCGCGCGACCGCAGCCTCGTCACCATCGGCATCCTGATCGCGCTCGGCGCCGAGACCGAGCTGAAGACCCATGTCCGGGTCGCCCTGACCAACGGGGTGACCAGGGACGAGCTGGCCGAGGTCATCTACCACTCCGCCGGGTACACCGGCTTCCCCAAGGCCGTGGCCGCCCGTACCGCGGCCCGCGAGGCCCTGGGCGAATAGCCGAACGAACCACCGGTGTCCGTTCTCCGGCACCGCGCACGAGCTCAAGGGAGCGCACATGTCACTGCAGGGAAAGGTCGCCGTCGTCACCGGCGGCGGTCGCGGCATCGGCCAGGCGATCGCGAAGGTGCTCGCGGCCAGGGGAGCCGCGGTCGCGGTGTGGGACCTCAACACCGAGGGCGCCGAGAAGACCGCGGCAGCCATCCAGGAGGCGGGCGGTACGGCGATCGCCGTCTCCGGCGACGCGGCCGAGGCCGGCGCGGTGGCAGCGGCGGCGGCCCGCACCCGCGAGGACCTCGGCCCGATCTCGATCCTCGTCAACAACGCGGGCATCACCGCCTACGAGCCGTTCACCAGCATCTCCGAGGCGTCCTGGGACCGCATGATCGCGATCAATCTCAAGGGCCCCTTCCTGGTCACCAAGCAGATCGTGCCCGACATGATCGAGGCGGGCTGGGGCCGGATCGTCAACATCTCCTCGTCCTCCGCGCAGACCGGTGCACCCTCGATGGCCCACTACGCCTCTTCCAAGGGCGGTGTCATCGGCCTCACCCGGGCCCTCGCGATCGAGTACATCGACAAGGGCATCACCGTGAACCACGTGCCGCCCGGCTTCATCGACACCCCCCTGGTCCGTCAGGGCCCCGTCGACGTGGACGCGGTCGCCGCGACCATGCCGATGAAGCGCGCCGGGCAGCCGGAGGACGTCGCCTACGCGGTGGCCTACCTCGCCTCCGAGGAAGCGTCCTACGTCACCGGCCAGACCCTCAGCACCAACGGCGGACGCTACCTCGTGTGAGCACCCGCAAAGTACATCGCAACGACGCTGCAACGGAGCCGCACATGAGCATCGAGGACGACACCGGGGCCGTGGCCCACGTGCTGGTGGTGGGCGCCTCCGCCTCCGGGCTGACCACGGTCGAGGCGCTCCGGCGCAAGGGGTACACGGGCCGGATCACGGTGCTCGGCGCCGAGCCGCACGCCCCGTACGACCGTCCGCCGCTCTCCAAGCAGGTCCTCTCCGGCGCCTGGGAGCCCGGCCGGGCCGCGCTGCGCACCGAGGAGATGCTGACCGGCCTGGACACCGAGTTCGTGTACGGCGATCCAGCGGTCGGTCTGGACACGGCGACCCGGACCGTGCGCACCGGGTCCGGGCGCGAGCTGAGCGCCGACGCGATCGTGGTCGCCACCGGGGTACGGCCCCGAGTGCTGCCCGGGCAGGGCGAGTTGGCCGGTGTGCATGTGCTGCGCACCCTCGACGACGCGCTCGCCCTGCGCACCGATCTGCTCGCCGGGTCACGTCTGGTGGTCGTGGGCGAAGGGGTCCTCGGCTCCGAAATCGCCGCCACCGCACGGACGTTGGGCCTGGACGTCACCCTGGCGGGACCGCTCACCGGACCGCTGGCCCTTCAGGTGGGCCCGCTGGTGTCGGGACTGCTGGCGGAGCTGCACACCGAGCGGGGGGTGCGACTCCGGCTCGGGAACGGCGTCGTAGGCCTGACCGGCGCCCAAGGCCGCGTCTCCGGCGTCGAGTTGAGCACCGGCGAGGTGCTGCCCGCCGATGTGGTCGTGGTCGCGATCGGGGCGAGTCCGGCGACGGAATGGCTGGCCGACAGCGGGCTGGAACTCGACAACGGCGTGGTGTGCGACTCGCGTTGCCGGGCCGCGCCCGGGATCTACGCCGTCGGTGACGTGGCCCGCTGGCACCACGAGCAGCTCGGCCGGCTGATCCGGCTGGAGAACCGGACGAACGCCACCGAGCAGGCCATGGCGGTCGCCGGCGCGATCCTCGGCGAGGACCGACCGTACGAGCCGGTGCCGTACTTCTGGACCGATCAGTTCGACGCCAAGCTCCAGGTGCACGGTTTTCTGCCGGCCGATGCCGAAGTGGACGTCGTGGACGGCGAGTTGGCGGCCCGCCGGTTCGTCGCCCGTTACCGCAGCGACGGCCGGGTCACCGGGATCCTCGGCTGGAACATGCCCAAGCAGGCCAGGCAGCGCCGTCAGGAGATCGTCGACTCGGTCCCCTCCCCCGCCCACTGAACGATCAGGAGAGTTGCCATGAAGGTTGTCGTCGACGAGGACAAGTGCGTCGCCGCCGGGCAGTGCGTCGCCGCCGCGATGGACGTGTTCGACCAACGGGACGAGGACGGCATCGTCGTCCTGCTGGACGAGAACCCGCCGGCCGAACTGGCCGACGACGTACGGAACGCGGCGGCCGTGTGCCCCGCGCTGGCGATCCGTATCGAGGGATGACCCTCACCCCCGCAGTCCCCTCCCCCCACCCTCACCTGGAGGAATGACCATGTCCGAGGCCGAGACGGAACTCGTCGCCCCCGACGCGGAACTTTTCGACTACCCGGGCGCGCGGGACCGTACCTGCCCGTTCGCCCCGCCGGCCGGGCTGCGCGCCCTGAACGAGACGGCGCCGGTGTCCCGGGGCCGGCTCTGGGACGGCAGCACCCCGTGGCTGGTGACCGGGCACGCCGCGCAGCGCGTGATCCTGTCCGACCCGCGGGTCAGCTCGAACGACAAGCAGCCCGGGTTCCCGCACCCGAACCAGGCCATGGCGGAGAACTCCCCCCACCACCCGCTGACCATCTTCAACGCCGACGGCGCCGACCACACGCGCATCCGGCGCATGATGACGGCTCCCTTCACGCGCAACCGGATGGAGAAGCTGCGGCCGGAGATCCAGCGGTTCACCGACGAGCTGATCGACACGATGCTCGCGGGCCCGAAACCGGTCGACCTGGTGGAGGCGCTCGCACTGCCGCTGCCCTCGCTGATGATCTGCGCGCTGCTCGGAGTGCCGTACGAGGACCACGAGTTCTTCCAGGAGCACGCCTCGCTGGCGACCCGCAGCGACAAGACCGCCGAGCAGGACCGGACGGCCATGGAAGCGCTCGGCGGCTATCTGGCCGGGCTGCTGCAGAAGCGGATGGAGGAGCCGAGCGACGACGTCATCTCGGACTTCGCCGGGCGGATCAAGGCGGGCGAGGTCACCCTGCCCGAGGCCGTCATGCTGTGCATGATCCTGCTGATCGCCGGTCACGAGACCAGCGCCAGCATGATCACCCTGGGCACCGCCCTGCTCCTGCAGAACCCCGAGCAACTCGCCCTGCTGCGCGAGACGGACGACCCCAAGGCCGTCGCGAACGCGGTCGAGGAGATCCTGCGCTATCTGACGATCCCGGCCCTCGGCCAGCGGCGGATCGCCGCCGAGGACATCGAGTTCGAGGGCGTCACCATCAAGGCCGGCGAGGGCATCGTCGTCGCGCTGCCCGCGGGCAACTGGGACCCGGCGGCCTTCCCCGAGCCGGAGAAGTTCGACATCACCCGCGAGGCCCGCCACCACCACGCCTTCGCCTGGGGTATCCACCAGTGCCTCGGCCAGCAGCTCGCCCGCATCGAACTGCAGGTCGTCTACGGCACGTTGTACCGCCGCGTCCCGACCCTGCGCCTCGCCGTCGGCTTCGACGAGCTCAGGTTCCGCAGGGACGACGCGCTCGCCTACGGCATTCACGAGCTGCCGGTCACCTGGTAGCGACCCACGCTTTCCCGCACACAACTGGAGTCACCCATGAGCGAGTTCGGCTTCGAAGGACGCGTCGCCGTCGTCACCGGCGCGGGCCGTGGCCTCGGCCGCGCCTATGCCCGTCTGCTGGCGGAGCGCGGGGCGAAGGTCGTCGTCAACGACCTGGGCGGGTCGATGGAGGGCGAGGGCTCCGACGCCGGACCCGCGCAGAAGGTCGTCGACGGGATCATCGCGGCGGGCGGCGAGGCGGTGGCCGACACCCACGACGTGTCCACGACCGCGGGCGGCGAGGCCATCATCGGCGCCGCGATCGAGAACTTCGGCCGGATCGACGTGCTCGTCAACAACGCCGGGATCATCCGCTACGCGGGCCTGCCGGAGATCGAACTCGACAACCTGGAACGGCACTTGGCCGTCCACCTGCTCGGTTCCTTCAACACGATGCGGGCCGCCTGGCCGCACTTCGTCGAGCAGGGCTACGGCCGGGTCGTGCTCACCACCTCCAGCGGCATGTTCGGCATGGACAACAACCTGTCCTACGCCGCCGCGAAGGCGGGCACGGTCGGCATGGCGCGCAGCGCGAAGCTGGCGGGCGAGCCGCACAACATCAAGGTCAACCTGATCGCGCCGGCCGCGATGACCCGGATGGGCGGCGGCCCCGACGAGGAGCCCGCCGTGACCGCGGAGGGCATGCCGTACATGCCGTCGTCGGCGGTGGCGCCGATGGTGGCCTATCTCGCGCACGAGAGCGTCCCGGTGAGCGGCGAGATCTACACGGCCGGTGCGGGCCGCTTCGCGCGGGTCTTCCTGGCCTCGACGGAGGGGTACGCGCACGAGGGCGGCGACGCCTCCGTCGAGGACGTCGCGAAGAACTGGGACGCGATCAACGACGAGAAGGGGTACTACGTGCCCGCGGACCTGATGGCGTGGTCCGGGTCGTTCCTCAAGCACCAGTTCGGCTAGGACGGGTCGGGGCAGGCCATGTTCGGTTGATCCAGGCAGGGGGAGGCGGTGAGCCGCCCCGCCTCCCCTTGCCGCCTCACGTCGTCGCGCGGCCCGCGATGTACCACTTCGACGGCAGCTCGATGCGGGCGCCGTCGGCCCTGAACTCGGTGGTGATCAGGGGGAGTTCACCGCTCGCGAGGATGGTGAGGCCGACCGCGCGGAGGAGTTCGGGCACCTCGCCGTCGGCCACCTCGCCGGGGGCGATGCCGTGCCGGAGGATCGGGGCGAGCTTCGCGGGCGGCCCCTCCGGGTCCTGGGCCAGACCGCCGATGATCGGGCGGGCGGCCTCGGCGAGTTCGACGAGGAAGACATGGCCGCGCTCCCCGACGAGCGTGGCGATCCCCTCCACCAGCGGCTGCCGGTCGTCGGGGTCCACCTGGTGCAGCACACCCCGCATGTAGACGTTGGCATCGCCGAGTTCGGTGTGCAGCGTCTCGACCTCGGTCTTGTCGGTCGCGTCCAGCAGCCGGTAGGTAGCCTGCCCCGCCGGGTCGGCGCGCCGGGCGTGCTCGATGGCCGCGGCTGACAGGTCGGCGCCGACGACATGGTTGAACCGGTCGGCGAGGAACCGGGTCTGCGTGCCGTTGCCGCAGCCGAGGTCGATCATCTGCAGGCCCGGGTCACGCAACTTCGGTTCGAACAGGGCTAGATGGAGTCCCACCGTCTGCGTCGGCGACGCGTCCCAGAAGACGGCCCCCTGTTCCTCGGGCGCCTCGCGCCAGAAACCTTCCCAGGCGTCCCGGTACCGACTGGTCACACTCATGCCCAACTCCCCAGGATGCAAGGCCGTTCCGCCGTAAGTGACGGGCCAGTACGGTCTATCGCGCCCGGGTCCCGCTCACAAGCACACGGCGCATTCCTTCACCGCTCATTCGACACGTGTACGCCGATGTGCGCCCCGTGCGCCCCCACGGCCACCTGCGCGTCAACGGCGAGGCAGGGTGAGTTCGAACCAGACGGTCTTGCCGGCGGTGGTACGGCTGGCGCCCCATTCGCGGGCGAGTACGCCGACCACGTGCAGTCCGCGTCCGTACTCGGCGTCGGGGCCCGCGCCGAGCAGGGTCGGCAGGGTGGGGTCGTCGTCGTCCACCTCGCACAGCAGGGTGTCGCCGCGCACCAGGCGCAGTGCGATCCGGCGGCCGTGGGAGTGCCGTACGGCGTTGGTGACCAGTTCGTCGGCCAACAGGGCGGCGGTGTCGGCGAGTTTGGCGAGGCCCCACTCGTGGAGCTGTTCGCGGACCACCGCGCGGGCCCGGCCCGCCTCGACCGGGTCGAGGACGAGCCGCCATTCGGCGACGTCGTCCGGCTCGATGCCGTTGAGGCGGGCCATCAGGAGCGCCACGTCGTCCTTGCGGCCACCGCGCGTGTTGAGGGACCTGATGATCGTGTCGCAGGCGTCGTCCATGGACGCGGCCGGATGCGCGGCCGACTCGCTCAGGGTCGCGAGTCCTACGCCGATGTCCTCGCCGCGCACCTCGACCAGACCGTCGGTGCACATCACGAGCCGGTCGCCGGGCTCCACGCGCACACGCACCGCCTCGAAGGGCACCCCTCCGACGCCGATGGGCGCGCCCGTGGGCAGGTCGAGCAGTTCGCTGCGGCCGTCCCGGGCCCGCACGATCACCGGCGGGATGTGGCCCGCGTTGCCGATGTGGAGTTCGCCCGCGATCGGGTCGTAGACGACGTAGAGGCAGGTCGCGAGATAGGTGTCGCCGAGGCGCTGTGCCAAGTCGTCGAGGTTGCGCAGGAGTTGGGCGGGCGGGAGGTCCATGGCGGCCATGGTCTGCACGGCGGTGCGCAACTGGCCCATCATCGCGGCCGAGTTGAGCCCGTGGCCCATGACGTCGCCGACGACGAGGGCGGTGCGGGCCCCGGGCAGTTTCACCGAGTCGAACCAGTCGCCGCCGACGCGTCCCAGCAGCGTGCCGGGCAGATAGCGGGTGGCGATGTCGCAGCCCGCCATGCGTGCCGGGATGTGCGGCAGCATGCTGTCCTGGAGGGTCTCGGCGACGGACTCCTGGTAGGTGTACATGCGCGCGTTGTCGAGCACCAGGCCCGCGCGGGCGGCGAGTTCGGCGCCGGTGACGCGGTCCATGTCGTTGAACTCGACGCGCTCGGGGTGGCGCAGCAGGATCATGAAGCCGAGGACGACATTGCGTGCCTTGAGCGGGACGACCAGCATGGAGCGGCCGGTGATCAGCGGCCGGATGTCGCGCTTCTCGAACTGCGAGGCGATCATGTGCCCCATCTGCTCGCTGATGCGCGGCACGAGGACGGGATCGCCGGTGGTCATGCACTGGAAGAACGGGGTGTGCGCCGGGAACGGCATGGCCTCGCCGACCGGCACGACGTCGTCCCAGCGGCCGGGTTCGTCGGTGTGCTCCAGGGCGACCCGGTGCCACATGGTGGTGGTGTCCGGCACGCCGTCCGGGAACCCCTCGCCTGCGACGACCTGTTCGCGAAGATACGTCCCCGCGACATCCGTGAACTTGGGTACGACGGCCTTGCTGACCTCGATGATGGTCTGGGCGAGGTCGAGCGAGGTGCCGATACGGCCGCTGACCTCGTTGAGGAACTCCAGGCGCTCGCGTACGGCGACGTATTCGAGGTCCTCGCCCTCGTCCGCGACCTCCTGGGGCACGGGCAGGCCTTCGGCGACCGCTACGGCGGCCCGCTCGCGGCGTGCCTTGCGCTCGGCGCGGCGGGCGACGCCCCAGTCCGGGGTCACGGGGACCCGCTCGTTCTGGCTGAACTCCAGCACGGGATAGCCCAGTTCGAGAACCTGCGCGACGATACGGGCGCTCTCGTCGACGCTCATGCTGGGCAGGATCTCGGGGAGCCTGCGGGCGAGTTCGTCGGCGCCGGGGAAGTCGGTGTGGTGGGCGAAGCCGGGGGCTATGCGCTCGAAGGCGCCGTCCGCCTCGGGGAGGTCCTGGCGCAGGCCGCCCGCGTCGGCGGCGAGCACGAGCAGCCGCTCCCGGCCGGGGCCGACCAGCGGGTACGCCCACCACAGGACGTCCACGCGGTCCCGCTCGGGCACAGTGAGGCGCGCGCGGCCTGCGGCCGGGTAGGACAGTTGGCCGTCGAGGGAGGACTCCAGGTCGGGGCCGAGTCCGTCGTAGGCGTCGAACGCGTCGTAGGGACTGGCCTCTTCGTCGTCGGGCAGGGCGCCGGAGACGGGGAGGAGGTCGACCGCCGTCTGGCCGATCGCCTCTTCCTTGGTGGTGCCGAACAGCCGTCGGGCGCCGCGGCTCCAGTGCGAGACGAGTCCGTCGCGGTCGATGAGGATCACAGCCAGCGGGATACGGCCCGCCGCGGTGTGTTCGCTCACCACGTCGTCCCCGGCTCCGCGGCCGGGAGGCGCCTCCCGCTCGGTGCCACGGTCCATGGCCCAGGCCCTCTCTCCCCACGGCTCCGCAAGATCTGTGCCGCCATCCACCACGCTACGGGTGCGGCCGGTGGCGATGTGCGGCATTCCTGGAATTGGTTCCACCCAATCCGCACCGGCGTGCGCCGCCGCGCCCCCTGGGGCGGGGGATCAGTCCTCGTGGCCGAGTTGCAGATCGCGCTCGGTGCGTCCCCCGCCCGCCACTTGGAGCACGGTGGCCACGGGCGGATACCCGGCGGCGATCACCGTGTACTCGCCGGAGGACAGGTCGATGAACCGGAAGGTGCCGTCGGGTCCGGTGGTGAGGGTGTCGACAACGTTGCCCGCCGCGTCGAGAAGCGTCACGCGCGCGTCCTCGACGGGCCGCCCGCCGCTCGCCCTGACCGTGCCGCGCAGCACGGCGCCGCCGGCGAGTTCGACGTCCTGGCGGGTCTCGCGGGACGCCTGCACGCTGACGGGGAGCGCGGCCGGGCGGAAGGCGGGCGCGCTGGCCGCGAGGGTGTACTCGCCGGCCACCAACTCGCTGATCACATAGGTGCCTTCGCGCCCGCTGCGGGTACTGGCCACCACCTCGCCGTGCACATTCGTGAGCGTCACGGCGGCCTCCCGCACCGGGGTGCCGTCCGCGGTCAGCACACTCCCGGCCAGGCGTCCGGCGCCACCGAGGACGACGTCGAGTTCGACGGGCCGCTCCCCCACGGTCACCGACACCGCCTGCGGCTGGTGCCCGCCGGCCGCCGCGATCAGGACGTACGACCCGGAGCCGGGCGTCGACAGCGCGTACCGCCCGTCCCCGCCGCTGGCACCACGCCCGATCTGCTGCCCGGCGACGTCGATGAGAGTGAGCGCGGCCCGGGGGACGACGGTCCCGTCCGGGTGCTGCACCGTGCCGCAGACCGGAATTCCGGGGGTGTACGACGAGCGTAGCGAGATGGGGGTCCCCCCGGCCGAAGGCTGGGGGAGGGCCTGCGGGATCGGGGAGTTGAAGGGGGCGGTCTCCGCCGTCTCGGCGGGGGCGTTGTGGGACACCAGTGGTTTCTCCTTGAGGAAGAAGGCGATGAGCAGGCCGAGGGCGAGCACCGGCACCAGGTAGAGGAAGATCCGGGGCATCGCGTCGGCGTAGGCCCGGATGTAGCTGTCGCGCAGCGCCGGGGGCAGCGCGTGGACGAGCTGCGGGGTGATGGACTCGGGGTCGGGGAGGCCGGTGCCCGCACCTGCGGGGATGCGGTCGCGCAGCGCGTCGGTGAGCCGGTCGGCGAACAGGGTGCCGAAGACGGCGGCGCCGACGCTGCCGCCGATCTGCCGGAAGTAGTTGTTGGCGCTGGTGGCGGTGCCGAGGTCGGCGGGCCGTACGGAGTTCTGCACGGCGAGGACGAGCACGGGCATCACCAGGCCGATGCCGGCGCCGAGTACGGCCATCCACACGCTGTACTGCAGCCGGGACGTGTCGACTTCGAGCCGGGACAGCAGCCACATGCCGAGGACGGAGAGGGCGCTGCCGAGGACCGGGTAGATCTTGTACCGGCCGGTGTGGCTGATGAGTTGGCCGGAGACGATGGACGCGCCGACGATGCCGCCCATCATGGGCAGCATCAGCAGTCCCGACTCGGTGGCGCTCGCCCCGTCGACCATCTGCAGGAAGGTCGGCAGATAGCTGGCGGCGCCGAACAGCGCGACCCCGATCACCAGGCCCACCAGGGCGGTGACGTTGAAGACGGCGTCCCTGAACAGCCGTAGCGGGATGAGGGGTTCGGGCGCGAAGTGCTCGGCGACGAGGAAGAGGACGGCGGCGGCCACGGCTCCCGCGCCGAGCCCGAGGATGACGCGCGAGCCCCAGGCGTACTCGGTCCCGCCCCAACTGGTCAGCAGGACAAGGCACGTCGACGCGGCGGCGAGCAGCAGTGCGCCGAGGATGTCGAGGCGGGCTCTGACGGTGGGCTTCGGGAGTTTCAGTACGACGGTGACGACGGCCAGAGTCACCACGCCGAAGGGCACGTTGACGTAGAAGCACCACCGCCAGGAGAGGTGGTCCGTGAAGTAGCCGCCGAGCAACGGGCCCGCGACGGAGGCGAGTCCGAAGGTGGCGCCGATCAGGCCCATGAAACGGCCGCGCTGCCGGGGCGGCACGATGTCCGCGATGATCGCCTGCACGCCGATCATGAGTCCGCCGGCGCCGATGCCCTGCACCGCGCGGAACACGATGAGTTGGTCCATGGACCGGGCGCGGCCCGCGAGCGCGGAGCCGATCACGAAGACGGCGATCGCGAACTGGAACACGCTCTTGCGGCCGAGGAGGTCGCCGAGCTTGCCGTAGACCGGCAGTCCGACCGTGGAGGTGAGGAGGTAGGCGGTGATCGCCCAGGACATCTTCTCCAGGCCGTGCAGTTCGCCGACGATCTTCGGCAGCGCGGTGGCGACGATCATCTGGTCGAGAGCCGCGAGGAGCAGCGCGAGCATCAGGCCGAGGAACACCAACCGCACGCGGCGCGGGCTGAGTTCGGCCTTCTCGACGGGTGCGGGGACCGGTGTCTCCGGGGGCGTCGAGGGCCGTTCGTCCTGCACCAGAGTCGTCCCGCCCACGTACCGCTCCCCTCGTCGCGCCTGCCGCACAATTCCCGCTTTAGGCGACAACTGCGAGCAAGCGTGACGAGTTACGGCATACGTCCGGCTCGAACGGAGATCCACTCGATCCGGTGAGGGAAGCCCTCAGGGCGTCAACGCGCCCTGGAGGCTTGGCCCTTGGGGTCTACTTCTCGACCTCGGTGGCGAGCTTGTCGAGGACCAGGTCGTAGATGCGGCCGAGGCCCTTGGGGGCGAAGGTGCGCTCGAAGAAGCCGCCGATGCCGGTGGCGCCGTTCCAGGTGCTGGTCACGACGACGCGGGACTTGCCCTCGCCGGCCGGGGTGACCCGCCAGGTGGTGACCATGGTGGAGTTGCGGTCCTTCTCGACCAGTTCGCCGTCGGTCGGCTCGCTGACCTCCAGGAGGCAGTCGCGGACGCGCTTGCTGGTGGCCTGGAGCTTCCAGTGGACGAGGGTGCCCTCGCCGTCGCCGCCCTCGCGCACCTCGTACTCGCTGAACTGCTCGGGCAGCAGGTTCGCGCGCGTGCCGGTGTAGTCGGCGAGGGCGTCGAACACCTTCTCCGCGTCGGCTGCGACGACCCGCTCGGTGGTGGCCTCGACCTGCGCCATTTCGTTCCTCCAGGACTTGCGTTCTCGGGGTCGGGGCAAGCCAACCACCCCCGCACTCGGTCACCCAAATCGGGGTACCCCAGGGCGTCGGAAGCGATCAGGAGTGATGAGGAAGTTCACTTGCACAGTAATTCGAACAAGTGTTTCACTCTGGGGGCAGGCCTACCGAGGAGGCGCCATGCGCTGGGAGAACCTGACAACGGAGTCCGACAGTCACAGCCGGACGGCCGACGTAGCGCTGTTCGGCGCGGACGCAGTGACCACCCGTACCTTCGACACGCCCGAGTTCCGCGGAATCACCTTCCACGAGGTGCGGGCCCGCTCGATCATCAACCGGGTGCCGGGGGCCTCCCGCATGCCCTTCGAGTGGACGGTCAACCCGTACCGGGGCTGCTCGCACGCTTGCGTGTACTGCTTCGCCCGCAAGTCGCACAGCTATCTGGACCTCGACACCGGCCTCGGCTTCGACTCGCAGATCGTGGTCAAGGTGAACGCGCCGGACCTGCTGCGCCGCCAGCTCGGCTCGCGGCGCTGGCTGGGCGAGCACATCGCGATGGGCACGAACGTCGACTGCTACCAGCGCGCGGAGGGCCGCTACCGGCTGATGCCGGGCATCCTCGGCGCCCTGCGCGACCACGCGAACCCCTTCTCGATCCTGACGAAGGGCACGCTGATCCTGCGCGACCTGGATCTCCTGGTACAGGCCTCCGAGGTCACCGACGTCGGCATCTCCGTCTCGGTCGGCTTCACGGACCCCGCGCTGTGGCGCACGGTGGAGCCCGGCACACCCTCCCCGGAACGGCGCCTGGACGCCGTACGGACACTCACCGAGCACGGCATCGACGTCGGCGTCCTGATGGCTCCGGTGATCCCCTTCCTGAGCGACCATCCGGCCCAACTGCGCGCCACCGTAAGGGCGATAGCGGCCTCCGGGGCGACTTCGGTGACTCCCCTGGTACTGCATCTGCGGCCCGGTGCCCGCGAGTGGTTCATGGCCTGGCTCGGGCAGCACCACCCGCATCTGGTGCGCCGTTACGAGCGGCTGTACGCGGAGGGCTCGTACGCCCCGAAGTGGTACCAGCGCCGGATCACCCGTCAGGTCCACGACCTGGCGCAGGAGTACGGCATCGGTCCCGCGCGCGCGGGCATGCCGCGCCGGATTCCCGAGCCGGCGGACCCGGTCGACGAGCCGGTGAGCGAGCCGACGCAGCTCTCGCTGATCTGAAGGCGCCTCTCACTGAGCCGATCTGAGGGCGTTCGAGCGCATCCGGCGGCCCAATTGGGTCAAGTATCGGCCGAACAGGTTCTTCCACCCCGGCTTTTCGGGACTATCCGGCGAGGACAGACCGCGAGAACCGCGGTCCGCCGCCTCTCCGTCCTGGGAGGACTTGATGAGAAAACGCGCAGCCGTACTGTGCGGTGCCGCCGTCGTCGTGGCCGGGACGGTCACCGCTCTCCCCGCCGACGCCAGCACCACGCATCCCACGACCACCGTTCAGTCGGCGAAGCTCAGCTGGAAGAGCTGTGCCACCACCGACTATCCGACGCTCCAGTGCGCGAGCGTCAAGGTGCCCCTCGACCACGCGAACCCGCACGGCAAGCAGATCTCGCTCGCTCTGTCCCGGGTCCCGCACACCGCGAAGACGTACCAGGGCCCCCTGTTGGTCAACCCCGGCGGCCCCGGCGGCAGCGGACTGACCCTCGCGGGCTTCGTGGCCTCCTCGCTGCCCAAGGCGGTGGCCTCCCAGTACGACGTCGTCGGCTTCGACCCGCGCGGCGTCGGCAAGAGCACACCGGCCCTCGACTGCAAGCCCGGCTACTTCAACCCGGTCCGCCCCGACTCGGTGCCGAGCACCCCCGCGCTGGAGAAGGCCAACCTCACGCGCGCGAAGTCCTTCGCGGCGGCCTGCGGCAAGAAGTACGCGAGCGTGCTGCCGTACATCAACACGATCAGCGCCGTGCGGGACATGGACTCGATCCGGGCCGCACTCGGCGCCAAGAAGATCAACTACTTCGGTTACTCGTACGGCACGTACCTGGGCGCCGTCTACGCCAAGCTCTACCCGGAGCGCGTGCGCCGCCTGGTCCTGGACTCCATCGTCGACCCGACGGGCGTCTGGTACGACGACAACCTCGGGCAGGACTACGCCTTCAACGACCGCCAGCAGGCGCTGATGGCGTGGATCGCGAAGTACGACTCCACGTACAAGCTCGGCACCGACCCGGCCAAGATCGAGGCCAAGTGGT
Organism: Streptomyces sp. STR69; assembly: GCF_024519455.1. Classification (GTDB taxonomy): domain Bacteria; phylum Actinomycetota; class Actinomycetes; order Streptomycetales; family Streptomycetaceae; genus Streptomyces. Next base: position 377,726 of record NZ_JALJRY010000002.1, on the reverse strand, counting down.
ACGCGATGCGGAAGGCACTGGCCAAGAAGCCGGCCGGCGGGAAGGTGGGCGCCTCCGATCTGGAGGACACCTTCATGCCCGGCGGCTACTACAACGGCTACTGGCCCTACCTCGCCGAGGCGTTCGCGGCGTACGTGAACGACAAGAACGCCGATCCGCTGGTCGAGGCGTACGACAACTTCGCCGCGATCGACGCCTCCGGGGACAACGGGTACAGCGTCTACACCTCGGTGCAGTGCCGTGACGCGTCCTGGCCGCGCGACTGGAACCAGTGGCGCAAGGACAACTGGGCGGCCTACGACAAGGCGCCGTTCATGACCTGGAACAACGCCTGGTACAACGCGCCGTGCGCGTTCTGGCCGACGAAGTCCGAGCACCCGATCAACATCGCCAACGGCAAGCTGCCGCCGGTGCTGCTCTTCCAGGCGACGAACGACGCGGCGACCCCGTACGAGGGCGGCGCGACGGTCCACCAGCTGCTGGCCGACTCCAGTTTCGTGGTCGAGCAGGGCGGCGGGAACCACGGCATCACGCTGAGCGGGAACGCCTGCCTGGACAAGTACCTGGCGACCTATCTGACCAACGGCACGGTGCCGCGCAGCGGTGGCGAGGTCGACGCGGTGTGCCAGAAGACGCCCGACCCGAAACCGCTGACCACGGCGAAGTCGGCGACGAGCACGGCACACGGTTCGACGCTGCACGGCCTGCTGGGCTTCCGCGGCTGAACCGCGCCCGACGGTCCCTCGGGGGCGGGAATCCTCGTTGTCAGACCCATGGTCCACCATGGACGCATGAGTGAGCTGACGAGGATTCCCGCCCCCGACGGCGTCGCCCCCGCGACGGCCTACACGCACGTCGTCATGGGTACCGGCCGCTTCGTCGCGATCTCCGGCCAGCTCGCCCTGGACGAGGACGGCAAGCTCGTCGGCGAGGGCGATCCGGCCGCGCAGGCCCACCAGGTCTTCGAGAACCTCCGCCGCTGTCTCGCCGCCGCGGGCGCCACCTTCGACGACGTGGTCAAACTGACCTTCTTCGTGACGGACATGGCCCATATGCCGGCCGTCCGCGCGGCCCGCGCCGCCCACATACCCGACGACCGGCTCCCCGCCGCATCGGCCGTACAGGTCGCCGCGCTGGTGCGACCGGAGTTCCTGATGGAGATCGAGGCCTTCGCGGTGATCGGCGAATAATCAGGGGCCGGCCCGGCAGCCGATTCCCTAGGGTGCCCGCCATGGACGATGCCGACCCCCTTCAGATCCGCCCCATGGTCCTCGCCGACTGCGACCGCGTCTCCGAAATCCGCGTCCTCGGCTGGCAGTTCGCGTACCGGGGCCTCATGCCGCAGTCCTTCCTCGGCGCCCTCAGCCCGAAGGACGACGCCGAGCGCCGCCGGGCCCGCTTCGCGCAGGGGGACGGCAGCGTGGTGAACCTGGTCGCCTCGCGGGGCGAGGAGATCATCGGCTGGGCCGCGTTCGGCCCCTACCGGGACGGCGAAGTCCGCACCGGGGACGCCGAGTTGTACGCCGTCTACCTCGACCCGCGACACCTGGGCACCGGCGCAGGCCGGGCCCTGCTGCGGGAGGTGCTACGGCGGTGCGCGGCCCTCGGTCACGACCGCGTGTTCCTCTGGGTCGTCCGGGGCAACGCCCGCGCCCGCCGCTTCTACGAGCGGGCGGGCTTCCGGGCCGACGGGGCGGAGGAGCCGTACGAGGTGGAGGGGGTGCTGGTGCCGGAGATCCGGTACGTCAGGCAGCTGACGCGGTGAGGTGGCATTCACGGGGTGGGGAAAGGGTCGGCGCCGGCGTGGAGGCCGCGACCGGTGAGCGGCTCAGCGCTGCCGGGGAATCCGCCCCAGCGCCTGCACCGCCGCCTCCGCCAGTGCCGGATGGGCGAGGGCGTCGTTCAGTACCGGTCTGGCGCGGGGGTCGCCCAGTTCGCCGAGGCCCTGTACGCAGGCGAGGGCCACACGGCGGTACGGGTCGTGGGGGCGCAGGCGTCGCTCCAGGGTGGTGATGAGGGCGGGGACGGACTCGGGGGCGCGCAGGTCGGCCAGCAGACGGACGGGGTGCAGGGCGTAGGCGACGCGGAGTTCATTGGTGGCGAGGGCCGCTGCCGCGCGGGCGGTGCGGGGGTCGTCGAGGCGGGCCAGGGCGTAGGCGGCGGAGGCGCAGCGCGGCGGGTCGCGGTGGTTGAGGAACAGGACGAGGGACTCGAAGGCCCGCCGGTCGCCCGCGAGGCCGAGCCGGAACGCGGCCAACTCCCTTGCCCACAGCGGGTGGCCGGGGGCGGTGAGCACTTCCGCCAGTTCGTCGAGGTCGCCGGTCGAGGCGAGTCGCTCGTACGGTGCCACCCCTCCCGACTCCTGCCGTAAGCGCTCCGTGAGTGATCGCAACTCTTCGTCCATGAAACCGAGCCTATGGGGGTCGCGGGACAGACGGGACCTACATCACAAACTCCGGGGGCTGGCGCGCTCGTTACCCACCGGTTAAGCTCAGGTGAGCGAGTTACCCACTCGCGTATCTCCTTACGGTGGCCTGGTGACGCAGCCGCCGTGAGTGCAGTCGGTTCGGTACTTCGTGTGCCGCAGTACGACACGGCTTGGGACAGGGCCGGTCGGAACTCTCAACTCGCCGGGCGTGTGCGCTCGTTGCCCGGCACCACCCGCACTCCTTCTCGCACCCCGTGCGCCCCTCGGCGTACGGCGCGCGCTCCCAGTCGTCACCCTCATTCCAGGAGTCCCGCGATGGCAGCTCCCCTGTCCGACGCTCCCCTGTCCCCGTTCAAGACCATTGCCGTCGTCGGTCTCGGCACCATGGGCACCGGTATCACCGAGGTCCTCGCCCGGGCCGGCCGCGAGGTCGTCGGCATCGACGTCAGCGAGGCCGCGACCGCCCATGCCGTCGCCGCCCTGGAGACCGCCACCGCCCACGCCGTGCGGCGCGGCCGGCTGACGGAACAGGAGCGCACCGACGCCCTGGCCCGGGTCCGCACATCCACCGATCTGAGCGCGGCGGCCGACGCCGACCTGGTCATCGAGGTGGCCCCGGAGTCGTACGAGATCAAGCACCAGATCTTCCGCGAGCTGGACGGGATCGTGCGCCCCGAGACGATTCTCGCGACCGGCACGAACGCCCTGTCCGTCACCCGGCTCGCCGCCGACTCGGCGCGGCCGGAGCGGGTGCTCGGGCTGCACTTCTTCAACCCGGCGCCCGCGATGAAGCTGGTCGAGGTGGTCTCCTCGGTGCTGACCGCGCCCACCGCCGTCGCCGCCGTCACCGAGCTGGCGATCGAGCTGGGCAAGGAGCCCGTCGCGGTCGGCGACCGGCCCGGCTTCGTCGCGGACGGGCTGCTGTTCGGCTATCTCAACCAGGCCGCCGCGATGTACGAGGCGAAGTACGCCTCCCGCGAGGACATCGACGCCGCGATGCGGCTCGGCTGCGGACTGCCCATGGGCCCGCTCGCGCTGCTCGACCTGATCGGCATCGACACCGCGCGCACGGTCCTGGAGGCCATGTACGCCGAGTCCCACGACCGCCTGCACGCCCCCGCGCCGATCCTCAAGCAGTTCAGCGAGGCCGGCCTGACCGGCCGCAAGACGGGCCGCGGTTTCTACTCCTACGAGGCTCCCGGCAGCGCGACCGTCGTGCGGGACGCGCTGACGCCGACCGAGGGCGCACGGCTCACGCCGGGCCGTACGGTCCGCTCGGTCGGGGTCGCCGGTTCCGGGACCATGGCGTCCGGGATCGCCGAGGTCTTCGCCAAGGCCGGGTACGAGGTCGTGCTCGCAGCCCGCAGCGAGGAGAAGGCGCAGGTCGCCAAGTCCCGTATCGGCAAGTCGCTTTCGCGCTCCGTCGACCGGGGGCGGATGACCGCCGAGGCCGCCGCGCAGACCATGGAGCGGATCACTCCGGCGGGTTCCTACGACTCCTTCGCAGACGTCGATCTCGCCGTCGAGGCGGTCGCCGAGGACCTGGAGATCAAGCAGCAGTTGTTCGCGACGCTGGACAAGGCCTGCAAGCCGGGCGCCGTCCTGGCCACCACGACCTCGTCGCTGCCGGTCGTCGCGTGCGCCCGCGCCACGTCGCGTCCGCAGGACGTGATCGGCATGCACTTCTTCAACCCTGCACCGGCGATGAAGTTGGTCGAGGTCGTCCGTACAGTGTTGACGGATGTTGACGTCCAATCAACGGTGCACGAGGTCTGCATCAAGATCAAGAAGCATGCGGTCGACTGTGGTGACCGGGCTGGATTCATCGTCAACGCACTGCTTTTCCCGTACCTCAACAACGCGATCAAGATGGTGCAGGAGCACTATGCATCCCTTGACGACATCGACGCGGCGATGAAGCTGGGCGGCGGCTACCCGATGGGCCCCTTCGAGCTGCTGGACGTCGTCGGGCTCGACGTCTCCCTGGCGATCGAGAAGGTCCTGCACCGCGAGTTCCGTGACCCGGGCCTCGCTCCGGCGCCGCTCCTGGAGCACCTGGTGGCCGCGGGCTGCCTCGGCCGCAAGACGGGCCGCGGCTTCCGCGAATATGCCCGCCGCTGAGCATCCCGGCGACCGGTTCGGGAGCGACGAGGACGGCGACGGGGACTGGGGCGGGCTGCTCGACCCCACCGGAGGACCCCTGCCCATGGCGGGCGGGGGAAACCCCCGACGTGCGCGGCAAGCTGCGCACATGCAGTACGTTCGGGTCATGCCCCAGCCCGCCAAGCCCTCACGTACCGCAGCCGCGCCCGACGCACCGGAGAGTGCCGCGGGGAGTCGTGCCGCCGCCCAGCGCCTCAAGATGCGGCGCGAACTGGCGGCGGCGGCGATGGAGCTGTTCGCGACGAAGGGGTACGAGGCGACCACCGTCGACGAGATCGCCGCTGCGGCCGGGGTCGCGCGCCGGACGTTCTTCCGCCACTTCCGCTCCAAGGAAGAGGCGATCTTCCCGGATCACGACGACACATTGATCCGGGCCGAGGCGGTACTCAATGCCGCCCCGGCGCACGAGCACCCGCTCGACACGGTGTGCCGGGGCATCAAGGAAGTCATGCGCATGTACGCGGCGCAGCCGGAGATCTCGGTCGCGCGCTACAAGCTGACGCGCGAGGTGCCCACCCTGCGCGAGGCCGAGATCGCGTCGGTGGCCCGCTACGAGCGGCTGTTCACGCGTTATCTGCTGGGCCACTTCGACGAGCACGCGCACGACGACGACGCCAACGACGACCCGCTGCTCGCCGAGGTCGCCGCCTCGGCCGTGGTCACCGCCCACAACCACGTGCTGCGGCGCTGGCTGCGGGCCGGCGGCCAGGGCGACGTGGAGGCACAGCTCGACCACGCCTTCGGGATCGTACGGAAGACGTTCGGCAGCGGCATCGGCGCCGGCCGCACCACGACCCCCAAGCCGGCCACGGCGATGGTGCACCAGCAGGGCGAGGTCCTGGTGACGGTCGCCCGCACCGACGCCCCGCTGGACGAGGTCATGCGGACCATCGAAGAGGCACTGAGGGACCGCTGACCCGACCCGCGCTGTGTGATGACGGCCACCCCACGGGGTGGCCGTTTTGGCATGTCAGAGCCCCTTTTCACGCACCTTTCAGACCCCGTTCGATCGATCATCGCTCATTTGTTACGTAAAGATTTCACCCGAGAGCGATTCATGGCACTCGGTGCCTTGCGGGGTGACACGCAGTGTCATACGTTGAAGGTGTCCGGGCGGCCGGCGTACAGAGACCTCTCGTACGTCGGCTGTCCCCGCAACCCACCACTGGGCTGCGCGCCCGGACGCCTGCGTCACAGGCACCCTCCCGCGCCACAAAGCGCTGCCGAAGCACCACCCGCCGAACCGACGGCACCTCTCCACCCACCCTCAGCAGCAGCAGCACCGACGTAACCATCGGCGCCCCTCCCTCAGGGCGCACTTCGCCGGAGGCAACACCGTGACCGTGAAGGACATCCTCGCCGCGATCCAGTCGCCGGACTCGACTCCGGCCGATTTCGCCGCCCTGCCGCTCCCCGAGTCGTACCGCGCGATCACCGTGCACAAGGACGAGACGGACATGTTCGCGGGCCTCACCACCCGCGACAAGGACCCCCGCAAGTCGATCCACCTGGACGACGTCCCGGTGCCGGAACTCGGCCCGGGCGAGGCCCTGGTGGCCGTGATGGCCTCCTCGGTCAACTACAACTCCGTGTGGACCTCGATCTTCGAGCCGCTGTCGACGTTCGGCTTCCTGGAGCGCTACGGCAAGCTCAGCGAGCTGACCAAGCGGCACGACCTGCCGTACCACGTCATCGGTTCCGACCTCGCGGGCGTCGTCCTGCGCACCGGCCCCGGCGTCAACGCCTGGAAGCCCGGGGACGAGGTCGTCGCGCACTGCCTGTCCGTCGAGCTGGAGTCGAGCGACGGGCACAACGACACGATGCTCGACCCCGAGCAGCGGATCTGGGGCTTCGAGACCAACTTCGGCGGGCTCGCCGAGATCGCGCTCGTCAAGTCCAACCAGCTGATGCCCAAGCCGGACCACCTGTCGTGGGAGGAGGCCGCCGCCCCGGGCCTCGTGAACTCCACCGCCTACCGGCAGCTGGTCTCCCGCAACGGCGCCGGCATGAAGCAGGGCGACAACGTCCTGATCTGGGGCGCGAGCGGCGGACTCGGCTCGTACGCCACGCAGTTCGCGCTCGCGGGCGGCGCCAACCCGATCTGTGTGGTGTCCTCGCCCCAGAAGGCGGACATCTGCCGGGCGATGGGCGCCGAGGCGATCATCGACCGCAACGCCGAGGACTACCGGTTCTGGAAGGACGAGCACAACCAGGACCCGCGCGAGTGGAAGCGGTTCGGCAAGCGGATCCGCGAACTCACGGGCGGCGAGGACGTGGACATCGTCTTCGAGCACCCGGGCCGCGAGACCTTCGGCGCAAGCGTTTACGTCACGCGCAAGGGCGGCACGATCGTCACCTGCGCCTCGACCTCCGGGTTCAACCACGAGTACGACAACCGCTACCTGTGGATGTCCCTGAAGCGGATCATCGGCTCGCACTTCGCCAACTACCGCGAGGCCTGGGAGGCCAACCGGCTGGTCGCGAAGGGCAAGATCCACCCGACGCTCTCCAAGGTGTACTCCCTGGAGGAGACCGGACAGGCCGCCTACGACGTCCACCGCAACCTCCACCAGGGCAAGGTCGGCGTCCTGTGCCTCGCCCCCGAGGAAGGCCTCGGCGTGCGCGACGAGGAGAAGCGCGCCCAGCACATCGACGCGATCAACCGCTTCCGGAACATCTGAGGTCCTGAGATGACTGAGCGTCAGAAGGACCGGCCGTGGCTCATGCGCACGTACGCCGGTCACTCCACGGCAGAGGCGTCCAACGAGTTGTACCGGCGCAACCTCGCCAAGGGCCAGACCGGTCTGTCGGTCGCGTTCGACCTGCCGACGCAGACCGGCTACGACTCCGACCACATCCTCGCCCGCGGCGAGGTCGGCCGGGTCGGTGTGCCGGTGGCCCACGTCGGTGACATGCGCCGTCTGTTCCAGGACATCCCCCTGGACCAGATGAACACCTCGATGACGATCAACGCCACCGCCATGTGGCTGCTGGCGCTCTATCAGGTCGTCGCCGAGGAGCAGGGTGTGGACATCACCCAGCTCCAGGGCACGACCCAGAACGACATCGTCAAGGAGTACCTGTCGCGGGGCACGCACGTGTTCCCGCCGGTGCCCTCGCTCCGGCTGACGACCGACATGATCTGCTACACGGTCAACCACATCCCCAAGTGGAACCCGATCAACATCTGCAGCTACCACCTCCAGGAGGCCGGGGCCACACCGGTCCAGGAGATCGCCTACGCGATGTCCACCGCGATCGCCGTCCTGGACGCGGTGTTCGCGTCCGGGCAGATCCCCGAGGACCGCAGGGGCGATGTCGTCGCCCGTATCTCCTTCTTCGTGAACGCGGGCGTCCGCTTCATCGAGGAGATGTGCAAGATGCGCGCCTTCGGCCGCATCTGGGACGAGATCACCCGCGAGCGCTACGGCATCGAGAACCCGAAGCAGCGCCGGTTCCGCTACGGCGTCCAGGTCAACTCGCTCGGCCTGACCGAGGCGCAGCCGGAGAACAACGTCCAGCGGATCGTGCTGGAGATGCTGGCCGTGACGCTGTCGAAGGACGCACGCGCGCGTGCCGTGCAACTCCCGGCGTGGAACGAGGCGTTGGGGCTCCCCCGGCCCTGGGACCAGCAGTGGTCGCTGCGCATCCAGCAGGTGCTGGCGCACGAGAGCGACCTGCTGGAGTACGCGGACATCTTCGACGGCTCGCACGTCATCGAGGCGAAGGTGGCCTCCCTGGTCGAGGAGTCCCTCGCGGAGATCGACCGCATCGAGGAGATGGGCGGCGCGATGGCCGCCGTCGAGTCGGGCTATCTCAAGTCGCAGCTCGTGTCCTCGCACGCGGAGCGCAGGGGCCGTATTGAGTCCGGTCAAGAGAAGATCGTCGGCGTCAACATCTTCAACACGACCGAGCCGAATCCACTCACCGCCGACCTCGACACGGCGATCCAGACGGTCGATCCGGCCGTCGAGGCGCGGGTCATCGAGTCGTTGCAGCGCTGGCGGGACACGCGCTATCAGCCGCCGTTCAACCACCCGCGCCCGTGCAAGGCGCTGGAGCGGCTGAAGGAGGCCGCCAAGGGCACCGACAACCTCATGGAGGCCACCCTGGAGTGCGCCCGCGCCGGTGTCACGACCGGCGAGTGGGCCGGGGCCCTGCGGGAGGTCTTCGGCGAGTTCCGGGCGCCCACGGGCGTCTCGTCGGCGCCGGTCGCGGTGCCCGTCGAGGAGGGCTCGGCGATGGCCGGGGTGCGCCGCAAGGTGGATGTGACGGCACGCGAGATGGGCGTCGGCAAGCTGCGCTTCCTGGTCGGCAAGCCGGGCCTGGACGGACACTCCAACGGCGCCGAGCAGATCGCCGTACGCGCGCGTGACGCCGGCTTCGAGGTGGTGTACCAGGGCATCCGGCTGACCCCGGAGCAGATCGTGGACGCGGCCCTCGCCGAGGACGTGCACGCGGTCGGCCTGTCCATCCTGTCCGGCTCGCACGCGCAGCTGGTGCCGGACGTGCTCGATCGGCTCCGTGTGGCCGGTGCCACAGACATACCTGTCATCGCCGGTGGGATCATCCCCAATGGGGACGCCGAAAAGCTCCGGGAAGCCGGAGTGGCCGCGGTCTTCACCCCGAAGGACTTCGACATCACCGGAATCATCGGCCGCATCGTCGACGAGATCCGGAAAGCGAACAAGCTCGACCCCCTGCTCGACCCCTTGGAGGTCCCCGCATGACCACGCCCGCCCCCGTCAACCGGCTCCGCCCGCGGCGCTCCTGTCTCGCGGTCCCGGGCAGCAACCCGCGCTTCCTGGAGAAGGCGCAGGGTCTCCCGGCCGACCAGGTCTTCCTGGACCTGGAGGACGCGTGCGCGCCGCTGGCCAAGCCCGACGCGCGGCACACCATCGTCAAGTTCCTCAACGAGGGCGACTGGACGGGCAAGACGAGGGTCGTGCGCGTCAACGACTGGACGACCGAGTGGACGTACCGCGATGTCGTGACCGTGGTCGAGGGCGCGGGCCAGAACCTCGACTGCATCATGCTGCCGAAGGTGCAGGACGCCCAGCAGGTCGTGGCCCTGGATCTGCTGTTGACACAGATCGAGAAGACGATGGGCTTCGAGGTCGGCAAGATCGGTATCGAGGCGCAGATCGAGAACGCGCAGGGACTCAACAACGTCAATGCGATCGCTCAAGCCAGTCAACGTGTCGAGACGATCATCTTCGGACCGGCCGACTTCATGGCGTCGATCAACATGAAGTCGTTGGTCGTGGGCGAGCAGCCGCCCGGCTACCCGGCGGACGCCTACCACTACATCCTGATGAAGATCCTGATGGCCGCCCGCGCCAACAACCTCCAGGCGATCGACGGCCCTTACCTCCAGATCCGCAACATCGACGGCTACCGCGCGGTCGCCCAGCGGGCCGCCGCGCTCGGCTTCGACGGCAAGTGGGTGCTGCACCCGGGCCAGGTCGAGGCGTCCAACGAGATCTTCTCGCCGTCCCAGGAGGACTTCGACCACGCCGAGTTGATCCTGGACGCGTACGACTACTACACGTCCGAGGCCGGCGGCAAGAAGGGCTCGGCGATGCTCGGCGACGAGATGATCGACGAGGCCAGCCGCAAGATGGCGCTGGTCATCTCGGGCAAGGGCCGGGCCGCCGGTATGCAGCGCACGTCCACGTTCGAAGCCCCGGAGGCCTGAGCACCATGCAGTTCGGACGCACCTACGAGGAGTTCGAGGTCGGCGCGGTCTACAAGCACTGGCCCGGGAAGACGGTCACGGAGTACGACGACCACCTCTTCTGTCTCCTGACCATGAACCACCACCCGCTCCACATGGACGCCAACTACGCCGAGAACACAACGGACTTCGGCAAGAACGTGGTGGTCGGCAACTACATCTACTCGCTGCTGCTGGGCATGTCGGTGCCGGACGTGTCGGGCAAGGCGATCGCCAACCTGGAGATCGAGTCGCTGAAGCACGTGGCGCCGACCTTCCACGGGGACACGATCTACGGCGAGACGACGGTCCTCGACAAGACGCCCTCCAGGTCGAAGAACGACCGCGGGATCGTCTACGTGGAGACCAAGGGCTACAAGCAGGACGGCACGCTGGTCTGTGTGTTCCGCCGCAAGGTGATGGTGCCGACCGAGACGTACATCAAGGAGCGCGGCGGCGAGCAGCCCGGCCGCCCCCGGCTCAAGGAGCAGGAGAAGTAGCCATGGCGCGACTCGCCCAGACCGCCGGTCTCACGGACGTCCAGCGGGAAATCCTGTCCACCGTCCGCGACTTCGTGGACAAGGAGATCCTCCCGGTCGCCACCGAGCTGGAGCACCGCGACGAGTATCCGCAGCAAATCGTGGACGGGCTCAAGGAGTTGGGCCTGTTCGGCCTGATGATCCCGGAGGAGTACGGCGGCCTGGGCGAGTCGTTGCTGACATACGCCCTGTGCGTGGAGGAGATCGCGCGCGGCTGGATGTCGGTCTCCGGGATCGTCAACACCCACTTCATCGTGGCGTACATGCTCAAGCAGCACGGCACGCAGGAGCAGAAGGACCACTTCCTGCCGAAGATGGCGCTGGGTGAGATCCGGGGCGCTTTCTCGATGTCCGAGCCGGCCCTGGGATCCGACGTCTCCGCGATCACGTCCAAGGCGGTCAAGGACGGTGACGAGTACGTCCTGACCGGTCAGAAGATGTGGCTGACGAACGGCGGTACGTCCTCGCTCGTGGCCGTCCTGGTGCGCAGTGACGAAGGGCACCCGGAGGGCACCGCGCCGCACAAGTCGATGACGACGTTCCTGGTGGAGAAGGAGCCCGGTTTCGGGGAGGTCCGGCCCGGTCTCACCATTCCCGGGAAGATCGACAAGATGGGCTACAAGGGCGTCGACACCACCGAGTTGATCATGGATGGTCTGCGCATTCCGGCCGACCGCGTGCTCGGCGGGGAGACCGGCCGAGGTTTTTACCAAATGATGGACGGAGTCGAGGTGGGCCGCGTGAATGTGGCGGCGCGTGGCTGCGGCGTCGCTCAGCGTGCCTTCGAGCTGGGCGTCTCGTACGCGCAGCAGCGTCACACATTCGGGAAGCCGATCGCCCAGCACCAGGCGATCCAGTTCAAGCTGGCGGAGATGGCGACCAAGGTCGAGGCCGCCCATGCGATGATGGTAAATGCGGCACGCAAAAAGGACTCCGGCGAACGAAACGACCTTGAGGCAGGGATGGCGAAGTACCTCGCCTCCGAGTACTGCAAGGAGGTCGTGGAGGACGCCTTCCGGATCCACGGCGGGTACGGATTCTCCAAGGAGTACGAGATCGAACGCCTTTACCGCGAGGCGCCGATGCTGTTGATCGGCGAAGGTACCGCCGAAATCCAGAAAATGATCATCGGGCGCAGGTTGCTCGAAGAGTATCGATTCCAGGGCTGATTGTCCGTTTCGGGGTGTTTTCTTCGAGAAGAAGATCACACCCCGTCAACGCTCTTCGGCCGCCGACTCGACTTGCTGGCTTAGCCAGTTGTGGCCCACGACCGGTACGATCCCGGGAAAGCCGCCGTCCCCCGTTACAGTGCGGCATCATCCGCTACGAAGGTCATCCATGCCCCACAGCCAAACCTCTGCACCACGCGACAGCCTGGCAGGCGTACGCCTCGCGCGCGGAGCATCGCCGTGGCTCCTGCCGACCGTCGCCACCGCAGCCCTCAGCCTGGTACGTGCGCGCAAGTCCGGCGCCGCCAAGGCCGTGGCCGTTCCCGCCACCGCGCTCGCGGCGGGCATGCTGTGGTTCTTCCGCGACCCCGAGCGCGAGATCACCCGGGGCCGGGTCATCTCGCCCGCCGACGGTGTGGTGCAGAGCATCATGCCGTGGAAGGACGGTCGCACCCGCGTCGCCATCTTCATGAGCCCGCTGAACGTCCACGTCAACCGCGCGCCGCTCTCCGGCACGGTGACATCGGTCGAGCACATCCCGGGCGGTTTCGTTCCCGCGTTCAACAAGGAGAGCGAGAACAACGAGCGGGTCGTCTGGCACTTCGACACCGAGCTCGGTGACATCGAGATGATCCAGATCGCCGGCGCCGTCGCCCGCCGCATCGTCCCCTACGTCCCGCAGGGCACGAAGGTCGAGCAGGGCGAGCGCATCGGACTGATCCGCTTCGGTTCGCGTGTCGACATCTACCTCCCCGAGGGTGTCGAGGTGGACGTTGAGGTCGGTCAGAAGACGGTGGCTGGGGTGACTCGCATTGACCGTGATTGATCCGGAGACACAGGCGGGCTGGGTGCCCGAGGCGGACGAGGTGGACGACGAGGAGGAGATGCCTCTTTCTCTCCGCCTCTCAATAGCGGACACCCTCACCCTCGGCAACGCCACCTGCGGCTTCATGGCGGTGTACTTCACCACCACCGGCATCCTGATCCCGCACCTGACGGGCAACGACGAGTCGACCGGCATGGCCCGCCACAGCGCGGCCACCGCGGTCATCCTGATGCTGTGCGCGGCGGTCTTCGACCTCTTCGACGGCCTCGTCGCCCGCAAGCTGCGCTCCTCCCCCATGGGCGCGGAGCTGGACAACCTGTCGGACCTGATCAGCTTCGGCCTCGCGCCGGCGTACTTCGTCCTCGTCTACGGCATGGTCGCGGACGACGCGCACCAGAGAGTGGCCGCGGTCGGTGCGATCGTGGTGCTGCTGGCGGTGGTGCTGAGACTCGCCCGCTTCTCGTGCGTGACCCCGCCGAACGGCATGTTCCAGGGCATGCCCTCCCCGTTCGGCGCGCTGACGGTGGTCTCGATCGTGCTCCTTGAGCTGCCCTTCGTGGCCACGCTCATGGCGATCCTGGGCACCGCCTGGCTGATGGTGAGCCGGGTCGAGTACCCGAAGCCGCGCGGTCGCCTCGCGGTCGCGATGCTTGCCTGGATCGTCCTGTCGATGGGCCTGTTGGCATCCTGGGCGTTCGATGCCCCGGGCGGTCAACTGCTCCTGCAGACGGGCTGCGCGCTCCAGTTGGTCATGGGCGCGGTGATCCCGCTGTTCGCGACGGCCCGGCGGGTGAACAACTTCCGCGGCAACCGGCGTGAGGCGCGAGCAGCGCAGCCGTAGCGGTCGTAGCAGACGAAAACGAAGGGCCCCGAGCCACTTGGCTCGGGGCCCTTCGGCGTTCCTCGGGCGCTCAGACCAGGAAGTCCCGCGCGATGTTCTCCGCCACCCGCTCCAGGATCGGGCCCGCGTCGGCGATGCACTTCACCACGTCCGGTTCTACGGCCGTCAGCGGGTAGGCGCGGCGGATGCCCGCGTGGCCGAGGGCCTGCGGGGGCAGGGCGAGCCGGCCGCAGACGGCGACGACCTCCTTGCCCTCCGCGCGGGCCGCCGCGGCTACGCCTGCCGGGGCCTTGCCGTGCAGGGTCTGTTCGTCGAGGGAGCCCTCGCCGGTGATGACGAGGGTGGCGCCCTCCAGGGCGGAGGCGAAGCCGAGGACGTCGAGCATGACCTCGATGCCGGGGCGGAAGCGGGCGCCGAGGAGGAGGGCGCCGTAGCCGATGCCGCCGGCGGCACCTGCGCCGGGCGCGACGGCGTACTCGGCGGCCCTGGTGCCGATCGACTCCTCCAGGATCTTCGCGTAGTGGCCGAGGGCCGCGTCGAGGGCGTCCACGTCGTCCGGTGCGGCGCCCTTCTGGGGGCCGTAGACCGCGGCGGCGCCCTTGGGGCCGGTGAGCGGGTTGTCGACGTCGCTGGCGAGGACGAGGGCGACGGAGGCGAGGCGCGGGTCGAGGCCGGAGAAGTCGGCCGAGGCCAGGTCGCTCAGGCCGCCACCGCCCGGGGGCACCGGTTCGCCGTCGGCGTCCAGGAAGCGTGCGCCGAGCGCGGAGAGCATGCCCGCGCCGCCGTCGGTCGTGGCGCTGCCGCCGACGCCGAACACGATGGTCCGCGCGCCCGCGTCGAGCGCGGCCCGCAGCAGTTCGCCGGAGCCGTACGTCGAGGAGGTGAGGGGGGCGAAGACGCCCTTGGGCAGGCGTTGCAGCCCGCTCGCCTCGGCCATCTCCACCACGGCCGTGTCGCCGCGGACCGCGAAGGCCGCGGTGATCTCGTCCCCGAGGGGTCCGGCGACCCGTATCTCCCGTCGCTCGAACCCGGCCGCGACGGCCGCGTCCACCGTGCCGTCGCCGCCGTCGGCGACCGGCATCGCCGCGACCTCCAGATCGGGGACGACCCGGCGCAGCCCGGCCGTCACCCGCTCGGCGACCTGCACGGCCGTCAGCGACCCCTTGAACTTGTCCGCGGCGATGAGCACCCTGTGGGTGCCCCTCTGTGCAGCGTCCGCCACCTTGCGTTCCCCTTGCTCTACGGGCCCTCACACACTTCAGGGCCAGTCGCGCCGCTGCGACCTTAACCGGCCGACACCCTCGTCGTCATGCCCCGCCCGAACGCTGGGACCGGGCTGAGCGCCCCCTGTGCCACTGCCCCGCCTGGAATCGGGTACACCGGAAACATGACCCCAGTGCGAACCGAGCCGACGCTCGCGGACCGCATCCTCGGGGGCTGGCTGGGCCGGATCGCGGGCAACATGCTCGGCAAGCCGGTCGAGCAGGGCGACCTGTGGACGCGCGACCGCATCGACCGCTACCTCCGGCGGGCCGCCGCCCTGCCGCTCACCGACTACCTGCCGGAGCCTCCCGGCGAGGACGACGGCTTCGAGCTGCGCCCCGAGTGGCAGCGGTGCGTGCGCGGCCGGATCCACGGCAGCTGCCGTGACGACGACGTCGACTACGCCATTCTCGGCCTCGACCTCCTGGAGACCCACGGCTTCGGCTTCAGCACCGAGCAGGTCGGCGAACTGTGGCTGCTGCGGCTCCCGTACCTCCAGACGTACACGGCCGAGCGGGCCGCCTACCGCAACCTCGCGAACGGCCTCAAGCCGCCGCTGACGGCGACGTACGACAACCCGTACCAGGAGTGGATCGGTGCCCTGATCCGCGCCGACATCCACGGCTGGACCAATCCGGGCGCCCCGCGCCGCGCGGCCCAACTGGCGCGCAGGGACGCCGTGTTGTCCCATACGGGGAACGGCGTGTACGGCTCGATGTGGGCCGCCGCGCTGATCTCGGCGGCGTTCACCGCGCCGACCGTGCGGCACGCGCTGGACACGGCGCTGACCGTGATCCCGCCGGGCTGCCGCCTCGCGCGCACCGTGCGCCGGGTGCTCACGCTGCACGAGACCCGGATGACCTGGGAGGACACGCTCACCACACTGTCCGAGGAGACGGCGGGGCTCGGCTGGATCCACACGATCCCGAACGCGGCCGTCCTCACCGCCGGACTCCTCTACGGCGACGGCGACTTCACCCGCACCATCGCACTCACCGTCCGCGGCGGCCTCGACACCGACTCGAACGGCGCGACCGCCGGTTCGGTCGCCGGGGTGCTCAACGGTGCCGCCGCGATCCCGGGACAGTGGAAGGACCCCCTCGAAAACACCGTGCGCAGTGCGGTGTTCGGGTTCGACGGGGTTCGGATCAGTGAACTGGCCGAACGGACCGTGCAGTTGGCGGAGGCCGCCGACAACTAGACGGCCCCGTGCGCGATGAGACTCCGGGCACAGTCGAGGACGGCCTCCCGGGCCGGGCGCGGTTCCCAGCCGAGGACGCGGCGGGCCTTCTCGGTGCTGTGGCGGTTGCGGCGGCCGAGCGCGGGGGTGATCTCGCGCAGGGACGGGTCCCGGAAGCGGGCCGCGAGCCGGACCGCGAAGTCCGGGAGACGGCGCGTGGAGACGGTACGGCCGTGCTCGCCGAGGCCGTCGCGCAGGGTGCGCGCGATGTCCGCCATCCACACGAACTCCCCGGTGGCCAGGAAGCGTTGACCGGCCGCCGCCGGTGACGTCATCGCCCTGATATGGACGTCGACCAGGTCCCGGACGTCCACGACTTCGAGGCCGATGCGCGGGACGCCGGGCATCTTCCCGCTCACCATGCGCGCGATGATGCCGACGGAGCCGAGGTTCGCGGTGGTGAGGACCGGCCCGAAGACCGCGCCGGGGAGCACCGTGGTCAGCTCGGTCGGACCGTCGCAGCCGCTCATGAAGTCCCAGGCGGCCCGCTCGGCGAGGGTCTTCGAGCGGCGGTACGGGATCAGGGTCGGGTCGTCGGGATCCGTCCACAGCGTCTCGTCGGTGACGCCTTCCGAGGCGTACGACGAGGGGCTCGCGGCGTTCGCGGCCGAGGTCATCACGACGCGTCGTACGCCCGCCCCGGTGGCCGCGCGCAGGACGCGCAGGGCGCCGTCGCGGGCCGGCGCGATCAACGCCTCGGGGTCGTCCGAGGCGGCGCCGAGCGGGGAGGCGACGTGCAGGACGAAGTCGACGCCCTTGAGCGCGGCGTCCCAGCCCTCGTCGGCGGTGAGGTCGGCGACGGCGAAGCCCAGCCGCCCGGCAGGGTCGACGACGGTCGCGACGGCGTCGGTGACCGCGCGCTCCTTGCCCTCGGCGCGGACGGTCGTACGGACGTCGTAGCCGCGGCGCAGCAGTTCCGCGATGCACCAGCCGGCGATGTAGCCGCTGCCTCCGGTGACCAGGACGAGTTCGGGCATGACGGTGCTCCCTGCGGTGTCAGGTGGGGGTGTGCCAGAATGGCGAGCGAAACGGAGGCCCCTCCGGTACGCCTGTCAACGTACCGGAGGACCCTCCGCTTAGCAATCCGACACCGGACGGACGCCCTCAGACGTGAACCCGAAACCGACCCGCCGCGACGCCCTCGACAACCGTGAGCGCATCCTGACCGTCGCCCGCGAGGCCATCGCCGCGTCGAACGGCGCCTCCCTCACCGCGATCGCCAAGCAGGCGGGCGTCGGCATCGGGACGCTCTACCGGCACTTCCCCACCCGGGAGGCGCTGATCCTGGAGCTGTACCGGCACGACATCCAGCACCTGATCGACCGCGCACCCGTGCACCTCGCGGAGCATCCGCCGCTGGTGGCGCTGCGGCACTGGTTCGACGAGGTCGCCCACTACGGCCGGCTCAAGTACGGCGTCGCCGCGGTGATCCACGCGGCGACCGACGGGGGCGCGGCCGACGAGTACTTCGCGCCGTTCGTGGCCGCGATCGACGTACTCCTGAAGGCCGGGGCCGCCGACGGTTCGCTGAAGTCCGGGATCGACCCGGAGGACGTGCTGCTCCAGCTCAGCGTGGTGTGGCGGATCGATCCGGCGCGGCCGGGCTCGGAGGCGCGGGCCGGGCGGATCCTCGACCTCATCGTCGACGGGCTCCGGACGACTCCGTGAGGACCGTGTCGTCGAACGCCTCCGCCGTCACTCCGAACGCCTTCAGCACCACCCGGTCCCGCAGGCCGTCCGGCAGGAACCGCAGCAGGGCGAGGGCGCGGCCGTCGCGGCCGGTGGTGGTGAGGGTGGCGGGGCGGCGGGTGGTCAGGGCGCGTACGACGGCGTCGACGGCGGGGGTGACCGGGCCGAGCGGCTGGCGGGCGGCCGTCGCTCGTACGGCGTCCAGGGCGCGGGCGTAGTGCTGCCGCGTCGCCGGCGATCCGGCCCGGCCCAGTTCCGCGCTCGCCTTCTCCGCCGTCGCGAAGATCGGGGTGTCCATGGCGCCGGGTTCGACGAGGGTGACCCTGACGCCCTGGTGGCGGAGTTCCGCGCGCAGGGAGTGGGTGAGCGCGGCTAGCGCGGCCTTCGAGGCGGCGATGGGGCCGAAGAAGGGCGGCGGGACACGGGCCGAGACGGCGCCGACATTGACGATACGGCCGCCGGACGCCCGTAGCGCCGGCAGGAAGGCGCGGATCACGGTCGCCTGGCCGATCACGTTGATCTCGAACTGGCGGCGCCACGCCTCTGCGGGCGTCAGCTCGACGGGGCCCTGGCCCATGATCGCCGCACTGTTCACGAGTCCGTCGAGCCGCGGTCCGACCTGCTCGGCCGCGGCGAACACGGAGTCCTCGTCGGTCAGTTCGAGCCGGACAGGGGTGAAGCCGGCGTCCCGCAGCGCTTCCGCGTCCTCGGGCCGTCGGTGGGCGGCGTACACGATCCAGCCGCCGGCGTGCAGGGCGCGTGCGACCGCGGAGCCCACACCGCCGGTGGCGCCGGTGACCAGGACGGTGCGGGGAGGGGACAGCTCAGCCACAAGGGCCGCCTTTCACAAGGGAGTTCGGATCACCATGGAGTCCGGTGTCCCCCTCACCCTGCGCCCGGCAGCCGCCCACTTGAAGAGTGCAGAATTAACTGGTGCCAGCGACACCACCACCGGAATCCCCGGATCACGGCCGCAAGGCCCTCGCCGCCTTCCTGCGGTCCCGGCGTGAGCGTGCCGACCCGGACGGGACGGGGCTGCCCGCCGGCGGCCGACGCCGAACTCCCGGTCTGCGCCGCGAAGAAGTCTCCCTCCTCTCCGGTGTCAGCCTGACCTGGTACACGTGGCTGGAGCAGGGCCGCGACATCAATGTCTCCCCGCAGATCCTGCTCGCCCTGGCCCGCGCGCTGCAGTTGGACGAGGTGGAGCGCGCGCACCTGTTCCGGCTGGCGGGCAGGGCCGCACCCGAACCGGCCGAGCGGTCCCTCCAAGTACCGGACGCCGTAAGGGCGTTCCTCGACACGCTGATGCCGAACCCCGCGTTCGTCATCGACCGCTGCTTCGACGTCCTGGCCTGGAACCGGGCCCAGGAGGCCGTCCTCGGCGCCGCCCTGCTCGACCGGCCGCGCCGTGAACTCAACAGCGCCTGGCTGCTGTTCAGGGAACCCGGCATCCGCGCCCTGATGCCCGAGTGGGAGGCGGAGACCGAGTGGATGGCGGGCCTGCTGCGGCAGCAGGCGGCGTACGAACTGGACAACCCGCGCTTCGCCGAGCTGATCGACGAACTCACCGCCACCAGCCCGCGCTTCGCGCGACTGTGGGAGGCGCACGAAGTGGTGGAGTTCCGTTCCTCCGTGCGCCACTACCGGCTCCCCGATGCGGGTGACATCGAGGTGTCGTTCGTACGGCTCGCGGTGCAGGAAGCGCCCTGGCTGAGCCTGATCTGTCACTTCCCCGAGCCGGGCAGCGAGTCGGAGAGGCGGCTGCGCGGGCTGGTTACCCTTCCTCAATGACCACCACGCCAGACTTCGCCACGTACCTCGCCGGCCTCCCCCGTATCCTCGCCGGGGCCGCCGCGCTCTTCCGCGACGCCGAGGGCAATGTCCTGCTCGTCGAGCCCAACTACCGTGAGGGCTGGGCCCTTCCGGGCGGCACCATCGAGTCGGACGACGGCGAGACACCGCGCCAGGGAGCGCGCCGCGAGACGCTGGAGGAGATCGGCCTCGACGTCGAACTCGGCCGACTGCTCGCCGTCGACTGGATCTACCACGGGCCGGACTACCCGCCGCTGGTGGCCTACCTGTACGACGGCGGAGTCCTCACCGCGAACGACCTCAAGTCGATCCGGCTCCAGGAGGAGGAACTGCTGTCGTGGCGCCTCGTCCCGCGCGGGGAACTCACCGAGTACCTTCCGGGTTCCCTGGGACTCCGGGTCCTGGTCGGGCTCGATGTGCTGGCGGAGGGGTCGGGCACGGCGGAGCTGGAGAACGGGCGGCGGGTGGGCTGAGCCCTTTCGAGACGTTCACCCCGGCCGTGCGGGGACGCCGGCACCCGCCGTCGAGCTCCGGAGATGCGGACGAGGCGAGGAGCCCACCGCACCGATGCCGGACGGTTGATATCCGTTCGCGTCCCGGCGCCCGGGCGACCTACCCTCGGCCCATGAACAAGCCTCTCGTCGCCCTCCTGAGTGGCGCGGGCATCTCCACCGACTCCGGAATCCCCGACTATCGCGGCCCCAACGGGCTGTGGCGGCGCGACCCCGAGGCCGAGAAACTCGTGACGTACGAGTACTACATGGGCGACCCCGAGATCCGGCGCCGCTCGTGGCAGCTGCGCCGCGACAACCGCGCGCTCCGGGCCGAGCCGAACGCCGCGCACCGGGCGGTGGCCGAACTGGAACGGTCCGGGGTGCCGGTCAGGGTCATCACACAGAACGTCGACGGACTCCACCAGCTCGGCGGTGTGCCGGCCCGCAAGGTGCTCGAACTCCACGGCAGCGCACGGAGTTTCGTGTGCACGAAGTGTCATGCGCGGGGCCCGATGCAGGACGCCCTGGCCCGGGTCGCGGCCGGCGAGGCGGACCCGCCGTGCCTGGAGTGCGGCGGAATCCTGAAGTCGGCGACCGTGATGTTCGGCCAACGCCTCGACCCGGCAGTCCTCGGCGAGGCCGTCGCCATCACCAAGGCCTGCCAGGTGTTCGTCGCCGTCGGCACCAGCCTCCAGGTCCAGCCCGCCGCGGGCCTCGCCGGCGTCGCCGCCGACCACGGGGCACGCCTGATCATCGTCAACGCCGAGCCCACGCCGTACGACGAACTCGCCGACGAGGTGGTACGGGAGCCGATCGGCACCGCCTTGCCCGAACTGCTGCGGACCCTGCAGGGCAGCTAGAAAAGCGCCGCCCCGCCCTCGAAGTCCAGCAGTCGCTGCTTGCGGTCCAGGCCGCCGCCGTAACCCGTGAGGCTGCCGTTCGCGCCGACGACGCGGTGGCAGGGGACGATGATCCCGATGGGGTTCTTGCCGTTGGCGAGGCCTACCGCGCGGGAGGCGCCCGGGTTGCCGAGGGCGTCGGCGAGGTCGCCGTAGGAGCGGGTCTCGCCGTAGGGGATGCGGCGGAGCTGGTCCCAGACCGTGCGTTGGAACGGGGTTCCGTGCAGGCGCAGTTCGAGGGTGAACTCCTTCAACTCGCCCGCGAAATAGGCCTGTAGTTGGGCAGTTGCCTCGGTGAAGGGAGTGTCGTCGGGGTCGCCGAAGGATTCCTCCGGGGGACGGTGGCGCTGGTCGACCATGTAGAGGCCGCAGAGGGCGCCGTCGTCGTCCGCGACGAGGGTCAGCGGGCCGTAGGGGCTGTCGATCACTGTGTGGTGCTTCATCACTTCTGTTCTCCCTTACACAGGCAGGAAGTTGATCGGGTGATTGTCGGTCGCCCACAGGTACTGGACCGCGTAGGCCCGCCACGGCCGCCAGGCCGCCGCGCGGGCGGTGAGGGCGGCCGGGGTCGACGGGAGGCCCAACTCCTGTGCCGCGCGCCGGATTCCGAGGTCGGTGGGGAGGAAGGCGTCGGGGTCGCCGAGGGCGCGCATGGCGATGACGTCGACCGTCCAGGGGCCGAAGCCGGGGAGGGCGAGGAGTCGGGCTCGCGTTTCCGACCAGTCGCTCTCCACGCCCAAGTGGAGCGTTCCGTCCGCCAGTTGGCTGATCAGGGTGGTGAAAGTGGTGCGGCGGGTGTGCGGCATCGCCAAGGACTCCGGGTTCACCGCCGCCAGTGCCTCGGGGGACGGGAAGAGGTGGGTCAGGCCGCCCTCGGGGTCGTCGACCGGTTCGCCGTGCGCGGTGACCAGGCGGGCCGCGTGGGTGCGGGCCGCCGCCGTGGAGACCTGCTGGCCGAGTACGGCCCGTACGGCGAACTCGGCCTCGTCGACCGTGCCCGGGACACGTCGGCCCGGCGCCTTGTCCACCAGCGGCGCCAGCACCGGATCGGTCCGCAACTGGTCGTCCACCGCGACCGGATCGGCGTCCAGGTCGAGCATGCGGCGGCAGCGGCTGATGGCCACGGGCAGGTCGCGCAGGTCGCTGAGGGTGAGGCGGCAGGCGATGTGGTCGGGCTGGGGAGCGAGGGACACGATGCCGTGGCCGTAGGGGAGGCGGAGGGTGCGGCGGTACGCGCCCGCCCGCCACTCCTCCACGCCCGGTACGGCGGTCGCCGCCAGGTGGCCGAAGAGGTTGTCGGGGTTGAGCGGGGCACGGAACGGCAGGCGGAGGGTGAGTGTGCCGGGGGTCAACACCGCTGTCCTCGGGCGCCTGTTGCGCAGCTCGCTCGGGGACAGGGCGAAGACCTCGCGCACGGTGTCGTTGAAGGTGCGGATCGAGGAGAAGCCGGCGGCGAAGGCGGTCTCCGCCATCGGGAGCGCCGTCGTCTCGATCAACAGCCGTGCCGTCTGGGCGCGTTGGGCCCGGGCGAGCGCGAGGGGGCCGGCGCCCAGTTCGGCGAGGAGCTGGCGTTCGATCTGCCTCGTGCTGTAGCCGAGGCGGGCGGCGAGGCCGGGGACGCCCTCGCGGTCCACGGTTCCGTCGGCGATCAGGCGCATCGCGCGGGCCACCAGGTCGGCCCGCTGGTTCCACTCCGGGGACCCGGGGCTGGTGTCGGGGCGGCAGCGCTTGCAGGCCCGGAACCCCGCCTGCTGGCAGGCCGCCGCACTCGGGTAGAACGTCATGTTCTCGGGCTTGGGCGGTACGACCGGGCAGCTGGGCCGGCAGTAGATGCGGGTGGTCAGGACGGCCGTGAAGAACCAGCCGTCGAAGCGCGCGTCCTTGGACTGGACGGCGCGCACACAGCGCTCCGTATCGGTGTGCATCCCGTTCTGCATGTGTCCAGCATCCGATACGGGGCGGGCCGGGGCTGGCGGGAATCCGACATCGACGTCCCGTGGCCTGGCCCCCGCCCGGTTCCCTACAGGTGAAGGCCGGGCTTATCGGTTTGTGGTGCGACACCCGGCTTTGTAGCGTCGACCTCCGTGACCCCTCCCTCACCCTCGCACAGCGCCGATTCCCTCCCGGCCCGCCTCGACGCGGCCCGGAGCGACTACGAAGCCCTCCTCACGAAGAAGCTGTCGCTCGACCTGACCCGCGGCAAGCCCTCCGCGCGGCAGCTCGACCTGTCCGCCGAACTGCTCTCGCTGCCCGGCGACCGCTACACCTCCGCCGACGGCACGGACTGCCGCAACTATGGTGGCGCGGAAGGGCTGTTGGAGCTCCGGGAGATCTTCTCCGGGTTCCTCCAGGTACCGGCCGGGCAACTGCTCGCCGTGGGCAACTCCAGCCTGGAGCTGATGCACGACTGCCTGGTGCACGCGCTGCTCGGCACGCTTCCAGGGGCGGCGCGCCGCTGGGCCGACGAGGAGCGGATCGCGTTCCTGTGCCCGGTCCCCGGCTACGACCGGCACTTCGCGCTGTGCGAGCGCTTCGGCATCGAGATGATCCCGGTGCCGATGACCGCCGAGGGTCCCGACATGGATGCGGTGGAGCGGCTGGTCGCCGCGGACCCGGCGGTCAAGGGCATCTGGTGCGTGCCCAAGTACAGCAATCCGGACGGGACCTGC
This sequence comes from Streptomyces sp. STR69, assembly GCF_024519455.1. Lineage (GTDB taxonomy): Bacteria > Actinomycetota > Actinomycetes > Streptomycetales > Streptomycetaceae > Streptomyces. The sequence continues at coordinate 353,978 of NZ_JALJRY010000002.1, read as the reverse complement.
TACAGCGACGAGGTCGTACGACGACTCGCCGCGATGCCGACGGCGGCGCCCGACTTCCGGATCTTCTGGGACAACGCCTACGCCGTGCACCACCTCACCGACGAAGAGGTGCAGATCGCCGACCTGTTGGCCGCCTGCGCCGAGCACGGCAGCCCCGACCGGGTCTTCGTCTTCGGGTCCACCTCGAAGATCACGCTCGCCGGTGCGGGCGTGGCGTTCTTCGGCTCGTCCCCGGCCAACGTGGCCTGGCTGCGCGGCTACAGCGCCAAGCGCTCCATCGGCCCCGACAAGGTCAACCAGCTGCGGCACGCGATGTTCCTGCGCGATCCGGACGGGGTGCGCGCCCATATGCGCAAGCACCGCGAGCTGCTGCGGCCGAAGTTCGACACCGTGCTGCGCATCCTCGCCGACCGGCTGGGAGACACCGGTCTCGCCACCTGGTCCATGCCCAGGGGCGGTTACTTCATCACGCTCGACGTCCCCGACGGCTGCGCCCGCGAGGTGGTGCGCCGCGCGGCGGACGCCGGTCTCGCCCTGACACCGGCGGGCGCCACCCATCCGTACGGCGACGACCCCGGGGACCGTACGATCCGGATCGCCCCCTCCTTCCCGGACGCCTCGGAGATCGAGGAGATCATCGACGGGGTGGCCACGTGCGTACGGCTCGTGGGCTACGAAAAGCTGGTGGCGGACGCGAGTTGACCCGGCGCGGGTACCGCACACCGGACACTCCAGAGGTGTGCGGTACCTCACGCCCCGGTTACAAATCGCTCAACCTCTGGTTGCGAAGCGGTGAGCAGTCCACGATGGGGACATGACCCTGGCCGAGCGAGCCATGCAGCGACTGGAAGGCTGGCGCGACCTCAGCGCGGTCCCGGCCAGTTGCGGCACGGGGCGGGCGCTGCGGTCCGTCCACAGCGAGATCGTGCACTTCCACTCCGACCACGATGTGGACCTGCATCTCACCGTCGGGGCCATCCTCCGGTTCCATCACGACCTCAGCGAGTCGACCGCGATCCGGATCATCCCGGGCTCCCGCTGGGTGACCGTCCACCTGGACTGCGAGACGGACGTCGACCTGCTGCTGAGCCTGGTCAGCGTCGCCCTCAAGGCGCACGCGGGCGGGCCCCCTTCCGGGAACCCGCCCATGACCGGCTGCAACTTCCACCGGGTGACACTGGTGCCGCGCGACGGCGACTAGGACCGGCCCGAAGGGCCCCGCCCCCTAGAACACCGCCGCCGTGTCGTCCTCCCCCGCCTCCAGCAAGGTCGCCGCCGCGCCGACGATGCGTGGATCGGGGCTGCCGACGACCTCCTCGTCCTTGTCGGCGTAGTCGAAGCGGGCCAGCACGCTGCGCATGGCTTCGACGCGGGCCCGCTTCTTGTCGTTGCTCTTCACCACGGTCCAGGGCGCCTGCTCGGTGTCGGTCTCCCGGAACATGGCGACCTTGGCGGCCGTGTAGTCGTCCCAGCGGTCCAGGGACTCCAGGTCCATCGCGCTGAGCTTCCACTGCCGTACGGGATCCACCTGGCGAATCGTGAAACGGGTGCGCTGTTCACCCTGTGAGACGGAGAACCAGAACTTGATCAGGTCGATACCGTCGTCCGCCAGCATCCGCTCGAACAGCGGGGCCTGGCGCATGAAACGGCGGTACTCGTCGTCCGAGCAGAAACCCATCACGCGCTCCACGCCCGCCCGGTTGTACCAGGAGCGGTCGAACAGCACGATCTCACCGGCGGTCGGCAGATGCTGGACGTAGCGCTGGAAGTACCACTGCCCGCTCTCGCGCTCGCTCGGCTTCTCCAGTGCGACCACGCGCGCGCCACGCGGGTTCAGGTGCTCGGTGAACCGTTTGATCGTGCCGCCCTTGCCGGCCGCGTCGCGCCCCTCGCAGACGATGACGAGCCGACGGCCGGTCTCCTTGACCCAGCGTTGCAGCTTCAGCAGTTCTATCTGCTGGAGCCGCTTGTGCCAGTCGTACTCCTTGCGCTCCATGCGCTGTTCGTACGGGTAGTTCTCCCGCCAGGTGTCCACCGGGCTGCCGTCGGGCCGGATCAGCACCGGGTCGTCCTGGTCCGTGTAGTCGACGCGCAGCCCCGACAACAGCTCAGTCATCCCGGCCTCCTTCTCGATGGTGTTCGGTTGATCAGTGGCATCAGCGGCATTCAGTGGAACTGCGGCACGATGAGATATATGCCGTACGCCACGACAGCCGCACAGGCGAGAAAGCACAACCCCGCCTGGGCAAATCCCAGTGCGTGGGTGCCGCCGTCCTGTTCGCGGGCGGCCTCGACCTGGGCGATGCCGAGCACCCCCAGCGCGAAGACGACGACCACACCGACGGTCACTCCGACACTCACCGCGGCGACCTCGCCGAGGGCGTTCCAGTCCAGGCTCATCAGTCAACTCCCTTGACTCAGGCGGCCGTACGGACGTCCGTGGACGCGCCGCCGCGGATGGTGACCTCGTGGGTCTCGTTGACGTTGTCGGCGTGCACGGGGTTGCGGCGCGAGGCGATCACGATGAATCCGGCCACGGCGGCGGCGATCAGGGCGATCAGGGCCGTACCGAGGTTGCCGCCGTGCTTGACGACGGTCGCGGACAGACCGCCGACCAGGGCGGCGGCCGGGAGGGTGACCAGCCAGGCGATGACCATGCGGCCCGCCGTACCCCAACGCACCTCGGCCAGGCGCCTGCCCAGACCCGCGCCGAGGATGCCACCTGAGCAGACCTGCGTGGTGGACAGCGCGAAGCCGAGGTGGGCGGAGGTGAGGATGACGGTCGTGGAGGCGGCCTCGGCCGCGAAGCCCTGCGGGGACTGGATGTCGGTGAGGCCCTTGCCCATCGTGCGGATGATGCGCCAGCCGCCGATGTAGGTGCCGAGGCCGATCGCGAGTCCCGCCGAGGCGATGACCCACACCGGCGGACCGGCGTCGTGGCCGAGCGCGCCCACGGAGATCAGGGTCAGGGTGATAACGCCCATGGTCTTCTGCGCGTCGTTCGTGCCGTGTGCGAGGGAGACCAGCGAGGCCGAGGCGATCTGGCCGATCCGGAAGCCCTTGGTGACCGAGTCCTTGCGGGCCCGGGCGGTGATCTTGTAGGCGAGGTACGTGGCGAGGAGAGCGGCGATTCCGGCCACGAGCGGGGAGGCCACCGCGGGGATCAGGATCTTCTCCACGACCTTGTCGAAGTGGACGCCGTTGGAGCCCGCGCCGACCCAGACGGCACCGATCAGACCACCGAAGAGCGCGTGCGAGGAGCTGGACGGGAGTCCGAGCAGCCAGGTCAGGAGGTTCCACAGGATCGCCCCGACGAGCCCCGCGAAGATCATCCCCGGCGTGACCAGGGTGTCGTCGACGATGCCGCCGGAGATCGTCTTGGCGACTTCCGTGGAGAGGAAGGCACCGACGATATTGAGAGCTCCACTGATCAGGACCGCCGTTTTGGGCTTCAGCGCCCCGGTGGCGATGGACGTCGCCATCGCGTTGGCGGTGTCGTGGAATCCGTTGGTGAAGTCGAAGGCCAAGGCCGTGACGATGACGACCGCCACGAGGAACGTGATGTGGTCCATCGCTCGATGGAAGCAATCGAAGGCGTACATTCGGCCAACCGGAGGCCAAATCCAGGCATGGCCCGGTCAACGCGGGCGTACGTACGGCCCCCTCCAGCCCTCGTCCGCACCTTCCTCCACTTCATGCGCACACTTCCTTCTTTTTATGGCATGGCCCGGTCAAATCTGCGAAGCTTCCCCCGCGATCACGCAACAACTACGCGCGTTCCCGAGGCCGCCCACCGGCACACCCAGTCCGGCCGGGCAGCCACCGAGCAGGCCGGGATCCCGGCCGCCGTATAAGGAGTTCCGTGTGAGACCGACCCCCCACAAGGCCCTCGCAGCCGGCGTCTTCGCCGTCGCCGCGGTGGCCGCCCTCTCGCTGCCCGTCACCCCGGCCGCCGCCGCGCAGTCCGCGGCTCCCGTGGCCGCCGCCTGCACCCCGGCGCAGGCGGTCGCCAACGGCGGCTTCGAGAGCGGCACTTCGTCCTGGACCCAGTCCTCGACGACCGTCATCACCAGCCGCACCGGGCAGAGCGCCCACGCCGGCACCAGCTTCGCCTGGCTGGACGGCACCGGTGGCACGCACACCGACACGCTCTCCCAGAGCGTGACGATCCCGTCCGGCTGCGCCAGCGCCACGCTGACCTTCTGGCTGCACATCGACACCGCCGAGACGACCTCGTCCACCGCGTACGACAAGCTCACGGCGAAGATCGGCAGCACGACGCTGGCGACCTACTCGAACCTGAACAAGGCCACCGGGTACGTCCAGAAGTCGTTCGACGTGTCGTCGTTCGCCGGCCAGACCGTGAGTCTCGCCTTCTCCGGCGTGGAGGACTCCAGCCTCCAGACGAGCTTCGTCGTGGACGACATCGCCCTCAACACCTCGGGCGACACGGCCCCGCCGGCCGACTCGACGCGCACGCCGGCCGCCCCGGCGTACACCGTGAGTCTGAGCAGCAACACCGCCGGCACGGTCTGGACCGGCCACGAGAGCACGACCTTCACCAACGCCTCGGCGACCCCGCTGACCGAGGTGTACCTGCGGCTGTGGGACAACTACCACGGCACCTGCTCCGCACCGCCGATCACGGTCACCAATGTCACCGGCGGCACCGCGGGCGCCCTCTCGGTCGCCTGCACCGCCCTCCAGATCGCGCTGCCGACCCCGCTCGCGCAGGGTCAATCGACCACCATCGGCTTCGACTTGGGGATCACGGTCCCGAGCGGCGCCGACCGGTTCGGCTACGACGGCGCGTTCAGCATGATCGGCAACGCGCTGCCGGTCCTCGCGATCAAGGACGGCTCGGGCTGGCACCTGGACCCGTACACGAACAACGGCGAGTCCTTCTACTCCCTGGCCGCCGACTTCAAGGTGACCCTGGACCACCCGACCACCCTGCTGGTCCCGGCCACCGGCGCCTCGGTCGACACCCCCGGCACCAGCGGCCGTACGGTGACCACGGCCACCGCGTCCAAGGTCCGCGACTTCGCGTGGGCGGCGGGCCCGTTCACCAAGATCTCGGGTACGTCGACCGCGGGCACCCCGATCAACATCTACTCGGTGACAGGCATCAGTTCGGCCAACGCCCAGTCGATGCTCACCACCGCCAAGTCGGCAGTCGACGCCCACGCCGGCCGCTTCGGGGCTTACCCGTACGGCGAGTTGGACGCCGTCATCGACAACAACTTCTGGTTCGGCGGCATGGAGTACCCCGGCTTCGTCCTCGACCTGGTCAGCACCACGGCACTCACCCATGAGATCGGCCACCAGTGGTTCTACGGCATCGTCGGCGACGACGAGTACAACAGCCCCTGGCTGGACGAGGCGTTCACCGACTACGCCACCGACCTGGCCCAGGGCCTGACCGGCACCAACTGCTGGAACAACGTCTCCTGGGCCTCGACGGCGGAGAACATCACCAACTCGATGGCCTACTGGGACGCCCACTCGTCCCGCTACTCCACCGTCGTCTACGGCTACGGCAAGTGCGCCCTGCACGATCTGCGCCGCACCCTGGGTGACACGGTGATGGCCAAACTCCTGAAGGACTACGCCACTTCGCACTGGTACGGCGTCTCGACCACGGCCGAGTTCAAGGCGGCGGCCCAGGCCGCCACGACCACGGACCTGACCTCGTTCTGGACGACGCACCGCATCATCGGCTGATCTTCGGCCGGCGAAAGGGGGGTCGGCGGTGCCGCCGGCCCCCCTTTGCCGTCAGACCCGTCGCGTAGGCGCCGCAGCGGTCGGCGGTACGGCGGTCCCGCCGGCCTCCGTGCGCCAGGCGTCGGCGAGTTCGGCGGGGAAACGCCGGCCGCTGCGGGTGAGGACGACACCGGGGGCGAGTTCGACCTCGTCGCCGGGCCGGAAGGACCGGTCGGCTCCCGGCGGAAGCGTCTCCCAGGAGCCGGGCACGCCGCTACGGCCGACTCCGCGCATCCGCGTCCCGTAGGTGCTGACATCACGGACCAGGACCGTCCCGCCGCGCGCGGAGAGCGCCACATGCCGACGGCTGACCTGCGCGGCGACATCCGGCGACAACAGACGGTGCAGGGCGATGCCCTCGGGTCCCGGCAGCCGTCCGACATGCGCCTCGGAACCCTCGTCGAGGGTGTAACGGGCCACGCAGACACGGTCGATGACGACCTTGAGCTGGGCGGCGGCGGGCCTCGGCCCCTCGTCGGCCAGCGGGGCGCCGTGCAGTTCGCAGGTGGGGACACCACGCCGCATGCGCGGCAGCAGGACGCGGTCGCCCCGGTGGACGTCGTAGAGCGTGCAACGGGGTTCCGGGCAGCGCCAGTTGCGCATGATGACCTGGGTCAGCGGGGTGCGGGACGGGCCGAGCAGGCCCTGCTTCTTGAGGGCCGCGAGTTCCATGCGGTAGGAGATCTCGGCCTCCGTGCGCACGCCCATGTCCATGGCCACGAGAGCGACCGAGCCGTCGGGGCGGGGCTCCGGTCTGAGGAACTGCCAGGTGTTCCCCTGGATCCACGGGTGTTCGACGCGATGGTCGACGTACTGATCCCCGGTGACGACGCGGGTACCGGTCATCCGCGCCAGGTCCAGGATCCGCTCGTCGGCGTCGTCCACCTCCTCGACCAGCCCCTCGGCCACCCACCGGCGCAGCCGCCGGACCTCGGCCGGATCGCCGAACTCCCGGTGCCCGCCCAGCAGACTGGTGTCGGCGACCAGGTAGACGGAGACGTCGGGGTCCCCGGTGAGTTCCGTCAACGCCCGGAGGACAAGCCCGAGTCGGCGCAGCGAGCGCGGCCCTCGGGGGCCGATGGAGGTCTGGCGTACGACGTTGGAGAGTTCCAGCAGATAGTCGGCGCCCTCCGCCGAAGGGGACAGATGTTGTTCCATGCACGCCTCACCGTCCGACGGGACTTGCCAACTACCCTGATTCTCCCCGAACTTCGCCTCGATTCCTTGATCTCCTCGGACCCTTACGGATGACCGGGTTGCACCGGTACGATCACTCGCCTGGCGAGGGGGGCCGATCATCTTGAACAACGCTGGAAACGGTGACCACTTGAGACCGTTGGGTCCCGACGACCCACGGGACGTGGCCGGTTACCGGCTGCTCGCGCGGATCGGCGAGGGCGGCATGGGGTCCGTCTATCTCTCGCGCACCCGCGGCAACCAGCCGGTCGCCCTGAAGGTGATCCGCCGGGAGTACGCCCAGGACGAGGAGTTCCGGCGCCGCTTCGAGCAGGAGGCGAACTCCGCGCGCCGAGTGCAGGGCTACCACATCGTCCCGGTCGTCGACCACGACACCACCGGACCACAGCCCTGGCTCGCCACCGTCTACGTCCCCGGCCTCGCCCTGGACCGGGTCCTCGCCCTGCACGGGACGCTCCCGCTGCCCACCGTGCTCCAGTTGACCGGCTGTGCGGCGGAGGCGCTGCAGGCCGTGCACAAGGCCGGTGTCATCCACCGGGACATGAAGCCTGGCAACATCCTCGTCGGCTCCGACGGCCCCTGGATCATCGACTTCGGCATCGCGCGGGCTGCCGACGCGACCCAGCTCACCCGCAGCGGCGGGCTCATCGGCACGCCGCAGTTCATGTCGCCGGAGCACGCGAACGGCCAGGAACAGACCCCGGCCGCCGACGTCTTCTCCCTCGGCCTGATCGCCGCCGTGGCCGCGACCGGCCGCCACCCGTACGGCGACTCGGGGGCCATCACCCTGGCGACGAAGATCGCCAACACCGAGTTCCGGCCGCCGGACCTGACGTCGTACCCCGAGCCACTGCGCACGGTCCTGGAACGCACCCTGACCGCAGACCCGGCCGCCCGCCCGACCCCTGCTGAACTAGCCGCCCTGTGCCAGGAGTCGGCGGGGCGCCCGTTGCGGGACTTCACCGACTGGCTGCCCGCGGCGGTCGCGACGGACATCGCGCGACAGGAGCAACTCGCGGGTGAGCAGACGGATTTGACGGGTGACGTGAGCCTACCGAGTGCCTCGCCGGACGCTGGTTCGGCGGGTGCGACCACCGTTCCTCCCGCCGCTGCGGCAGCCAACTCCTCGGCGCCCGCCGGGTACACGCCCACACAGACATCGGGACCCGACCAGCCGACGCAGCACGCTCCGACACGACAGCCGATTGCCGGTCCGACGCCCTCGTTCCCGCCCGGGGCACCGCCCGCGGCTGTGGCGCCGGCCCGCAGCCGGACCCCGCTCGCGGTCGGCGCCGCCGCGCTGGCCGTGGTGGTCGTAGCCACGGCGGCCTGGGTCTTCACCCGTGACGACGACAAGGACACCGGCGCGAAGGGGAGCACCGGACACACCGCTTCGTCAGCGCCCACCGGAACCACCTCGTCACCGTCCACGAGCGCGACGGCGACCGGCTACACGGCGGTGTTCAAGGCCAAACCGCTCACCCTGCGCGCCCAGTTCACCACCGGCCGCAGCTCGTACACCAACGTCGACCTGGACGCACCGCAGATCGACACCCACGCCTCCAGCTCGACGACCGGGGCCGAGCTGCAGTACGCGGAGTGGGGCACCGCCCACACCCTGAACTTCGTGACGACCACGGGCAAGAGCGCGGGGCTCACGCCGGAACAGTGCGCCGAGGGCGCCGCGGCGAACGCGCTGCCCTCCCAGCTCGCCGACGCCGACCAGGGCAAGGAACTGACCAAGGGCACGCTGCTGTGCACCGTCACCGACGAGAAGAACCTGGCACTCCTCGACATCAAGGACGTCATCGTCCGGAAGGACGCCTCCGGCGTCGCGGCCCGCGACTACGTCACCGAGCTGACCCTCTGGAAGACGCCCTGACGGGTGGCGAGTCGAGCACCCGCTCCCGGACCGCCGCAGGTCATCATTCCCCGGAGCACACTGCTGTCCTCTGTCCACGAGATGGGGCTGGGCTCAGGCCGGACGCCCTGGACCTCGGCGGCATACTGCCAGTTGACACGGATGCATCGGCTGCGTTCTCCGGCCGCCCGACGCCTCCCCCGCGGCCGCCGGTTCCGTTCCGTCTCCCCTCCTGCAGCCATGCTCGCTGTGCAGCGCTCCGAGCGTGTGCGCGCCGTGGGGCACCGCGCGATGAGAGGCCCCACGATGGCGCCCCGGCACATGTACCCCGCCCGGCGCTGGAGATGAGGACCAACGGCCCCTGTCCTGGGAGCCGGCCCCTGGCGATCCTGGCGGAGACGGCCCGGTCCGGGCACCACGGCCACAGGACACGCGACGCGACTGTCTGCGGGCACACATGAGGAGCCGAGAAGACCATGCCGACGATGCCCCGCTCCCCGAAGCCGGAACCTCCAGCGGGAAGGCTCCCGACGGCCGGTCGGCGGCGGCAGCAGCTGATGCTGGCGCTTGCCACCATCGGGTTCGCGGTGAACTTCTGGGCCTGGGCGCTGCTGAGCCCACTCGGCCCGCGGTTCAAGGACAGCCTGCAACTGAGCGCGTTCCAGCAGGCGTTGCTGGTCGCCGTACCGGTGGTGGTGGGCTCGCTGGGCCGCATACCGATAGGCGCGCTGACGGACCGGTTCGGTGGCCGGGTGATGTTCCCGCTGGTCTCCGCGGCGACCATCGTCCCTGTCCTGTACCTGGGGCTGGCCGGACACTCCTCCCTGAACCGGTTGCTGGTGGGCGGGTTCTTTCTCGGTATCGGCGGCACCGCGTTCGCGGTGGGGGTGCCCTTCGTCAGCGCCTGGTTTCCGCCCGGGCGCAGGGGGCTCGCGATCGGTGTCTTCGGTGCCGGGATGGGCGGCACCGCCATCAGCGCCCTGACCACGGTGAACCTGGTCAAGTCGCACGGTCTGGCCACCCCGTTCGTGGTGACCGCGATCGTGCTGGCCTGCTATGCGGCGCTGGCCGCTGTCCTGCTGCGCGACGCTCCGGGCAGGACCGTACCGCCCGGGACCATGGCGGGCCGGCTCGCCGCCACCGTCAGACTCCGTGTCACCTGGCAGGCATCCGCGCTGTACGCGGTCGCGTTCGGCGGATACGTGGCCTTCTCCGTCTATCTGCCCACCTACCTCAAGTCGGGGTACGGCCTGGCGCAGGCCGACGCGGCCAACCGGATGGCCGGGTTCGTCCTGCTGGCGGTGGTGATGCGGCCGGTCGGCGGCTGGTTGTCCGACCGGCTGGGCCCCACGCGCGTGCTGGCCGTGGCACTCGCCGCGGTCACACTGAGTGCGGCCGTTCAGTCCTTCGCCCCGCCGCTGGCCCCGCTGGGCACCATCACCTTCCTGACGATCGCCGCCGCGCTCGGCGCGGGCAGCGGTGCCACCTTCGCCCTCGTCGCCCTGCTCGCCCCGGCCGGCAAGGTCGGCGCCGTCACCGGCGTCGTCGGCGCGGCCGGCGGGCTGGGCGGTTTCGTCCCACCTCTGCTGATGGGTTCCCTCTACGGCGCCTACGGCTCCTACGCACTCGGGCTGGCCCTGCTCGCCCTGATCGCCGCCACCGCCCTGGCATTCACCGCGACCGCCGTCCGCAAGGCCGTCACCCACGGCGCCCCGACGGCACCCAACCCGGCCTGAGACGAGTCACCATGTGTGAGTACTGCGGCTGCCAGGCATTGCCCGAGATCGCCGAACTGACCCGCGAACACGACCTGGTCGTCAATCTCATCGGGGACATCCGCACCGCGCACCGCGACGCGGACGTACCCCGGATGGCGTGGATCGCGCGGCGCGTCGCGGCCGTACTCGTGCCGCACACGGCGGTGGAGGAGCAAGGTCTCTCCCCGCCGCTGGCGGAGGAGTTCCCCGACGGCATGGCGGCGCTTCGGGCCGAGCACCGGCACGTCGAGGCCGTCCTCGACGAGGCCGCCGCGGGCGTCCCGGCCGACCCTGCCTGGCCCCGGCGGCTCCTGGACACCCTGGATCTGCTGCGCAACCACATCCTCAAGGAACAGGACGGTGTGTTCCCCGCCGCCCTGGCCGTGCTGAGCACCGAGGACTGGGAGGCCATGGACGCGGTCCGCTCCCGCGTCGGAACGATGAGCCCGGACTTCGCCACAACGGAGTTCGCCACAGAAGCCGGTGTCGACATCGATCAGCACGCCGGATCACAGCAGGACGGGCCGCTGACACCCGGGAAGGCGGCATCGTGAGCCGAGGAACCGCAGGAACCGACCCCCAGGCACGCCAACCAACCGGTCTGGACGGAGAGTTGGCGGACGCACTGGTGAGCACCCGCCGGTTCTTCACCCGAGCCGAGGTCTCCCCCGACCACCGCACCCTGTACAAAATCGGTGGCCGCAAGGCCGACGACTTCTACCGGGACCGCTGGAGCCACGACAAGGTGGTGCGCTCCACCCACGGGGTGAACTGCACCGGCTCGTGTTCGTGGAAGGTGTACGTCAAGGACGGCATCATCACCTGGGAGTCCCAGCAGACCGACTACCCCACGGTCGGCCCGGACAGCCCGGAGTACGAGCCGCGCGGCTGCCCGCGCGGCGCCGCGTTCTCCTGGTACACCTACTCGCCCACCCGCGTCCGCTACCCCTATGTTCGTGGAGTGCTCCTGGAGATGTACCGGGAGGCCCGGGCCCGGCTCGGTGACCCGGTGCTGGCGTGGGCGGACGTCGTGTCCGACCCGGAGCGGTCCCGGCGCTACAAGTCGGCGCGCGGCAAGGGCGGCCTGGTACGGGCGAGTTGGGACGAGGCGAGCGAGATGATCGCCGCCGCCCATGTGCACACCATCAAGGAGTACGGTCCCGACCGGCTGGCCGGGTTCTCGCCGATACCGGCCATGTCGATGGTCTCCCATGCCGCAGGGGCGCGCTTCTACTCGCTGCTCGGCGGGGTGATGCTGTCGTTCTACGACTGGTACGCCGATCTGCCTGTGGCCTCCCCGCAGGTCTTCGGGGACCAGACGGACGTACCGGAGTCCGGCGACTGGTGGGACGCCGGCTATCTGATCATGTGGGGTTCGAACCTGCCGGTGACCCGCACCCCGGACGCGCACTGGATGGCGGAGGCCCGCTACCGGGGGCAGAAGGTGATCGCGGTCGCCCCGGACTACGCGGACAACGTGAAGTTCGCCGACGAGTGGCTGCCTGCCGCACCGGGCACCGACGGGGCGCTGGCGATGTCGATGGGGCACGTGATCCTCAAGGAGTTCTTCGTCGACCGCCAGGTCGGCTACTTCACCGACTACGTGAAGCGGTACACCGACCTGCCCTTCCTCGTCACCCTCGAACAGCGCGGCGCCGGGGCCGACTTGACGTACGCACCCGGGAAGTTCCTGACCGCCGCCGACCTGGGCGGCACGGCGGCCGAGGCGGAGAACGCGGAGTTCAGGACCGTCCTCCTCGACGCCGCCACCGGTGACCCCGTCGTCCCGAACGGTTCGCTCGGCCACCGCTACGGCGAGTCCGGCGCGGGAAAGTGGAACCTCGACCTCGGCGACACCGACCCACTGCTGACAGCGGCCGGCGGCAGCGATGACGCCGAGGCCGCCGTGACGGTGGAGCTGACCCGGTTCGACACCCCGGACGGGACCGCCGGACAACTGCGGCGCGGAGTCCCCGTACGCCGGATCGCGGGCCAGTTGGTGACCACGGTGTTCGACCTGCTCCTCGCCCAGTACGGCGTCGCCCGCGACGGGCTGCCCGGCATCTGGCCGACCGGCTACGACGACCCCGATCAGCCCTACACCCCGGCCTGGCAGGCGGCCATCACCGGGGTCGCCGGGGAAACGGCGGCCCGCATCGCGCGCGAGTTCGCCGCCAACGCCGAGGAGTCCAAAGGCCGTTCAATGATCATCATGGGGGCGGGGACCAACCACTGGTTCCACTCCGACACCATCTACCGCTCCTTCCTCACCCTGACGACCCTGACCGGCTGCCAGGGCGTCAACGGCGGCGGCTGGGCGCACTACGTGGGCCAGGAGAAGGTCCGCCCGATCACCGGCTACTCGGCGATCGCGACGGCCGCCGACTGGCACCGGCCCGCCCGGCAGATGATCCAGACCGCGTACTGGTACCTGCACACCGACCAGTTCCGCTACGACCCCTTCAGCGCCGACACCCTCGCCGCCGCGGGTGCGGGCGGCACCTTCGCGGGGAAGAGCACGGCGGATGTCATCGCGGCCTCGGCCCGGATGGGCTGGATGCCGTCGTACCCGACGTTCGACCGCAACCCGCTCACCCTCGCCGGCGACGCGGAAGCCGCCGGGCAGGAGGTGTCGGAGTACGTCGTGGACGAACTGAAGTCAGGCGGACTGAAGTTCGCGGGCGAGGACCCGGACGCGCCGGAGAACTTCCCCCGGGTGCTGACCATTTGGCGGGCGAACCTGCTCGGCTCCTCCGCCAAGGGCAACGAGTACTTCCTCAAGCACCTGCTCGGTACCGACTCCGCCGTACGCGCCACCGAGGCGCCGCCCGATGCCCGCCCGCGCGACGTGGTGTGGCGGGACGAGGCGCCGGTGGGCAAGCTCGACCTGCTGCTCACCCTGGACTTCCGGATGACCAGCACCACCGTCTACTCCGACATCGTCCTTCCGGCCGCGACCTGGTACGAGAAGCACGACCTAAACACCACGGACATGCACCCGTTCGTGAACTCCTTCAACCCGGCCATCCCGCCGCCGTGGCAGACCCGCACCGACTGGGACGCCTTCAACACCATCGCGGCGGCGTTCAGCCGTCTCGCCGAGGGGCGGCTGGGCACCGTGAAGGACGTGGTGGCCGCGCCGCTGCTGCACGACACCCCCGACGCGATGGCCACCCCGCACGGACGTGTCCGGGACTGGAAGGCGGGCGAGTGCGAGCCGGTCCCCGGCCGGACCATGCCCAAGCTCGTGACGGTGGAGCGCGACTATCCGGGCATCGCCGACCGGATGACCGCCCTCGGCCCGCTGCTCGACACCCTGGGCGCCACCACCAAGGGTGTCACCTTCGACGTGCGGCAGGAGTTGGAGTACCTGCGGCACAAGAACGGCACCGTGCGCGGCGGTCCCGCCGACGGCCGCCCGTCGATCGCCCGGGACGTGCAGGTCTGCGAGGCGATCCTGGCCCTGTCCGGCACCACCAACGGGCACCTGGCCACCCAGGGTTTCCGCACCCTGGAAGCCCGTACCGGCGTCGAGTTGGCCGACCTGGCCGCCGAGGCCGAGGGCAAGCGGGTCACCTTCGCCGACACCCAGGCGGGCCCCGTCCCGGTCATCACGTCGCCGGAGTGGTCGGGGACCGAGTCCGGCGGGCGCCGCTACTCGCCGTTCACCATCAACGTCGAACGCCTCAAGCCCTGGCACACTCTGACGGGTCGTCAGCACTTCTTCGTCGACCACGACTGGATGGCCGAACTCGGCGAGTGGATGCCCGTCTACCGGCCGCCGCTCAACATGCACGCCCTCTTCGACGAGCCCCAGGTGGGCGATCAGGGCGAACTCGGCATCACCGTCCGCTACTTGACCCCGCACAACAAGTGGTCCATCCACTCCGAGTACCAGGACAACCTGTTCATGCTCTCGCTCTCCCGGGGCGGCCCGACCGTCTGGATGAGCAAGGAGGACGCGGCGAAGATCGGCGTGCACGACAACGACTGGATCGAGGCGGTCAACCGCAACGGCGTCGTCGCCGCCCGCGCGGTCGTCTCCCACCGCATGCCGGAAGGCACCGTCTACATGCACCACGCCCAGGACCGGCTCATCGACGTCCCCCGCACCGAGACCAACGGGCGGCGCGGCGGCGTCCACAACTCGCTGACCCGGCTGCTGGTCAAGCCCAGCCATCTCATCGGCGGCTACGCCCAGTTGACGTACGCCTTCAACTACCTCGGCCCGACCGGGAATCAGCGCGACGAGGTCACCGTCATCCGCCGCCGCACGGACCAGGAGGTGACGTACTGATGGCACCGGACGCACCGCCCGGCCGCCGGGTCATGGCGCAGATGGCGATGGTGATGAACCTCGACAAGTGCATCGGCTGCCACACCTGCTCGGTCACCTGCAAACAGGCATGGACCAACCGCCCCGGCGTCGAGTACGTGTGGTTCAACAACGTCGAGACCCGCCCCGGCCAGGGCTACCCGCGCCGCTACGAGGACCAGGAGAAGTGGCGCGGCGGCTGGGACCTCAACAGGCGCGGCAATCTGAAGCTGAAGGGCGGCGGCCGGTTCAAGAAGCTCATCAACATCTTCTCCAACCCCACGCTGCCCTCGCTCGACGACTACTACCAGCCCTGGACGTACGACTACGAGACGCTGACCAACGCGCCGCTCCAGGAACACACCCCGGTCGCCCGCCCCAAGTCCCTGATCACCGGCAAGGACATGAAGATCACCTGGTCGGCCAACTGGGACGACAACCTCGGCGGCTCCGCCGACCACGGCGACAAGGACGTCCTCCTCGCGGGCATCGCCGAGAAGGTCAAGTTCGAGTTCGAGCAGACCTTCATGTTCCACCTGCCACGGATCTGCGAGCACTGCCTCAACCCGTCCTGCGTCGCCTCCTGCCCCTCCGGCGCGATCTACAAGCGCTCCGAGGACGGCATCGTGCTGGTCGACCAGGACCGCTGCCGGGGCTGGCGGATGTGCGTGTCCGGCTGCCCGTACAAGAAGATCTACTTCAACCACCGCACCGGCAAGGCCGAGAAGTGCACCTTCTGCTTCCCGCGCATCGAGGTGGGCCAGCCCACCGTCTGCGCCGAGACCTGCGTGGGCCGGCTCCGCTACATCGGCCTGGTCCTCTACGACCCCGACCAGGTCCTCGAAGCCGCCTCCACCCCCGACGACACCGACCTGTATGAAGCGCAGCGGAAGGTCTTCCTCGACCCCGACGACCCGCAGGTGGCCGCCGACGCGGAACGGTCGGGCATCCCACGCGACTGGATCGAGGCCGCCCGGCGCTCCCCGGTCCACGCCCTGATCAACACGTACAAGGTCGCCCTGCCGCTGCACCCGGAATACCGCACCCTGCCCATGGTCTGGTACATCCCACCGCTGTCCCCGGTCGTGGACGTGGTCCGCGACACCGGCTACGACGCCGAGGACCGCGGCAACCTGTTCGCCGCGATCGACGCCCTGCGCATCCCCGTGGACTACCTCGCCCAACTGTTCACCGCCGGCGACCCGGCCCCCGTCGACGCCGTACTGCGGCGGCTGGCCGCCATGCGCAGCTACATGCGCGACATCAACCTCGGCCGCGAACCCGACGCGACCATCCCCGCCGCGGTGGGCATGACCGAGGAGCAGATGTACGACATGTTCCGGCTCCTGGCGCTGGCCAAGTACGAAGACAGATACGTCATCCCGCCCGCGCACGCCGAACAGGCGCACAGTCTGGAGGAGTTGGCCACCGAGTGCAGCCTCGACTCCGAGGACGGCCCCGGCATGGGAGGCTCCGGTCCTTTCGGCGAGGCGTCCGGTGCTCCGGCCCCGATCGCCGTGGAGAACTTCCACCTGTTGCGCGACCGCCAGAGAGCCGATGCCGTGGACACCCCCGCGGCCCCCGGCGACAAGTCCACCCGGCTCAACCTCCTCAACTGGGACGGCAACGGCCGCCCCCAGGGCCTGTTCCCCCGCTCCTCCGGCGACGACGAGAGCGAGCCGCGCCCATGACCCGCGAAGGCACCGCCCGCAACACCGCCGCCTGGCAGGTCCAGTCCCTCCTCCTCGGCTATCCCGACGAGCGACTGCTCGAACAGGCGCCGCTGGTACGGGCCGTCACCGAGACCCTGCCCGACCGGATCGCCGCGCCCCTGCGCCGGTTCCTCGGGCACCTCGACCGCACGCCCGCCACCGACCTGGCGGCGGACTACGTCGCCACCTTCGACCACCGCAAACGCAACTGCCTGTTCCTCACCTACTACGCCCACGGCGACACCCGCAATCGCGGCGCCGCACTGCTGCGCCTCAAGCAGACCTACGCCGCGGCCGGACTGCGGCTGACCGACGACGAACTGCCCGACCACCTCTGCGTCGTCCTGGAGTTCGCCGCCACCGGCGACCCCGAAGCAGGCCGGCGCCTCCTCACCGAGCACCGGGCAGGACTGGAACTGCTACGCCTGGCCTTGCGCGACGCGCGCTCCGCGTGGGCCGACGTCCTGGACTCCGTATCGGCGACCCTGCCCCCACTGGCCGGTGACGAGCGCGAGGCCGTCGCCAAGCTCGCCGCCCAGGGACCGCCCGAGGAGCAGGTCGGTCTCGCGCCGTTCGCACCCCCGGAGTTCATGCCGGCCCCGGCGGGAGGCCGGTCATGACCCTTGGCGCGGACGCGGACCCGCTCGACATAGTGCTGTGGGTCGTCCTGCCGTACATCGCGCTGACCCTGTTCGTCGTCGGCCATGTCTGGCGCTACCGCTACGACAAGTTCGGCTGGACCACCCGTTCCAGCCAGCTGTACGAGAGCCGACTGCTGCGCATCGGCAGCCCGCTGTTCCACTTCGGGGTCCTGGCGGTGGTGCTGGGCCACATCGGCGGACTGGTGATCCCGAAGGACTGGACCGGAGCCATCGGCGTCAGCGAGCACGCCTACCACCTCATGGCCACCGGGCTCGGGACCATCGCCGGCGTCGCCACCCTGGCCGGACTGGCGATCCTCGTCTACCGGCGACGTACGGTCGGCTCGGTGTTCAGCGCCACCACCCGCAACGACAAGCTCATGTACGTCATGCTCACCCTGACGCTGGCACTGGGGCTGTCCGCCACCGTGGTCAGCAACATCATCGGCGGGGGATACGACTACCGCACCACCATCTCGCCCTGGTTCCGGTCGGTCTTCTACCTGCACCCCGACCCCACGCTGATGGCCGGTGCGCCACTGCTGTTCCGGCTGCACGCGCTCAGTGCCCTGCTGCTGTTCGGCGTCTGGCCGTTCACCCGGCTGGTGCACATGCTCACCGCACCGCTCGGCTACCTCACCCGTCCCTACATCGTCTATCGCAGCCGGGATGCGCAGTTGGGCTCCCGCGCACCCCGGCGCGGATGGGAACGCACCTGATGAGCACCGACCACAACGGTCCTGCCCGGCCTCCCGAGACACATCTGTCCGCCGGTGAGGTCACCAATCTGCCGGCCATGGGAGAGCGGTTGCTCGCCGACGCCAGGTCCGCGACCTCCGGGAGGGCGGCACGAACCGTCGTCGCACTTCCGGGACTTCGTGTCACCCTGATCGCGCTCGCGTCGGGTTCCGAACTCGCCGAACACGAAGCCCCGAACGCCGCCACCCTCACCTGCCTGACCGGCGAGGTGACACTCGACACCACCGACCGCACATGGCCCCTCGGCCAAGGTGACATCGTCGCCATTCCCGACCAACGGCACAGCCTGACCGCCGAGACCGACGCGGCGGTGCTTCTCACCGTCCGGCCGGCATGAACACCGGCGGAGAGGATCTCGTGTATCCGCCCCTCCCCTCCCTGTGCCCTGAAGAGCCGTAAACCACGATCGACACGGGAGGCGGGGACCGTCGTCAGCGGACGTGCCGGGCGAACGCCTCGTACGCCCGCTCGTCGAAGAGGACGAACCTGACCTCGTCGACCGACGTCGTCGCCGCCTGTACCGTCTCCACCGCGATCCGCGCCGCGTCGTCCATCGGCCAGCCGTAGATACCGGCGGACACGGCGGGGAACGCGACCGTACGCGCGCCGAGTTCGTCCGCGACGCGCAGCGACTCCCGGTAGCAGGAGGCGAGTTGCCCCGAGCGGTCCTCCGCGCGGGAGTGGACGGGGCCCACGGTGTGGATCACCCATTGGGCGTCCAGCTCGCCCGCCGTCGTCGCGACCGCCTGGCCTGTGCGCAGGCCCTTGCCGTAGTGCGAAGCGCGGAGTTTTCGGCAGGCCTCCAGGATCGCGGGGCCGCCCCGGCGGTGGATCGCGCCGTCCACGCCTCCGCCGCCCAGGAGCGAGGAGTTGGCCGCGTTGACGATCGCGTCGGCGCTCTGGCGGGTGATGTCGCCCCGGACGAGCTTGATGGTGGTGCTGGTGGTCATGCCTGCCTCAGTCTGCGCCAGACGGCCTTCGCCGCGTTGTGTCCCGACATGCCGTGCACACCGGGGCCGGGCGGGGTCGCCGAGGAGCAGATGAAGACGGCCGGGTGCGGGGTGGCGTACGGGGAGAGGGAGAGTTTGGGGCGCAGCAGGATCTGGAGTCCGGAGACCGCACCGGTGCCGATGTCGCCGCCGACGTAGTTGGCGTTGCGGGCGGCGAGTTCGGGCGGGCCGGCGGTCGCGCGGGCGAGGACTCGGTCGCGGAACCCCGGGGCGAAGCGCTCCAGTTGGCGTTCCAGGGCGTCCGTGAGGTCGCCGGTCCAGCCGCTCGGGACATGGCCGTAGGCCCAGAAGACGTGTTTGCCGGCCGGGGCCCGGGTGGGGTCGACGATGCTGGGCTGGACGGTGATCATGAACGGCCGGTCGGGGGCGCGGTTCTCGCGGGACGCGGCGCGCAGGGCGTTGCCGATCTCCGTGCTGTCGGCGCCGATCTGTACGGTGCCGGCGGTCCGCGCCTCCTTGGCGGTCCAGGGCACCGGGCCGTCCAGCGCGTAGTCGATCTTGAAGACGCCGGGGCCGTAGCGGTAGCTCTCGTAGTAATTACCGAAGCCCGCGATCTTCGCCAGGGCGGTGGGCGAGGTGTCGAAGACGTACGCGCGGGCCGGGGGGAGGTCGTCGAGGCGCTTGACCTCGTAGTCGGTGTGGATCTCGCCGCCGAGGTCCTTCAGGTAGGCGGCCAGGGCGTCCGAGATGGACTGGGAGCCGCCGCGCGCCACCGGCCAGCCACGCGCGTGTGCCGCGAGGGCGAAGACCAGGCCGATGGCTCCGGTGGCGAATCCGTTGAGCGGGGCCATGACGTGGCCGACCAGCCCGGCGAACAGGGTTTTGGCGCGCTCGTCGCGGAAGCGGCTGGTCAGCCAGGTCGACGGGGGCAGTCCGGCCAGGCCGAAGCGGGCGAGGGTGACCGGGTCGCGGGGCAGCGAGGTGAGCGGCAGGGACATGAAGTCGCGGACCAGGGTGTCCCACTTGGGGAGGAAGGGCTCGACCAGCCTCCTGTACGTCCCCGCGTCACGCGGTCCGAAGGACGCGGCCGTCTCCGCGACCGACCGGGACAGCACGGCCGCGCTGCCGTCGGTGAACGGGTGCGCCATGGGCAGCTCGGCGTGCAGCCACTCCAGGCCGTAGCGCTCCAGGGGCAGGGCGCGGAACGCGGGCGAGTTGATGCCGAGCGGGTGCGCCGCCGCGCAGGGGTCGTGCCGGAAGCCGGGGAGGGTGAGCTCCTCGGTGCGGGCGCCTCCGCCCACGGTGTCCCGTGCCTCGAACACGGCCACGGAGAAGCCGCGCCGGGCCAGCTCCACGGCAGCCGTCAGTCCGTTCGGCCCCGCACCCACCACGACCGCATCGAGCATCGACGGCACCTTCGGACCCCTTCTTCGTCAGCCCATGGCCACTCGGGGTCAGGATATGCCGCAGGACTGACATCCCCGGGGCCAGCCCGTCCAGTGTGCGGAACCCGTGACCCTATGACGCCCTCAGCAGCTCCATGACGCGTCGGGCCGTCGCCGCGTCCCGGGCCGTCGTGAACGGCAGTGCGTTGCCGCCCGTGATGCGGAAGGGCTCTCCGGTGAGGGTGAGGTGGGCGCCGCCCGCCTCCGCGACGAGGAGCAGGCCCGCCGCATGGTCCCAGGCGGCCTCCCAGGAGAAGGCCGTGGCGTCCAACTCGCCCCGGGCGATGGCGAGATACTCAAGGCCGGCCGAGCCGCACGGGCGCGTGCGCACCCCGTCCGCCCAGAGGCCGAGCAGGGCGCGCTTCTGGGCGTCCGTCGTGTAGTCCGGGTGGGAGGTGGCCACTTCCAGGTCCCGGGTGGGGTCCGGGGCGCCGGAGCGCAGCCGGACGCCGTCGAGGAATGCGCCGCCGCCCTTCACCGCCGTGGCCAGTTGGTCGCGGGCGGGGGCGTAGGTCCAGGACGCGAGCAGTTCGCCGTGCCGGGCGAGCGCGACCAGCGTGCAGAAGCCGGTCTCGCCGCGCACGAACTGGCGGGTGCCGTCGACCGGGTCGACGATCCAGACCGGGGCGTCGCCCTGAAGCGCCTCGTACGTCTCCGGGTCGGCGTGCACCGCTTCCTCGCCGACCACGACGGAGCCGGGCAGGAGGGCGCCGAGCACCTGTGTGAGGTGCCGCTCGGCGTTGCGGTCGGCGTCCGTGACCAGGTCGTGCGGGCCGCTCTTCTGGTCTATCTCGTGCGCGGCGAGCTGCCGGAAGCGGGGCATGATCTCGGCCGCCGCCGCCTTGCGGATCGCGTCCTCGACGTCGGCCGTGTGCTGTACGAGAAACTCGTCGATGGTTTCGGTGTCTTCGATCATGTCTCCATGAGAGCACGGGCCACTGACAATCCCCACCCGCCCGGTGCACTCCGGGTGGAATCACCATGAACACCCGGATTCACGATCACCGTCCGATTCACCCTCCGCGTCACCGTCCGACGGCATACCCCTGCATGCCCCGTGGATTCGCCGCCGCCGAGAGGATCCCGGCCACCGGGTCCCGGGCGACCGCGCACAGCCGTCCCTCCGACCAGGCGTCCCCGACGGTCACGTCATGGCCGCGCCGACGCAGCTCCTCCACCACCTTCTCGTCCATACGCGACTCGACGGTCACGCTGCCCGGTCGCATCCCGCGCGGGTAGAAGGAGCCGGGGAAGCTGTCGTTGTGCCAGTTCGGGGCGTCGATCGCGCCCTGGAGGTCGAGACCGCCGCGTGCCTTCGCGCGCGTGGCGACCGCCAGGAAGAAGTGCAGCTGCCACTGGTCCTGCTGGTCCCCGCCGGGGGTGCCGAAGGCCAGCACCGGCACTCCGTCGCGCAGGGCGATCGACGGGGTGAGCGTGGTACGCGGACGGCGGCCCGGCGCAAGGGAGTTGGGCAGGCCCGGTTCGAGCCAGGCCATCTGCAGCCGGGTGCCGAGCGGGAAGCCCAGCTCGGGCACCACCGGGTTGGACTGCAGCCAGCCGCCGCTGGGCGTGGCCGCGATCATGTTGCCCCAGCGGTCGACGACGTCGAGGTGGCAGGTGTCGCCCCGGGTGCCGCCGTCGGCCGTGATCCGCGCGACGGTCGGTTCCCCCGCCCCCATCGGGTCGAAGCCGGACTCCGCGGGTGCCACCACGCGCGCGTGCCCGCTCAGCCGTGGAACGCGCCCTCCGGGACTGCCGGGCCGCAGTTCGTGCGAGGCCTTCTCGCCGATCAGCTCCCGTCGCGCCGCGTTGTACTCCGCCGACAGCAACTCCCCCAGCGGTACGGCGTCTTCGCCCGCGTCCCCGTACCAGGCCTCCCGGTCGGCCATCGCGAGCTTGCAGCCCTCGATCAGGAGGTGGACGTAGTCGGCGGACCCGTAGGCCGGCAACTCGGGCGGGAGCAGGGCGAGTTGCTGGAGAAAGGCCGGGCCCTGGCTCCAGGGGCCGGCCTTGCAGAGGGTCCAGCCGTTCCAGTCGTACGTCGCCGGGGCCTCGTAGGACGCGGACCAGGAGGCCAGGTCGGCGGCCGTCAGGGTACCGGTGTGGCGCTCGCCGCTGGTGTCCATGGTGGGCCGCCCCGACTGCCGGACGAGCGCCTCGGCGATGAACCCGGACCGCCACACCGCCCGCGCCGCCTCGATCTCGGCCTCCCGGTCACCCGCTCCGGTGACCTCGGCGAGCAGTCGCTTCCAGGTGGCGGCGAGGGCGGGATTGCGGAACAACTCGCCGGGGCGGGGCGCCTTCCCACCGGGCAGGTAGACGTCCGCCGACGAGGTCCACTGCGTCTCGAACAGCGCCCGTACCGTCTCGACGGTCGCGCCGACGTTCTCCACGCACGCGTGCCCGGCCTCGGCGTACCCGACGGCGTACTTCAGGACGTCGGCGAGGGACTTCGTGCCGTGGTCGCGGAGCAGCAGCATCCAGGCGTCGAAGGCGCCGGGGACGGCCGCGGCGAGGGGGCCCGTTCCGGGCACGAGATCCAGACCGAGTCCCCTGTAGTGGTCGATCGTGGCCCCGGCGGGTGCGACGCCCTGTCCGCACAGCACCCGCACCTCGCCGCCCGCCGGGGCGAGCAGGACGGGCACCTCGCCGGCCGGGCCGTTGAGATGCGGCTCGACGACGTGCAGGACGAAGGCTCCGGCGACGGCGGCGTCGTAGGCGTTGCCGCCGTCCTCCAGGACGGCCATCGCGGACTGCGAGGCCAGCCAGTGGGTGGAGGACACCATGCCGAAGGTGCCCTGGAGGGTGGGGCGGGTGGTGAAGGACATGTCTCACCTCGGTGGTTATGCGCGTGGTCGTCCTGATCGATCAGCAGACTATCGACCGGGTCCGTGAACACTCCGCCGCCCTACTTCGCGGGAGCGAACACACGTTGCGCCGCGACCACCGCCCCGCCGCGTGCCCACTCCTCGAACGGCAGGGGGCGGACCACGAGATCGCAGTCCACCGCGGCACCGAACGCGTGGTCCACGAAGGCCTGCCGGATGTGGTCGGCGAACAGGTCGTAGGAGGCGACGCCCTCGCCGGAGATGATGATCCGCTCCGGTCCGATGAGGTTGGCGACGCAGGCCAGGCCGAGGCCCACGGCGTGTCCGGCGCGGGCGAAGACGGCGCGGACGGCGGGGTCGCCGGTGTGCGCGAGGCGGATCGCGCCGTCCATGGTCAACTCGGCGTCGCCGGTGGCCTGTCGGGCCTGCTCGACGATCGCGTGGGTGGAGGCGACCGCCTCCACGCACCCGGTGTTGCCGCAGGTGCAGATGCGGTCGGTGCCGCTCACGGGCAGGTGCCCCACCTCGCCCGCCACGCCGTGTGCTCCGGAGACCACCCGGCCGGCGACACAGAGCCCGGCGCCGATGCCGGCGCCGACGGTGACCAGGGCGAAGATCGACAGCCCGACACCGGCGCCGAACCACTGCTCGGCCACGGTCAGCGCGCGTACGTCGTTCTCGATGACCGTGGGTGTCCCGGTGGCCGTCTCGACGAGCTGGGCGAGCGGTACCCGGCGCCAGTTGAGGAAGGGCGAGTACTGGACCGTGCCCAACTGGCTGTCCACGTCACCGGAGATGGTCACCCCGATGCCGTGGAGGTCGGCGGCGCCCGCCGGGTTCGCCGCCGTGCGCAGTTCGTCGACGAGCCGGGCGATGGCCAGCACCACGGTGCCCACGTCCCGTGAGTCGAGCCGGACGCGCCGGGAGGCCAGCGGACGGGCCGTCAGATCGGCGAGTACGCCGATGAGTTCCTCGCCGGTGACCTTCACACCGGCGAACAGGGCGCGTTCGGGCCGTACTTCGACCGGGGTCGCCGGGCGGCCGTTGGTCCGCTCGGTGGCGGTCCTGCCGCCCTCGGTGATCCAGCCGTCGGCCATCAGCGAGGTGGCCACTTTGGTGACGGCTCCCGGGGTCAGTCCGGTCCGCCGGCCGATCTCGGCGCGACTCAGCGGACCGTGCTGGAGCAGGGTCTGCAGGACGAGTGCGGCCGCGGGTGGCTGGTCGGCGAGGCTCATGGGGCGACGTTACCTTTCCTTTGGAAAGTAAGACAAGGGATATACATCGGCCCTCTGGGCCTGAAACCGCAGGTCATTCGACAGCAGGTGGCTGAAACCCCCCACCAGGCCCCACAAAGGTCGGAGTTTTCTGGGCGTCGACTATGTTGACGCTGGAAGGAAACTAAGCCTAGATTCGCCGCACTCCTCGTCGGGGCGGACGGGACGGTCCTGCACCGGTGAGGAGTGTGTGGCCCCCACCCACTCGCCCGTTGGTCCCAGCGAACCCTCTCGGTGATGTCCCGGGACGACCACCACCGAGAGGCTCCCCGCACCTCGACACCTCAGGCGGGAACCCCGCCTGCAGCCGCGCCCTGACGGAGTACACACATGCCTCGTCCAGCTCGACCCACACGTCTGAGAACTCTCACCTGCCTCACCGCGCTGACGGCGGCGCTCGTCGTGCCCGCCTCCGCACGGGCCGCGACCACCGCGGACGCCTCGGGGGCCCAGGCAACCGGTGCCACGACCACGCCTCTCGTGGCCGCCAAGCCCTACATGGGCTACAGCACCTGGAGCGTCGAATCCACCAACTTCCCCGGCTACGGCGGGGACTGGCTCACCGAGGCGCATGTCCTGCAGCAGGCGGACGTGCTGTCCTCGAAGTTGAAGTCGCACGGCTACAACTACGTGAACGTGGACGCCGGTTGGAACGACGCCAAAGGCGACGCCTACGCCCGGCCGACCCCGAACCTGACGAAGTTCCCGCACGGGATGAAGTACCTCGCGGACCAACTCCACCGCAAGGGACTGAAGTTCGGCCTCTATCTGGCCGTCGGCCTCTACCAGCAGGCGTACAACGACGGCAAGACGCCCATCTACAACGCCCCGGGCTGCACCACCAAGGACATCGTCTACCCGGACCTGCGCAAGACCAGCGGCTGGGACGACGTCTCCTACCAGCTGGACTTCTCCAGCCCCTGCACCACCAAGTACATCCAGTCCGAGGCCGACCAACTGGCCTCATTCGGCGTCGACTTCCTCAAGATCGACGGCGTGGGCCCCGGTTCCAACCAGGGCGACGAGGCGCACAACAACGTCCCCGACATCCAGGCCTGGCACACCGCCCTGAAGAACACCGGGCGGCCCATCGAGTTCACCCTGTCCTGGTCGCTCAGCCACAACCAGGCCGACGTCTGGAAGGCCAACTCCAACGGCTGGCGCATCGACACGGACGTCGAGTGCTACTGCGACACCCTGGTGACGTGGAACAACTCCGTGAAGGCACGCTGGAACGACGTCGTGCCGTGGATCGACGACGCCGGGCCGGGCCACTGGAACAACCTCGACTCGCTCGACGTGGGTTCGGACGTCATGGACGGGGTCAACCAGACCGAGCGGCAGAGCTACATGACGCTGTGGGCCATCGAGGCCGCGCCGCTCTACATCGGTGACGACCTCACCAAGCTCGACAAGTACGGCCTGAAGCTGCTCACCAACGACGAGGTCATCGCGGTCGACCAGGCGGGCACCCCCGCCAGGCCGGTCAGTCAGAAGACCCCGCAGCAGACCTGGTACACCCGCAACGCCGACGGCAGTTACACCGTGGCCCTGTTCAACCTGGGCAAGGGCTACTCGGACGTGACCGCCGACTTCAGCGACCTCGGCATCACCGGCAAGGCCAAGATCCGCGACCTGTGGAGCCACAAGAACCTCGGCTCGGCCAGCGGCAGGTTCACCGACAACCTGGCCCCGCACGGCTCGCGGCTGCTGCGCATCACGCCTCCCAGCACCGGCAGCCACCCGGGTGTGCCGCTCAACGTGCACGGCACCGCGTCGACGGCCGACAGCGTCTCGCTCGCCTGGAGCGCGGTGAACTCCGGTACGAAGACCACCGGTTACGACGTGTACGCGGGCGGCACCAAGAAGGCCACCGTCACCGGCACCTCCGCCACCGTGAGCGGTCTGAAGGCCGGTACCGCCTACTCCCTCACCGTGGTCGCCCACGACGCCAAGGCCCGAAAGTCCGCCCCCAGCAAGCCAGTTGACGTCACCACCCCGGCGACCGGCGGACCGGTGTCCTACGAGGCCGAGGCCTCCGGGAACACCCTCGGCGGCAACGCCTCCGTGGGCGACTGCTCCGCGTGCTCGGGCGGCAAGAAGGTCGGCAACCTCGGCGGCACCGGAACCGTGGCGGTCAACCACGTCACCGCGCCCCGGGACGGCACCTACCTGATGAAGCTCGACTACACCGACGGCGACACCGGCCGCACGATGATCATCACCACCGGTGACACCTCCTTCCAGCAGTTCCTGCCGGGCAGCAACGACAACGTCTGGGGCCGACCGAGCTCGATCACCGTGCCCGTCCAGCTGAAGGCGGGCGACAACACGATCACCTTCGGCAACGCCACGGACTACGCCTCCGACGTGGACCGGATCGTCCTCTGAGCGTCGTCCGTCCGACCTGATCAACCTCCACCCGACCGACATCCGAGGAGAGTTCCGTGGTGGTCACATCACAGGGCGAGCCCAAGACGCCGACCACACCGCCGTCCGGCGCGGTGACCACCACGGCCACCGCCCCCGGCCCAACCACCCACGTCCACAAGGCCCGTTCGGCCCGCAGGGCGGGCCGAAACGCGCCGACCAGGTCCGCGGCGGCCCGCCGCCGCGACCTGCCGGTCGCACTCCTGCTGATCATCCCCAGTGTCGTCGGATTCGCGGTCTTCTACGCCTATCCGACCCTGCGCGGCATCTACCTCAGCTTCACCGACTTCCATGTCCTCACCCCGCCGAACTGGGTGGGACTGGCCAACTTCCACCAGATGTTCGGCGACGACGTCTTCTGGCACTCCCTGCTCGTCACCGTCTACTTCGTGATCCTGGCCGTCGTCTTCGGCACCCTGGCCTCCCTGGTGACGGCCGTGGTGCTGCACCGGGTGACCAAGTCGTCGGCGCTGCGCGGCGTCATCCTGCTGCCCTTCCTGATCTCCAACGTCATCGCCGCGCTGGTCTGGCAGTGGATGCTCGACCCGTCCCTCGGTGTCGTCAGCCTCGTCCTGCAGCATCTGACGGGCCACTCCATCCTCTTCTTCGGCAGCAGCGCCTGGGCCGTCCCGTCCCTCGCCGCGATCAGCATCTGGAAGTGGATGGGCTACTACTCCCTGCTGATCTTCGCCGGACTGCAGACCATCCCGGCCACCGTCTACGAGGCCGGCCGGGTGGACGGCGCCAGTGAAGCGCAGATGTTCCGGCGCCTCACGGTGCCCCTGCTGCGGCCGATCCTGGTCATGGTGGTCGTCCTGACGGTGATCAACTCCTTCCAGGTGTTCGACATCGTGCAGGTCACCACCCAGGGCGGCCCGGCCAACGCCTCGAACGTCCTGCAGATGTACATCTACAGCAAGGCGTTCAGGCAGTTCGACTTCGGCTACGCAGCCACCCTCTCGCTCGCCCTGTTCGCCCTGCTCATCACGGTCACCTTCACCCAGCTGCGGCTCGCCCGCGCAGGCGAATCCGACCTGAGCTGAAGGAGCCCGTCATGGCAGTCACCCTCGCCCCCGGCCGGGCGGCCACCGCGCAGCCCAGGCCCCGGAAGAACCGCCGCAGCCTCTCCCCCGGCAGGATCGTCGCCTGGATCTATCTGGGCATCGTCGTCCTGATCACCCTCTTCCCGTTCTACTGGATCCTGCGCACCGCGCTGTCCAACAACTACAAGCTGTCGACGCACCCGTCCTCCCCGCTGCCGGTCGGCTTCACCTGGGGCGCCTTCGAACGCGTCCTCGGTATCGCCTCCACCGCCGACGCACTGGCCCAGGGCGGCTCCGGCGCGGCCATCGACATCGCGCTCTACCTGCGCAATTCGCTGATCTACGCGTCCGTGCAGACGGTGCTGATCGTGCTGTTCGCCTCGGCCGGCGCCTATGCGTTCTCCCGGCTGCACTGGCGTGGCCGCAACCTGGTGTTCAACATCCTCATCACCGCGCTGATGGTGCCCAGCGTCTTCACGCTGCTGCCCAACTTCGTCCTCGTCAAAGACCTCGGCCTGACCAACACCTTCGCCGGACTGATCCTGCCCGGGGCGCTCTTCCAGGCGTTCACGCTGTTCTTCCTGCGGCAGTTCATGCTGGGCCTGAGCACCGAGGTCGAGGAAGCCGCCATCATCGACGGCGCGGGCCCGCTGCGGATCTTCTTCCGGATCATCCTGCCGATGTCGACGGCACCGATCGCCACCGTGTCGCTGCTGATGTTCGTCAACGCCTGGAACGACTACTTCTGGCCGCTGCTGATCACCAACAGCGACAACGTGGAGCCGCTGACACTCGCGCTGGGTGTCTTCAAGCAGTCCTCGCCGCAGGCCGCCCCCGACTGGGCGGGTCTGATGGCCGCCGCCCTGGTCGCGGCGCTGCCGATGCTGCTGCTGTTCGTCGCCTTCGGCAAGCGCATCGTCAACTCCATCGGCTTCTCCGGCCTCAAGTGACCGGCCGCACCCCGCGATTGGACGACACAGTCATGCACTCCAGCGACCTGGTGCTGAGCTGGCCCGCGCCCGCCGCCACCTGGACGGAGGCCGCCCCGGTCGGCAACGGCAGGATCGGCGCGATGGTCTTCGGCGGCACCGGCCGGGCCCGTATCCAGATCAACGACTCCACCGTCTGGTCCGGCACCCCCGACGGACCGGCCACCGCCCTAGCCGCGCTCCGCGCGCAAGGGGCCGGCCCGGAGCGCCTCGAAGAGGTCCGCGCCGCGCTCCGCGCCGGCGACCAGGACCGCGCCGAGTCCCTGCTCATGACCTTCGAGGGGCCGTACACACAGGAGTATCTGCCGTACGCCGACCTGTACTTGACCGTGCCGGGCGGCGAGCGCGCCGAGTACCGCGGCAGGACGCTCGACCTCGACACCGCGGTGGCCGAGGACGGCTTCGACCTCGACGGGACGACGGTACGGCGCCGGGTCTGGGCCGACGCCGTCACCGGCGCGCTGTGCGTGACGCTGGACGCGGACGGCGGCACGGTCGACCTGACCGCCGAACTGTCCACCCCGCTGCGGGAGATACTCCGCTCGGCCGCGCCCGACGGCATCACGCTGGGCATCGAGATACCGGTGGACGGCGCCCCCTCGCACGAACCCGAGGTCGCGGAACCGCTGCGCTACGCGGACGGCCCCGTCGACGGCTACGACCCCTTCGGCGCTCTCGCGCTCGCCGTGCACACCGACGGCACGACAACCGTGGACGACGAGGGAGGTCTGCGCGTCACCGGCGCCTCGCACGTCCTCCTCACCCTCGCCAGCTCCACCGCGGCCAACCGCGACTGGAGCGGGGCCCCGGCCGTGGACCGCGCCAACCATCTGGCCGAGGCCGGCGAACTCGCGGCCCGGGCGGTCACGCAGGGCGCCGACCGCCTCCTCAAGAACCACGAGGCCGACGTACGGGCTCTGTTGGGCGGCACGTCCCTGCGTATCGGGCCACGCCGCTCCGGCACCTACGACGTCGCCCGCGACATCCTCGGCGGCGACGACGAACTCCTCACCGCCACCGTGCTGTTCCAGCTCGGCCGCCATCTCCTGGCCACCGCCTCCCGCCCGCGCACCGGCCCCCCGGCCAACCTCCAGGGCATCTGGAACGCCGAGCTGCGACCCGCCTGGTCGTCCAACTACACGATCAACATCAACACGCAGATGAACTACTGGGGCGCGGAGACGGTCGGGCTCAGCGCCTGTCACGAGCCCCTGTTCGACCTGCTCGACCGCGTGGCCGTCCAAGGCACCCGCGTGGCACGGGAGTTGTACGGCGCTCGTGGCTGGGTGGCGCATCACAACACCGATCCGTGGGGGTGGGCGCTGCCGGTCGGCATGGGGCACGGCAACACCTCGTGGGCGCTGTGGATGATGGGCGGCGCGTGGCTGTCCCAACACCTGTGGGACCACTACGACTTCACCCGCGACCCCGTCTTCCTGCGGGAACGGGCCTGGCCGTTGCTCAGCGGCTGCGCCGAGTTCCTGCTGGACTGGCTCGTCGACGACGGCACGGGTCATCTGGACACCTTGCCGTCGACCTCCCCGGAGAACCTGTTCCTGGCCGACGGCGTCCCGAGGTCACTGACCCGCACCGCCACCATGGACCTGGCGCTGATCCGGGCCACCTTCGAACGGACCCTGGCGGCAGCCGAGTTGCTGGGTCTGGACACCCCGCTGACCGGCGAGATACGCGCGGCGCTGCCCCGACTGCGCCCGCTGCCCCTCTCGTCGGAGGGCCGACTCCAGGAGTGGGCCGAGGACCTGACGGAGGCCGACCCGCACCACCGTCACCTCTCGCACCTGATCGCCGTACACCCGCTCGGTCTGATCGATCCCGTCTCGACCCCCGAACTGGCCGACGCCGCAAGGAAGTCGATGGACGGGCGCGGGCCCGGGGCGATGGGCTGGTCGTGGTCCTGGAAGATCGTGCTGCGGGCGTGGCTGCGCGATGCGGCGATCGCGCGCTCGCTGTTCCTTGAGGCCGTCCGGCCGCTCGACGGCGATGCCGGGGTCGACGCCCCTGTGGACGGCTCGCGTTGGGGCGGGCTGCTCCCCAACCTGTTCTCCACGCATCCGCCGTTCCAGATCGACGGCAACTACGGGCTGATGGCCGGTGTCGCCGAGATGGTGGTGCAGAGCCACACCGGCACCCTCGACCTGCTGCCCGCGCTGCCCGTGGAGTGGGCCGACGGTGAGGCCAGGGATCTGCGGTGCCGCGGCGGTCTGGCCGTCGATTTCGCCTGGAACGAGGGCGAGTTGACCGGTGCGACCGTGCGCAGGCACGCGGGTGACGCCGGCGAGCCCGTACGGATCCGGTATCGCGACCGGACCACCGAGCTGCTGCTTCCGGCCGGTCACCAGGTCGAGTTGGACGCCGAACTGCGGCCCCGAGGGGAGCCCGTGCCGTGCTGACCGAGCAGGACGTCCCCGAGCTGTTCGCCTATCGCAGCGCCTACCGCGAACCCGCCGACTTCGACACCTTCTGGAAGGGCACCCTCGCCAAGACCCGCGCCGGGCAGGAGGCCTCGCTGGATCTGACGGAGGTCGCCACCGGCCTGGAAACGGTCGACGTCTTCGACGCCGTCCTGCCCGGCTTCGGCGGCCACCCCGTCCGCGCCTGGCTGCGGATGCCCCGGCAGCGGGGCGGCCCACTGCCCGCCGTCGTCCAGTTCCACGGTTACGGCAGTGGGCGCGGCGCCCCGATCGACGACCTGCTGTGGGCGTCCGCGGGGTACGCCCATCTGCTGGTGGACGCGCGCGGCCAGGGCGGCGCCTGGGCGGGCGGGGGCGCGACCCCCGATCCGGTCGGCAGCGGCCCGGCGCATCCCGGTTTCCTCACCCGGGGCATCGAGGACGAGGACACCTACGTCTACCGGCGGGTGTTCACCGACGCCGTCCGTGCCGTGGACGCGCTGCGCGCCCGCACCGATCTCGTCGACCCGGACCGGGTCGCCGTGCTCGGCCCCAGCCAGGGCGGCGGTATCGCCCTCGCGGTCGCCGGACTGGTGCCCGGCCTGGCCGCCGCGCACTTCCAGTCGCCGTTCCTCTGCGACATCCGGCACGCCACCCGGCTCACCTCCGCCGAGCCCTACGCCGAGATCATCGGCTATCTGGGGGCCCGCCGGGACCGGGTGGAGCAGACCTTCGACACCCTCGGCTACTTCGACGGACTCGCCTTCGCCCGCCGCGCGAACGCCCCGGCCTGGTTCTCCGCCGGGCTGCGCGACGAGGTGTGCCCGCCGGTCACCGCGATCGCCGCCTACCACGCCTACGCCGGCCAAAAGGAGCTGCGGCTCTGGGAGTTCAACGGCCACGACGCGGGCGGGCCCGAGGACCTGGCCGTAGCACTGGGCGCGTTCGGCGCCCTCCTCAAGACGTCGTCCCATCCGCTGGTGCAGCCGTCCCCCGCACCGACCGCGTCATCCCGAAAGAAGGAACAATGAGAAGAATCAAGGGAGTTCGGAAGACGGTCGCGCTGGGCGCCACGCTCACGCTGGCCGCGCTGCTCTCCGCGTGCTCCAACGGCTCCTCCTCCGCCGGTGGTTCCAAGACCGTCAACTGGTGGACCTGGGACGACAAGCAGGCCGCCGCGTACAAGGTGTGCGCCACGGACTTCGAGAAGGCCAACCCCGGCACCAAGGTGAAGATCACGCAGTACAACGTGAACGACTACTTCACCAAGCTGACCGCCGGTTTCGTGGCCGGCAGCGCGCCCGACGCCTTCCAGAACAGCGTCCAGTTCTTCCAGGCGTACGCCTCCCAGCACCAACTGCTGGCGATGGACGACTACATCAAGAAGGACAACTTCGACCTGTCCCGGTTCTCGGTCGGCGTGGACGCCTGGAAGTTCACCGACGGCAAGCAGTACGCCCTGCCGCTGGACTGGGCGGCGTCCGGCGTCTACTTCAACGAGGACGCCGTCAAGAAGGCCGGATACACCGACCAGGACGTCAAGTCGCTGAACTGGAACCCCGACAACGGCGGCACGCTCGGCAAGATGATCGCCCACCTGACGATCGACACCAAGGGCCGGCGCGGCGACGAGAAGGGCTTCGACAAGTCCCACGTCAAGACCTACGGCTACGGGGAGATCGCGGCCAAGGACTTCATCGGCCAGACCACCTGGAGCCCGCTGGTCAGCACCACGGGCTGGCGGCTGGGCGACAAGGCCAGCTGGCCGACGGTGTTCAACTACTCCGACCCGCGGTTCGTGAAGACCATGGACTGGATCCGCTCGCTGACCGACAAGGGCTACGCGCCCAAGATCGGGCAGTTCACCGACAGCGTCAGCGACGTCGACCTGCTCTCCTCCGGCAAGGTCGCCATGGAGACCGGCGGTTCGTGGGAGGCCTCGACCTTCGTGAAGATCCCCGGCCTCAAGGTCGGCATCGCGCCCACCCCCTACGGCCCCGACGGCAGGACGAGGTCCGTGCTGAGCAACTCCAACGGGAACAACATCTGGGCAGGCACCAAGAACCCCGAGCAGACCTGGAAGTGGGTCTCCTACATGGGCAGCGAGGCCTGCCAGTCCAAGGCCTCCCTGACCGGTAGCTTCTTCCCGTCGATCCCGGCCTCCATGGAGGCCTCGGCCGCGGCGCTGGCCAAGACGGGCGTGGACCTGTCCGTCTTCACGGACATGATCAAGGACAAGGTGCTCTACCCGTCCCCGGTCTACGGCAACGGCGCGGCCCTCCAGGACGCCCTGCAGCCGCTGTTCCAGGCCTACTTCGCCGGCCAGAAGAGCGACTCCGTCTTCACCGACATGCAGAAGCAGAGCAGGCAGCTGCTCGCCAAGAAGTGACCCCACCACTCCTCCGCACTCCCTGTCCGACCGCCGGACGGGCCCACTGAGCCGGGCCCGTCCGGTGGAACCGGGCGATCGGAAAGGACTCTTCATGTCGGACACCACGGCGCGGATCCACATCCTGCGCGCGGCGGGCACCGCCCTCGTCGTGGAGCTCACCGAGCCGGTGCCCAGGGTGCTGCACTGGGGGGCCGACCTCGGCGATCTCCCGCAGGACGCCCTGGCCGCGCTCGCCCTGACCGGCGAACCCGCCGTGCTCAACAACTCCGTCGACATCCCGCGCCGGTTCACCGTCTGGCCCACCGAGGCCGACGCCTGGTCCGGCACCCCGGCCCAGGAGGGCCACCTCGCCGGCGCGTTCGCCGCACCCCGGCTGACCCTGGCCGACAGCTCCTACCAACCACGGGCTGCGGGCGGGGAGTTGACCCTTCACCTCACCGACCCCGGCACCGGACTCGACGTCACCCTCTCCTACCTCCTGGAGCCCTCCGGCGTACTGGGCGTACGGACCACGCTCACCCGCCGGCCGGACGCCGACCCGGCGCCGTACGACCTGGCGGGCGTCACGACGCTGCTGCCGCTGCCGCGCCGGGCCGCCGAGGTCCTCGACTTCACCGGCAAGTGGAGCCGGGAGCGCTCGCCGCAGCGGCAGCCGCTGGGCTTCGGCACCCATGCCCGTGAGGTGCGGCGGGGCAAGCCGGGAGTGGACTCGCCGTACGTCATGGCGGTGGGCGTGCCCGGATTCGGCTTCCGCGACGGGGAGATCTGGGCCGTGCATGTGGCCTGGAGCGGCGACCAGCGGTATCTGGCCGAGCAGTTGCCGGAGGGCGCGGGCGCCCATGCGGCGGTGCTCGGCGGCGGCGAACTCCTGCGCGCCGGGGAGATCCGGCTCGCGCCCGGTGAGTCGTACACCGCTCCGGTCTGTCACTTCGCCTGGTCCGACCAGGGTCTGGACGGGCTTGCCGACCGCTTCCACACCCTGCTCCGGGCCCGCCCCACGCATCCGCGCGGCCCCCGCCCGGTGATCCTCAACAGCTGGGAGGCGGTCTACTTCGACCACGATCTGAACCGGTTGCTACGGCTGGCGGACCGGGCCGCCGAGGTCGGTGTCGAGCGGTTCGTGCTGGACGACGGCTGGTTCCGGGGCCGTCGTTCGGACGACGCCGGCCTTGGCGACTGGACCGTCGACCCGGTGGTGTGGCCCGAGGGCCTGACCCCGCTGGTGGACCATGTGCGGTCGCTCGGCATGGAGTTCGGGCTGTGGGTAGAGCCGGAGATGATCAATCTCGACTCCGACCTGGCCCGCGAGCACCCCGACTGGGTGCTGGGCCCGGCCCGTGGGGTCGGCCCGGCGGCGCGCCATCAGCATGTGCTGGACCTGGCCAACCCCGATGCCTGGCAGTACCTGTTGGACGCGCTGGACGCGCTGGTGGAGAAGTACGCCATCGCGTATCTCAAGTGGGACCACAACCGGGAACTCCACGAGACCGTGCACTCCGCCGCCGACCGTCCCGTGGCGCACGCCCAGGTGGTGGCCCTCTACCGGCTGATCGACGCGCTCCGGGAGCGCCATCCCGCGCTGGAGATCGAGAGCTGCGCCGCCGGTGGCGGCCGGGTCGACCTGGGCATCCTGGAGCGGACCGACCGGGTCTGGGCCTCGGACTGCAACGACCCGGTGGAGCGCCAGACCATCCAGCGCTGGACCGCGCAACTACTGCCCCCCGAACTGGTCGGCACCCACGTGGGCCCGCGCACCAGCCACACCACGGACCGCGTCAGCTCGGAACAACTCCGCCTGACCACCGCCCTGTTCGGCCACGCAGGCATCGAACAGGACCTCACCCACTGCTCCCCGGAGGAACTGGCCCGCCTCACCGCCTGGACCGCGCTCCACCGCGAACTCCGCCCGCTGCTCCACGGCGGTCGCACGGTCCGCGCCGACCTCAGCGACGAGTCGACACTGCTGCACGGAGTCGTCGCCCACGACGGGTCGGCGGCGCTGTACTGCTGGGCGCGGCTCGCCACCTCCCCCGAGGGCCAGTACGGGCGAGTGCAGTTGCCCGGTCTGGACCCCGAGGCGACCTACCGGGTGCGGGTGCGCTCCGAGCTGGGCATGCCGTCCTTCCACGAGACAGCGGAACCGGCCTGGCTGTCCGCGGCCCTCGAGGAGGCGCTGTCCCTGCCCGGTTCGGTGCTCACCGTCGCCGGCCTGCCCCTGCCGAACCTCAACCCCGAGCAGGCCCTGCTCCTCGAACTCACGAGAACGGCCGGCTGACCGTGGGCGGCGGGGTGTGCGGCTCCTCCTCGCAACGCGATTCCGGCGTGCGGGCCGTCACGAGGCCCGACTCGTAGGCGAACACGACGAGTTGGGCCCGGTCGCGGGCGCCGAGCTTGGTCATGGCACGGCTGATGTGGGTCTTCGCCGTGAACGGGCTGATGACCATGTGGGCGGCGATCTCCTCGTTGGTGAGGCCACGCGCGGCCAGGGCGGTGACCTCGCGTTCGCGCCGGGTGAGGTGTTCCAGGCCGGTGGCGGTGGAGCGGTCGGGGGGCCGGGAGACGAACTCGCCGATGAGGGTACGGGTGATCGACGGGGAGAGCAGGGCCTCGCCGCCGGCGACGATCCCGATCGCCTGCAGCAGGTCCGCCGGATCGGTGTCCTTCAGGAGAAAGCCGCTGGCACCCGCCCGCAGCGCCTCGAAGACGTACTCGTCCAGGCCGTAGTTGGTGAGGATGACGACCCGGACCGCGGCGAGGGCGGGGTCGGCGGCGATGCGGCGGGTCGCCTCGATGCCCGTCATGACCGGCATCTGTACGTCTATCAGCGCGACGTCCGGGAGTTGCGCGCGGACGAGGGCCACGCCCTGTTCGCCGTCGGCCGCCTCGCCCACCACCTCGATGCCGTCCTCGGCGTCGAGGAGGGCACGGAAACCCGCGCGCATCAGCGCCTGGTCGTCGACGACCACGACCCGGATCATCCCGCCTCCCCCAGTGGCAGTTCGGCCTGTACCGCGAAGCCGCCCTCCGCGCGCGGGGCGGTGTGCAGGGTGCCGCCCAAGGCCGTGACGCGCTCGCGCATGCCGGTGAGGCCGATGCCGGGCTTCGGCGGGCAGCCGGGGTCGGCCGCCCCGTCGTCCTCCACGCGTATCGTCAAGTCGTCGTCGCCGTAGTCGAGTTGGACGCTGACCTTGGCCGGGCCCGCGTGCCGGGCCGCGTTGGTCAGGGCCTCCTGGACGATGCGGTACACCGCGCGGTCGACCGTCGCCGCGAGGGGGCGCTCCTCGCCCGTCACCGCGAGTTCGACGGCGAGGCCGGCCGCGCAGGCCCGCTCGACGAGCAGCTCGGGGGTGCCGGTGGGCTCCTCGGTGGTGCGCAGGATCTCCAGGGTGGCCCGCAGCTCCCGCATCGCCTCGCCGCCCGCCTCCTGGATGGCGAGCAGCGCGGGCGGCACCTCCTCGCCGCGCTTGCGGGCCAGGTGGACGGCGACGCCCGCCTGGAGCTTGACGATCGAGATGCTGTGGGTGAGGGAGTCGTGCAACTCCCGCGCTATCCGCAGGCGTTCCTCGCCCGCGCGGCGCAACGCGACCTCCTCGCGGGTGCGTTCGGCCTCCAGGGCGCGCTGTTCGGTCTGCCGCAGATACGCCTGCCAGTTGCGGTCGGCCAGGCCGGTGACCACCGCGCACAGGAACCAGCCGGCGATGAGCGCGGTCCGCTCGACCACCTGCTGGGTCGTGGGTCCCGTCGCGAAGTACGCGGCCAGGAACAGCCCGCCCGCCCCGGCCGCCCAACCGCGGTGTCCCGCGCGGGCCGCCGTGTGCATGGCGGCGAGCACGGGCAGACCGGCGACCGGCCCCGGGTGGGCGTGCAGGACGTAGGCCGCCTCCCCCGCCGTGGCCACGGCGAGGACCGCGCGCGGAGCCGTCTGGTAGAACGCCAGGGCCACCGAGGCGAGCGCGACCAGCGCGTAGTCGACGGTGGTCGTGTCCGCGTCGAAGGCGGCGACGGTCATGACGAGGGCGCCGATCACGACCGCGAGGGAAGCGTCGGCGAGGCGCCTGCGT
Organism: Streptomyces sp. STR69; assembly: GCF_024519455.1. Classification (GTDB taxonomy): domain Bacteria; phylum Actinomycetota; class Actinomycetes; order Streptomycetales; family Streptomycetaceae; genus Streptomyces. Next base: position 316,150 of record NZ_JALJRY010000002.1, on the reverse strand, counting down.
GGGGTCACATCGACCGGGTACCCGCTCATGACCGCACAGTAGACCGCCGCGCCGACGCAGGCGTCAGCCCTGTGGACAACTCCTGGACTACTCCCCACGCAGTACTTCCCGGGCCTGCGCCACCCGGCCGACGCAGCGTCAACTCCCTTCGGCCGTACGACGACCGGGGGCACCCGGGCAGCGCACGCTGCTGCCATGCCCACACCCTTCCGTCACACCCTGCCCCCGTCGCCGAAGTCCGCCACGGGCCGCACCGCCGAGGTCTTCGAGCAGATCGCCGTCGACTTCGGGATAGAGCGGCCCCCGACCTTCGTGGTCCTGTCCTCCGTGCCCGAACTCCTGGCGCCCGCCTGGGCGTTGATGCGGGAGTCGCTGATCGCGGGCGACGGCAGCCGCACCGGCAAGGAGCTGGCCGCCCTCGGGGTCTCGCTCGCCAACAAGTGCCCGTTCTGCGCGGACGCGCACACCGTCCTGCTGCACGCCACCGGCGACCACGCCCTCGCCGAGCACCTGGCGCGCGGCGGCACACCGGAGAACGAGGAGCACGCGCGCGTGCTCGACTGGGGCCGCCGGACGCGTGTCCCGGGCGCGACCCTGACGCCGTACCCCTATCCCGCCGAGCAGGCGCCCGCCTACCTGGGCACCGCTCTCGCCTTCCACTTCATCAACCGCATCGTGTCGGGCCTGCTGACCGAACAGCTCCTGCCGGGCAACGCCCAGCGGTTCCGGGCCGTACGCAGCCTCGCCGGCCGCAGCGTGGCCCGCACCGTGCGCCGCAGCGCCGTACCGGGAGCGGCGCTCCCCCTGCTCGACGCGCCGGGCCCCGGCCCGGACTGGGCGGCCGGAACCCCGGTGGGCCCGGCCTACGACGCCCTGCGCACAGCGGTGCTCGCGGGCGCGGATCTGCTCGACACGGACGACCTGACCCTCGTACGGGAGACGCTGTGGGCCTGGGACGGGGGGCATCCGCCGGTCGTGCTGCGCGGCTTCCCGAACCGGCGGGAGCGGCCGGCGGCGCGCCTGGCGGTACTGGCGGCGCTCGCGCCGTACCGGATCACCGAGGAGGACGTGGCCGCCTGGCGCGGGCACACGGACGCGAGTCTGGTGCGGCTGATCGCGTACGGGGCGTTCGCCGCCGTCGAACGGGTCGAGACAACGATGCGTGTGCCCGCCGCTCACACCTGACCGGTGGACATAAGAGGACACACAACGCGTCCACAGTCAGGCACTGTCACCGCACAGGCACGGAGCGAGTTCATACTTCCGCCTCACAGGGAGTCATGTGACACTGACGTTCCCGTCCGCAGTGCGGACCCGCTCCGCACCCTTCCCCCACGAGAAGTGCGACTTGCGTTCTCTACCTCTGCCGCTCGCTCTCACCGCGCGTCTGTCGCCGGTCGTCGTGCTCGCCGCGATGGGCTGGGCCCTGACGTCCGGTCCGTTCGCCGCGACGACGACCGCCGATCACAAGGCGACGCCCGAGTCCGACTCCTCGTCCGGGGCCTCGGCCCCGTCGACGGCACCCGTGGTCAAGACGTATTCCACGTCCCCCGCCCCGTGCGGAAGTGTGACGGCGGCGACGCTCAAGTCACTGGTGCCGGGCGCGAAGACGGCCGGCAAGGAGATCCCGTCGACGGACACGAAGGTGCGCCGCACCTGCTCGTGGAACGCGCTCAAGGGGTACGACTACCGCTGGCTCGACGTGTCGTACGAGATCACGGAATCGGACGAAGCGGCAAAAAAGTCGTACACCGAGACCACTACGGAGAAGAGCGGCGGCGGGGTGGTGCCCGGGCTCGGTGACTCGGCCTACTCCATCGTGAACCTCACCACAGAGGACAAGCAGCAGACGCGTGAGGGCACGGTCGTCGTCCGCGCGGGCAACGCGCTGGTGACCATCACGTACAACGGCAGCGACTTCGAGAACAAGAAGGCGCCGAGCACGGACGTCATCAACAAGGGCGCGATCAAGGCCGCGAAGGAAGCGGTGACCGCGCTGGAGGGCGCCAAGGCCAGCTAGCCCCGGCGCCCTCCGACACGACGAGTCCTACGCCTTGACGAGCGTCGGCCCCTTCGGCGCCGGCTCCTTCCGGGTCAGCAGTGTCAGCACCACGTAGAGGACCATCGACGTGCCCAGGCCCACGGCCCAGCCGTAGTCCGCGAGCGAGGACAGGGCCGGGATGGGCCGGCCGTCGACCAGTGGGTGGAAGTCGGCGCCGCCGACGGCGAGCACGCCACCCACCAGGAAGGCGACGACGGCACGCCAGTTCCAGCCGCCGTCGTACCAGTAACGGCCGCCCGCCTTGTACAGGTCGGTGAGGTCGAGCTTGCCGCGGCGCAGGATCCAGTAGTCGGCGATGAGGATGCCGGCGACCGTGCCGAGCAGACCGCCGACCAGACCGAGCCAGGTGAAGATGTAGCCCTGCGGGTCGGAGTACAGCTTCCAGGGGAAGATCAGCACCCCGAGGACGCTGGTGATCAGGGCGCCGGTGCGGAAACTGATCTTCCGGGGCGCGATGTTGGAGAAGTCGAAGGCGGGCGAGACCAGGTTGGCCGCGATGTTCACGGACAGGGTCGCCACCAGGACGGTCACCAGCGCGTAGAGCAGACCGACCACGTTGTCCGTCTTGGCGGCCAGCTGCACCGGGTCCCAGATCGCCTTGCCGTAGACGGCCTGCGAACCGGAGGTGACCAGCACCGACAGGAACGCGAACAGGGTCATGGTGGTCGGCAGACCAAGTGCCTGCCCCCACGTCTGGGCCTTCTGGCTCTTGCCGTAGCGGGTGAAGTCGGGGATGTTCAGCGACAACGTGGACCAGAAGCCGATCATGCCCATCAGCGAGGGCCAGAACAGCTTCCAGAAGCTGCCGCCCCAGCCCAGCTTGGAGGGCTGGTCGAAGAGCGGGCCGAGGCCACCGGCCTTGCTGCTCATCCACCACAGCATCACGAACGCGCCGACGAGCACGAAGGGCGCCGCCCAGTTCTCGAAGCGGCGGATCGTCTCCATGCCCCGGTAGATGATGGCCACTTGGAGCACCCAGAACAGCGCGAACGACAGCCACATCGTCCAGGCGTACCCGCCGATCTGCGAGGCGTTCGCCCAACTGTCCCCGATCAGCTTGCCGGCGAGGAAGAAGATCGCCTCACCGCCGATCCAGGTCTGGATGCCGAACCAGCCGCAGGCCACCAACGCCCTTACCACGGCAGGGAGGTTGGCGCCGCGCACACCGAACGAGGCACGCGCGAAGACCGGGAAGGGGATGCCGTACTTCGGTCCCGCGTGCCCGGTGAGCAGCATGGGCACGAGCACGATGAGGTTGGCCAGGGCGATGGTGAACACCGCCTGCTTCCAGTCCATGCCCACGGCGATGAGCCCCGAAGCCAGGGTCCAGGAGGCCGTGTTGTGGGCCATACCGACCCACAGCGCGGAGAAGTTGTACGTGGTCCAGGTGCGCTTCTCGACGGGAACCGGCAGCAGATCGTCGTTGGCGTACGGCCCGCTGGGCTGCGGAGATCCGGGGGCGATCTCCACCCGCCCGTCGGCGAGGGTGACTTGAGCGGTCGGCTCTATGGCCGTGGGAGCGGTGTCGGTCATGGGCAGGCCAATCAATGAGGTGGGTCCGGAAAGGCCGTGCGGAGGCTCCGGTCCCCCTCCCCAGGACGGTGGGGAGGGGGAGAACTGGAGTGGGGGGACGGGGAGTTGAGCGGTGGTGCGGGGGTACGTCAGCCGTTGACGGCCGGGATCACCTTCGACCCGTAGGCGTCGATCGTGGCCTCCTGCGCGTCGTGCATGTCGTAGACGGCGAACTGGTCGACGCCCAGCTCACGCAGGGCGTTGAGCTTTTCGATCTGCTTCTCGGCCGATCCGATGATGCAGAACCGGTCGACGATCTCGTCGGGCACGAAGGCGGTGTCGGGGTTGTCGGCACGGCCGTGATGCGAATAGTCGTACCCCTCACGGGCCTTGATGTAGTCCGTGAGTTCCTCGGGTACGGCGGCGGAGTGCTCGCCGTACTTGGAGACGAGGTCGGCGACGTGGTTGCCGACCATGCCGCCGAACCAGCGACATTGGTCGCGGGCGTGGGCGAGCGCCTCGGGCGAGTCGTCCTCGGTGACGTAGGCCGGGGCGGCGACGCAGATCTTGACCTCGGACGGGTCGCGGCCGGCGGCGACGGCCGCGTCCTTGACCGCCTTCACCATGTATTCGGTGAGGTAGAGGTCGGAGAGCTGGAGGATGAAGCCGTCGGCCTCCTCGCCGGTCATCTTCAGGGCCTTGGGGCCGTACGCGGCCATCCAGACCGGGAGTTGGGCGTCCTCCTTGGCCCAGGGGAACTTGATGACCGTGCCGCCGAGGTCCGCCTCCTGGCCGGAGCCGAGCGCCCTGATGACCTTCATGGCCTCGCTGATCCGGGCGAGCGTGTTCGGGGTACGGCCCGCCACGCGCATCGCGGAGTCGCCGCGGCCGATGCCGCAGACGGTGCGGTTGCCGAACATGTCGTTCAGGGTGGCGAAGGTGGAGGCGGTGACCTCCCAGGTGCGGGTGCCCGGGTTGGTGACCATCGGGCCGACCGTCAACTTCGTGGTGTTGGCCAGGATCTGACTGTAGATCACGAACGGCTCCTGCCACAGCACGGCGGAGTCGAAGGTCCAGCCGTAGGTGAAGCCGTTGCGCTCGGCGCGCTTCATCAGGCTGATGACCCGCGAGGCCGGCGGGTCGGTCTGCAGGACGAGTCCGAAGTCCATGTGCGCCACTCCTAGTTGAGGTACTGACTGGTGGAGCGCGGGGTGTAGACGCCGTGGCCCGCGTGCCCGGTGTACTCCCGCTCGGTGATGACGAGTTCGCCGCGCGAGAGGACGGTCTCGACGCGGCCGGTGAGGCGCTTGCCCTCGTACGCCGAGTAGTCGACGTTCATGTGGTGCGTCTCGGCGGAGACGATCTGCTCGGCCGTCGGGTCGTAGATGACCACGTCGGCGTCGGCGCCCGGGGCGATGGTGCCCTTCTTCGGGTAGAGGCCGAACATCCGCGCCGGGGAGGCGCAGGCGATCTCGATCCAGCGGCGGCGGCTGATGTGCCCGTCGACGACGCCCTGGTGGAGCAGGTCCATGCGGTTCTCGACGCCCGGCATGCCGTTGGGGATCTTCGAGAAGTCGCCCCGGCCGAGCTCCTTCTGACCCACGAAGCAGAAGGGGCAGTGGTCGGTGGAGACCACCTGGAGGTCGTTGGTGCGCAGGCCCTGCCAGAGCTTGGCCTGGTGGTCCTTGGGGCGCAGCGGCGTGCTGCACACGTACTTCGCGCCCTCGAAGTCGGGCTCGGCGAGGTTGTCGGTGGAGAGGAACAGGTACTGCGGACAGGTCTCGCCGAAGACGGGCAGGCCCTCGTCGCGCGCCTTGGCCAGCTCGGCGACCGCCTCCATCGCGGAGACGTGCACGACGTACAGGGGTGCTCCGGCGACCTGCGCGAGCTTGATCGCGCGGTGGGTGGCCTCGGCTTCGAGGAGGGCCTTGCGGACCTCGCCGTGGTAGCGGGGGTCGGTCTCGCCGCGGGCGAGCGCCTGCTCGACGAGGACGTCGATCGCGATGCCGTTCTCGGCGTGCATCATGATCAACCCGCCGTTGTCGGCGGCGCGTTGCATGGCGCGCAGGATCTGGCCGTCGTCGCTGTAGAAGACGCCCGGGTAGGCCATGAACTGCTTGAAGGAGGTGACGCCCTCCTCCACCAGCAGGTCCATCTCCTTGAGGGTGTCCTCGTTGACGTCGGAGACGATCATGTGGAAGCCGTAGTCGATGGCGCAGTTGCCCTCGGCCTTGGCGTGCCAGGCGTCGAGGCCCTCGCGGAGGGCTCCGCCGACGCTCTGGATCGCGAAGTCGACGATGGTCGTCGTACCGCCCCAGGCGGCGGCCCGGGTGCCGGTCTCGAAGGTGTCGGCGGCCTTGGTGCCGCCGAACGGCATCTCCATGTGGGTGTGGGCGTCGACCCCGCCCGGGATGACGTACTTCCCGGTGGCGTCGATGACCCGCTCGGCGGTCCAGCCCTCGGCGACGGTGGTGCCGGAGGTGGCGAGGGCGGCGATTCGGCCGTCCTCGATCAGGACGTCGGCGTGGAGTTCGTCGGACGCGGTGATGACTAGGCCGCCGCGGATGACGGTACGGGTGCTCATTGTTTTGACTCCGCTGGATTGTGGTCTGGTGCGGGTCTGTGGGGGCTGGGCGCGCCCCGCGGCGAAGCCGCCGATGGACGCATCCCCGCGCCCCTGTGGGAGGGCTGCGCCCTCCATCGGGGCGCGGGGATGCTTGCGTTCTTTACGGTGCGGTCAGCGGGCCGTACGCGTCCGGGCGGCGGTCGCGGTAGAACTGCCAGCGGTCGCGGACCTCTCGCAACTTCGCCAAGTCCAGGTCCCGGACTACCAGTTCGGGCTCCTTGTCGCTGGCCACCTCGCCGACGAACTGGGCCTCCGGGTCGACGAAGTAGGTCGTGCCGTAGAAGTCGTTGTCGCCGAGCTCCTCGACACCGACCCGGTTGATGGCGCCGACGAAGTACTCGTTGGCGGCAGCGGCGGCCGGCTGCTCCAGCTGCCACAGGTAGGCCGACAGACCACGCGACGTCGCCGACGGGTTGAAGACGATCTCCGCACCCGCGAGGCCCAGCGCACGCCAGCCCTCCGGGAAGTGCCGGTCGTAGCAGATGTAGACACCGATCTTGCCGACCTTGGTGTCGAAGATCGGCCAGCCGCTGTTGCCCGGGCGGAAGTAGAACTTCTCCCAGAATCCGGGGACTTGAGGGATGTGGTGCTTGCGGTACTTGCCGAGGTAGGAGCCGTCCGCGTCGATCACGGCGGCCGTGTTGTAGAGGACGCCGGGCTGCTCCTCCTCGTACATCGGCAGGACCAGGACGATGCCGTGTTCCTTGGCGAGCGCCTGGAAGCGCTTGACGATCGGGCCGTCCGGGATCGCCTCGGCGTACTCGTAGAACGCCTTGTCCTGGACCTGGCAGAAGTACGGTCCGTAGAACAGCTCCTGGAAGCAGAGGACTTGAGCACCCTGCGCGGCGGCATCGCGGACCGCCTGCTCGTGGACCTGGATCATGGACTCCTTGTCGCCCGTCCAGGCTGTCTGGAACAGGGCGGCACGAATCACTGTGCTCATCGGGACCTCCGGTCGCTAGGTGTGCGAGGAGCTTAGGAAGCCCTGAAGTCCGGTTTGAGTTGCACGGTGTCACGTCTGCGGACGCTCGGCGTTCCACGGTGTCACCCTGTCGTGGCCGCATGTTTCACCGCCGTTTTCGCAGGTAGTCCCATGTTTCACCCCTGTTGCGCGTCGTGCGCGAGGAGCGCGATGTGCACCGACGCGGCCTGCTCGAAGTCGTCGAGGTCCACGCCGAGCCGGCCCTCTATGGCCTCCAGTCGGCGGTACAGCGCGGGCCGCGAGACGTGGTGGAGCTGAGCGGTGCGCGACTTGTTGCGGCCGGTGGCCAGATAGGTGCGCAGTACGGCGAGCAGGTCCTCGTCGGCCGCGCACAGCAGCCCGTCCAGCTCCCGCTCGGCGAACGACTGCACCTGCGGGTCGTCCCGCAACAGCCGGATCAGGCCGCGCAGATGGACGTCCTTGAGGCGTACGACGGTGGGGAGTTCGAGGGCGTCGCTGGAGTCGGCCACGGCGTCGGCGACGTGCTGTGCCTCGCGCAGCCCGGCGGGCACGTCGTCCCAGACGGTGCGCGGACCGGCGGCGGCCACCACCGCCTTCAACGCCCCGGACTCGGTGCGCAGTCGGCTCGCGAAGTGCGCGGCGAGGGCGTCCGCGTCCTGGTCCCGGGGGAGGCTGAGAAGGACGGCGGTGACGCCGTCGGCCAGTTCCGCGACGAGTCCGGGCAGCCCCAACAGCCGTAGCACTCGGTCCAGTTGGGCCGTGTCGCCGTCGCGTACGACCATCGGTACGAAGGTGCGCCGGTTGACGGGGAGTCCGGCGGCGCGGGCGCGGGGCAGGAGTTGGCGGGCCGGTACGACGCCGCTCGCCAGGTCGGTGAGCAGGCTCTGCGCGGACTGTTCCTCCCAGGTGTGGGCGGAGCCGCCGAGCATGCGGTGCAGGACCAGGGCCTCGGCGGCGCGGTCGGCGAGGAGGCGTCCGGTGGCGGTGTCGCCGCGGTGGCCGCACAGCATGATCTGGCCCCAGCGCTCGCCGCGTCCGCCCAGTTCGGCGCGGATCCAGCCGTCGCCCTCGCTGCCGCCGGCCTGCCGGGAGATGCGCTCCCAGTCGCGCAGCACGTCGTCGACTGCGGACCGCTCCCCCGCCGTGGCGAGGACCCGGTGGGCGAGGTTGGTGACGACCACGGGGCAGGCGCTGTGCGCGGCGACCTCGTCGAGCAGGCTCTGCAGCGGGGCGCCGCCGGTGATGAGTCCGGTGAGCGCGGTCCGTACGGCCTCGGAGAGGCTGACGGCGGCGAACTTCCGCCGGACCAGCCGGGATTGGACCTCTTCCGTCAACTCCGCGAAGGGGAAGGGCCGGTGGAGCACCACCATGGGCAGCCCGCAGCGCTCGGCCGCGCGGCGCATCACGTCCGGCGGGGCGGGGAAGGCGCGGCCGAGACCGAGCACGACGGCGGATGCCTCCGCGCGGTGCAGGGACTGGATGTACTCGGCCTGGGCGCCCTCGTCACCGGCGAGGAGCACTCCGGTGGTGAGGACCATCTCGCCGCCGGTGAGCATCACGCCGACGTCGGCGGCCTCGGCGACATGCACCCACCGCACGGCACGGTCGAGTTGACTCGCGCCGGCCACCACCTCGGGTTCCCCGGCGAGGACCCGTTCCAGGGCGAGGACCTGACGGACCGACAGGGCTGGTTCCAGGGTGTCGAAGGTGGTGGCCATGACGATGTTCCCTTGCTCGTACTGCTGCTACTGCGTGCTCGCCAGAGCCCGTTCGAGGATGGCGGCGCCCTCCTCGGCCTCCGCGACGGTGAGGGACAGCGGCGGGGCGATGCGCAGGGCGCTGGTGTCGTGTCCGCCGCCCTTGCCGATCAACAGCCCGCCCTCGCGGGCCGCTTCGAGCACGGCGGAGGCGGCCTGCGGATCGGCCTCGTCGGTGCCCGGTTTCACCAGCTCGACGCCGATCATCAGTCCGCGCCCGCGTACTTCCCGTACGCCGGGATGCTGGGCGGCGACGGCCCGCAGCCGCTCGATGAGAAGGCCGCCGACGCGCCGGGCGTTGCCCTGGAGGTCGTGCTCCAGCAGGTAGGTGAGGTTGGCGAGGCCCGCCGCCATGGTGATCTGGGTGCCGCCGAAGGTCGAAATGCTGTTGGAGTCGAGGCAGTTCATGATGTCGGCGCGGGCGACGACACCGCCGATCGAGCTGCCGTTGCCGATGCCCTTGGCGAAGGTGAGGATGTCCGGCGGACCGTTCTGGCCGTGCGCCTGCCAGCCCCAGAAGTGGTCGCCGGTGCGCCCCCAGCCGGTCTGCACCTCGTCGGCGATCCACAACACGCCCCGCTCGGCGAGGACTTCACGGAAGGCCGCGTACAGCCCGTCGGGCGGGGAGGTGAACCCGCCCACGCCCTGGACGGGTTCGGCGATGAGCGCGGCGGGCGGGCGGACGTGACCGAGCAGGTCCTTCAGGTCGGCCACGCAGGCGGCGATGAACTCGGCGTCGGACAGGTGGGCGTAGGGTCCGCGCGTCCGCACACCCCCGTGGACGTACAGCGTCTGGAGTGGGGACAGCGAGGTCGGGGACCAGCCGCGGTTGCCGGTGATGCCGACCGTGCTGAAGGAGCGGCCGTGGTAGCTGTTGCGCATGGCCAGGATCTGGTTGCTGCGCCGGTACGAGGTCGCGAGCATCAGGGCGGTGTCGTTGGCCTCGGTGCCCGAGGTGGTGAAGAAGACGCGGGCGTCGGGGATCCCGGACAACTGGGCGACGCGCTCGGCGAGTTCGACCATCGGCCGGTTGAGGTAGAGCGTGGACGAGTGGAGGATCCGCCCGGCCTGCTCGCTGACCGCCTTGGTGACCTCGGGGAGCGCGTGCGCGGTCATGGTGGTGAGGATGCCGCCGAAGAAGTCGAGGTACTTGTTGCCCTCGGCGTCCCAGACGTGCCGGCCCTCGCCGTGCGTGATCTCGAGCGGGTTCTCGTAGTACAGGGCGAGCCAGTCCGGGAGTACGGCCTTGTGCCGTCCCAGCAGGTCCTTGGTCACGGTTGCACCAACCCTTCGTAGGCGTCGGGACGACGGTCGCGGTAGAACGCCCACTGCTGGCGGACTTCCTCGATCAATCCGAAGTCCAGGTCGCGGACGACGAGTTCCTCGTCCTTGTCGCTGGCGACGTCGCCGACGAACTGGCCTCGCGGGTTGACGAAGTACGACGTCCCGTAGAAGTCGTTGTCCCCGTACTCCTCCTGTCCCACACGGTTGATCGCGGCGATGAAGTACTCGTTGGCGACGGCCGCGGCGGGCTGCTCCAGCTGCCAGAGGTAGGCGGAGAGACCGCGCGAGGTGGCGGACGGGTTGTAGACCAACTGGGCGCCGTTGAGGCCGAGTTGGCGCCAGCCCTCGGGGAAGTGGCGGTCGTAGCAGATGTAGACGCCGACCTTGCCGACCGCGGTGTCGAAGACGGGCCAGCCGGCGTTGCCCGGCTTGAAGTAGTACTTCTCCCAGAAGCCCTTGACCTGGGGGATGTGGTGCTTGCGGTACTTGCCGAGGAAGGTGCCGTCGGCGTCGATCACGGCCGCGGTGTTGTAGTAGAAGCCCTCCTGCTCGACCTCGAAGACCGGGACGACGATCACCATGCCGGTCTCGCGCGCGAGCTGTTGCATACGACGCACGGTCGGCCCGTCGGGCACCGGCTCGGCCCAGCTGTAGTGCTCCGGTTCCTGGACCTGACAGAAATAGGGGGCGTTGAACACTTCCTGGAACCCGATGATCTTGGCGCCCTGGCGGGCCGCCTCGCGGGCGTGTTCCTCGTGTTTCGCCACCATGGACTCGGCGTCGCCGGTCCAGGTGGCCTGGACCAGAGCGGCGCGTACGACGTTGGCCATGAGCTGCTCCTTCGACGGGACGTCAGAGCCTCTACGCCCGTAGACAAAGGCCGTAGAGGGATGAACGTAAGCCTCCGGAGGAGCCTTGCCAAGACCATCGTCGTTAACCCGCGGAGTCGATCGCGTTTCACACTCCGGTGGGCGAGCCGATGGGCCACTCAGGCAGTGAAGCCCGCCACCCGGAGGGCGTGGACCAGGTCCCAGTGGCGCTCGTCCGAGACACCCTGGGCGGCCTCCAGCAGCAGTGGGACGAGCTGCTGGGGGTCGGCCGCGACGCTGCGGGCCGCCTCCTCGGGGGTGCGGACCCGGACGTAGGCGTCGAGCATGGCCTGGATCTCGCGGCGGCGGCCCTCGGCGGCCAGCGCGAGCACGGCGTCGCCTATCTCCCCGGCCGGGCGGGCCACGCCCTGCCGCAGGATCTGCTCGCCGTCCGCCGTACGGCCCGCCGCGACCAGTGCGTCCGCCGCGCCGACCAGCCGGTCGGCGGGCAGCGAGGCGGCCTCCCACAGCAGCGTCGCCCAGTCCGCGCCGAGCCCGGCGCGCTGCAGCTCGGCCGCGAGCAGCGGGAAGCGCGCGGCGGGCCAGTACGCGGCCTCGGCGAGCAGCGCGTGCGCCTCGCCGCTACGGCCCTCCCGCCGCAGCCCGACGAGCCGCTGCACAGCCTCCACGGTGGTCTGCCGCGCGTCGGCATCCAACGCCTCCCGCTTGGGCTGCGTCCGCTCGGCCGGCCGCGTGGCCCCGGCGAAGCGGGCCCCACGCGGGGTGCGGCGGGGGGCGGGCGCGGAGGTCGGCAGCTCCGGTACGGCCGCTGCGGGGTCCGGGGTCGGGGTCGTCGCGGCGGTGTCGTCCTCGGCCATACCGGCGAAGCGGGCGCTGCCTCGGCGGCGCTTGCGCTGCTTGGGGGTGGGGGCCGGCTCGGGGTCGGGGTCGATGGATTGCGCGGGCTCGGGGGCCGCGGGCTGTGCCGCCTCGGGCGCGGGCCAGTCGGAGGTGTCCGTCGCGGGCCAGTCGGAGGGCTCGGGCGCGGGAGTGGCGGCGGGGCTCGGGAAGTCGTCCCGCAGGGGGGCCGGGCTGCCGTAGCCGGGGTTGGCGCGCTCGAAGTCCTCGTAACCGCGGCGCGCCTCACGGACGCCCTCGTCATGGCGCAGGGGATCAGGGCCGCCGTAGCCGCCCTGCGGTCCGGTTCCCTGTGTCTGTTCGGTGTCCCGCTGGCGGGGCAGGCGGTACGGGACCGGGCCGTTGCCGTACGAACCGTACGGGTCCTGCCCGCCGGACCGCCCGTCCTGGGCTTGATCCTGGTCCTGGAAGGTGTCGTCGACCCTGAACACGTTGCCGTGCCGGTCGCGGTGGACGGCGCCGGCACCCCTGAGATGGACGCGGTTGTCCAACTCCTCGATTCGGGCGCGGAGTTCGGCGCAGCGGGCGGTGGCGCGTTCGTGGTCGTCGCGGGCCCAGGCGAGGTCGAGGCGGAGGGCGTCGGCCGCTTCCTGCGTGCTGGCGGAGGTGAGCAACCGTCCCAGTTCCGCCTGCCGTTCGGCGGCGTACTTCTGCTCGCGGAGCATCACGTCGAGCCGGTCACTGAGGGCGTCCCGGCTGCCGGGCCGGGCGTCGAACACGGCGAGCGCAGCCGCGTGCAGGGCGCGGGCGCGCTCCTTCTCCTGGGCGGCGACACCGGGTCCGTACTCGGCAGCGAGGTCCTGGAGCAGCGCCTCCACCACGTCCCAGGGCGGTATCTCACGACCGCCCAAGCAGGCCTGCATACCATCGGGATCGCGCTGCCAGAACACCCCGCACCAGCCACCGCCCTGGTCGAGGCGCGCCAGGAGTCGGTCGAGGTAGTTCGCGAACTCCCGCACCTGTCCGGGGAGTTGATCCACAGCCATGCTCCAACTCCCGCCAGACCGGAATGCTCCAGTCCGTAGAAAACACCATTTGTGTTACGACGCGGCTACAGAAGCTTTTCGAGCCGGGCGCAGAGAGTTCGGAGCCTACGCCTCCCTCCTGTGCGCCCGCCGGGTTCCGCCGTATCCGCCGCGTCCGCCACCCGATTCAGGCCGCCAACGGCGCACATCTGACCACGAGTTGATCCATGGACAACCCGAGCGCGTCGGCAAGTGCGGCGACCGTGAAGAAGGCGGGTGTCGGCGCCCGGCCGGTCTCGATCTTGCGGAGGGTCTCCGCCGAGATGCCCGCGTGCGCCGCCACGTCGGTCATGCTCCGGCCACCGCGGGCCTCGCGGAGCAGCCGGCCGAGCCGTTCGCCGCGTTCACGCTCTTCGGAGGTGAGAGGGGTGCGTACCATGCCGTCATTCTAATACCGGTATAGTAATTGGCATGGTGGAACTCAAGACGGACACGTCTATCGATGCGATGTACGAGGCGGGCCAGGTCGTGGCCCGCGCCCTCACGGCCGTACGGGAGGCCGCCGACGTGGGCGTATCCCTGCTGGAACTGGACGAGTTGGCGCACGACGTGCTGCGCGCGGCGGGCGCGGGCTCACCCTTCCTCGGCTACCGCCCCTCCTTCGCACCCACCCCGTTCCCGGCGGTCATCTGCGCCTCGGTGAACGACGCGATCGTGCACGGCATCCCGGACGGCTACCGCCTGCGCGACGGCGACCTGGTCTCGATCGACTTCGGCGCCAAGCTGGGCGGCTGGGCCGGCGACTCGGCCATCAGCTTCACCGTCGGCAAGCCGCGCCCCGCCGACGTCCGCCTGATCGACACCGCCGAGCGCGCCCTCGCGGCGGGTATCGCGGCAGCCGTCGTGGGCAACCGCATCGGCGACATCGCCCACGCGATCGGCACGGTCTGCCGTGCGGCCGGCTACGGCATCCCCCAGGGCTTCGGCGGCCACGGCATCGGCCGCCAGATGCACGAGGACCCCGGCGTCCCGAACGAGGGCCGCCCCGGCCGGGGCCTCCCCCTCCGCCACGGCATGGCCCTCGCGATCGAGCCCATGCTGATCGCCGGCGGCAAGGACGGCTACCACGAGGCCCCGGACGGCTGGACCCTGCGAACGAACGACGGATCGAGAGCGGCCCACGTGGAACACACGGTGGCGATCACGGAGGCGGGACCCAGGGTCCTTACTGAGCGCCGGTAAGCGGTCCCACCCAGGGGGCGCGGGACTGTATCGATTTGCGGCTCCGCCGCGTGGGCGCTACCAGCCACAACGCACCCGCACCCATATACGCACCCAAACCCGCACATGCCCCACGCAGTGGTCCGTGCCATGGTGGATTGATGACCAGCGGCTACATATCCCCCGAAAACGACCCCTTCGAAGACTTCCTCGCCCGGTTCTTCGGCGGAGCCGCCCGTCCCGGTCCACGCGACATAGACATAGGCCGTCTGCTCAGCCAACCGGCCAAGGACCTCGTCCGAGGCGCGGCCCAGTACGCCGCGGAACACGGCAGCCACGACCTCGACACCCAGCACCTCCTCCGCGCGGCCCTGTCCGCGGAGCCGACCCGCGGCCTCCTCACCCGCGCCGGCGCTGACCCCGACTCCCTCGCCGCGGAGATCGACGAGCGCTCGGGCCCCGCCCAGCCCCCGGCGGGCACGTCGCTCGCCCTCACCCCGGCCGTCAAACGCGCCCTCCTGGACGCGCACGACCTGGCCCGGGCGGGCGGCGCCGGTTACATCGGCCCCGAACACGTCCTCGGCGCGCTCGCCGCGAACCCGGACTCCGCCGCCGGTCACATCCTGAACGCGGCCCGCTACGCCCCCACGGGCCTGCCGCCCGAAGCGCCCGACGGCACCCTGCCGCGCACCGAGCAGCCCCGCCCCACCGGCACCCCGACCCTCGACAAGTACGGCCGCGATCTCACCGACCTGGCCCGGCACGGCCGTATCGACCCGGTGATCGGCCGTGACAAGGAGATCGAGCAGACCATCGAGGTGCTGTCCCGACGCGGCAAGAACAACCCGGTGCTGATCGGCGACGCGGGTGTCGGCAAGACCGCGATCGTGGAGGGGCTCGCGCAGCGCATCACGGACGGCGACGTGCCGGACGTGCTGACCGGGCGGCGGGTGGTCGCTCTCGACCTGACGGGCGTGGTCGCGGGCACCCGTTTCCGGGGCGACTTCGAGGAGCGGCTGACGAACATCGTCGGCGAGATCCGCGCCCACTCGGACGAACTGATCGTGTTCATCGACGAGTTGCACACCGTGGTCGGCGCGGGCGGTGGTGGCGAGAGCGGTTCGATGGACGCCGGAAACATCCTCAAACCGGCCCTGGCGCGCGGCGAGTTGCACATCGTCGGCGCTACGACACTGGAGGAGTACCGCCGGATCGAGAAGGACGCGGCGCTGGCCCGCCGCTTCCAGCCGATCCTGGTGCCCGAGCCGACCGTCACGGACGCGATCGAGATCCTGCGCGGACTGCGCGACCGCTACGAGGCCCACCACCAAGTCCGGTACACCGACGAGGCGTTGGTGGCGGCCGTGGAGCTCTCGGACCGCTATCTCACCGACCGCCGGCTGCCCGACAAGGCGATCGACCTGATCGACCAGGCGGGCGCGCGGGTACGGCTGCGGGCGCGCACGAAGGGCACGGACGTACGGGCCCTGGAGCGGGAGACGGAGCAGCTCGCCCGCGACAAGGACCAGGCAGCGGCCGACGAGGACTACGAGAAGGCGACCCAACTCCGGGATCGTATCGCCGAGTTGAAGGTACGGCTTGCCGAAGCCGGCGGTGCGGACACCGGCGACGAGGGGCAGCACCTGGAAGTGACGGGCGAGGTGATCGCCGAAGTCGTGTCCCGGCAGACCGGTATCCCGGTGAGCAGTCTCACCGCGGAGGAGAAGGACCGGCTGCTCGGTCTGGAGGAGCATCTGCACGAGCGGGTCGTCGGCCAGGAGGAGGCGGTCCGGGTCGTGTCGGACGCGGTGCTGCGCTCCCGCGCCGGGCTGGCGAGCCCGGACCGGCCCATCGGCAGTTTCCTGTTCCTGGGCCCGACAGGCGTCGGGAAGACCGAACTTGCCCGCGCCCTCGCCGAGGCACTGTTCGGCAGCGAGGACCGGATGGTCCGCCTCGACATGAGCGAGTACCAGGAACGCCACACGGTGAGCCGTCTCGTCGGCGCCCCGCCCGGCTATGTGGGCCACGAGGAGGCCGGTCAGCTCACCGAGGTCGTACGCCGCCACCCGTACTCACTGCTGCTGCTCGACGAGGTCGAGAAGGCGCACCCGGACGTCTTCAACATCCTGCTCCAGGTCCTGGACGACGGCCGGTTGACCGACGCGCAGGGCCGCACGGTCGACTTCACCAACACGGTGATCGTGATGACCAGCAACCTCGGTTCCGAGGCGATCACCCGGCGCGGGGCCGGAATCGGCTTCGGGCCCGGTGGCGCCGACGCGGACGAGGAGGCACGGCGCGAGCAGATCCTGCGCCCGCTGCGCGAGCACTTCCGCCCCGAGTTCCTCAACCGTATCGACGAGATCGTGGTCTTCCGTCAGCTCACCGCCGAACAACTCCGCCTGATCACCGAGCTGTTGCTGGAACACACCCGCCGTCTCCTGCACGCACAGGGCGTCACGGTCGAGTTCACGGACCCGGCCGTCGACCGGCTGTCCCGCCAGGGCTTCCAGCCCGAGTACGGCGCCCGGCCGCTGCGCCGCACCATCCAGCGCGAGGTCGACAACCAGCTGTCCCGGCTGCTCCTGGACGGCCGGATCGCGAAGGGCGGCCGGGTGACGGTGGACGTCGAGGACGGGCGGCTCGCGTTCCGCACGGATGTGTTCCGCACGGATGTACCGCCGCCCGCCTCCGACTCACCGGCTACGGCGCCGGATTGACAACCGCCGCCGAGCCACCGCCACGCCGTACCTTCTCGGCGGCTGCCAACCACTCGCCGTTCGGCAGCCGTTGGACACCCGTCGCCGCGCCGATCTCCGGATTCAGGGTGAAGGAGTGCCCGATGGCCTGGAGTTGGGTCTTCAAGTCGCTGTTGTAGAGGGCTGGTTCGAGTTCCGTGTTGGCCGCGTTGCGCTGACTGGCGCGGGGTGCGGCGATCGCGTCCACGAGCGGGAGACCTCGGTCGAGGAACTCGGTGAGGGTCTGCAGCACGGTCGTGATGATGGTCGCGCCACCGGGTGAACCGAGCGCCACGACCGGCTTGTTGTGCTTGTCCAGGACGATCGTCGGTGAGATCGACGAGCGCGGGCGCTTGCCCGGACCCGGGAGGTTCGGGTCGTGGACGGCCGGGTTGGCCGGGGTGAAGGAGAAGTCGGTCAGCTCGTTGTTGAGCAGGAAGCCGCGGCCGGGCACGGTCATCGCGCTGCCGCCGGTCTGCTCGATGGTGAGCGTGTAGGAGACGACGTTGCCCCACTTGTCGGCGACGGTGAGGTGGGTGGTGTTCTCGCCCTCGTAGGTCGTCGGGGCGGCAGTCCCGGTGGCGGTGCAGGCCGTGGGATTGCGCGGGTCGGCGGGTGCCAGCGGGCTGGTGAGCACCGCGTCGTCCTTGATGAGGCAGGCGCGCGAGTCGGCGAACTTCTGCGAGAGGAGTTCCTTCGTCGGTACGTCCTCGAAGGCGGGGTCGCCGACCCAGCGCCCCCGGTCCGCGAACGCGATCCGGCTGGCCTCGATGTAGTGGTGCAGGTACTGGACCTCGCCGGCCTTCGAAAGGTCCGTCTTCTCAAGGATGTTGAGGGCCTCACCGACGGTCGTGCCGCCGGAGGAGGAGGGCGCGATGGAGTAGACGCCGAGTCCGCGGTACGACGTCTTCGTGGGCGCCTGGAGCTTGGCGCGGTATGCCGCGAGGTCCTGGGCGGACAGCTGGCCGGGGCGGGCGTTCCATCCCGAACTCGTGTCCACCTTCGGGGTGTTCACCGTGGCGAGGATGTCCTTGCCGAGGGCGCCCCGATAGATGTCCCCGATCCCCTTCTTGCCCAACTCCTTGTAGGTGGCGGCGAGTTCGGGGTTCGTGAAGGTGGAACCGACCACCGGCAGTGCGCCGCCGGGCAGGAACAGCTTGGCGGTGTCGGGGAAGTAGCGGAAGCGGGTCTCGTTGGCCGCTGTCTGGGTGCGGAAGGTGTCGTCGACCGTGAAGCCTTCGCTCGCGATCCGTTCGGCGGGCTTGAGCACCGTGCCCAGCTTCTCGCTGCCCCACTGGTCGAGCGCCGTCTGCCAGGTGGCGGGCGTGCCCGGGGTGCCGACGCTGAGGCCGCTGCTGACGGCGTCGGCGAAGGCGAGGGCCTTGCCGTTCTCCACGAAGAGGTTGGAGTCGGCGGTCAACGGCGCGGTCTCGCGGCCGTCGATCGTGTGCACCGTACGGGACTTGGCGTCGTAGTAGACGAAGTAGCCGCCTCCGCCGATGCCGGAGGAGTAGGGCTCGGTGACGCCGAGCGCGGCGGCGGTGGCGACGGCCGCGTCGACCGCGTTGCCGCCCTTCTTCAGGACCTCGATACCGGCCGCGGTGGCGTCCGCGTCGACGCTCGCGACGGCGCCGCCGTAGCCGACGGCGACCGGAACCTTCGTCGGTGTGCTGCTGTTCGTCGCGGCGGGTGGGGCCGCGGCCCCGACCGACACCACGGCGGCCGAGACCGCCAGGACCGACAGTTTCCGTGCCACAGGGCGACGCATCCGTACCTCCAGTCCAGAACCGTCCGCGCAGCGTATCCACCTGGCACGGGACCCGACAGACCGCTTCCGGCCGCCGCCACACGAACGTCACACGTCGAACACCGGTACGTACCAGCCACATCGGGCCGCTAACATGCGCGCCCATGAATGACGACCTGCGCAACATCGTTCTGGGCGTGGCCGCCGCCGGCATCAGTGCCGCCCTCGGCTGGCTCGCCCGCACCTACCTGTGGAAGCGCAAACTCCGGCGCAAGCAGGCGTTCTTCGGGCTGCCCGACAACTCCGAGTCGCTGCTCGTGGTGAACCGCGAGGCGGGCGGCCCCGAGCTCACGGTGATGCGGCACGACGTGTTCGCGCTCCTCGAACTCGCCGCCCTGATCAAGGACTGCAACGCGCACGCCCAGGTCGTCGCGCACGACGCGACCCAGCAGGGCTTCGGAGAACGCACCGAGTTCTGCGTGGGCGGCCCGGCCTCCAACCGCCGGATGGCCGCACATCTGGCGTCCCTGCTGCCCGGCATCCGCGTCAACGTCGACCCCGAGCCGGGACCGGACCGGGGCGCGTTCCAAATAGGCAGTGAGCGCTACCGACTTGAGCCCGGCAAGGGCGAGTACGTGCTTCTCGCCCGCCTCACCGCCGGCCAACTGGGCGGCGCGCGGCCGGTGTTCCTCTTCTGCGGCCAGCGCGCGATCACCAACCAGGCGGCGACCCGCTATCTCGCCCGCAACCATGAGAAGTTGGCCCGCAAACACGGCGGCAACACCTTCGTCCTACTGCTGAAGGTGGTCAACTCGCAGGCGTACGGCCCCGATGTGGTGGAGCTGGTGGCGGACGTGACACGGGCGGCGGAAACGCCCCTACCTGCACCGGCACCACGGAGTTCGCACCGCGCCTCCTGAAGTCACACACACTTCAACAATCGTTACTGGCACGTAACTTACCCACGGGTTACCTCAGGTAAAGGGCTGCGGTTACCGTCGGGTCACTTTGCATTGACACGTGTGAGGAGTGACCCGTGCGAAACCGTCGCCAGTCCCTGCGTACGACCGCCGCGGTCGCCGTCTCCGCGACTCTCGTCGCCGGAGGCGTCCTCGGGCTCGCCCCCGCCGCCCAGGCCGCCACCAGCGGCGTCCGCTTCGTCGACATCGCGGGCGACGGCGGTACGAAGCTCGCGGCGAACGTCGTCACACCCGCGGACGCGGACGGCTCGCACCGCTACCCCCTCGTCGTCCTGCCCACGAGCTGGGGCTTCCCTCAGGTCCAGTACCTGGCCCAGGCCGAGAAGCTCGCGAACTCCGGCTATGTCGTGGTGAGTTACAACGTCCGCGGCTTCTGGCAGTCCGGCGGCGGGATCGAGGTCGGCGGCCCGGCCGACGTGGCCGACGCGTCCAAGGTGATCGACTGGGCGCTCGCCAACACCCCTTCCGACGCGGGGCACATCGGCATGGCGGGGGTGTCGTACGGCGCCGGGATCAGCCTGCTCGCGGCGGCACACGACAAGCGGATCAAGGCAGTTGCCTCACTCAGCGGCTGGGCGGACCTGATCGGGTCGATCTACTCTGGCCGCACCGAACACTCCCAGGCGACCGCCCTGCTGGACGGCGTCGGCCTCGTCACCGGCCGCCCGAGCGCGCAGACCAGCCAGGTCTTCAAGGACTTCCTCGCCGCCGACCTGTCCAAGGAACAGGAAATGATCGACTGGGGGAAGGAGCGCTCCCCCGCGACCTATGTCGATCGGATCAACAAGAACGGCGCGGCGATCATGCTCGCCAACGCCTGGGGCGACACGATCTTCCCGCCCAACCAAATAGCGGACTTCTACGGCGAGTTGACCGGTCCCAAGCGGCTCGAACTCCGCCCCGGCGACCACGCCACCGCCGAACTGACCGGACTGTTCGGGTTGCCCAACGACGTGTGGACGGACACCGAGCGCTGGTTCGACCACTACCTCAAGGGCGAGGACAACGGGATCGACCGCGAGGACCCCGTGGAGCTCAAGTCCCGTTCCACTGGCGGCTACGAGGGCTACCCGGACTGGAAGTCGGTCGGCGCGACGCGCAAGAAGATCGACCTCGCGGGCACGACCACCATCCACACCAACGTGGACTCGGGCGCGGACGGCGGAATCGTCTTCCTGTCCAGCATCCTCGACCAGGTGGCGCAGGTGCCCCCGGTCGCGTGGGTCCCGCTGCTGCCGCGCCGCTGGGCCGCCGTATGGCAGTCGGGTACGTACACGAGCGCCCAACAGGTGCGCGGCACCGTCACGTTGCACACCACGGTCACGGACACCAAGGAGAGCGGCACCCTCGTCGCATACCTCTACGACGTGGGCCCGCTCGGCCTCGGCAAGCTGGTCTCCAACGCGCCGTACACCTGGCACGGGCAGACGCCCGGCCAGCCGTTCGGTGTGGACCTGGAGTTGTTCTCCACGGCCTACGACGTCCCGGCAGGGCACCATCTCGCCCTGGTCGTCGACACGGTCGACCCGCTCTACATCGAGCACAACCCGACCGGCGCGCAGCTGACCTTCTCCTCGCCCGCGAACGACCCGTCATACGTGTCGATCCCGCTGCGCGAGCAGTGATCTCCGGCTGCCGCCGGACGGGCAAGTGCCCTCTCTACTACTGCACCCGCGGCAGCAGCGTCCCTGGTTCGGCCGGGGCCACGTCCACGGCCTCGGTTTTGGGACTGCGCTGCTCCCGGCGGGACACCCATCCGGCGAACCAGGAGAGCAGCATGCACATCCCGATGTAGATCGGCGAGATCACCATCACCACTGGGATGAACGGCAAATCGTAGTCGAGGTTCGACGCGATCAGCTTCCCGGCGTGGAGAAACTCCTCATAGGTGATCAGATAGCCCAGCGAGGTGTCCTTCAGCGCGACCACCAACTGGCTGATGATGGCGGGCAGCATGGCCCGTACGGCCTGCGGTACGAGGACGTACGACATGACCTGGGTCTTGCGCAGCCCGAGTGCGAACGCGGCCTCCCGCTGGCCGCGTTCGACGCTGTTGACGCCGGAGCGGAACACCTCGGCGAGGACCGAGCCGTTGTAGAGGGTGAGTCCTGCGACCAGTGCGGGCAATGGCTGAACCTTGAGCGCCACGAAGATGAAGAAGATCATCACCAGGACGGGCATGGCGCGGAAGAACTCCACGACGAGCGTGGACAGCCAGCGCACCGGCCGGTGGTCCGACAGCCGTCCTACGGCGAGCAGGGTCCCAAGTGCCAGCGACAGTACGGCCGCGAGCCCGAAGGCCTTGAGCGTGTTGCCGAGGCCGCGCAGCAGCAGTTCCTGAATTCCCTTGTACTCGAAGGGCATCCACTTCGTGTAGGTGAACTGGTCGGTGTCGAACAGGAGATAGAGGATCCAGGCGAGGAGACCGAGGATGACGACGGTGGACGCGATGCCGTAAAGGCGGTGCCGTTTGCGGGTCTTGGGGCCCGGGACGTCGTAGAGGGCGTTGGCGGTGGTCATCGGGCGACTCCCCACTTCCTCTCCAGCGCGTTGAACAGCGCGCTGATGGCGAGGGTGATGATCAGGTAGCCGAGGGCGATCCAGACGAAGGTCCAGACGATGTTGTAGCCGAGTTCGCTCAACGTCCGGTAGGTGCCGAGGAGTTCGGTGACACTGAACGCGCCCGCGATCGCCGAGTTCTTGGCGAGCGCGATGAGCGTGGAGCCGACCGGCGGGATCACCGAGCGGAACGCCTGCGGCAGCACGACCAGTCCGAGGGTCTGCCCGAAGGTCATCCCGAGAGTGCGGGCCGCCTCTCCTTGTCCCCTGGGCACGGTGTTGATGCCGGCGCGCAGCGCCTCGCAGATGAACGCCGAGGTGTAGCAGCCGAGCGCGAGGACCGCGAACACCTTGAAGGGCAGCACGAGTCCGAAGCGCGGCAGGCCGAGCAGCACCGCGAAGAACAGCAGGGTGAGCGGGGTGTTGCGCAGGACGGTGACCCACACCGTGCCGAACACCCGCAGCGAGCCGACCGGGGCGACCCGGAAGGAGGCCATCAGGAAGCCGAGGACGAGCGCCAACACCGAGGCGTAGAGGGTGAGTTCGACGGTGCCGAGGAAGCCGTCGCCGAAGGTCGAGAAGTTGTCTGTCAGTACGTTCACATCGGCCTCGCTCAGCTCGCCGGGTAGCGGTCGATCGCGGGCGGGGTGGGCGCGGGCACTCCGGACAGGCCGAGTGTCGCCTCGTACCCCTTCTTCCAGTCGCCGTTCTTCTCACGGGCCTCCAACGCGTCGTCGAGGGCGAATCGCAGGGCGTTGTCGCTGTGCGGGACACCGATGCCGTACGGCTCCTTCGAGAAGGGCTTGCCGACGACCTTGAGCTGATCGGGGACCTTCGCCGCGTAGCCGATGAGGATCGCGTCGTCGGTGGTGACGGCGGCGACCTGGTAGGTGAGCAGGTTGTCGACACAGACCGAGTACGTGTCGTAGGCGACGAGTTGGGCCTTCGGATAGTCGTCCTTGATGCGCTGGTACGGCGTCGAACCGGCCGCCGAGCAGACGCGTTTGCCGGCGAGGTCCTGCGGGCCGTGGATGTCGTGCTCGTCGGTGCGCACGAGGAGCGACTGGCCGGCCAGGTAGTAGGGGCCGGCGAAGCCGACCAGTTTCTTGCGCATGTCGTTGATGGTGTAGGTGCCGACGTAGTAGTCGATCTGGCCGTTCTGCAGGGCGGTTTCGCGGTTGGCGGAGGCGATCGTCCTGAAGTGGACGGTCTTCGGGGCAAAGCCGAGGGAGGCCGACATCATCTTGGCGATCTCGATGTCGAAGCCGGAGTAGGTGCCGGTCGCGGGGTCCTTCTCGCCGAGGTAGGGCTGGTCCTCCTTCGCGCCGACGACGAAGTAGCCGCGCTTCTTCGCCCGCTTCCAGGTCTTGGAGTCGGGGAGCTGAAAGCCTTGTGCCACTTGGTAGTTGGGGAGTTTCTCGGCGGCCGGGCCCTTCACGGGCGGGCTGCCCTCCTTGCCACAGGCGGTCGCGAGCAGCGCGAGGATCAGCACGAGGAGCACACGAGTGGTACGGAACATGGATCGCACTCCCCCGCTCAGTGCTTGAGGATCTTGGACAGGAAGTCCTTGGCCCGGTCGGTGCGCGGGTTGGTGAAGAACTCCTCGGGGGTGCGGTCCTCGATGACGCGGCCGTCGGCCATGAACACGACGCGGTTGGCGGCGGAGCGGGCGAAGCCCATCTCGTGGGTGACGACGACCATGGTCATGCCGTCGTGGGCCAACTGCCGCATGACTTCGAGGACTTCGTTGATCATCTCCGGGTCGAGGGCCGAGGTCGGCTCGTCGAAGAGCAGCGCCTTGGGCTCCATGGCGAGGGCGCGGGCGATGGCCACGCGCTGCTGCTGGCCGCCGGAGAGCTGCGCGGGGAACTTGGGTGCCTGTGAGGCGAGGCCCACGCGGTCGAGGAGTTCCATCGACCTCTTGTCGGCGTCGCCCCGCTTGCGCTTGCGGACCTTGATCTGGGCCAACGAGACGTTCTGCAGCACCGTCTTGTGGGCGAACAGGTTGAACGACTGGAAGACCATGCCGACTTCGGCGCGGAGCCCGGCGAGGGCCTTGCCCTCCTCGGGCAGCGGCTGACCGTCGAGTTCGATCGTCCCGGACTCGATGGTCTCCAGCCGGTTGATCGCCCGGCACAGCGTCGACTTTCCCGACCCCGAAGGGCCGATGACCACGACCACCTCCCCCTTGCCGACGGTGAGGTTGATGTCCTGGAGGACATGCAGCTCCCCGTAGTACTTGTTGACGTCCCGCAGTTCGATCAACGGATCGACGGCCATGCCCAGCCCTACTCACTCTCAGCTGTGTCGTGGTTGCCGCAAACTATCCACACAAGACCGGAGTTAACGCACGACACGCACTTTTCGGGCATTAGCCGTATTTACGCCCCTCTTACTCTTCGGAGACCTCCGCGTAGAGCTGCGAGAGCTCGGGCACGCCGCTCGCGGCCCACTCATGACCGGAGGCCACGACGTCGAACTCGCGCCCGGAGACCAGCCGTACGACGGGCTGGCCGTCCGACCGGATCTCCCAGGCGGCACCCTCCACCGTGCGCACGATCACGGTGCCCAGATACAGACCGGCGTCGTTGCCGAGCCAGGACACGGTCTCCTCGTCGTCCCGCCAGCGCGGCACCAGCTGGTCGAGCGCCTCCAACGAGCTTGCGGAGTCGTCGAGTTGGATGCCCTCCCGGGCCGCGTGCGAACGGAGCAGCTCGCACTCGGCCAGCAACTCGGCGATGCCCTCGGCGTCGCGGATACGGTGCTTCTCGGCCCGGTCACCCAGGAAAGGGATGTTCATACATACAGCGTGTCATTCGGACCGCCGTACGCACCACAGGGCGTCGCCGGTGGCGTGTCAGCACCCCGGCCGCAGCGGGGGAAAGCCCCTCTCCCGAGCGCGGGTTGGCCGGATGGTGGGCGCGATGTCCCGTTCGTACGGTCGCAGTATGAATCGGACAGGCAGGATGATCGTGATGTCGTCGGTTGCCGCGGCCCTGGTGGTGAGCGGTTCGGTGTCCGCGGGTGCCGTGGGGGCGGGGGCGGTTCCGGCCGCGTCGGCGCGGGGCGCGCACGATGCGAGCCGGGGACGGGTGGTGTCGGTGACGCAGCTGCGGACCCTGTCCGCGCGGCAGGTGACCGCCGAGCTGAAGAGCGACAAGGACGGCCCGGACTGGGACACGAGGACCGTCCGTTACGGCGTGGACACGTACCGGGTGGTCTATCGCACGGTGGACGCCAAGGGCCGGCCGACCACCGCGAGCGGGCTGCTGGCGTTCCCGCGCGGGGGTGAGCGGCGGCTGCGGACGGTGTCGTTCACGCACGGCACCGAACTCTTCAAGGGCGATGTCGCCTCGGTGTCGACGGAGGTGTGGGGCCAGGCGCCCGCCCTCACCTACGCGTCGGCGGGCTTCGCCGTCGTACTCCCGGACTACCTGGGGCTCGGCCTCGGCTCCGGGCCGCAGGCGTGGATGGATGTGCCGTCCGAGACGACGGCCGCGCTGGACCTGTTGCGGGCCGCGGCCTCCTTCGCGCCCACGGTGGGACGGCAGTTGGGGCACGAGGTGCTGGCCACCGGCTTCTCCCAGGGGGCGTCGGCGGCGCTCGGGCTGACCCGGGCCCTGCAGGAGGGAGCCGATCCCCGTTTCCGGGTCGCGGCGGTGGCACCGGTGAGCGGCGCGTACGCCTTCCGGGACGTGGCGTTCCCGTCCCTGCTGGACGGGCGGGCGGACGCGAAGGACGGCGTGATCTACACCGCGCTGGCCCTGGTCGCCTTCAACCGGCTCCATCACGTCTACGACAGCCCGCGCGAGGTCTTCCGGGCGCCGTACTCCCGCACGATCGAGGGCCTGTTGGACGGCACGCACACCGGGCAGGAGGTGATGTCCAGGACGCCGGGCACGATCGACGCCCTGCTCACCCGGCACGGGCGGGCGCTGATCGCACACCCGACGGGCGGGCTGGCCGCCGCACTGCGGATCACCGACGGGGTGTGCACGGGCTGGACACCGAAGATGCCCATGCGGCTCTACTACGCCGAGGGCGACGAACAGGCCGTGAACGGGAACAGCGAGCACTGCCAGGCGTCGTTCCGGGCCCGGGGTGTCGACGTACCGCTCGTCGACCTCGGCACTCCGGACTACGGCGGCTCCCGCCATCTGGGCTCCCAGCAGGCGGCGACGGGGGCCGTCGTACGGTGGTTCGCCTCGCTGGGCCGAGCGGGCGGGGGCGCGTCTCCCGGTCAGACGTCCAGGTCGACGACCACCGGCGCGTGGTCCGAGGCGCCCTTGCCCTTGCGCTCCTCGCGGTCGACGTAGGAGTCGGTGACGGCCTTCGCGAACGGCTCGTTGCCGTAGACGAGGTCGATGCGCATGCCGCGGTTCTTCGGGAAGGCGAGCTGGCGGTAGTCCCAGTACGTGTACGGGTGGTCGTACTTGAGGGGGCGCGGGACCACGTCCGTCAGGCCCGCGTCGCGCAGGGCGGTGAGGGCGGCGCGCTCGGCCGGGGTGACGTGGGTGAGGCCCTCGAAGGCGGCCACGTCGAAGACGTCGTCGTCCGTCGGCGCCACGTTGTAGTCGCCGAGGACCGCGAACGGGCGGGTGCCCTGGGCGTCCTCCGCAACGGCCGCCCTGAGAGCCTCGAACCACTGGAGCTTGTACGTGTAGTGGGGGTGGTCCACCTCGCGGCCGTTGGGCACGTACACCGAGCAGACGCGGACCGGGCCGCAGGTCGCCGCGACGGCGCGGGGCTCCTGGACGCCGTCGTAACCGGGGTCCCCGGGAAGGCCCTTGACCACGTCGTCGAGTCCTACGCGGGAGAGCACCGCCACGCCGTTCCACCGGCCGGTCGCGTTCACCGCCGCCTCGTAGCCCGCCTCGCGCAGCTCGTCGAACGGGAACTGCGCCTCGGCCAGCTTGGCCTCCTGGAGGCACAGCACGTCGGTGCCGCTGCTCTCCAGCCAGGCCAGGAGCCTCGGCAGACGGGCGGTGATCGAGTTCACGTTCCAGGTCGCGATGCGCATGCCTCACAACCTACCGGGCGGCACTGACACTCAGACCGACGCGCTGTCCCCGGGCGCCAGCCGCAGGTGCTCCGCGCCGCCGAGCGCGCCGATCTGGTGGTCGTAGATCGGGCGGGCGAGGTCCGTGAGCAGGGCGTCGTGGATGTCGTAGGCGCGCTGCGGCTTGACCTCGCGGACGTAGTCGATGACCTCGGAGATCTTGCTCCAGGGGGCCATCACCGGGAGCATCAGGGTCTCGACGGGGTGGTCGGGGACGGTGAGGGCGTCGCCGGGGTGGAAGACGCGGCCGGCGTCGATGAGGTAGCCGACGTTGGTGATGCGCGGGATGTCGGGGTGGATCACGGCGTGCAGTTTGCCGTGCACCTGGACGTCGAAGCCCGCCGCCGTGAAGGTGTCGCCGTGGCCGACGGTGTGCACCCGGCCCGGGAAGGCGGCGGAGAGCTGGTCCGCGACCGACTTCAGGGTCCAGATCTCGGCGGCCGGGTTGGCCTCCAGGCCGGCCCGCAGCCGGTCCTCGTTGAAGTGGTCGAGGTGCTCGTGCGTGACGAGGATCGCGTCCGCCCCGATCGTGGCGTCCTCCTCGGTGAAGGTGCCCGGGTCGATGACGAGGGTCCGGCCGTCCTTCTCCAGACGGATGCAGGCGTGCGACTTCTTGGTGAGCGTGGTGAGCGTCATGGGTCCATCCTGCCGCTGCCCGGCTCCGGGCGGGCGGCCGAGACTGGTGCTTTCGGTACCGGGCTGAAGATCACTCCGTGGGGGTCGTCTCCTCGCGGATGACCTGCTGGGCGACCTTGAAGGCGCTGTTCGCCGCGGGCACTCCGCAGTACACGGCCGCCTGCAGCAGCACCTCCTTGATCTCGACCGGGGTGAGGCCGTTGCGCAGCGCCGCCCGGGTGTGGAAGGCCAGCTCGTCCAGGTGCCCGCCCGCGACCAGCGCGGTGAGCGTGACACAGCTGCGGGAGCGCCGGTCGAGGCCCGGCCGGTCCCAGATCTCGCCCCACGCGTACCGCGTGACGAACTCCTGGAAGTCCCCGGAGAACTCGTCGGCCTGCGCCAGCGCCCGGTCCACATGTGCGTCGCCGAGCACCTCGCGGCGGACCTTGATCCCGGCGTCGTAGGGGTCCGGACGGCCCATGGCCTGCGGCGGTACGGGGGGCGGCGGTGCGATCTCGGCGATGGGCGCGGCCTGTTGCGGCGCGGCGAGGACCGGCCTGACCGGGGGTGCCACGACGGCGACCTGCCCGGTGGACTGGTCGTAGGGCGGCTGCCAGGCGGTGGAGAAGTGCCGGACCAGGAGGTCGGTGACGGCGGCGGGCTGCTCGACCGGGACCAGGTGCGAGGCGCCGGGTACGACCGCGAGGCGGGCGTCCGGGATGCCGGCAACCAGGGTGCGGGCCTCGGCGGGCCCGGTGACCTGGTCGTCCGAGCCGACGAGGACGAGGGTCGGCACGCCGATCCGGGCGAGTTCGGACCGTACGTCGAACGCGGCCAGCGCCTCGCACGCGGCGATGTAGCAGCCGGGGTCGGTGGTGCGCACCATCTGCACGGCCCACTCGGTGATCGCGGGCTGCGCAGCGGCGAAACCGCCGGTGAACCAGCGCTCGGGCGAGGTGCGGGCGATGGGGTCGAGCCCGTTGGTGCGCACGATCACCCCGCGCTGACGGAACTCGTCCGCCGTTTCGAAGCGCGGCGAGGTCGCGATCAGCGCCAGCGAGGCCACCCGCTCGGGGTGGCGCAGGACCAGTTCGAGACCGACCGCACCGCCGAGCGCGCAGCCCGCGTAGCCGAAGCGCTGCACGCCGAGCGCGTCGAGGGTGGCGAGCAGCCGGTCGGCCAGGTCGGAGACCGAGCCGGCCGGATACGCGGGCGAGCCGCCGTGGCCCGGCAGATCGAACCGGAAGACCCGCCACTGCTTCGTCAGCTCGGGCACCTGGCGGTCGAACATGTGCCAGGTGGTCCCGAGCGACGGGCCCAGGATGAGAACAGGGGCGTCTTCGGGGCCGTCGAAGCGGTACTGGAGGGCAGGGCTGTTGTTCATGTCGCTCACCACTCCAACGTAACCGCCGTTTCTTACGGCCCGGCTGTGGGGCCCTCGGTCTCCCCACCCGGCTCCCACACTTCGGTGGGGAACTCTCACGTCGCCTTCACCGCATTTCGGGGACTGTGGCGAAGGACGGTCCCTGGTGGCGCGGTGGGTGCTCGGCGGCTCAGAGGTCGCCGGGCGCGCCCAAACCCGTGAGTGCGCCGACCGGGTCCAGGTCGGGGGTGCCTCTGGGCCACCAGTCGTCGTGGCCCGGTTCCGATTCGTAGGCGTACCACAAGCCGTCGCGGCCCAGGCGGAGTTGGACATGGCCGTGGGGGTGGGTGAGGTGGTTGTGCCAGGGGCGGAAGGCCGGGAGGTCGGCGGCGAGGAGCAGCGGGCGCGCGCGGTCGAAGCGGCCGGCCGGCGGATCCCAGGGTTCTTCGAGCACCGCGAGCCCCTCGATGCCGCCCTGCCGCCAGGCGGCCACCGCGCGCGCCAACTCGGCCGCAGTCCGTCCGGTGGCCTTGGCGAGGGAGGCGTAGAGGGAGCGGGTGGTGGCGGTCAGCCCCGAACCCGGGCGAGCGGCGGCGAGCCGTACCGCGTCCTGCCACAGCGTCAGTTCACCGACCGGATCCCGGCCGGTGCTGAGCAGCGCGTGTGCCCGGGTGGCGGCGTCGGTCGCCAACTGGTCGAGGGCGAAGGGGTCCGGGCCGCCGGGCGCCGCCGGGTACACGGGAGGCTGCTCGGGGTGCGGGGGCGTGGGCAACGGGGGTGGGAGCGGCGGGAGTCGGCGTTCCGTCGCGAGGGCTTCCGTGGCCCGCACTCCGGGGAGGGGGGCCGGTTCCTGCTCCTGGGCGGCGCGGGCGGCCCGGGCCGCGTTGCGGCGGGACAGCGCGTCGAGCAGCGGGCGTTCACCCCGGCCGCGCAGCAGGAGCAGCACGAAGGGGTCGGCGTCGAGGAGACGCGCGGTCTGGTAGCAGAGGGCGGCGGCGTGCTTGCAGGGGTGACCGGAGTCGGGGCAACTGCACAGGGGGTCCAGGTCACCGGGCCCCGGCAGCAGCGGAACTCCGCACTCCGCAAGGGACTTGGGCATCTCCTTGTCGAGCAGGGCGGCGATGTGTCCTGGCCGGTCGGCGGCGGCGTCCAGGAACCGGTCCCAGTCGGCGTCGTCGAGCGTCCGCAACCGCACCTGTACGCGGTACGGCCGCGGGCGGCTGCCCTGCACATACGCGAGCACGAGCCCCGGTGTCACGGTGATCGCGTCGACGTGGCCCTTCTCGGCGTAACCACGCCCACGCACAAGGCGCTTGGCGTCCAACGCGCCTTCCTCCAACGCGGTGACCCAGGCATTGCCCCACCAGGTCTCGGCGAAACTCGTGCCCTTCGACGGCCTGGGCGGGAACGCGGGGAAGGTACGGCGGAGGTCGCCGTCGCGGGTGGGGGAAGCCATGGAGGTGAGGGTGAGGGTGGTCGCGGGTGGGTTGGGGGCATCCGGGGCGGTCGGGTCGGGGTCCTGGCGTCGGTCCGGGTTCGGGTGCGAGTGCGAGTGCGGTGGTTGTACGGCCCGACTCGCTTGGCGCGCTTGGTCGTTGTCGCCGGGCGGCTCCCTGCCGAAGTCCTCCTCCTGGGGCATCCGGAAGGCGTCGGCGACCAGATCACGCACCGCGCGGGCCCGCACGGCTTCGACACCACCGGGTCCCTGGGCGGCGCGCGGACGTGAGGCCCTGGACGGGACGGGAGTGGGGGCGGTGGGAGCAGGCGTGGAGGCACGGTGGGGTGATCGGGTCGTCGGGTCGGCACCCTGGTGGCCTCCTTCCGTCCGGGCCTGTTGACTCTCACGCCGAGCCGCTCGCAATGCCTCGCGCGCGACATCGGCAGGGCGTTCCGGGACCGCTTCCGACGGACCGGCCGTCGCAGCCGTCTCGCGTCGAACGGGCAGCGCACGGCGCAATGCCGCGCGGGCGGCGTCACCGGGCCGGGGAACGGATGGCGTGGGGTCGGTCGGCGAGGGACCGGTCTGCGGGGGTACTTCGGCCGAGGTCTCCTCAGGATCATCGGTTCGCGGGGATGCGTCGGGTGCCGACTCCCAAGAGCGGGTCCGCGAGGGTGCGTTGGACGCCGCCTCCCCCGAGTGGGCCCGCGAGAGTGTTTTGGACCCCGCCTCCCGGGAGTCGGTCCGCGACGGTGATGTGAGCGCGGTCTCCTCAGAAACGGTCGGCCCCGGCGCGCGAGCCGCCGCCTCCTCCGTGTCGTCCGGGCGGCCCACGTGGTTCTCCTGCGCGCGCTCCCGACGTTCACGCGCGGCCCGCAGTGCTTGGCGTGCCAGGTCGGCAGGGCGCACTGGTCGCTCCTCGGCCCGGCCGCCCGTCGCCCCCGCCTCCCTTGCCTCCGGTGTCTCCTCCGAGGCCCTCGCGGCCGGCTCCGTTACCGACCTGTCGGCCTCCACCGCCGTACCAGGTCCGACAGTCGCGGCCCCGTCGTCATCCGCACCAGGTCCGGCAGCCTCCGGAGAGTCGCCATCCGTACCCGTCCCGAACCCGAGGCCCCGCCCCGCCCCCGTCACGCCGGCCTCCGCAGTGACACCAGGTCCGACAGTTCGCGGTCCGTCAGTTCTGTCAGTGACGACTCTCCGGAGCCGAGGATCGCGTCGGCCAACGCCCGCTTGGATTCGAGCATTTCGGCGATCCGGTCCTCGACCGTGCCCTCGGTGATGAGGCGGTGGACCTGGACAGGCTGGGTCTGGCCGATGCGGTAGGCGCGGTCCGTGGCCTGTTCCTCGACCGCCGGGTTCCACCAGCGGTCGAAGTGGACGACATGGCCCGCACGGGTGAGGTTCAGGCCGGTGCCGGCCGCCTTGAGGGACAGGATCAGGACCGGGGTCGCACCGGCCTGGAAGCGGTCCACCATGCGCTCCCGCTCCGGTACCGGTGTGCCGCCGTGCAGCAGGTCCACCGGGACCGCGCGGGCCGACAGGTGGGAGGTGATCAGGCGGGCCATGCCGACGTACTGCGTGAAGACGATCGCGGAACCGTCCTCCGACAGCAGCGTGTCCAACAGCTCGTCCAGCAGGGCGAGTTTGCCGGAGCGGGCGGCGAGGCGGTCGCCGCCGGCCTGTGCCGCCGTGTGCTCCTCCTTCAGGTACAGCGCCGGGTGGTCGCAGATCTGTTTGAGGGAGGTGAGGAGCTTCAGGACCAGGCCCCGGCGTGCGATGCCCTCCGTCGTCTCGATCGCCAGCATCGATTCGCGTACCACCGCCTCGTAGAGCGAGGCCTGTTCGCGGGTGAGTGGGACCGGGTGGTCCGTCTCCGTCTTGGGCGGGAGTTCGGGGACGATGCCGGGGTCGGACTTCTTGCGGCGCAGCAGGAACGGGCGGACCAGGCGGGCGAGTCGGGTCACCGCCTCCTCGTCCTCGCCGTTCTCCACCGCGCGCGCGTGCCGGGCGCGGAAGGACTTCAGGGGGCCGAGGAGTCCGGGGGTCGTCCAGTCCAGCAGGGCCCAGAGTTCGGAGAGGTTGTTCTCGACCGGGGTGCCGGTCAGGGCCACGCGCGCGGGCGACGGGATCGTGCGCAGTGCC
Source organism: Streptomyces sp. STR69 (assembly GCF_024519455.1). Taxonomy (GTDB): domain Bacteria; phylum Actinomycetota; class Actinomycetes; order Streptomycetales; family Streptomycetaceae; genus Streptomyces. Next base: position 283,412 of record NZ_JALJRY010000002.1, on the reverse strand, counting down.
TTCGCGGTCGCCGAGTACGGGTTCTTGACGTGCTGTGCCTCGTCCGCGACGACCATGCCCCAGGGCTGTTGGGCGAGCGTCGCCGCCGCCGAGCGCATCGTGCCGTACGTCGTGAGGACGAAGCCGCCGGTCAGGTCCTCCAGGGTGCGGTCCGCGCCGTGGAAGCGGCGGACGGGGACTCCGGGGGCGAAGCGGGTGATCTCCCGCTGCCAGTTGCCCAGGAGCGAGGCGGGGCAGATCACCAGGGTGGGGTCGCGGTGTGCCCGGCGCAGGTGGAGGGCGATGAGGGTGATGGTCTTGCCGAGGCCCATGTCGTCGGCGAGGCAGCCGCCGAGGCCGAGGGAGGTCATCAGGTCGAGCCAGGCCAGGCCCCGGAGTTGGTAGTCCCGGAGGGTGGCCTGAAGGCCGGAGGGGGGCTCGGCCGGGTGGATGCCCGCCGTCAGGCGGTCCCGCAGGGTGGCCAGCGCGCCGACCGGGACCGCTTCCACCCGCTCGCCGTCGACCTCCGCCGTGCCCGTGAGCGCGACGGACAGCGCGTCGACCGGGTCGAGCAGGCCCAGTTCGCGTTTGCGGGCCTTGCGGACGAGGGCCGGGTCGACCAGGACCCACTGGTCCCGCAGTCGTACGACCGGGCGGTGGGCCTCGGCCAGGGTGTCCATCTCGGCCTCGGTGAGCGGGTCGCCGCCGAGCGCCAACTGCCAGCGGAACTGGAGCAGTTCCTCGCTCTCGAAGAAGCCCGTGCCGTCGGTCGCGGACCCCGGCGCCGACCGGACCACGGCGGACACCGTGAGGTCCTGGGCCAGGTCCCGGGGCCAGTGGACGGCGACTCCGGCCGCGGCGAGCCGGGTGGCCGCCATGCCGAGCAGGTCGCCCAACTCCTCCTCGGAGAGGGCGAGCACATCGGGCACGTCCTGCTCGGTGAGGCGGTCCAGCGGTGGCCAGACGCGCGCGGCCCGGCGTACGGCCAGTGCGGCGTCCACGCGCGCGCGGGGGCCGAAGGCGGTGTCCGCCGTGCCTGCCCACAGGGCCGCCGCGTCGACCACGAGGGTGGGGTCGGCGAGGCTGTGCACCTGGACGATCGCCGCGACCGCGCTGCGCACTCGACCGCCGTCGTCGAACAGGTCGTAGGCCGAGAGGTCCAGGCGGAGCGAGATCCGTACGCCCGCGTCCATGCCGGCGGCGACCTCGGCGGCCCAGTCCTGGGCGTCGCGCAGGCGCTGCGGCTTGCGGGCCGCGAAGGGCAGCCCCGAGGTGTAGGGCGCGGCCGGGGTGCGGGGCAGGGTGTCCGCGACGGCGTCCAGGAAGGACCGCATCAGCGCTTCCGGCTCGGGCAGCCGGAGCGGGCCCGGGCCGGGCAGCGGGACGGCGTGGCCCTCGTACGGAAGGGCCGCCGCGACCGCGCGGACGTGTGCGATGTCCTCGGGCTCCAGGGGGCCCGCCCGCCAGGCGTCGTGGCCCGTGGCGGTGAGGCCGGGCAGCAGCCGGCCGCGGGCGGCGAGCCGGAGTGCGTGCAGGGCGGCGGCGCCCCAGCAGGCCGTGGCGGGGTGGGCGGCGGGGTCACGGCGGGCGCGCACCAGCAGGGGCAGGGCCGCTTCGATCGACAGGGTCAGCGCCGGGGTGGGCCTGCGGCGGACTCCGGCGCCGTGTCGTCGTACGACCGTCAACTCGGTCTGTTCCACGCCCTCTTCGGCTTCGGGGAGTGCGCGCTCGCCGTCGGGGTCCCAGAAGGCAACGCGGCCCTCGCGCGGGACGACGGGGGACGGCAGGAAGACCGCGGCCAGTCGTACGGAGATCTGCTCCATGAGTGCCGTGTCCGTCATACGTCCTGCCACCTCCCGCCCGTCAGTCGTGTCAGCTGTCTTCGACTCTACGGGCGGGGTCTGACAATCGGCCCCGGCGACCGGCCGGGGCCGGCCCGCTAGGGAACCGTGCGGGAGACGACGTAGACCATGGGAAGGGCCGGATCGGACAGGTTCACCACGATGTCCTGGGTGGGTGCCGGGTCCTTCTGCTTGTTGACGACGCCCCACCACGGGCCGGGGCGGGTGAACTTCCAGCCGGTGATCTTCTGGTCGCGGTCGCTGATGGTGATGTCGTTCTTCTTCAGCGTGTCCCGGTCGACTCCTATGCCGGCGAGGAAGGTGTCGAGGCCGGCTTCGGAGGTCTGGAACTGGACGTAGAGGCGGCTGGTCTTCCAGTTGTTGGTCTCGTAGAAGGCGACCTCTTCCGCCGGGTGCGGGACCGGTACCTGGTAGAGGCGGCGCTGGACCTTCGAGGGCCAGCCCACGGTGAGGCCGGTCGCCGAGTACTTGGCCTCCTTGTCCTTGCCGCTGTTGCGGCTCTGGTTCGCGGAGATCGCCAGATAGACGGCCGGTACGCCGATGAGCAGCACGATGATGAGCAGGGTGATCGCTCGGCGGCGGGCCTTGTGGCGGGGGTCCTCGGGTGGTCGGGGCGGCTCGTCCCGGGGGGTCGCCTGGCGGGGCAGCGATGCGATCATGCCGTGTCCTGGGTGTCGCGCCGGGACTCGGCGAACCGCTCGTAGCGCTCGTATCGCTCGACACGGCGGCGCTTGGCGCGGCGGAAGCGGCGGGCGACCAGGCGGGCGAGGTCGGCGGCGCCGACCATGCCGGCCTCGGGGCCGAGCTGGGCGCGCACTATGCGGGCCTCGGGGCGGTAGCCGCGGCCGGTGAGCTGACGCTTGAACGCGTCCCGCGCGGGGCCGATCAGCAGGTCGTCGGCGGCCGAGACACCGCCGCCGATCACGAAGCAGGACGGGTCGAGCGCGGCGGCGAGGTTGGCGATGCCGACGCCGAGCCACTGGCCGATGTCCTGGAGCAGCTCGATGCACATCGCGTCGCCCTCGCGGGCCAGCTCGGTGATCATCGGCCCTGTGATCTCGCCGATGTTGCCCTTGACGTGCTCGATGATCCCGTAGGCCACCGGGGAGTCGGCCGCGGCCAGTTCGCGGGCCTCCCTGACCAGCGCGTTGCCGGAGCTGTACTGCTCCCAGCAGCCGCGGTTGCCGCACGCGCAGCGGTGGCCGCCGGGCACGACCTGCATATGGCCGAACTCGCCGGCGACGCCCCACTTGCCGCGCTTGACCTGGCCGTCCTCCAGGATCGCGCCGCCGATGCCGGTGCCGAGCGTGATCATGACGAGGTGGTCCTCGCCGCGGCCGGCGCCGAAGCGCCACTCGGCCCAGGCGGCGGTGTTGGCGTCGTTGTCCACCAGGACGGGGACGGAGAGCCTGCTCGTGATGCGGTCCCTGAGGGGCTCGTTCCGCCAGGACAGGTGGGGCGCGAACAGGACTCGGTTGCGCTCGGCGTCGACCCAGCCGGCCGCGCCGATGCCGACCGCGTGCACGTCGTGCCGGTCGGACAGGTCCAGGACCAGTTCGACGATGGTGTCCTCGACGACCTTGGGGCTCTTGGACTTGTCCGGGGTCTCCGTGCGGAGCTTCTCCAGGATGTTGCCGTCGGCGTCCACGACGCCCGCCATGACCTTGGTGCCGCCGATGTCGATGCCGACCGTGGGCACGCGGGGGGCGGTCAGGTGGGAGCGGCGCTCCCTCGTGCCGACCGTCCTGAGTGCGGGGGCACGCCGGGAGCCTATGGGGGCGCTGAAGTTGCCGTAGGTGCTCATCAAGGCCCGATTCTGCCTCACGGTGACCGTGGGTGCTGTGCGGGGGCGTACAGGGGGTGCGGATCGTTGTCCGGTGCGGGTGCGTTGTGGCTGGTCGCGCCCCGCGGCGGAGCCGCGAATGGACACAGCCCCGCGCCTCCAGAAGGGGGCGCTGTGGCGAACACCTATTGAACTCGCTGTCCGGACATTACGACAAACATCACGGGCGAAGCGGTGCAGTCAGGGACGTACCAGGAGCTGGAACTCGAACGAATAGCGGGTCGGCCGATACGTATGGCTGCCGAATTCGACCGCTCGGCCCGTGTCGTCGAATGTGGTGCGCTGCATGGTGAGGAGCGGGGCGCCCTCGGTCTCTGCCAAGCGCTCCGCCTCCTCGGCCGTCGCGCCGCGGGCGCCGATGGACTGGCGGGCGCTGTGCAGGGTGATTCCGGCGGTGCGCATCATCCGGTACAGGCCGGTGGCCTCCAGCTGTGCGGTGTCCAGGGTGAGCAGGCCGAGCGGCAGGTGGTTGGAGAGGTACGCCATCGGCTCGCCGTGCGCGAGGCGCAACCGGTCGATGCGGTGGACGTCGCTGTCCTCGGCCACGCCGAGTGCCGCCGCCACCTCGGCAGACGCCGGGACGACGGTGTTGACGAGGACCTTGGTGGCGGGGCGCTGTCCGGCCGCCTCCAGGTCGTCGAAGAGGCTGCTGAGTTCCAGCGGGCGTTTGACCTGGCTGTGCACGACCTGGGTGCCGACGCCCCGGCGGCGCACCAGGAGACCCTTGTCGACCAGGGACTGGATGGCCTGGCGGACCGTGGGCCGGGACAGGCCGAGCCGGGCGGCGAGTTCGATCTCGTTGCCCAGCAGGCTGCCCGGGGTCAGCGAGCCGTGCTCGATCGCGGCCTCCAGCTGTTGGGACAGCTGGAAGTACAGCGGCACCGGGCTGCTCCGGTCCACGCTGAGTTCGAGCGGCACTGTCGGGTCCACATCTGGTTTCGGCACGGGCCGAGCGTAGCTCTGTGAATGGTTGACGGGAAGTGATGTAGTTCGATTGTCCGGACATACGCATTGACAGCGTGCCTGGTCGGCCCTCAGTTTGTTCCCATGCGCATCGGAGTCATCGGTACGGGCCGCATCGGGACCATCCATGCCAGGACGCTCAGCCGTCATCGTGAGGTCGGTTCACTGATCCTCACCGATGTGGACCCCTCGCGGGCCCAGGACCTGGCGAACCGGCTGGGGGAAACGGCGGCACCGAGCACGGAGGAGATCTTCAAGTGGGGTGTGGACGCCGTGGTGATCACTACGGCGACATCGGCGCACGCCGAATTAATCGGCAGGGCGGCGCGTTCCGGGCTCCCGGTGTTCTGCGAGAAGCCCATCGCGCTTGATCTGCCCGGTTCGCTGGCGGCGATCGCCGAGGTCGAGACGGCGGGAACGATCCTTCAGATGGGGTTCCAGCGCCGGTTCGACACGGGCTACACGGGTGCCCGGGAGGCGGTGCGCTCGGGGCGGCTGGGACGGCTGCACACGGTCCGCGCGATGACCTCCGACCAGACCCCGCCCCCGGCCGCTTATCTGCCGATCTCCGGCGGGCTGTACCGGGACACCCTGATCCACGACTTCGACATGCTGCGCTGGGTCACCGGACGCGAGGTGGTCGACGTGTTCGCGGCCGGGTCGGACGCCGGGCCCGCGATGTTCCGCGAGGCCGGTGACATCGACACGGCCGCCGCCGTCCTCACGCTGGACGACGGCACCCTGGCCACGGTGACGGCCACGCGGCTGAACGGGGCGGGCTACGACGTCCGGATGGAGCTGGCCGGGGAGCTGGACCAGATCGTGGTCGGCCTGGACGACCGCACCCCGATCGCGTCGACCGAACCGTCAGGGCCACCGGCCGCGACCAAGCCGTGGACCGGCTTCCTGGAGCGTTTCGGGCCCGCCTACGAGGCCGAACTGATCGCCTTCGTCGAGGTCGTGGTCGGTCAGCGGACCAATCCGTGCGACGGGCGCGAGGCCCTCCAGGCGCTGCGGATCGCCGAGGCGTGCGAGGTGTCCCGGCGCGAGCGAAGACAAGTCCGGCTCGGTGAGATCGCGGGCGGGTACGCCGTCACCTGAGCGGCCGGGGGGCCAGGTTCGTGGCGATCGCGAACTCGCGGTGCGGGCAGGGCAGTTCGTACGGCCGTAGTGCATCGGTCCGCGCCCTGTGCCGTCCGCCCCGGGCGACAGGTCGGCCCTCCTCAGGCCGGCCGGACCGGCAGCACCGTGCCCTGGGCGACCGCGCAGAGGGACTCCGTGCCGTCGTCGGCGACCGTGAGGACGTCGCAGCGGACCACTGCCTGGCGGCGGCCGGCCTGCACGACCTCGGCCCGGGCGCGCAGGGTGGTGCCGGTGGCCGGGCGGACGTACTGGATGGTGAGGCCGCCGGTGAGGATCGCGGGGCCGAGGACGGTGCCGCCGGCGAAGGTGAGCGCGTTGTCGGCGGCGTAGGCGAGGACTCCGCCGTGCACGAAGCCGTTCTGCTGGTGGAGGTCCTCCCTGATGTCGATCTCCAGCGTGGCGCCGCCGTCCCCGAAGGCACTCAGCCGCGCGCCGATCAGTCTGCTGAAGGGCTGGCTCTCCAGCGCCTTCCTGGCCATGGTCAGGTCGAACTCCACGAGTGCGGTCACGAGAGCGGGCCTCCTGGGGCTTCCACTACGGCTTGCATCACACCTTCGACGGCTGCTGCGGCCGTCCGGTGCGGCCGTTCTACCAGCGCACCGGCAGGCTGCGCATCCCGCGCATCAGCATGCCCGGGAGCCAGTCGCCGGGCGGGCCGTCCAGGGCTAGGCCGGGGGCGCGCTCCAGCAGGGTCCGTATCGCCGTGCGTGCTTCGAGGCGGGCCAGGGGAGCGCCCAGGCAGTAGTGGATGCCGTGGCCGAAGGCGAGGTGACCTCGGGTGTCGCGGCGGATGTCGAAGCGGTCCGGGGCGGGGAAGCGGTCCCCGTCGCGGTCGGCGGCGGTCAGGCCGACCATGACGGCGTCGCCCTTCTCGATGGGGGTGCCCGCGATGTCGAGGGGTTCCGCGGCGAAGCGAAACGTGCCGTTCTCCACCGGGCCCTCGTAGCGCAGCATCTCCTCGACCGCACCGTCCAGGAGGGTCATGTCGGCGCGCAGGGCGGCGAGTTGGTCCGGGTGTGCGAGCAGGGCGTGGACACCGCTGGTGAGGAGGTTGACGGTGGTCTCGTGGCCGGCGATGAGCAGGATGAAGGCCATGCCCCGCAGTTCCCGCGGGGAGAGCCGGTCGCCGTCCTCGGCGGTGGTGCGGATCAGGTCGCTGAGGAGGTCGCCGCTGGGCCCGGCGCAGCGCTTGTCCTCGATCAGGTCACCGAGGTACTCGGCGAGCCGCACGAACGCGTCGTACTCGCTGCCGGTGCTGGTGGGTGCGACCGCCTCCGTGGACAGTTTGCGGAACTCCGCGCGGTCCATGTCGGGCACGCCGAGGAGCTCGCAGATCACGGTGATGGGCAGCGGGTAGGAGAGCGACTCGACGAGGTCGCCGTGGCCGAACGGCAGCATCGCGTCGAGGAGTTCGTCGGTGATCTGCTGGACGCGCGGGCGCAGTTCCTCGACGCGGCGCATGGTGAAGGAGCGGGTGATGAGCCCGCGCAGGCGGGTGTGCTGCGGCGGGTCGGCGGCCAGCAGGTACTTGCCGATCAGCTCCTCGTCGAGGAACGTCACTCCGATCCTGCTGCCGTCCTTGGCCAGCCGGGGGTCGGCGAGCGCCGCGCGCGCCTCCTCGTACCCCACGACCAGCCAGGTCACATGATGCTCGTCCGACGCCGGCAGGCGCACCAGGTGCACCGGGCCGCGCTCCCGCAGCATCGCGTACACCGGATGCGGGTCGCGCCGGAACTCCTCGCCGAACTCCCCAAGATCGATTACCTCGGTCATGCCCTGCCCCCTCCGGACGATCCCCCGAGATCTCCCAGTGCAGTGGGAACGCGCGGCGGCAGCGACTAGTGCCCGCCGTCACCGTCCTCTTCGAGCAGGCCCGCGTCGTATGCCAACAGGGCGATCTGCACACGGTTGTTCAGGTCGAGCTTGGCCAGGATGCGGGAGACGTGGGTCTTCACAGTGGCGACGCTCATGAAGAGGCCGGTGGCGATCTCGGCGTTGGCGAGGCCCTGTCCGACGGCGACGGCGACCTCGCGTTCGCGTTCGCCCAGGACGGCGAGGCGGGCACGCGCGCGTGCGCGTCGGGTGTCGGTACCGGTGCCCGTGCCGGCCGCGTGCTCCATCAACTGACGGGTGACCGCGGGCGACAGGACGGGATCGCCGGCCGCGACCCGGCGCACCGCGTCCAGGATCTCGGCGGGCGGGGTGTCCTTGAGGACGAAGCCGGCGGCGCCCGCGCGCAGGGCCCGTAGCACCTGTTCGTCGGCGTGGAAGGTGGTGAGGACGACGATCTGCGGCGCGTGGCCGCGGGCGCGCAGCCGTTCCGTGGCGGTCAGTCCGTCCACCGCGGGCATGCGGATGTCCATGAGGACGACGTCGGGGCGGACGCGGTCGACGAGTTCCTCGACCTCGCTGCCGTCGGCGGCCTCGCCGACGATCTCGATGTCGGCGGCGCCGCCCATCATGAGGGACAGTCCGGCCCGCACCAGCGGGTCGTCGTCGACGAGGAGCACTCTGATCGCGGTCATGGGGCTACGTAACCACGCCCCCGCGAGCGAAAGCCGGGTCACCCCCAGGGCAGCCAGGCGTCCACCCGGAAGCCCCCGCCCTCCAGCGGGCCGTGCTCCAGCCGTCCCCCCGCCAGCGTCGCCCGCTCGGTCAGGCCGATCAGGCCCTGCCCGGAGCCGGGGACGTGCGGGACCTCGCCCTCCGGGGGCGGGTTGTCCACGCCGATCCTCAGACCTTGGCCGGTCCGGCCGGAGACAGTCACCGTGACCTCCGTGCCGGGGGCGTGTTTGCGGGCGTTGGTGAGGGCCTCCTGGGCGATGCGGTAGGCGGTGCGGCCGATCGAGGCGGGAACCGCGGCGGGGTCGGTGACCCGGCTGTCGAGGGTGACCTTCATGCCGGCCTCGCGGGACTCGGTGACCAGTGCGTCCAGGGCGCCGAGTGTGGGCTGCGGGCGGCCGGTGTCGTCGGGTTCGCCCGCGCGCAGGACGCCGATGATCTCGCGCAGGTCCTGCAGCGCCTCGTGGGCGCTCTCCCGGATGACTCCGGCCGCCCGCGCGACCTCCTCGCGGGGTGCGTCCGGCCGGAACTCCAGCGCGCCGGCGTGCACGCTGAGCAGGGTCAGCCGGTGGGCGAGCACATCGTGCATCTCGCGGGCGATGGCCTCCCGGGCGAGCCGCTGGGCCTGCTCGGCACGGAGCTCCGCCTCGGTCTCGGCGCGCCGGGCGCGGTCGCGCAGGCTGAGCATGAGCTGCCGCTTGGAGCGGACGAACATGCCCCAGCCGATGACGGTGAGGGTGAACAGTTCGGTGAACGCGACCGCGCCGGCGTACGGCAGGTCGGGGTCGGGGCGCAGCCAGAAGAAGAGCGGGGTCAGGGCGAGTTGGATGCCGCCGATCCAGGCCACGTACCGGAAGGGGCGGTGCACGGCGAGGGTGAAGAGGGCGACCAGGCCGGCGCCGCCCGCCGTGGTCGAGACGAGGCCGACGGGGATCATGGCGATCGCCAGCCCGACCGGCCAGCGGCGGCGCAGCCACACCGCGAAGCAGGCGAGGCCTCCGATCAGCTGGTCCGCGACGGCCAGGGAGTGCGAGGTCGAGGTGTCGTCCCTGAGGCTCTGCGCGGCGATCAGCGCGATGATCACGGCCAGCAGGAAGCAGGACGTGTCGACGACCCAGTCGCGTGCGGTACGGCGGGGCCGTCCCGGCCGTTCGACGTCCGGATCGAGTTCGTCTGCCACGGCGGACGGCAGCAGCCAGCGGCGCCCCGCGAACGCCGGCGGTACCTGCGCGGTCCTGTCATCGGTCACGGTCGACAAATCTACGCAGGACCGGGCCCGGTCACCCCACCGCGACGGGGATCGGCGACCAAAGTCGCGGCATCACAGACTTTCGGCGGACACGTCGAGGAGGGAGAGGAGGGAGCAGAGACCTCCGGACGGCGCTGCGGGTCGATCGCAGCCGGGAAGGTTCCGCCGACGCCCGTGCGCAGACCGCGTGCAGACTGCGCGCGCCAAGTTAACTTCCCGAAAACTCATCGGACTTGACGGGAAAATCTCTGCGGTTGTCATTGACATGCCACTATCTACGCGCGTCATCATGAACGCATGAGATTCCCCCCACGGATCACCGGCATCGGCGCAGCAGCCGCCGTCCTGTCCACTCTCGTCATCGGCGGCACCGTCGCCACCGCGACCCCGGCGGCCGCCGCGGTCGGCAGCATCTGTTACAGCGCCCTGCCTTCCCAGGCGTACGACACGCTCGACCTGATCGCGACGAACGGGCCCTTCCCGTACTCGCAGGACGGCGTCGTCTTCCGGAACCAGGAAGGCGTCCTCCCCAGCCAGGCGTCCGGCTACTACCACGAGTACACGGTCAAGACTCCCGGCTCGTCCACGCGCGGAGCGCGCCGGATCGTCACCGGGAAGAAGACCCAGGAGGACTACTACACCTCGGACCACTACGTCACCTTCAACCTGATCAACTTCGGCTGCTGAGCCGATCGGTCAGGTCCGTTCCGTAGTCACCCGGGTGTCCGGCTCCCACCGGCTGCACCATCGCTCACCCCTCGCCCCGCGGCTCCCCCCACGTTCATGGGCCGCGGGGCGAGGCACGTCCTGGCGCCGCCGGTCGAAGCCGGACCTCGTCCGGCGGTGTACGGGGCTCTCAGGTCTCCCGCTCGGGTGCGTACGCCTCCGCGTCCAGGCCGAAGGTCCAGGCCACCCCTGCTCTGGCCGTGCGCGTCGACGGAGGGACCCGTAGCCAGTACGTGCGGTGAGTGCCGTCGGGCTCCGGTGTGGAGTTGAGGACCTCCACCATGACCACGGGCTCGTCGTCGGCCAGGTCGATCCGCCACAGCGTGCCCGTCTCGTCCCGGTGCAGGGGGCGGGCGCCCGAATCGGCGAGGTACCGGTCGTAGCCGTAGTACTCGAGCATCACGCGGCGCAGTTCGGCGTTCTCCTCGGCCCGGACGCGTTCGGGGGTCAGCGCGGGCAGTTCGGCCAGGAAGGCGGCCGGGACCGGCATGCCGCGCCAGGCGTGCAGGGCGAAGCCGTCCGGGTACGAGAGCGCCGGGCCGTCCCCGTGGTCGAGTCGTCCCGCCTCGTCGCGGTGGAGGGCCGAGGGGCGTTCCGACAGCACCGCGACCCGTGCGAACGGCCACCACCAGCCGGCGCTGCGGCACACCGCGGACACCGCGGACAGCGCGTCGATCGGGCCGTCGTCGGCGGGGAACGCCGCGAGCCACGGCGCGTCGTGCTGCCCGAGCACGGCGTCCAGGAGGAGCAGCCGGATCTCCGCGGCCTCCTTGCCGGTGTCGCCCCCGGCCAGGTCCTCGATCACGCCCGTACGGATCCGGTCCACCAGGCCCTGCGTCGACGGCCACAGCCGTCCGCCGGTCGCCGCCCAGTGCGCCGACCACCCGGCGGGCCCCAACTCGGCGTGCAGCCGCCGCCTCGCTGCCGCCCACGGCGCGCTGCGCACCGCGTCCCGCACGCTCGGGCCCCGGTCCGTCAGCTCACGGACGAGAGCGACCGCCTCGCGCGGCGAACCCGCCCAGACCACGCGCTCCGGTTCCGCGAGTCCCGCCAGCCGGTAGGCCCGCCGGACGCCCTCCTCGGCGCTCGCCCGGTCCGCGGCGCCGGTCGCCGAGGCCCACATCCGCCACTGCGCGAGGTCGGCGGAGGGGCCGAACGACGTTCCCCCGTCGTCGAGTTGGGCCCCGTCGGTGCCCGGCTCCACCATCGCCGTCGCCGCGCTCCCCGCTCCCCCGACCACCGCCGTCGTACTCCCCGCTCTCCCAGACGACGCGCCGTCCGACTTCCAGTCCATCGTCCCGTCCACTTCCACGTCCGTCCCGCTCACGTGCCCCTCCTCCACACCTTGCCCGGCGCTCTCGTACCGCCGGTGCGTCCCGGTCCCTCAGTCGGCCACGATCCGTACGGACCCGGGCACGTACTCCCGCTGTCTGACGACCCGGAACCACCCCTTGGGCAGCGCGATCGCCGCGTGCTCCTCGTGCACCACCCGCCCGCCCTGGGGCAGATGCAGCAGCAACGGACCGTAGGGACCCGGCTCGCGCACCAACTCCCCCGGCCCGACGACCGCGTGGGCGTGGCCGGTCACCTCCCCCAGCGCCAGCACGAGCCGCCCGCGTCCGTCGCGCCGCTCCCGCGGGGCGTGCGCCGCGTGGGCGGGCACCGCTTCCTGCGCGACCGGCACGATCAGCACGTCTCCCTGTCGGTACATGGCTGTCCCCTCACCGCCGGGTGCTTCGCGCACCGGCCTCATGGCCACGACGTTAGGCGCCACCACTGACAACGCCCCGGCCACGCCCCGCCGACGGGCACTGTCAGTGCCGGTTGGTAGAAATGCCCATCACACACCACGCACTCTTCTCCTCAGGAGCGGCCGCATGACCATCGGTGAGCACCTCGACGCGCTGTACCGGCTGCCCTCGTTCACCTTTCCCGGGCCCGACGCCCCGGCCGACCGCCTGCCCGAGCCCGACTCGGTCGCCTGGCGCCTCGGCGGCAACGTGTACGACAACGACGAGGCGTGGACCGACACGTTCGCCCGCTTCCGCGCCGCCGTCGACACGGCCCGGGTCCGGGCCCTGATCATCGGCGGCTGGGAGGACGCCTACGACTCCGCGCCCACGCCGATCGTCGAGGCACTCGTGGAGGCGCGGGACGACTTCCCCGCACTGCGCGCGCTGTTCCTCGGCGACCTGGTGATGGAGGAGTGCGAGATCTCCTGGATCCACCAGACCGACGTCACCCCGCTGCTCAACGCCTACCCGGCGCTGGAGGAGTTCGGTGTGCGCGGCGGCACCGGCCTGGAGTTCCCCGCGCTGCGGCACGGTGCGCTGCGCCGGCTGGTGGCGGAGACGGGCGGACTGCCCGTCGAGGTGGTGCGCGGCATCGGCGCCAGTGACCTGCCCGCCCTGGAGCACCTGGACCTGTGGCTCGGCACGCCGGACTACGGCGGCGACAGCGAGGCCGCCGACCTGGAGCCGATCCTGTCCGGTGCCCGGCTGCCGCGCCTGCGCCATCTGGCCCTGCGCAACAGCGAGATGCAGGACGCGGTGGCCGCCGCGGTCGCCGCCGCCCCCGTGGTGGAGCGCCTGGAGGTGCTGGACCTGTCGATGGGCGTGCTGACCGACGAGGGCGCGGTCGCACTGCTGAGCGGGCAGCCGCTGACGCATCTCAAGAAGCTGGACCTGCACCACAACTACCTCAGCGAGGCCGTCGCGGAGCGGGTACGGCAGACGTTGGTGGCGGCGGGCGTGGAGGTCGACCTGGACCGTGACGACGCCGACGAGGACACGGAGGACGACGGCACGGTCTGGCGCTACGTCGCCGTCGGGGAGTGACCGCGTCCGCCGCGGCCCGACCGGCCGCCGTCACGTCGCCCGACCGCACCGGCCCCCGGTTCGCGGTGGTCGGCAACCCCGAGAACCGCAGGGTGTCCCTCTTCACGGACGCCGTGCGGGCGGCCGGGCTGCCCGCCCCCCGGGTCGTCGCCTGGGCTGACGTCCTGCGCGCGCGGGGAGCGGACTTCGCCGCCGACGAGTTGGTCCGGGTCGACTCCCCCGGTGAGAACCCCGAGGTCGACCGGCTGCTGCGGGGTGCCACGGACCCCACCCGGGTGGAGGGCTCGGCCCGCTGGTACGCGCGGTTCACCTCCGCGCTGCGCACCCTGCGCGGCGGAGTCCCCCTCGCCGACCCGGACGACCTGGCGGTGCTGTTCGACAAACGCAGGTGTCACGCCGTGCTGGACGCGGCCGGTGTGCCCGTCCCGGACTCCCCCACGTCGGGTCCGCTCGGCGCGCGCGTGCACGGCTGGGACGACGTACGGGTGCTGATGCGCGAGCACCGGATGCCCCGGCTGTTCGTCAAGCCGGCCCACGGTTCGTCGGCGTCGGGTGTCCTCGCGGTCGAGACGGCGGGCGGCGGCCGGATCAGGGCGACCACGTCCGTCGAGACCGGTCCGGACGGCGCGCTGCACAACTCCCTCCGGGTGCGGCGGTATCACGACGAGCGGGAGGTCGCCCGCATCGTGGACGCGCTGGCGCCGGACGGGCTGCATCTCGAACGCTGGGTCCCGAAGGCCTCGCAGGCGGGCCGGGCCGCGGATCTCCGGGTGGTCGTCGTGGCCGGCCGGGCCACCCACGCGGTGGTGCGCACCAGTCGCGGGCCGCTGACCAATCTCCATCTGGGCGGCAGCCGCGGCGATCTCGACGGCGTCCGGCGGGCCGTCACCGCCGCGGGCGCCCGGTGGTCCGACGTCCTGGACGTGTGCGAGCGCGCCGCGTCCTGCTTCCCGCGCACGCTGTGCGTGGGGGTCGACCTGCTGCCGGCCGTGGACTGGCGGCGCGCCTTCGTCGGCGAGGTCAACGCCTTCGGCGACCTGTTGCCCCGGCTCACCGGACTGCCCGGCAGTGGCGCGGAGGGGCTGGACACCTACGGCGCGCAGGTGGCGGCCGTCCTGCGCGCACCGGCCACCAGGGCCTGTCCGGCGGAGCAGGTCGCAGCAGAGTGACCGTGCCTGATCAACGCCGGTCAGCGCGGTCCGGTGCGTCCGACTGCAACGCCGCAGGTGGGCGGCCACTCCCCGCGTCTGCGGCATGCTCTGCCGGACAGGTCCCCGCGGCCCGCGTCACCCGTACAGAACAGGAACAGCCCATGCCTGAGCCCGACATGAACGCGGTCGTCGGCGACCACGACATCCTGCTGGTCACCCTCGACACGCTGCGGCACGACGTGGCCGCCGAGTTGGCGGCCGAGGGGCGCATCCCGCAACTGGCCCGCCATCTGCCCGGCGGACGCTGGGAGACGAGACACGCCCCGGGCAGTTTCACCTACGCCTCGCACCAGGCGATCTTCGCCGGGTTCCTGCCCACTCCGGCCCGACCCGGCCCGCATCCACGGCTGTTCGCGGCGAGCTTCGCCGGCAGCGAGACGACCGCCGAGGGCACCTTCGTCTACGACACCCCCGACCTGGTGTCCGGGCTCGCGGCGGCCGGCTACCGCACCGTCTGCGTCGGGGGCGTGGGCTTCTTCAACCGGCGCGGTCCGCTCGGCTCCGTACTGCCCGGCCTGTTCCAAGAGGCGCACTGGGAGCAGGAGTTCGGCGTCACCTCGCCGCACTCCTTCGAGAACCAGGTCGCCCGCGTGGAACAGGTGGTCGGCCAACTGCCCGCCGAACAGCGCCTGTTCCTGTTCGTGAACGTGTCGGCGCTGCACCAGCCCAACTGGTTCCACCTGCCCGGCGCTACCCGCGAGGCGGGCGACACCCGGGAGACGCACGCCGCCGCGCTGGAGTACGTCGACCGGCACATCGGGCGACTGTTCGCCGCCGCCAGTTCCCGGCGCCCCTGCTTCGTCATCGTCTGCTCCGACCACGGCACCGCCTACGGCGACGACGGCTACACCGGCCACCGCCTGGGCCACGAGTCCGTGTGGACCGTGCCGTACGCCCACTTCTTCCTCGACCCCGCCGAGGCCGTCCGATGACCACCGCACAGCAGACCAGCCCCTACCAGCACTACGTGTACGCCTATCCGCACAAGACGGCGTACCGCCGCCTCCAACACCGGCCCGCGCTGCGGGAGTTGTGGGCGGCGCAGGACCGCAGCGCGCTCTCGCTGTATGTGCACATACCGTTCTGCGAGATCCGGTGCGGGTTCTGCAACCTCTTCACCCGCATCGGTGCCCCGGACGGCCTGACCGGCGCCTATCTGGACGCCCTGGAGCGGCAGGCGGACGCCGTCCGGGCGGCGCTCGGTGACGCGGAGCCGGTGCGGTTCGCCACCGCGGCGTTCGGCGGCGGCACCCCGACCTTCCTCACCGCGTCCGAGCTGGAGCGCCTGTGCGACATCGCCGAGCGGCGCATGGGCGCCGACCTGCGCGCGGTCCCGCTCTCCGTGGAGGCCTCGCCCGCCACGGCCACCGCAGACCGGCTCGCCGTCCTCGCGGAACGCGGCGCTACCCGCCTCAGCCTGGGCGTCCAGAGCTTCGTCGACTCCGAGGCCAGGGCAGCCGTACGCCCGCAGCGCCGCGCCGACGTGGAGGCGGCGCTCGGCCGGATCCGGGACGCCGCCGTCCCCGTCCTCAACATCGACCTGATCTACGGCATCGACGGCCAGACCGAGCGGACCTGGCGCGCCTCCCTGGACGCGGCCCTGGCCTGGCGGCCCGAGGAGCTGTACCTGTACCCGCTCTACGTCCGGCCGTTGACCGGCCTCGGCCGGCACCAGGGGGACGCCGGAGCCGACCCGGTGTGGGACGCGCAGCGGCTGCGGCTGTACCGGGCGGGACGCGACCATCTCCTCGCGCGGGGCTATGTCCAGCAGTCGATGCGGATGTTCCGCCGGGCCGACGCCCCGCCCCAGGGCGCCGACGACTACGCCTGCCAGACGGACGGCATGATCGGGCTCGGCTGCGGCGCCCGCTCGTACACGTCGGCGCTGCACTACTCCTTCGACTACGCCGTCGGCATGCACGAGATCCGCGGCATCATCGACGACTACGTCACGACGACCGACTTCGCGCACGCGGAGGTCGGCTACCGCGTGGACGGACACGAGGCGCGTCGCCGTCATCTCCTCCAGTCCCTCCTCCAGGCCGAGGGGCTGCCCGCCGCCGACTACCGCGCCCGCTTCGGGAGTTCACCCGACGACGACTTCGGGGCGGAGCTGGACCGGCTGGCCGGGCGCGGCTGGCTGACCGGCGCGGCGGACGAGCGGCTGGTGCTGACCCCGGAGGGGCTGGCGCACTCCGACGCCGTGGGACCGGAGTTGTTCTCCCCCGAGGTGCGGTCCGCCATGGCCGCCTACGAACGGAAGTGACGGACCGTCATGGATCTCACCGTCCTCTACCGGGGGCCGCTCGCGTCCTGCGACTACGACTGCCCCTACTGCCCGTTCGCCAAGCGGCGCGACTCGACCGCCCAACTGCGCGCGGACCGGGCGGCGTTGGAGCGCTTCGCGCGCTGGGCGGCGGACAGTGAGGACGACCTGTCGCTCCTGTTCACGCCGTGGGGCGAGGGGCTGGTCCGCTCCTGGTACCGGCGCACCCTCACCGAGCTGTCCCGGCTGCCGCACGTGCGCCGAGTCGCCATCCAGACCAACCTGAGCTGCCGGACCGGCTGGCTCGCCGAGGCCGACCTCGACACGCTCGCCCTGTGGTGCACGTACCACCCGGGCCAGACGCCCTACGACCGCTTCCTCGGCAAGTGCTGTGAACTGGCCGACCGCGGGGTGCGCTTCAGCGTCGGCGTGGTGGGCCTGCCTGCCCATCTGGCGGCGGCCCGCCGACTCCGCGACGACCTGCCCCCGCACGTCTACCTCTGGATCAACGCGGCCGAGGGGCACACCTACGGGGACGCCGAGGCCGACGACTGGACCGCGCTCGACCCCCTCTTCCCGTACAGCCGGCACCCGCACCGCAGTGCCGGACTCCCGTGCCGCACCGGCGAATCCGTGATCTCGGTCGACGGCACCGGCACGGTCCGCCGCTGCCACTTCGTCCGCGACGAACTGGGGAACCTGTACGACGGCTCCTACCGGACGGCGCTGCGCCCGCGCCCATGTCCACTGGCCGTCTGCGACTGCCACATCGGCTATGTCCACCTGGAGTCCCTGCCGTTGTACGACGTCTTCGCGGGCGGTGTCCTGGAGCGGGTGCCGTCCGCCCTCCCCGGGCAGGGCACCGCACGCGCCCTGCCGCTCACGGCGCGGTCGATGTCCGGCGGAGGCGGCACCGGCGGACCGGGCCGCTGAGCCGGCGGGTTCGCGGACGGGGGGCGCGTCGGGCACGGGCCGGACGGGGGTGTGTCGCGCGAGGGCCGCACCCGGTGGTCTCCGGGCCCAGCGCCCGCGCGGAAAGGGCGAGTTGGCGCCGGAGGCCTTCGCAGCCGTCACCTGCGTCCGGCCGGCTGCCTCTCCGCGGACGGTCGATGTGCGTCGTAATGTCAAGATCGTGTCCTCAGTGATGCCGTCCCTTCTCAGGCGTGTCTCAGGAGTGTCATCGGCTGAGGGATCGCCCCAGGGGCCCCGTGATGGAGGGAGAACGACCGCGGGGCAACCGCGGATCGGCAATCACGGGGAGAACGAGACACATGATGTTCAAGCGATTCGGGACCATCGCCGCGACCGCCATCACCGGCACCCTGCTCCTGACCGCCTGCAACGGCGTGGACGGTGCGGCCGACGCCACCGTGTCGCATCCGGCGGCAGGGGCGACGCAGGCGGCGGGTGCCATCGGCCGCTACTCCGAGAACGCGCCGGGGGCGCGGTACTTCACCACGATCCTCACCGGTGACAACGAGGTGCCCGTCAAGGGCAAGCCGGCGGTGGGCGACAAGGACGGCAACGCGGTGGCCCTCATGCGGATCCAGGGCGACGAGGTGTCCTTCGCGTTCGCGTGGACGGGTATCGGCACCCCGACCATGGCCCACCTCCACCAGGGGGCGCGGGGTACCAACGGTGACGTGAAGATCCCGTTCTTCATGGAGAAGCTCAAGGGCGGCACGCCGTTCGTGTTCGGCACAGTGAAGGTCAAGGACGCCGACCTGCTGCGCAGCATCAAGGCCCACCCGGACCAGTTCTACTTCAACCTGCACACCGCCGAGTTCCCCGGCGGCGCGGTCCGCGGACAGGCCGTCGCACTCCCGGGCGCGGTCTCGCTGCCCGACGCCATCCGGCACTCGGCGCTGGCCGGCGTCGTCAAGGGGGCCCAGATCTACGCCTGCACCAAGCAGGACGACGGCTCCTACGCCTTCACCCAGGACAACGTCGACGCCACCCTCCAGGGCGGGATCCAGCACAGCTTCGCCAAGCACGCCCCCGCCGGCCCGCCGCAGTGGATCGCCCCCGACGGCTCCTCGGTGACCGGCACCGTCGTCAACAAGTTCGACAACGGCACGGGCAACATCCCCCAACTCCTGCTCCGCGCACAGCAGACCGGCAAGAGTGAGGGACTCCTGGCCAAGACCACCTCGGTCCTGCGGCTCAACACCGCCGGCGGCGTCGCCCCGGCCGGCACCTGCAACCCGGCCACGCAGCCCACCGCCCGCGTCCCCTACACGGCCGACTATCTCTTCCTCGCCACCAAGTAACGCCGGCTGAACGGGCGCACCCGAACACGCCAGGCGATGCGAGTCCCCACGGACTCGCATCGCCGCGTGTTTCCGACAACCCGCGCCTCACACCTCAGGAAATGTTGATCTTTACGGATGCCCCGGGCTTGAGGGAGATCTTCTTGCGCACCGTCCCGGCGCGGAGCTCCGTCTCCGTTCCTCCGACGCTCCGGACCGTCACCGTGGTCGCCTTGCCGTCCCGCCAGGAGAAGTCGAGCGTGAATCCGCCGCGGGCGCCGATCCCGGTGACGGAACCCTTCGCCGACCAGGCCTTCGGCAGCGCCGGGAGCAGTTCGAGGACTCCCGGCCTCGAGTACAGGATCATCTCCAGCGCGGCAGCGGGGCCGCCGAGGTTGGCGTCGATCTGGAAGATCGTGTAGCTGCCCTGGCTGTACGTGTCGAACCAGTTCGCCGAGGTGCCGTTGCCGTTGTTCATCGAAGGGCGCAGCACGGTGAGATAGAGCTGGTAGGCCTTCTCGGCGTCCTTGAGCCGCGACCAGCACAGCGATCGCCAGGCGCAGGCCCAGCCGAAGCTGTCCATTCCCCTGGCGGTGAGGAGTGCGCGTACGCCGTCCACCAGTTCGCGCGGGCTGGTGTCGACGGAGATCCGGTCGCCGGGAAAGAATCCGATGAGCGGTGACAGATGACGGTGTGTCGTCTCACCGAGATTGTCGGGGCTCATCCACTCCTCCAGCCAGCCGGTCTTCGGGCTGACCCGCGGGAGATAGAGCCGGGCGCGCATCGATTCCAGCTCGGCGGCGAGGTCCTCGTCGCGACGCAGCGTGCGGGCCGCGACGGCGAACTCCCGGAAGAGTTCCCACGCGAGCTCCTGCGCGTAGGTGTTTCCCTTGCCGTCCGGTCCGTGCTCCGGCGACCAGGAGGTGTCGTCCACCAGGACCTCGCGGGACGAACCGTCCGCATCGGTGACGTCGGTGGTGATCAGCCGCGCCTTCCAGAACGCGGCGGCCCCCTTCAGCACCGGATAGATCGTCTCCAGATACGCGCGGTCCTGGGAGTACTCGTAGTGGCGCCACAGCGTGGCACAGAGCCAGGCGTTGCCCGAGGGGTGCCAGGCCCAGCCGCTGCCGCCGTAGACGTTGGTGGAGAAGGCGATGGCCCAACCGGCCACATTTCCCGAGCTGTTGCGGAAACGGTTGTCGGGGCTGTTGAAGAGCCGTCTCGTGACGTCGGTCCAGACCGGCAGTTGGGACCGGCAGTAGCGGGCGAGCGCCTCCGCGTTGTCGCCCAGTCCGGCGGGGTCGGCCAGCCAGTAGTTCATCTGCACGTTGATGTCGGTGTGGTAATCGGCGTACCAGTCAGGGGTGTTGTTGTGGATCCACAGGCCCTGGAGGTTCATGGGCAGCCAGTCCCTGGACCCGGTGATGGTCAGATAGCGGCCGTACTGGACGTAGGCGGCCTCCAACTCCGGGTCCGGGGTGGACGCGTCGGTGTGTCGGACGGCGATGCGCGACCACGAGTCCAGTGACCGCTGCACCGTCGAGGATCTGCCGAGATCGATCGAGAAGCGGTCGTAGAGGCGCCGGTAGTCGGCCACATGGGTGGCGAGCAGCGCGGCGCCTGAGACCTTCGCCGCGGCAGCTGTCTTGGCGCGGGCCACCGTGAGCGGGACCAGGGACGGATCCCGGAAGTCCTTGTCTGCATCGGGTGCGTAGTCGGTGCCCGCGCAGACCGCGATCAGCAGCTCGCGGCAGCCGGAGAAGGACAGCTTGCCGTCCTCGGCCCTGATGGTTCCGGTGCTGCTCACGGCGGTCACGGAGGCCGCGTACCGCAGGCCGTTCTTCAGGGTCGCGGCGAACGAGAGCTGTTTCCCGTCCGCCGACGTGGTCTCGCCGTGCGTGCCCTCCAGCGAGATCGCACCGGTGTGACTGCCGCCTCCGGTGAGCCGGACCACGATCACGTCGTCCGGGTGGCTGGCGTAGATCTCCCGGCGGAAACGGGTGCCCCGGTGCTGATAGGTCGCCGACACGACACCGTTGCTCAGGTCGAGGCTGCGCCGGTAGCCGCTGATCTCCTGTGCGGTGTGGCCCGGCAACGCGACCCGGAGTTTGGCCAGCAGCCCGAAACTGCCGAAGTCATCGGCTCCGTAAGGAAGTTGGCCGTCGCTGGTGGGGGTGTCGTTGCGTCCGCCCGTCCAGAACGAGCCGTCCGTGAGGTACAGGAAGTCGTCCGCGGGGTCGCAGCCGACCAGGGCACCCATCCTGCCGTTGCCCACGGGAAGCGCCTCTTGGATGATGCGCGACTCGTCGGCCGGCTGCCGGTACCAGAGGGTGGTGGCCTCACTCTCCGGAACGATGTCCGCTTGAGCGGGACGCTCGGGGGCGGCATGCGCCACGAACGGGGGCAGGCCGCCGAAGGCGGCGAGACCACCACCGGCGACACCGGTCAGACGAAGGAAGTCGCGGCGGGAGGAAGAGGGCACGGCGGATCTCCTCGGGCGAGACGGTCGGGATTAATTCGTAAATTAATGAGACGCCGAGGAACAAGCAATGGTCGTGCAGTCAAAAGATCCGACCTCTGAGACGTCTCCTCGACACCAAAGAGGCGATTCGCGAACATATCGGGACTATTTATCGGATGAATGACCGCTGCCGTTGAGCTCTTCGGGAGTCAACGTGCCGCCCCACGCCCCCACGCCGTCCCCACCAGGACGAGCACGCCGCCCGCCAGCCCGAACGCGCCGAGCCGTTCCCCGCCGAGCGCGATGCCGGCCGCGGCGGCCCACAGGGGTTCGGTGCCCAGCAGCAGGCTGACCCGGGAAGGGGAGGTCCGGCGTACGGCCCACATCTGGACGAAGAAGGCGAACAGGGTGCAGAACACGGACAGGAACAGCAGCCCGGCCCACTCGCGCGGTCCGAAGTCCGCCGCCGTCGCCCACGGCGTGGGGCCCGCGCCGGCCGACAGCAGCGCGAACACCGCGACGGCGGCGCCGAGTTGGACGGTGGTCAGGGACAGCGCGTCGGCGCCCCGGACCGCCTTGCTGCGGGACATGGCCAGCACGTGCAGGGTGCGGGCCAGGGCCGCGAGCAGCATCAGGAGGTCACCGAGGGAGGGGCGGCTGAAGCCGGCGCCCTGGGTCAGCAGCAGCACGCCGAGCACCGAGAGGCCCGCTGCCCCGAGGAAGGCGCGGGAGGGCCTCGTGCGGGTCACCGCGGCCTCGGCGAGCGGGGTGAAGATCATGGTGAGGCTGATGATGAGGCCCGCGTTCGTCGCCGAGGTGTGGACGACGCCGTAGGTCTCCAGGAGGAAGATCCCGGCGAGGATCAGGCCGAGCAGCCCGGCGCCGCGCCACTGGGCGGCCGTCAGGGCGCGCAGCGAGCGGTGGCCCACGACGGCCAGGACGGGCAGGACGAGGGCGAAGCGCAGGACCAGGACGGCGAGGACCGTGCGGGCGGTGGTGATGTCCTTGGCGGCGAGATAGCTGGCGCCCCAGACCACGGCGACCAGCAGGACGGGCAGGTCGGTCGACCAGGTGCGGTGGGGCGCGGCGGCGCGCGGTACGGCGATCGAGGACATGGGGGCGGCTCTCCCGGTCTCCGGCGAAGGGGTGGAGACATCGGCGGCTGCCACACGGAACGATCACCGTACCGGCGCGGATCCCGGTTGACTAGGCGTTTTCCGGTTCGGCGTACGAGCCGTACGTCGGGCGACCCGCCACGTCGTACGACTGGATCGAGACCCCGGTGCCGGTAATGGTTCCGCCCGTGCGCTTGAAGGCCTTGGGGGCGGTGCCCTCGGGGAACAGGCGCAGGCCGGTGCCGAGTACGACCGGGAAGGTCACCATGTGGATGGTGTCTAGGAGGTCGAGCTCCAGGAGGGACCGGACGAGGGCGCCGCTGCCGTGCACCTGGAGTTCGCCCTCGGTGCGCTCCTTGAGGTCCGTGACCTCCTTGGCGAGGTCGCCGCCGAGGACGGTGGTCCCCGCCCAGGAGGGGTCGGTGAGGGTGGCCGAGGCGACGTACTTCGGCAGGGCGTTCAGCTTGGACGCGATCGGGTCGGCGGGGTCGGTCATGTTCGGCCAGTACGAGGCGAAGATGTCGTACGTACGGCGGCCGAGCAGATAGGCGCCGGAGCGGCCGAAGACCTCGACCACGAACCGGCCGAAGTCGTCGTCGCCGTACACGAAGCTCCAGCCGCCGTGCTCGAAGCCGCCGCGGGTGTCCTCTTCGGGGCCGCCGGGGGCCTGGTAGACGCCGTCGAGGGTGACGAAGATGGTGGAGACGAGCTTGCCCATGTCGGGTGCCTGCTTCCTGGTGCGGGGACTTGGTGTCATCAGCTCAGACCCCGTCCGCCCCCGCAACTCATCGGTCGTCGCTACGACACCTCACCCGGCGTGCGTCGAGAACATGCCGCCGGTCGGGCCCTGCTTGTCGCCGCCCTGGGCCTTCTTCAGGGCGTTGGCGAGGCTCTCGATGGTGAGGGACTGAAGGATGACGCGGCCGTTGCCCTCCAGGGTGGCCAGGGAGAGGCCCTCGCCGCCGAACACGGCGTTCATCAGGCCCTGGCGGTTGAGGCCGCCGATGCGCTGGACGCCGTACTGGACGCCCTCCTCGAAGGCGACGAGGCAGCCGGTGTCGACCTCGATGCGACCGCCGAAGTCGGCCGGGTTCAGGTCGATGAAGTTGCCCGCCCCGGCGATGATCACCGTGCCGTGCCCGGTGAACTTCTCCAGGACGAAGCCCTCGCCGCCGCTCATGCCGGTCCGGCCGCCCTGGAAGGCGATGCCGAACTGGACGCTGGACTCGGCGGCCACGAAGGCGTCCTTCTCCGCGAACCACGCGCGCGTGCCGTCCAGTTCCAGGGCGCGCATCTCTCCGGGGAGCACGCCCGCGAAGCCGACGGTGCCCTCGCCGCCCTGGGAGGTGAAGTACTGGAACGCCAGCGACTCGCCCGCGAGCGCGCGCTGGCCGACCTGCATGGCCGTCCCCATGGCCTGCCGGAGCATGCCGCCCATACCGCCGGAGCCCGCGCCGCCCTGCTGCTGTCCGGCGCCGGGCGGGCCGCTCAGACGGGTCTCCATGGTCACGTTCGTCGTCTTGAAGAGGAACTTCCCGGCCTCGCAGTACACGGTCTGGCCGGGGTTCAGGTTGACGACCGCCATCTGCATGGCGTTGCCGACGATTTCTTGCTGAAGGGTCACGAGGGGAGAACGCCGGAGGCGGCGGAATCAGTTCCGCCCGCGCGAGGTCGGCGTCCGTTCGCCGCCAGCACGCGGGTGCGCCGACCGCTGGGATGGGCCCATGACAACGACTTACGGAACCCTGAACGGCAAGGTCGCCCTGGTCACCGGCGGCAGCCGTGGCATCGGTGCGGCGACGGCGCTGCGGCTGGCGCGGGACGGCGCGGACGTGGCGGTCACGTATGTGGCGGGCAAGGAGGCGGCCGAGGACGTAGTAGGGCGGATCGAAGCGCTGGGACGGCGGGCGGTCGCGTTGCGGGCGGACTCCGCGGATGCCGTCGAGGCGACGGGGGCGGCGGAGCGTGCGGCGGAGGCGTTGGGCGGGCTCGATGTGCTGGTGAACAACGTGGGTGTGGGTGTGCTCGGTCCGTTGGACGGGCTGTCCCTCGCGGACGTGGACCGGGTGCTTGCGGTGAACGTCCGCGGGGTGTTCCTGACCTCGCAGGCGGCTGCCGCGCGGATGTCGTCCGGGGGCCGGATCATCACGATCGGTACCTGCATGACACAGCGGGTGCCGGGGCCCGGCGGGACGCTCTACGCGACCAGCAAGTCGGCGCTGGTCGGCCTGACGAAGGCGCTCGCCCGTGAGCTGGGCGGACGCGGGATCACGGCGAACATCGTGCACCCGGGGCCCACGGACACCGGCATGAACCCCGCGGACGGGCCGTACGCGGCCGACCAGTCGGCCATGACGGCGCTGGGGCGGTTCGGGACGGCGGACGAGGTGGCGTCGATGGTCGCGTACCTGGCGGGGGCGGATGCGGATTACGTCACGGGGGCGGAGTTCGCGATCGACGGCGGGCACGCTGCGTAGGCCTCCGGCGGTTGGCCGGGTACGTGCGGGTGCGCTGTGGCTCGCGTCCCTGGGGGCTGCGCGCCCCCAGACCCCCGCTTCGGCCCTGAAGGGGCCTCGTCCTCAAACGCCGGACAGGCTGGATACGGCCGGCCTGTGCGGGAAGGCGCCGGTCCGGCGTTTGGAAGCTCGCGTCAGCCGCCCAGCTCCTGGTGTCGGGCCGCCAGTGTCGCCGCCCCCTGATCCGTCAGCGAGCCGAACAACCGCAACCGCGAGATCCCGCCGTCGGGATAGATGTCCACGCGCGCGTGCGTCCCGATGGCCGGAGCGGGGAGGACGAAGCGGTGGTTCGTGTCGGGCTGGAGGCGGGTGCGCGGGAGGATCTCGTGCCAGTCTCCGGACTCGCCGTCCCGTACCGACACCGACGCCCAGCCCGCGCTGTTGCCCTTCAGGTACGCCGTGTCGATCTCGACGGCGCGGATCTCGGACTGCGCGGCCAGGCCGTAGCGGATCCAGTCGTTGCCCCGGTCGCGGCGGCGGCGGGTCTCCCAGCCGTCGTCCATCTTGCGGGAGCGGCCGGGCTGGATGGTGTTGGTGGCTGGTGAGTAGAAGAGGTTGGACGCGTCCTCGGCCCGGCCGCCGTTCTCCAGCGCGACCAGGTCGAAAGTTCCCAGCGCCGCCAGCCAGTTGGGGTCGGGGACGACCTCGCCGTAGACCCTCAGTCGCGCGATGCCGCCGTCGGGGTGCTGGTTGACGCGGAGGTGGGTGAAGCGCTGCTCGATCGAGACGGGGAAGCCGTTCGCCGCGTGGCCGCCTACCGGCGTGCGCGGGACCAGGGTCGTCCACTTCACGTCGTCGGAGAGCAGGTCCTCGGGGGACGGGGAGCCCGGCAGCGAGATGCCCTCGACCGACACCGCCTGCGGGTAGTTGCCGCGGAAGTGGGCCGTGTCGACGACGATCCCCCGGATCACGCCGGGCGCGCCGAGCCGGACCAGTGCCCAGTCGTGGTCCTCGGCCGTCGGCCACGGGTGCTCGGCCGAGGCGCCACGTCGGCGGCGGGTCTCCCAGCCGTCCATGATCTTGCCCTTGTGACCGAAGTGCTCGGGGTCGAACTCGGCGGGCCCGGGCACCAGGAGGTTCTCGCGCTGGGCGAAGAACTCGTCGTTGGCGGCGATGACTCCGGCACCGAGCTGCCGGTCGGCGAGGTTGGCGTACTGGGTGAAGGGGAAGTCGGCCGTGCGGTAGTCCGCGTACGGGTCACCGCCTCCGTAGGGGTTCGCGTCGCCGGTGAAGCGAGCCAAAGGAAATGGATGCTGCGCCGTCACTGCTGTGTCTGCCTTTCGGGAGTGGGCCGCTGCGGGTGCGGATGGGGGATCAGGGGGTACGGGTCAGGAGTTGGCCCTTCGGGTCGGTGAACTCGCCGTCCAGCACGATGCGTTCGCCGCGCAGCCAGGTCGACTTCACGACGCCGCTGAGGGTCTTTCCGGCGTACGCCGTGACGCGGTTGCGGTGTTGGAGGGTGGCCGGGTCCACGGTGAACGTCTCGTCGGGTGCGAGGACCGCGAAGTCGGCGTCGCGGCCCGCCTCGATGGCACCCTTCTGGTCAAGTCCCGCCAGCCCAGCCGTCCTTGACGACATCCAGCGGACCACGTCCTCCAGGTCGTGGCCCCGCTTGCGCGCCTCCGTCCACACCGCCGCGAGGCTCAACTGGAGGCCGGAGATGCCGCCCCAGGCCGTGGCGAAGTCGGCGGTCTTCAGGTCGGCGGTCGACGGTGAGTGGTCCGTCACCACGCAGTCGATCGTGCCGTCGGCCAGCGCCTGCCACAGCAGGTCCTGGTTGGCGGACTCGCGGATGGGCGGGCAGCACTTGAACTCGCTTGCGCCGTCCGGGACTTCTTCGGCCGTGAGGGTGAGGTAGTGGGGGCACGTCTCCACCGTGATGCGGACGCCCTCGGCCTTGGCTGCGGCGATCAGCGGCAGCGCGTCGGAGGAGGAGAGGTGCAGGACGTGGACGCGGGCGTCGAGGCGCTTGGCGGCAGCGATCAGACCGGCGATGGCCGTGTCCTCGGCGTCGCGGGGGCGACTGGCGAGGAAGTCGGTGTACTTGGGGCCGCCTTGTTGCGGGGCCGCTTCGAGGTGGTGCGGGTCCTCGGCGTGCACGATGAGCAGGCCGCCGAAACCGGCGATCTCCGCCAGGGAACGGGCCAGTTGGTCCTGGTCGAGGTGCGGGAACTCGTCCACGCCGGACGGGGACAGGAACGCCTTGAAGCCGAAGACGCCGGCGTCGTGCAGCGGGCGCAGGTCCTTGACGTTGTCGGGCAGGGCGCCGCCCCAGAAGCCGACGTCGATGTGGGCCTTGGTCGCGGCGACTTCCTGCTTGGTACGGAGGTTGTCGACCGTCGTCGTCGGCGGAAGAGAGTTGAGCGGCATGTCGATCAGGGTGGTGATGCCACCGGCCGCCGCCGCGCGCGTGGCGGTCCAGAAGCCCTCCCAGTGGGTGCGGCCGGGGTCGTTCACATGCACATGGGTGTCGACCAGGCCGGGCAGCAGGACGTCGTCGCCGAAGTCCTCGAACCGTGCTCCGGACGGGACTTCGGCGTCGTAGGGGAGAACGGCCGTGATCTTCCCGCCGGTTACCGCGACCGCCGCGGCACGTGTTCCCTCGGGAGTGATGACACGTGTGGAGCGCACCACCAGTTCAGCGTCGGACACCCGGACCCCTCTCTACCACCGTCGTCGCTTCCGTTACTTCCGGGAAACGGGATTTACGTCCACGTAACGGAATTCAACGTTCTGTTGAAGGAGTCTTCACTCCCGCTCCCGTACCGTCAAGGGCACACCTCTCCGCGATGTGCCGCAGACGCACACTCTGGATGTTTCCACAAAGCGGAAGTAGACTTCCGGCAAGCAGAACGTAGCTACGCACCGGCGGGGAGTCAACCGGCCCCCGGGTAGGCTTCAGCCCTTCCCGCCCGTGCCGAAAGGAACGCGCCGTGCCGCCGTCCAGCGCCAGCAGCACCGACTCCACCAAGTCCGCCACGGGGGGTGTCCAGTCCCTCGAGCGCGCCTTCGACCTGCTGGAGCGGATGGCCGACGCGGGCGGTGAGGTCGGCCTGAGCGAGCTCTCCGCGAGCAGCGGACTGCCGCTGCCCACCATCCACCGGCTGATGCGCACGCTGGTGGTCTGCGGTTACGTCCGCCAGCAGGCCAACCGGCGGTACGCCCTCGGCCCGCGGCTGATCCGGCTCGGCGAGTCCGCGTCCCGGTTGCTCGGCACCTGGGCCCGCCCTTACCTCGCCCGGCTGGTCGAGGAGACCGGCGAGACGGCGAACATGGCGCTGCTCGACGGCGACGAGATCGTGTACGTGGCACAGGTGCCGTCCAAGCACTCGATGCGGATGTTCACCGAGGTCGGCCGGCGCGTCCTGCCGCACTCCACGGGCGTCGGCAAGGCGCTGCTCGCCAACACCCCGGACCACGAGGTACGCGCGCTGCTCGCCCGTACCGGCATGCCCGCCGCGACCGACAAGACGATCACCACGCCCGAGGGTTTCCTCGCGGCACTGGAGGACGTACGCCGCCTCGGCTACGCGATCGACGACAACGAGCAGGAGATCGGCGTGCGCTGTCTCGCCGTCTCCGTGCCCAACTCCCCAACCGCCGCCGCGATTTCGATCTCGGGTCCGGCGGGACGGGTCACCGAGTCGGCGACCGAGAAGATCGTGCCGATCCTCCAGCAGGTGGCCGGCGAACTGTCGGAGGCACTGGCCAGCCAGAACCCGGCGTGAACGCCGTACAGCGCCGGCCCGGGCGGTACACCGACCGGCACGGCAGCGAGGACGTCGTCTTCGAGTCGGACGGCCGGCAGCTGATCCGCACGACGATCAGAGGCGTCCACTTCGAGAGCTACAGCATGAACGACCTCCGCGCGCTCGACGGGGAGCCGCCGGAGGCCTCGTTCACCATCTCCGACGGGGCGCTGTGCTCCTGCCTGCTGGAGTGGGAGGTGCCGCTGTCCGTCGCGGTCGAGGGGCAGGGCGTACGGGCGACGGTGCTGGACTGCGCGTTGCGGCTCGGCGGCCCGGTCGGACCCCTGCGTGGCCTGGACGTGGAGATACTCACCACCACCCTGCGCCTGGACGGGCGCGAGTACCGCAACAACGAAGGCGGCGACAACTTCGAGGACGCGCTCCACGAGATCCAGCGGCGGCTGCCGGCCGGGGTGCGACTGTGGGCCTGTACCGCGTGCGCCAGGTCCGACTACCTACCGGTGGGACACGGGCTGATGGGCGGACTGGGCTGCTTCCGTGACGCCCGGCCCGGTCCGGACGGCGTCCTCGACGCCTGGAACGAGCACACCGAGTTCGTCCAGGAGACCTGGCTCTGCGAACAGTTCGAGCACCGGGCCACCACCAGGCACACGGGACACCGGGGACCGTTCCCGTCGCACCCTCGGCAGTGAACTAGCCCTGCCCGCCCCGGGGTTGACCGAACAGGTCCACGGCGTTGCGTACGTCCGTCAGACCCCTCGCGAGGGCACTCACCGAGCCGATCGCGCCGGCGATGAGGAGCAACGAGCGGCGCAGGCGCGGGATTTCGGGAACGCCGTCGATGGTCATCGCGGCCAGCGCGGCGAGTTCGTCCTCGGCGATGACCCGGTCCGGGAACTCGGCCGGATGCGCGGCCAGTTCGCGGCGCAACCGGGACACCGCGGTCCGCAGTTCCGCCACCCTCGGATCCTCGTCGCTGCCGGTCAATGACCTCTGCCCCAAGCTCCGCAACACAGCTCTCCCCCCTCGCACGTCTTCGTGCGCAAGAACTTTGTGGTCCCGCCGCGCACCCCGCAACACTGGTCGGGCGCCGAGGGACGCGGGCCAGTAAACGCCACCCGGTGCGAGGCGCGCCACTCCATGGACCGAAATTAAGTAGGAGGATTCCGTCCGGTCGCCGCCGCGTCAGGTATGCAGGAGGCATGACGCGAAACGAAGACCAGGTCGCCGGGCTGCTGCTCGCCGCGGGAGGCGGCCGACGGCTCGGCGGGCGGCCCAAGGCGCTGCTACGACACCGGGGGCGGCCCCTCGCGGAGCACGCGGTCGGGGTCCTGCGCACGGCCGGCCTCACTCGCGTCCATGTGGTCCTGGGGGCGCGCTCCGACGCCGTAAGAGAGCAGGCGGAGCTGACCGGGTGCGTGGTCGTGGAGAACCCGGAGTGGGAACAGGGGATGGGGTCATCACTGCGCGCGGGGCTCGACTCGCTCACCGGTACGGGGGCGCGGGCGGCGCTCGTGTCGCTGGTCGACCAGCCCGGGATCGGTGCGGAGGCGGTGGCGCGGGTACTGGCGGCCTACCGCTCCGAGGACTCGCTCGTCTCGGCCGCCTACGACGGGGTGCGCGGGCATCCGGTGCTGTTCGGGGCCGCGCACTGGGCCGGGATCGCCGAGAGCGCGACCGGGGACCGGGGGGCGCGGGCGTACCTCAAGGCGCACGCGGACGCGGTCGTGCTCGTCGAGTGCGGGGATGCGGCGGAGCCGTACGACATCGACACTGAGGCGGATCTCGTCCACCTTGAGTGAACGGGGTGACACTGAGCGCCACTTTGGCTCGATGCGGAGAATCTCGACGTCAACAAACCATTGAACTTCCACGATGAGGAAACTAGTATCCACTGTTCAGAAGCGCCCGGCGGCCCCTCGGGTGCTCTCCGTCCTACCCGGGTCATCTGGCACCCGGTGCCACGCTCGCTGAAGGAAGTGACAGTTCATGTCCGCACCAGCGCCGTCCTCGCCGGTCGTCGTCGACGCCGAACCGCTGCCCAGGCAGGAGGAGGTCCTCACCGCCGAGGCCCTCGCCTTCGTGGCCGAGCTGCACCGCCGGTTCACGCCCCGCCGGGCCGGACTCCTCGCCCGCAGGGCCGAGCGCCGTGCGGAGATCGCCCGCACCTCCACCCTCGACTTCCTCCCGGAGACCGCCGCGATCCGCTCGGACGACTCCTGGAAGGTGGCCCCCTCCCCCGCCGCGCTGAACGACCGGCGGGTCGAGATCACCGGCCCCACCGACCGCAAGATGACGATCAACGCCCTCAACTCGGGTGCGAAGATCTGGCTCGCGGACTTCGAGGACGCCTCGGCGCCGACGTGGGAGAACGTCGTCACGGGCCAGCTCAACCTGATCGACGCCTACACCCGCGCCATCGACTTCACCGACCCCAACTCCGGTAAGTCGTACGCCTTGAAGGCCGATGACGAGCTGGCGACCGTCGTCATGCGGCCTCGCGGGTGGCACCTCAACGAACGGCACCTGCTGGTGGACGGTGAGCAAGTCCCGGGCGCCTTCGTGGACTTCGGGCTGTACTTCTTCCACAACGCGCAGCGGCTGCTGGACCTGGGCAAGGGCCCGTACTTCTACCTCCCGAAGACCGAGTCGCATCTCGAAGCCCGGCTGTGGAACGACGTGTTCGTCTTCGCGCAGGACTACGTCGGCATCCCGCAGGGCACCGTCCGCGCGACCGTGCTGATCGAGACGATCACGGCCGCGTACGAGATGGAGGAGATCCTCTACGAACTCCGCGACCACGCCTCGGGGTTGAACGCGGGCCGCTGGGACTACCTGTTCTCCATCGTGAAGAACTTCCGTGACGGCGGGCCCAGGTTCGTCCTCCCGGACCGCAACGCGGTCACGATGACGGCCCCGTTCATGCGGGCGTACACCGAACTCCTCGTCCGCACCTGCCACAAGCGCGGGGCGCACGCGATCGGCGGCATGGCGGCGTTCATCCCGTCCCGCCGGGACGAGGCGGTCAACAAGGTCGCCTTCGAGAAGGTCAAGGCGGACAAGGACCGTGAGGCGGGCGACGGTTTCGACGGGTCCTGGGTGGCCCACCCGGACCTGGTGCCGATCGCCCTGGCCTCCTTCGACGCGGTGCTCGGCGAGAAGCCGAACCAGAAGGACCGGCTGCGCGAGGACGTCGACGTCAAGGCCGCCGACCTGATCGCCGTCGACTCACTGCACGCCAAGCCGACCTACCCGGGGCTCGTCAACGCCGTTCAGGTGGGCATCCGTTACATCGAGGCGTGGCTGCGCGGGCTCGGCGCGGTCGCCATCTTCAACCTGATGGAGGACGCGGCCACCGCCGAGATCTCGCGCTCGCAGATCTGGCAGTGGATCAACGCGGACGTCGAGTTCGAGAACGGCGAGCGGGCAACTCCCGAGCTGGCGCGCAAAATCGCCGCCGAGGAGCTGGAGAACATCCGTGCCGAGATCGGTGCGGACGCCTTCGCCGCGGGCCACTGGCAGCAGGCCCACGACCTGCTCCTTGAGGTCGCGCTCGACGCCGACTACGCGGACTTCCTGACGCTGCCGGCGTACGAGCAGCTCAAGGGCTGACCCCTCGACTGCCGCGAGGCGAAGCTCACTTGTCCGAGTGGCCCAGGGACTTTCCCGGGGCCACTCGGTCGCGTACGAGCTGCTTCACGGCCGTGGGCTCCGGGAAGCCCTGCTCGCGGCGGTCCCACACGACCTCGTCGTTGACGCGGACGACGAAGACACCGCCCGTGCCGGGCTTCAGGGACAGTTCCGTCAACTCGGTCTCGAAGGTGGTCAACAGCTCCTGCGCCAGCCAGACGGCGCGCGGCAGCCAACGGCACTGGGTGCAGTACTCGATCTGAACTCGTTGGGTCATGCCCGTCGTCTTCCCCGTCATCCCGATCGTCTTCCCGTTCATCCCAGGTGTACCGACCAATCCTGTTCCGCCGCCGGCTTGCCGTGCAGGTCGGGGACCCGCTTGAGCCAACTCGGGCGGCCCTGCTGTGTCTTCGCCGCGCGCCGGGCCTCTTCGGCGGCGAGTTCCTCCCTGCTGGGGAAGTCGGTGGGCAGCCAGGCCGCGGAGGCCTCCACGCGCGCGTGGAGGTAGTCGACGTACGCCTCCCGGACGGCGTCGGGGGTCGTGAGGCCCGGTTCGCCGGCCAGCCAGGCGTCCGGCACCTCGGCCACGATCCGGCGCAGCAGCTCCTCGGTGACCCGGGGCGCGAGTTCCGCGTCGGCGGCCCGGATGTCCGGCGTGTAGCGGCCGAGGGCGTGGTGGCGGAAGTCGTAGGCCTTCGTGGGGTCGGCGCCGTCCCAGCGGTGGTGGAAGACGAGGGCGGCGCCGTGGTCGATGAGCCACAGGCGCGGGGGTGCGATGCCGAGGGTGGGCCAGATCATCAGGTTCGAACTGTGCACCGTACGGTCGACGTTGACGGTCAGCGCGTCGAGCCAGACGATCTTCCCGGCCTCCAGCGGGTCGACCGTGCAACGCGCGGCGACCTCGGGGGTGAAGTCCCGGGCGCCCGGCAGATAGTCCATGCCGAGATTCAGGCCCGCGCTCGCGCGGTGCAGGTCCCGGACCTCGTGATGCGGTTCCTCGTCGGCGATCTCCGGATCGAAGTGCACGAGCACGAGTTCGGGGAAACGCAGCCCCAGGGCGCGGGCGAGTTCCCCGACCACGACCTCGGCGACGAGTGCCTTGCGACCCTGCGCGGAGCCGGTGAACTTGACGACGTAGGTGCCGAGGTCGTCGGCCTCGACGACTCCGGGGACGGAACCGCCGGAGCGCAGGGGCTCGATGTAGCGGGTCGCGGTGACCTCTCTCAGCACTTCCTCCGACCGCCTCACTCTTCAGCCTTGCAATCCACAGCCGGCCCGGGAGCGCCGAGGAGTGGAACTGCCCGCCATCAGCCCTGGGGAGAATCCGGGGAGGCCTCCGGTATGAAGTGAGAATAGTAACCGAGGGTGATCGCCGACGAGGAACGCCCAGGCCACCGTGCGGCGGGATGATTCCGGCCTTGGCCGACGCGGGCTTCCAGGTGTAGGTGTTCCACGTGTTCACCGCAATGGCGTTGCCGAATCGCGTGGTGAGCAAACGGCAGGGCGAAGTGCAGACTCCCCTTGATCGCCTGGACTTGGCGGCGGACGTGAAGGACACCTCTCGCGTAGTCGCTGTCGGGAACGCGGAGAAAAACCCGTTCCCCCGCCGCGGCCGAAGCCACCGGCATCAACTCACCGGGGTTCGCCCAACAAGGCTCGGATCTCTCCAGGCGTTGCCATCACTCCGGGCGAGCGCCACCCACGGAACGAGAAGGGGCCCGCGTCGCCGCTCAGTCGGCCAGCGGGTTGGGCACCGGCAGATAGCGCGCGTCGGCGCCGTCCGCGCCGGTCCAGCGCAACAGCAGATTGGTCTTGCCGGGCAGGGTGGGCGAGGCGAGGAGCGCGGCGGCCTCGGGAAGGTCGTGGCGGCGGGCCAGTTCGGCGCGGACGGCGGGCCAGGGGTCCAGCTTCGGGTGGCGTTCGGCGAGAACTCCGGCCACCTCGACGAGGTGGTTGACGACCAGGCAGTACACCAGCCGCTCCCACCCGGCGGCCCGGTCCACGTCCGACAGCAGCTTCACGCCCTCCGCGTCCCGGTACAGCGCTTGCACGGGCGTTCCGTCGCCGTCGACGACGACCACCGTGTTCTGCAGATGCGCTTCGAGTACGACGCCGTGGTCCGCGAAGGCGTCCAGCGCGGGCGGTACGACCTGCCGCAGATACGCCTCCCACCAGGCCGCCGGGTCCGCCGTACCGTCGAGCGGGTTGCCGTCGAAGCCCTCCACCAGCGCCGCGGCGAGCAGCGGGGTGGTGCCGGGCAGAACGTGGTCGCACAGGCCGTCGCGGACCAGGACGGCGAGTTCCTCGAAGGCGAAGTCGGCGGTGCGGTAGCCGCGGTCGCTCAGCCAGCCGGCCGGGCCGCCCAGCGCCGTGAACGCGTCCCGGACGGCCGTGTCGGTGCGCCGGAGTTTCAGCAGGTCGTGGCGCCAGAGCCGGCGCACGTCGTTGGTGATCCGCACGTCCAGGCTGAACTTGAGGAACAGGTCGTCGACGGGGCTGTACACCGTGCGGATCGCGGCCGTCGGCCAGGCCTCGGCCGCGGTCGTGCCGAGCCGGACCAGTCGGCCGTCGGCGAAGGCGTGCGTCAGCCCCTTGCCCACGAGGTCGAGCTGCCAGGGGTGGGCGGGCAGCAGCCGGTAGCCGGGCGGGGCCTCGCCGAGCGCGTCCAGGGCCGAGGTGTCGCCCTCCTCGACCACGGCGTCCTCGCGCAGCCCGAGCAGCACCAGCGGGAAGCGGGCGTACGCCTCCGGGGCGTAGGGCAGCCAGCCCGCGACGGGGCCGCCGCCGCGGGCCTTGGGCGCGGGATGGTAGGGATGGCCGGTGATCAAGGACTGTTCGGAGCGGAGATACGGGTCGTCGGGCGCCGTCGCGCCCTCCCGCGCGCCGAGCAGCGCGGCGACCACGTCACGGCTGTCGGTCATCTCGGCGGGCAGTTCGTGGTTGGCCACTCCGGTGTGCCGGCGCAGCTCTTCGGCGACGAGTCCGACGAGTCCGGTGTGGGCGACGCGGTGCCAGTCGCCGTCCGCGTACACCTCGGGCTCGGCGGGCCGCCGCTCGCCGCGCACCCGCAGCAGCCGGCCACTCCCCGGCAGCCGGTACACCCGTCGCTCCCCGGGATCCGGGAGTGGCCGGGCCACCTCCCGGAGCAGACAGTTGAGCAGGGGCGCCGCCGCGTACGCGTCGGCACGCTCCGCCGTGTCGGCGCCCGGAGGTGTGAAGTCGACGCGATGCATTCGTTCCCTAAGTCCGTGTCCTGCGATCGCGATCAGTATGTCTCTCGTCGTCACCGACCCTGACGCCCCGTCCGCACCCGAGGAGTCGACCGTGGACCGTCCCCTGCATCCCGAGGCCGAGGTCGCCGAGGAACTCGCCGCCGTACGGACCGACCTCCCGCAGCGGTACGCGGCCGAGCTGCCCGGCGCCCGTGCGGCGGTGCTCACCCGGCTGTGGCGGGCGCTCGCCCATGAGCCGCTGCCGTGGATCACCGGCCGGGCCCCGGGCCTGGTCCTACGGCTCTCCGACGGCCGGACGCTGCACGGCCCGCCCGCCGATCCGTACGCGACGGCCGCGTACGTCACCGTCGTCCACCTCGACGGCGTGGCCTACGACGATCCGGCGCGACTGATGACCGATCTCACCGTGCCGCACGGAACGGCCTTCGCGGCCGAACTCGCTCACAGCGTGGCCTCGTTGGCGCTGTCCCGGGCCAACCAGCCCGCGCACACGGAGGAGTGGCCGGAGCACGACTGGGAGTGGGAGCAGCGGATCGTGGACGGGCATCCGTTCCACCCCAACTGCCGTTCCCGGCCCGGGTTCTCGGTGGCCGAGCAGCTCGCGTACGGGCCCGAGCACCGGCCGGTGGTGGCGCTGGGATCGGTGCCGGTACGGGCGGAGGAGTGTCTGCTGACCGGCGAGTGGCCGGACGAACTGCGGGACGCGGGGCGGCTGTTGATCCCGGTGCACCCGTGGCAGGCGGCCCATGTGCTCAAGCGCACCGGGGACGCTCCGGTGGACGCGCATCCGCTGATGTCACTGCGCACGCTGGCCCTGGCGGACGGCACTCACGTCAAGACCGCGCTGAGCGCCCGGCTGACGTCCTCGGTGCGGGACATCTCCGTCTACTCGATCGGTCTTTCGGCGGCCCTGTCGGCGTTCGGGGAGACCCTGGCGGCGCGCTCGGACGGCCTGTTGCACGTCACCCGTACCCTCGGCGCGGCGACCGCCGACTCCCCCGATCTGGCCGCCGTGTTGCGGGAGTCGCCGCAGACGTACGCGGCCACGGAGGCGGGCGAGCGGGTGCTGCCGGTGGCCGCCCTCGCGACCACCGACCTGCCCCGATCGCCCGTCTGGCTGGCCGAGTTCACGCGTCTCGCCCTCGTCGTCGGTCTGCGTCTGCTGGAGTCCGGTGTGGCTCTTGAGGCGCACGGTCAGAACCTGCTGGTGGTGCTGTCACGGACGGGTGCCCCGGTCCGCCTGGTCTACCGCGATCTCGCCGACATCCGGGTCAGCCCCAAACGCCTTGCCCGGCACGGGATCCCGGTCCCGGGGCTGAGCGGACGGATCGTCACCGATGACGAAACGACCCTGCGCCGCAAGCTGTTCGGCTCGCTGGTGGCGGGCGCGCTCGCGGGTACGGCCGGTTCCGGTACGGCGCTCAGGGCGGCGCTGGCGACCGTCGTACCGAAGCTGGAGCGGACGCCCGACCTCCTCGCGCTCCTCCGACAGCCGCTGCCGACCAAGGCGTTGACGCTGATGCGGCTGTCGCCCGAGCAGCCCGGGGACCAGTGGACCGCGCTGCCCAACCCGCTCGTTTTGGAGCCCGGTCCATCTGATCAATAGGATCCGGCGATGATCACAAGACAACGGCTGGCGGCGGGGATCTGTGCCCTGCTCGCCACCCTCACGGCCGGGGTCGCCTTCCCGGCCGGAGCGGTCGCCGACGAGACGGACTCCACGGCCTCCCCCAAGGTCGAACTCGTGCTGGACGTCAGCGGTTCCATGAGCGCCAAGGACATGGACGGCGGCTCCCGGATGGCAGCGGCGAAGCAGGCGTTCAACGAGGTACTCGACGCGACACCCGAGGAAGTGCAGCTCGGCATCCGGACATTGGGCGCCAACTACCACGGCAACGACCGCAAGACGGGCTGCAAGGACACCGCGCAGCTCTACCCGGTGGGCACCCTGGACCGCACCGAGGCCAAGACCGCGGTGGCGACGCTCCAGCCCACCGGCTGGACGCCGATCGGGCCCGCGCTGCTGAAGGCGGCGGACGACCTGAACGGCGGTGACGGCACCCGCCGTATCGTCCTGATCAGCGACGGCGAGGACACCTGCCAGCCGCTGGACCCGTGCGAGGTGGCCCGCGAGATCGCGGCCAAGGGCATCGGCCTGACCATCGACACCCTGGGCCTGGTGCCGGACGCCAAGACCCGAGACCAGCTCAGCTGTATCGCGGACGCGACCGGCGGCACGTACACGTCCGTGCAGCACAAGGAGGAACTCTCCGACCGCGTGGGCCAGTTGGTGGACCGCGCGGCCGACCCCGTGGTGACTCCGGTGGCCACCGAGGGCGCCGCCCAGTGCTCCAGCGCCCCGACCCTCAAGTCCGGTCTCTACACGGACCGCGAGGAGTTCGGCAAGCAGCGCTTCTACCGCGTGGACGTCGACCCCGGCCAGGAGCTGCGCGCTTCGGTGAGCGTAGGCGCGGACCGCCAAGTGAACCCGGACTACGGGGTGTTGCTGCGGGCGGTCACCGTGCACGGCCGTGAGATCGTGCGCGGCGAGGGCACGGGCAACGGCCGTACGGACGTCATCTCCACCGGGCTGCGCTACCCGAAGGCCGAGAGCGACGACGACAACGCACCGGCGGAGACCGTGTGTCTCCAGGTCACCAACTCCTTCTCGGCCGCCTCCGGGGTGAAGACCACACCGGGTCTGCCCCTGGAACTGACCGTGGACGTCGTGGACGCGCCCAGCAAGGCGAGCGACGTGGCCTCCTTCGGCCTCGGCCGCGGCTGGTGGCTGCTCGGCGCGCTCGTGCTGACCGGCTTCGTGGCGGGTCTGCTCTGGGGCTGGCTGTCGCGCTGGCGTCTCGCGGTCTGGAGGACCAACTGATGCGGATCACACGTGTGTTGAGCGTCGCACTGCTCATGACCGGACTGGCCGCGGGCCCCGCGACGGCGGACTCCTCGCCCTCCGCGAGCCCCTCCTCCTCCGACGACAGCTCGGCGCCCACCCAGGCCGGCACCTCCTTCCGTACGGCCACGGAACTCGACCAGGGTCAGCAGGCCACCGCGACCGGCTCCGCGGGTGACTACCTGTACTGGTCGTTCGCCGCGGACGCCGGTCAACGCCCCACCGTCAAGGCGACGGTGAAGCTCCCGGACACACACGCGGGCGAGACCTGGCAGCTCGATGTCTACGACGGACTGCGGCGCCGCCAGGCCTGTCAGTACGGGGCCGCGACGCGCACCGCCGCGCAGGGCACCGGCTCTCTGGACCTGGCGTGCACGCTGCGCACGGTCCGTGCCTGGTCGGAGCAGTGGGCCAACGACCCGTTGCCCGGCACGTATTACGTCCGGCTGACGGTCGTGGATCTCCAGTCCTCGGACCTGGGCCAGCCGGTGAGCACCGAACTGCGGGTGGACTCCAAGGACATCGGCGGTTCGGCGGCGGTGGACGGCTCGCTGGCGGAGCCGCTGACACCGGGGATCGCGGTCAAGTCGACGTCGGACGAGGACAGTTCGTCGTCCACGTCGGCCGCGCTGTCGAGCATCGAGCCCGACGGAGGCTGGTCGTCGGGCTGGTGGTCGGACCGCTGGGTGTGGACCGCCGTGGGCGGTGTGCTGGCCGCGCTCGCGGGCATCGGCGGCTATGCGCTGACGCGCGGGTCGGGACGGCCGCGCCGGGTGCCACCGGCGATGTGACGTCTCATCAGAAGGCCCGCCCCTGGCGGGCCTTCTGCCATGTCAGGCCTCCCGCAGGGCCTTGGCGAGCGTTCCGTCGCCGCTCACGTCGACGCGTCCGGCGCGCACCGCGTCGGCAAGGCTCAACTCCCCTTGTGCGACGGCCGTACAGGTGTCGACGCCGAGCACGAGCCGGGCGTCGGGTTCCCGGGGCGCGGGCCCTTCGCCGTAGACCTCGCCCTCCCCCGCCGCCCCTGCCCATACATGGAACTCCCCCTCTTCCAGCCGGACTTCGACCAGCCCCTCGCCCTCCAGCGCTCGCAGCAACGGCAGCGCGAACCAGTGCGCACGCACCGCGTCAGTGGGCCGCCGCTCCCCCAACTCGGGCGCGCCCCAGGCGCCGAGGGCCTGCAGCACGGGCAGCAACTCCCGCCCCCGCCCGGTGAGTTCGTAGACGTAGGCGGCGCCGGGCGGCGGCAGTCGCCGCCGCGTCGTCAGCCCGTCCCGCTCCATGTCCTTCAGCCGTGAGGCGAGTACGTCCGTGCTGACACCCGGCAGATCGGCGTGCAGATCCGTGTAGCGGCGCGGGCCGGCGAGGAGTTCGCGGACGATCAGCAGGGTCCAGCGGTCGCCGACGAGGTCGAGGGCCCGGGCCGCGGAACAGTACTGGTCGTAGCTTCGGCGAGGTGACATGCGACGCAGTCTAGACATGTTGTTGGACTTTCCAAGCTCACACTTGGTAAAACCAAGCAACACACGAAGCCGATGGGGCGAGGGCGCAATGGAGTTCCGGCAGTCGAGCAAACTCAGCGAGGTCTGTTACGAGATCCGCGGACCGGTGATCGAGCACGCCAACGCACTGGAGGAGGCGGGCCACAGCGTCCTGCGCCTGAACACCGGCAACCCCGCGCTCTTCGGCTTCGAGGCGCCCGAGGAGATCATCCAGGACATGATCCGGATGCTCCCCCAGGCCCACGGCTACACGGACTCGCGCGGCATCCTCTCCGCCCGCCGCGCGGTCGCCCAGCGCTACCAGACCCTGGGTCTGGAGGTGGACGTCGACGACGTGTTCCTGGGCAACGGCGTCTCGGAGCTGGTCTCCATGGCCGTACAGGCGCTGCTGGAAGACGGCGACGAAATCCTCATCCCCGCCCCGGACTTCCCGCTCTGGACGGCGGTGACGACTCTCTCCGGCGGCAAGGCGGTCCACTACCTCTGCGACGAACAGGCCGACTGGTACCCCGACCTGGACGACATGGCGGCGAAGATCACCGACCGCACCAAGGCCGTCGTCATCATCAACCCGAACAACCCCACCGGCGCGGTCTACCCCAAGGAGATCGTCGAGGGCGTCCTCGACCTCGCCCGCAGGCACGGCCTGATGGTCTTCGCCGACGAGATCTACGACCAGATCCTCTACGACGACGCCGTGCACCACTCGGCCGCCGCGCTCGCCCCCGACCTGGTCGTCCTCACCTTCTGCGGCCTGTCGAAGACGTACCGGGTGGCCGGCTTCCGCTCGGGCTGGCTGGTGGTGACGGGCCCCAAGCAGCACGCCAAGAACTACCTGGAGGGCCTGACGATGCTGGCCTCCATGCGGCTGTGCCCCAACGCGCCCGCCCAGTACGCCATCCAGGCCGCGCTGGGCGGCCGGCAGTCCATCCGCGACCTGACCGTCCCGGGCGGGCGGCTGCACGAACAACGCAACGTGGTGTGGGAGAAACTCAACGAGATCCCGGGGGTCTCGTGCGTGAAGCCGAAGGGCGCGCTGTACGCGTTCCCCCGGCTCGACCCGAAGGTGCACAAGATCCACGACGACGAGAAGTTCGTCCTGGACCTGCTGCTCCGGGAGAAGATCCAGGTGGTCCAGGGCACCGGCTTCAACTGGCCCACCCCCGACCACTTCCGCATCCTCACGCTGCCGTACGCGGACGACCTCGAAGCGGCGATCGGCCGGATCGGGCGCTTCCTGGGCGGGTATCGGCAGTAGCAGATATCCGCGCATCGCCTTGGGTAGCCCCTCCGCATGGCAGACCGCCCCTTACTGCTCCTCGACGTCGACGGTCCCCTGAACCCGTACGGCGCCCGGTTCCTGCGCCACCGCGGCTACGTCACCCACCGGCTGTGGCCGACGAACTGGTCGGCCCAGCAGCGGCCGGGCTCCCGGCGGCTGCGGCGCGGGCTGCGGGTGCGCCTGCACCCGGGGCACGGCGAGCGAATACTTGCGCTGCCGTACGCGCCCGCCTGGGCCACCACCTGGATGCACCAGGCCAACGAGCTGATCGCGCCGGCGGTCGGGCTCCCCGGCGACCTGCCGGTGATCGAGTTCACCCAACTGTTCACCAAGGACCCGGACGGCCTCTACTGGAAGACCCGGCAGATCGTGGCCTGGGCGGCCGGGCGCCCCTTCGTCTGGGTCGACGACCTGATCACCGACCTGGACGTACGGCATGTCGAGGCGCACCACGACGGGTCGGCGCTCCTCCTCAAGGTGGACCCGCGCAGGGGTCTGCGCGAGACCGATTTCGCGACGCTGGAGCAGTGGGCCCATAGCCTGTGAGGTATGGGTGATCTTTTCCTTGTACGGCATGGAGAGACCGAATGGTCCCGGTCGGGGCGGCACACCGGCTGGACCGATGTCCCGCTGACCGAGAAGGGGCGGGCGGAGGCGCGCGGACTGGTGCCGCTGATCCGTTCGCACCGGGTCGGCGCCGCGTTCGTCAGCCCGTTGCAGCGGGCGCGGGAGACCGCCGAGCTGATCGGTCTGACGGACGTACGGATCGACCCGGATCTGCGCGAGTGGGACTACGGCGGCTACGAGGGGATCACGACCGTCGAGATCCAGCGCACCCGGCCGGACTGGTTCCTGTTCACCGACGGGGTCGCGCCCGGGCCGCCGGATCATCCCGGGGAGAGCCCGGAGCAGGTGGGGCGGCGCGCCGACCGTGTGCTGGCCGAGGTCGACGCGGCACTCGCCAACACCGAGGGCGTGGTGGTGCTGGTGGCGCACGGTCATTTCCTGCGGGTCCTCACCGCTCGGCGGCTCGGACTGCCGCCGTCGGACGGGGCGCTGTTCCAGCTGGCGACCGGGACGCTGTGCCGGCTGGGCACGGAGCACGGGCGGCCGGTCGTCGCTGCCTGGAATGTCAGACCCCCGTCGTAGCCTTCGAATGAGCCGCGGACACCCGTCGACGCGGCGGGGAGGAGCACGCCGTGACACGACCGCCGACCGCCGCGCAGCGGCGTGTCATCGACGCCGCCGATCCCGTCAGCGGGCGGCTGCGGGGTACGGAGGCACAGCTCGCCGCGCTGGTGAAGCGGGGGCTGGCGTTCCGGCATCCGCGTCCGCCGCACGACCACTTCCTGACCCCGGCGGGGCATCGCATACGGGAGTCCGTCCCGGAGGTCGCCGAGCCCGTCGTGGAGGCGCCCGCGACCGCCGGGGTGTTCGCCGCGCGGATCGGCGGCGAGGACGCGGCGGACACCGGTCCGGCCCGCACCCGTGAGGTGCACAGCGCCTGGCAGGGGCTGGTGGAGCTGCGCCGGATGACCAATCGGGACGGCTCCGTGGACCGGCCGTGCGGCTGGGAGCGCACCCATCTGGTGCAGGCCGCGGCGCTCGCCCTGGAGGCGGCCGGGCACCGGCCCTCCGGGCGGGACGACACGGAGGGCTACCGGGTGCGGGCGACCCCGCAGCCCGAGGCCGTCGCCGTGCGCGACCCGGACAGGGCGGCGCTGCGCGCCTGCGCGGAGACGCTGGAGCGGGCGGGCTGGCAGGTGAGCGAGCACAACGAGCCGCGTACGGGGGCGAGTTACCTGCTGGCCTCACCGCGAAGAAACTGAGGGGCATGCCAAGATCGGTGCGGCAGATCGTCCGTCAGTGCGAGAAGGGAACGCAGTGAGCGAGCCGTTTTCCGTCCCGGTGACCGTCCGCGGATACGAGACCGACACCCTGGGACACCTCAATCAGAGCGTGTATCTGCAGTACGCGGAGCATGCCCGCTGGGCGCTGTTGCAGGCCGCGGGGGTGGGTCAGGCCGAGTTGCTCGCCGAGGGGATCGGGCCGGTCGTCCTGGAGACGACGATCCGCTATCTGCGGGAGCTGCGCGCGGGCGACGAGGTCCAGGTGAGCTGTGTCTTCGAGTGGGGCGAGGGCAAGACGTTCCGGATCACGCAGTCGATCACGAAGACCGACGGCACGGTCTCCGCGGAGGTCGCGTCGGTCGGCGGGCTGCTCGACCTCAAGGAACGACGGCTGGTCGCCCGACCGCGGGAGCACTTCAAGCAGTTGACGACCGATCCGGGTCTGTTCGGGCTCTGAGCCGGGGCGCGCTGTCGCCGTCACTCGGGCCCGTGCTCGGTGTCGTAGGCCGCGCGTGACTCGGCGATGTGGACGCGGTTGCGCTCCGCCCAGTCCGTGAGGCGTTGCAGTGTCTCGTGCAACTCCTGGGCCACCGGGGTGAGTTGGTACTCGACCTTGGGTGGCACGGTCGGGAAGACGGTGCGGGTGACGAGTCCGTCGCGCTCCAGGTTGCGCAGCGTCAGGGTCAGCATGCGGCGGCTGATGCCCTCGATGCTGCGCTCCAACTCGGTGAAGCGGATCGGGCCGTGGGCCGCCGCGACCAGGATCTGCACGCTCCATTTGCCGGCCACCCTGTCAAGAACTTCGCGCACCGGGCAGGCGTGCGCGTTCACGACCTGGGCGGTAACACCGGTGTTCCCCTGGGACATCGAAGTGCCTCCTTCTGCCGCCCTCCATGGTTCCCCACGATGGTCCCCGTTACAAGTCGTGC
This sequence comes from Streptomyces sp. STR69, assembly GCF_024519455.1. Classification (GTDB taxonomy): domain Bacteria; phylum Actinomycetota; class Actinomycetes; order Streptomycetales; family Streptomycetaceae; genus Streptomyces. The sequence continues at coordinate 239,392 of NZ_JALJRY010000002.1, read as the reverse complement.
ACCTATGGGTGCAACGGAGAACAATGGAGGCCACGAGCCATGTCGACCCTGTCAGAGGCACCGCCGCAAGGGCTGGAACGAACGTACTCCCGCTGGGCGTCCCTCGTCGTCCTGTGCGCGGGGACGCTGATGACGATCCTGGACGGCAACATCGTCACGGTCGCCATGCCGGCGATCCAGCGCGACCTCGGGTTCTCGGGGCCGGGGCTCGCCTGGGTCGTGAACGCCTATCTGATCCCGTTCGGCGGACTGCTGCTCCTCGTCGGCCGGCTGGGTGATCTGGTGGGCCGCAAGCGGATGTTCACGGCGGGGATCGCCGTGTTCACCGCGGCCTCCGTACTGTGCGGGGTCGCGACGAGTCAGGGGATGCTGATCGCGGCCCGGGCGGTGCAGGGCGTCGGCGGGGCGATGGCCTCGGCGGTCGTCCTCGGGATGCTCTTCGCGCTCTTCCCCGAGCCGCGTGAACTGGCCCGCGCGATCGCGGTGTTCAGCGCGGTCGGCGCCGGCGGCGGAGCCCTCGGCACCTTCCTCGGCGGGGCGCTGACCCAGGCCCTGAACTGGCACTGGATCTTCCTGATCAACCTGCCGATCGGGATCGTGGCGTGGTTCGCGGCCGTCCGCGTCCTCGCGCCGGAGCAGGGCGCCGGACTCGGCAGGGGCGCCGACTATCCGGGGGCCGCGCTGGTCACCGGCGCACTGATGCTCACGGTGTACGTCATCGTCGGCACCGGCGACCGCTCCCTCGCCGCCACCCTGCTGCTGGCCGCCCTCGCCCTGGCCCTCTTCGTGGCGTTCACCGTCCGCCAGGCCCGGGCCGCGCGCCCGCTGCTGCGGCTGCGGCTGTTCCGCTCCCGGCTGCTGACCGGGGCGAACGCCGTGCAGATCCTGATGATCGGCACCATGTTCGGCTTCCAGTTCATCGGCGCGCTGTACGTCCAACGTGTCCTGGGCTTCAGCGAGTTGCTCACCGGCACGGCGTTCCTGCCGGCCCCGGTCGCGATCGGGGTACTGATGCTGGGCCTGTCGGCACGGACCATCGGCCGTTTCGGCGCGTACCGGGTGCTGCTGGCCGGGCTGGTCCTGATCGTCGCGGGCATGGGCCTGCTGAGCCGCGCCCCCGCCGACGGCTCGTACGTCGCCGACGTCCTGCCGCCACTGCTCCTGCTGGCCGCCGGGTTCGCCGCCGCGATGCCCGCGCTGACCGGGCTCGCCATGTCGGGGGCGATGGAGGAGGACGCGGGGCTGGCCTCCGGGCTCTTCAACACCACGCAGGTGGTGGGCGGTTCACTGGGGCTCGCGGTGCTGTCGACACTGGCGGCGGGCCGGACCGACGGACTGGTCGCCAGGGGTGCGGAGTTGATCCCGGCGACCGCGGCGGGGTACCAACTGGCGTTCCGGGTCGCGGCGTTGATCGCCGTGGGGGCGCTGGTCCTGGCGGCGGGGGTGCTGCGGGGGCGGCGCGACTGACGCCCCCGCAGCGGCTCGGGTCACCCCTGCCCGAACTCCGCCCCGAACGCCGCCCTGTGGTCCTGGGCCCATTCCCGATAGGTGCGCGGCGGGCGGCCCAGGACCTCCCGCACCTCCTCGGTGACGACCTCGTTGCCGCCGTTCCGGACGAACTCCCTGCTGATCTCGGAGGCGTCGACGAACGTGTCGCTGTAGCCGAGACCGAGCAGATACTCACGCGCCTCGGCCGAGGACAGGTCGCGCACCTCGACGGCGCGCCCCAGGATCTCGGCCAGCACGGCGGCCTGGTCCGGCACCCTCAGCACCTCGGGTCCGGTCAGCGTGTAGGTCCGCCCCGAGTGGCCCGGGTCGAGCAGCGCGGCCACCGCCACCTCGGCCACGTCACGCGGGTCGACGACCCCCTGGCCGCCGGTGCCGCTCGTGTTCGGCAGCGGGGTGCCCGCCCGTACGGAGGCCGCCCAGCCGAGCGTGTTCGAGGCGAAGGCGGAGGGGCGCAGGATCGTCCACTCCAACCCGCTGTCCCGCACCGCCTGTTCACCGGCTACGTGCCAGCCGCCGACCGGTCCGATGGCGGGGTCGCCGGTGCCGATGCCGGAGAGCTTCACGATCCGGCGCACACCCGCTGCCCGCGCGGCCTCGACCAGGCCCCGGTCGTGCTCCGCGTCGTCCGGTCCGAACACGCCCACCAGGAAGGCGACTTCGGCGCCGGTCAGCGCCGCGTCCACGGAGGCCCGGTCGGCGGGACCGCCCCGCACCGGCTCCACCCCCGAGGGAATCCGGGCCTTCTCGGGGTCCCGGGTCAGGGCGCGCACCTTCTCGCCGCGCGCCACGAGCTGTCGTACGACCTCACTGCCGATGGTGCCCGTGGCACCCGTCACTAGGATCATGACCTCTACGGTGGGCGGGCAGGGGCCTTCGGTTCTAGGAGATTCCGGCACGTTCGGGGGCCCGGTGCGGGCCGGTGGCGCGCTTACCGTGGAGGGGTGACGAACGCCGACGTGTCCGAACGGGAGTTGCCCCTGCCGGACGAGCTGCGCCCCTGGGTCTCGCGCATCGCCGACCTGACCGTGAACCGCTTCCCGGTGGAGCCGTTCGTCCACCTCCCGGACGCGGCGACGAAGTTGGTGGTCCGCGTGGAGGAGAACGGCCGCCGCAGCGTCCTCGTCGTCGGACCGCGGGTCCGGGCCACCTACCACGCGGCCAAACACCTCGTGTCCTGCGCGGAGTTGCGGCTGACGCCGGGCACGACCCGGCCGTTGCTGGGCGTTCCGGCCATCGATCTCGTCGGCCGGGCCATGCCCCTGGGCGAGCTGCCCGGCCGGGCCGCCCGCCAACTGGCAGCGGAGCTGCACGGGTTGGAGCCCGAGGCGGCGGTCGCGCGACTCACGGAGATCGTCCCCGCACGCCTTTCCGCCGTCGCGGACTCCGCGCGCGCCGAACTCGTCCGGGCCGGTGTCGACGCGATGTCGATCCGCACCGGCCACCTCCCCGGCCCGGTACCTGCCGTCGCCCGCGAACTCGCGGTCAGCGAACGGCAGTTGCGCAATCTCTTCACCGAGGGGGTCGGTCTCTCCCCCAAGCACTACGCCCGTATCAACCGGGTGCGCGCGGTGGTGGCCCACGCCACCGAAGTCTCCTGGGCCGAACTCGCCGCGGTCACCGGCTACTACGACCAGTCCCACATGACGTCCGACTTCCGGGCCCTGATGGGTGTCCCGCCCCGGTCGTACTTCACGGGCCGACTCCCCGAGGCCATGCCCTGCCGGGCGGTCCTGGGCGGCTGAATCCGGGTGCGAACCACCCCGTCCACCTGCGATGCTCCGACCCATGGCCGTACGACGCGTCAAGCCCAGCCTGTACATCTCCGTCGACATCGAAGCCGACGGCCCGATCCCGGGCCCGTACTCCATGCTGAGCCTCGGCGCGGCCGTGGCCGGGACGCAGGACGCCGGCGGGTTCACCGCGGCGGACCCGGAGAAGCTGACCTTCTACCGTGAACTGCGGCCGATCGGCGAGGAGTTCGTGCCGGAGGCGCTGGCGGTGAGCGGGCTCGACCGGGAGCGCCTCGGGCGCGAGGGTGCGGAACCGGGCGTCGCGCTCGCCGAGTTCAGCAGCTGGGTACGCGAAGTCGCCGTGGGCGCCCAGCCGGTGATGTGCGGCTACCCGGCGTCGTACGACTGGATGTTCCTGTACTGGTACCTGATCCGCTTCACCGGCGCGAGCCCTTTCGGGCACTCCGGCTGCCTCGACATGAAGACGCTCTACGCGACGAAGGCCGGGCTGCCGCTGCGTGCTGTCGCCAAGGGCACCATGCCACGCGAGCTGCTGTCCCGGCGGCGGCACACCCACCATGCCCTCGACGACGCGATCGAGCAGGCCGAGCTGTTCGCCAACCTCATGGTGTGGCAGGGGAGTTCACAGTGACTCGCCGACGCTGCAGGGGAACAGCCGACCGGTGCGGGGTGTCTCCTGTGTCTGCTGCGCAAGGCCGTTCCGGGGCGCACACGTCCGTGCACGCCCCGGCCACGGCCACCGGGTGAGGGCCGTCCCCCTCAACCGGAGATCTTGGACCGGGCGACCGGGCGACCGGCCGGTCAACTGGTCAGCCCTGTGCGGCGATCCGTGCCAGCCGCCGGGCCTCTTCCCGTGTCGCCCGGGCGATGGCGTCCTCGTCGACGTGCAACAGGCGGTTGTTCTCGACGACCTGACGGCCGTTCACGAACGACGCGGTGACCGGGGCCGCCGCGCCGAAGACCAGCGCGGTCACCGGGTCGGCGATCGAGGCGTGTGCCAGGGTGTCCAGGTTCCACAGCACCAGGTCGGCCAGCTTGCCGGGCTCCAGGGAGCCGATCTCGCTTGCGCGGCCCAGGACTTGGGCGCCGCCGAAGGTTCCGAGGCGCAGCGCCTGGCGGGCGTTGAGGGCCGCTTCCCGGTGGGCGCCGAGGCGGTTGATGAGAAGCGCGTTGCGGAGTTCGGTGTGGAGTTCGCCGGACTCGTTGGACGCGGTGCCGTCGACGCCGAGGCCGACCGGGACGCCGGCGGCGAGCATGTCGGGGACCCGGGCGATACCGGCCGCGAGCCGGGCGTTGGACGAGGGGCAGTGGGCGACACCGGTCTTCGTCCGAGCGAAGGCGGCGATGTCGGAGTCGTTCATGTGGACGCAGTGCGCCATCCATACGTCCTCACCGAGCCAGCCGGTGGACTCGAAGTAGTCGGTCGGGCCCATACCGAACAGCTCCTTGCAGAACTGCTCCTCCTCGACCGTCTCCGAGCCGTGCGTGTGCAGCCGTACCCCGAGCCGGCGGGCCAACTCGGCGCCCTGCTTGAGGAGTTCGGTCGAGACGGAGAACGGTGAGCAGGGGGCCACGGCCACCTGGGTCATCGCGTCGAAGGAGGCGTCGTGGTGCTCCCGTACCGTCGCCTCGGTCGCGGCGAGGGCACCCTCCAGGGTCTCCACGGCGAAGTCGGGCGGCAGCCCGCCGTCCTTCTCGCTGCGGTCCATCGAACCGCGGGCCAGGGTGAAGCGGACGCCCATCTCGCGGGCGGCGCCGATGATGGCACCGGAGAGGTCGCCGGAGCCCTTCGGGAAGACGTAGTGATGGTCCATCGCGGTGGTCACCCCGCCGCGCGCCATCATCGCGAGGGAGCCCTGCGCGGCGGCGCGGACCATCGGCTCGTCGATGCGCGCCCAGGTCGGGTACAGCGCGACGAGCCAGTCGAAGAGGTTGTGGTCGGTGGCCAGGCCCCGGGTGATCCACTGGTAGAAGTGGTGGTGGGTGTTGACCAGGCCGGGGGTCACCAGGTGACCGCTCGCGTCGATGCGCCGGACCACATCCGTGAGCCCCTCGGGCGCCCTGCCCGCACCGAGCGACTCGATGCGGTTGCCGGCGATGACGACATACCCGGTGGCGTACTCGGTGTCGGCGGCGTCCACCGTCGCGATCGCGCAGTTCTCGATGACGACGCGCTGAACCATCGTTACCATCGTTCGTCCCAACTTCCTTGATTCTGTGCCGAGTTCGCGTCAGAGGTTGGTTACATCCACCGGGATGCTCGGCGTGCAGCCGTCCCGCAGGACGGTCGCCTCGATCAGGCCGTAGGGGCGGTCGGCGGCGAAGTACACCTCGTTGTCGTTCTTCAGCCCGAACGGCGCCAGGTCCACAAGGAAATGGTGCTTGTTGGGGAGCGAGAAGCGGACCTCGTCTATCTCGTCGCGGTTGTCGATGATCCGCGAACCCATCTGGTACAGGGTCTGCTGGAGCGAGAGCGAGTAGGTCTCGGCGAAGGCCTGGAGCATGTGCTGCTTCGTCCGCTCGTAGGACTCCTCCCAGTCCGGCATCTCCTGTGCGTCGTCGGACCAGTTGAAGCGCCAGCGCCCGGAGACCTCGGTCGCGAGGATGCGGTCGTACGCCTCGGGCAGCGTCGTGTACTTGTCCTTGACGTAGCCCCAGAACTCGGAGTCCGTCGAGTTGAGGACCGTCAAGTCCTTGAGCCCGGAGACGACTTCCCAGTTCCGGCCGTCGTAGGTGATCTGGGTGAGCCGGGTCTCCTGGCCCTTGCGGACGAAGGAGTGGCCCCCTGTCGTGCGCTCCCAGGCGTACTCCTCTATCCGGATCCGCGCGTTCTTGATCGGCTCCTGGCTGGTCACGAAGTGCCGGGCGAGGTGGATGCCGAACTGCTCGGCGGACTCGATGCCGTGCTCCTTGGCGAACGCGTACACCGTGTTCTTGGTGGTGTCGGTCGGCAGCACGTTGGCGTTCGAGCCGGAGTAGTGGACCTCGTCCATGTCGCCGCTCAGCGACACGGACACGTTGAGGTCCTTGATGTGGTGGGTGGCGCCGTCCCGCGTGATCCTGACGACTCGGTTCTCGGCCTTGCCGTACTGGTTCTGTCCCAGGATGGTTGGCATAGCTAGCTCCCTCGGTATACGGAGTAGCCGAACGGGTTGAGCAGCAGCGGTACGTGGTAGTGCTCACCAGGCTCGACGGCGAACGTGATCGCCACCTCCGGGAAGAACACTCCGCTCGCACCGCTGTCCCGATTCGCGGGGGCGTCCTGCTGCGTATCGGCTTGCTTGTCGTCTGAACGCTCGAAGTACGGTTCCACCGCGAAGTCGAGCCGTACGTGTGTGGTGCCCGCCGGCAGCGCCGGGAGGTCCTTGCACCGCCCGTCCGCGTCGGTCGCGGAACCGCCGAGTGCCTGCCAGTCCGCCAACGTGCCACTGCGGGCGGCGAGTTGGACGGCCACGCCCTCGGCGGGGCGACCGACGGAGGTGTCCAGGATGTGCGTGGACACCGAGGCGGTGGTGCTGCTGCTCATACCGCTTCTTCCTCTACGAGCTTGGCCAGCCGGATGCGGTTGATCTTCCCCAACTCGGTGCGGACGATCTCGCGTTCCCGCTCCGGCGCGTTGCCGATCCGTTCCCTGACCGCGTCGCGCATCTGCTCGCCGGTGCGGCCGGTGGCGCAGATCAGGAAGACATGGCCGAACCTCTCCTGGTACGCCAGGTTGAGATCGAGCATCTCCGCCTTGAGCTCCTCGGAGGCGCCCGCCATGCCACGCTGTTCGCGGGCGGAGGTGGGGTCGCCGGGCTTGGGGCGGCCGATCGGCGGGTGGCCGGCCATCGCCTCGCCGAGGTCCTCGGCCGTCAGGTCCGCCATCGCGGCGTCGCTCTCGGCGTAGAGGTCCTCGGGTCCGGCGTACGGGCGGGCAGCGAGCAGTCGCCGGGTCCACGCCGTGGATGCGCACACCTCCAGGAGGGCGGCGAAGGCCGCGTGGTCCTCCAGGGTGTTGAACCGGGCGAGACCCGGCGGCGTGGAAGTCGACGTCACGGGAACCTCCGTGGCCTTGTGCTGATCGGGCTGGCAGTAGCTAACGCCCCCCGGCAACACCACGTCAACACTTTGTTGAAAATTCGGGGTAACAAGCGGGAGGGGCTCAGCTCTCCTTCTCGCGGTTCAGGTAGTTGTACACGGTGAACCGGCTGACCCCGAGGGCGCTCGCGACGGTCTCCACACCGTGCCGTACGGAGAAGGCGCCGCGCGCCTCCAGTATCCGTACGACCTCCTGCTTGGCCTTGCGGTCCAGGTCCGCGAGGGGCTTGCCCTTCTTGCGCTCCATGGCGGCCAGGATGTGGTCCAGCGAGTCCGCGAGCTGCGGCAGGCGCACGGCGACCACGTCGGCGCCCTCCCAGGCGAGCACGACGTCGTCGGGGCCGGCCTCGTCGGGCGGGACCAGCTCGCCGCCCATCGCGTCGACCAGCGGCTTCACGGCCGTGATGAAGGGCTCGTCCCCGATGCCGGTCACCGGTCACCCTCGCCGATCACGTTGAGCTGGAGCGAGATCCGGGTGGCGCCCGCCTCCAGGGTCCTGCGCAGCAGCGCGTCGACGGCGGTGAGCACCGCGTCGGCGCCCCCCTCGACCGTGTTGCCGAACGGCCCGACGTCCACGGCATCCAGCTCCGCAGCCTCGATGACCTCCCTGGCGACCAGCGCATGCGCGGGGGCCTCGTCGAGGTCGAAGGGTTCGGTGGTGAACTCGACTCTCAGTCGCATCGCGCCCCACATCTCTCTGCCGTCGTGCCGACGGGGAGAGGACCACCGGCGCCGGGATCCGACCCTAACGGACCGGGAGACCGGCCGGCGGCGCCTCCCGCGAGCAGGGAAGCGCCCTCGCCAGTCGCGTGGAAGCAGCACGTCCGGCGGTGGCTCCTCGCCGGTCGCGAGATACGCGTCGAGCGCGGCACCGTGCGCGGCGGTGAGCGGGCCCCGGCCGCAGGCGACGAGCCTCGCCGTCCGTACGGCCGCGGTGGCCGCCGCGGCCTGCGCGCCTTCCGGTCCCGTCCCGCGCCGCTGGACACCAGGGCACTGCCGGCGGGCTCCGGCGTTTCACCCCTTGACAAGCACCGACACCCGACGGCAATCTTCCATTGAGCAGAAACAAACTTCCACTATACGGAATAGCAATCCAGAACCTCGACACGGAAGGGAGCGCGACCCCATGGGATTCGACGACCAGCGCTTCAACGTCAACCTGTCGATCCTCTTCACCGAACTCCCGCTCCTGGAACGCCCCGCGGCAGCGGCAGCGGCGGGCTTCACCGCGGTCGAGCTGTGGTGGCCCTGGGTCGACTCCCCCACCCCCGCGCAGTCCGAACTCGACGCCCTCAAGCGGGCGTTGGAGGACGCGGGCGTCCAGCTCACCGGGCTGAACTTCTACGCCGGACAGCTGCCGGGACCGGACCGCGGCGCCCTGTCGATCCCGGGCGAGGAGTCGGAGCGGTTCCGCGCGAACATCGATGTCGCCGCCGACTTCGCGGGCTCGCTCGGCGCCACGGCACTCAACGCGCTCTACGGCAACCGCGTGGCGGGCGTCGACCCGGCCGAGCAGGACGCGCTCGCGCTGGAGAACCTGGTCCTGGCGGCCCGCGCGGCCGACCGGATCGGCGCGATCCTCCTGATCGAGGCGCTGAACAAGCCCGAGTCACCGCTCTACCCGCTCGTCAGCGCCCCCGCCGCCGTGGGAATCGTCGACAAGGTGAACGCCGCGACCGGCCTGGGCAACGCGCGCTTCCTCATGGACCTCTACCACCTGTCCATGAACGGTGAGGAACTCCCGTCGGTGATCGAGGAGTTCGCGGCCAGGACCGGCCATGTGCAGATCGCGGACAACCCGGGCCGCGGCGCCCCCGGCACCGGCACGCTCCCGCTCGAAGACCTCCTCGACCAGCTGAGGAAAGCCGGTTACGACGGCTGGGTGGGCCTGGAGTACAAGCCCGGCGACCGCCCGAGCGCCGAGGCCTTCGCCTGGCTGCCCAACTGACCTTCACCGAAAGGCACTTCCGATGAGCAAGCTCCCCAAGATCGCCTGGATAGGCCTCGGCATCATGGGCTCCCCCATGTCCGAGAACCTGCTCAAGGCCGGGTACGACGTCACCGGATTCACCCTGGAGCAGGACAAGTTGGACCGCCTGGCCACCGCCGGCGGCAGCGCGGCCGGCTCCATCGCCGAGTCCGTGCGCGACGCCGACGTGGTGATCACGATGGTGCCCGCGTCCCCCCAGGTCGAGGCCATCGCCTACGGCCCGGACGGCATCCTGGAGAACGCGCGCGCCGGCGCTCTGCTGATCGACATGTCGTCGATCACCCCGCAGACCTCGGTCGACCTGGCAAAGGCGGCTGCGGACAAGGGAATCCGGGTCCTGGACGCCCCCGTGTCCGGCGGTGAGGCCGGTGCGATCGAGGCCGTGCTGTCCATCATGGTCGGCGGCGACCGGGCCGACTTCGACGAGGCGCGGCCGGTCCTCGACGCGCTCGGCAGGACCATCGTCCTGTGCGGTCCGCACGGCTCCGGCCAGACCGTGAAGGCCGCCAACCAGCTGATCGTCGCCGTGAACATCCAGGCGTGCGCGGAGGCCGTGGTCTTCCTGGAGAAGTCGGGCGTGGACCTGGCGGCGGCTCTCGACGTCCTCAACGGCGGGCTCGCGGGCTCGACCGTGCTGACGCGGAAGAAGGACAACTTCCTCAACCGCGACTTCAAGCCGGGCTTCCGGATCGACCTGCACCACAAGGACATGGGCATCGTCACGGACGCGGCCCGCAACGTCGGCGCGGCCCTCCCGGTCGGCGCGGTGGTGGCCCAACTGGTCGCGTCCCTGCGGGCGCAGGGCGACGGCGGCCTCGACCACTCGGCGCTGCTGCGCGCCGTCGAGCGCCTCTCCGGCGCGCGACTCTGAGACTTCCGGGCGGCGCCGTCGCTGACAACTGTCCTGTCGCGCCCAGGCGGTGGCGCCGCCCGGAATCATGCCGGACCGAGAAAACCAACAGACGGCCCGTGTGTGCCGGACGACCCGGATGAGGGGTGGTCGTCGGCACCGCGCGGGCGGGGCCAGGACCGCGGCGGAGTGCGAGCCAGTGCGGTGGTGAAGGTCCCGGGGCCTCCTTCTCGACCTGAGAGAAAGAGCCCCCGGTTCCGTCGCGACCGCCGCGGTCCCAGCCGAGACACCGACCCGGAACACCCCGCCCCATGACCCCGTCCGGCGGCGCGAACGTCCTGTCGCACCCAGCCTCGCGCCGTCGGACGGCCACCACGAAGAGCGCCGGACACGGCGCTCTTCGGCGTTTCCGGGTGCGGATCCGCCGTACGCGCAGGAGCCTTGACGCATGACACATCCACCGACGGAGTTTCCGCACATCGTGGTCCACCCCCCGGCCCTGGACGGCTCCCGCCGGGTCACCACCGGCGACGAGACGCTCGGCCTCGCCTCCCACCTGGACGACGTGGTCGAGATCCTGCGGCTGGCCGACCTGGACCGGATCGAGGTCGAGGAGAGCGACCTGATCGAGTGGCAGGGCGGCGGTCCGGAGGACTGGCCGGGGCTGTCGGAACACCACGACCGGTGAGCCGGCGATCGACAACACGGCCACACAAAAGAGGGGGCCGTCCCTCAGGACGGCCCCCTCTCCTCCCGCGTCTCAGACCTTCAACGTCCTGATCGATGTCGGTGCGTGGCCGGGCTCGGTCGCGAGTTCCTCGAACTCCACCACCTGGCCGATGTCGTTCGTCCGGCTCATCGAGATGTTGGTGACGCGCTCCAGGATCGCCTCGACGACGACCGGCACCCGGAACTCCGCGGCGAGCTTCTTCGCCTGCTCGAAGGCGGTGCCGAGTTCGGCGGGGTCGGTGACCCGGATCGCCTTGCAGCCCAGGCCCTCGACGACCTTGACGTGGTCGACGCCGTAGACGCCCAGGTCCGGCGAGTTGATGTTCTCAAATTCCAGATTGACCTGGAAGTTGATGTCCAGGCCGAGCTGTGCCTGCCGGATGAGGCCCAAGTAGGCGTTGTTCACCAGGACATGGACGTACGGGATGCGGTGCTGGGCGCCGACCGCCAGCTCCTCGATCATGAACTGGAAGTCGTAGTCGCCGGAGAGCGCGACGACGGACGCCTCGGGGTCGGCCTTGGCGACGCCGAGCGCGGCCGGGATGGTCCAGCCGAGGGGGCCCGCCTGGCCGCAGTTGATCCAGTGGCGGGGGCGGTAGACGTGCAGCATCTGGGCGCCGGCGATCTGCGAGAGGCCGATCGTGGAGACGTACCGGGTCTCCGGGCCGAAGGCCTTGTTCATCTCCTCGTAGACGCGCTGCGGTTTGATCGGGATGTCGTCGAAGTGCGTACGGCGCTGGAGAGTTGACCTCTTCTCCTGCGCCGAGGCCGCCCAGGCGGAGCGGTCGGGCAGGCTGCCTTCCGCCTTCGACTCCCTTGCCACCGCCACGAAGAGCTCCAGCGCCGCCTTGGCGTCGGAGGCGATGCCGTAGTCGGGGGCGAAGATCCGGCCGATCTGGGTGGGCTCGATGTCGACGTGGACGAAGGTGCGTCCGGCGGTGTAGACGTCCAGCCTGCCGGTGTGGCGGTTGGCCCAGCGGTTGCCGATGCCGAGGACGAAGTCGGACTCCAGGAAGGTCGCGTTGCCGTAGCGGTGCGAGGTCTGGAGGCCGACCATGCCGGCGTTCAGTTCGTGGTCGTCGGGCAGGGCGCCCCAGCCCATCAGGGTGGGGACGACCGGGATACCGGTCAACTCGGCGAACTCGACGAGGAGTTCGGCCGCGTCGGCGTTGATGACACCGCCGCCGGCGACGATCAGCGGGCGCTCGGCGACGTTGAGCATCGCGAGCGCCTTCTCGATCTGGGGGCGGGTCGCGGCCGGCTTGTAGACCGGCAGCGGCTCGTACGTCTCCGGGTCGAACTCGATCTCGGTGAGCTGGACGTCGATCGGCAGGTCGACGAGGACCGGGCCTGGGCGGCCCGAGCGCATCAGGTGGAAGGCCTGCTGGAAGACGCCGGGAACCTGGGCGGCCTCCAGGACGGTGACCGCCATCTTCGTCACCGGTCCCGCGATGGAGGCGATGTCGACAGCCTGGAAGTCCTCCTTGTGGATCACCGAGGTCGGGGCCTGGCCGGTGATGCAGAGGATCGGGATCGAGTCGCCGGTCGCGGAGTAGAGGCCGGTGATCATGTCGGTGCCTGCCGGGCCCGAGGTGCCGATGCAGACGCCGATGTTGCCGGGGCGGGTGCGGGTGTAGCCCTCGGCCATGTGCGAGGCGCCCTCGACATGGCGGGCGAGGGTGTGGTGGATACCGCCGGAGGCCTTGAGGGCGGCGTAGAAGGGGTTGATCGCCGCGCCGGGGACGCCGAACGCGTCGCTGACGCCCTCGCGCTTGAGGATCTCGACTGCCGCGCGGGCAGCGGTCATACGAGCCATGGAGTACTCCTGCTTCGGCTGTCGGATTCGCTTCACCGTCGCGCCCCGCGGTGAGTAATTCCGTAATGAGTTCCGCGTCAAGTTCCGCATTGCGGAAACTAGATTCTACTATCTGGAAGAAATGTAAGTGGAGGCACGAAGGCCGTCAAGAGACGGACAAGCAGGGGTTTCCAGGAGGACGATGGGGCCCATGTCCGAGAGCGTGCCGGTGCTCTGTCCGGCCTGCCGACGTGAGCACGTCTATGCCGCGCCGTCCTATCCCTGCGTCTGCGGTGCCCCCGTCGCCCCGCCGCTGGATCCGCACGGCGCGGCCACGGTCGTGAACCACCGGGTCTGGGACGAGGACTGGATCGCGGTGCGCTGCGAGGCCTGTGGGCGTCTGGACGAGTGGCCGTACCCGGAGCTGGGCTGCCCGTGCGGGACCCTGCTGCGGATTCCCGTCGCCGGGGAGGAACCGCCGGCGCAACCGGCCGCGAGCGTCGCCATGGTCGACACCGGCGCCCGGGACCGGCCCGCGTTCCAGCCCGTCACGATCCGCACCGCGCGCGACGCGGTCACCGCCGCCGCGCTCTATCTGCGCTGGCTCGGCTACCGGGACATCCGCCGCGCCGACCAGCGGCCCCCGTCCGGCATCGGCCTGGCCGCCCGCGGCATCCTGGCGCAGGTGGACCCCACCGTGCGCCCGGCCTCACTCCGGGACGTGGAGTGCCTGTGGCTGACGGCGATGACGGAGTCCACCGGGTGCGTCTACTTCTCCCTCGCCGGATACGCCGACGACGCCCGCGTCCGCGCCGACGCGCTCGGCGTCCCCCTGTTCGTCCTCGACCTCACGGGCACACCCCAGCCGATGAACGAGCCGGCGGACCAACTCGACGCGGCGGGCGGCTAGTTCGAGGAGTCGGCCCCAGGCCGGCCGAGCCGCACCGCCCGCTCCCGCAACTCGATCTTCCGTACCTTCCCCGAGACCGTCATCGGGAAGGCGTCCATGATCTGGAGCAGGGTCGGGATCTTGTAGTGGGCCAGCCTGTCCTCGCAGAAGGCGCGGAGTTCCTCCAGGGTCAGCGGGTCGGCCGGGTCGCGCGGGATGACGCAGGCCAACACCTCCTCGCCGTAGCGCTCATGGGGTACTCCGACCACCTGGACGTCGGCGATCCTCGGGTGGGTGTAGAGGAACTCCTCGATCTCGCGCGGGTAGATGTTCTCGCCGCCACGGATGATCATGTCCTTGATGCGGCCGACGATCTCGACGTAGCCGTCCTCGCGCATCACGGCCAGGTCCCCGGTGTGCATCCAGCGGCCGGTGTCGATCGCCTCGGCGGTCTTCTCGGGCTCGTTCCAGTAGCCGAGCATCACGCTGTAGCCGCGGGTGCACAACTCGCCTGCGGTGCCCCGGGGTTGGGTCATACCGGTAGCCGGGTCGACGACCTTGACCTCCAGGTGGGGCAGCACCCGGCCGACCGTGCCCGTGCGGTGTTCCAGGTCGTCGTCCCGCCGCGTCTGGAGCGAGACGGGGGACGTCTCCGTCATGCCGTAGCAGATGGACACCTCCGCCATGTGCATCTCGGCTACCACCCGTTTCATCACCTCGACCGGACAGGGCGAGCCCGCCATGATGCCGGTGCGGAGCGAGGAGAGGTCGTAGCTCGCGAAGTCGGGGAGGTTCAACTCCGCGATGAACATGGTCGGTACGCCGTAGAGGGACGTGCACCGCTCCTGCTGTACGGCCTTCAGGGTCGCCGCCGGGTCGAAGGACGGGGCCGGGATCACCATGCACGCGCCGTGCGAGGTGGCCGCCAGATTGCCCATCACCATGCCGAAGCAGTGGTAGAAGGGCACCGGGATGCAGACCCGGTCCTGCTCGGTGTAGGTGATCGACTCGCCCACGAAATAACCGTTGTTGAGGATGTTGTGGTGGGAGAGGGTCGCACCCTTGGGGAACCCGGTCGTGCCCGAGGTGTACTGGATGTTGATGGGGTCGTCGCAGGACAGTTCGGGGTACGGCTCGTCACCTGTGCCACGGCTCAGCAGCGCGTCCCAGCTCGGGTCGCCGATGTACACGACCTCGCGCAACTCCGGGCACTTGCCCCGCACTTGGTCGACCATCGCCCGGTAGTCACTCGTCTTGTGGCTGACCGAGGCGAACAGGACCGAGATGCCCGCCTGCTTGAGGACGTACTCCACCTCGTGCGTGCGGTAGGCCGGGTTGATGTTCACCATGACCGCGCCGATGCGGGCGGTGGCGTACTGAACCAGCACCCACTCCGGGCAGTTGATCGCCCAGATCCCGACCCGGTCGCCCTTCGCCACCCCGCTCGCGAGCAGCGCGTACGCCAACTCGTCGATGTCTGCGGCGAATTGGGCGTACGTCCAGCGCCGCCCGGACGGTACGTCGACGAGCGCCTCGCGGTCGGGCCAGGCGGCCACCGCGCGGTCGAGGTTGGCGCCGATCGTGTCGCCCAGGAGTGAAGTCCCGCTCGTTCCATGGCTGTACGAGTTCATCGGCGAGTTCATCGGAAGTCCTCCTCGCGGTACTCGGCGGCCGATCCCGCGGCCGTCACCTCGCGCAGTTCGATCCGGCGGATCTTGCCGGAGACGGTCTTGGGCAGGTCGGCGAACTCCAGCCGCCGGATGCGCTTGTACGGGGCGAGGACCTGGCGCGAGTGCTCGAACAGCACCTTCGCGGTGTCGGGTCCCGGCTCCCAGCCCGCCGCGAGCACCACGTACGCCTTCGGTACGGCGAGCCGCAGTTCGTCCGGCGCGGGCACCACGGCGGCCTCGGCCACCGCCTCGTGCTCCAGCAGGGCGCTCTCCAGCTCGAACGGGGAGATCTTGTAGTCGGAGGCCTTGAAGACGTCGTCGGACCGGCCGACGTAGGTGATGTAGCCGTCCTCGTCGCGGGAGCCGATGTCGCCGGTGCGGTAGTAGCCGCCGGCCATCGCCTCCGCCGTACGGTCCGGGTCTCCGTGGTAGCCGGTCATCAGGCCCACCGGCGGGTCGGACAGGTCGAGCGCGATCTCGCCCTCGGCCGCGCCCGGGGCGCCCGAGACCGGGTCGAGGAGTTCGACGCGGTAGCCGGGGGTGGGCCGGCCCATGGAGCCGGTCTTCAGCGGCTGGCCGGGGCTGTTGGAGACCTGGACGGCGGTCTCGGTCTGGCCGAAGCCGTCCCGGATGGTGACGCCCCAGGCCCGCCGGACCTGTTCGATGACCTCGGGGTTCAGGGGTTCCCCGGCGGCCAGGGCCTCGCGGGGCGGGGTGCGCAGCTGGGTCAGGTCGGCCTGGATGAGCATCCGCCACACGGTCGGCGGGGCGCAGAAGGTGGTGACACCCGCGCGGTCCATCTCGGCCATCAGCCGGACCGGGTCGAAGCGGGTGTAGTTGTGGATGAAGACGGTCGCCTCGGCGTTCCAGGGGGCGAAGAGGTTCGACCAGGCGTGCTTGGCCCAGCCGGGCGAGGAGATGTTGAGGTGGACGTCGCCGGGCTGGAGGCCGATCCAGTACATGGTGGCGAGATGGCCGATCGGGTACGAGGTGTGGGTGTGCTCGACCAGTTTGGGGTGGGCGGTGGTGCCCGAGGTGAAGTAGAGCATCAGCGGGTCGTCGGCCCGGGTCGGGGCGGGGTCCCGTACGAAGAGGGAGGCGGAGGTGTCGTAGACCTCCTCGAAGTCCAGCCAGCCGGGGCGCTCCGCGCCGACGGCGATGCGTGTGTAGTCGCCCGGGACCTCGTCGAACTTGCCGGTGTCCTCGTCGCGCACGATGACGTGCCGGACCCGGCCGCGCTCGACGCGGTCGCGCAGGTCGGCGGGGCCCAGCAGCGGGGTGGCGGGGATGACGACGGCGCGCAGCTTCATCGCGGCCAGGGCGGTGATCCACAGCTCGGCCTGGTTGCCGAGCATGACCAGGATCCGGTCCTCCGCGCGGACGCCCCGGGTGCGCAGCCAGTGGGCGGCCTGGTCCGAGCGGACGGACAGCTCGCCGAAGGACAGCTGGGTCTCGCGGCCGTCCTCCTCGACGATGTGCAGCGCGGTGCGGCCGTTGCCGTGGGCGATGACGTCGAACCAGTCGGTCGCCCAGTTGAAGTGCTCGGGCCGGGGCCAGGAGAAACCCTCGTAGGCCGTGGCATAGTCCTCGCGATGTGCCAACAGGAAATCCCGCGCACTGCGGAACGACTCACTCGCCGTCGTCATCTGTCCTCCTAGGTACCGGACCATTGCCGGGCGGCTCTCTGACATCGTGTAATCCGTGATGTGGGTCTCACTACCCCCGTACGGGGGTGTGTGCAGCAGAACGGCCGCAACGAAGGGGCAAGCGGGTGGCGACGGACGCGGCGGGGATGGTGGAGATTCAGGCGGCACTGGTACGGCTGCGGCGCGGAACGGGGCTGCCCGTCGCCTTCGGCGGCCTGGTCGAGGCCGGTCGGCAGCAGATGCGCATCAGCGAACTGAGCGGCACGGCGACCCCGGCCCTGCGCGCCCTCGCCGTGAACTCGGGCAACGGTCTCGGCGGCAAGGCGGTCGCCCTGGCCCGCCCGTGCGCGGTCCTGGACTACTCCGCCTCCCGCCAGATCAGCCACGAGTACGACGCCCCGGTGGCCGCCGAGGGCCTGCGCGCGATCCTCGCGGTCCCGGTCGTCGTACGGCGCCGGGTGCGCGGTGTCCTCTACGGCGCGCTGCGCACCGCCCAGCCGTTGGGCGACCGGATGCTGAGCGCGGCGATGGCGGCCGCCCGGGACGTGGAGCAGGCGCTGGTGGTCCGGGAGGAGGTGCGGGAGCTGCTGAGCGCGGCGCTGCCGACGCCGGCCCCCGACCCTGCGGCGAGCGCGGTGTGGGAGCAGGTGCGGGAGGCACACGCGGCGCTGCGGGCGCTGGCCCCGCGCATCCCGGACCCGGCGCTGCGGGCCGAACTCCTCGGCGCCTGCGGCCTGTTGACCGCCGAGGCGGCCACCGGGGACGTGGAACTGGCGCCCCGGGAACTCGACGTACTGGCGTGCGTGGCGGCCGGGGCGACGAACGCGGTGGCGGCGGAGCGGCTCGGGCTGCGGCCGGAGACGGTGAAGGGGTATCTGCGCTCGGCGATGCGGAGGCTGGGCGCGCACACCCGCGGGGAGGCCGTGGCGGCGGCCCGGCGGGCAGGGGTGCTGCCGTGAGACGGGCCCGGGTTCGAGCCCGGGTACCGACTCCGGTGAGGGCCGTCTATTCATTCATCGGAGCTTTGAATTTCCTCCTGTCACACGGTTGTTATTTCCCTCACCACCCCATCCATCCGAATTTCAAGGACTGATTGCCTAATATTGGCCCGGACACGACACACGAGGGGAGCGGTGACCGTGCGACGGGACTTCAAGGAGCCTGCCAGAACCCGCCCCGACCTGGTCATAGGCCGGGAGGAGATGTTCAACGCCGCCCGTGACCAGCTCGCCGGCGGTGGCAGTGTGCTGCTCCACGGCTCCGCCGGAATAGGAAAGTCGACCGTCCTGCGGGCGCTGAGCGCGGAATACGGCGACTCGGCGCGGACCGTGTTGCGCTGCTCGGCCACGGAGTCCGAATCGCATCTCCCCTTCCTGGCCCTCGCCGACCTCCTCGGTCTGGTCCTCGACGAGGTGTCCGAGCGGCTGCCCGCCGCCCAGCGCACGGCACTGGAATCCGCGCTCACCGGACGCGGCGAGTCCTCCCTCCAACGCGACGGACTCGCGCTGCGCCTGGCGGTCCTGTCCGCGCTCCGCGCGCTCGCCGCCGACGGCCCGGTCCTCGTCGTGGCGGACGATCTGCAGTGGCTGGACCCGGCCAGCGCGGAGCTCCTCGGCTTCGCCGCCCGCCGCCTCGGCGACACCCAGGTCCAGATGATCTTCGCGGTGCGCACCGAGGGCCAGGAGTACGACCGCTATCTGAACGCCTCCCCGCCGGACACCCTCGCGTTCCGGCTCAGTCCGCTCTCCCGGACGCAGGTCTCCGCGCTGCTCGACGACCGCGGCTACACCGGGCTGCCCCGCTCCACGGTCCGCGAGATCCACCGCACCAGTGGCGGCAACCCGCTGTTCGCGCTGGAGCTGGGCCGCGCCCTCGCCGAGAACCCCACCCCGCCCAGACCCGGCGAGCCGCTGCCGGTGCCCACGTCGCTACGCGCGTTGGTGCTGAGCCGGCTCGACATGCTGCCCGCCGAGGCGCGCCGCACCCTGCTGGTCGCCAGCGCGGGTGCCCGCCCGACGGTGGCCCTGCTGCAGACGGCGGGCCGGGAGAACGCCGAGGCGGAGACCGCCCAGGCCGCCGAACTCGGCCTGCTGGCAACGGAACCCGAGGGGCCCGCCGTACGGTTCGCGCATCCGCTGATCTCCGCCGCGCTGTACGCGGAGGCCCCCGCACAGGAGCGGCGGGCCGCGCACGCGGCGCTGTCCACCGCGGCCTCCGACCCCATCGAGCGCGCCCGGCACCTGGCCCTCGCGACCACCGGCACCGACCCGGAGGTGGCCGCCCGGCTCGCCGAGGCCGCCACCCTGGCCCGTGATCGCGGGGCGCCCTCGGTCGCCGCCTCCCTCGGACTGCTGGCCGCCCGGCACACTCCGGCCGACAGTGTGCCGGGTCCCGACGAGCGGCGGTTGCAGGCCTCCGAGGACGCGATCACCGCGGGCGAGCTGGACCTCGCCCGGGACATCGCGCGCGAGGTGCTGACCCGGACCTCGGTGCCCACCGAGCGGGTGCGGGCCTGGATCATCGTCATCGACACGGCCGGCCACTCCATGGCGGACGTCGACGCCGTCTTCCCGCAGGCCCTCGCCGACGCGGGCGACGACCCCCGGCTGCTCGCCCTGGTCCGCTACCAACTGGCCTGGCGCGCCCTGCTCGTGGAGGGCGACTTCGCCGAGGCCCGGGCGGAGACCGCGCGCTCGGCCGAGCTGGCGGCGCTCGCCGGCGACCGGCGCACCGAACTGCTCGCGCTCTCCTTCCAGGCGCAGACCGAGACCCTGATGGGCCATCCGGACGCCCCCCTCACCATCAAGCGCGCGCTGAAGGAGCCGCAGGACCCGAGGGTGGCGTGCCATCACAACGGCGCAGGCTCGGCCCGGTTCCGCTGGCTGGTGATGAGCGATCAGCTGCCCGAGGCCCGTGCCACCATCACCGCGCTGCTGCGCGAGGTACGGCGGCGCGGCTCGGTGGAGAGCGAGGTGCACTTCCTGCGCGGCTTCGCCGAGACCGAACTGCGCTCCGGTCACTGCGGTCGCGCCCTCGACCTGGCCCGCGAGGGCCTGCGGCTGGCCCGGGACTCCGGGATCGGCCAGACCGCGTCCGCGATGCTCACCGCGCTCGCCGAGGCCTCCGGCGGTGACGTCGAGGAAGCCCTCGCGCTGGCCCGGGAGGCGGTCGAGCACGCCGAGGAGGACGGCGACCAGATGTATCTGTCCCGTGCCCTCGGGGCCCTGGGATACGCCCAGCTGGTGGCCGGGGACGCGCACGGCACCGTCCGCTCGCTGCGCCGGGTCCGCGAACTGGAGCAGGCCCTCAAGGTGACCGACCCCGCACGCGGACGCTGGCACGGCGACCTCGCCGAGGCCCTCGTGCGGATCGGCGAGACCGCCGAGGCCCAGGACGTCATCGACGTGACCCGCGAGCGCGCGCTGCGGCTCGGCCGCGAGAGCGTCCTCGCCGTACTCGACCGCGCCGAGGCCCTGGTGCGCGCGGCCCGCGGCGAACACGACGCCGCCGTGGCACAACTGACGTCCGTTCAGGACCGGCTCGCCAAACTCGGCTACGGCCTGGAGGAGGCCCGCGCCGCCTTCGCACTGGCCACGCTGCGCACCCGGCAGCCCGGGCCCACGTCGTACGACGAGGCGACTCGTCTCTTCCGCCGCTGCCGTGCCCTGCCCTGGCTGCGACAGGTGGACGAGGCCGCCGTCACCCGCCCGCCGGAGCCCGCGCCCGCGGCCACCCCCGCGCCGCCCGCCCCTGACGGGCTCGACGGGCTGGCCTCGATGGAGCGTCAGGTCGCCGCGCTGGTCATGGAGGGCGCCACCAACCGGGAGATCGCCGCGCGGCTGTTCATCAGCGTCAAGACGGTCGAGGCGACGCTGACCAGGGTCTACCGGAAGCTGGGGATCCGCTCGCGGGTGGATATCGTCCGACTGGCGGCGGGGCGTCGTCCGAACTGAGGACCCTACGGGTTAACTGTGCGGCGACCGAGGGTTTTCCCTGCCCAACTCCCCTAGGGGGTTCCCTCATTGGGAGCAGGGTGTGCCGGGTTCTAGCTTATGGGTGTGCCGCTCGCCCGGGCATACGGGGGTCGGTCCCGCGACCCCCGTTGCACCCCCCACACCCGCGCGACCCCCACCGGCAACCCAATGAGGAGACTCATGTTCGGGCTCAACCGCGCCAAGAGAACCACCGCAGTCGTCGCAGCAGCAGCCGCTGCCGCAGCGACCGCACTGCTCAGCGCCCCCACCGCTGTGGCAGCCCCCCAGCCCATCGTCGGCGGTTCCACGACCACGACGACGTCGTACCCGTTCGTCATGCAGATCACGGACGCCTCGCAGAACCAGTTCTGCGGCGGCACGCTCGTCTCCGCCACCAAGGTGGTCACCGCCGCCCACTGCATGGTCGGCGAGACCACCAGCAGCGTGCGCGTGGTGGGCGGCCGTACGTACCTCAACGGTACGAACGGCACCGTCAGCAAGGTCAGCAAGATCTGGATCAACCCCAGCTACACCGACGCCACCAACGGCGACGACGTGGCCGTGCTGACCCTGTCGACGTCGATGCCGTACACCACGGCGTCGTACGTCTCCTCCTCACAGACCAGCGTGTACGCGGCAGGCACCACCGCCCGCATCCTCGGCTGGGGCACCACCTCGGAGAACGGCAGCTCCTCCAACCAGTTGCGGACGGCGACCGTGCCGATCGTGTCCGACACCAGCTGCAAGAGCTCCTACGGTTCGGACTTCGTCCAGACCGACATGGTTTGCGCCGGATACACATCCGGCGGCGTAGACACCTGCCAGGGCGACAGCGGCGGTCCCCTGCTCATCGGGGGCGTCCTGGCAGGGATCACTTCTTGGGGCGAGGGCTGTGCCGAGGCGGGTTACCCGGGTGTCTACACCCGGCTGACCACGTTCTCCAGCCTGGTGACCACACAGGTCAACTCGTAACCCGGAAGGTCTCCTGAGTACACCTCAGGGAAATACCAGGGTGCGTTGCGGGCTTCCACGAGCAGCCCGCAACGCACCCTATCCATGTGCCCGCTACTTGTCGGCGATGAGCTGTCCGGCCGCTCCCCAGCTGTCGGCGGGCACCTCGTGGATCCACACCTGCACGGTCTCGGCGGGGATCTTGTACGCGTCGACGAACGCGTCGGTGACCCGCTTGACCAGGTCGCGCTTCAGCTCGACGTCACGCGGTCCCTGCTGGATGGTCACGATGGGCATGCTGAACTCCCTTGAGTGGTGTGTCTGTCGGGTGACTCCAGTTCACCGCGCCGGGCGTCCCCGACCAAGAAGCAGTCCGCGAAGGCCACGATCAGTTCTCGTGATCGCCGCAGGCCAGCAGCAGGGTGTCGAGATACGGGGGCCGACGCGTGGCGTGCACGGCCAGGCCCGTCGACAGCGCGAGACCGGGCGCCTCGAACGGTACGAAGGCCACGCGCGGGTTGTGCAGCACGCGCGCGTGGGAGGCGTAGACGACGGTCCACAGCGGGCGGGTGCCGATGCTGGCGAGCGTGTCCTGGAGGGACCCGCTCACGGGTCCGGGCAGCGGCTCGAAGCCTGCCCGGTGACAGGCGCCGACGACGAGATCGACCAGCGCGGGATTGTTCCGGCGCTCGGTGAGCGCGAGCGGCAGCGCGGCCAGTTCGTCGACGCGGAGCTCGGGGCGCCCGGCCAGCGGATGCGAGGCGGGGACGGCGGCCACGAGGGGATCGGGCCACAGGGGCCGCACCCGTACGCCCGGCACCGGCTCGACGGCCCGGACGAACGCGGCGTCCAACTGCCCGCCCGCGACCCGGACCAGCCGCTCGCCGACCGGCAGCGAGAACAGCTCGACGGGCACGTCCGGTGCCCGCTCGGCGAACGCGCCGAGGACCCGGTCCAGATGCGCGCCGAGCCCGGTACTGGTGCCGATCCGCAGCCCCGGCGGCGGGGTGACGGCGGCACGGGCCCGCTCGGCGGCGGCCAGCACCGCCCGCGCCTCGGGCAGCAGCCGCTCCCCCGCCCCCGTGAGCCGGACCCGCCGGGGCGAGCGGTCGAACAGCTCGGCGCCCAACTCCCGCTCCAGCCTCCGGACTTGCTGACTGACCGCCGACTGCACGATGTGCAGCCGCTCGGCGGCCCGCCCGAAGTGCAGCTCCTCGGCGACCGCGACGAAGTAGGTGAGCTGCCGCAATTCCATGGGTTCGACTCTAGAGGGGGCTCCCGGACGCCTGTTTCAATGAGCCCCTCGATAGGGGTGACAGGCATGGTGTCCACGGACCGTTTTCTCGCCTTCGCGGCGATGTCGCTGCTGGTGATCGTGATCCCGGGGCCGAGTGTCCTGTTCGTCATCGGCCGCGCGCTCGCCCACGGCCGCCGCACGGCGGTGGCGACGGCGATCGGCAACGTCTTCGGCTCGTACGTCCTGGTGGCGGCGGTGGCGTTCGGCATCGGCTCGTTGGTGGAGCGGTCGGTCACGATCTACCTGACGGTGAAACTCGCGGGCGCGGCCTACCTCGTGTACCTCGGGGTCCAGGCCTTCCGCCACCGCAAGGACCTGAAGGCCTCGGCGATGCGGACGGCCGCCACGGCGGAACCGCGCGGCGACCTCCGCACGGTCCTCGACGGCGCCCTCGTCGGCGTCACCAACCCCAAGGGCGTGGTGTTCTTCGCCGCCGTACTCCCCCAGTTCGTGAACCACTCGGCGGGCCATGTCCCGCTCCAGATGCTCCTGCTGGGCCTCATCCCGATCTCCATCGGCCTGGTCACGGACACCCTGTGGGGCCTGACGGCCTCGGCGGCCCGCACCTGGTTCGCCGGCTCCGACCGCCGTCTGTCCCTGATCGGCGGCGCGGGCGGCTGCACGATGATCGGCCTGGGCGTGACGGTCGCGGTGACGGGCCGCGCGGACTGAACCTCTACTGCCCTACGACGGTCCCGAACCGGATGTCGTACGACGTCCCCGGGTGCATGGTGTCGAGCATCCGCGCCCCTTCGGCGGTCACGTCGTCCTTCTCGACCTTGGTCAGCTTGCCGAAGGGTTCGATGACGAGGTGGTGATGGCCGTCGGCGTCTTCGATCTTCCAGACGCCAGCGAGGAAGCCGTCGACCAGGAACGTGCGGTGGGCGACGTTGCCCTGCCAGGCGCGGCCCCAGTACTCGGCCGGTACGACCCGGGTGCGGTCGGCGTGGGAGAGGAGCAGGTTGTCGAACTCGGGCAGGAAGCGCGGCGGGGCCGGGGTGTCGGCGGCGGGGCGGGGCGCGTCCGGGAGGTCGAAGAGTTCGACGCCGTTCGGGTCGTAGAAGGTGGCGAGTCGCGGGCGCAGTCGCTCGAAGGCCTCGCGCAGCCGGGTCAGGCCGGCCCAGGTCTGCATGTCCTTGACGGAGGCCGGGCCGAAGGCGGCGAGATAGCGCAGCACGGTCGCGTCGGGGGTGGGCACGGGTTCGGCGGGTCGGTCGAGCCAGTGCTCGGCGGTGGTGAGCGCGACCTGGCCGCTCCGGCCCCACAGTCCGCGCGGGGTGACCTGGACGAGCGGGAGCGTGCAGCGGGCGGCGATCGCGAGGGCCTGCGGGTCGGCGTCGGGCCACTCGACGAGCAGCGCCTCGCGCAACTCCTTCATGGTGCGCGGCTCGGCCTCGACGAGTTCACGGGCGAGTACGGCGAGCCGGTCCAGGTCGACGCCGACGAGCCCCTTGCGGAAGGCGCCCAGCTCACGATCGCGGGCGGCCTGCACCAGCGGGCGCAGGGTGAGCGCGTCAGCGGCCGTGTGGGTGTGGATGGTGGACCGCATGGTGACGATCCGTACGACCTCTCGCTCCGCCATCAGCCCGGACAGCGCCCCGGGCGTGAAGCCGTCCAGGCGGGCGGCGAGCGCGTAGTACGGCGGCTTGACGTTCTGGGCCTGGAGGCCGAGGAGATGCTCGACGGCGGCGTGCGCGGGGAGGGCGGAGCGGCGCAGGAGGAGCTGCCGGTCGAGGGTGGCGCGGCTGAGAGCGCGGAGGTCGAGTACGGGAGCGGTCGGAGTCTTCGCCTTGGTCACACTCCGCACGCTAGCGACGATTGCGGACACCTTCGGTCCGCAACCCCCTCACCGCGCTCACCACTCTCACCGATTTCCGGAGCCCGTTCCGACGCCCGGGGCGTTTGCCCCGTATATCCTGCTCGTGCTCCGTGATCACGCAGACGCAGACGCAGACGTAGTCATAGGCCCGATCGAGAGGCACCGCGATGCCCCAGCGACGCGCCCGCCCCACCTCGAAGAACGGCTGGACCGACAGGATCGCCGGCACCGGCAGGATCGGCAGGGCCGCCAGGAAGTCCGGCTGGCGCCGCACGCCCGCCCCGCCCCCGGCCCCCAGGCCCGAGCCCCCGCCCTCCGCCACCGACGCACCCCTCTCCGAACCCTCCGACGCGGGCAGCGTCGTCCAGGCCGCGCTGTACCGGGACGGGGTGCGGGTCTCGGCTCCGGACACCCTCGCCGACACCTTCCGCGAACTGCGCGAACAGCCGTCCGGCATGGCCTGGATCGGCCTCGCCCGCCCCACCGAACGCGAACTCCTCTCCCTGGCCGCCGAGTTCGACCTCCACCCCCTGGCGGTCGAGGACGCGATGGAAGCCCACCAGCGTCCCAAGCTGGAACGCTACGGCGACACGCTCTTCGTAGTCCTCAGCGCCGCCCGGTACTTGGACACACCGGAGGAGGTCGACTTCGGCGAACTGCATGTCTTCGTCGGCCCGGACTTCGTGATCACGGTCCGGCACGGTGCGGCCCCCGACCTGTCGGCGGTGCGCCAACGCATGGAGGAATCACCGGAGTTGCTGAACCTCGGCCCCGAGGCGGTGCTGTACGCGATCCTCGACGCGGTCGTCGACGGCTACGCGCCGGTGGTAGCCGGCGTCCAGACCGACATCGACGAGATCGAGACGGAGGTCTTCCGCGGCGACCCGGCGGTCTCCCGGCGCATCTACGAACTCTCCCGGGAAATGGTCGAGTTCCAGCGCGCCACCCGCCCCCTGGTGGGCATGCTGCACAGCCTGATGGCGGGCTTCGCAAAGTACGGCACGGACGAGGAACTCCAGCGCTACCTCCGCGACGTCGCCGACCACGTCACCCACACCAGCGAACAGGTCGACAGCTTCCGCCAGGCCCTCGCGGACATCCTCACGGTGAACGCGACCCTGGTCACCCAGCAACAGAACGCGGAGATGCGGGCGTTGGCGGAGGCGGGGTTCGAGCAGAACGAGGAGATCAAGAAGATTTCGTCGTGGGCGGCGATTTTGTTCGCGCCGACGCTGGTCGGGACGATCTATGGGATGAACTTCCATCGGATGCCGGAGTTGGGCTGGCGCTTCGGATACCCCTTCGCGATCGGCCTGATGGGGGTGGTATGCGTGAGCTTGTACCTGATTTTCAAGCGGCGGGACTGGCTCTAGGCCAGGCAGCACCCCTCAAGCCCGTCGCGTGTTCTGCTCTCGCACCTCCCGAAAACAGAGCCATGACGGGCTCTGGGGAGTGCCTGGGGAGAATTCGGGGAGAGACA
Source organism: Streptomyces sp. STR69 (assembly GCF_024519455.1). Lineage (GTDB taxonomy): Bacteria > Actinomycetota > Actinomycetes > Streptomycetales > Streptomycetaceae > Streptomyces. The sequence continues at coordinate 212,962 of NZ_JALJRY010000002.1, read as the reverse complement.
AATGACAGCCCGCTCCTTATGCCTGCGACATCGACCCGCCCGGTTTCCCGCGCGGCGCCCCCTGCAGAGCCCGTCAACCCGCAGCGCATCACAGACAGTGGCAGCCATGCAGAACGCCGTGCCCACCGGACTTTCACTCGGCCTGGTTCGCGAGGGCTACGACCTCGGCGCGTGGGACCACCAGTGCGGTTGAAACAGGCCCCGAACAGCACACAACCGGAAGGGGCCTCTGCTTGTCTGTGACAGCAGCCGGTCGGCGAGCACTGGCGCGACGACCTGGCGGCGCCTCCTGAGCATCCTCCGTTCCGTGGCGACCTGCGCCTTGGCTACGATCTGGCGCGATGAGGAAATGGCGCAGGGGGTTCAGGGGCGTGTCACGACGCGTCGGCTCGCTTCTCGCGCTGCGCTGCGTCGCCCTCCTCGTCGCCGCGGTGGCGGTGCTCCCGGTGTGCGCGCACATCGCGGACGAGACGGTCGCGGCGGGCGGGATGCCCGTGCCGGTCGTGGCGATCACTGTGGACACGGTCTCCGAGCCGGGCTGGGAGCACGAGTGCCCGGGCCCGGCGCATGGTCCTGGCGATGCGGGCTGCCGTCCCGTGGTCCGGGCCGTCACGGGCGCCACCTCGCCGACTCCGGTGCCGCCGGCCAAGGCGGTTGACCTGGCTGCGGCTGTCCTGAAGGCAGCGACTGCACCCCCGCGCGGGTCAGCGCGGACCCGCGGTGTCACCCCCGGCATTCACCAACTGCAGGTTCAGCGGATCTAGGCCGGTGTGCTCCGCGCGGCTGCCTCTGTGGCCGCGCCCGCCGATCCTTCCTGCCCCGTCCCCGCCTCCGTATCGCGGGAACGCGGGCTGCCCACCGACCGCTCGACCGCACCGTCGTGCCTTTCACGCACGACGGGGACAAGGACATGCCATGGGTTCCGCCGGAGCCAAAGCACAGCGTGCCGAACGCCGCGCCAAGATAGAGGAAATGCGTCGCGCCGAAGCCGCACGCGAACGCCGCAACCGGATCCTCACCGTCACCCTGAGCGGGCTCATCGTCGCCGGACTCGTCGGCGGCACCTGGTACTTCCTCCTGGACAACAAGAAGAAGCAGGACGCGAGGGAACAGGCTGCCGCCACCCCGGTCAAGGGCGAGAAGTCCTGGAAGAACCTGGGCCGCAACCACGTCAGCACCCCGGTCACCTACAAGATGTCGCCCGCGACCGGCGGGGACCACGACCCGACCTGGATGAACTGCAACGGCGACGTGTACGCCCAGGAGATCGACGAAGCCAACGCCGTGCACTCCCTGGAGCACGGCGCGGTCTGGGTCACCTACACCGACAAGGCCACCGCCAAGGACGTCAGTGCCTTGCAGACGCTGGTGAAGCAGACCCCGTACACCCTGATGAGCCCCTACGCCGACCAGTCCTCCCCCATCGTCGTGTCCGCCTGGGGCAAGCAGCTGGGTGTGAAGTCCGCGTCGGATCCGCGTGTGCGGGAGTTCCTCGCCAAGTACGTGCAGGGCAAGCAGACTCCGGAGCCGGGTGCCGTGTGCACGGGCGGGAAGTCCGTGTGAGCGGGGGCGCCGGCAATCGCGGCCCTGTCCGTTCCGTGGTGGCGCACCACCGGATCCAAGGCGTACGCCGCTCCCGGTGACCGGTCGCCCGGGAGTGCCACCTGGAGCACGTTCTCCGGTGCGTGGTCGGCCTGGAGGGTGGTGTGGGTGATGCCGTAGTCGTGCTGGAGGAGTTTCTCCAGGTCGCGGCGGACGGCGTGACAGTCGCCGCCGGCCTCGACCAGGACGTGGGCCGCGAGGGCGGTCTGCCCGGAGGTGCTCTACCAGATGTGCAGGTCGTGGACCTCGACGACGGTCGGCTGGGCGACGAGCCTGTCGCCCAGCGCGTCCGGGTCGATGTCCGCGGGCGCCGCCTCCAGGAAGATGCGGCCCGACTCGCGGATGAGCCCGTAGCCCGCCTTGAACATGAGGGCGACGACGACCAGCGTGGCGATGGGGTCGACGCGCGTGAAGCCCGTCAGGACGATGATCAGCGCGGCGATCGCGGTGCCGACGAAGGCGAACAGGTCGTTGAGGATGTGCTGGTAGGCGCCCTCGACGTTCAGCGGGGTGCGGTTGGCCTTGGAGATGCACCAGGCGGCCACCACGTTCACCACGATGCCGACGAGCGCGGTGCCCAGCATCGGCCCGCCCTCGACCTCCGGCGGGTCGGCCAGCCGGCGGATCGCCTCGTAGGCCGGCCACGTACCGAGCAGCAGGGTCAGCCCGTTGGCCTGGGCGGAGAGGATCTCGGCGCGCTTGAGGCCGTAGGTGAAGCCGCCGCGGGCCGGGCGCGCGGCCAGTCGCATCGCGATCAGGGCGAGCACGGATCGAGGCGGCGTCGGTGAGCGTGTGCGCCGCGTCCGTGAACAGTCCCACCCGACCCGACGTATACGACGAAGTGAACGCGCGTGACCTCCACCAGCCGGCTCGTCCACGACGAACGTCTGACCGCCCCGCGAGTCCGGTGGGTCATCGCCGTGCTCTTCGGCGTCCCCGTGGCCCTGGTCTTCCTTCCCTACGGGGGCATTGCCGCGGTCGTCGGCCTGCCTATCGGTACCTGCCTGGCGGACGTACAAGGCGGATCTGCGGTCCTTCATGGTGATGCGCGGCTTCATCCCCGGCGCGGTGCGTACCGGGGTCGTCGACCCCCACGGCCCCACCCCTACCTCTACGTCTACCTGCCCGCACGCCCGAGCTGCCGGCCGAGGCGTTCGGCGCGCGGTCGTGAGAACGCCCAGTAGGGGATGATGGGCGACCGTGCCACCTGATCACGTGACCGGGTACCAGGAACGTGCCGGAGCAGGCCGGGCCGGCCACGCGGGAGCGTGTGCGCGGGCCGGCCTGTTCGCCGTGCTCGGCACCGTGCTCGCGACCTTCGGGCATCACGCGATCGCCGAAGGCACGGTGCCCTGGCGGCTGGTGGGTGTACTGATCGCGGCTCAGTTCGCGGCGGTCTGGCCGCTCGCCCGTCGCCGCTACGCGCCGGTCGCGACGGTCATGGCCACGCTGGCCATGCAGGGCCTGCTGCATCTCGCCCTGTCCGCCACGGCCGGCGACGCCTCGACGGCGATGCCGCACGCGATGCACCCCGGGCACATGGCCGCGGCCTCCGGGGACGGGCACGCCTGGCACCACGCCGGGGCGGCGATGACGATCGTGCACACGTTCGCCGCGCTGACGGTGGCCTGGCTGCTGCACCGGGCGGACGTACGCATGACGGCCGCGCTCGGCACGCTGCGCACGCTGGCCGGGGCCGCCGCTGCCGCCCTGGCCCAGGTGCTGCCGCGGACGCCGGCCGAACCGGACCGCGCGCTGCCCCGGCTGCCCGAGGCACGTACGAACGGGTTCTTCGCGGCGAAACAAGCGCGGGAGGAGGTACTGGAACACGCGGTGGTGCGCAGGGGACCACCGCGGGAACGCCTTCCAGTCCTTCACCGGTTCCGGCACCTGCCGGACCGGATCCTCCCGTACCAGCAAGGAGTTCCCCTGTGTCCGCATCCACCCACCCGCTGGCGCGCGCCGGCGGCCGTGTCGCTCTCGCCGGCGCAGCCGCGCTGACGGCCACACTCGCTCTGGCCGCACCGGCCGCCGCCCACGCGGAGGTCGAGGCCGACCGCCCCCAGGCGCTCGCCGAGAACGTCACCCTCAGCTTCGTGTCCGAGGCGGAGTCCAGCTCGGCCGGTTTCACCACGCTGCGCATCGTGCTCCCCGAAGGCGTCACCCCCGGTGACGTGACGCTCGGCCAGGCCCCCGAGAAGTGGAAGCTGACGGCCACCGACGACGGCTACACCGTTGGCGGCCCAGCACTGAAGGCCGGAGTCGACGCCGAGCACACGATCAAGGTCCGGCAGCTGCCGGACGCGAAGGAACTGGTCTTCAAGACCGTCGAGACCTACAGCGACGGGAAGATCTCCCGCTGGATCGAACTGCCCACCGGTGGCGAGGAACCCGAGGAGCCCGCGCCGGTCCTGAAGCTGAAGGCCGCGGCCCCGGGCGCCAAGCCGGTCAGCCCCAGCCCTACCGAGAGCACGACACCCAGCGCCGCGGAACCCACTCCCTCTGCGGCGACATCCCGACCGGACGCTTCGACAGCCGCCAGTGACACGGCCGCGGACGAGGACGACGGCATGTCCTCGGGCGCGCTGATCGCTGTGACCGTCGTCGTCCTGCTCGTACTGGGTGGCGGCGCGTGGTGGCTGGTGAAACGGCGAGCTGCCTCGTCTCGGAGCTGACGTCCGAAAGCCGTCGCCCTGGGGCCACAACTGCCCCGGGGCGACGGCCTCTTACTCCACGAACGTAGGTCGGGCGGCCGGCGTCACAGTGGTACTCGACATCGAGGGAGCCACCATGACGGCCGCACGTCCCCGTCCGTATTCCGTGTCCGCTGCCGCATTGGCAGGGACTCTGCTGTGCGTGGCCACTGCCTGCGCCTCCGGGCCGTCGGCCTCCGTGGAGGCGGGCAAGGCGGAGACCACCTGGGAGGAGCCCGCCTCGTACGACTACACGCTGACCTCGACCACCCAGGTCCTGGCGGGGACCTTCCGGGTGAAGGTCCGGGACGGCACGGTGGCGCAGGTGACGGGCATCGACGCGGACAGCCGACGGCAGTCACGCGAACTGCCCGGTCAAGTGCCCACGATGGGCGAGCTGTTGAAGAGACTGGACCAGGCCCGCCGCGACCACGCGGACACGGCGGAGGCGGAGTACGCGGCCGACGGGCACCCTCTGCGGATCACGTTGGACGGGGACAAGAACGCCATAGACGACGAGGCCCTCTACGTCATCAGCTCCTACGATCCGACCGGCGGCTGACCCGGCTCACCCCACCGGTCTTGGGCCTCCGGCAACGTCCCGGCAGGCGGAGACCCGCGGAACGTCGACGGTCGCAACGGCTGCCGCGGCGCACAGGCACGCATCCTTCGCAGGACGCGCGTGGCGGGGTCCGCCGGGGG
>NZ_JALJRY010000002.1:157790-207955 GCF_024519455.1 Streptomyces sp. STR69 | reverse complement strand
ACCCCGCCACGTTCTACGCCACCGTGTGGCGTTGTGCGACGGCCGCTGCCAGCCGCGGTGCCGCGAACCGGGTGCCGCAGGTGAACCGCAGCAGCGGTCCGAAGGTGGCCGCCGCCTGAATTCCGGTGAAGTACAAGCCGGGAACCGACGACTGCAGTCCCGGGTCCAGGCGCGGGAACCCTCCGGTACGTGTCAACTGGGCGCGTAGTTCCGGGCTCAGGTAGTCCAGCGTGTCCAGGCGGACGCGATAGCCGGTGGCGGCCAGCACGTGGTCCGTCTCCAGCGTGTCCACCCTGCCCTGTCCGTCGCGGCTGGTCATCACGACCCGGTCGTCCTCACGCCGGGCGCCGGTGATGTGCCGGCCGAGCCGCACGGGTACGACCCCGTCGAGCCGCGGCTTGAGCCACCACGAACCGAACGGCCCCAGTACCCGCCGCACCAGGTGCAGCCGCGTGGACGCGGGCAGGAAACGGTAGGCCGCCGCCTGGTGGACGACGGCATACAGGCCCCAGGAGCGGCCCAGTGGGGTGTCCGGCTGCCAGTGCGGCGGCGGTGTGGGGCCTGCCCCGAACACCAACTTCTCTGTCCGGGCCAGCAGTTGGACGCGGGCGCCGGCTTCGTGCAGCAACGCCGCGCTCTCCTGCGCCGACTGTCCGGCGCCCACCACGACCACATCCCGGTCCGCGAACTTCCCGAGGTCAGGGTGGTGCGAACTGTGCGAGACGAGTCCCTGGGGGACGAGTCCGGCGAGCGGCTCCGGCACGTACGCGAAACCGTCCATGCCGCCGGCCGCCACCACGGCTGCGGCCCGCACTTCCTCCCCCGAGGCGAGCTTCAGCCGGAATCCGTCCGGTTGCCGGTCGACGGCCAGCACCCGCACGTCCTCCACCTCGGGCACCAACTCCCCGGCGAACCAGCGCCCGTACCGGACGAACATCTCGACCGGAACCTGGTCGTGGCCGCCCAGCCGCACCTCACCCGCCTGACGGGCGTAGTCGTCCAGCGTGAATCCCGGACTGGGAGCGGACAGGACGGAGGCGCTCGGCGGCGATTTCAGCAGCATGCCGGCCGGCATGTTCTCGGCCCAGCTCGCCATCGGCGAACCGAACACCCTGACGTGCAGGCCGCGCGCCTTGAGGTGCGCGGCGGTGGACAGGCCGTACGGGCCCGCCCCGATGACGACGACTGTGTTGGACATGAATTCCCCCCTGGCGCGGGGCACTTGGGCAGCCCGCGCTCCGGCATGGCAGGTCACAACCTCGGATGTGTTCCGTATGCCGCCGCACGTCGCAGGTACGGCGCACAGCGGTGCGCCGTACCGCTGTCGTCAGACCGTGAGCGGCGGGGCGGAGGGAGGAGGGCCGCGCCGGACGACCGCGCCCACGAGGAGAACCTGAACCGGAGGGCCGGGAGCCGGCCCGGGGCGCGGGCGTGGCCCCGCTGCGGCCCTGCTCAGGCCGAGGGGAGTGCGGACCGGCGTGAACAGCCTGCGCACCAGTTCGCGCAGGTGCTCCCATTCGCGCCCGGCCACGTACAGCACTCGTCGGCGGCTGGTATCGATGCCGTGCAGCAGTACCGCGCACAGCACGGTCAACGCGAGATGGGCGACCACCACGGGCCAGCCCGCGTGGACCGAGGTCGGCCACACGGCGTGCGCCGGAACGGTGACCGCGTCATCGGCCCGTACGAACCAGTAGCCCACGGCCACCTGGGCCCCGACCGCGAGCGTCAACTGCCGCACCAGCGGCTTGTCCTGACCCGCGCCAGGCAGCGCGACACCGAAGAGGAGACACGCGGCGAGAGCACGCACGCTCCACGAGGGGCTCGAATCGAACGCCAGATGATGGACGGTGACGGCAACCGCCGTACCCAGCAGGGAAAACAGTCCGGCCCGGACAGCCGCCACCGGCACCACACGCGGCACCCAGCCGCGGTGGCACAGACGGGACACACGCACCGAACCCCCCATGACCCACCCATCATGGGGCGAGTGCCCTGCCCGTGTCACCTGTGCGCGGTTGGATGGTCACGGGCTTGGAGAAGGTGAGGGTGCGCCGACGCCGCCGAGCAGGACAGTGAGCACGGTACCCAGCAGGATCAGCACGGTCAGTGGCGTCCCGGCGCGGCGAGATGCCTGGGGCAAGGGGCAAGGGGCAAGCGTCCGGATCGACGGGTGTACGCGGAGGACGCAGACGGAGCGCCGTTACGACGCGCTCGGGGCCGCCGTCGGGCCCATGCCCTGCAGCTGTCGGATGGTGCCGCCGAGCCTGGGCCGGAACTTCTCCAGCAACTCGGGTTGCGCGCTGACGATCCAGCGTGAGCCGACCAGGTACTTGCCCCCGTACATGGCGGCGCTCTCAAGCCAGGTCTCCTTGTAACTCTCCTCGGGGAAGGTGGTGATGAGGTAGTCGACCTTCTTCGTGTGGCACAGGCCCTGGCGCAGTTCCTCCGCGTCGATGCGGATCTTGGGCTTGCAGCCGGTCAGGTTGGCGATCACCTCGACCTTGGCGGGTGCCACGACCCCGGCCTGGGGAGCGGCCGTCACGGCAGTCGTCGCCCGCTTGCGCTCCGCGGCGGCCTCGTCCTCGCCTCCGCTGCACGCCGTGGCCAGTGGGAGCAGGGCCAGACCACCGACCAGCGCGGCGCCACGCACCAGACGGGAAGTGATCGGAGCGCGTCCGGTACGTCCGCCACGTCCGCTTGGCTGCTGCTGAAGCACGGGCCGCTCCGTCTCTGCGAATCCGCGCCCGCCTGCCGGAACCGGCGGGCAGGCATGCGACAAGGGGTACGGGTGAACGCTGATGACTGTTCACCCGGCATGAGACCGGCCGTGGGGCGGTGTACTGGTCCGCCCGGGTTCAGCTCGACGGGCCGCTCCGTGGGGAGGGCCTCCAGGGAATCCAGGTCCACGGGTCCAGCCGTGTCGAGGGAGCTGCCGCATCCAGGTCTCCTGACGCTCTCTCCGCCAGAGAAATCCCGGGAAGGCCGTTCACGGCTCTGCGGAAGCGGCAATCAGAGGCCGGCTTCACCCGAATCGGTGATCGTCCGGACTGAATATGCGCGCGCTGCGGCCCTCTTCGCTCCCCGGGCGGCGCACGGCGTTCAGCACGCTGGAGCGACGCAGGCGTGCCTCCGACCCGCAGCCCGCGCGCCCCTTCTCGCCCGAACCCGACGCGCATGATCAATTACGGTTCGTGTTCATGAGGGCTCGGTCGGAACATCGCCGCAGCCGTCCCGTGTCACGGACCGGGACGGCGCTCGTGGTGCTGCTGGCCGCCCTGGTACACCTGCTCGCGTGCGCCCACGGCCCGACCCCGACGGGCGTGAGCCGGGCCGATGCCATCCTGAGCGCCCCGGTGTCCTGCGGGCAGCCCGCGGGTTCGACCGAGGATCGGGCCGTGCAGCAGAGCGATCCCACCGGCGGGGACCCGTCCCATTGCTGCGGCATCGACGAGCCCACCGTCCAGCCGCCGCGCGACATCGCCCCGGCCGCCGCCGCGGTGCCCCACGCCGTTCCGGCCGAGCGGGCCGCCGCACCGCTCCTCGCCGTCCGGGCGGCCCTGTTGCCTGATCCGGAACGCGACGCGATCCCCCAGGGGCAGTCGCAAGCCCGTCTTGGCGTGTGGAGGACCTGAGCGACCGCTGAGCCGTGCCCGCACCCGCGCGGAAACGGCCACCGATCCGTCCAGCCCCCTTTCACTCCACAGAACGGCCGAACGTCCTTCACGACGTCGGCCGCGGGAGAAGCGCGCCATGACACACCTCACCCCTGTCACCGTTCCCGCCTCACCGGCCCAACTGCTCACCGACGCCAGACGCCCGACGCACAACCCTGCCGGGCTCGTCGGCAACACCCCCGTGCTGTGGATCGGCGAACCCTTCACCCCCGCCGGCCGCGGCTTCTGGGCCAAGCTCGAAGGCCACAATCCCGGCGGCATCAAGGACCGCACCGCGCTCCACATGGTGCGTGCGGCGCGCGAACGCGGGCAGTTGCTGCCCGGCGCCCGGATCGTCGAGTCCACCTCCGGCACCCTCGGCCTCGGCCTGGCCCTGTCCGGGGCCGTGTTCGGCCACCCGGTCACAGTCGTCACCGATCCCGGCATGGAACCGCTGATGACCGGCCTGCTCACCGCCTACGGCGCCGAAGTCCAGCTGGTCGACACCCCGCACCCGACCGGCGGCTGGCAGGAGGCCCGCACGCAGCGCGTCCAGGAACTCCTGGCCGTACACCCCGGCGCCTGGTGCCCCGACCAGTACAACAACCCCGACAACGTGGTCGCCTACCGCCCGCTCGCCCACGAACTCGTCGCCCAGCTCGGCCGGATCGACACCCTCGTCGTCAGTGTCGGCACCGGCGGTCACTCCGCAGGCATCGCCTCCGTACTCCGGGAGTTCTTCCCCCACCTGCGTGTGGTCGGCGTCGACACCACGGGCTCGACGATCTTCGGCCAGCCCGCCGCCACCCGTCTCATGCGCGGCCTGGGCAGCAGCATCCACCCCCGCAACGTCGCCTACGACCTCTTCGACGAGGTCCACTGGGTCGCTGCCCCCGAAGCCGTGTGGGCCGCCCGGCACCTCGCCCGCAACCACTACGCCACCGGCGGCTGGAGCGTCGGCGCCGTCGCCCTGGTCGCCCGCTGGCTGGCCCGTGCCCTGCCCGCCGAGAACCGGATCGTCACCGTCTTCCCCGACGGACCCCAGCGGTACGTCGGCACGGTCTTCGACGACCCGTACTGCCGCGCACACGACCTCCTCGGCCATCTCCCCGCCGACGCCCCCGACGAGATCGACGACCCCGCCGACCGCGTCGTCACCCGCTGGACCCGCTGCGCCCGGGTCTCCGACCCCCTCGCCGCAGCCGCCGGGCACCCGCTGACGGGAGCCGCCCGATGAAGCACCTGTGGAAGCAGACCCGCTCCTTCCCGCCCACCGTCCGGCTGCTGATGGCCAACCAGTTCGCCATCAACCTCGCCTTCTACATGCTCATGCCCTACCTCGCCGCCCACCTGTCCGGCGGGCTCGGCCTCGCGGCCTGGGCGGTCGGACTCGTCCTGGGCGTACGCAACTTCTCCCAGCAGGGCATGTTCCTCATCGGCGGCACCATCGCCGACCGCTTCGGCTACAAGGCCCCGATCATGGTGGGCTGCCTCCTGCGCACCGTCGGCTTCGGCCTGCTCGGCTGGGTCGACAACCTGCCCACCCTCATCGCCGCCTCGGCGGCCACCGGTTTCGCGGGCGCCCTGTTCAACCCGGCTGTCCGCGCCTACCTCGCCGCCGAGTCCGGCGAACGCCGCGTGGACGCCTTCGCCACGTTCAACGTCTACTACCAGGCAGGCATGCTGCTCGGCCCGCTCGTCGGACTCGCCCTGCTGGCCGCCGACTTCAGGCTGGTCTGCACGGTCGCCGCAACCGTCTTCGCCGTCCTGACCGTGCTGCAGGGACGCGCCCTGCCCGCGCGCCGGGGCGAGAGCGCCGCCGCCGAGTCGGACAACGTACTGGCCCAGTGGCGCACGGTCGTGGCCAACCGGCCCTTCCTGCTCTTCGCCACCGCGATGACCGGCTCGTACGTCCTGACCTTCCAGGTCTACCTGGCACTGCCGCTGGCCGCCGACAACGCCCTTGGTTCCAAGGGGACTTGGGCGACGAGCGGACTGTTCGTCGTCTCGGCCGCCGTCGCCGTCGCCGGACAGCTCGGGCTCACCGGCTGGGCGAAGCGACGGTGGACCCCCGCACAGGCGCTGGTGCGCGGGCTGGCCGCGATGGGGCTGGCCTTCGTACCGCTCGCCCTCACCCCGCCCGGCGCCCCCGCCGCCGTGCTCACCACCCTCGTCACGGCGGTGGCACTGCTCGCGGCCGGCAGCGCCGTCGTCTACCCCTTCGAGATGGACACCGTCGTCACGCTCTCCGGCAACCGCCTCGTCGCCACCCACTACGGCCTCTACAACACCGTCTCCGGCCTCGGCATCACCCTCGGCAACCTCGCCACCGGCGCCCTGTGGGACTTCGCGACGCGGCACGACGCCCTCTGGCTGGCCTGGTGCACCCTGACCGTGACCGGACTCCTGTGCGCCGCATCCGTCGCCACGCTCGCCCGCAGTGGCCGCCTGGCCCTGCCGGAACAGCCGCAGCTCGTTCCCGTCTGACGAAACGGGTGCCAAGTCCGGCTGTCTACTATGGCCTTGCGTATTCGGTGGTGAGAGGGGGCACGTCCATGCGGCGGCTGGGAAATCTCGAAGCGGAGATCATGGATCGCCTCTGGACGTGGAGCCGTCCCGCCACCGTGCGCGAGGTCGTCGACGACCTCAACAAGACCCGCCCCGTCGCCTACACCACGGTGATGACCGTCACCAACATCCTCCACTCCAAGGGCTGGCTGCTGCGTGACAAGCAGGGCCGGGCCTGGCTGTACACGCCGGTCCGCAGCCGCGAGGCGTATGCCGCCGCGCTGATGGAGAACGGCCTGGGCGAGAGCAAGGACCGCTCGGCCGCGTTGGTCCACTTCGTCGAGAGCATGTCGGAGGACGAGGTCGCCGCTCTGCGCGAGGCGCTGCGGGGCGTGGAACGACAGGCGAAGGGATGAACGCGGCCCCCGTCCTGGTCGGTTACACGGCCTTCGTGGGTTTCGTGGCTCCGCGCATCCTCCTGCGGTCCGCCTGGCCGCACCGCGCCCCGGTCCTCGGGCTGGCGGTCTGGTACGCCCTGATGGCCTCGTTCTCGATCGGAGCGGCGCTGTCCGGCTACAACCTGGCCATGCCGGCCGAGCATCTGGACGCGGGGCTGGTGGGTCTGCTGCACGCCTGCGGATTCACCGCGGAGGCGGGACGGCCCGGCCACGGCGCCGCGCATCCGCTCGCCGTCGCACTGCCCGCCGCCGTCGCAATCGCCCTCGCCGCGAGCTTCTCCTTCCACGTCGTACGAGCCCACCAAGCGCGGGCACGTCACCGGAAGGCAGTGGACCTGGTGGGCCACCGCTCGGCCCGCCTCGGCGTCACCGTCCTGCCGTACGACGTCCCGGCCGCGTACTGCCTGCCGGGTCGCCGCCCCCGGATCGTGCTCAGTGACGCGGCCGTTCGCGTGCTCACCTCCGAGCAGCTCGGTGCCGTACTGGAGCACGAGCGGGCTCACATCACCGGCCGCCACCACCTGGCCCTGGCAGCCGGCCAGGCGTTCCACTCGGTGCTCCGCCGACTGCCGTTGGCCCACCACGCCCGGGAACAGACCGCGCTCCTCCTGGAGATGGTCGCGGACGACCGTGCTCTGCACAGCCACTCCGACGAGGCGCTGGCCACCGCGATGTACGAAATGGCAGCAGCACACGCCCCGAAGGGCGCCCTCGCCGCAGGCGGGCACACGGTGCTCATCCGGCTGCGGCGGATCCTCGGCCCGCGCAGTGCTCCGCACCCCGTCCTGTGCGGAGCCGTGGCCGCCGCGGCCCTGGCCGTGCCACTGCTGCCGCTGCTGGTCGCCTGCCCGCCCATCCTCGGCTGACATCGCGAACGGCCTGTTCCCCGCGGGCCCTTGGGATTCGGATTCACTTGCAACACGAACTACCAAGCTACTAAGTTCTATCCGACTTGACCGTCCATTGACCGTCCGTTGACCGGTTTCCGCCCGACGGCCGCAGTCCGTCGCTGGGTCCGCAGACGCACAGAGGAGTCACCCCACGATGGGAACGCACCGCCGGCCGAAGCCGCCCAGCCGCGCCCGGATAGCCACCCTCGGCATGGCCGCCGGTGCGGTGAGCCTCCTGCCGACGCAGAGCCAGGCGGCACCCAAGCCCTCGGTGGACGACGTGCGCAAGCAGGTCGAGCAGCTCTACGAGGAGGCCGAAGCCCCCACCGAGGAGTACAACGGCGTCCTGGAGAAGCAGAAGAAGCTCCAGGCCGAGGCGGACAGCGCCCAGGACCGGCTGGCCCGCAAACAGCAGGAGATCAACGAACTGCGCGAGATCATGGGCCCGTTGGCAGCGGCGCAGTACCGCACCGGCGGCATCGACCCGACCGTGCAGCTCTTCCTCTCCAGCGATCCGGACGACTATCTGGAGAAGGCCGAGGTCCTCGGCCGCACGGGCGACCGGCAGGCCGACTCCCTGCGCGCGCTGGGGAACAAGCAACGGGAACTGCTCCAGGAACGCGCGGACGCCACGGAGCGGCTGAAGTCCCTTCAAGAGGCGCGGGCGAAGGCCAAGGAGAAGAAGGACGAGGTCCAGGCCAAACTCACCAAGGCGCGCAAGCTCCTGAACAGTCTCACCGCCGCCCAGCGCGCCGAAATGGCCACCGCCCAGCAGCGCGAGGACACCGCAGCCGGCAGCAGCGACGCACCGACCACCTACAACGGCCCGGCCAGTGGACGCGCCAGGACCGCCATCGACTTCGCGTACGCCCAGCTCGGCAAACCCTACGAGTGGGGCTCGACCGGCCCCGACTCCTTCGACTGCTCAGGGCTGGTGGGGGCGGCCTGGCGCTCGGCGGGCGTCTCGCTGCCCCGCACCGTCAAGCAGATGTACGACGCCGGCCGCAAGGTGTCCCAGTCGGACCTGCAGCCAGGCGACATCATCTACTGGTACAACGACAGTCAGCACAACGGCATGTACATCGGCAACGGCAAGGCCATCCACGCCCCGCGCACCGGCAAGAACATCGAGATCACCCAGGTGAGCTACATGCCGTTCTATGCCGCGAGCAGGCCGTAAGCGCCAACGGTGAGACCGAGCGTCGGTTCGGACAGCAGGCGCGCTCGACGGTGACTTCAGCAGCATGGCCGCGGGCATGCCCTCGGCCCGGCCGGCCATCCGCGAGCCGAACACCCATTACCCCCGGGCGGCAGCCCGGTCGGGCCGCCCGCGAGTGTGGTCTGCCGGATGGTTCGTGCGGGAACGTGCGCATCGCCGCCCAGCCGTCCACGGCTGTTCAGGCAGTGGTGAGCACGCCGAAAGGGGGCCTCGGAGTACGACACAGTGGGGCGGAGCACGGGCTCGCGTGGCGAGGCGTGGAGCGGTCCGCCAGAGCCGCCCGGGGCAGCCCCGCCATCCGCACCGGGGCCGGTACACCACCAGAACGACACAGGCGGGACATATGGGTTGAAGTCACCACGGCCCACCACACACCATGAGGCGTGGCCGGCACCCTGCCACTACCGCGTCCGCGTCGCCCGCACGTACGACAGCCAGGGTCGTACATCGCCGTGCCCGCCGACCTCGAAGCCCGCGTCCGCGATGAGACCGCCGAGCAGGTCCACGCGGTTGTGCGCCATGGCATGGCCCGCGCCACCGTGCACCAGTCGACGACCCAGCCGGCTCTTCGGCGGCCGGAACTCGACGACCAGCAGCCGTCCGCCGGGCCGCAGGACGCGGTGCATCTCGCGCAGCGCCGCGGGACGGAGTTCCTCGGGCAGGTGATGCAGCATCAGGCTGGTGACGACGGCGTCGAAGGAGCCGTCCGGCAGATCGAGGGATTCGGCGATGCCTTCCTGGTAGGCGCAGGGGGCGCTGCCGGCGCGTTGCTTCTTGCGGCGGGCGTAGTCCAGGACCGGCGGCGAGGGGTCCACTCCGGTCACCGCACCGTCCGCGCCGACCCGGGCTGCCATGCGCCGGCTCAGGTAGCCGGTGCCGCAGCCGACATCCAGGACGCGGTCGCCCGGTTCGGCGCCGCTGAGTTCGGCGAGGCGGGTGAAGGCGCGGTTGCGGCGGCCGACGAAACAGACGTCGCCGAACAGTTCGTAGGCGCGAGGGGTCGCGATGGTCACGCCGGGCGTGTCCGCGTGCGGCTTGCCCTGCATGAGGCGTCCGAGGTTCATGACCCTCCTCCATAACTTAGTCATGACTAAGTACCGACTCCAACTTAGTCGCGACTAAGAAATGCCGCAAGAGCGCCTACCATGGCTGTCGTGACCGAGTCCCGCCCCCGCACGCGCCTTCCAGCCGCCGAGCGGCGTGCGTCGATCCTCTCCGCGGCCACGGAGGTCTTCTCCGAGACGGGCTACCAGCGCGGCAAGGTCTCCGACATCGCCAAGAAGGTCGGGGTCACCGAGCCGGTGGTGTTCCAGAACTTCGGCTCCAAGTCCGCGCTCTACCGGGCGGCCCTCGACCACGCCACCGACGCGGTCTCCACGCTCCTGCACCAGGCCGCCGACTCGGGCCGCCCGGTTCCCGAAGTGCTGGCCGCCTTCCTGGATCCCGCCCACATGGACCGGTTCCACCAGCCCGGCTCCCACGGCTTCCTCTTCGCCGACGCCACCGCCCTGGCCCACGACCAGGAGCTCGGCGAGGCCCTCCGCCAGGTCCACCAGCACTTCGCCGACACGCTCGCCGAGCTGCTGAGCCGTGGCCAGTCGGCCGGCAATGTACGCGACGACGTCGACCCGCACACCGCTGCCTGGTGGCTCATCTCTCTCCTCGCGGGGCGTTCCTTCCGCGCGGCCGTCGTCCCGGACCGGGACGACGTCGAGGCAGATCTGACGAGGATGGCGCTGCGGGCACTGCTGCCGGAAGCTACTTGATGTGGCGCGCGGGCCGGGTGGCTGCGTGCAGTCGGTGCTCCAGGGGCCCGCGCCTGAAGTGACGGGTCCACACGGTGGCCAGCAGCAGGGCGGCGGCGATGAAGGCGAGCAGCACCGGCAGCCCGGACATCGTCTCGTCCTCGACGGCGGCCATGTGCCAGGCATCGGTCAGGAGCCAGAGGGCGACGATGTGCAGGACGTAGACGGTCAGGGCCATCGTGCCGACCGCGGAGACGGGTGCCAGCGACCGGGTGAGGCGGGGCATCCGGTCGGCGACCGTCAGGCACAGGGCGAGTACCTCACGGCGCAGACGGTGTTGGCGAAGGAACGCGCCCAGCTCGCCCGCGAGATGCACGATGTCGTCTCCCACCAGGTCAGCCTCATCGCCGTGACCGCCGGAGCACTCCAGGTCGGTAACCCGGACGCGGAGGCGAGAGCGGCCGGGGCCATCGCCTCCGGCCCGACGACCGACGGCGGCTACGAACTCCGCCTGGAACTACCCAGCCGGCAACTCCCCCTGACCTCGACACATTCGAATGCGCCTCCCGGCCATGCACCTGTTTCACTGACCACCCCTTGTGACCGTGGGAAACCCAAGCGGCGGGACTGGTTCCGAGCACTCGTCCTGAGATCTCCTGCGATCGAGTGTGCCGACCTGCGGGAGCCGCGCTCCCCGGGCGCCACCCCGGAGCAATGATCAGCACGGAGAGTAGCGAGTTTCCCTTGCGGAACGGCGAAACGGGTGGGCCGTGTTGACCACCCGCCACGTCATAAGGAAAGCCATGGGCATCGCCATGGAGCGATATCACCTCGCCGAGGGCGGGGCATTCGCGGCACTTCGCGATCCCTCCCAAAAACGCAACGTCAAGCTCCGGTCGACGGTCGATCACTCAGCGGGTGTGCAAGAGCGGCATACGCGGCCAGTAATACCCCGGCCACTGAGGCGTCTGATCGGATGATTTCGGGGCACTCGACGGCCAAGTGGGCGCAAAGCCCTCACCACACACCAGGAGCGACGATGAACAAGCACGAGCACCCGCCGCCCACACCTCCGTCGCAGGCTCCCGGGGAGAGCGGCGACCCGGAGGCCCGGGACGAAGCAGAGGAGGCGGTTCTTCCCCGCACACCGGACGACGAGGCCCAGGAGGCTTCCGCGTCGGGCGACGCCGAGCGGCGTCCCTCCGAGCAGAGCACGCAGGCCGCCCCGTCGGATGAATCGGACGAATAGCGCACCCGAACATACATCCGGCCGGAGGGGGCAGAAGAGGCCTGTCCTGCTTTCCACCTGAGGCGGCACCGTGACCCTTTCCGTGAATGCCCGCCGAGCGACCGACGCCGCGACCGCGCAAACCCCCGAGGTGACCGACGACCTGCCGTGGATCGAGGACGCCGGCAAGGTCGCCCCCAAGGACGCGCGCTTACTGTCCAAGCTGTTCCTGGACCGGCTCCGGGTCCTGGAGGAGGGCACCCACGAGTACCAGTACGCGCGCAACACGCTCATCGAGATGAACCTGTCGTTGGTGCGCTTCGCCGCCCGCCGCTTCCGCAACCGCGGCAACGGCGACATGGAGGACGTCGTCCAGGTCGGCACGATCGGCCTGATCAAGGCCATCGACCGCTTCGACCTGACGCGCGAGGTCGAGTTCACCTCCTTCGCGATCCCCTACATCGTCGGCGAGATCAAGCGGTTCTTCCGCGACACCACCTGGGCCGTCCACGTTCCGCGCCGCCTCCAGGAACTCCGGGTCGCCCTCGCCAAGAGCAAGGAGACGCTCACCACCGAACTGGGCCGCACCCCCACGGTGAAGGAACTCGCCGCCCACCTGGACCTGACCGACGACGAGGTCATCGACGGCCTCATCGCCGCGAACGGGTATGTCGCGGGCTCCATCGACACCCCGGGTGGCGAGGCCGAGACCGACGACGGCGCGCCGAAGTACGCGGACATCATGGGCGACACGGACCCCGCGCTGGAACTCTTCGAGGATCTCCACACGCTCGGCCCGCTGCTCCAGCGGCTCGACGAGCGGGAACGGGCCATCATCGAGATGCGCTTCGGCCAGGAGCTGACCCAGGCCGAGATCGGCCGCGAACTGCACGTCTCCCAGATGCACGTCTCCCGTCTCCTCTCCCGCACCCTCACCAAACTCCGCAGCGGACTGCTGACCTGATGAGCCGCGGATCTCACGAAGTGCCGGGCGGAGGGTCGGTACGGCGGTCGCCCAGGGCGATGCGGGCGGTGACGCTCTTGCCGGTCGGTTCGAGGCGGACCTGGAACGCCTGGACGACGGCCATGACGATCTCCAGTCCGTGCTGACCGACTCGGCGCGGATCCACCGGGCGGGCGACGAGCTGGACACGCGCGGTGTCCCGTACGGTCACCTCCACCGCGTCGTCCGTGATGCGCAGTTCCATCCGCAGCGGGCCGGGGGCGTGTCGGCGAGCGTTGGTGACCAGTTCGCTGACCACCAGTCGCGTGAGGTCCACGGCCCGGGCGGAGACGGCCACACCGTGGTCCGCCCCGGCACGGCGGAGAAATTCCGTCGCGAGGTCACGCGCTTCGCCGATGGAGGTGCCGTCGCCGCTCAGAGCGACAGCAGTGGTCATGGGGCGGGTGCTCGGCTCGTCTTCGTCGTCACCGTCGGCAGGCTCCACTCGGTGTCACCTTCGTTCCCGTTGTCCGCCGACGCCTACCCTGCACGGCGTACCTCATGTTCTCCCTCCTCGAATTGATCATGACGGTGACAGACGTACGCCCGCCCCACCCCGACCGTCTGACGGTCGGTCGCCTCATCGTCGACGGTGTACGGATCGTCGCTCTGCGCGGTGAACTCGACCACGCGGCACGCGACTTCGTCGAGGAGGCGCTGAAGCCGCGAGTCGCTGACATGCCGCCACGGACCGTCGTCGATCTCACCGACCTGACGTTCATGGACTCCAGCGGCATCAACGCGCTGATCTCCGCCCACCGTGCGGCCGTTGGGACTCAGGGCTAGCTGCGCGCGGCCGGTACCCGGCCGGCCGTGCTGCGGGTGATCCGGATCGTAGGTATCGACGCCCTCATCTCCTGCCACCCCACCGTGTGCCAGTTGCTGACGGCCGGCGAGGCCAAGACCCGGTTCTGGACCGACGTCAGCCACGAACTGCGCACTCCGGTCAGCTCCTTGGTCGCGCTCTCCACCCTGCTGCCACCGTCACCGCCACCCTGCGCTACGCCCGTGCCCGCCAACGCGCCGAACGGCTCGCCCGGGGTCTCATCGCCCTGAACACGGCGACGCTGGACGTCTACAGCGCCGTGGGCTTGCTCGTCCGCCGAGCGGCGCCAGGAGGTCCACAGCAGCCTGCCTCCCATCCACATGAGGTACGCGGCCCCGGCCCAGCGGAGTACTTCGTAGGCGAGGTGGGAGGCGGTCAGGAGTGCGGTCACACCGAGCGAGGTGAGCACGCCCCAGATCAGCGTGCCGCTCTGGATGCCGAGGACCACGCCCCAGGCACGACGGCGGTGGCCGAGGCCGGCGGTGCGCAGGATGAGCGCGGTGTCCAGGCCGGGAGTGACGGTGAGCAGTCCGACCATCAGAGAGAAGGTCCACAAGGCGTCTATGGCGATCACGAACGACGACCCTAGGCCGCGCGACCTCCACTTTTCTGCCCGACATCGGGCAGGGTCACTCGCCGGTGGTGCCGTCGATGGCCTCGCGGAGGAGATCCGCGTGGCCGACGTGGCGGGCGTACTCCTCGATCACGTGCTCAAGGACGAACCGCACGTCGGTGTCACCGAATTCCGGGTTCGGCACGATGCGCGCGAGGTCGACGGTCACGCCCGCGAACACCTGCCGCGACTCCTCGCATGCGTTGAGGTAGTCCTCGTAGACCTGCCTGGCCGGCGTCGCGTCCGACTCGTCGTACCACTCACCGCCGTCGGTCGTGACGTAGGTCCGATAGGGGAAGAAGCCGGGCGTCGTGCCGGCCAACGTCCGCTGGAACCAGGCACGTTCGACCCCCTGCAGATGGCGCATGAGCCCCAGCAGGGTCAACTCCGAGGACCCCAGGGGGCGTAGCCGCAGTTGTGCGTCCGAGAGGCCCTCGCACTTCCACAGGAAGGTCGCCCGGTGGTAGTCGAGATTCGAGGCGATCACCTCCAACCACGGGCCCGATACGGTGCGTTCGGGCCTGACGATCTGCTGGACGACGAAGTCGCTCACGCTGGGGTCTCCCTGCTGGGCATCGGGCTCGGCCGAGTTCGACGTGCCCACAGAAGACCTCTCTTCGTATCGGAACTCATCGCTGGACGAACCCGTGAGGACACGGCACCGGCGACCGCCGCCCTCGACGTACGCATCACCGGACACACGATCACGCGGTGGCCGCGCGCAGGGCACAGCGTGAATGCCGCCGTCGGGGCGGTCGGAGTTTGCCCCCGAGACCTGAGAACGGGCTCGTCGCAGCGAGCCCGCCCCCGCCGCTCACCCACCCCCCGCCGAACGCGAACTCCCCTCCGAACGCGGATCCTCCACGCGGGAGAGCCACGTGGTGAGCAGCCCTTCCAGCGCCTCCGCCTCGCCTGGCGTCAGCAGGTTCAGCAGGCGGTGTTCATTTCGGATGTGGTCGGTGAACGCCCGGTCGATCAGTTCGTGTCCGGGGCGGGTGAGGGCGACGATCCGGCCGCGCTGGTCGTCGTCGGAGCGGCGGCGGGTGACGAGTCCGGCTCGCTCCAAGCGGTCGATTCGTTTCGTCATCGCGCCGGTGGTGACCATGGTGTGGGCGGCGAGTTCGCCGGGCGCCCGTTCGTAGGGCTCGCCAGCGCGGCGCAGTGCGCACAGGACGTCGAACTCTCCCTCGCCGAGTCCGTAGCGCCCGTAGACGAGGTTGAGTTCCTCCGTCAGTTGGCCGGCCAGGCGGTGCAGGCGGCCGATCACGCCCTGCGGGGTGACGTCGAGGTCGGGGCGCTCTCGGCGCCAGTCGGCCTGGATGCGCGCTACGCGGTCCGGCGGGTGGGGGGCGTCCATGGACAGCATGATAGCTTCCCAGGAAGGTATAGTATCTTCCATGGAAGCCAATATGCGATGGGTGACACTGACCGCCGTCGCACCGGTGGCCTGGGGCGCCAACTACTACGTCACCCATGAGTTCCTGCCGCCCGACAGCCCGCTCTACGGCGCGGCCCTACGAGCCCTGCCCGCCGGCCTCGTCCTGCTCGCCCTGTGCCGCCAACGACCGCGCGGCGCATGGTGGTGGCGTTCCGCGGTGCTCGGACTGCTCAACGTGAGCGTGTTCTTCGTCCTCGTCTACGCCGCCTCCCAGCTGCTCCCGACGAGCATCGCCTCGACCGTCATGGCGGTGTCCCCGCTGGCGATGATGCTCATCGCCTGGGCCCTGGTGTCCGAGCGGCCCGGCCGCGCGCACCTGGCCGGCGCGGCGATCGGGCTCGGCGGTGTCTGTCTCATGCTGTTCACGGGGGCGGGCGGGGTGAGCGTGCCGGGAGTCCTCGCCTCGGCCGCGGCCATGCTCGTGTCGGCCTTCGGCCACATCCTGACCAAACGGTGGAACACCACGGGTACCGACGTACTCGCCTCGACCGCCTGGCAGCTCACCGCCGGAGGGCTGTTCCTCCTGCCGGTCGCCGCGGCCGTGGAGGGCCCGCCGCCCGCGCTCTCCCCCTCGGCGCTCCTCGCGTTCGGCTACGTCACCCTCGTCGCCACCGCGCTGGCCTTCGCGGCCTGGTTCACCGGGCTGCGGCACCTGCCCTCCGGAACGGTGGGCCTGATCGGACTGCTCAACCCCGTCACCGGCGTACTGCTCGGCACGGTGGTCGCCGGAGAGGTCCTGACGGTCCGTCAACTGTGCGGACTGGCACTGGTCCTGGCCGGAGTCGTCCTGGGCCGCCCCACCCGCGCGGGCCGCCGCGGCACCGGCCGGACACCGACCCACCCCGTACCCGACGAACGTCCCGTCCACGAGTCCGTCGCCCCAGACCCCCGATGAGGGCCGGGTGAGTAAGCTCCTTTACAGACGAGTTGACACTGTGGGGGGCAAATGTCGGCGGAGAATCGCTTACGGCTGGACGACAACCGGATCAGGCATCTGGAGCTGATCCAGACGATCGTGGCCCGGATGGGAAACAACTCGTTCCTGATCAAGGGCTGGTCGCTGACGGTCACCGGCGCACTGCTCGCCTACGCCGTCGGGAACGGCAAGAGCTCGGTCGCGCTGGTGAGTTTCGTCCCGGTCCTGGCCTTCTGGCTCCTCGACGCCTACTTCCTGTACCAGGAGCGGCTGTTCCGGCGCCTGTACGACCGGGTGCGCCGCCCCGAGAATCCGGTAGAGCCCTTCGCGATGAACGTGGCACCCGGTCAGGAGAGCGCGGGCGTACTGAAGGCCGCCGTCTCTCCCACCCTCGCCTTCTTCTACGGGGGCCTGGCCCTGGGCCAGGCATTCGCGCTGGTCTTCGTGCTGTGATTGCCGTCCGGTGCCGCCTCAGTGCCGCCCCGCGGTCAGCGCACTGCGCAGTCTCCGCGCGGAGTCGTCGAGCAGTGCCGGATCCTCCTCGACCTTCGCGGGCCACAGATACGGCATCCGGTCGCCCTGGTAACGCGGGATCACATGGACGTGCAGGTGGAACACCGACTGCGTGGCGACGGCCCCGGACGACTGGATGACGTTCAGCCCCTCGGGGCGGTGGGCGGCCCGCACCGCGTGGGCCGCCCGGAGCACCGCCGTGCCGACGGCTGCCGCCGTCTCCTCGTCGAGTTCCCAGATGTCCGCGACATGACGCCGGGGCACGACCAGAACATGCCCGGGGTGCACCGGTCGCACGGGCAGGAACGTCAGCGTCTCGGCGGTTTCGGCGACGACGCGGGCCGATTCGGTGCCGGCGGCGATACCGCAGAAGACACAGTCGGCGCCGTGATGATCCACTCTCATGGGTCGACAATAGGCCCGTGGGCGGGCGCACCTCTCAGCGGACGCCGTCGTCGGCGTCGGGAAACGCCAGCGGAAGGTCCATCACCAGATCCTGAGCGAGGTGCGGCAGGTGAACGCCCCCTTCGTCGACCATGGACCGGGCGAGTTCGGACACGTACTCCATGAGCTCGTCCTCCCTGTGAGAGGCCATCAACTCGAAGACGTCGCCCTGGTATTCCCCCGGCGCACGGTGCTGGAAGCGCTCGAAGTCCTTCGGCAGCGTCCACCATCTCTCGGGTCTGACCCAGAACACCGGCATGATCGCGACAGGTTCCCGACCCAGATCGGCGTCCGCGCTCTCGATGCGCCGCATCATGACGGCCCACTCGCGCCGGCACCACGGGCTGGTGAAGTAGTCCTTGGTGATCAGGGGAACCAGCACCCTCGTGGTGCGGATCGCCTCGATCAGCCGCGGCTCCCACTGCGCCCCGCGCCTCGTGTTCCGGTCGAGGAAGCCGTCACTCAACTCCCGTTCCCCGCGCCTGACTTCGACCTGTTGCTGCAGCAGGTTGTGGAAGCGCAGCACCTCCTTGGCGTACACCTCGCGGTTGAACCAGCTGGTGAAGAAGAAGCAGGTGGCCGTTCCGGTGGCCGCCGTCACCGACGGCGTCTGCGGGACGCCCTGCCAGCCCCGCACCAGTTCCTCGACGATGCGACTCACGTTGTTGGCCGGGTCCCGGCCCGAGCCCGCCCTCTTGGTCTCCATCGTCACCGTCTCGGCGATCGCCCGCAGAAAGTCGGGCCTCTCCTGCTCGAACGCGAGGTCCAGCAGCAGGTCCACGCGGTCCTCCATGGACAGGCCGGTGGTCACCTCGTCGTCCAGGAGGATGCCCGTCCGTTCCCGCAGGGCCTCGATCCAGCGCTGATAGCTCCCGGAGTTCCAGCACACCGCCGACCGCAGGAGGTTGGTCCACAGGCTCGTGCGGTCACTGTCGGAGACCTCCGCCCGGAGCTGTCCCGGAATCCCGGGCGACCGGGAAGCCGCCTCGGCCGGTGCGGGCGCCATGCGGGCTATCTCGGTCAGGGTGACGAACTGTTCCGCGGTGATGATGCCGCCGCGGATGGCCTGGCCCGCGCGCACGATCTGCCCCGGGTGCCCGTCGAAGACGTCCGCCAGCCGGTCGGCCTGCGTCTGGTCGAGCGCGGTCACCGCCTGGATGAGCTCGATCGAGCCCGCCCGGGTCAGCGGGCCGACGCACAGCCGGGCCCGGGTGTCCCAGGTGCCGGTGGCGCGCGAGGTGACCAGGATGCGCGCGTTGCCCTCCGGGAAGTGCCGCCGGACCTCGTCGGGTTGCACCACGTTGTTGTAGAAGTAGAGCCAGTTGGCCGCGGTGGGGCCGGCCAGCGGCTCGCCCCGCGTCCGTTCGTACTCCTCCCGCAGCCGCCGCGACTCCTGTTCGAGGCGGTCCGCCAACCGCGCCGGGTCCCGCTCCCCGCCGCAGTCGAACATCCACATCACCTCGTAGTGCCGGGTGTAGCGATGGCCGTAGGTGATGGCGAGTTGCGAGGTGCCGTAGCCGTGCGGGCGGTCCTTCGGGTCGTGCACCAGCACGGCGCCGTGGTCCGCGAGGAGCTCATGGGCCTGCTCGACCTCTTCGTCCCGGCCGACGAAGGGTGCCGCGGGCGGCGGGAGGTTGGTGATCGAGGGAAGTTGCCGGGGCGAGCGTCTCTGCGGGCTCACCGGCCGCTCCCGCGGTCCTCCGACCGCTGTGGTGGCTCGGGCAGCAGCTCGCCGATCAACTCCTCGGTCTCCAGGAGATCCGCCCCGGCCAGTACGACGACCTGCGCGTCGCGGACGAGCAGGGGCCGCGGAGTCGCGTCGATCTGGACCAGGACGTCGGGTGAGGCCCTGTCGCGCGATTCGACGAACACCTCCGCCCAGTCGGTGGGGCTCGTGTCCCCGGCGGCGAAGTAGTTGCGCGAGAAGATGACCACCAGGCGCTCGGCCTCGTCCCGCGCCTGGGCGACCGCGTCCCGGAGGTCTTCGCGGCCGGCCCGCCAGCGGCGCTGTCTGACCTCGTAACCCCGTTGCTCCAGCACTTCCTTCATCCAGTCGGCCCACGGCTGGTCCGCGCCCACATAGCTGATGGCGACGGAGCGCGGGCCGCGGGCCTGGATGCCAGTGTCCTCGGGCTCCTCATCGGCGGGCAGCGCCTCCTCCGGCACCTCGGCCGCATCCGCCGACTCGCGGTCCTGGGACAGGCCCTCGCTGCCGAACTCCGGGCTCAGCTCCCGCGCGTCCGGTGCGTCCAGCGGCTCCAGGTCCGTACGCCCGGCCTCGGCGATGGTTTTGGCCAATTGTTCGACGAGCGCGTAATAGCGCGCCTCGTCCTCCGACTCCGACGAGGCGGCCAACGACTCCAGTCCGTACTGCCGCAGCCAGTCGAAGGCTCCCGGAATCTCCACCGACTTCCGTACGGCCTCCGGTACTTCGTCGCCGGTGACGGGCTTCCAGCACAACGGGATCAGACAGCCGCGGGCCGGTACTCCGCGGGTGTCCTCGTGGTGCCGCATCCGGGACCGGAAGACGGACCATTCGAGACCCGCGCCGCGGTCCCTGAAATACCGCGGGGAGTACAGCGCGATCATCACCCCGGCCCTGGTCACATCGCCCTCACGGGCGGACTCGGGTTCCATCAGCGCGCCGAGGACGCCACTGACACCGAACCCCTCCTGGATCCGCAGCTGGTACTCCAGGTCGGTGTGGAAACGTGTCAGCGCACGCCAGCCGTCGGCTCGTACACAACTCGTATAGAAGAAAGCGGCTGGATCCACGCGCTCCTCACAAGCTACCGCCGGCGGTCCGGCAGGACGGACATTCGCGCAGACTCGGTCACGACAGATGGCCGATCGGTCGGCGGCGGCTCCTCGGAGGCCGGTTCACCATCCCTCAACATTCCCGAGGATAGGCTTACTTGGTCCCGCTCGGTACACTCTCAGGTGTCTGGTGGGAGCGTTCGGTAAGCGCGCCGAGGCATTCACAAGCGGGGGAGCGAGCGGCCCGAGGATTCACGAGTCCCGGACTGTAGCAGGAACCACACACCTCTCCTGACACCTCGTCCGCTTGTCCGAACCATGCTGGTCGGACTCCGTGCGTCGCGGAGCCGGGACAGTCGGGGGGAGCCTGCGCTATGGGACGTGAGGCGGCACAACACACGGCACACGGTTCGACGTTGTCCGCGGACAGTCCCTCCCATGCCCCGCCCGACGCCCTCGAACTGTGCCGTCTCCCCCGGAGCGCACTCGTCGAGGCGCTGCTGCGCAACGTCGGCCGAGGATCCGGCCCCGAGCGGCCGAGGTGGGAAAGTGCGGTGTGAGACCGCACGCCTCGCCGTCCCGCCGCCCCCCGAACCGGCCGCGGTCTTCACCCAGTTCGTCGTCAAGCTGTACAGCCGCTGCAACTTCGGCTGCCCCGACTGCTATGTGTACGAGCACCGTGACCAGAGCTGGACCACCCAGCCGCTGGTCATGAGCCCTGCCGTGATGAGGCAGTTGTCCGGCAGAATCACCGAGCACCTGCGCCGGCACCGCCCGGCACGGGCGCAGGTCATCCTGCACGGGGGCGAACCCTTACTGGCGGGGCCCTCGACCATCGAACACTTCGCCCGCCGGCTGCGCGCCGACTGCGACCAACTGGCGACCCGGGTCGACCTGTTGGTGCAGACGAACGCCTCACTGCTCGACCGTGACTTCCTGGAGGTCTTCCGCCGCTACGGCGTCACGGTCGGCGTCAGCACCGACGGCACCGCCGCGTCCCACGACCGGCGCCGTCCCGACCGGGCCGGCCGGGGCACGTACACCGAGGTGGCCCGCGCGCTCGCGCTGCTCCGCACGCCACGCTACCGACCGCTCTACGGCGGGCTGTTGTGCGTCGTGGACATCGAGGCCGATCCGGTGGCGACGTACGAGGCGCTGCTGGAGCACGAACCGCCCTCCATCGATCTGCTGCTGCCGCATGCCACCTGGCAGTTCCCGCCGCCGAGGCCGCCGGACGCGGGCGGCGCGCCGTACGGGCGCTGGCTCGCCGCGGTGTTCGACCGCTGGTTCGACGCCGTACGGCGCGAGACCTCGCTGCGGCTCTTCGACTCCCTGCTCGATCTGCAGCTGGGCGGTACCAGCACCAGTGAGATGTGGGGCCCGTACGGGTCGGACGTCGTCGTGATCCAGCCGTCCGGGCTGATCGAGTACAACGACATCCTCAAGACGGTCGGTTCCGGGGCGGCCCGGTCCGTACTGCACATCGGGGCCCACGACTTCGACCGCGCGGCGGCCGATCCGGGGTTCGCCGCGGAGCGTGCCGGGCTGGCCGGACTCTGCCGGCAGTGCCGGTCCTGTCCCGTCGTCGACATCTGCGGCGGTGGTCTGCGCGCCCATCGGCACCGGCCGGACAACGGCTTCGACAATCCGTCGTGCTACTGCGCCGACCTCCGCTTCCTGATCGACCATGTGCGGGACCGGCTGGCGAACGGTGTCACCACGTTGCACGCGCGTCTGGACCGGGGGGCGATCCCATGACCGCGCAGGCCGGTTCAGGTGCTCCGTACTACTACATCAGTCACGCCCTGCCCGTACCCGGCGACCCCTGGCTGCGGACCTTCCACGCCGATCTCCAGAGCACCATCTACCGGCAGCTGGGCTCCGCCCCGGCCTACACGGGTCTGCTCCCGGAGCCCTCCCGCGGCGCCTTCGAGCCGGAGGGCTGGGGCTGGACGCCGGCCATGCGCTGCCGGACGCTGGTCGTCCTGCTCACCGAGCACTACTACAGAGAGCCCGGCGCGCTCCGTGACCTCGCGGTGTTCCGGCGACGGCTGCTGTGGGAGCAGCACCAGACCGGGGAACGCTCGCCCGCTCTGGTGCCGGTCCTGTGGAACACCAAGGGGCTGCCGCCCCGTCAGGATCCCGACACGCTGAGAGTGCCGGTCGGCGACTACACGGCGTCGGGTCTCGTCGGGCTGGTGGGTGCCTCGCACGCCCGCGGCGGATATCTGAAGGTGCTGCGCGCGGTGGTGGAACGGATCCTCACCGGTGCCCGTCACTCGCCCCCCGTGATGACTCCCGAGGACCTCTACTACTCACTGTCCCCAGGTGTACCGGAAATGCCGCGAATTCCGCTCTCAACCGATTGCTTCCCTGATAGGCACTTCGCGCCGCTCCGGGTACCGTTGCAGCCTACGCACCCCGTACCACCGTCCCACCGCCCTGAACCGGGGTGGGAGGCATCCACCCGCAGATCCTGGTTCTCCCACCCGGGGAACGACGAGCGGCCGATCCTCCGGGGACCTCACAGCTGACGCACCGAAGTTGGAGCGACATCGATGAGCAGCGCCGAGCCGTCGGGTTCCGCACGTGGTCGGAACCGGGCGACGGTCGTCACCTTCTACTCGTACAAGGGCGGGGTCGGGCGCACCATGGCGCTGGCCAATGTCGCCTGGTTGCTGGCCGACGCGGGACATCGTGTCCTCGTCGTCGACTGGGACCTGGAGTCGCCCGGGCTGCATCTCTTCCTGCGCCCGTTTCTGCGCGACCCCGAACTGCGCGAGTCGACGGGCGTCGTGGAGATGGTCCAGGACTACGGCAAGGCCGTGGAGGCGCTCGCCGGCCGGGAACTCCCCGCGGCGGAGGCCGAGTTCCGGCTGACGGAACTGCTGGAGCGCCACACCCAGGTGGGCAACCACACCGACTCGCTCGCGTACCGGTTCACCCATGCCGAGGGCCGTATCGACTTCCTCGGTCCCGGCCTCCAGGACAGCCTCTACAGCGAGCGCGTCGCGGCCTTCGAATGGGCCCGCTTCTACAAGGACCAGGCGGGCCGGCGCTTCGCGGAGGCGCTCCGGGAGAGCCTCCACTCCGACGACTACGACTACGTGCTCATCGACAGCCGTACCGGCCACTCGGACAACGCGAGCCTGTGCACGCTGGTCCTGCCCGACGTCGTCGTCATCGGCTTCAACCTCAGCAACCAGTCCATCGAGGGCTCCGCCGCCGTCGCCCGGCAGGTGCGGGAGCAGTCCGACGGCCGGATCAGGATCCTGCCGGTGCCGATGCGGGTCGACGTCTCCTACCAGGAGCGGGTCGAACGCCGTCGGTCACGGGCCCGGGACCAGTTCGAGGGCGTCGTGGGCCCGATCCTGTTCGGCGGCGAGGAGCAGTACTGGCGCGAGGTCGAGGTCGGGCACCTGTCGAGCTTCGCGTACGAGGAAGTCCTCATCCCCATCGCCCTCAAGGACTACGAGCCGTCACTGCAGAAGCAGGCCTACGAACGACTCGCCCAGGAGATCAGCGGGAACTCCGGGCTGCGCTTCGCGCCCATCGCGGCGGCCGACCGCGAGCGTTACATCGAGGCCTTCGCCGAGGTGCCGGCGTCCCCCCGGGTCGTACGACTGGTGTTCGAACCGCAGGACCGGCAGTGGGCGGACTGGATCCGCGCCGAGCTCATCGCGAACGGGGTGCCCTGCGAATTCGATCGCGGATCGGGTGACGGGGCGGCCCACGGTGACGCACCGGGCACCTTCCTCGTCCTCATGTCGTCGGCCATGCTCTGCTCTCCCCAACTCACCGCACTGGGGCGGCACATGCCGAAGGGCGGCGGGCTCACCAACCGGGCGAAGGTCGATGTGGCCTGGCTCGACGACGTCGAGGTCCAGCCGCCGTTCCGGGGCCGGCCGGGCCCCAAGCTGTACACGCTGGAGGAGGAGCCCGCCCGCACCGCCCTGCTGACGCATTTCCTGCCCGCCGACCGGCGCCCCCGCAGCTGGGCGGACCGCTGCGGGCGCGGGCCGCGCTTCCCGGGCCGTAACCCCCGGGAGTGGCACGGCCTGCGCCAGCGCCACGGCGAGTTCCTGGGCCGGGAGATCTATCTGCGGCAGCTGCGGAACGCGCTGCCGCCCGGCCAGGCGGCGCAGCCGGTGGTGCTGCACGGACCGGCCGGGGTGGGCAAGCGGACCTTCGCCCTGGAGTACCTGGACCGTTTCAAGGCGGACTACGACGTCGTGTGGTGGATGCCGGCCAACAGCACCGACCGCGTCGAGCGCGAACTCGTCCTGCTGAGCGAGCGGCTCGGCGCCGCCCGCCGCTCCTCCCCCCGCGCCATCGAGGCGCTGCGCGAACTGCTGGAGGGCCGGCACACCGGGACCGAACGACTGCTCCTCGTCTACGACGGCGTCCTGCACCCCGACGCGATCGCGAGCCTGCTCATCACCAGCCCGCAGGCACATGTCCTGATCACGTCCGAGTACCCGGACTGGGGCGCGCTGGCCCGAAGGATCGACATCGAGCCGCCGACCCCGGACGAGGCGGTACGGTACCTGCGCCGCAAAGCCCCTCAATTGACGCCCCAACTCGCCGAGGAGCTGGTGGGGTTGGGCGAGACGCTGCCCCAGATGCTGGACCAGATGGCCGCGTACCTGGGCAGCACCGCGCGCCCGGTGGAGGAGGCGGTGGCCGAGCTCGTCGAGGGGATCAGGACCCGTCAGGACATCGGCCTGGGGAACAGGCTGGCGGTGTGGCAGAGCGTCGTCGAGGACCTGGGCAAGGAGCGTCCGGCCTCGCTCGACCTGCTGAAGATGCTGACGGTGCTGTCGCCGGAGGGCGTCGGCTGGGAGCTGTTGGAGTCGCCGGCCGCCCTGGAGTTCCTGGGGCTGCCCGAGGGCGCGGACGGCAGGGTGCAGCTCGGCTTCGCCGCCCAGGGGCTCGTCAGCCGGTCCCAGGCCCGCCGCGGCCAGAACGGGAGGCGGCTGACGGCACCCCGGATGCACCTGGAGTCGCAGCGCGGCGACCTGTCGCCCCAGGAGGCGGCGGAGATCGCGTCCGGTGTCCGCCGTGTCCTCGCGGCGTACTCGCCTCCGGACGAACGCGTCGACGACCAGAAGATGGACCCGCTGTACGCGGAGCTGGACACCCATGTCGAGCCCTCGCGGGCGGCGGAGGACAGCGACCCGGAAGTGCGCCGCTGGCTGGTCAACCAGGTGCGCTACCGGCGCCGTACACAGTGTCTGGCGTCCGCGTTCACCCTGGCCCAGCGGCTGGAGGAGGCGTGGACCCGCGGGTCGTCCACCGACGACCCGGCGGCCCGGCTGCTCCTGCTGCGACTGCGGGTGGAGCTGGCCAACATCCACACCGACGCGGGACGGTTCCCGGACGCCAACCGGGTCAACGACGCGGCGCTGGAGGAACTGCGCAGGCTGCAGGGGCTCGACGGCCCGTTCACCCTGCGCAGCGCGCTGGGCCGGGGTGGTGAGCTGCGTGCCCTGGGCCGCCCGCAGGACGCGCTCGCCGAGGACCAGTCCACCCGGGAGGTGCTGCGCTCCAAGTACGGCCCCGACAACCACTTCACCCTGATGGCGGCCAGCAACCTCGGGCTGTCCCTGGCCATGCTGGGCCTTCCGAACGACTC
The DNA here is from genome assembly GCF_024519455.1 of Streptomyces sp. STR69. Taxonomy (GTDB): domain Bacteria; phylum Actinomycetota; class Actinomycetes; order Streptomycetales; family Streptomycetaceae; genus Streptomyces. Next base: position 182,106 of record NZ_JALJRY010000002.1, on the reverse strand, counting down.
CCTGGAACAGCACAAGGACGTCCACGAGCGCCGGGTGCGGGTCCTCGGCGAGCACCATCCGCTGACCCTGCGCTCCTCCGTGCACGTGGGCAGCCGGCTGCGTGAAGTCGGCCTGTGCGAGGCGTCGTTGAGCCGGCTGCAGGAGATCTACCGGCTGACGAAGGACCACGAGGAGTTCGGCCCGTCCGACCTGACGACCCTGCGCACGGCCTGCGCGCTGGCCTCGACGCTGCGGCACATCGCCGCGCTCTCCCCCGGCCTGCCGGCCGAGGCCCGGCAGGGCAAGACCGAGTCCGCCCGCAAGTGCGACGTGCAGGCGGCGGAGGGTTTCGAGTCCTACGGCGGCGCCGGGCACCCCGAGGCGCTCTCGGCGCGGGTGGGGCAGGCCGCCGATCTGCGGATGCTGGGCCGGACCGCCGAGGCGAGGGTGCTGGCGGAGCAGAACCTCGCGGCGTACCGGACGTGGGGAGAGGACCATCTCTTCGCCCGGATCTGCGAGGTGAACCTGGCGCTGTGCCTGCGCGACGCCGAGGACGAGACCGCCGCCGAGGTCAGTGAGCGCGGGCTGCGCGGCCTGCGCGAGCTCCTGTCGGTCGACCCGCAGCATCCGCTGGTCCTCACGGCGGCCCTCTGCCACGCCAACCTGCTTGTCTTCGCGGGCGATTCGCGAGCGGCCCGGGAACTCGACGAGCAGACGTATGCGGGGCTGATGGCGAAGTTCGGCCCCGACCATCCCCTGACGCTGACGGTGGCCGCACATCTGGGGCTGCGGGAGGACGGCACGGGCCGGGCGGGTCCGGACAACCGGATCGGCATCGAGTTGGACATCCCCAAGATCTGAGCGAACAGCACGGCAAGGAGGATTCGATGGCGCACCCGAGGAGGGAGTCCGTCGCCGTCCCGCACGCGGTGGCGGTCCTGTCCACCACGCGTGGCAGTGGAGCGACACTGCTGACGGCGGCGGCCGGACTGCTCATCGACGACGCGGTGGGCCGGGTCGGGCAGTCCGTGATCCTGATGGACGCGGACATCGACGGCGGTGGGCTGACGACGCTGACCCGCTCCTGGAACACCACGTGCGCAGCCCTTGACGACGGCCTCCTGGGCTTCGCCGGGGACGACGTGGAGCTGGCCGGGCGTGACCTGGCCCGCTATCTGCGGCATGTGCACACGGGTGCCCGACGGCGGCAGGACATGGTGCTGTTCCCGCTCGGCCCCGGCGACAAGCCGGGCGAACGGCTGCCGACCGACGGAACGCTGGAGGAGGTCGTCGGCACCGCTGTCGACCGGCTCGTGGAGCTGGGGGGCTGTCTCATAGTCGACTGTGGCGACAGCCGCACGCAGGTCACTCTTGAGGTGTGTCACCGGGTCGAACACATCATCCTGGTGGGGCAGTTGGGCCCGGAGGGCGGCGAGGAGACCGGTCGGCTCCTGTCGTGGCTGGCGGACCGGGGACTGGGCGCGAAGGTCATCGGCTGGGTGTGCAACAGCCCGAGCGCCGAGCGGTCCCCCACGGCCGACCCCGCCGGGGTCGGTGCTCCGCTGATGCGCCTGCCGTACGACACCTTCGCCGCGGCGACGGTCGCCGTGGGCACGCTGCCGGACGGCACCAGTCCGCTGCTGCTGACCCTGTGCGCGCAGCTGCGCGCACTGTGGCCGGACGTTCTGAACGACGGGGGATGGGGGAGAGATGAGTGACGACAAGCCTGTGTCCGGGGCGGGAGCGGGCACACCGGAAGCGCGCGAGGGGCCGGTTCCCGCCCGACCGGGACGCCCTCCCGCCCCCCGGCCTCCGGAAGTCCACCGCGCGGCTCATGTGACCGACGACAGCGATGTGTTCGTGGAGCTGTGCAGGAAGGCGCTGAGCGAGGACGGGCTCCACCATGTCGCGGAGTACCGCTGGGGCGTCTTCAACTACTCGGCCGACATCCTGGACCGGCTGCCCACGTCCCAGGGTGGCACGTTCGGCGGGGAGGAACAGGACTGCAGGCGGCAGTGGTTCGCGCGGCTGGGCCGTCAACTCCACTACATCCTGGGCCGGATGGACCATGTGCTGCGGTCGGTCGACAGCGGTCGCCTCATCCGCAGCGTGCTCCAGTTCGGCGACGGCGCCGTCTTCCACTACTACTTCCGCGCGGACGACTACCTGACCGGTGTCTCCCTGGGCGCCCACACGGCGGACGCGGGCGACCGCGCCATGGCGGACCTGGTGGGCGCGTTCCGCCGGGAGATCGGTCTCCCCCTCATGAATCCGGGCGGCTTCGAGACCGAGTCACCGGCTCCGGAGACGGAGCGGCGGGCGGGTGCCAAGGAACCCCTCCAGGCCAGGGAGGGGGACTGGGGAACGCCGGAGCCCGCCGCGTTCGCGCGCTGTGTCGACGCGGTGACCACCGAAGGCCTGCACTACGCGGGCTACTTCGCTCCGGGCACCGGCCGCTTCAGCGCGGACGTCTTCGACGATCCCGAGCTGTCCCGCTTCTTCGGCGGCCTCAGCCGGGACGAACGACGCACCCGCTACTCGGAGTTGGGCGAGCGCCTGCACTACGTCGTGGCGCGGCTCAACCAGTCCCTGCGCGCGGTGATGCCGGGCCGCCTCACCCGGGTCGTCCTGGACGTCGAGGAGGGCGCCCTGTTCTACGCCGACCGGTCCGACGGCCACTTCCTGCTCGGGGTCACCCTGGACCAGAGCCGGACCGCCTGGGCCGACCGTCAGATGACCCGGCTGGTGCACCTCGTCTCGGCCACGGCCGGTGAGGAACCGGACGAAAAAGACTGAACTCCGGCGACAAGGATGACCATTCGTTCACGCGGGTAAGCCGCAGGTGCGAACCGCGGGCGTTCGGCCCCGGCACGCGACCCAATGCTGAGACGCTCATCGCCGTAGGGAGTCCGCCGGATCGGAGCGAGCCATGACCCGCACACCGACAGCCGCACGTCATCTGTGGATCATGTTCGTGGTGCTCGGCTCCGGTTGGCTCCTGTCCTCCGTCACGGGCATCGCCTCCGTGACCCACTCCCCGGCCTACCCGCTGGCCATCTCCGCGCTGCTCGCCGTCGGACTCTACGGCTCGACCTCGGGCATCGATCTCGCCGAGGCACAGGGCGATCTGCGGACGCTGCTCCTCGCGGTGACGGTGGGTGTGCTGGCCAAGGCCGCGCTGATCGCGCCGGTGCTGTGGCTTGCCGTCGGGCAACCGGCGTACATGATCCTCGCGGTGACGGTCGCCCAGATCGACCCGCTGTCGGTGGCCGCGCTGCGCTCACGGTCCAGGATGTCCGAACGCGGCAAGGCCGTACTGTCCATCTGGTCCTCCTTCGACGATCCCGTCACCATCCTGCTCACCGCGTATCTGGCTCCGGTTGCGTTGAACGCCCTGGACGGCGCGTCGGCGTCCTCCGCGCTGCCGGTGTCGCCCACCGCGTACGCGCTCACCACCGCGGGGAACGTGGGGCTGGTCGCGGTGGCCGCACTCGCCTGGTTCCTGGTGCAGCGGGGCGGGCGGCCGGATTCCCCGCTCCGCTCCCTGGCCTGCCTTCTGGTGCTCGGCGGGCTCCTCGCGGCGGCCAGTGTGTACGGGCTGATGCTCGGCGTGGCGGTCATGGGTCTCTTCTACCGTCCGCGCCCGCTGCTGCCGGTGCTCGGTGTGCTGCTGCGCGCCGCCTACTACACGGCGCTCTTCGCGCTGGGCATGCTGCTCCTCGACGGCATCGAGCCGGTGCCCGGCATCGCGCTGGGGGTGGCCGCCTTCGGCGCGCAGGTGGTCGTCGGGTGGGTCATCGCCAGAAACCTGGACCGTTTCGACCGGGTCTCCCTGGCGCTGGGCCAGCAGAACGGTGTGACGGCGGTCATCCTGGCCCTGGCCCTCAAACCGGCCTTTCCCCGAACGGTGGCGATCGTCGCCCCCGCCATCGTCGTGGTCAACGTCCTGCACTTCGCGGCGAACGAACTGTGGACCCGGCTGCAGCCGCCGGCCGGTCCGGACGGCGACAAGGACGGCGGCGGCGATGTCCGGACACCCGCGCCGGGCGGGCACTCCGCCCCCGTCGACGTGCTGGTACCGCGTCACTGAACGCACCACGCCACCAGCTCAGTTGTCCGGGACCGGCTCCCACCACAGGACCCCCGAAGCCGTCACCGCACCGCCCTGCGTGACGTCGAACTCCCAGCCCTCCTCCGCGGGTTCGCACGCGACGTACGCGGGCGGGTCCCAGTCCGTGAATTGGGCGGCCGTCATGCGGCAGCCGGTCAGGCGGCCGGAGGTGTCGCCGCTCGTGAGGCATACCGCCTGCCGGGCGGCTTCCAGGAGGACCATGCCGGGGATGTGGTCGCTGGGGTGGTCGAAGAACAGGGGATGGCGAAGGTCGGCCGGCGCCACCCGCAGGGAGCCGGTTCCGTCCCGGGCCACCATCACACCGCCGGAGGCGGAGGCCGACACGGCGGCGGGCGCGAGTCGCCGGATGTCCTCGCCGGGAGGCGGAAGCGCACCGGCCCGGGCACCTCGCAGCCCCCTGTACTCGTCCTCGGTGAGAATGCGGGCCCGGCCTTCGGCGCTGCCGAACTCGGCGTCGCCCACCGCCAGTTCGAGCCGGAGACTGAGCGCGACGGGATGGGCGAGGCCTTCGACGCGACGGACGTCGTGGACCGTGGCGCGGCAGGTCACGTCGGTCGCGCCGTAGCCGACCACGGGTTCGGTGGCGGGGTCGAGCCGGAAGCCGATGGTCTTGATGACGGCCCTGCTGCTCATGGGGACGCCCAGGAAGCGCTGACAGAGGTAGAGGCACCCCTGCCGGAGGGTTTCGGCGATCAGCAGCGGGTCGTGCCGGTCGCCGGATCCGGGCCGGAACGTGGTGTGGGAGCGTGACCACTGCGCGGCGAGCAGATACCGCCCTTCGCCGAGCGCGTGTCCGTCGGTCAGCAGGACCTCCGCGATCGACTTCCGGTGGACGAGATTCCGCGGCACGGAGCGGTCCCAGCTCAGCGTCGGCACGGCCGCCGTACCGAAGGGGGGAGACCCGGTTGATTCCTTCATAAAATAATAGAATGCGTGATTCTTGCGGGTGCGGATAAGAAATGCCGCACCGTCCGATAGATTCGCCTGAAAAGACGATTCGGCGTGAAGGGCAAGGGTCGTTGAGGGCGATGCAAGAACGCGCGGAAGCCACCCGACAGGCCGTTCTGGCGGCGGCGGCAGTGCTGTTCGAACAGCATGGATACGTCGGGACGAGCATCAGCGACGTGGCGCGGAGGAGCGGCTACACCAGTGGCGCCATCTACTTCCACTTCGGCAGCAAGGAGGGCCTGGCCGCGTCCGTCTTCGAGGCCCACTTCGGTGAATGGCCGAGGCTGGTGGAGAGCTGGGCCTCGCTCGACGGCCCCGTCCTGGACCGGCTGGTGGGCCTCAGCCTCGCGGTGGCGCGCGAGTTCCGCGACAACGTGATCGTGCGGGCGGGCAACAGGCTCTCGAACGAGAGCAGATCCATCCCCGCCGAATTGCCGCAGCCGTTCGTGGGCTGGATCGAAACCGTCGCTCAACTCCTGGACGCCGCAAGGGAGAACGGTGAGATCGCCCCCGACACGGATGTCGAGCGGGCCGCTCGGGTCATCGTCGCCGGGTTCTTCGGCACCCACACCGTGTCCAACGCCCTGGACGACCGCAGGCACGTCGAGCAGGCGGTGACCGACCTCTGGCTCTTCCTGCTCCCCGCCCTCCAGATCACCCCCGACCCGCACGGCTGCCTGGACCGGGCCCGCACCCTGCTCGACCGCGCTCCCGGACCGAAGTCCGCCGCGTAGGCCCGCTCCCCTCGCACTCCCGCACGCCCCACCCGAACGGGTGATGGCGCTCTGGGCAGCGGCGCCTGCCCTCTCCAAGATGGAACATAACGATCGTAATGTTCTGCGATCCGCTGTTTCTGCTACGAGGTGAGCCGCATGGCGTCCACGACCCGCCCCAGGGAAAATCCCGATCCCACGTCCGGAACGAACCCTTTCGAAGCCGCGTACCGCGCTCTCTTCGACGCTTTCGACGACGACGGAAGCCAGACACTCTCCCGTGCGGAACTCGTCAGGAATCTCCGTGCCACCGGAATCCTGGAGGACGACCCCCGGATTCAGGGCATCCTCGACGCGACGCAGGACGGCGACGGCGACGGCGAGCGGGAAATGGGATTCCCGGAATTCGTGGCCCTGATCCAGCATCACAGCGGTCTGCTGCAGCGGGCGATGCAGAATTCCCTCATCGTTCCGGACTTCCCGTCGCTCACCGAGGAGATCGACCGGATCCACCACGATCTGCTACCCGTGCGCGACGGCCGGGTGGCCGACTGCATTCCCCAACTCGCCCGTATCGACCCGGAACAGCTCGCGATCTCCCTGTGCACCGTCGACGGCCAGCGGCACAGCGTGGGGGACGTCGATGTGCCCTTCTGCGTCCGGTCGGTGTCCACGACCGTCAGCTACTGCATGGCGCTGGAGGAACACGGCGTCGATGTCGCGCACCGGCACATCGGGCGGGAACCGAGTGGGCAGAGCTTCCTGATCCGTCCCGAGCTGTCACTCGCGGACCGCTTCGACCACGTGACGCAGACCTGGCAGCGGCTGGCCGGGGGCAGGCGGGTCGGATTCAACAACTCCGTCTACCTCTCCGAACGGCAGACGGCCGACCGCAATGTCGCGCTCGGCCATTCGACGCGGGAGGGCAATGCCTTCCCTCCGGGCACGGATCCGCTGCAGGCGCTGGAGTTCCACTTCCAGTGCTGCTCCATCGAATTGGACGCGCGCATGCTGGCGGTGGTCGCCGCCACCTTCGCCAACGGAGGGGTGTGCCCGCTGACGGGCGACCGGGTCTTCAGCCGGGAGACCGTCCAGCACTGCCTTTCCCTCATGTCCTCGTGCGGGATGTACGACTTCTCCGGCGAGTTCGCCTCCACCATCGGTCTGCCGGCCAAGAGCGGGGCATCCGGCGCGCTCATGGTGGTGGTCCCCGGGCTCATGGGGATCTGCGTCTGGTCCCCCAGGCTGGACGAACTGGGCAATTCGGTACGGGGAATCGAATTCTGCCGTCAGCTCGTGAAGAAGTTCGAGGTCCGTCCTCATGCGTCGGTCACGCGCGCCTCCCGGCGCAAGGACCCCCGCAAACGCCGTGACCAGAGCTCCGTAGAGAGTGTCGTCGCCCTGTGCTGGGCCGCCAGCCAGGGCGACCTGGACGAGGTCCGCCGGCTGGCGTCCGCCGGGGCGGACATCAGCACCGGCGACTACGACGGCCGCACTCCGCTGCACCTCGCCGCGGCCGAGGGCCATGTGGAGGTCACCGGCTACCTCCTCGCGCACGGTGCCGACCCCGCGGCGACCGACCGCTGGGGCGGCACCGCCCTGACCGACGCCCAGCGTGGCGGCCACACCCGCGTCGCGGAACTCCTCGGTCCGCACACCGCGGTCCCCTGCCGGAAGGCCACCGGGGCCGACACCAGGTCAACTGCCGCCTCCGCCAAGTGAGTCGACCAACCGGCGCCGGAACTCGGCAGCTCAGTCCTTGTAGTCCGGGGCGATGCGCTCCACCATGCGGAGCAGTGCCGACCAGGCGAGGTCGTAGGCCTTGTCGTCCTGGAGGTCCGAGTGGGCGTCCTCGCCGGTGAGTTGGCGGGCGGTGAGTTCGCAGATGTCGGGGGCGGGGGTGCGGAGCCGGGTGCCCGTGGCGGTCGCGGTGGTCTGGATCTCGCAGGCCTTGTCGAGGTAGTACATGCGCAGGAACGCCTGCGCGGGGGTCTCTCCCACGGTGAGCAGGCCGTGGTTGCGCAGGATCATCGCGGGGTGGCCGCCCAAGTCGCCTACCAGGCGCCGCTGTTCGGCGAGGTTGAGGGCGACGCCCTCGTAGTCGTGGTAGCCGAGCCTGCCGTAGAACTCCATGGAGATCTGGTTGAGCGGGAGCAGGCCGCTCTCCTGGGCGGCTACGGCGCAGCCGGATCTGGTGTGGGTGTGCAGGACGCAGTGGGCGTCGGGGCGGGCGGCGTGGATGGCGCTGTGGATGACGAAGCCGGCCGGGTTGACCGGGTGGGGGGACTCCTCGACGGGGTGTCCGGACAGGTCGATCTTGATCAGGTTCGACGCGGTGATCTCCTCGAAGAGGAGGCCGTAGGGGTTGATCAGGAAGTGGTGTTCGGGGCCCGGGAGGCGGGCCGAGATGTGGGTGAAGATCAGGTCGGTCATCCTGAAGTGCGCCACGAGCCGGTAGACGGCGGCGAGTTCGCGGCGCAGCCAGTGTTCTTCCGAGGACATGGGGATGGGGACCTTTCGACGGGACACGGCACGTGCGGGTGCGAGTGGGGGGGTTCCGGTACGGCGGGTCAGGCCACGCTCAACTCCGGTGCTGCGGGCGCCGGTTCGCCTGCCAGGCGGCGGTGCCAGGCCTGGACGACGGACTCTTCGGTCGGCCTGGTGAGGAGGCTGACGGCCAGGTAGGCGACGAGGCCGGCCAACAGGCCGTAGTAGATGGGCTCGTTGGCGAGGAGGCCGTCGGTCACCATGAAGACGATGACCGTGGTGCCGCCCGCGATCATCGAGGCCATAGCGCCGGGCAGGTTGCCGCGCTTCCAGACGAGGCCGCCGAGGATGGGCACCAACAGGCCCCCGACGAGCAGGTTGTAGGCGACGGTGAGGGCTTCGATGACATCGCCGAGGGCGCAGGCGATGCCCATGGCAGCGATGCCGAGGACGACGATCGCGAGGCGGTTGGAGCCGATCTCGTCGTCCTTCGAGCCGGTGGCCGTGCGCTTGCGCAGGCGGGCCCAGATGTCGTTGTTGGCGACGGTCGCCGACGCGATCAGGGCGCCGCTCGCGGTGGACATCATCGCGGAGAGCGCGGCGGCCAGCACCAGGCCCCGGATGCCGGTGGGCAGGGCGTGCCGGACGATCGTCGCGAACGCGTCGTCGGCGCTGGACAGTTGGGGGTAGAGCGTCTTGGTGGCCATGCCGACGACGGCACCCGCGAGAGCGTAGACCAGGCAGTAGACGCCGGCGACCGTGCCGCCCCAGGACGCGACTCTGTCGGAGCGGGCGGTGAACACCCGCTGCCAGATGTCCTGCCCGATGAGCATGCCGAAGGTGTAGATCAGCACGAAGGTGAGGATGGTCTGGCCGCCGATGGAGGTCAACGAGAAGTAGCCGTGCGGCAGTTCGTCGGCCATGGCACCGAAGCCGCCGGCCTTCACCACCGCGATGGGCAGCAGCAGGACGAGCACACCGAGGCTCTTGACCACGAACTGGACCATGTCGGTGAGGGTGATGGACCACATGCCGCCGAGCGCCGAGTAGCCGACGACGATCGTGCCGCCGACGACCACGGCGACCCAGCGGGGCACGTCGAACAGGACGTCGAAGACGCTGGCGTAGGCGATCGTGGAGGTCACGACCAGCATCAGCGTGTAGATCCACATCACCACGCCGGAGATCACGGCGGCGGTGTCGCCGTAGCGCAGGGAGAGCATCTCGGCGACGGTGTACACCTTGAGGCGGGCGATGCGGGCAGAGAAGAAGATGCTCAGCGCCAGCAGTCCGAGGCCGATCGCGAAGACCATGGCGGCGCCGGAGATGCCGTAGGTGTAGCCGAGGCGGACGCCGCCGATGGTGGAGGCGCCGCCGAGGACGACGGCGGCCATGGTGCCGGTGTACATGAGGGGGCCGAGGCGGCGTCCGGCGACCAGGAAGTCGCTCTTGGAGGCGGCGCGTTTCCTGCCCCACCAGCCGACGCCGATGATGCCCAGCAGGTATGCGGCCATGACGAAGTAGTCGACGGTCATCGGAGACCTCCGGGTTCGAGGGGTGGTGCCCTGGGAGTGGGACGACGCTATCGGCGTTCGCACTGGCGTCGAAGTGACGGTTCTGTCCAATATGGAGTCGCCCATTGGATGATTCCGGCAGTCCCGCACGGCACCGCCGGGTCGGGAGGATGTCCCCTCATGACCGAGTCCGAGCAGCCCTCCGTGCCGCTGAGCGTGCTGCTCGCCGACCCCGCTCTCGGCCTGCGCCGAATCGCCGGTCCTGCCGGGGATCAGCTGGTCAGCACGGTCGGCACCACGGAGATCGAGGACCCGTCGCCGTACCTGGTGGGCGGCGAACTGCTCCTCACCGCGGGGGTGCGGCTGCCGCTCGACGCGGAGGGCGTCGACACGTATGTACGGCGGGTCGTCGCGGCCGGGGTGAGCGCGCTCGGTTTCGGGGTCGCGCCCGTGCACGACGAGGTCCCGGCCGAGCTGGTCGCCGCCTGCGACCGCCACGGCCTTCCCTTGCTACGGCTGCCGCCCGCGACCCCGTTCGTGGCAGTCGGGCAGGCCACGTACGCGGCGATCGCCGAGGCCCGCAACCGTGAGCTGCGCGAGATCTCCCGGGCCCAGTCGGCGCTGGCCGCGGCGGCTGCCCGGCCGGACGCGCTGCGGGCCGTGCTCGCCCAGCTCAGCGGGCACACCGGCGCCTGGGCCGTGCTGCACGACGCCCGGGGCAACGAGTTGTTCAGCGCCGGTGCCCGGCCCGCGTCGCCCACACCGGGGCGGGTGCGCGAGCTCGCCGTGCGGACCCTCGCCCGGGTCCGCACCGGGTCCGCCGGGCGGTCCGCACCGGCCGCCGCGGCGGATCACGAGGGCGGTGTCCATCTGACCGTGCACACCCTGCCCGGCGCCGACGGCACCGCGATGGCGCTCGCCCTCGGCCAGGCCTCCACCACGGCCCCGACCCTGGTGCACCGCCAGGTCACCGGCACGGCGGCCGTACTCCTCGCCCTGCTCACCAGTCCCCGGCACGCCCTGGGCACCGACACGCACAGCGCGGGCGCGCTGGTACGGCTGATGCTGGGCGCGAGCCCTGCCGACGTGGCGCCCGTGCTCACGCCCGCCGGTACGACGGAGGGCGCCGGACACTGGGTCGTGGTCCACGGCCGGTACGCGACTGCACCGTCCCCGGGCGACGATCCGGCTCAACTCGCCACCCTGGGCACCGCGTTGGGCACCCCGTATCTCTACGTCGACGGCCCCGAGCTGAAGGCGCTGATCCCCGGTGCACCGGACGTACGGCCCGAAGTGCCCGCGCAGGCGGCGGACTTGGGCTGGGTGCTCGGGTTCAGTGCGCCGGTGCCGGCCTCGGACCTGGCGCACGCCGATGTCCGGGCCGGACGTGCCCTGCAGCGCGCGCTCGCGGCGCAGGTGCCGGCCGTCGTCCACACCAGGGATCCGCTCACCGTCCACGGGCTCGTTCCGGCCGCCGACGCCCGGGAGTTGGCCCGCACCCGGTTCGCCCCGCTCGACGAGGCCGGTTCGCCCGGCGCGCCGGTCCTCGTCGAGACCCTGCGCATCTGGCTGACGCTGCACGGCAGTTGGGACCGTACGGCGGCGGCCCTGCACGTCCACCGGAACACCGTGCGGCACCGGCTGGCACGGGTGGCCGAACTGCTCGATGTGGACCTGCAGGACCCCGGAGCGAGGATGGAACTCTGGTTCGCCCTGCACTGGTTGCCGGGCGAGGACCAGGACCGCTCCGGCTGAGGCTTAGCGTTTGCCGTCCGAGCGCTTGCGGTGGAGGGTGAAGTTCTCGAACACCGACAGGTCGCCGTTGGGCTTGTTCACGTTGTAGTAGGTCACGTGCATGCGGGTGGTGTCGCCGGGGTGCGAGCCGGGGTCGACGGTGAACGCGGCGAAGCCGTAGGGGTGGTCGGTGTCCCGGACTCCGATCCAGACCGCCTCCTCCTTGGCGTAGGTGGAGGTGCGCTTGCCGTTGGAGCCGGGGGTCGCCGACACGGACGTGATCACCTTGCCGGTGCCGTCCTTGAAGAAGCTCTGGTTCGTGGTGCCCGAGACGCCACCGCCGCCGAGGATCATGTGGACGGTGCCGAGGCCGGTGTCGATGTTGTCGGTGGCCGTGGAGATCGGGTTGGGGGTAAGCGTCTCGGTGCCGCTGACGACTCCGCGGACCGCGAGGGAGCGCTCGTAGTTGTGCTCGTGGCCGCAGAGGACCAGGTCGACGCCGTAGCGGTCGAAGAGGGGGCCGTACTTCTGGCGCAGGCCCAGGTCGGCGCCGTTGGCGTCGGTGGAGCTGACCATCACCTGGTGCATGGCGACGACCACCCAGTCGACGTCGCGCGAAGACCGGGCAGCCTTCAACTCCTTCTCCAGGAAGGCGAGTTGGCGTCCGCCGGAGTAGCCGCTGATGTAGACGTCACCACCGTCCTGGAGGCAGTTGTCGTCGTTCTGCAGCACGATGACCCGGACGGAGCCGGCCGTGAACGCGTAGTAGAGGCCCGCGAGTTCGGCGTCGGTCTCGGTGGACGGGAGGTCGAAGTAGGTCTGGTAGGCGCCGAGTCCGATCGGGCCGTTGGCCTTCTCGATCTCGTGGTTGCCGGCCGCCGGCATCCAGGGGCGGAAGCGGGCCGAACGGGTGTTGTTGGTGAAGAAGTTGTTCCAGGTGCGCACCCGGTCGACGTCCAGGTTGGCGTAGCAGAGGTCGCCGTTGAGCAGGTGGAAGAGCGGGGCGACCTGCTCGATGCCGGTGACGATGTCCTTCGTCGCGGGCGTGGAGTTCGCGTCGAGCCCGACCGTGCCGTTGGCCGCCCAGGTCACCTGCGGGGCGGACTGGTCGCCGAAGCTGGTGAAGGTGATCGGCTTCCGGCCACGCGGGGCGGTGCGGAACGTACCGCTGTCGGGCGTCGCGCCCTCGTGGGTGGCGAGGTAGAGGTAGTCGGTGTCCGGGGTGAGCCTGTTCAGCGCGGCGTGGTGGACGTAGACGGTGCGGCTGGAGGTGCCGTCGACGTAGGTGACGGTGCGGGCCTTGGCGCTGGAGCCGAAGCCGTGCTCCAGCGTGCCGTAGCGCACAACCGGTTTGGACACCGGTCTGTCGGTTATCCACGACACCGTCATCTGGGTGCGCGGGTCCGCCCCGAAGGTGAGGTGCAGGCCCTGGACCGGCGAAGCGCCGGAGGCGTCCGCGGTGAGGTGGAATGCCGGGGCGTCCAGCGGGGCGGCCTGTGCCGTGCCTGCTCCCAGCAAGGGGGTGACGGCGGCGCCTGCGCCCGCCGTACCGAGGAGACCCAGCGCGTGCCGTCGGCTGACCCCCTCGGACGACTGCGCCGAACCGTCCGGTGTCTCTGTCTGTGCGGTCATGATGCCCTCCCTGGCGAGCAGTTGAGCTGACAACGTCCGCACCCTGGCGCTTCCCGGCGGCTCCTGAGTGAACAGTGCGTTGCCAGACGGTCATCGCGTCTCACGGGGTGGTCCGCGGCGGCGATTCTTGCCCCGCGCTTTGCCAGTGGCCGCAACTTCGTTGACACGGGCGTGCGGTGGAGGGCGAGTTGAGGGATCAATTCCGGCCACCACCGCCACCGCGTCACGGGCGCGTCAAGAACCGCCCCTCCGGCGTCAGACCATCGCCAACACGGCAATACGCCGACTCTCCCCCGCACTTCGATGGGCTGGAGAAGTCTGTCGTACGGCGAGGAGTGAGCGACGATGAGCAGTGCCGGGCGGCTGCGTGCCGTGGTCGGAGTGAGCGGTTCGCCGGGGAGCCTCGCGGCACTGCACCGGGCCGTGCGGGAGGCCCGTCGCACCGGCGCCGAGGTGCTGGCCGTACTCGCCTGGGAGCTGCCCGGCGGTGAACTCGCCCACCGGCGCTCGCCGTTGGCGCTGCCGTTGGCCGACCTCCGTCGCGATGCCGGCGAACGACTCCTGGCCGCCGTCGACGCGGCCTTCGGCGACCCGGGTCCCGGGGTTCCGTTCCAGGGGCTGGTCGTGCGGGGTACGGCGGGCCGCGCGCTGGTGGACACCGCCGACCGGCCCGACGACCTCCTGGTGATCGGCGCGGGCCCCCGGGGCGCGCTCCGCGGCCTGTGGCCGTCGGTCACCCGGTACTGCGTCGCCCACGCCGGCTGTCCGGTACTGACGGTGCCGCCCTCGCCGCTGGAGGGCGAGTTGGCCGCCCTGCACCGGCGGATCGCCCTGCGGCGGGCGGTCGACGCCCGCGAGCTGACGGACGGCGGGCGCTGACCGGCGGTTCCCGCCCTCGTCAGCGGGGCGTTATGAGTGCGGCGCCCGCCGTCAAGCATCCGTCAGCGACCGTCCCGGACCCCGATCGCCCGGGCATAGCTTCGAGTGAGCGCCCCGGCCGAACCGGCCGTACCGCGCACACTGCTTCCCTCAAGGAGCCGGACGATGTCTCCAGCCGAACCCTCTGAATCCCCCGCCGAACCCGTCCCGGCCGGACTTCTTTACGTGCCCGTCCGGTCGGGGCCCGCGGGCTGTACGGCCCGGTACTTCCGCACCGCGCTCGGCGGCCGTACAGCCGTCGGCTTCACCTCGGCGGCGAGGCTCACCGCCACCCTCGGCCCCGACCAGGCCGCCATCAGGCTCTCCGAACCCGCGCTGCGCGCCCTCGCCGCACCCCTGGGCGTCACCGCCCTCACCGTCGACCCCTCGCTTTCCGCCCCGGCGGCCGACCGGACCGCGGCCACGGTCCGCGAGCGCGAGAACTCGTGGCGCCGCCGGCATCCGCAGCACATCGGTGCCCTGCGGGTGACCGGCGCAGCCGCCGCCGTCGCCTGTCTGAATCTGCTGATCGGCTGAGGAGACCCGCCCATGTCCATCCTGGACGCCCCCGTTGTCCGGGTCGCCGACACCGACGACCTGTCCGTCTGGCCCCGCTCCACCCGCCCCGCCCCCGCCGGGGACCTGACCGTCGGCGGTGTCTCGCTCGCCGAGGCCGCCGACCGCTTCGGCACTCCCGTCTACGTCCTCGACGAGCAGGAGGTCCGCGAGCGCTGCCGTGCCTATCGCACGGCGTTCCCGGAGGCCGAAGTCGTCTACGCCGCAAAGGCGTTCCTGTGCCGGGCGATGGCCCACTGGGTGGAGGAGGAAGGCCTCGGCCTCGACGTGTGCTCGGCGGGTGAACTCGCGCTCGCCGTCACCACCGGTTTCCCGCCGGAGCGGATCGTGCTGCACGGCAACGCCAAGAGCCCGGAGGACCTGAGCACCGCGCTCCGGCTCGGGGTCGGCCGGATCGTCGTCGACAGCGCCTCGGAGATCGCCCGGCTGGCCGCGATCACCCCGGCCGGCAGCCGGCAGAAGGTCATGGTGCGGGTGGTGCCCGGCGTGGCGGCCGGCGCGCATGTCAAGGTGCGCACCGGCACCGACGACCAGAAGTTCGGCCTGTCGATCACGGACGGCTCCGCGCAGCACGCCGTCACCCGGATCCTCGACCAGCCGCACCTGGAACTGGTCGGCCTGCACTGTCACATCGGCTCGCAGATCACCACGACGAAGCCGTACGTCGCCGCGGTGCGCCGCATGGTCGGGCTGTTGGCCCGCATCCGCGACCAACACGGCGTCACCCTCCCGCAGTTGGACATCGGCGGCGGGCACGGCATCGCCTACCGCCCCGGCGAGGAGCAGCTGAACATCTCCGTCCTCGCGGGGCGGGTGCGGGCCGAGTTGGAGGACGGCTGTGCCCGCACCGGGCTGCCCGTGCCCCGGCTCACCCTCGAACCCGGGCGGGCGATCGTCGGCCCCGCCGGAGTCGTCGTGTACCGGGTGCTGGCGGTCAAGCGCACCGGCGACCGTACGTTCGTCGCGGTCGACGGCGGCATGAGCGACAACCCGCGGCCCGCGCTGTACGGCGTGCGGTACGCGCCCCGGCTGATCGGCCGCCCGGCCCTCGCGCCGCCGCGACCGGTCACGGTCGTGGGCCGGCACTGCGAGGCGGGCGATGTCCTCGCCGACGAGGTGCCGCTGCCCGGCGACGTACGCCCCGGCGACCTCCTCGCCGTACCGGCGGCCGGCGCCTATCACCTGTCGATGGCGTCCGGTTACAACCTCGTCGGCCGCCCGCCGGTCGTCGCGGTGGCCGGCGGCATCGCCCGCGTCCTGGTCCGCCGCGAGTCGCTGGACGACATGAGCCGACGGGACGTCGGGCTGTAGTCACGAACCCCAGAGTGGTCTAGACCGCAAAGGGAGGTCAAGGTCACAGCCGCGTCCTCTGCTGCTCACCTGCACGTTTGCCCTAGCATCCGAGCATGACGGTCCTGCCTGACGACGGGCTCTCGCTGGCCGCCGAGTTCCCTGACGCGACCCATGAGCAGTGGCAACGCCTGGTGGAAGGCGTACTGCGCAAGTCGGGCAGGGAAGTCTCGGGTGCGGCGGCGGAAGACGCTCTGTCCACCTCGTTGGAGGACGGGCTCCTCGCCCGTCCCCTGTACACCGCGGACGACTCCGCGCCCGAACCCGGCCTCCCCGGTTTCGCCCCCTTCGTACGGGGCGGCCGGGCCGAGGGCAACACCCTCGGCGGCTGGGGCGTACGGCAGCGGCACACGACCCCCGACAACTCCGCGGTCCTCGGCGACCTGGAGAACGGCGTCACCTCGCTGTGGCTGGCCGTGGGCGAGCAGGGCATCCCGGTCGCCTCGCTCGGCCGGGTCCTCGACGGCGTCTATCTCGACCTGGCACCCGTCGTCCTCGACGCGGGTCCCGAAGTCGCTTCCGCCGCGGCCGAGTTGCTACGGCTGTACGAGGAGCGGGGCATCGCGCGTGAGGCCGCCCGGGGCAACCTGGGCGCCGACCCGCTGGGCTTCGCGGCCCGCACCGGAGCGGATCCCTTCGACTTGACGCCGGTCGCCGCACTCGCCCGGCGCTGCGCCGAGGAGTACCCGGGGCTGCGCGCGCTGACCGTGGACGCGCTGCCGTATCACGAGGCCGGCGGCTCGGCGGCGCAGGAGCTGGGCGCCTCGCTGGCGACCGGTGTCGCGTACCTCCGCGAGCTGACCGAAGCCGGGCTGAGCGTCGAACAGGCCGTCGGGCAACTGGAGTTCAGGTACGCGGCGACCGCCGACCAGTTCCTGACGATCGCCAAGTTGCGGGCCGCGCGCAGGCTCTGGGCCCGGGTGGCCGAGGTGTGCGGGGCGCCGGGCGGACAGGTGCAGCACGCGGTGACCTCGCCGGTGATGATGTCCCGCCGTGACCCGTGGGTGAACATGCTGCGCACGACGGTCGCGACGCTGGCCGCCGGGGTGGGCGGCGCCGAGTCCGTCACCGTGCTGCCCTTCGACCACGCGCTGGGCCTCCCGGACGCGTTCGCGCGCCGGATCGCCCGCAACACCTCGACGATCCTGGTCGAGGAGTCGCATCTGTCCCGGGTGATCGACCCGGCGGGCGGCTCCTGGTACGTGGAGCGGCTCACGGACGAACTCGCCCACGCGGGCTGGGAGTTCTTCCAGCACATCGAGCAACAGGGCGGCCAGGCAGCCGTGTTGGCCTCAGGCAGTCTCCGCGAGGACCTCGCCGCCACCTGGGCGGCCCGCAGCGCGAAGCTCGCCAAGCGCCGCGAACCCATCACCGGCGTAAGCGAGTTCCCGAACCTCGCCGAACGCCTCCCGGACCGCGCCCCCGCCCCCGTCGCCCCGTCCGGCGGCCTGCCGCGCGTGCGCCGCGACGAGGCCTACGAAGAACTCCGCGCCCGCTCCGACGCCCACCTCGCGGCGACCGGCTCCCGGCCGCGCGTCTTCCTGGCGGCTCTCGGCCCGGCCGCCGCGCACACCGCCCGGCTCACCTTCGCCTCGAACCTGTTCCAGGCGGGCGGCATCGAGCCCGTCACCGAGGGCGCGTTCGCGGACAGCGGGGCCACCGAGGCCTGCCTGTGCTCGAGCGACTCCCTGTACGAGGAGCAAGCCGCTTCGGTCGCCGGGGAGTTGAGGTCGGCCGGTGCCGGTCATGTGTTCCTCGCGGGCCGTCCCGGGGAGTATCCCGGTGTCGACGCCTACGTCTTCGCGGGCTGCGACGCCGTGGCCGTTCTGTCCGCCACCCTCGACCGCATGGGAGTGTCCTGATGGCAGCGATGGGGCGCATCCCCGACTTCTCCGGGATCGAGCTGGGGGCCCCGGCCGCCGAAGCCGGTGCCGACGAGTGGCGTGACGCCGTCAAGAAGGCGGCGGGCGGCGACGACCTGCTCTGGGAGACCCCGGAGGGCATCGCGGTCAAACCCCTCTACACCGGGCAGGACTTGGAGGGCCTGGACTTCCTGGCCACCTACCCGGGCATCGCGCCGTATCTGCGCGGTCCGTACCCGACGATGTACGTCAACCAGCCCTGGACGATCCGTCAGTACGCCGGCTTCTCCACGGCCGAGGAGTCCAACGCGTTCTACCGGCGCAATCTGGCGGCCGGTCAGAAGGGCCTGTCGGTCGCCTTCGACCTGCCCACGCACCGGGGTTACGACAGCGACCACCCGCGCGTGACCGGTGACGTCGGCATGGCGGGCGTGGCGATCGACTCGATCTACGACATGCGCCAGCTCTTCGACGGCATCCCCCTCGACAAGATGACCGTGTCGATGACGATGAACGGCGCGGTGCTGCCGGTACTGGCGCTCTACATTGTCGCCGCCGAGGAACAGGGCGTACCGCCCGAGAAGTTGGCCGGGACCATCCAGAACGACATCCTCAAGGAGTTCATGGTCCGCAACACCTACATCTATCCGCCGAAGCCGTCGATGCGGATCATCTCCGACATCTTCGCCTTCACCTCACAGCGGATGCCGCGCTACAACTCGATCTCCATCTCCGGCTACCACATCCAAGAGGCGGGTGCGACGGCCGACCTGGAGCTCGCGTACACCCTCGCGGACGGGGTCGAGTACATCCGGGCGGGCCGGGAGGCGGGGATGGACGTGGACGCGTTCGCACCCCGGCTGTCCTTCTTCTGGGCGATCGGCATGAACTTCTTCATGGAGATCGCCAAGATGCGGGCCGCCCGCCTGCTGTGGGCCAAGCTGGTCAAGCAGTTCGACCCGCAGAACGCCAAGTCCCTCTCCCTGCGCACCCATTCACAGACCTCGGGCTGGTCGCTGACCGCGCAGGACGTCTTCAACAACGTCACGCGGACATGCGTGGAGGCGATGGCGGCAACGCAGGGCCACACCCAGTCGCTGCACACCAACGCCCTCGACGAAGCCCTCGCCCTGCCCACCGACTTCTCGGCCCGCATCGCCCGCAACACCCAGCTCCTCATCCAGCAGGAGTCCGGCACCACCCGCGTGATCGACCCGTGGGGCGGCAGCGCGTACGTCGAGAAGCTCACGTACGACCTCGCGCGCCGGGCCTGGCAGCACATCGAGGAGGTCGAGGCGGCGGGCGGCATGGCCAAGGCCATCGACGCGGGCATCCCCAAACTGCGCATCGAGGAGGCGGCGGCCCGCACCCAGGCCCGCATCGACTCCGGACGCCAGCCGGTCATCGGCGTCAACAAGTACCGGGTGGAGACCGACGAACAGATCGACGTCCTCAAGGTCGACAACTCCTCCGTCCGCACCCAACAGATCGAGAAACTACGGCGGTTGCGCGCCGAGCGCGACGAACAGGCCACCCAGGACGCGCTGCACGCCCTCACCCGGGCGGCCGAGGGCAGCGGCAACCTCCTGGAGCTGGCCGTGAACGCGGCCCGCGCGAAGGCGACGGTCGGTGAGATCTCCGACGCGCTGGAGAAGGTGTACGGGCGGCACGCGAGCCAGATCCGTACGATCTCGGGTGTGTACCGCACCGAAGCCGGCGAGTCCCCGTCCGTCGAGCGCACCCGCGCCCTCGTGGCCGAGTTCGAGGAGGCCGAGGGCCGCCGCCCGCGCATCCTGGTCGCCAAGATGGGCCAGGACGGCCACGACCGCGGCCAGAAGGTGATCGCCACCGCGTTCGCCGACCTCGGCTTCGACGTCGACGTCGGCCCGCTGTTCCAAACCCCGGGCGAGGTGGCCCGCCAGGCCGTCGAGGCGGACGTGCACGTCGTCGGGGTCTCCTCGCTGGCCGCCGGACACCTCACCCTCGTACCGGCGTTGAAGGAGTCCCTCGCCGAGGAGGGCCGCGAGGACATCATGATCGTGGTCGGCGGGGTGATCCCGCCGCAGGACGTGCCCACGCTCCTGGAGATGGGCGCGGCGGCCGTGTTCCCGCCCGGGACGGTGATCCCGGACGCGGCCTACGACCTGGTCGAGCGGCTGGCCACCGACCTCGGGCACACCCCGTGATCGATGTCGACACCTATGTGAAGGGCGTACTCGACGGCAAGCGGGCGCTGGTGGCCCGCGCCATCACGCTCGTCGAGTCGACCAAGCCCCAACACCGGGTCATGGCACAGGAGTTGCTGACCGAGCTGCTGCCGCACAGCGGGAAGGCCCGGCGCATCGGGGTCAGCGGTGTGCCGGGCGTGGGCAAGTCGACGTTCATCGACGCGTTCGGCACCCTGCTCACCTCGCTCGGTTTCCGGGTCGCGGTGCTGGCCGTCGACCCGTCGTCCACCCGGACCGGCGGGTCGATCCTCGGCGACAAGACCCGCATGGAACGCCTGGCCGTGGACCCGGCGGCCTTCGTCCGCCCCTCCCCCACCGCGGGCACCCTCGGCGGCGTCGCGAAAGCGACGCGGGAGTCGATCGTGGTCATGGAGGCGGCGGGTTACGACGTCGTCCTCGTCGAGACGGTCGGCGTCGGCCAGTCCGAGACCGCCGTGGCCAACATGGTCGACTCCTTCCTGCTGTTGACCCTGGCCCGCACGGGCGACCAGTTGCAGGGCATCAAGAAGGGCGTCCTGGAGCTGGCGGACGTCATCGCCGTCAACAAGGCGGACGGCCCGCACGAGCGCGACGCGCGGGGCGCGGCAAGGGAGTTGGCGGGCGCGCTGCGGCTGATGCACCCGGTCGACGCGGCCTGGACCCCGCCGGTGCTGAGTTGCAGCGCCCGCGAGGGCACGGGCCTGGACACGGTCTGGGAGCGCCTGGAACAGCACCGGTCGCTGCTGGACTCCACCGGCCGCCTGGCCGCCAAACGCCGTGAGCAGCAGGTGGATTGGACGTGGACGATGGTCCGCGACGAACTCCTCGGCCGACTGCACGCGGATCCGACGGTACGCTCACTGGCGCCGGAGCTCGAACGGCGGGTGCGGGAGGGCGAGTTGACGGCGACCCTGGCCGCCGAACAGATCCTGCGGGCTTTTGGATCCCGGCCCAGCTGACCCACCGTGACCGGAGGTCGTCCGAGTGATTCCCGCACGGTTACTCGCCGTTGCTGCGCTGGTGATGGCGCTTCTCGCCGTGTCCGGCTGCTCCTCCACCTGGGGCTGCTCCGACACCACCGCGAAGCGCGGCAGGGCCGCTGTCAAAGTACGGGTCGAGGACGTCGACGGGCGGTATCCCGGCGCCTCCGCCGAGATCGTCGACTGGCGCCTTGAGCCGCACCCGCAGCGGCCCTCGGCCGGTGACCAAGTCCATTTCCACTACCGCTTCTACGGCGCCGACGAGTTCAACGGCCCCGCATTGGACGTCTGCGCGGTCGACAAGAAGCGCGTGGCCCTGTTGTGCGAGACGGTCTATTCGGCCGAGGCGTTCGGGCCGAACGGCGACAACACGGGCGACAGTTGGCTCGCCGTCGAGCACCCCGCGCAGGTCGCCGGAGTGCTGTTGATCCCCAATGACCAGTCCTACCAGTCACAGACCTGCGAGCAGGACGTCAAGGACGGCGGCGGTCCGCATCCTCCCGAGCCGGCCACCCTGGGGGACCAGCTGTAATACGCTGGCTGACGCAGCTGGTTCGCCCCCGTCCGCCAGGCGGGATGCGTCGCAAGAGGGAACCCGGTGAGATTCCGGGACTGCCCCGCAGCGGTGAGTGGGAACGACCGCCGTCATACGCACTGGGTCCGCGACAGGACCTGGGAAGCGACGGCCAGTAGGTGTCCTCCGGTTCGACGGAGGGTGTGCCCGCGAGTCCGAAGACCTGCCAACTGCCCGCGTACGAGGCATTCGTGCGCGGAATCCCGGTGACCTCGTGGGCGGGTCGGCGTACATATCGGCGGGCACGGCGACCGTGCGTCCGTCCGGTCTGACGTTCCTTCGCGCTCGCGTCCCGTCCCGGGATCTCAGGGAGACAGCTCGCGAAGGAGAGTTCCGTGACAGCGAAGTCCGCAGCCGCGGCAGCACGGGCCACCGTGTACGGCTACCCCCGTCAGGGACAGGGCCGGGAACTGAAGAAGGCCGTCGAGGGCTACTGGAAGGGCCGCGTCGACGCCGACGCCCTCCGGACCACCGCGGCCGAACTGCGCCGCACCAACTGGCGGCAGCTGGCCGAGGCCGGTGTCCACGAAGTGCCGACCGGCGACTTCTCGTACTACGACCATGTCCTGGACGCCAGCGTCATGGTCGGCGCGATCCCCGCCCGCCACCGGGCCGCCGTCGAACTCGACGCGCTGGACGGGTACTTCGCGATGGCGCGCGGCACCCAGGACGTGGCGCCGCTGGAGATGACGAAGTGGTTCGACACCAACTACCACTATCTGGTGCCCGAGTTGGGGCCCGACACCGTCTTCACCGCCGACTCGGACAAGCAGGTCGGCGCATTCCGTGAGGCCCTCGCGCTGGGTCTCACGGCCCGCCCGGTGCTCGTCGGCCCGGTCACCTATCTGCTGCTCGCCAAGCCCGCGCCCGGAGTCGCTGCGGACTTCGATCCGCTGACGCTGCTGGACCGGCTGCTGCCCGTGTATGCCGAGGTACTCGCCGATCTGCGGGCGGCGGGCGCGGAGTGGGCGCAGTTGGACGAGCCCGCGCTCGTCCAGGACCGGACCCCGGCCGAGTTGAACGCCGCCGAGCGCGCCTACCGTGACCTCGGCGCGCTCACGGACCGGCCGAAGCTGCTGGTCGCCTCCTACTTCGACCGGCTCGGCGACGCGCTGCCGGTGCTGGCGAAGGCTCCGGTGGAGGGGCTGGCGCTCGACTTCACCGGGGCCGCCGCCGCCAACCTGGACGCCCTGGCCGCGGTGGGCGGGCTGCCCGGGAAGCGGCTGGTCGCCGGCGTGGTCGACGGCCGCAACATCTGGGTCAACGATCTCACCAAGTCCCTTGCCACCCTGGGCACGTTGCTCGGTCTCGCCGACCGGGTCGATGTGGCCGCCTCCTGCTCGCTGCTGCACGTCCCGCTCGACGCCGCCGCCGAACGGGACATCGAACCGCAGATCCTGCGCTGGCTGGCGTTCGCGCGGCAGAAGACGCGAGAGATCGTCACGCTCGCCAAGGGCCTGTCCCAGGGCACCGGCGCGATCTCCGCCCAACTGGCCGCGAACCGGGCCGACCTGGCCTCCCGCGCGGGCTCCCCGATCACCCGGGACCCCGCCGTACGGGCGCGTACCGCCGCCGTCACGGAGGCCGACGCCCGGCGTTCGCAGCCGTACGGCGAGCGGACCACCGCCCAGCGGGCGCGGCTCGGGCTGCCGCTGCTGCCGACCACCACGATCGGCTCCTTCCCGCAGACCGCCGAACTGCGCACCGCTCGCGCCGACTTGAGGGCGAACCGGATCGACACGGCCGGGTACGAGGAGCGCATCAGGGCGGAGATCGGCGAGGTGATCTCCTTCCAGGAGAAGACCGGCCTCGACGTCCTGGTGCACGGCGAGCCCGAACGCAACGACATGGTCCAGTACTTCGCCGAGCAGCTGACGGGCTACCTCGCCACGCAGCACGGCTGGGTCCAGTCCTACGGCACCCGTTACGTCCGCCCGCCGATCCTGGCCGGCGACATCTCCCGCCCCGAACCGATGACGGTCCGCTGGACGACGTATGCCCAATCCCTCACCTCGCGGCCGGTCAAGGGCATGCTCACCGGGCCGGTCACCATGCTCGCCTGGTCCTTCGTCCGCGACGACCAGCCGCTCGGCGACACCGCCCGGCAGGTCGCCCTCGCCCTGCGGGAGGAGGTCAACGACCTTGAGGCGGCGGGGACTTCGGTCATCCAGGTCGACGAGCCGGCGCTGCGCGAGACGCTTCCGCTGCGCGCGGCGGACCGGGCGGCGTATCTCGCCTGGGCGACGGAGGCGTTCCGGCTCACCACCGCCGGGGTCCGGCCGGACACGCAGATCCACACCCATATGTGCTACGCCGAGTTCGGCGACATCGTGCAGGCCATCGACGATCTCGACGCGGACGTCATCAGTCTGGAGGCGGCCCGTTCGCACATGCAGGTGGCCCGCGAGCTGTCCGGGCACGGTTATCCGCGTGAGGCAGGGCCCGGCGTGTACGACATCCACTCACCGCGTGTCCCGAGCGCGGACGAGGCGGCGGCCTTGCTGCGCAAGGGACTTGAGGCCATTCCGCCGGAGCGGCTGTGGGTCAATCCCGACTGCGGGCTGAAGACCCGCGGCTGGCCCGAGACCCGCGCGTCGCTGGAGAACCTGGTCGCCGCGGCCCGTACGGTCCGTGAGGAACTGGCGGGTTCCTGACCCGAGGAACGAACGGGGCGGGGTCGGCCGGGGGAACCCTCCCGGCCGCCCCCGC
>NZ_JALJRY010000002.1:0-157780 GCF_024519455.1 Streptomyces sp. STR69 | reverse complement strand
CTCCCGGCCGACCCCGCCCCTCAGCACAGCGGGACGATGTCCGTACACCCTGTCCGGAGAACTGGAGCGAGCGAGTGACCAGCCGCATCACCTTGATCTCACCGGCGATGAACCGGTCCCTGCGGGAGACCCGGTTCGACGACGGTGCCCCGCTCGACACGAGCGGTACGGCCCGCGCCGAGTCCGCCGCCGGCTCGCTCCGGGCGGCCGACCGGGTGCTGGTCTCCCCCACCGTTCGCTGCGAGGAGACCGCGTCCGCCCTCGGCCTCGCGGCCGTTCCCGAGCCGGAGTTGGCGGGTCTCGACATGGGCCGCTGGCGGGGTCTGACCCTCGACGAGGTGATGGCGCAGGAGCCGGACGCGGTGATGTCCTGGCTGACGGACACGGACGCGGCGCCCCACGGCGGCGAGTCGGTGCGGGCGCTGTGCGAGCGGGCGGCCGGGTGGCTGGAGGTGGCGGCGACGTTCGAGGGCAGGACCCTCGCGGTGGTCGAGCAGGAGCTCGTACGGGCCCTGGCGGTCACGATCCTCGGCGCGCCCGGGCCCGCTTTCTGGCGGCTCGACGTGCCTCCGCTGACCGCGACCGACCTCAGCGGACAGTCCGGGCGCTGGAACCTGCGGCTCGGGCGGGAGTTGGGGTCCGAGGGCCGCTGACGCGGGTACGGGGTCCCTTTCCCGGCCACCTCGATCAGCTATACACGCCGTATATAGTCGCTGTGTATAGTCTGGACATGCCATCTCTGAGCTCTCTGCGTAAGAAGAGGAAAAGAACGCGGGCCGGGTTGCGTGCCGTCGGCATGTTCGTGGCGGTCGTCTCGCTGGCCCTCGCGTCGAGCGGGTGCACCAAGCTCGACACGACCTCGCCCGCCGCCGCCCGGACGCATGCCGTGTCGGCGACCGCGCAGGCCCGGTTCGGGACGGTCGACTGCCGTGAGGCGAAGTGCATCGCGCTGACCTTCGACGCCGGTCCGAGCGAGCACTCGGCGCGGCTGCTCGACATCCTGAAGGAGAAGCAGGTCCCGGCGACCTTCTTCCTGCTCGGCAAGCGGCACATCGAGAAGTACCCCGAGCTGGTCAAGCGCATGGCGGCCGAGGGGCATGAGGTGGCCAGCCACACCTGGGACCACAAGATCCTGACCCGGATCACGCCCGCGCAGATACGCGGCGAACTGGAACGCACGGACGACGCGATAGAGCGGATCACCGGCAAGAAGCCGACGCTGATGCGTCCGCCGCAGGGCCGCACCGACGACACCGTGCACAAGATATGCCGTGAGCTGGGCCTCTCGGAGGTCCTGTGGAGCGTGACCGCCAAGGACTACGCGACCACCGACTCCGCGCTCATCACCAAGCGCGTCCTCGCCCAGGCCACCCGGGACGGGATCATCCTGCTGCACGACCTGTATCAGGGCACCGTGCCCGCCGTACCCGGCATCATCGACGCGTTGAAGGCACGCGGGTACGTGTTCGTGACCGTGCCACAGCTGCTGGCGCCCGGTAAGGCGGAGCCCGGGAAGGTGTACCGGCCCTGAGCCATTCAGGGCCCGCTCCTTTCACCACGTCAGGTGCAGGGCGTACGGGGAGCGGTGGATCATCGTGGGCCGCATGGTGACCGGACGGCCCTCCGTGAGCCGCAGACCGGGCAGCCGGCGGGTCAACTCCTCCAGGGTGAGCCGGAGTTGCTCCCGGGCGAGCTGGGAGCCCGGGCAACCGTGCACGCCGAGGCCGAAGGCGAGGTGACGGGCGGCCGGGGAGCGGGTGATGTCGAAGGTGTCGGCGCGCGGGTGGCGCCGTTCGTCCCGGTTGGCCGCGCCGAAGGCGACGAACAGCGTTGCCCCGGCGGGGAGTTCGGTTCCGGCGAGGACGACCGGCCGGGTGGTGATTCTGCGGAAGCCCTGCAGTGCGGTGTCGTAGCGGGCCGCCTCCTCGATCGCCGCGGGAATGCGCTCGGGCTCGGCGCACAGCAGCTCCCACTGGCGCGGGTGGCGGAGCAGATGCAGGACGGTGGTGCCGATGAGCGCTGTGGTGGTGAGGTGTCCGGCGATCAGCAAGTTCTGGAGATCGGCTACCAGTTGGTGCCGGTGGTCCAGGGTCAGCGGACCCTCTGCGACGGAGGCGACCAGCTCCGAACAGAGGTCCTCGCGGGGTCGGTCGTATCGCTCCCGTGCACACCGGTCGAGGGTGTGCTGCATCGCCACGACGTCCTCGGCCGCGGCGACCTGCTCGCTCTCCTCCAGGGGACGGAACAGCAACTCCTCGGCGCGGTGTCCGCCGTGGACGACTCCGGGCACGTCGGCGGGGTCGAGGCCGACGATCCTGCCGATCACCTCGCCGGGGAGCCTGCGGGCGTACGCCGACATCAGGTCGACCTGCCCGTCTTCGGCGAAGGCGTCCACGAGGGCGGCGGCGCGCTCGGCGGCGTAGGGCAGGACGGCCGTGACGCGGGCCGGGGAGAGGCCGCGGACGATGGGCGCGCGCAGTCGCTGGTGCTCCGCGCCGTCGGCGGTGACGACGACCGGCCGCCCGCCGAAGCCGCCGCCGAGGACGGCCAGCGCGGCGGGCGAGGGCAGCACGTCGGGCCGGAGCGCGACCGCCGAGGAGAACTCCTCGGGGCGGCGCAGGACTTCGCGGACGTCGGCGTCCCGGGCGATGAGCCAGGCGTCGAGTTCGGCAAGACGGGTGAGGCCCTCGGCCTGCCGGGCCCGGGTGTAGTACGGGTACGGGTCGCGCTGCAACTCGTCAAGTCCGGCAAGCAGTTCACGGTCCACGGGACACCCTCCGGCCGGTGGTGCGGTGCGGGTCGGGCTCATGGTGCCGTACGCGCACGCGGTGCGGAAGGGAGGTTCCGGGCAGCGTCAGAACACCACGGTCCAGCCCTCCCGCGCGGCCTGTTCGGCGGTGTACGAAACGCCGTGCACCTTAAGGCCATTGGCATCGAGGAGGGTGATCTCGCCGCCCTGGTTGCCGAGTTGGACGCCGTCCGTGAGCGGGACGAGGAGCGGGGCGCCGGCGGTGAGCGGGCCGGGGGCCGGTACCGCACAGGAGTTGCCCAGCCGGTCCCGGACGTGCCAGCCGGTCAGGTCGACGGGATCGGGCGAGGCGTTGAGGAGCGTGACGTTCTCCGACTCGGGTGCCGGACCACGGGGGTTGACCAGGGCCGCCACGATCCGGACGGGCTGCCCGCCGGGCTCGTTGCGCGAGGGATCGGTGCCCTCCAGGGTGTGGCCGGTGGTGTCGTCGGTGTGCCAGGACTGGCTCTGGAAGGCGAGGAAGATGCCCACCCAGCGCGACTGCGCCGGGAAGTGGATCAGGATGCCGCCGTCCTGCCAGACCCCGTCGTCGCCGCTGAAGCGGCGGCTGTTGCCCTGGTTCATGTGGATGTCGTGGACGCCGTTGCCGGGCAGGAAGCCGAACACCTTGTCCTTGACGGTCGGTTCGGGGCCGAAGCGCTCGCCGAAGACGTACAGCCGGGCGTCCGGGTCGTCGACCGCACGTCGTACGTAGTGGTCGAGGAGGTCGGCGAGGTCGTTGTCGGGACCGCTCGCGTCCGGCGGGAGCGTGCGCAGTTGCGCCGGGTCGAAGAGGTTGCCGCGCACGAAGTCGAGGTTCGGGCCGCCGGGTCCGGGCAGCAGGGTGTTCCAGCCGCTGGGCAGGCCCTCCAGGCGGGCTGTGACCGGGTGTTGGAAGTCCTCGCTGACGAGGTAGAGCAGCTCGGAGGGCTTCTCGGCGGACAGGACGTTGACGGCGGCGCGGTAGTGCGTGCCCGCGTCGTCCGTGAGGTGGATCTGATAGTGCGGTGTACCGGCGGCACCCTCGCGCCGGGTGTCCACCGCGCGTGTGATCAGTACGCCGTAGGCCTTCAGTGGCATGACGACCGACTCCCCCAGTGGTGTACGTCTGCGTGCCTATGAACTTCTGGGCCAAGGGTGTGAGCCCCCCGACGAAAGTACCGCCGACCGTGATGCGTTCTCTACGATCCCTGCATGGTCAACTTCCGTCTCGAACGCACGGCACCGCTCCCCCTTGAGGAGGCGTGGCGCCGGTTGACGGAGTGGCCGCGCCACGCCGAGGTGGTCCCGCTGACCCGGGTCAGCGTGCTCACCCCGCCGCCGACCGGTGAGGGCACGGTGTTCGTGGCGCGCTCCGGTCTCGGCCCGCTCGCCTTCGACGACCGTATGGAGGTCACCGTGTGGCGACCGCCGACGGACGACGAGCCGGGTCTCGTACGGCTGGAGAAGCGGGGGCGGGTGGTGCTCGGCTGGGCGGAGATCGAGGTGCGGCCGGGGCCGGGGGGCCGTAGCCGCGTGGTCTGGCAGGAGGAGCTGCGGGTGCGCTTCCTGCCACGGCTCTTCGACGGACCGCTGCGGTGGGCGGCACGGTCGATGTTCGGGCGGGCGGTGAACGGACTGCTGAGGCGGGCGTGACGCGTCACTGGCCGGCAGGACGGAAGAGGCCGGAGGCCGTCCCGGGTGCGAGGGCCCGCAGCGCCTGCCGGGTCTCCGGGTCCGCGGAGCAGAGGACGACGCCTCGCGCCGCGCGCGTGAGGAGGATGCGGTAGGCGTTTCTGATCAGTCGGTCGGCTTCCGCGTCCGGGAGCACCTTGGTCCTGAGCAGTGTGGATTGGTTCTCGGACCGTACGGTGATCCAGCGGCCGTCGCGATGCACGAAGTCGGGTCCCAGGAGGACACCGCACCAGTCGAACTCGAAGCCCGCCGCGCCATGGATGTTGCCCATCTGCTCGACTCCGGAGGCGTCCACGGCCCAGCGGCCCGGTGGGGTCGGTGACTGCCACGGCCGGCGCCACTCGCCCACAGTGACCTCGCCTCTGGTCTGGTCCGACGCCTCCTCGTCGGCAGGGACCGTCCACGGCCAGCACAGACCTGCCGTCATCCGCACCGAGTTGCCGTCCTCCAGCCGCGCCCGCAGAAAATCCTCCATCTCCTGCGGACTGTCGGCGGCCAACACGTCGTAGCGACCGTCCGGTTGCCAGGAAACGGCACCCTCGTCGGTCCCGCCCAGCAGGCCCGCGACCCACCGGGGGTACGCGGCACTGCCACCGAAACGGAGCGGCCCGCCCAGTTCCACGTGCACGGTCGGCAGTCCCTTGTCCCTCGCGGACTGCAGAATCCGCTCGGCGGATCCGACGTGGTTGCGGTCCCAGGTCGAAGTCTCGTCGACAAGGAAGACGGAGACGTCCGCCGAGTCCATCATGCGCTCGGTCTCCGGCTGGTCCGATCTCTCGGCCGGGGGAATGTATCGGCCGTTCGACCGGGCGCGGGCGAACTGCGCGTCGTCGCAGACGAGCAGCGGAAGCCTGGCAGTCGACGCGGAGCCATCGCCATCCGGTGGTACGACATGAAAGGGGAACCGAACCCAATCGGCGTTCCTCGCCCGGCCACTGCCCAGGGCCATCCGCAGTCGGCTCGCGAAGGCACGCAGTCCGGAGGCGTAAGTCGCGTCGGGGTGCGTCTGCCGGGCTTCAAAAAGCAGCATCAGGGCGAGGGCCGTCTTCCCCGTTCCCGCCGGTCCTGTCACCACGACGACCTGCCGTTCCGCACGTCGCAGCGCCGACATCGCATGGCCGAGGACGGCCGACTGACCGCCGAGTGCGGAGAAGGGCGGCTCTCTGTCGAAGCGTACGGCGGCGCTCAGCACGGTCTGCCGGGGAAGCAGGCGCCCGAAGAGCAGGCGGTCCGCCGCCAGCGCCGCAGGTATCGGTGCGAGGCGGGACTGCAGAAACTCCTGGAAGTCGTCCAGCTGGTCCCCCGTGAACAACGGCACGCCGGGTCCGTCCAACGGCTGAGGCATCCGGTCGACGTCCCTGTCGTGCGCCAGGGGCAGGAAGACCACCGAGGTCAACTTCTGGTAATTGCGGCTCAGGACGTCGTGCGTGGCGACGAGCTGTGCCCATCGACTCCGCGCCCGCTCCTGCGGGTTGACCTCCCAGCGGGTCGCTTTACTGCCGGGCCTGCACAACCGTGCGTCTCCGCGGTCCACCACCAGGGACCGCCAGCCCCGTAGTTCCACGACGACGTACGAGAGCTGTCCCGTCGACGGGTTCTCGCCCGCGAGCATCACGTCCGTCGGATCGTCGCCCGGCCCCGTGCACTGACCGATGAGCACCTCGACATCCCGGAGCCCGGCGTCGACAAGCGCCCGCGCCAGCACGCCCAGTCCGTTCCGCCACTGTCCCAACTCCCCTCGCGGCAAAGGGCCTTCTGGCGAGACGGCCCGCGCGTGGCGTACCTCCCGTTCGATCCGGGCCAGTACTTCGGGTGCGGCAAGCGTCCCCGCCGACACCCGGAAGCACCAGCCGGATCGGGTCTCCTCCAGACGGAGAACGTCGCCCGTGGTGCCGCCGTCCGGGACGGGCGGCGGGGGATCGGGAGCGGCAGCGAGCTCGTAGACATCACCGCGCGGTGTACGCAGCCGTACCGGCCCGTCCCCGACGCTCACGGTGCGAGCCTCGCCCGGCGACACCGTCACCGTACGGAACACGGGCTCCGTACCGCCCTCGTCGACCAGTACCTCGACCACGCGGGGATCCGTGTCCGGCACGAGGATCCCGGTGTCCTGCGCGGTTCCGGTGCCGGCGCCCAGGGTCAGGGTGTCCCGGCTCCTGGCGACGGTCAGTACCGCGTCCCCGACCGACTCGACGATGACCGAGACGTCGACGGCGGTCAGGTCGGTCGGTGCGGGCGCCTGTTCCAGGCCGGCGTCGGGGACCTGCTGTGCGGCGGCCGTCACCAGTTGCCAGGCACGGACACTCTCCCGCGCGGCTTCGGGCAGCCGGGACCAGGCACCGGACAGCCAGTCGGCGACCCCCTCGCGCCGCTCCTCCACCAGGGCACGCAGGGCGGGCGACAGCAGGTCACCAACGATCGCCTCGCCGTCACGGGAGCCCAACACACCTGTCACGTCCAGCCAGTTGAGCCGTTCCTCCACGCGCAGCGCGGGCGAGATGTGCTCGTGGACCTCCATCACGATCGCGCCGAGGTGATGGATCGGGTCGCCGGGCGCGGCGCTCGCGAGTCGTTCCGCGAGTTCGGCTCTCAGCACGGGCAGCAGCTCGGGACGCAGCGCCATGGCATGCGCCGTCCGTGCGGCCGTCCAGGCGCTGAACCAGAGGTCCGCCTCGTCGCCCACGTCCAGGAGGGGGAACACCCGCAGCCGTACGGCCCGGATCAACTCCGGTTCGATGCGGGTCGCGACGCTCAGGGCGACGGCCAACTCGCGTGCTCCTGGGGGTGGTTCGGGGAGTCTGCGGAGCGCGGAGGGCCACGCCGGGTGCGGTGGGAGCGAGTGACGCCGGGCGGCGGCCTGGGCTTCGGGCCCGGGGATCCGGACGAGGATGTCGAGGAAGGCCCGGTTCTCGGCACGGCTCAGCGCCGCGGGCTCGGGCAGGAGGGCCAGGACGGTCGGGCCGAGGGCCGCGAAGTCGGTCGCCTCGTCGGCACTGCGGGGTGGCAGGCAGCCGGCGATGCGGTCCATGACCGCTTGCCGGACAGACGGTTCGACCTCACTTGCCTCGGTGAGGCACATCGCGGCGAGCAGGTAGAGACGCAGAGCGGCGGAACGCTCGCGCTCGGCGTCGCCGAGTTGGAGGAGGTCCGTGAGGAGTTGACCGCGCTCACGCGGTCTGGCAAGCCCCACGGCGTTCAGGAGGACGTCCCGCCACTGGTCGTCGTTCACGTGCCGCCTCAGAAGCGGGAAGTCGGCCTCGACGACCAGGGCGCGCGCCGCGAGGAAGTCCTGAAAGGAGCGGTGAACAAACTCGACGGCCCCGAGCATGTCGCTTCGGAGGAGGCCCGTGCGCTCAAGGAGGTGAGCAAGGATCTCCTCCGGAACAAGACGAGTCGGCGGTCCCGGCAGGACGAGGTCGATCTGCCGCACCACATCGTCGTGCGCCATCCGGCTCATGCCGTTGCGAAGCATCCAGTGGGCCAAACGCCCCAGCAAGAGGAGTTGTTGGTCCTGCCCGAGGCCTCTCGACGCGAGCGTTACGATGCCTCGCTCCCCGTCCCGCCGGTGGAGCAACAGCTCCAGGAAACCCGAATAGAGAGACGTGCGGTCCCCGGGCAGCGCACCCGTACCTGCCGTGTTCAGGGAACACAACACGGCACACATCAGGGGATTGCTCGCCAGCTCCGTCAAGTCGGCCCGACTGCGCAGGAGTTCGAGGAGCGACTCTTCGTAGGCCGAATTCTCCTCCGTATCGACATCTGTCGCGAGCCTCGCGCGGTACCACGCCCGTACCAGGTTCTCCGCACCAGCCGCCGTCAGAGGAGGCAGGACCACGTCGGCGAAGTCCTGGACGCCGCGCTCAGGAACCGCCGTCGGACGGCAGCTCATGATCCATTGGTTGTCGCGATAGGTGTGGAGCATCTCGCCGAGCCAGTCAAAGAAACGTCGCTGCTCGTCGGCAGACACCTCGTCCAGCCCGTCCAGCAGAACGACGGCCCTCCCCTCACCGAGGACGCGTGCGGCCCAGCCGCGGGGCTGCTGTTCCGCGAGGGGGCATCCGATCGCCGAGAGGAACTCGTCCGGCGTCGGCATCCGTCCGCGTCGGATCACCGTACGCAGGGAGAAGAAGAACGGCACCAGGACGGCACTTCCGTCCGGCGTTCGCACGGCATTATCGGCAACCCGCATCGCGAGCCACTGAAGTGTCGTCGTCTTGCCGGAGCCCGCCTCGCCTCGCAGCACGGCTCGTTGCCGACTCATGAGCAACTGCTCGACCGACCCTACATAGGCGATTTCCAGCGGCAGTTCGTAGGATCTCTCCGCCGGGCCGAAACCATGGACGGTCAACTTCGCATATCTCGCAGCGACATAGGCCCTGTACCCCGCCTCGAACCCATCATCGGCTCGCCCGCCGAACTGACGCACAAGCGAGCAGAGCTCCGCGAGAAGCCGTCGGCCGTCGGTCTCCGCCGACAGGGCCAGTCGGCGGTCCGACACTCGCGTCCAGATCAGGTCGGCGACTTCGGAAGGGCTCTCGGTCCACCTCCGAGCGGACCCCGGCCTCCGCGCGATCTCAACGAGGGCATCGCCCAGCCTGTCGATCAGGGGGCTCAACTCTGTTCTCCGCGTGCCCAGTTCGCCGTTCACGGCAGCACGCCGCACCACACGTGCGGCACACCCGCGTGCCAGGTCCTCGTTCTCGACCGAGGGGTCGGCAGACACCATCTCCAGGTACGGCAGCACGTCGTCCAGTGCCACCAGCTCCCCCGAATTCCGCTCCACGCACCCGAGTATGTCCGAGTCTTTGCCTGCGGCCACGCCCGTCCGTCAGAATCCCCCCGTGGGGATTCTCGGGGGGAACACGTTGATATCCATGACCTGGCAGCGGCAGCGCGTCTGGTCGCATGCCGCCACGCGGCAGAAGAAGTCCGTCGCGCGCGCCCGTCTCCTCGCTCTGGGCCTCTCCATCGTCACGGCGATCTCCGGTACCGCCTCCGCCCAGACGATGGACGTCTCCGCCCCGCTCGGCCGTGGACTCGCCTTCGTCGCCGCGCTGGCCGGTGCGGCGACTCCGCTGGTCGCGGTGGGCTCCGGGCCGGGGCCGGCCGCGGAGTGGGTCCGGCTGCGGGCCATCTCGGAGGCGCTGAAGTCGGACACGTACCGCTATCTGGCCGGTGTCAGCCCCTTCCGCGGCCCCGACCGTGACGTCGTACTCCAGGACCGTCTCACCCGGCTCGAACGCGACGCGGCGGACCTGGTCCACCACACCAACGGCACGATCGCCGCGGACCGTCCGCTCCCCGATGTACGGGACGTCGCCGGCTACGCCGCTCGGCGCCCGCGCCAGCAGATGGACGAGTACTACGTCCCGCAGGCCCTGCGCATGCGCGAGCGCGTCGCCGTCGTCCGCCGGCTCGAAGTGTTCTTCAGCCTGTGCGGCGCGGCCCTCGGTGCGACGGCGGGTGCCTTCGCGATCGACCGGGCCGGGGTCTGGGTCGCGGTCTGCGCGACCATGGCCACCGCCGTGACCGCTCATGGGGCAGCCTCGAAGTACGGCTACCAGGAACTCGAATACACGCGTACGGCGAACGAGTTGAGGGTGTTGCTGATGGGCCGTACCAATCTGTCGGCGCCCACCGAGGCCGACGAGGACGCGTTCGTCGCCGCATGCGAGGACATCATCTCGGTGCAGAACGACGCCTGGATGGTGAAGTGGACGACGGCGTAAGGCGCGCACGACATGATCGACGTGTTCATCAGTCACAGCTCGAAGGGCGATCGGCTGGCCGGGGCGGTCCGCGGGCGGATCGTGGGCGGCCTCAGCGCCATGAACTACCGGGTCAAGGTGGACACCGTGGCCCTGCGCAGGGGCCGGGAGTGGTGTCTTCAGCTGATGCGGTGGATGGCCGACTGCCATGCGGCCGTCGTCCTGTTGAACGAAGCGGCGCTCGAATCGGACTGGGTACGCCGTGAGGTCAACATCCTGATGTGGAGACGCGCCCTGTGGCCGTCCCTGCGCGTTCTTCCCGTCCTGATCGGGAATGTGACGACGGATCAGCTGAAGAAGGCCGGCTTCGGTGACATCCTCCCCCTGGAGTTCGTCCGCCTGCCGCGTGAGGACGGCGAGGACGACGCGGAGTACGCCCGGAAGCTCAGCGTGGCCGTGCTCGCCGAGTTCGCCGACCTGCCCGCCGTAGGACTCGAAACCGATCACATGCGCAACTGGATCGAGGATGTCGCGGCGTTGCTGGACATGTCCGACTCCCCCGACACCTTGCGGGCCACGGGGCGGGCGCTGGGCATCGAGGAGCAGGATCTGTACCTGTTGGACGCGCACGCCGGCGCGGGGCAGTTCCTCGCCCATCACCTGCTGGCCACGGCTTCCGTCACGAGGCTCAGACAGGCCGTGCACGAGATCGCACGGAAGCGGCGGCTGAGCCGTGACGATCTCGCCTCGCTCATCACACTCCTCACGCCTGCCTGGATCGACGGTGAGGCGGCCCGGCGGCTGCTGCCTCCCGACGGGCTGGCCGTCAAACGTCTCGTGGCGCTGAACGCGCGGGGCGCCGACACCGCCGGGCAGTACGTGGATCGCGCCATGTGCCGACAGATCATGTACTACCGCTTCCACACCGCCGGCGGCATCCCGGTGGGTGAGGACGCCCTGGACGACCTGGCCGGTCAGTGTGTGGAGGCCGTACGCCAGGTCCTGGTCGCCCCGCCCTGGCAGGATCACCGCAACTTCCGGCCGCGCGAGAACTTCCTGCACTGCCTGATCCTCAACGTCCGTGAGGTACGGCCGCGGTTGGTCGAGGAACTCGTGACCCGGCTGCACCAACTGTTCCCGTGGCTGCTGATCGTGCTGCTGTCCGACGAGTGCGATCCGAGCCGGGCCAGGCTCGCGCCGCGGCTCAAGGACCTCGTGATCCTGCCCGACCTCACCGAGGCCGAGGAAAGTCTGGGCTACCAGCTCACCCACGAGCTGCGGGGCCTGCCCGACCGTCTGAAAGGCCTGGAGGCCAGCGCATGAGCGGTGAAGATCCGACCCTCGAACCGCGAAGTTCGCGCGCGCCCGACCTGCGGGCCGACTCCGTCTACATCATGTCCGAGCGGATCGATCTCGCCGTGAAGGTCGCGCTGGCCACGGGACGGCCACTGCTGCTGCGCGGGGAACCCGGTTCCGGCAAATCGTCTTTGGCGCCCTACATCGCCCAGGTCCGCGGCTGGCGCTACTACGAGCACGTGGTCACTTCGCGTACGGCCGGAAAGGACCTGCTGTGGACGTACGACC
Organism: Streptomyces sp. STR69; assembly: GCF_024519455.1. GTDB lineage: Bacteria > Actinomycetota > Actinomycetes > Streptomycetales > Streptomycetaceae > Streptomyces. The sequence goes on along the minus strand of NZ_JALJRY010000002.1, from coordinate 146,026 downwards.
ATGTGCGCCGGCTCAGCGACGCGCAGGTACGCGCGGCCGGAGCGGGACGCGACGCGTACGCACCAGAAGCGGCCGTCGAACTCCGGGACGAGGACTATGTGACTCCGGGCTCGCTGTGGTGGGCGTTCGATCCCGGGTCGGCGGCCGGCGACGGTAACGGGCGCCGGCGCGTCGACCCCTTCTGGGAGCTCAACGTGCTTCGCTCGCCGGACGGTTCCGTCGTCCTGATCGACGAGATCGACAAGGCAGACCCGGACATGCCCAACAGCCTTCTGGTTCCGCTGGGTTCGGAATGGTTCCTGGTGCAGGAGACCGGACAGGTGATCCGCCGGGAGCCGACCGCCCCCGGAGGCGGACATCTCGTGATCATCACCACCAACGAGGAGCGGGAACTCCCCCAGGCATTCCTCCGCCGCTGTGTGGTCCTTGCCCTGGAGGCACCGAACGGGCGGCGTCTGATGCGCATCGCCGAGGCCCATTTCCACCTGGTCTACGGGGCGTTCACACCGGATGACCGGTCCCTCGCCGAGGAACTCGCCGAGGCCCTGCTGACCACGCGCGCCCAGGCCCGGGACAAGGGCATGCGTCCGCCCAACACCGCCGAGTTCCTCGACGCACTCCACGCCTGCAAACAACTCGCGATCGACACCGGGGACCCGCGCTGGGAGCAGCTCAAGGAGCTCACTCTCCTCAAGTCCCAGCAGCCGGAGGCCTGAGGTGGCGCCCTCGCGACCTCCCGGCATCTGGTTCGGGGACCTTGCCCGGGCGGTCGGCGCCGTCGGTGCCTCGGATCCGGAGACCCTGCGTGCCGTCGCCGGCCTGCTCGGGTTGACCCCCGTGGGAGAAACGGGCCGAACCATCCCGCAGGACGGCGAGGCCGAGGAGCAGCAGCCCCAACTCCCTTATGCAGACCCGCCGTCCGACGGTGATACGGGCACCTCGGACGTCCCGCTCCACCGTCGTACGTCCCCGGTCACCGACCTCACGTCGTCCGGCGAGGGTCCGCAACTTCTCACGCCCGTGGCCCGCGAGCCGCGGACACCGACCGTGTGGGCCACCCCGTCGCTGCCGCCCGCGTCACGCGCCGCACATCCGGCGCCGCACCGCCCCCTCCTGGCGCCCCGCTCGGCGCGCGCGATCATCCAGGCCGCGGTGTCGCGCCACGAGGCGGACCGGGACGTGGACATCGAGCGGGCCGTGGCCCGGCTCGCCAAGGGCTTGCCCCTGCGCACCCTGCCGCGACTGCCCGCGCCGACGCTCCGCTTCGGGGCGCAGGTGCTGGTGGACCGCGGGCCGGGCATGCAGCCCTTCCACCGCGACCAGGACGAACTCTCCGCCCTCATCGCCGGCACCGTCGGCCGGGAGGCCACGGAGGTGCTCCATTTCGAGGACTCCCCGCTCCGCGGTACGGGGCTGGAAGCCCGTTGGACGTGGCGCGAGTACGCCCCTCCGCCGCCCGGGACCCGAGTGCTCATCCTCAGCGACCTCGGCATCGGCGGCCCCCCGCACCCCTCCCTGGGCGGTCGCGCCGCGTGGGAACGCTTCTTCTCGCTGCTCGCCCAAGCGCGGTGCACGGCCGTCGTGTTCGTGCCGTATCCCCCACCGCGTTGGCCCGGCTGGGCCCCCCGCCTGGTCCGTATGGTGCCCTGGGACCGCACCACCACGGTCGGCTGGGTCCGGATGCACTCAGGCCCGGCCGCCCGAAGCCGCCCCTACGTTCGTCAGGCCGACGCCCTCGTCCGGGGCTCAGTCCTTGCGCCCGGTGACCGCCACCGTCACGCCCAGCCCGATCATCGTCAGCCCGCCCACCCCGCCGACCGCGGACAGCCGCCCTGGTGACCGTGCGAACCAGTCGCGGGCGGTCGCGGCGACCAGCCCCCACACGCTGTCCGAGGCCACGGCGATGAGGTTGAAGACCAGGCCGAGCAGCAGCATCTGGGCCGTCACGTGGCCGTGTTCGCGGTCCACGAACTGGGGCAGTACGGCGGCGAAGAACACGATCGTCTTGGGGTTGGCGACCCCGACGGCGAAGCCCTCCCAGAGGGTGCGCAGGGCGCTGTGCGGGGGCGCGTCCTCGCTGGTGAACGCGGCCCGCAGCGAACCGCGTTGGCGCCAGGCCTTCACTCCGAGGTAGATCAGGTAGGCGGCGCCGGCGAGCTTGAGTGCGGTGAAGACGAGCACCGAGCGTTCCACCAGCGAGCCGACGCCGAGGGCGACCGCCACGACGAGGAGGTAGGCGCCGAGCGTGTTGCCCAGCACGGTGGTCAGCGCGGCGCGGCGGCCGTGGGCCAGCGCCCGGCCGATCACGAACAGCACGCTGGGGCCGGGCACCACGATCAGCAGGAAGGACAGGGCCGCGAAGGCGAGCAGTCGGTCGGTGGACACCATGTGCCCATGGAAGGTGGGACCGCCCCTGGCTCGCAACCCATTTCCCGCTCCCCCGGCGGCAGTGTCCGGTGACAGGTGCGCACGCTTTAGTGTGATGGTACTGAACGGCCTTTGTGGGCACGGGAATCAGGAAAGGTGACCGGCCGATGTCGCTGCACCGCGGGGATGCGGAGTCCGTGGGCGGCTATGTGCTGGGAGACCGGCTCGGCAGCGGCGGGATGGGCGTCGTGTATCTCGGGCGGTCGGCCTCGGGGCGGCAGGTCGCGGTCAAGGTCGTGCACGCGCAGTACGCGCAGGACGAGGAGTTCCGGGCCCGGTTCCGGCAGGAGATCGCCGCCGTCCGCCGGGTGAGCGGTGCCTTCACCGCGCCCGTCGTGGACGCCGACCCCGATGCCGAGGTCCCGTGGATGGCGACGCTCTATGTGCCGGGCCGCACGCTCGCCGAAGTCGTCGAGAAGGACGGCCCGTTGGGCGGCCGGGCGCTGCGCACCCTGGCGCTCGGTCTGGTCGAGGCGCTGCGGGACATCCACCAGGCCGGTGTCGTGCACCGGGACTTGAAGCCGAGCAATGTGCTGCTCGCCGAGGACGGCCCCCGGGTCATCGACTTCGGGATCTCGCGCGCCGCCGACAACCAGACCCTCACCATGACGGGGCGGCTGATCGGCACTCCGCCGTTCATGTCCCCGGAGCAGTTCGCGGCGCCCCGGGACGTCACCGCCGCTTCCGACGTCTTCTCGCTGGGCTCGCTGCTGGTGTACGCGGCCTCCGGCAACCGGCCCTTCGACGGCGCCAGCCCGTACCTGACGGGTTATCAAGTCATGCACGAGCAGCCCCGGTTGGACGGTGTGCCGGAGCCGTTGCGGAGCATCGCCGAGCGCTGCCTGCACAAGGAGGCACGGGCCCGGCCCCAACTCACCGAACTCCAGGGCATGTTGCTGGCCCTGTCCGAGTCCAGCACGCCGGTGGACCTGCCGGGAGGCGCACGCCCCGGCCCCGGCACTCCCGCGACCGCGACCGCGACCGTGCGGGACGGCGGACGACATCCGCGCCGGGCCCGGCGGCTCGTCATCACGCTCGCCGTCGCAGTCGCCGTCGCAGTCGCGGGTCTCGGCCTCACGGCCCTGCATCGGATGTCGAACAGCGACACGGGCGCGAGCGCGTCAGCCGCGCCCTCGGCCGCCGTGGCGCTGCCCGCCGGCTGGCGGCCGTGGCGGGCGAGTCTGCTCACGGCCAAGACGGGCGACCCCCTGGACGAGCTGGAGTCGGGCTGTGTGGCGGGCGGCGACGCCCTCGTCTACTGCGCCGGTACCGGCTTCACGGTCACCGCGCTCGACACGGCCTCCGGCCGGGTCGCCTGGCGGTCGGGCACCAGTCCGGAGACCTCGCGCCCCATCGGCGTCCAGGACGGCCGCGTCTTCACCTACGTGAAGCCGGACTCGGCCCAGACCTTCGTCACCCGGCGCCTGGTCGCCCTGGACGCCAAGACCGGCACCCGACTGTGGGAGCACCCGGTCAGCGAGGACCGGAACGCCGTCCTGTTCGACGGCGGAATCCTGGCGATGGACGAGAACGCGACGAAGTTCGTCGCCTACGACACGACGGGCGACCGGCTGTGGACCGCACCGGCGAAGTCGACGGCCGGGGACGCCTGCACCACGGCAGTGCTGGACGGCACCCCCTACGGCCTGTGCACACCGGCGGACGATCCCACCAAGGGCGGGGTCACCCTGCTGCATCTGAATCCGGCGGACGGCACGTCCAAGGAGATCGCCCAACTGCCCACGGGGGCCGAGCCGTTGGGTGTGACCGACGAGCGGCTGGTGTTCGCGGTGCCGAAGCTGGCGGCGGGCTCCTTCGGCAGCGGCGAGGACCAGCCGTACACCACCCTGGAAGAGGTGGACCCCGCCGACGGGGGCCGGCGGGTCCCGCTGCCGGGCGCGGCGCGCGGCACACCCACCTTCCTCAAGGGCGTCATCTACTTCGTCCGCCCGAACGGCACGGTCACCGCCGTGCGCGCGAGCGACGGCAAGCAGCTGTGGCAGCGGGCGACGGAGATCGAGAACCTGTCGGCGCCGGTGCTCTCGACGAAGTCCGACACCCTTTGTTTCACCAACCGGTTCGGCCGGCTGCTGGCCCTGAACGCGCGCACCGGCACGGTCCGTTGGCGCACTTCGGCGCTCCAGAACCCCGGTGACTCCACGGACGACACCGTCCCGTACGCCCTGCTCGTCAAGGACGCCCTGGTGGCGGTGGCGGGCGACACGGCCTTCTCCGTACGCACGGACCGGCCCGTCCTGCCGCGCTGACAGCGGGAGTTCAGGCCACCGAACCGATCCGCCGGGCGGGCAGCGAGGTCGCGTCGTGGTGGATCGGGGTGTGCGCGCCGGTGAGTGAAATGCCGCTGCCGCCACGTCTGTTGGCGACGATCTCGGAGGCGATCGACAGGGCCGTCTCCTCCGGTGTCCGGGCACCGAGGTCGAGTCCGATCGGGGACCTCAGTCGCGCCAACTCCAGTTCCGTGACGCCGACTTCGCGAAGCCGCTCGTTGCGGTCGAGGTGGGTGCGGCGGGAGCCCATCGCGCCGACGTACGCCACCGGGAGGCGCAGGGCGAGTCGCAGCAGCGGTACGTCGAACTTGGCGTCGTGGGTGAGGACGCACAGGACGGTACGGGCGTCGACGTCGGTGCGCTCCAGGTACTTGTGCGGCCACTCGACGACGATCTCGTCGGCGTCGGGGAAGCGGGTCCTGGTGGCGAAGACGGGGCGGGCGTCGCACACCGTCACGCGGTAGCCGAGGAACTTGCCGATGCGGACCAGTGCGGAGGCGAAGTCGATCGCGCCGAACACGATCATCCGGGGCGGCGGCACCGAGGACTCGACCAGGACGGTGAGCGGGGCCCCGCAGCGGGAGCCCTGCTCGCCGATCTCGACGGTGCCGGTGCGGCCCGCGTCCAGGTGGGCAGCGGCCTCGGCGGCGACCGTGCGGTCCAGTTCGGGGTGGGCACCGAAGCCGCCGTCGTAGTCGTGGGAGTACGAGTCGTGGGAGTACGAGTCGCGGGAGTACGAGTCGCGGGAGTACGAGTCGTCGGGGCGTACGGCGAGGGCGCGGCCGAGGAGTTCGGCCGGGCCGGAGACGATCCGGGCCAGCGCCGTCGCCGCCCCGCTCGCGGCGGCGGACAGCGCGGCGGCGATCGTCGGACGGGCGGGGTCTTCCGCCCGTACCGGTGTCACGAGGATGTCGATGACTCCGCCGCAGGTGAGGCCCACGGCGAAGGCGTCCTCGTCGCTGTAGCCGAAGCGCTCCAGGACGGTTTCGCCGTCGGTGAGGGCCTGTTGGCACAGGTCGTAGACCGCGCCTTCCACGCAGCCCCCGGAGACCGAGCCGATCGCCGTGCCGTCGGCGTCCACCGCGAGGGCGGCGCCCGGCTGGCGCGGGGCGCTGCCGCCGACGGCCACCACGGTGGCGACGGCGAAGTCGCGGCCCTGCTCGACCCACCGGTGCAGCTCTTCGGCGATGTCCAGCATCTCGGTCTCCTAACGGGGTTGCGGGGAAGGGGTGTTGGGGGCCGCGGCTAGTGCACGCCGAGCCAGCCCTCGATCGGGTGGAGGGCGAAGTACACGAGGAAGATGACGGTCAGGCCCCACATGAAGGCACCGATCTCGCGCGCCTTGCCCTGGGCGCTCTTGATGGCGACGTACGAGATGACGCCGGCGGAGACGCCCGCGGTGATGCTGTACGTGAACGGCATCACAACCACCGTCAGGAACACGGGAATTGCGGTGGCGCGGTCGGCCCAGTCCACGTGCCGTGCGTTCATCAGCATCATCGAGCCGATGACGACCAGGGCGGCGGACGCGACCTCCTGCGGGACGATCGCGGTGAGCGGGGTGAAGAACAGGCAGGCGGCGAAGAAGAGTCCGGTGACGACCGAGGCGAGGCCCGTTCGCGCGCCCTCCCCGACTCCCGTCGCCGACTCGATGAAGACGGTCTGGCCGGAGCCGCCCGCCACTCCGCCGATCGCGCCGCCGGCGCCGTCGATGAACAGCGCCTTGGACAGACCGGGCATCCGGCCCTTGGCGTCGGCGAGTTGGGCCTCCGTGCCGACGCCGATGATGGTGGCCATCGCGTCGAAGAAGCCGGCCAGGACGAGCGTGAACACGATCATGCCGACCGTCATCGCGCCGACCTTGCCCCAACCGCCGAACTCCACATGGCCGAAGAGCGAGAAGTCGGGCATCGAGACCGCGCTGCCGTGCAGTTCGGGGGCGGCACCGCTCGCCCACTGCTTGGGGTCGATGACCCCGGCGGAGTTGAGGATCGCGGCGACGACCGTGCCGGTGACGATGCCGATGAGGATGGCGCCGGGCAGGTTGCGGGCCTGGAGCATGAAGATCAGGAGCAGGGTGCCGGCGAACAACAGGACGGGCCAGCCCGCGAGTTCACCCGCCGGGCCGAGGGTGACCGGCGTTGCCTTGCCTTGGTGCACGAAGCCCGACTTGTAGAAGCCGATGAGGGCGATGAACAGGCCGATGCCCATCGTGATGCCGTGTTTCAGGGCGAGCGGTATCGCGTTCATGATCATCTCGCGCAGCCCGGTGACGACGAGCAGCATGATGACCACGCCGTACATCACGCACATGCCCATCGCCTGCGGCCACGTCATCTGCGGGGCGACCTGCGAGGAGAGCACCCCGGAGACGGAGAGTCCGGCGGCGAGGGCCAGTGGCACCTTGCCGACGAAGCCCATCAGGAGCGTGGTGAGGGCCGCCGCGAACGCGGTCGCGGTGATCAGGCCCTTCTGGCCGAGCGTGTCCCCTGCCACGTCCTTGCCGGACAGGATCAGGGGGTTGAGCAGCAGGATGTACGCCATCGCCATGAAGGTGGTGACTCCGCCGCGCACCTCGCGCGCGACGGTCGATCCCCGTTTCGAGATGTGGAAGTAACGGTCGAGCCAGGACCGGCCGGCCGGGACGCGGGTTCCTTCACCCGCGTCTTCGGTGGCGGTCCTGGGTTCCACTGACTGCTGGGTCATGGGGCCATCTCCCAAGGTTCACAGGGGCACCCGCCATCCGCCTTCGGCGGTGCGCGGGATTTGGGATGGACGACCCGGGGGACGGCCCGAGACGAACAAGGGGACCCGGAGGTCACATACCGGTGAGGTGCTCCGGGCGTACCGGTGTCCTGTTCAGTTCCAGCCCGGTCGCGTTCCGAATCGCCGCCAGTACGGCGGGAGTCGACGACAGGGTGGGTGCCTCGCCGATGCCGCGCAGCCCGTACGGGGCGTGCTCGTCGGCGAGTTCGAGCACATCGACCGGAATGGTCGGCGTGTCGAGGATGGTGGGGATGAGGTAGTCCGTGAAGGAGGGGTTGCGCACCTTCGCGGTCTTCGGGTCGACGATGATCTCCTCCATGACCGCGATGCCGAGACCCTGGGTCGTACCGCCCTGGATCTGGCCGATGACGGACAGCGGGTTGAGCGCCTTGCCGACGTCCTGCGCGCAGGCCAGCTCGATGACCTTCACCAGGCCGAGTTCGGTGTCGACCTCGACGACGGCGCGGTGCGCGGCGAAGGTGTACTGGACGTGGCCGAAGCCCTGTCCGGTACGGAGGTCGAAGGCCTCGGTGGGGCGGTGGCGCCACTCGGCCTCGATCTCCACGGCCTCGCCTTCGAGGACGTCCACCAGATCGGCGAGGACCTCACCGGCGTCGGTGACGACCTTGCCGCCCTCCAGGAGGAGTTCGGCGGTGGCCCAGGCCGGGTGGTAGGTGCCGAGCTTGCGGCGGCCCATCTCCAGGACCTTCTCGCGGACCAGCTCGCAGGAGTTCTTGACGGCGCCGCCGGTGACGTACGTCTGCCGGGACGCGGAGGTCGAACCGGCGCTGCCCACCTGGGTGTCCGCCGGGTTGATGGTCACCTGGGTGACGCCCAGTTCGGTGCGGGCGATCTGCGCGTGGACGGTGACCCCGCCCTGGCCGACCTCCGCCATCGCGGTGTGCACGACGGCGACGGGCTCACCGCCGACAACTTCCAGGCGGACCTTGGCCGTTGAGTAGTCGTCGAAGCCCTCGGAGAAGCCGACGTTCTTGATGCCGACCGCGTAGCCGACCCCTCGTACGACGCCTTCGCCGTGCGTGGTGTTGGAGAGACCGCCGGGCAACTGCCGTACGTCGGCGGCCTCTCCGGCGGCGAGCCACTGCTGCTCGGGCGGCATGGGCATCGCCTTGACGCGGCGCAGGAGTTCGGCGACGGGCGCCGGGGAGTCGACGACCTGGCCGGTCGGCATGACCGTGCCCTGCTCCATCGCGTTGAGCTGACGGAACGCGACCCGGTCCATGCCCACCTTGTCGGCGAGCTTGTCCATCTGGGCCTCGTAGGCGAAGCACGCCTGGACCGCGCCGAAGCCGCGCATCGCGCCGCAGGGCGGGTTGTTGGTGTAGAGCGCGATGGCCTCGATGTCGACGTTGTCGATGACGTACGGTCCGGCACCGAGCGAGGACGCGTTTCCCACGACCGCCGGGGAGGCGGACGCGTAGGCGCCGCCGTCCAGGACGATGCGGGCCTTGAGGTGGGTGAGCCTGCCGTCCTTCGTCGCGCCGTGCTCGTAGTGGAGCTTGGCGGGGTGGCGGTGGACGTGTCCGAAGAAGGACTCGAAGCGGTTGTAGACGATCTTCACGGGTTTGCCGGTGCGCAGGGCCAGCAGACAGGCGTGGATCTGCATCGACAGATCCTCGCGCCCGCCGAACGCGCCGCCGACACCGGAGAGCGTCATGCGGACCTTGTCCTCGGGCAGGCCGAGCACGGGCGCGATCTGGCGCAGGTCGGAGTGCAGCCACTGGGTGGCGATGTAGAGGTCGACACCGCCGTCCTCGGCGGGTACGGCGAGCCCGGACTCGGGGCCGAGAAACGCCTGGTCCTGCATGCCGAAGGTGTACTCGCCCTCGACGACGAAGTCGGCGCGCTCGCGGGCGGATTCGACGTCTCCGCGGACGATCGGCTGGCGGTGGACGATGTTCGGGTGCGGGACATGGCCGATGTGGTGGTCGTCGCGGCCCTCGTGGACGAGGATCGCGTCCGGCGCGGTCGCGGACAACTCGTCGGTGATGACCGGGAGTTCGCGGTACTCGACCTTGATCTTCGCGGCTGCGCGGCGGGCGGTCTCCGGGTGGTCGGCGGCGACGATCGCGACGGGCTCGCCGTGGTGGCGGACCTTGCCGTGCGCGAGGACCGGGGTGTCCTGGATCTCCAGGCCGTAGTTCTTCACGTCGGTCGGCAGGTCGTCGTAGGTCATGACGGCGTAGACGCCCGGGGTCTTCAGCGCCTCGACGGTGTCGATGGAGACGATCTCGGCGTGCGCGACCGGGGAGCGCAGGATCTGGCCCCAGAGCATGTCCTCGTGCCACATGTCGGAGGAGTACGCGAACTCTCCGGTGACCTTGAGGGTGCCGTCCGGGCGGAGCGTGGACTCGCCGATGCCGCCCTTGGTCTTCGAGCGCTGGGTGAGGTTCGTGGGAGTGCCGGTGGTGCCCATCGTCAGACCGCCTCTCCCTGCCGGGCCGCTGCCAGGCGGACCGCGTCCATGATCTTCTCGTAGCCGGTGCAGCGGCACAGGTTGCCCGAGAGCGCCTCGCGGATGTCCGCGTCGGTCGGGTTCGGATTGTGCTCCAGCATCTCGTCGGCGGCGACGAGGAGACCGGGGGTGCAGAAGCCGCACTGGACGGCACCGGCGTCGATGAACGCCTGCTGGATGGGGGCGAGTTCGGTGCCCTCACCGGTCTGCGAGTCGAGCGGTTTCGCCTGCCAGCTCTTGGCCTCGTCAACCGACGTGCCGCAGGCGCCCGTTCCGCAACTCCCGTGCTCCGCGCGCTGCTTGGCGTAGTCCGCGAGCCCCTCGACGGTGACGACCTCGCGGCCCTCGACCTGCCCGGCGGCGACGAGACACGAACACACCGGAATCCCGTCGAGCCGGACGGTGCAGGAACCGCACTCGCCCTGCTCGCACGCGTTCTTGGAGCCGGGCAGACCCATCCGCTCGCGCAGCACGTACAGCAGGGACTCGCCCTCCCACACGTCGTCCGCTTCCTGCGGACGGCCGTTGACCGTGAAATTGACGCGCATCAGGCGACTCCCTCCGTGCGGGCGGCGGTGCCGCGATAGGACTCCCAGGTCCAGGTCAGGGTGCGGCGGGCCATGATGCCGACCGCGTGGCGGCGGTAGCTCGCGGTGCCCCGGACGTCGTCGATCGGGTTGCAGGCGGCGGCGCACAGGTCCGCGAACTGCTTGGCGACCGACGGGGTGATGATCCTGCCGTTGTCCCAGAAGCCGCCCTCGTCGAGCGCGGCGTTCAGGAATTCCTCGGCGGCCTTCGCCCGGACGGGTGTCGGCGCGGCCGATCCGATGCCGGTGCGGACCGTGCGGGTGGCGGGATGCAGGGCCAGACCGAAGGCGCAGACGGCGATCACCATGGCGTTCCGTGTACCGACCTTCGAGTACTGCTGCGGGCCGTCCGCCTTCTTGATGTGGACGGCCCTGATCAGTTCGTCGGGTGCGAGCGCGTTGCGCTTCACGCCGGTGTAGAACTCGTCGATCGGGATGAGCCGGGTGCCTCGCACCGACTCGGCCTCGACCTCGGCGCCGGCCGCGAGGAGCGCGGGGTGGGCGTCGCCGGCCGGGGAGGCGGTGCCGAGGTTGCCGCCGACGCCGCCGCGGTTGCGGATCTGCGGGGAGGCGACCGTGTGCGAGGCGAGGGAGAGGCCCGGCAGCTCGGCGCGCAGGTGCTCCATGATCCGGGCGTACGGGACCGAGGCCCCGAGCCGCACGCTGTCGGCGCCGACCTCCCACTCGTAGAGATCACCGATGCGGTTCAGGTCGAGCAGGTACTCGGGCCGGCGGTGGTCGAAGTTGATCTCGACCATCACATCGGTGCCGCCCGCGATCGGAACTGCGGTGGGGTGCTCGGCCTTCGCGGCGAGCGCCTCCTCCCAGCTTGCGGGGCGAAGGAAGTCCATGACCGGCTCTCTTCTTCGTCTCGTGGGTCGTACGGATCAAGCCAGTTCGTGTGCGGCGGGCCCGGCTCGTTCATGCGCTGTTAATGCAGCGTGAGGTCAGTACACAGGGCCGTGCTCGTCGGGGTCAGTCACGGAAACCATGAAGGAGTTGGCTGGCCAGCGCGGGCATCTTGTAGATTCGTATGAACGGAGGTCATCAGTAACCCCTCCGATTCCCTGTGGAAACGTGGGAAACAGCCCCGCACGGCCCCGCACCCACAGAACCTCTTGGTTCATCGTAGTTTTCTAGACAAAGAACGGCGGCGACGGCGATGCGGCTGCGCGCACTTCTGGACACCGATGCGCTGGGGCTGCGGCTGCTCGGCGGGGCGGACGAGCTGGACCGCACGGTACGCGGGGTGATGACCACCGACCTGCGGGACCCCAGCCGCTACCTCTCGGGCGGCGAACTGGTCCTGACCGGTCTGGCCTGGCGCCGGAGCCCGGCCGACACCGAGCCGTTCGTACGGCTCCTGGTGTCCGCCGGGGTGGCCGCGCTGGCCGCAGGCGAGGCCGAGCTCGGCGACATCCCGGACGACCTCGTGACCGCCTGCGCCAAGCACCGGCTGCCGCTCTTCGCGGTCAACGAGTCGGTGGCGTTCGCGACGATCACCGAGCACGTCGTACGGCAGGTCTCCGGTGAGCGGGCCGGTGATCTGGCGGCCGTGGTGGACCGGCACCGCCGGATGATGACCTCGGGCCCGGCGGGCGGCGGCCCGGACGTGGTCCTGGACCTGCTCGGCTCCGACCTCGATCTGCGGGCGTGGGTGCTGTCGCCGACCGGGCGGCTGATCGCGGGCTCGAAGGTGTCGGGGCCCGCGCTGCCCGCGGACGTGTGCGCCAAGCTGGCCGCCGAGCACCTGGCCGCCACCCGCACGGGCCGCCGGGGACCGCACCGGCTGGCGCTGGGCGCGTCGACGTACTCCCTCTTCCCGATCCGCAGCAGCGGGCGTTCCCCGCAGGGCTCCCGGGACGTGCGCGGGACGGTGCTGTCGGACTGGCTGCTGGCCGTCGAGGCGGACGCCGGGGACTGGCCGGACGAGCGGCTGGACCTGCTGCAGGGCGTCACGCAGCTGATCGCGGTCGAGCGGGACCGGCGGGACGCGGCGCGCACGGTCCGCAGACGGCTCGCGCAGGAGGTCCTGGAGCTGGTCCAGACGGGTGCCGCGCCGGCCGAGATCGCCGCGCGGCTTCGGGTCGCCGCGCCCGTCCTGCTGCCCGGTCTCGGCGCGGCCCCGCACTGGCAGGTGGTGGTGGGCCGGGTCGAGTGGGACGGCGGCGACATCGAGGCGGGACCGGTCGCCCAGTCGCTCCTTGAGGAGATCCTCGTCGACCCGCTGACCACGGGTCCCGAGCCCTCCGACCGGATCGCCGTGGCCCACTCGGGCGACGAGGCGATCGCGCTCGTACCGCTGCCCGCGGTGTCGGCGGAGCACGACGGCTCCGAGTCCGGACTCCACGCGGACGTGCTCCTGGAGGCCGTACGGGATCCGCTGTCGGCCGGGCTCGACGACGACGGGCGGGTGACGCTCGGGGTGAGCGCGGCCGTGCACTCGGCGGAGGGGCTGCGCGGGGCGCTGGAGGAGGCGCGGCACGCGCGGCGGGTGGCGGCGGCGCGGCCCGGGCGGGTGTGCGCGGCGGGGCACCAGGAGCTGGCCTCGCACGTGCTCCTCCTCCCCTTCGTGCCGGACGACGTGCGGCGGGCGTTCACCGCGCGACTGCTCGACCCGCTGCGCGACTACGACCGGCGGCACCGCGCGGAGCTGATTCCGACGCTGGAGGCGTTCCTGGAGTGCGACGGCTCGTGGACGCGCTGCGCGACCCGGCTGCACCTGCACGTCAACACGCTGCGCTACCGGGTCGGCAGGATCGAGCAGTTGACGAGTCGGGACCTCTCGCGCCTCGAGGACAAGCTGGATTTCTTCCTGGCACTGCGGATGAGCTGACCGGAAGATCCCACGACTTTGTGAATTCTTTCACCCACCCCCTTGGCCGGGCGCCGGGATTCGTGCTGAGATGCGGCCACCACTCAACAGCTCAATGGTGTGCTCGGGGAGGGCAACGTGGCGCATTCCGCCATGTCTGGATACGGAACGACCGAAGGTGACGATCCCCTCCAGACCGCGGTGTGGCGGCTGCGCTCGCGGGCCTGCTGGGTCGACGCGGCGGCACTGCTGCGGCCCGACACCGCGGCGACGGCCCTCCAGCGGACCGCCCTGTTCGTGGAGCGGTGTCTCTACACCGAGCAGGGCTGGGAAGAGGCCGACGACGCGCTGCGGACGGCCGAGGCGCTGGCCCACAGCGACGACGAGCGGGGCGCGGCGGCCTGCGAACGCGGATACCTCGCCTACGCGGCCACGCTGCACGGGGTCCGCGACCGGGCCGACGAGGCGCGGGCCGCGCTCGGGCGGGCGGCGGCGCTGATCCCGCCGGGCGGTGGTGGACGGGCACTGCTGGACTTCCGGCGGGGGCTGCTCGCGGAGAACCTGGCGCGTTCGCCGCAGGCCGCGCGGGCCGCGTACCGGCGGGCGCACGCGGGGGCCGCCGATCACGCCGACCCGCTGCTGCTGTCGTTCACCTGGCGCCACCTGGCCGGACTCGCCCTGCGGGACGGGGAGTTGGCGGAGGCCCGGCACGGCTTCGCCGAATCCCTGCGGATCCGGGAGGAGTTGGGCTACCTCGTCGGTACGGCACCGGCCCTCGCGTCGCTCGCGGACGCGGAGGTCGAGCCGGAGGCGTCCCGGCTGCGCGAGGAGGCGCGGCGGCTGTTCCGGCTGCTCGGCGGTGTACCGACGTGGCTGGCACGGCAGTTGGCGGTGCCCGCGCCGGGGGCGGCCACGGCGTAGGTCAGGAGCCGTCGGCCCGGTTCTGGACGACGTTCACGACGTGGTGGACGAAGTGCAGGACGGACGCCCGGAGTTCGGGATCGCGCGCGACCAGCACCACGACGGCGACGAGCAGGAGGAAGCTCAACCGGCCGCCGCCGGAACGGGAGTGGCCGCGCCGGGCTCCCGCCTGTGCGGCCCGCATCCCGTCCTCCGCCGCCCGGCGTGCGGACTGTTCGGCACCTCGCTGTGCGGCCTGCTGGCCGGGATTCGGAAACATCGGCGCTCTCCCCCACGGAACGGACATCCCTTTCCGTGGGGCACGTCACCACCGGCCGGACGGGTTCCCGTCGGGGCCCACGGTCGCCGGACCCGGACCCGCTCGTGACCGGAGTCACATATTCGGTTTCACTCGGCACCCGCGAAGTGCTCCCGCACCAGCGACTGCGCCACGTCCCACTCCCCCGCCCCCAACGCCTCCAGGAGCGCGAGGTGTTCGGCCGCGTCGGCCACCAGGTCGGCGCGTCCGCGCGGAACCGGACTGCCGGCCAGCGGCCACTGGGTGCGGCGGTGCAGGTCCTCGGCGAGATGGACGAGCTGTTCGTTGCCGGAGAGGGCGAGGACCGCGCGATGGAAGGCCCGGTCGGACTCGGCGTAGGTCGCCCGGCACCCGGAGGACGCGGCGCGCACGGTCCCCTCGGCGAGCGGGCGGAGGTCGGCCCAGCGGGCGGTGGGCACCGTACGGGCGAGCCGCAGCATCACGGGGACCTCGATCAGGGCGCGGATCTCCGCCAGTTCGGCGAGTTCCCGGGCACCCCGCTCGACGACGCGGAAACCCCGGTTCGGTACGACCTCGACGGCGCCCTCGGTGGCGAGCTGCTGCATCGCCTCGCGCACGGGCGTGGCGGAGACGCCGAACCGGTCGCCGAGCGCGGGCGCGGAGTAGACCTCGCCGGGGGTCAGTTCCCCGCCGACGAGCGCGGTGCGCAGGGCGTCGAGTACCTGCCCGCGCACGGAGGGCCGCTGGAGGGTCTGCCGGGGGCGCGGGAACGGTGTCTCGCTGTGCGTGTGCTCGCCGCGCACGGCATCCGCGCCGTCCGCGAGGTCCCGGTCGCGGTCCACATCGGCGGCGCGCGACTGCGGCGGCACCCGGGCCCCTCGGGTACGCGGGTCCGGTATGCCGGTCCCGGCGGAGCCCTGCGCGCCCTGCTTCACGGGTCCTCCTCCGGACGTGTCGGTACTTGGGGTCATTACGGCTGCTTGTTACTCGTCCGTCAAGCACCTTAGGCGCAGATCGGACTAGTTCAAATTACAGGCGGGGTGGGTAAGGTAAGCCTTACCTCTAAACCAACGGTGAATCGGTGGTCCCGGCATGCCCCTGCCCTCTTCGGCCGTAGCGGACTCGTACGCCCGCCTCACCGAGGTCATCCCCGGGCTCGCGATCACCGAACTCCCCCTGGAACAACCGCTCCCCAGCGGTGGCGGCTGGGCCCCGGCGGCCGGGCTCGCCGCCGGCGGAGCCGACCTGGAGGCGTTCCTGGCCTGGGACGACGCCCAGGTTCTGCGCGACCACGGCCGGGCCGGCCGGCCGGACGTGATAGCCACCTTCGGCCTGCACCGCTACGCCTGGCCGGTCTGCCTCCTGTTCACCGTGCCCTGGTTCCTGCACCGCCGGGTCCCCCGCCTCCCCGTGAACCACGTCACATACGACCGCACCGCCGAGGGCCTCGACCTGGGCCACCTGGCCGTGCGCACCGACTCGTTCGCCTGTCTGCCCGGCGACCCGGCGGCGGCGCTGCCCGGTGCGCGAGTGGTCTCGGACGAGGAGGCGCTGCGCGCGGAGGTGCGGGCCGCGGTCGCCGAGCACATGGAGCCCCTGCTGGCCGGCTTCGGCCCGCGGATGCGACGGCGGGGCCGCGCACTGTGGGGCATGGCGACCGACGAGGTCGTGGAGGGGATCTGGTACGTCGCCGATCTCTTCGGCGAACAGCCGCGCGCGGTACGGGAGTTGGAGCGACTGCTGCCGGGCGCCACCAAGCCGTACGTCGGGTCCGCCGCGTTCCGCGAGGTCACCGGCCCGAACGGCGAGCCGCTGGCGACCCGGGACCGGGCGAGCTGCTGCATGTACTACACGCTGGACGCGTTGGACGCCTGTCCGACCTGCCCGCGCAGCTGCGAGGCGGAGCGGGTCACCAAACTGCCGGCCGCCGCCGCGAGTTGAGGGACCCTCAGTGCGGGGCCCGATTCCGGGCCCGCTAGGATCGGCCGCGAACGAGACGCCCGCCCGGTTACAGGTGCTTCACAACTTCCTCACTTGTCGCAGGAACTTTCCGTGGAACCACCCGTACGGGTAGTCTTATTCGAACTCAACTCCCGCCCCTCAAGCGGCAGTTCGAGCAGAAAGCCGCCCTGGGCATCCCCTTGCACCTCCTTGGCGGCCTCTTGCCCCGAAAACGCCTGAGGGCCGTTGGGATTGGGCCACTATGGCGGGCGTTACGCCCTATCCCAATGCAAGGGACCCCAGATGAGACTGACCGACATATCGCTTAACTGGCTGCTTCCCGGCGCCGTACTGCTCCTGGGCATGCTGGCGGCGGTTGCGGTGCTCGCGCGGAGCAAGCGGTCCGGCGGGGAGCACGCGAAAGACGACTCGTGGGAGCGCACGGAGGAGCGCCGCAGGCGCAAGGAGGCCATATACGGCATCGCCTCCTACGTCCTTCTGTTCTGCTGTGCGGCGGTCGCCGCGGCACTCTCCTTCCACGGACTGGTCGGCTTCGGCCAGGAGAACCTCGGCCTCACCGACGGCTGGGAGTACCTGGTCCCGTTCGGCCTCGACGGCGCGGCCATGTTCTGCTCCGTCCTCGCGGTCCGCGAGGCCAGCCACGGCGACGCGGCCCTCGGCTCCCGCATACTCGTGTGGACGTTCGCTGCCGCTGCCGCCTGGTTCAACTGGGTGCACGCGCCCAGGGGTGTCGACCACGCGGGCGCTCCGCAGTTCTTCTCCGGCATGTCCCTGTCGGCCGCGGTCCTGTTCGACCGCGCGCTGAAGCAGACCCGACGGGCCGCGCTGCGCGAGCAGGGTCTCGTGCCGCGTCCGCTGCCGCAGATCCGTATCGTCCGCTGGCTGCGGGCCCCCCGTGAGACCTACAGCGCCTGGTCGCTGATGCTCCTGGAGAACGTGCGCAGCCTGGACGAGGCGGTCGACGAGGTGCGCGAGGACAAGGCGAAGAAGGAAGAGACCCGACTGCGCCGCCGCGACCAGCAGCGGATCGAGCGGGCCCAGCTCAAGGCCATAAGCCGGGGCCAGCGCGGCCTCATCGGCCGCCGGTCGCCGGAACCGCAGGCCCTGGAGCGCGGCTCCGCCCAGCCTTCCGCGGAGCCTGCTCTATCGACCGGAGAACCGCTGCCAGTTCGCACGCGTCCCTCACTCCAGCCAGTCCGCGGGGCATCTGACCCGATAACCGTCGACCTCACCGCGGAGGACGACACCATGGCACTGCCGCGGCTCGACTCCCTTGAGCGCAAACTCAAGGACCTGGAGCAGCAGTTCGGCTGAGATCCGGGACCACGAGGTCCGGGACCGGGCGACAACGGGACGGGGACGGAGTCCAACTGGACGCCGTCCCCGTCCCGTTGCTCATGCCGCGTCCGAATCGAGTTCGAACCAGACGGACTTGCCCACCCCGTGGGACGACACTCCCCAGGCGTCCGCGAGGGACTGCACCAGGACCAGACCCCGCCCGTGCGTACCGTCGTCGGCGATCGGTGCGCGCAGTCTGGGCCTTCGGGCCACGAAGTCCCGTACCTCCACGCGCAGTCCACGCGGTCCGACCGTCGCCGTCAGAACGGCGTCGTGGTCGGTGTGGATCAGCGCGTTGGTGACGAGTTCACTCGTGAGCAGCTCCGCTATCTCCGATCGTCCCGGCCTCCCCCAGTGCCGTAACAGTTCACGCAACGCCCTGCGTGCTTCGGGCACCGCCCGCAGGTCCGCGCGTCCGAGTCTGCGCCTCAGTTGAGGCGACTGCGCCGGTTCCATGGCGCTGTCGGCCGTTTCCTCCACCGTTTTCGCCGAGGAGGCCCCGACCGCCATGGGACCGCCCCCTCGTGCTTGCCTCTTCATGACCCCCGCCTGCGCCGGTTTTCCGGTTCCCCTCCTGCTCGAACATGTTCACGGGGATCCATGCCCTCGTCCGGAACGGGCCAGTCATGTCGAATCGTCAACGACCAGGTGTTCGGCCATGGTTGGGCCCAATCCGGCGGGGCGGAGGAATCGAGGGCATTGACGTCCGTACGGTCGAACGGCCACCGTACGGAGCATGCGGCGCGGGCGGGCCGGCCGGGACGTCCACCCCCGCGATGTCATGGCGTCCGGTGCCGGGACCAGACACCTCGTGCCGTCCTGACCACCGGCGATCGCACCGACTGCCGATTCCGGGCTGCCGATCCGGCCGTAGTCCGTGAAGGCGTGGGGCGGTTGGTCCCCCCGCAGCTCCCCCAGGGGCCGTCCTCCGCGAATCTGGCCGGAATCAGCCGCTCAGGAACCGCGAACGGCCCCTTCGCGAGGCCTACTTGCCGCCAATGCCCTTCGTGCCGATGTGGAAGATCTTGTGGGTCGTACGGGTCATGTCGACGATCAGCTTGGTGGTGTCCCCGCCGCCCCAGGTCAGGGTGATGGCGGCCTCGGTGTAGTCGGCGGTGCCGTTGTCGGTGACCTTCCAGCTCAGGGGGGTGTTCTGCGCCTGGAGGACGCCATCGGCGTGGTTCTTGTCCTCCCAGGCCGTCAGCTGCTTCAGGTAGGCGGGCGTGAGGTAGTACGCGCGCAGCTGCTGGGCGAGCTTGCCGCCGCCGTTGTCGAGGTCGCTCTCGGCGTCGACGTAGGCGCCGTAGAAGTCGGCGATGCGGGTGATGTTGTCGAACGGTGAGCCGCTGACGGTGCGCGGGCCGCCGGCGGAGGCCTGGGCCGCCACGCCCAGCCCGAGGGCGAGGGCGAGGCCGGCGGCGAGGGCGGTGCGGCGCGTGGCCTTCTTGCTGTTCACGTGGGTTCCCCGTTTCGGTTCGGTGCCGTGCGGTGTGGTCGCTCAGAGCTTCGGCGCCCGGCGCGGACGACCGCAATGACCGACACCCAACCCGCAACGGTGGAACCGTCCCACCCCCGCTGACCTCCTCATATGTGGAGTGCCTGGGATGCCGTCCCGGGACGCGACACGCACGGGGGAACGGTGTCGGGCGAGGGCGACGACAAGGATGTCGAGGAGTTCGCGGCGCTGCTACGGCGGCTCAAGGACCGTGCGGACCGCAGCTACAGCCAACTGGCCCGCCGGCTGAACATGAACGCGTCGACCCTGCACCGCTACTGCGTGGGCGAGGCGGTCCCGCTCGACTTCGCCCCCGTGGAGCGGTTCGCGGGACTGTGCGGGGCGACACCGGAGGAACGGCTGCGGCTGCACCGGTACTGGATCCTGGCGGTGGCGGCCCGGCAGCGGCCCCGGCCCGCCGGGCACCCGGTCCCCGACCCCGAACCGGTGCCGGAGGAAGTCCCCGCGCCGGCGCCCGGCCCCTGGTACCGACGGCGGCGCACGCTCACCGCCGCCGCGGTGTGCGCGGTACTCGCGGTGTGGGGCAGCCTGTCGGCGATCTCCACCCACGACACCGCCGAGCCCAAGGCCACACCGTCCGCACCTCCTGCACCCCCCGCACCCCTCGCCTGGACCGCCGACTCCCAGGCGTGGGCCATCCATTGCAGCCACGACTACGTCGTCGAGAAGTCACCCGCGCGGGTTCCACCGCCCCCGGCCCCGGAGGACGCCGGGACCTGGGCGGCGAAACAGCGCGCGGTGCACGGGCGGGAGACCGACGTCGAGATCTCGGTGCAGGGGCGGACAACCACGGCGGTCGTCCTGGAGTCGCTGCGCGTCCGGATCGTGGGCCGGACCGCCCCCGTCCACGGCACCGCCTACGCCATGGACCAGGGCTGCGGCGGCGAGGTCAGCCCGCGCTACTTCGGGGTGGACCTGGACGCCCGCCGCCCCCTGGCCCGCCCGGTCGCCGGGAGCGACCTGGGCACACCGGTCCCCGCGGTGCACCTGCCGTACAAGGTCTCCGCGCAGGACCCGGAGGTGCTGCTCGTCAAAGCCCGGACACAGACCTGCGACTGCCGCTGGTACCTCGAACTCGGCTGGTCCTCCCAGGGCCGCACCGGCACCCTCCGCATCGACGACCACGGCAGGCCGTTCCGCACGACGAGCATCAAGGGCCTGCCGCACTACTGGTACTCGGCGAAAGGCTGGGCGCCGTACGACGGTTAGAGCCCGCGCACGTTCCTGATGTTGGAGCGCGCCATCTGCAGCATCCGGCCAACTCCCCCGTCCAGCACGATCTTTGAGGCCGAGAGCGCGAAGCCCGTCACCATCTCGGCGCTGATCTTCGGCGGGATGGACAGCGCGTTGGGGTCGGTGACGACATCGACGAGGGCCGGGCCCTTGTGCTTGAGGGCCGCCTTCAGCGCGCCTTCGAGGTCCTTGGGCTTCTCGACCCGCACACCGTAGGCACCGCAGGCACGGGCCACGGCACCGAAGTCGGGGTTCTTGTTGGTGGTGCCGTACGACGGGAGACCGGCGACCAGCATCTCCAACTCGACCATTCCCAGAGAGGAGTTGTTGAACAGGACGACCTTCACCGGCAGGTCGTATTGGACGAGGGTCAGGAAGTCGCCCATCAGCATGGAGAATCCGCCGTCGCCGGACATCGAGATGACCTGCCGCTCGGTGTCGGTGAACTGGGCGCCGATCGCCATCGGCAGCGCGTTCGCCATCGAGCCGTGCGAGAACGAACCGATCACGCGGCGGCGGCCGTTGGGCGTGATGTAGCGGGCGGCCCACACATTGCACATCCCCGTGTCGACGGTGAACACGGCGTCCTCGTCGGCCAGTTCGTCGAGTACGGAGGCCACGTACTCGGGGTGGATCGGGACCTGCTTGTCGACCTTCCGCGTGTACGCCTTGACGACCCCCTCCAGCGCGTCGGCGTGCTTCTTGAGCATCCGGTCGAGGAACTTCCGGTCCCCCTTCGGCTTCACCCGGGGGATCAGACAGCGCAGCGTCTCCTTCGCGTCGCCCCACACCGCGAGGTCCAACTTCGAGCGTCGGCCGAGGTGTTCGGGCCGTACGTCGATCTGGGCGATCTTCACGTCGTCGGGCAGGAACGCGTTGTACGGGAAGTCGGTGCCGATGAGGATCAGCAGGTCGCACTCGTGGGTGGCCTCGTAGGCGGCGCCGTAGCCGAGCAGTCCGCTCATGCCGACGTCGTACGGGTTGTCGTACTGGATCCATTCCTTGCCCCGCAGGGCGTGTCCGATCGGGGACTTGATCTTCCCGGCGAACTCCATCACCTCGGCGTGTGCACCCGCCGTGCCACTGCCGCAGAAGAGGGTGACCTTGTCCGCCGCGTCGATCATCTCGACGAGCTTCTCGACCTCGGCGTCGCCGGGGCGGACGGAGGGGCGGGAGGTGACGAGGGCGGTCTCGGCGGCCTTGTCGGGGGCGGGCTCGGCGGCGATGTCGCCGGGGAGGGAGACGACGCTCACGCCGGACTGGCCGATCGCGTGCTGGATGGCGGTCTGCAGAAGCCGGGGCATCTGCTTGGGACTGGAGATCAGTTCGCTGTAGTGACTGCACTCCTGGAAGAGCCGCTCCGGGTGGGTCTCCTGGAAGTAGCCGAGGCCGATCTCGCTGGACGGGATCTGCGAGGCGAGGGCGAGGACCGGGGCCATGGAACGGTGGGCGTCGTAGAGGCCGTTGATGAGGTGCAGGTTGCCGGGGCCGCAGGAGCCGGCGCAGGCCGCGAGCTTCCCGGTTATCTGCGCTTCGGCGCCGGCGGCGAAAGCGGCGGTCTCCTCGTGCCGTACATGGATCCAGTCGATGGCGGAGTTGCGGCGGATCGCGTCGACGACCGGGTTGAGGCTGTCGCCGACGACGCCGTAGAGGCGCTTGACTCCGGCGCGGACGAGGATGTCGACGAACTGTTCGGCAACGTTCTGCTTGGCCATGGTTCTCGCGTGCCCTTCGGTTTCCGGTGTCCTGCGGATCCCTCTGGGTTCCATGAATTCACAGCCCGGGCGCTCACGCCTCCCAAACGGCGGCGGCCGTGCGGTCGTCGGCATAACCCTTGACCCGCACTTGGGTGTCGGCGAGGAACGCGGCCAGACCGGGCGGAGCGGCGGCCGACCACCGGCCCGCCAGATGGGCGGACAGCTCGGGCTCGCCGCGCAGGGGTTCGGCGAGGCCGCCGGTGCACATCAGGAGGGTGTCGCCGGGGCGGGCGACGGAGGCACGGAAGCGGAAGGGTTCGCGGGGCGGTTCGGGGGCGGGTTCGTACGGGCTCGGCGGCGTCGGGATGCCGAGGTCCATGGTGAGCCGGTCGCCCTCGGGGGTCTCCGCGGGCTGCGAACCGAAGCCGACGACGGCCTCGCCTGCCGTGTCCCCGGCGGTGGGTTCGATGTCCTGCCACTCCCCGTCGCGCAGCCGGAACAGACCGCCGGGGCCGACGCCGAAGAAGACGCGGGTACGGCACTCCGGGTGGGCGGGCAGGAGGAGACAGCGCAGGGTGGCCGCGTACTCGTCCGGGTCGATGCCCTGTTCGGCGGCGCTGGCACGGAGTTTGCCGAGGCTGCGGTCGGTGAGCCGGTGCAGGCCGGACTTGAGGTCACCGCGCCGGGCGGCCCGGATGTCCTCGGCGAGCCGGGCGTGACTCCGTCCGACGGCCCTGCCGATCCAGTGACAGGCCTCGGCGGCGGCCCGATGCGCCCCCGGTGTGGCCCGGGCCCCGGTCGCCATCGCGACCAGCACCAGGGCTTGCTCTCCCACCCCGAACCGCGCGGTCAGCAACGAGTCCCGGCGCGGCTCACCCCGGAACCGAGCGGAGTCCCCCCGCACGGAAGCGGCCCGCAGCGTGCTGCTCCCGTATCGCGCCCCGTCCAGCACGGTGTCCGCGACCAGGTCGTCGAGATCGTCCGGGTCGGCGGGCGGCAGGGCGGTGGGCTCGGCGTCGTAGGTGGGGGGACCGGAGCCGACGTAGTCGAGGGTGAGGGATGCGGGAGGGGGTGAGGGGGGCTGCGGGGGTGGTGGTGAGAGGGCGGGGAGGTTCGGGGGCGGGCCGGTGAGGGCGGCCGGGGACGGCGGGTAGGCGGGGGCAGCGAGAGGCGCTTCCCCACGGAACGGCTGCGGGACGGGCGGCGCGGGGCTGATCAGTGGCGGTGGCGGTGGTGGCGGGAATGGTGACGCGCCGAGGGGCGGGGCCGTGCCGACGCCCCGTCCGGCCGGAGAGGGCGAGCTGTCGTCGCCCGTGGCCGCGGCCGGACGGTGGCCCGAGGCGTCGGCGTCCGCCGTACCGCCCAGAAGGGAACCGCCGACACCGGCACGCGGTGCCGGAACCCCCGAGCCGGCCACCGGACGCGGGCCCCCGTCCAGGGGACCGGGCGCTGAACGCGCGCCCTCGCCCCCGATCCCCGGTACCGGACGCGCGCCCTCGCCCGCAGTCCGCGACACCGGACTCGCGCCCTCGTCCACGGCCCCCGGCACCGGACGCATGCCCTCATCCGCACTACCCGGCGCCACACGCGCACCCTCGTCCACAGTCCCGGCCGCCGAGGCGAACCGGTCCTCCAGGGAGTCGGCCGCGGCCGTGGCCCCCGTGTCGTCGGCGGAGTCGTCGTACAGCTGGCCCCACCAGTCGTCCTCATGACCGGGCGGCTTTCCCCCCTGCTGGTTCATGCCCCTAATTGTCCACCGTGCGGGCCGGATGAAAACGGGGCGTCAGGAAAATCCGGTGCGCGCCCCTCCTCGAACGGCGTGTCGGATGACATACCGAACACCCGTCCGCCACAGGGCTGTTCAGGACAGCACAGAGCCGCCGGACGGTTCCACCCCCCACGGGAGAACCGCCCGGCGACGACCGAGTGACCGAATCCCGTCGCGGATCCGGCCCGTCCGGCCCTGAGTGTGGCTTGCCTTCCTGAAGGGCCGCTGTGATGCGCGCCCGACTCCCCTATGAGTTGCTCCGGGCGCGAATCCGCAGGCCGAACAAGCCCAATCCAGGCATTGCGGACGGGTGTTGGTGCCTCGGTGGCGCAACCTTGGCAGAGTGACGGGTGGTACGGCGATGATGTGCGGAGGCGGGTTCGCGCCGTGGCCGGTTTCCGCCACGGCCCGCGCGACGGGGTCTTCGGGGAGGGGCGGAACCTGATGCTGGGAGCGATAGGCCTGGACGAGGCGCACGAGTCGGCCTACCGAGCGCTGGTGTCCGTCGGCGCCGCGGACGTGACCGATCTCGCCCGACGGCTGACCATCGGGGAGTACGACACCGAGCGCGCCCTGCGCCGCCTGGAACTGCACGGACTCGCCGCCCAGTCCTCGGCCCGCCCCGGCCGCTGGGTCGCCGCCCCGCCCGGAGTCGCCCTGGGCGCACTGCTCACCCAGCAGCGCCATGAACTGGAGAAGGCCGAGCTGGCCGCCGCGCTGCTCGCCGAGGAGTACCGGGCCGCCGCCGCCGAGACCGCCGTACACGATCTGGTGGAGGTGGTGACCGGCGCCGCGGCCGTCACCCGGCGCTTCCTGCAGCTCCAGCTCGGCGCGAGCGACGAGGTGTGCGCGCTGGTCACCGGGAACCCGGTCGCCGTCACCGGGATGGAGAACGACGCGGAGGAGCAGGCCGCCGGACGCGGGGTTCGTTACCGGGTCGTCCTCGAACGCGCGGTGCTCGACCTGCCGGACGGGCCCACCGAACTGGCCGCGGCGCTCGGCCGCGGCGAGCAGGTGCGGGTGGTGGACAAGGTGCCGACCAAACTGGTGGTCGCCGACCGGACCCTCGCCCTTGTACCGCTGACTTCACACACCGCCGAACCCGCCGCGCTCGTCGTGCACGCGAGCGGACTGCTGGAACTGCTCTGCGGGCTCTTCGAGTCGGTCTGGCGGGACGCGCTCCCGCTGCGCCTGGGCGCCTCCGGCGCCACCGAGCAGGAGCCGGACGGCCCCGACGGCACCGACCTGGAGGTGCTGTCCCTGCTGCTGGCCGGGCTGACCGACGCGAGCGTGGCGAAACAGCTCGATCTGGGCCTCAGGACGGTCCAGCGCCGGGTGAAGCGGCTGATGGAGCTGACCGGGGTGACGACCCGGCTGCAACTGGGCTGGCACGCCTACGAACGGGGCTGGGTGACCCGTTACTGACCTGCGCTTTCCCCCGGGATCCCGCAGGCTGGGCAGATGGGAGTGGCTGAACTCCTGCTGGTCGGCGTCGTCATCCTGCTCGGCCTGTGCGGAGTCCTGGTGCCCGGCGTTCCGGGATCGTGGCTGGTGTGGGCCGCGGTCCTGTGGTGGGCGCTGAAGGATCCGCAGCCGGTGTCCTGGGGCGTCCTCGTCGGCGCCACGGCCGCCCTCCTCCTCTCCCAGGTGGTGCGCTGGGCGCTGCCGCCCCGCCGGTTGCGCGCGAGCGGAGCGACCCCCCGGATGGCGGTGTACGCGGGGACCGGCGCGTTGCTGGGTTTCCTGCTGCTTCCCGTGCTCGGCGCGATCCCCGGCTTCATGGCCGGGATCTACCTCCACGAACGCCTGCGGCTGGGCCGGCACGCCGAGGCCATGGCCTCCCTGCGTACGGCGATGCGCTCGGGCGGCTCCAGTGTGCTGACCGAGTTGTTCACCTGCCTGCTGATCGCGGGGGCGTGGCTGGGCGCCACGATCTGGGGCTGAACCGGGGCGTCCCCTACGTCAGCGCGGTGAGGTCGACCGTGTCGGCGAGTGCGCGCATGCCGGCGTCGTTGAAGTGGAGGTGGTCGCCGGGGTCGTAGGCGGGCCGGATCCGCTGCGGCTGCTCCGGGTCGCGGACGGCGGCGTCGAAGTCGACGACCGCGTCGAAGGGCCCGCCGGCCCCGGCCCGGATGACGGCATTGACCTTCTGCCGTACGGCTTCCCGGGCCGCCGTGTACGCGCTGTTGCCGCCGTACGGCGTGAGGGTCGCGCCGATGACGCGGATGCCGTGGGCGTGGGCACGGGTGACGAGTGCGCGGTAGGCGCTTTCGAAGGCGTCGGGGTCGGTGGCGTTCGGGGTGCCCTTGATGTCGTTGATGCCCTCCATGACGATCAGCACCCGCACACCCGACCGCGACAGGGCGTCCGCGTCGAGCCGGGCCAGGGCGCTCGGCCCGGTGTCGTCGCGCAGCAGACGGTTGCCGGAGATCCCGGCGTTGAGGACGCCGAGGCGGCGGTACGGGGGCAGGGCGCCCAGGCGCTCGGCGAGTCGGTCGGGCCAGCGGTGGTTGGCGTCGCGGGTGGAGCCGTTGCCGTCGGTGAGGGAGTCGCCGAAGGCGACGACACTGCCGGCCGCCGGGGCGTCGAGGACGTCGACGCCGGTGACGTAGTACCAGGAGGTGGTGGTCGTCGTGTACGCGGCGCCGTCGCTGTCGGCCGCCCAATTGCCGCTCGGGGTGCGGTAGTTGGTCTGTCCAGCGGCGCGGTGGTAGGTCGCCGGGCCGGAGTCGTCGGGCGTGTGGACCGTGACGAGCAGGTCCGCCGCGGCGGGTACGGCGAGCGGGACGGAGTCGGTGACCAGGTCCTCGCCCGCCGGGATCGTGACCGTGCCGGCGCCGTTGAAGGTGGCGGTGCGCATCGAACCGGGCACAGCGTCCGCGCCGGTCCCGCGCAGGGCGACGGTCACCGTGTCGAGGCGGAGGGGGGCGGTGCCGAGCCGGTTGGTGAGCCGGACGCGGACCGCGTCGCCGCCGACGCTGAGGTGGACGACGTTGCGGAAGGAGGCGCCGGGGTGGGCCGTGGTGGTTCCGGAGGGGGCGGCCTCCCAGCTGCCGGTCCAGGTGTCGAGGGGTACGGGCGCCGGGGCCTCGGCTGTCGCCGTGCCCTGGCCGACTCCCACCCCCAGTACCAGTACCAGCAGTGCCACGCCGATCCGTCCGGCCCCGATCATGAGCGCTCCGCCTCTCCCCACCGAACACGAGGAGGCGACCGTGGCACGCGGAGCGGGGCGGACTGCGGAGCAGCACCGGTGGCCGCCGCCGTATCCGCCTGTCCGGAGTAGGACGGAAGTCCTGGTCCCTGAAGCCGATGCGGTGGGCGGGCGGGCGTGTTTGGCTGCGGGCATGACCGAATTCACCGAGGCCGAGCGCGCGTACCTCAAGTCGCAGCGGCTGGGGCGACTGGCCACCGTCGACCCCCAGGGACAACCGCAGGCCAATCCCGTCGGCTTCTTCCCGCAGGACGACGGGACGATCCTCGTCGGCGGGTATGCGATGGGTACGACGAAGAAGTGGCGCAACCTGCGGGCGAACCCGAAGGTCGCGCTGGTCGTGGACGACATCGTCAGCGTCAGCCCGTGGCGGGTACGCGGCATCGACATCCGCGGCGAGGCCGAACTCCTCGTCGGCCCGCACGAGTTGGGGCCGCACATGAGCGAGGAGGTGATTCGCATTCACCCGCGGCGGATCCACAGCTGGGGCTTGGAGACGGACTAGTTCGAGGAGTCCGACTGGTTCGAAGAGTCCAACGCGTCCTCCAGGGTGAGGAGTTGGACCTTGCGGTCGAGGCCGCCCGCGTAGCCCGTCAGTGTTCCGTCGGCGCCGATCACCCGGTGGCAGGGACGGACGACCAGCAGCGGGTTGGCACCGATCGCCCCGCCCACGGCCCGCACGGCGGCCCGGGACGCGCCGATCCGGGCGGCGATCTCGCCGTACGTCGTCGTCGCACCGTACGGAACGGAGTCGAGCGCGTTCCACACCCGCTCGCGGAAGTCCGTGCCGGAGGTGTGGAACTCCAGCTGGAATTCCTTGAGTTCACCGGCGAAGTAGGCGGCGAGCTGCTCGCCGGCCGCGCGGAAGGGGCCGGGGTCCTGCAGCCACTCCGGCTGGACGGTACGACCGCCCTTCTGGCCGGGGACGGAGAGGGAGGTGAGGGCGCCGCGCTCGTCGGCGGTGAGGAGCAGCTGCCCCAGGGGGCTCTCGAAACTCGTCCAACGGATGGTCATGGAGACTCCAACTCCCCTGCTGTGCGCAGGTGTTGCAGGTGTTGTACGGCATAGGAACGCCAGGGGCGCCAGGCGTCCGGGATGTCGGCGCCGGGCGGTGCCACGTCGGGGTCGCCGAGGGCGCGGGCGCGGATGACGGCGACCGTGGCCTCGTCCACGCCGGGGAGCGCGAGCAGGGCTGCCTGGGCGTCGTCCCGGTCGGCACCGACGTCGAGTCGTACGGTGCCGTCGGCAAGGGCGGTGACGAGGCCGGCCAGGGGCTCGGCGGGCAAGGCCTCGGCCAGCACGGACGGTTCGGGGAAGAGGTGGGTGAGGCTGCCGGACGGGGCGTCCAGCGTCCGGCCGTGGCGCCGCACCAGCCGCTCGGCCTCCGCCCGCCCCACCAGCGCCCGCACGGCCAGTTCCTCCGGATCGGCGGCGCCCGGTGAACGCAGGCCCGGCCGGGCGGCGACGAGTGGGGCGAGCCGGGGATCGGCGCCGAGCCGCTCGTCGACGGCGTACGGATCGGCGTCGAGGTCGAAGAGACGTCGTAGCCGCTGTACGGCGGTGGTCAGGTCGCGGTGGTCGGTGAGATGCAGACGGGCGTCGAGCCAGCCGCCGGGGTGGGAGCGGGGTGCGACGCCGTCGGACGGGCCGTCCGCGTGGGTGCCGGATACGGCCCCGTCGCGCCGACCGTCCGCATGGGGGCCGGACACGGCGCCGGCGAGCCGGTCGCTCTCATGGGCGCCGGATGCCGCTTGGTCGGGCGGGACGACGGGACGGTCGCGGGGCACGCCCTTGAGGGTGCCGGGGCGTTCGTCGACCGCGACGATCCCGGTGCCGTAGGGGAGGCGGAGGGTGCGGCGGTAGGTGCGGCGGCCGGGGATGCCGGTGACTTCCTCGATGCCGGGGACGGCCTCGCGTTGCAGCAGGTCGAAGACGGCAGCGGACTGGTACGGGCCCCGGTGCGCGAGCCGCAACGGAATTCCGGCGGACGGCTCGGTGGCGGGGACGGTCCCGTCGGCCGACGCGTTGTCCACCGCCCTGACCAGCTCCTTTGCCAGTGGCCTGGCAGATGAATTGGTCGGCGCCTTAGTCGATGTCCTGGGCGATGTCCTGAGCGATGTCCTGGGCGCGTTGGTGCGTAGTTCGCTGGGGGTCGACGCGTACACGGCGCGGATCGTGTCGTTGAACTGGCGCACGCTGGCGAACCCGGACGCGAACGCGATCTCCGTGATCGGCAGGTCGGTCGTCTGCACGAGTACGCGTGCGGTGTGCGCCCGTTGGGCCCGGGCGAGGGCGACGGGACCGGCGCCGAGTTCGGCGGTGAGCTGCCGCTGGACCTGCCGTGCGCTGTATCCCAGCCGTACGGCGAGCCCGGCGACGCCCTCGCGGTCCACCACTCCGTCGCCGATCAGCCGCATGGCGCGGCCCACGACATCGGCGCGCACGTTCCACTCGGCCGACCCCGGCACCGCGTCCGGGCGGCACCGCCGGCAGGCCCGGAACCCCGAGCCCTGCGCGGCGGCGGCCGTCGTGAAGAACCGCACGTTGCGCCGCTTCGGAGTCACGGCCGGACAGCTGGGCCGGCAGTAGATCCCGGTGGTCGCGACGCCGAAGAAGAACTCGCCGTCGAACCGGGCGTCCCGGCTCCGTACGGCCTCGTACCTGGTGTCTTCGTCCATCACGCCGTCCAGTCTCCGCCATCCCCGGGGGTGGGGCTGGCGGAAATCGGACGGGGCGTTGACGTCGGACGGGACCGAGCCGGGCCGCTAGGCCCAGCGCCCCCGCTTCGCCTCCATCGCCGCCTTCCCCTCCGCCCCCTTCCGCTTCCAGTCGCGCCGCAGTTCGGCCCTGAGTCGGGCGTCGGTCTTGGCAACGATCCACTGGTTCTCGCGCATGAGCTTGCGGTAGCTGTCGAGCCGGCGCTCGGGCAGCTCGCCCGACTCGACAGCGGCCAGCACCGCGCACCCCGGTTCCGCGATGTGGGCGCAGTCCTGGAAACGGCACTTCCCCGCCAGTTCCTCGATCTCGGCGAACACCTGCCCGACCCCGGTCTGCGCGTCCCACAGTCCGACACCGCGCAGCCCCGGCGTGTCGATCAGGACACCGCCGCCGGGCAGGGCGAGCAGGTTGCGCGTGGTGGTCGTATGACGGCCCTTGCCGTCCACGTCACGCGTCGCCCGGACCTCCATCACGTCCTCGCCGAGCAGTGCGTTGGCGAGCGTCGACTTGCCGGCACCGGACTGCCCGAGCAGCACGGACGTACCACCCGCGGCGACCGCGGCAAGCACGTCGATCCCCTCCCCGGTCGCGGCACTGACACCGAACACCGGCACGCCCGGCGCCGCGGTCTCCACGTCCTGGACGAGATACGACAACGTCACCGCGTCCGGCACGAGGTCGGCCTTGGTGAGCACGACGACGGGCTGGGCACCGGACTCCCAGGCGAGCGCGAGGAACCGTTCGATACGGCCGAGGTCGAGATCCCCGGTCAGCGGTACGGCGACGATCGCGTGGTCGACATTGGCCGCGAGGATCTGCCCCTCGGACCGCTTGGAGGAGGTGGAACGCACGAAGGCGGTACGACGCGACAGCAGCGTCCGCACATAGCGTGGGTCGCCGCCCGCCGGGTCGACGGCGACCCAGTCACCCGTGCACACGACCTTCATCGGGTCACGGGGCACGACGAACTCGGTGTCGGCACGGACCGTACCGGCCGACGTGACGACATCGCACAGGCCACGGTCGACCCGTACGACACGGCCGGGCAGCAGACCCTGCCCGGCGAAGGGGGCGAACTCGGCCTCCCGGTCCGCGTCCCAGCCGTAGGGCTGCAGCGGATGCACGGAAGAGGAAGACGACGAGAACGAACCCGGGAGAGAAGAGAAAGACAAGGGGTGACCCTTCACAAGGGTGGCCCCGGCACCGCGCACCCAGGCGCGGGAAGAAAGGAGAGGTCAGCCGGAGACCACGGGAGTGGACTTGATGAACTTCCGGATGCGGGCAGCGCCCATCACAGAGACAGCCATCGGTCACACCTCCCACAGCACAAGCCAAGTCACCGGCGGCAGCGCAAGGTTGCCGCTCTAACAGCACCGACCTTAGAAGGTGCAACGGCCGCGACGCCAGCGAATTACCGCGTATCCATGGCTCAACACGGCCACGTCGTCCCGGAGACCCCGGCGGCCTGCGTCCATGCCGCTGAACCGTCGCGGTCAGCACACCAGCGGACGTGACCAAGATCCGGGCAATCCGTCCAACGACGGTGCGTGGGCAGCCGATCCACTGCGTGCCGAGGGCTACCGGCGGAATTCGGTGACCTGCGGAAACGCGGCCTCTGGCCTGGGGGATACCGCGCTGGTCCGTACGGATTCCCGGTGAACTTCTGGCCGTCGGCTGTCGCTGGTTCGGGTGCTCTGGAGAGGTTCCCAGAGTGGAACCCGTCTGTCAGCTGACGGCCACTCGGACGCAACCTTCCGGTGCTCTGACGTGTCCACGTGGTGTGCTGACGATACGTAGAACATGGCGGACAGCTGCTGCCGCCGCATTCGCGACCGCCGCTATGGCGGTCGCGACCCCGGCCGCACACGCCGCCGGAACGACGCTCGTCCTGGACACCCAGGAGAACTACTACCTCCCCACCACGGGCGAGGGCCCGAACCTGGACCTCGCCATCACCGCCTCGGGCGGCGACGCCCATGACGTCTCGGTCGCCATCGACGCGTCGTCCCTCGCCGGGAAGGCGACGATGGTGGTCACGGGGGACTGCGTGAGCACCGGCGCCCTGAAGGTGAGGTGCGACGTGGGCCCGCTGTCGGGCAAGGAATCGATCGACCCGTTCCTCCTGAAGCCCACCGCGGCCGCCAAGGCGGGCGACACCGGTGCCATCACCTACACCGCCACCGCCTCCGACGCGGCCACCGTGACGGGGAAGACGGACGTTCTGATCGGCGGGCCCAAGCTCGTCGCCCGGCCCTACCCGGCGCTGAAGGGCATCGCGCCCGGCGCCGTCTTCGAGCGCACCCCGGCCTTCGCCAACACCGGCACGGCCCCCGCCGACAAGGGCGTCATGCTGCTGGTGCAGGACTCGGAAGGCGTCTCTCTGGCCCGTGACCACTCCAACTGCCACTACTCGGACCGGCCCGACGTCGGCGCCTGGTGCCGGTTCGACACCCCGGTCGCGCCCGGCGCGGCCTACGAGACGGACGCGCCGCTGCGCTACACCGCTTCCAAGGACACGATGTACGGCTACAACTCCTACGTCGTGTGGCCGGTCGGCGGCTCCGCGCCCGGCTCCTTCGACCCGTCCGACTTCCCCGGGACCGGCACCGGTGCACCGCTCGGCCTGAAGTCCGTCGCCGCCGGCTCCGGATTCACCGGCTCCGGGTACGGCACCTTCGCCACCACCCAGCACGCCGACTACCAGGCGCTCGGCGACACGGTCGAGGGCAAGGTCGGCGAGACGGTGAGCATCACCGTGGGTGTGCGGAACAACGGGCCGGGCTGGATGAACTTCCGGTGGATGGACGCCGACGACTCCGGCACGTTCGTGGTGACCCCGCCCGCCGGCACGACCATCACCGGCGTCCCCGCCCCCGGCGAACAGGGCGACCCCGGGCCGCTGTGGAACTGCACACCGCGCAAGGCCGGCGCGAAGAGCTACACCTGCGACATCGCCAGCACGGACTTCAAGCCGGGCGATTCCGTGACCCAGGAGTTCACGGTACGGATCGACCGGGTCGTCCCCGGCGCGCAGGGCAGCGTGCGGGCGGTGGAGAACCCCGAGTACCCCAATCGTGACGACGACGCGTCGAACGACACCGCGACGATCACGGTGAAGACCACCGGCTCGGCGACATCCAGCCCGTCGCCCAGCGCCTCCGCGTCCCCGTCGGCCACGGCCACCGCGAGCCCGTCCGGCTCCGGGGCAGGAACCAACGGCGGGACGACGACCGGCGGCGGACTCGCCGCCACGGGCACGGACGGAGTCCTGCTGCGGGCGGGCGCCGCCGTCCTGCTGGTGGCGGGCGGTGCGCTGGCGTTCCTGGCGGCGCGAAGGTCGCGGACGCAGGGCGTCAACGGCCGATGAGGCCACGTTCAGTGCCGGCAAGGGCTTTCGCTACGCAGGAAAGTTCTGGAAGGGTCACAAGACGGCCCGGACCGTCGTGCATCGGGCCGCGCACCTTCGTGGCCAGGACGATGTCCTCGCGCCGTGAGTACTCGCGGATCGCGCGGCCGACGAACTCCTCGGAGGTGCCCGCCTGGTAGACGTTGGCGGTGTCCCAGAAGGTGATGCCCAGCTCGACGGCCTGCCGGAAGAACGGCGCGGCCCTGTCCTCGGTCAGCGCCCACGGGTGGGCACGCGGGACGGTCGGGTCGCCGTAACTCATGCAGCCGAGAGCGAGGCGGCTCACCTTCAGGCCGGTGATGCCGAGACGGGTGTACTCCATGGTGACGCTCCTTTGCGCCTATGCGGCAGGGGTGATGCGGACGGTCGTCGAGCGGGGGCCGCTGCGCAGCATCGGCTCCAGGTAGGGGCTGGAGGCGTACTTGACGCGGTAGGCGTCGTCGACCGCGTCGAGAACGGTGTTGTCCGCCGGTGCGAAGGCGACCTCGTGTTCCGTGCCCGCGACTCGGATGCGTCCGCCCTTCTGCGACAACACCGCTTGGTGCCAGCGGGAGTTGGGGCCGTTGTAGGGGCGGACGTAGAGGTCGCCGCCCGCGACGACGGACCAGATCCAGGTCGGTGTGCCGTAGGTGCGGCCGTCCTCGCGGTACGGCGAGATGTGCAGGTCGTCGGCGGCTGCGAACGAGCGCAGTTGCGCCCGGTTCCAGGTGCTCATCGTGGTTCTCCGTGTGCGGTTGGGGGTGGTGTCCCGGACGGGTTGGGGACAGGTGCCGGGGTCAGCTGTTCAGGGCGCCGCGCCGTTCGGGGAGGACGTTCGCGGTCGCGGTGGCGATGACGATCACCGCGGCGATGAACAGGCTTGCGCGGAGTCCGGGCAGGGGGTTCGTCCGGCGCGCGAGGAGGGTCCCGAAGGCGGTCACGGCCAGGGCGCCGCCGATCTGGCGGCTGGTGTTGAACACCGCGCTCGCCACGCCGAGGCGGCGGGCGGGGACGTTCTCCAGGAGCAGGCCGGCGGTCGGCTGCATGGCCGGCGCTCCGCAGCAACCGACCGGGATCATCACGACGACGATCAGAAGAAGCCCAGCACGGCGGCCGCGAGCGCGGTGGTGGCCGCGCCGCGCGAACCGGCGACGTCACCAGGGGTGGACGGCGACGTGGTGAGCGGGAGCACGGGAAAGCGTTGGATCCGTGCCGTCGTGGCCTCGGCCGCACGGAACGGCGACCGGTCAGCTCGTGGTGTATCCGCCGTCGCCGGGCAGTGCGACGCCGACCACGAAGCTCGCGGCGGGGCTGCACAGCCACAGCACGGCTGCGGCGATCTCGTCGGCCCGGCCCAGCCGTCCGATCGGCTGCTGCTTCATGATCTCGGCCATGGCCTCGGCCTGCCCTTCGAGCATGTCCGCGACCATCGGGGTGTCGATCACGCCGGGACATACGGCGTTGATGCGGATGCCCTTGGGCGCGTACTCGACCGCCGCGCTCTTGGTCAGGCCGATCACCCCGTGCTTGGACGCGTGATACGCGGCACGCTCCGAAAGCCCCACCAACCCGCCCAGCGACGAGCAGTTGACGATGGCGCCGCCGCTGCCCTGCTCCCGCATCCGGCGCAGTTCGTGCTTCTGGGCGGCCCAAATACCGTGCAGATTAACGGCGTTGACGTGATCGAAGTTCTCGGCCGTCTCGTCGGCCGCGTCGCTGGGCGGGACCTGGATGCCGGCGTTGTTGAACGCCATGTCCAGGCGGCCGTACTCCGCCACCGCGCGGTCGACCGTCGCGGCGGCCTGCGCCTCGTCCGTGACGTCGCAGACGACACCGATAGCCCGGTGACCGGCCGCCGTCAGTTCCTCGGCCGCGTGCTGTACGGCCTTCTCGTCGATGTCGGCCAGGACGACCGCGGCACCGGCCTCGGCGAAGGCGCGGGCGGTGGCGAGGCCCATGCCGGAGGCGGCGCCGGTGACGAGGGCCACCTGGTCACGGAAGTCGTAGGTCGGGGTCATGAGAGGTGATTCCCATCGTGGATCGCGGGTCGTGGGTCGGCGGGTCAGGGGCGCAGCAGCGTCTTGACGGCGCGGCGCTCGTCCATGGCCCGGTAGCCCTCGGCGGCCTGGTCCAGCGGCAGGGTCAGGTCGAAGACCTTGCCGGGCTCGATACGGCCGTTCAGGACCCGGTCGATCAGGTCGGGCAGGAAGTGGCGTACCGGGGCGGGGCCGCCGCGCAGGGCGACGTGGGAGAAGAACAACTCATCGCCGTCGATGGCCACGTCGTGCGGGACGCCGACGAAGCCGACGTTGCCGCCGGGGCGGGTGGAGTGGAGGGCCTGGCGCATGGATTCCTGGGTGCCGACGCACTCCAGGACGGCGTCCGCGCCGATGCCTCCGGTGAGGTCCTTGATACGGGCGACGCCGTCCTCGCCGCGCTCGGCGACGATGTCCGTGGCGCCGAAGCCGACGGCCAGTCGCTGGCGGGAGGAGTGGCGGCTCATCGCGATGATCCGCTCGGCGCCGAGCGGCTGCCGGCACCCGGGCGAGGGGAACAGGTCGGCGTTCCATCAGCTCGCCCGGTGGCGTGAACAGCGCGTCGCGACGGTCCGGCCGGCGGCGCTCGGCGGCGAGTCGGCCGTCACGGCGTTGTCGAGGCGGCAGGTGGGGGTACCGCTCTGCGGTCTGAGCTCAGCGCGAGGTACGGGTGCTGGTGCGCGGGCCGTCGTACTCGGCGTCGGTGACGTGCTCCAGCCAGTTGACGTCGTCGCCCTCCCACAGGGCGAGGTGCTCCATGAACTGGTCCGGGCTCGCGCCGTGCCAGTGCTCCTCGCCGGGCGGGCAGCCGATGGTGTCACCGGGGTGGGCCTCGATGATCACGCCGTCCCGGGTGCCGACCAGGGCGACTCCGGACACGATGTGCAGGGTCTGCCCCAGGCCGTGGCTGTGCCAGGCGGTACGGGCGCCGGGTGCGAAACGGACCATGTTGGCCCGCGCCCGGGAAGGCTCCTCGCCCCGGTGGATCACGTCCGCCCAGACGTCACCGGCGAACATGTGCGGGGGCAGCTTCATGGTCGCGGGCTGCTTGAGGATCTCCATGGTGGTACGTGCTCCTTGCGTCGGTGTCAGAAGGGGGCGTGCAGGTGAGAGTGGGGTCAGGCCGTGCGGAACAGTTCCCGGGCCACCGTCAGGGCGGACATCGCCCTGGGCCAGCCGGCGTAGAACGCCATGTGGGTGATCGTCCCGATGATTTCCTCCTCGGTGACGCCGTTCTGCCTGGCCAGCGGGATGTGGAAGGTGAGCTGCTCACTGCTGCCGCTGGTGATCAGACTCGCCACGGTCACCAGGCTGCGGTCCCTCGGGGACAGCTCCGGGCTCTTCCACTCCTGCCCGAACAGCACGTCCTCGCTGTAGCCGGCCAGTGCGGGAGCGGTGTCCCCGAACAGCTCGCGCGGACCCGGGGACTGGGTCTTCTCCGTCATCGTCCATGTCCTTTCCACCGTGGCGCGTCCTGCGCCATTACCGATGAAACTGCAGGTCACGCGCGCGTGGAAGGACTCGTTGATACGTGTACTGCCAGTACACCCCTCAGCCGGAGACACCACCGGACAAGCCGACGTAGCCTCGAAGCCATGGACAACCGGAGCGAGGTACGCGAGTTCCTGACCAGCCGCCGCGCCAAGATCACGCCCCAGCAGGCGGGCCTGCCCGCCTACAGCGGCAACCGGCGAGTCAAGGGGCTGCGCAGGGAAGAGGTCGCACTGCTCGCCGGCGTCAGCGCCGAGTACTACGCCCGCCTGGAGCGCGGCAACCTCTCCGGCGTCTCCGAACCCGTCATCGACTCCCTCGCCCGCGCCCTCCAGCTCGACGACGCCGAGCGTGCCCACCTCGACGACCTCGCGCATACGGCGAACACCAGCCGCCGGCCGGCACGCCGACGGGCGCCGCAGGCGATCCGCGCGAGCCTGCAGCATCTGCTCGACGCGATGACCGAGGCCCCGGCCTTCATCCGCAACGGCCGCCTCGACATCCTCGCCACCAACCGGCTCGGCCGCGCCCTGTACGCCCCGGTCTTCGCCGACCCCGCCCGGCCCGTCAACCTCGCCCGCTACGAGTTCCTCAACCCCGGCGCCGCCGACTTCCTGCCCCAGCTGGAACGCCAGGCGGCCGGAGCAGTCGCGCTGCTGCGCACCGAGGCCGGACGCGACCCCTACAACCGGGACTTGACCGACCTGGTCGGTGAACTGTCCACCCGCAGCGAGAAGTTCCGCACCCTCTGGGCCGCCCACGACGTACGCCTGCACCAGACCGGCATCAAGTACTTCCACCACCCCGCGATCGGCGAACTCACCCTCCCCTTCGAGGCGATGCCCATCCCCACCGAGCCCGGCCTCACCCTCACCGCCCTCAGCGCCGAACCCGGCACCCCGGCCCACGACAGCCTTCGACTGCTGGCCAGTTGGGCCGCGACCCTCGACCAGGACGACCAGACGGACACCGCCGCCGTCGGCGACAACGAGCGCAGCGCGTAGCACGCCCGATCCCCCACGAGGGCACACGCTTGGTGATCAGGACGTCAACACCGCGCCGATGGACGGGTCCTTGCTGTTGCCGAGGAAGGGCGTACTGGGCAGTTGCCCGTCGCGGCGGCGCGGGGCGGTCGCCGAGTCGGCGTCGGCGGTGTGCAGTGCCGCCGCCGTCCAGCCCGACTGGTCCCAGGAGTTGCCGCTGTGCCGGGCTTGCGTGCCCAGCCAGTCGTCGGGGTGGTTCGCCAGGGCGAGGTTGCGCTGAAGTGTCGCGGCGGAGTGGACGAAGGCGAAGCCCGCCGCGCCGTTGCGGTAGGCGGTGTCGTTGGTCAGTCGGGGTGTTCCCGAGCTGCCGGTCTCGGTGAATCCGAAGCCCGCGTTGTCCCAGGCGGCGCTGTTCGAGGCGACGTGGGCGACCCGGATCCCCGCGTCGCCGCCGAGCTTGAAGCCGCTGCCTCCGCCGGAGAAGGTGGCGATGCCCCAGCGGTTGACGCCGTTGCCGAAGGCCCGGCTGTGCTCGACGGTCACGGCGTCGCCGAAGCCGCTGAGGTCGACGCCGTCGCCGGAGTTGTCGTAGATCCGGCATCCCCTGACCCGGTTTCCGCTGCCGGAGCCGTCGTTGAACACCAGGCCGTCGATGTGTCCGCCGGTGGAGCCGGTCTCGTGGTTGTCGTAGAAGTCGCTGTCGAGGATCAGGTTGTCGCGGGTCCCGGCGCCGTGGAGCACCAGTCCCGTCCCGGCGTTGCCGTGCACGCCGAGCCGGGCGAGGACGTCGTCGTGGCAGGACGTGCAGACGTACGGGTTTCCCGGGGAGTCGACGATCTCGATGCCCTGCACGGTGACGTGTCCGCCGCTCTGGGCGATGAGCGTGCCGGTGGCCGGGAGGTCCGATCCGTCGAACACGGGTTGCTCGTCACGGTAGTTGCTCACCGTGATCCGGTGCCCGGCGGTGCCGGAGGACGTGAGGGCGATCGTCGTCGCGGGGCGGTAGGTGCCTCCGCGGAGGGCGACCGTCTGGCCCGGGCGGGCCTTGGCGACGGCCCGGGTCAGCGTGGCGAAGGGGCGGGCGAGTGTGCCGGGGTTGGCGTCGTCGCCGGTGGGGGCGACGTAGTAGTCGGCGGTGGTGACGCCGGAGTAGGAGGGGGACGCGGTCGTCGGGGTGGCGGACGGTGTCGTACCGGAGGGGGCCCGGCCCGGCTGGCGCGACGGGGCTCCGGCACTCCGGGCCGGGCTCTGCGCCGCCTCGGTTCCGTGGGCGTGCGGCGGTAGTTGATGGACCGTCACGCCGATGACGACGGCGAGCGTCGCGGTGGTGCCGACGGCCACGGTCGCCGACTTCGCCGAGATCCGGGCCAGTGCGTGGTGCAGGGTGTTCAGCAGCGAGGACGCAAGTCCGGGGGTCACGGCGTGCTGGCTGACGAGACCCGGGATCGATGCCACCAGGGCGGCCGGGACGGCGAGGGCGCCGATCCGGATCGGCAGGTCGTCGATCGACCGCCAGGCCAACGCCGCCCCGCACTGCGGGCATTGGGCCACATGACGATCGAGCCTGGTCAGCAGCCGTCCCCCCGGCACTCCCCTGCCGCCGCCCGCGAGGGAGTCGAGTTCGGCGCACCGCGGCCGGGCCCGCCAGGCGGCAAGCACACCGACGGCGACTTCGAGTTTGGCCTTCATCCGCTGGATGCGTACGGCGGTGTGCGGGACGGTCAGGTTCAGCGCTTCGGCGACCTCCGTGCGGGTCAACTGGCCGGCGGTCTCCTGCCACCACAGCGCCAGCGTCCGGCGCTGCTCGTCGCTGAGCCACTGGCTGGCCTCCAGCAGGTCGCTGCCGGCCCGGGACAACGTCTCGCGGTCGACGGCGAGTTCGGCGAAGTCGCCGACGGGGTCGGGGACTTCGGCCGCGTCGGCCACCTGCGTGTGGCGGGCCAGCGCGGCCTTGTTCCGGCGCCTGTGGTCGTGCATCTGCCGGATCGCGATGGCCACGATCCAGGACCGGAACCGCTCGGGGTCGCGCAGTTCGGGCAGCGCCCGCATGGCGCGCAGCATGGTCTCCTGCACGACGTCGTCGACGTCCGCGTGCCCGTGCAGACCGCGCCCGACGATGTTGTAGATCAGCGGCAGATACTCGCGGAACAGGGCGGTCCGCGCGTCGGCGTCGCCGGACCGGGCCGCGTTGACCAGGTCGGTCGCGGACGGGTCGGCTCCGGGCGGACGGGCCGCCGTATCGGTCATGGGTCGTGCCGGAACCTCGCGCAATGCGCCCTCACAGAGTGATCCCTCAGATGGAGGCGGTCATGATGGCACAGGCGTGCGAACGGACCAAGATCAGGCAGGAGCAGCCCCGTTCGTGCCTCTGCAGGAAATTCGTGGTGCCGAACTTGTTATGGCCCGCCGGGGTGCGTCGTCTCCGTGGTGACAGCGGAGAAAGGAACGGCATGTACCTCAGACGTGGCAGACGGGCCCGGAGCAAGCGGGCCCAGTGGCGCATCGCGGCGGCCGGCGGGGCGGCACTGGTCGTCGTGGGCGGTGTCGCGACGGCGGCCACCGTCGTCACGGGAACCAGTGGGCAGACGGCCGAAGCCAAGGCCGGCACCTACACGCTCGCGGTCGCCAAGAGCGGGCTGTGCATGGACCTGGTCGGCAGCAGCGGGTCGAGCGGTGCGCTGATCCAGCAGTGGGGTTGCGGCCAGAACCAGGCCAACCAGCAGTGGACGCTGGTCGACCGGGGATCGGGAAGGTTCGCCATCAGGTCCGCCGCCAGCGGACTCTGCCTCGACGTCCCCGGCGGCTCCACCGCCGACGGGGTCCGGCTCCAGCAGTGGGGCTGCGGAACCGACCAGGCCAACCAGCTCTGGACGGTGAAGCCTGCGCGCGACGACACCTTCCAGATCGTCAACGTCAACAGCGGTCTGTGCGTCAGCGACGCGAAGGCGAGCACCGCGTCCGGCGCCGCCGTCATCCAGGAGACCTGCACCACCAACAGCAACAAGCGCTGGACACTCACCCAGGCCGGCACCGGTACGACGACCGCGACCCCGAGCCCGGCCGCAAGCCCGTCCGCCAGTAAGGCAACGGGCACGACGATCACGGTGGCCGCGGACGGTTCCGGTGACGTCACCACCGTCCAGGCGGCGATCGACAAGGTCCCGGCGAACAACACCGGGCCGGTGACCATCGCCGTCAAGAAGGGCACCTACCGGGGCGTGTTCACCGTCCCGAGCAACAAGCCCTACGTCACCCTGAAGGGCCTGGGGACCAGCGCCTCCGACGTCGTACTCGTCGAGAACCACGGGGCGAGCACGAAGAAGGCGGACGGCACGACGTACGGCACCTTCGGCAGCGCGACGGCGTTCGTCGACGGGCACGACTTCTCCGCGTCGAACCTCACGATCTCCAACGACTACGACTACGCGGCCAGCCCGAGCCAGGCGGTGGCCCTGAGCCTGTCCGCCGACCGCGCGGTCCTCACCGACGTGCGGCTCCTGGGCCACCAGGACACCCTGCTCGTCAACGACTCCGCGCGGGCGTACTTCTCGAAGTCCTACGTCGAAGGCACCGTCGACTTCATCTTCGGCGGCGGCATCGCGGTCTTCGACCGGAGCGACATCCACCAGCTGGGCAGCGGGGGTTACCTCACCGCGGCCAGCACTCCGGCGACCCGCACCTACGGCTACCTCTTCTACAAGTCGAACATCACCGGAGCCGGAACCGCGGGCACCAGCAGCCTCGGCCGCCCGTGGCGCCAGGACGCGCAGGTGCTCTACCGGGAGTCCACCATCGGGGCGTTCGTCAACACGGCCCAGCCGTGGAGCGACATGTCCAGCGCCGTGTGGACGAAGGCGCGGTTCAGCGAGTACAAGAACACGGGTGCGGGCGCGACGGTCAACTCCAGTCGCCCGCAACTGACCGACTCCCAGGCGGCGAACTACACCCCGCAGAAGTACCTGGCGGGCTCGGACGGTTGGAATCCGACCGCCACGTCCACCACGACGAGCCCGGCGTCCGGCACGGTCTGCAAGCCCACCGCCTACGGCGCGAAGGCCGACGGCACGACGAAGGACACCGCGGCCCTGCAGAAGGCGATCAACGCCTGCGCGGGCAAGGGCACGGTCGAGCTGACCGCCGGCAAGTACCTCTCGGGCGCCCTGACCCTGGCCGCCGACATGACGCTCCAACTGGACTCCGGAGCAACCCTGTTGGCCTCCCAGGACGCAGCTGACTACCCGCTGTCCGGCGGCAAGCCGACCCCGCTCCTCGGCGGTTCCGGGGTGAACAACCTCACGATCACCGGCGCGGGCACGATCGACGGCCAGGGTGCCCCATGGTGGACCCTGATCAACCAGGAGAAGGCCGCGGGCAAGACGCTCTCCTCCCGCCCCGGCCTGGTCTCCCTCAGCAACGCCTCGAACCTGAAGATCACCGGGATCACGCTGAAGAACGCCCCCAACGTCAACATCACCGTCAAGAAGGTGACTTCGACCGCCATCGACGGCATCACCGTCCAGGCCCCGTCGGACGCCCCCAACACCGACGGCATCGACGTGTGGTCGTCTTCCGGCGTCGCGGTCACCAACAGCACGATCGACACCGGCGACGACAACATCGCCATCAACTCCTCCTCTGAGGGCCCCTCCCACGACATCTCACTGAGCGGCTGCACGATCCTGCACGGCCACGGCCTGTCCATCGGCAGCTACACGGCCGGCGGCATCTACGACATCGACATCCACGACAACACCCTCAAGGGCACCACCGCCGGAGTCCGCATCAAGTCCGCGCGGGGCAGGGCCGGTGAGATCCACGCCGTCACCTACAAGAACCTGACGATGACCGACGTGACGACCCCGATCCAGATCACCGGGTACTACCCGTCGATCCCGGCGGACGGCGACGCCGCCCAGACGATCAACAGCACCACCCCGAACTACCACGACATCACCATCGCCAACATCACCGCGACCGGCGCCAACACGGCCGGACAGATCGTGGGCGTACCGGAACGGCCGATCACCGGACTGACCCTGACCTCGGTGAACATCACCGCGAAGACGGGCCTGACCGTGCGCAACGCCACCGTGAGCACGACCTCCACCACCATCAAGCCGGCCTCGGGCCCGGCGTACGTCGTGCAGAGCAAGGCCACCGTCAAGTAGCGCCGACGTGCTCCCCGACCCCGCCCGTCGGGGAGCACGTAGGGAACGAACCACCCGATGAGACCACCCCGTGCGTCTCACCGCCTGAGGCACCGCCTCCTGCGCCCGGTCCCCCTCGCGGTCGCCGCCGCACTCGTGGCCGGAACCGGCGCGCTGGTACCGCTGCTGGCCAACGGCGCCGAACCGACCTGCGCGGTGGACTACAACGTCGCCGGCCAGTGGACGGACGGCTTCCAAAGGACCGTCGGAATCACCAACAGGGGTGTGCAGCAGACCAGTTGGACCCTCACCTTCGAACTCGGCGGAGGCGAGAAGATCACCCAGGGCTGAAACGGCGACTGGCAGCAGTCCGGCACGACCGTCACCGTCAAGAACACGAGCTGGAACGGCACGTTGTCCCCGGGGAGACCGTCGCCCCCAGCTTCAGCGAGTCCAGCAGCCCGACACCGACGCCGACGCCGACGCCGACGCCGAGCGAGACCACCACCTCGGCCACCCCCACCCCCACGCCACGGCCACCGCGATCACCACAGCCGCGAGTGCCGCCGAGTGGAACCCGCCGTCCGGCATCGACGAGCAACTCGGCGACACCTGGGACCACATGGCCTCGACGTACCCGGACATCTACGGCTTCAAGAACTACCGCTACAACCAGTGGCCCTACGCCTCCGTGCAGGTCAAGGTCGTGGGCTGGGCCGTCAAGGACCGCTCCACCCTGAAGGGGGACGACGACTCCGTCGACATCTACGCCGGCAACCTCGACGAGGGCGGCGCACCCCAATGCGCCGAACCCTGCGGCCGGTTCTTCCACCAGGACGGCGACTACTCCCAGTGCCCCGG
Organism: Streptomyces sp. STR69; assembly: GCF_024519455.1. Classification (GTDB taxonomy): domain Bacteria; phylum Actinomycetota; class Actinomycetes; order Streptomycetales; family Streptomycetaceae; genus Streptomyces. The sequence goes on along the minus strand of NZ_JALJRY010000002.1, from coordinate 102,141 downwards.
CAAGGCGGCACACCACTACGACGAGTCCCTCTGGCTCACCAAGGGCATGGGCTTCGGCGACGCCGGCGGCGACTGGGGACAACGCCTGCACCAGGAGTACTTCACGAACGCCCTGGACGAGGAGAACCTGCACATCTACCTGCACGAAGTCGGCCGCACCTTCGGCCTCGACGACTTCTACGACTGGACCCCGACACCCGACGTCGGCGGCTTCATCATGAACGCCGGATCGGCGACGGAGATCACCGAGTTCGACCAGTGGATGATCCGGGACTTCTGGCGCCACATCAAGAACCGCTACGGCTACTGACCTCGGCGTCCGGCTCGGACCTCAGGGGGTCACGTCACCGACCGCCCGGCCCGCCGGGACCGACACCGCCCCGGCCGGGCGCTGGCCGTCTCCCGCCCAGACGTCTCCGCGGATCAGCAACTCGCCCGGTACGGCGCGGTGCACGGCGAGATAGACCTCGTCGCCGGGCACACCGAGCAGTGTGCTCAGCTCGTCGCGCAGCAGCCGCAACAGCCGCCCCACGGTCTCCTGCGGATAGGTCTCCTTGCAGGTGACGAAGCCGATGGGGGCGCGCGCGCCCGCGGCTGCGCGCTGCCATTCCGGGCGGTGCGACGCGTCGGCGCCCAACTGCTGCCAGGTCACCCAGCAGTGCTCCACCGGAATGCGCAGCAGCCCGGTGACCGCTTTCGCGACCTGCGCCAGGCCGGTGCCGCCCGGGCTCGGGTCGGGCGACATGAGGGTGATGACGGGCATGGCACAACGCCTCTCTGTGGCGGAGGGGGTGGGTACGGGTTCTCGCTCATTGGCAGGCGGGGGAAACGGTCAGCCCGGGAGCAGGGCCAGCAGTTCGGAACGGTCGACCTTGCCGTTGGCGGTGACCGGCAGCCGGTCCACCCGCCGTACGACGTCCGGCACCGCGTGGGCGGGCAGCAATTGGCCGAGCGAACGGCGCAACAGCACGGAGTTCTCCGTGCCGTCGGTGCGGTCGGAGTCCTCGGTGGCGGAGGTGTAGAAGAGCGCGAGCCGTTCGTAGGTGCCCAGTCGTCCGGGTACGGGGACGGCCACGCAGTGCGTGATCCCCGGCAGTCCGGCCGCGTGCGCCTCGATCTCCTCGGGCTCGATGCGGTAGCCGCGGATCTTGACCTGCCGGTCGGTGCGGCCGGTGAAGTGGAGGACACCGTCGGCGTCGCGGAAACCGCGGTCGCCCGTCCGGTAGAGGCGCAGGTGCGCGTCGGCGACCCGGGCTTCCTGGAAACGGGCTTCGGTCAGGGCCGGGTCGCCGAGATAGCCCAGCGCCAGTCCGGCCCCGCTGACGCACAGTTCGCCCACGTCACCGGGTGGGCACACGCCGCCGGTGTCGTCCAGTACGTGCACCGCGGTACCGGGGACCTCGCGGCCGATGGGAACGCCGTACTCCGCGTCGCAGTCGTGTGCGGCGATGGGATGGACGGTGGCGAACACACAACTCTCCACCGGGCCATAGCCGTTGAGCAGCCGGATCCCGGGGTGCCGGTCGAGGAAGGCGCCGACGTGGGCGGTCGACAGTTTCTCGCCGCCGATGTAGAGGCGTCGCAGGCCCTGGAAGCAGTCCGGGTCGATCTCGGTGAAGAGGTTGAAGAGGGAGGCCGTCAGCCAGCCGGTGTTGAGCCCGCAGGTGTCGACCGCCTGCCGCAGCATGTCGGGCAGGAGGTAGTCGTCCCTGGCTGTGACGCAGGTGCCGCCGGTCGTGAGCGTGCCCCACAGTTCGAGGGAGAAGGCGTCCCAGGAAGCCGGTGCGGCCTGCAGCATGACGGTGCCGGGGCCGAGGGCGAGCGGCCCGTCCGGCGTGAAGAGACGTGTGGTGGCCGCGTGCGGTGACACCACTCCCTTGGGGGTGCCGCTGGTGCCGGAGGTGAAGAAGACCGCCGCGGCGGCTTCCGCCGGTCCTTCGTACCCGCGGAAGCCGTCGCCCCCGGCGTCGGGAGCCGACAGCTCGGCCGGGGGCCGCCACACCGGCTGCCGCGCGGACATCTCCGCCAGGTCCGTCACCAGCACGGGAGCGTCCAGCTGCCCCAGCACGCCGTCGACCCGCTCCCGCGGCCATCTGGGGTCCAGGGCCGCGTAGCCGGCGCCGCACTTGAGTACCGCGAGCAACGCGACGTACAACCGGGCGGATCGCGGCAGTTGCACGGGGACCAGCGTGCCCGGCCCGGCCCCGGCCGCTGCCAGGTGTCCCGCCCAGTCGTCCGCGACCGCGTCGAGCGTCGCGTAGTCGAGGCGGATGTCGCCGTCCACCACCGCGAGGGCCTCTGGCGCCGTCCGGGCCTGGTGCGCGACGGCCTGGTGTATGAGTCCGACTCCCATGGAAGGCCCTCCAGATCTGCCGGTGGCAAAACCCTGGGCGACCGAATTCCCGGCAGCCCTCAACAGATATACGGGCCCCTCATACCTGGTGTCACGTACCCGGTTCCGGGGACGGCTGCCGGCGTTGACTTCACGGGCCATCGATCGTGAATCTTACTGAGGCCGGGTCGGCCGGACATTCGAGGGGGTTTGTTCGATGAGGGCCTTCACACAGGAAGCACGCATTCTTCCCAGACCGCTTCTGGCAGGACACAGCAGCGGCATAGAGCTGCTGGACCACGACGCCGTCCCCGGGCTGCCCGGAGCCGGCGGAGCGCCGGGAAGCATGCTGCTGCTGCACGGCTTCGGCGGTGACAAGGGGCAGTTGAGGCCGGTCGGCGACGCGCTCTGCCCGCCGGGTTCGGTGGCCGTCCACCCCTCCCTGCGTGCCCACGGCGACAGCCACCGGCCCAACTGGGGTTACTCGGTGCTGGACTTCGCCGCCGATGTGCACCGCTTCGCCGACGCCCTCCCCGGCGAACTGCACCTGGTGGGCTACTCGTACGGCGGCCTGGTGGCGGCCGTCTCCGCGGTCACCTGGGGTGCGTCCCAGGTCCGCAGCCTGGTCGTGATCGACCAGTCCTTCGACGCGCACCCCGCCCTGCACGTGGCGGACGAGTGGGCCGAGGGAAGTCTGCTGCGCTGGACCTACGACTTCGGACACCTGCCGGATCTGCTGGAGCGGCTGGGCATTCCCGTCCTGGTGCTGGCGGCCGAGGAGAGCCGGAACATCCTGGCCGACGAGCGGGAGCGCCTGTCCCGGCGCGACAGCGCGTCCCTGCGGCTGGAATTCATCCGGGGCTCCCATTCCGATTGCCATCGCAATACGGACGAGATCACCGCCGCGATGCGCGATTTCTACCGCGATCACTTCCCCGCGTCCCACGAAGAGAAAGAAACACCATGAAATCCTCCTTCATCGAGGAGGGGCCCGCGCGCACCCTGGTGCTCGGCACACTCGCCAACTCCGTCGGAAACGGCGTGTTCCTGACGTGTTCCGCGCTCTATTTCATCCGGATCGTGGGTTTCTCACCGGCCGAACTGGGCCTCGGGCTCAGCATCGCCGGGATCGCGGGCCTCTTCGCCGGAGTCCCCTTCGGCCATCTCGCCGACCGCAGGGGCCCGCGCGGCACCGCGGCGGCGCTCCTGATACTGGCCGGCCTCGCCACCGCCGCGTACCTCGCGACCGACTCGTACCCCCTGTTCGTCGTCATCGCCTTCCTGTACGCGCTCTTCGAGCGCGGCGCGCACGCGGCGCGCCAGGCGCTGATTCCGGCGGTGCTGAGCGGCGAGAGTCTGGTGCGGGTCCGCGCCAAGGTCCGGGTGGTCACCAACGCCGGGGTGTCGGCGGGAGCCGCGCTGGGCGGGCTGGCCCTGCTGTGGGACACCAAGGCTGCCTATCAACTCACGTTCGCCGGGAACGCGTTGAGCTTCGTCGTGTGCGGGCTGCTGTTCCTGCGGCTGCCCGCCGTGCCGCCCTCGCCGGAGCGCCCGCCGGGTGAGCCGCGGCTGGCGGTGCTGCGCGACACCCCCTACGCGGTCCTCGCCCTGATCAACATGGTGATGCTGCTGCACATCCCGATCCTGGAGGTGATCCTCCCGCTCTGGATCGCGCTGCGCACCGACGCACCGCACTCGCTCACCGCCGTGCTGCTGCTGTTCAACACCCTCGCCGTCGTCGCCCTTCAGGTGCCCGTCACCAAGAAGATCGACGCCCTGGAACCGGCGGTCCGCGCCTTCCGGGTGGCGGGCGTCGTCCTGCTCGCCTGCTGCGCGGCCTTCGCCCTGTCGGCCGGCCGCGGTGCGGTGACGGCGACGGCGGTGCTGGTGGTGGCCGCGGCCCTGCACGTCCACGGCGAGATGGTGCAGTCGGCGGGCTCCTGGCTGATCGGCTACGAACTCGCTCCCGCGGACAAACAGGGCCAGTACCAGGGCCTGTTCAACACCGGAATAGCCGCCGTCCAGATGTTCGGCCCGGTCTCGCTGACCCTGCTCCTCATCGACTGGGGCAGGCCCGGCTGGCTGGTGCTCGGCGCGGTGTTCCTGGTCGGCGGACTGTCGATGGCACCGGCCGTCCGGTGGGCGCAGAAGCGCCGGGCCACCGCGGACGCGGCCGGTGCGACGGCGGTCACCGCCGTCTGAGCGCTCCGGGGCGCCGTACAACCGACACCACCTGATGGGGGAAACACGATGGTCAACCGGGAATCCACCGCCGTGCCGTCCACCGGCCTCGGCCGCGACGGCATCGAGCTCCAACTGTCCGATGTGTGGCGCAGGTTGCTCAACCGCACGGACATCGGCATCCACGACGACTTCTTCTCGCTGGGCGGCCACTCGCTGCTCGCCATCAGGCTCACCGTGGAGGTGCGCAGGCTCTTCCAGGTCGATCTGAGCGCCGCCGACCTGCTGTCCGCGGCCACCGTCGCGGAGCTCGCCGAGATCGTCCGCCGCGGCACGGCGGACCGTCAGGGTCAGTTGGTGCGCATCCAGGCCGGCTCGGGCGGCAGCCCCGTCTACGCCCTGCCGCCCGTGTCCGGGACCGTGCTGCTGTATCCGCCGATCGCCCGCGCCATGGGGCGGGACCAGCCCTTCTGGGCCGTGCAGTCGGTCGGTCTGCTGCCCGGCGAGGAGCCCCTCGGCTCGATCGAGGAGATCTCCGAGGCCTTCATCGAGCAGCTGCGCGGCGTCCATCCCGAGGGCGCCGAATGGAATCTGATCGGCTACTCCATGGGCGGCCTCCTGGCCTACGAGACCGCCCGCCGGCTGAGGGAACGGGGCGAGCGGGTCGGCCTCGTCGGGCTGCTCGACACCCGTATCACCGTCGAACCCAGCGGTGACCCGGACTTCGCCCTGCGCGCTCTGCTCTGGCGCGGACTCAAGCTGGACCTGGACATCGACTGGCTGCGCGGTCTTGACCCGGCCACCCGGGCCGCGGAGCTGGTGCGGCGGGCCGTCGCCGCGGGCACGATGCCCGCCGACTTCGACGCCGACCGGCTGCGCCGCATGATCGACATGTACCAGTTCAACCTCGACGCCCTCGCGGCCTACCGGATCAAGCCCTACGACGGCACCGTCACCGTCTTCCGCGTGACGGACCGCTCCCTGGAGGGCGGCACGCTCCCCGACGACCTCGGGTGGGGGGACGTCGCCGCCCGCGCGGTGGTCTGCGACGTACCGGGCGACCACTTCACGATGGTCGAGCCCGGCCAGGTCGAGGTCCTGGGCCGCCGGCTGCGGGAGCAGGTCGACCTCCTGTCCGCGGTCACGCCCCTGACCTGACCGCCCCAGGACCTGTCCGGAAAGGAAGCGCTCGCACCATGTCCCGACAGCAGACACAGGAACCCGACGCGACCCCCACCACCTACGGCGTCCGCCCGATCGGCGTCGTCCGCTCCCCCCGCGCCGTGCCCCGGCACGATCACTGGGGCGGGGTCACCTCGCTCATCGAGCTGGACCCCACGGTGCTGCAGCCCGAGGCCGTGACCGGTCTGGAGGAGTTCTCGCATCTCGAAGTGGTCTTCCACTTCCATCTCGTCCCCGAGTCGGACGCGGTCACCGGAGCGGTCCACCCCAGGGGCCGTACCGACCTGCCACGGCTCGGCATCCTCGCCCAGCGGCTCAAGGAACGCCCCAACCGGCTCGGCGTCTCCCGCTGCGAACTGGTCCGCGTGGACGGCCTCACCCTGCACGTACGCGCGCTCGACGCACTGGACGGCACCCCGGTCCTGGACGTCAAGCCGTACCAGCGGCTCTTCCAGCCGGACAGCGAGGCCGTACGGGAACCCGCATGGCTCCACGAGGCGATGTCCGCCTACTACTTCTGACGCTTTCGGCTTCTTGCCCTGGTCCGGCCACAAGCCGGCACGGGTTCCGTCCACAGCCAAGGAGACCACCATGTCCATCCTCACCACCGGCAACGGCACCACCCCGGTCGACCTCGAACTCAACCTCGGCCGCCTTCTCGACCGCAACCCGCAGCTGCAGATCCCTCGCGACGAGTACAACATCAACGTCACCTCGAACGAGGGCGACCGGCTCGGCAGCGACGAACTCGCCGCCGAGTACGGCGCGTTCCCCGGGGCGGGGCACCCGGCGCACCTGTACTTCCACCTGCCGCTGTGCAACTACATCTGTCATTTCTGCAACTACGTCAAACGGCTGGTGCCACGCGGCAAGGAGGACTCCGCGCTGAGCCTCTGGTCCGAGCTGCTGATCGAGGAGTCCCGCCGCTATCTGGACCGCTTCGACTGGATACCCCGGGCGTCCGTCGAGTCCTTCTACATCGGCGGCGGCACCGCGGCCCTGCTGCTCAACAGCCCTGACTTCATCGAGCCGTTGGTCCGGCACGTGCGCGAGAACTACGACCTCTCGGACAACGTCGAGTTCAACATCGAGGGCAACCCCGAGAACTTCCAGCGCCATCATCTGGAGACGGCACGGGAGTTGGGCTTCAACCGATTCAGCCTCGGCGTGCAGTCCCTGCAGGACGAGGTGAACGACTTCACCAAGCGCCGTCACTCCTCGGCCCAGTCCATCGAGGCCGTGGAGAACCTGCTCGCGACGGGCTGCCCCTTCAACGTCGACATGATGTTCGGACTGCCGTACCAGACCCCGGAGTCGGTTCGCCGCGACATGCGGATCCTCACCGATCTCGGTGTCCCGACCATCACCATCTACCGGCTGCGCAACGCGGACCGCGAGGAGATGGGCATCGGCAACCGGGCGGTCTGGAACAACCCCGCCGTCCGTGAACGCCTCATCACCGAGGGCCGTTTCCCGGACCTGGACTCGACCTACGCGATGCGCCAGGAGGCCGTCGAGGTCCTGCTGGAGCAGGGGTACTACCCGAGCCCCTGCGGCTGGTGGAGCCGCCCGGGGACGTACGAGGGCGGAAACATCCCGCAGACGTCGAAGAACAAGTGGGAGCACTACAACACCATGATCGCGTACGGTCCCGGGGCCTACGGGTGGCTGACCGGTGACCAGGAGGAGTTCCTCCAGACGCACAACGTCACCGACATCAGCAAGTACGTCTCCTTCATGCAGAACAACGAGGGCCTGCCGCTCAACTTCGGCCGGCGGCTCTCCGGGCACAAGGCCATCGGCACCGCGCTCGGCTTCAACTTCAAGGCCAACCAGCCGATCGTCCTCGACCGCTACCGGCAGCGCTTCGGCGCCGACCTGCTCACGATGGAGCCCTTCGCCTCCGCGTTCAGTGAACTGCTGGAGCGCGGGCTCGTCGAGAAGGTCGACGACGGCACCGCGCTGAAGCCGACCCTGGACGGCGAAGCGCTGCACGAGGAGATCATCTTCCACTACTTCCACCAGCGCATCGGCCTGTCCGACGCGCCCGTGTGCCGGCGGTGACCATGCGACAGACCACTGAGACGACCGCACCGTCCACGGCATCGCCGAGCTCCCGCGGAGCCAGGCGCAGGGTCGAGGACGCGTTCGCCGCCCTGCACGGCGCCGAGGCGGCGCTGCTCGTGCCCGGCCACGTGGCCGCCACGACGGCCGTACTGCTCGCACTGACCAATCCGGGGGGCCACATCGTCGCCTCGGACCAGACCTGCGACCCGCTGCGCGGTGTCCTGGCCGAGGAGCTCACCGGCCTCGGACGGACGGTCACCTTCGTCGACTGCACCGATCTGGACGCGGTGACGGCGGCCGTGGAACCCGCGACCCAGGTCGTGTACACGCAGTCTCTGAGCGATCCGCTGATGCGGCTGTATCCGCTCAACGACATCGCCATCCACGCCCAGATGAACGACCTGCTGCTGGTCGTCGACAACACCGCCCTCTCGCCCGCCCAGCTGCGGCCTCTGGAGACCGGCGCCGTGGTCGTCGTCGAGAACACCTCTCCCTATCTGGACGCCTGGGGCGACGTCGAGGCCGCCCTGGTGACCGGCATCGGCCGGTACCTGCCGCGGATCCAGGAGCAGTGCGCCCGCTTCGGCGGCGAGGTCGACAACTGGTCGGCGCACCTGCTGGAACGCTCCCTGCCCACCCTGCAGTTGCGCCTGGCGGCCCAGCGGCGGGACGCGGAGCGCGTCGCCGAGGCACTGCGCGAGCACCCCGCCGTACGGACGGTGCACCGTCCGTCGTTCGACGAGGCTCCCTGGGCCCTGGAAACCCATCAGGGCTTCGGCGGACTGCTGTCCTTCGAGGTCCGGCCCGAGATCCGGGACCTCTCCGGAGTACTGAACGCCTGCCGCCCGGACGGCACGGCCCTGGCCACCGCGGCCCGGGTCCCGGCCCGCACCACCCATGCCCACCTGAGCGAGCGGGTGCGCCGTGAGGCCGGCGTCTCCCGGCAGTTGGTGCGGCTGTCGGTGGGCGTCGAGGACTGCGACGGGCTGCTGCGCGGGCTCCGGCGGGCTCTGGACGCCTGCCTCGCCCAGAGCGGGAACGGAGGAGAACGATGCTGAACGGCATCGATCTGCGCGCCAGGCAGGCCCTGGCCGAGCAGATCCGTGAGGACTCGTGGGAGGCACAGCTCAGCATCGGCGTGGTGGCGCATCCCACGTCCCCCGACCGCTGCCGGGTGCACACCGAACCGATGCGGCTGGGGTCCACCAGGGTCGCCCGGGCCTTCGGTATCGAGCAACGCTGGGGCTCGTCCGCCGGCGGCGACTGCCTCGATCCGGTCGGTTCCCTGCTGGTGGCGCTCGGCGCGTCCGTGACGGACAGCGTCGTCACCCATCTGACCGGCGAAGGGTGCGGCCCCGCCCTCGTCGAGGTGCTGCCCTGCGTCGAGTTCACCTCGGACGGCGGCCCGGCCGGGCTGTCGTACGAGATACGGATCGACGGGGACGTCTCCGTCGAGCAGGCCCGGCGCGCGGTCGCGGCGGCACGCGAGCGGGGCAGCGCCCATCACACGCTCGCGGAGCCCAACGAGATCAAGGCCGTCGTGCAGACCGCCCAGGACGTGCACCTCACCAGCCGACCGGTCCCGGCCGGGGCCGAGCCGGGCGCGTCAGTCCGGCGGCGCGCGGCCCGCGTGATGTGGGAGGTGGGCACCCATGTGCTCGCCGAGGTGGACGGCACGCAGGCCGAGTCCGACCAGCCCAAGCAGCTCTTCGGCGCCGATCTCGCGCCGAGCGCCCAGGAGTACGTCCTGACCGCTCTGGCGGCGGAGGCACTCGGCTACACGGCCCCGGACGCCCCGGGCCCGGGCGGGCCGACCGCCTCGGTCCACACCTCCGGCCGTATCGACCTGCGCGGGCCCTACTCCGCCCACGACTCCCCGGCCGGACTGCGCAACATCCTCGTCCAGCTGCTGCCCGCCGACCCGTCCGGCCCGGACCCCGTCGACGCCGTGCGCCGCTGGCTCGCCGAGGGAGACGCCCTGCGGCTGGTCAGGGACGCCCACCCGATCGAGGTCGGGCTGGTCCTCGACGGTGTACGCGTCGACCCGAACCCCACCAACGCGTGAACCGCGCAAACGACATGAAGGAGCAGCACCGTGCCCCGTGAATGGGACGCCAAGACGTACGACTCGCTTCCCCTGCCGCACCAGGGGTGGGGCAAGCGCACCCTCGGCCGGCTGAACCTCAAGGGCGGTGAGACCGTCCTGGACGCCGGCTGCGGCACGGGGCGCGACACGGCCTCGCTGCTCGACCTGGTGCCGGAGGGCCGGGTGATCGGGGTCGACGGATCCGGCCGGATGCTCGAACAGCTCCGGGTGAAGCTGGCCGACCGCCTCGACCGGGTCGAGGTCGTACAGGCCGACCTCACCAAGCCCCTGCCGGTCGACGGCCAGGTCGACGCGATCACCAGCGTCGCCACCTTCCACTGGATCACCGACCACGCCGCGCTGTTCGACAACCTGGCCCAACACCTGCGGCCCGGCGGCCAGTTCGTCGCCGAGTGCGGTGGCCAGGGCAACGTCTCGAAGATCAACGCCGCCGTCGAGGACGTGCTCGGCGCGCCCGCCGAGAAGGAGAAGGTCTGGTACTTCGCCGGCGTCGAGGAGACCACCGAGCGGCTGCGGAACGCCGGGTTCACCGACATCGAGGTCAACCTCCTGCCCGACCCGGCACGGCTGGATCCGGGCGAGCAGCTGTGGAGCTACCTGGCCACCGTGGTCCTCGGCTCCCACCTGGACCGCCTCCCCGAGGCCGACCACGAGGAGTTCGTCCACGCGGTCGCCGCCCGCCTCCCCGAACCGGTCGTGGACTACGTCCGCCTGAACATCACCGCCCGCCGGGCCTAGGGGCCCGTCCGTCACGGAGGCACCCCCTTGCGGCACTCTGCTCTCCCCACGCTCCTGGTCGTCCACGACCAGGGTTCCGCCGGTCCGCTGCGCGTCCTGTCGGCGGCCCGGCGGCTGTGCCGGGTCGTGTTTCTGTGCGAGCCGGAACACCCGGCGCTCAAGGCCGAGTTGGGCCAGGTCGCGGCGCACGGCGACGTCGTGGACATCACCGGCCTCGGTGCGGAGGAGGTGGGCCGGCTCGCCGCGGGGTTGTCTCCCGACGGCATCGTCACCTTCAGCGAACACCGTCTGCGGCTCACCGCGGCGGTGGCCGCCCACTGCGGGCTGCCCTTCCACTCCGCCGGGACCGTCGACACCCTCACCGACAAGTTCCGCCAGCGGCGCGTCCTGGCGGACCACGGCGTACAGCACACCGGGTGCGCCCTGCTCCGGCACCCGGACGACTGCGCCGGTGCCCTCGCCGTCACGGGCACGCCCGCGGTGCTCAAGCCGCGGCACGGGGCGGGCAGCGTGGACACCTGCCTGATCGGATCGGCCGACGAGTGCCGGCAGCGGCTGGCGGAGTTCACCGGGAACGCGCCCAGGGACTTCGTCCTGGAGGAGTACCTGCGGGGAGATCCCCGGCACGCGGACTCGGGGTGGGGCGACTACGTCTCCGTCGAGTCCCTGATCGTCGACGGCGAGCCCCGGACCGTCGCCGTCACCGGGAAGCCCCCGCTCGTCCCGCCGTTCAGGGAGACCGGACACATCCTCCCCGCGCCGGTCCCGGCCTCCCTGGCCGCGGACGTCGTAGGGCTCGAACAGGCCGCGGTACGGGCGCTCGGCATCCGGCACGGCATCACCCACACCGAGGTCAAGCTCACCGCCGACGGTCCGCGGATCATCGAGGTCAACGGGCGGCTGGGCGGGTTCGTGGCCGAGATCGTGCAACGCCGCACGGGGTACGACCTGGTGGCGGCGGCGCTGCGACTGGCGCTGGGGCTCCCCCTGGCGGTGCCGGAGCCCTCGGTGCCGGGGCGGGGACCGGACCCGGTGGCCTTCCAGTACCTGCTGATCCCGCCCTCGGACCCGGTGACCCCGGGGCCGCTCTCGCTCGTCGAGACGCTGGAGGAACTCCCCGGCGTCGATCTGGTCGAGGTCTCCGCACCGGACGGCCGCCCCGGCGACTGGCGCAAAGGCACGCTCGGCGCCATCGGCGTGGTGTACGGAACCGCCCCGGACCACGCCCAACTCCGCGATCTCCTGGGGCTGTTGCGGGACCGCATGGAACTCTTCTGGTACGGCGTCACACCTGCCCCTGCAGTACGCTCGGGCGCCGCGTGACACATGATCCTCCGACGAAAGGCACAGCAAGATGTCTGAGAACAGCGCCCCGGCCGGGGTGGTGTCGGTCCCGGTGGGCCGGGTGGTCGGTGGCCGGGAGGAGGTGCGGGACGACGACTGGGGCGGAGTGAAGGCGGTCATCCGGCTGGACGGGACCCTGTTCGGGCCGGACGCGCTGGCCGGTCTGGACGCCTTCTCCCACCTGGAGGTCGTCTACCACTTCGACCGGGTCCCCGTGGAGAAGATCGAGACCGGTGCCCGCCATCCCCGGGGCAACACCGACTGGCCCCTGGTCGGCATCTTCGCCCAGCGCGGCAAGAACCGCCCCAACCGTATCGGCGTCTCCCGCTGCCGCCTGCTGCACACCGACGGACTCGACCTCCACGTCCAGGGCCTCGACGCCGTCGACAACACGCCCGTCCTCGACATCAAGCCCTACATGAGCGAATTCGGCCCCCAGGACACCACCACCCAACCCGCCTGGGCCACCGACATCATGCGCCACTACTACTGACAGGTCTGCTCCTCCAGCAGCACGTGCGGGACTACAGAAAGGGAGGCAGTGACGGTGAATCCACGGCGGGTGCTGCTCCTGGAGCCGGACGCCGGGTTACGTGCGGCGGCGGCGACCGCTGGCTGCGACACCTGGTCGGTCGAGTGTCAGGCGACCGCCGCGCCCGACACCGATCGACGGCTGTCCGTGGACCCGGACGACGTGGACGCGCTGCATTCCGCCCTGGTGGGGACCGCTCGCACGCACGAGATCCCGCACATCGTGTACCTCGGTGACTCGGAGGTGCTGCACCTCGCCGTCGAGCGGGCCCTTCGGGAACTGTCACCGGAGCGGGCGGAACCCCTGCGCAGGCTCCGTGACCCCGCGGTCATGCGGCGGATCCTCAATCAGAGCGGGGTGTCCGTCGTCCGGGCCGAGACGGCCACCACGGTGGAGGCCGTACGCGCGCTCGTCGAGGACTTCCCGCTGCCCGTGGCCGTCAAGGCCGGCCCCGTGCCGAGGACCACCGTCGTACGGAACAGGGACGACCTGGAGAAATGGGTGGCCGACGCCCCCGCCGGGCCCCATCTGGTCGAGGAGCTGCTGTCCGGACCGCGGGTCAGCGTGGACACGCTCACCTGCGAGGGCATGCACGAGGTGACCGGGATGACCACCGGGACGTACGCCGGTGCCGATCTGCTGCATCCGGCGGCCCTGTCCGAAGCCTGCACGGCCGAGATCCGAACCGCGGTACGGGCTCTGCTGGATCTGGCAGGGCTCCAGTCGGGGCCCGCCCACACCCAGGTGGTCGTCACCGCGAACGGCCCGCGGATCGCCGCTTCGAAGGCACGGCTCGGCCCGCGGCCGATCCGCCGCCTGCTGCGGGCGTCGACCGGCCGGGTCCCGGAGGAGGACGTCCTGTCGGCGCTGTCCGGATCGCCGCGCCGGTATCCGGCGCCCGGCCGGTCCGCGGCCCTCGCCCGCCTGCCCCTGAGCCACCGCGGAGCGGACCTGGCGGCGGCCCTCGACGTCATCGGCGCGATGGACCACGTCGACGACGTCCGGGTGGCGGAAGCCGACGAGGGCGGCCCCGAGCACGTCCAGGTCATCGTCCACGGTGGTTCCCGCCAGGAGGTGGACGAACGGCTCGCCGCCGTACGGCAGAGGTGGCATGCCCCGCGCGAAGCGGAACCGACGCAGCGGTGAGGAGGCGGTAACGAGACGGGACCGGGACGGGAAGGGCCGCGACAAGCATGACGACGTCACCCCAAGCGGCAACCGTCACCAAGGAGAACCATGCGCACACTGCTGACCACGCTCGTCGGCGCCCTCTCGGCGGCGGCCCTGGTACTCGGCGTGGGAGCGACGGTCGGCTCCGGCGCGCCCGGCCCTCACCACACCGCCCACCACGTCGTCGCGGACAATCAGGGACCCACGTCGGTCACGTCCTGACCCGGTCGTCGACAAGAGGCGCGCGACAGCCCATGGAGTCGAGCAACTCCGCAGCCGCGCCCCTGTGTTCACGGGCCCGGGCCGTGTCACCGAGTGCCTCCTCCGCACAGGCCATCCCGTGCAACGCCCGTGCGCTCTCCGCCCGGTACTGGATGGCGGTGGCGAGTTCATGGGCGTGGGCGTGGAGCGACAGGGCCCTCTCGTGTTCGTTCCTCCGCCGGCAGAATCCGCCGATGAGGTTCTCGACCTTCGCCTGCCTCGTCGGACTGCCGCTCATCCGTGCCAGCTCCAGTGCCCGGCGCGCGAAACCGGCCGCCTCCGACCGGCGGCCCAGGCACTCGTCGACCTCGGCGGACAGTGCCAGGGCCAGGGCGACATCGCCCGGCGGGCTCGTGGGGTCGCACATGGCGCGAGCCTCTTCGAGGCAGACGCGGGCGTCCTCGTACTCGCCCAGTCCGAGGTGGGCGAAGGCCAGATCGGTCAGCGCCATCACGTGGTTGTCGCGGTACTCGAAGGTCCGGTGGAGTTCCAGGGCCTGACGCGCGGCTGTGGCCGCCTCCTCGCACCTGCCCCACTGCGCGTACAGGGTGCTGAGGTTGGTGAGCGTCTCGGCCTCGGCCCGCGGAATGTCCAGCTCGCGTTCCAGGGCGAGGGCGCGTTCCAGATGCAGCAGTGCCTCGGGGTGTCGCCCGAGCACGGTCAGCAGCAGTCCGATCGTGGACTCGCCGTGTGCCTCGGTGTGCTGATCGCGGAGGCGGACGGCGACGTCACGTGCCTCCGTGGCCACCTCGAGGCCCTCCTCGAAGTGCCCCAGTTTCCAGCAGGCGACGCCCAGATTGGACAGGCTGACGCTCAGCAGGCCCACGTCCTCCAGCCTCCGGGCGGCCTCGACGGCGATCCGGCCGACGTCCCTGAACTCCTGGAACTGTCCTCGGGCGTTGAGCCTGAAGACGATGTTGCGGGCGAGGCACACCGTGTGGCGGTCGAGGCCGGAGCGGTACGCGAGGGAGATCGCCGCGGTCAGGTTCCCGTGTTCCCGGTCCAGCCAGCGGCCGGTGCGCGCCGCGTCCACGAACAGCGGCTGGTCACCGGCGTAGGGAACGATGCCGGTGGAGCGGCGCTTGCGACCGCTGAAGAGCAGCTCGCACGCGGTCTCGGTGATCGTGACGTAGTAGTCGAGCAGCCGTTGGACGGCCGCGGTGTCGTCCCGTGCGGTGTCCGGACCGCACTGGCTCTGTGCGAAGTTGCGCACCAGGTCGTGGAACCGGTACTGGCCGATGGCGGGTTGCTCCAGCAGGTGCACGTCCAGCAGCCGTTCCAGTACGTTCTCCGCGTCGTGCCGGTCCGTGCCCAGCAGGGCGGCCGCCGCGTACACGTCGATGTCGGCACCGGGGTGCAGGCCCAGGATGCGCAGGGCGATGCGGTGTTCCTCGTCCATGATCTGGTACGAGAGCCGCAGGGACGCCGCGACGCTGCGTTCACCCGCGCTCAGCTCCTCCAGCCGACGGGTCTCGTCACGCAACCGGTCGACCATGTACTCCACGGTCCACCGCGGTCGGTTGCGCAGCCGGGCGGCGACGATGCGCAGCGCCAGCGGAAGACGGCCGCAGAGGTGGACCAGTTCGGCCGTCGCCTCCGACTCGGCCGCGACGCGCGTAGTGCCGAGTACTTCCTCTATCAGCAGCGTGCTGTCCTCATGGGACATCGGGCCGATCGAGACCCACTCGGCCCCGTCGAGGTCGACGAGCCTGGCCCGGCTGGTGATCAGGACCAGACAGCCGTGCGTGACGGGCAGCAGGGGGAGCACCTGGCCGACGTCGATGACGTTGTCGATCAGCAACAGCAACCGCCGCTCGGCCAGTTGGGAGCGCCACAGCGCGGTACGGCCCTGGATGTCGTCGGGTATTCGGTCACCCGGGGTGCCGAGCGCCCTGAGCAGTACGTCGAGGGCGGTCGCCGGCGAGACCGGCGGCTCACCGGGGGTGAAGCCGCGGAGGTCGAGGTGGAGCTGACCGTCCGGGAAGTCCGCGGCCACCTGATGGGCCGCGCGGACGACGAGAGAGGTCTTGCCGCTGCCGCCCATTCCGTCGATCGCCACGATCGGGCTGCGTCGCTGCCCTGCCGCACCACCGCCGTTGATGCGGTCGACCAGTGCGTCCAGTTCCCTTTTCCGGCCGGTGAAGTCCGAGAGGTCGCAGGGCAGGGTGCACGGGGGTGCGGGCCGGTCGGTCCGCGGGACGGCGGCAGGAGCGGCAGGCTGTGCCACCGGCTCGGGGGGCGGCGGCAACAGCAGCCCGGGTACGCCCAGTTCCGGGGCCTCGCGCAGGATCGCGGCGTGCAGCTCGCTCAGTCTCGGTCCGGGGTCGATCCCGAGTTCCTCCAGCAGCAGTTCCCGGACCTTCTGGTACTCCTGGAGAGCCTGCGCCTGACAGCCCGTGCGGTACAGCGCCAGGATCAGCTGGCCCCGCAGGGTCTCGCGCAAGGGGTTCCGGGCGATGAGGTCCCGGAGGTCACCGATCAGCTCGGAAGCCTCGCCGAGGCCGAGGCGCAGTTCGAAGAACTGCTCGGCGGCGGCCAGCCGGCGTTCGTCGAGCGCGGTTGCGACAGCCTGGATCACGGCGCCTCCGGTGTCCGCCATGACCGGCCCGCGCCACAGCGCGAGCGCCCGGCGCAGTGCTTCCACGGCCTCCGGGGACCGGCCCTCGGCGACCGCGCGGCCCGCTGCGCGGAGGTGGGTCCCGAATTCCGTCAGATCCAGTTCGGTGTCGGTCACCATCGCCCGGTAGCCCGGTCCTTCGGTGACGACCATTCTGCCGCCGTCCGGCACGCGCCGGCGAAGGTCGGCGACGGCCTTGCGTATCTGGTGCGTGGCGGTCGCCGGTGGATCGTCGTCCCACGCGGCCTGCACCAGGCGTGACACCGGTACCACCCTGCCGCGTTCGAGCAGCAGGGTCACCAGAACCCGCTCCTGGATCGCTCCGCCCAGGCGCAGCCGGGTGGTGCCCAGCCATCCCTCCAGCGGCCCGAGGATGTTGAACCGCAGTGCTCCGTCTCCCTGTTCGGACATGGATGCTCTGTCCCCCCGTCATGCAGAAAGCCCTGGTAGGGGCTCTACAGAGGCTCGGTTAGAGCCTCGCCTCGCGATCATAAGAGGTTTGGGGGGCGAATGGTACGGCGTTAGTCACAGGGTCTCGGCGCGGGTAAAGGTTCGTTCAAAGTGGCATCAAGCCGAGTGCGATTCGCGTGAGTTCGGCCTTGTTTCCGACGCTGAACTTCGACCGTACTCGCTTGACGTAGGTGTCCACCGTGTGATGGCTGATCCCGATACGCCGGGCCACCTGCCCATGGGTCATTCCCAGCGCGATGAAACGCAGTACCTCCTGCTCCCGCGGTGACAACGCCGCCGCCGGGCGTTCCGTCACGGACTCCGTGGACGAGCGTGCCACCGCCTCGGACACCGACCGCAGCACCTCCTCCGCGGTCGCGTCCGCCCGCACCACCACCACGTCCGGTATCTCGTCCCCGGTGCCGGACCGCGCCCACGTCTCCGGCAGGCCGGCCGCCACGCTCTCCCCGACGACCAGGACATCGATCCGTTCCCCGGCCCCGGGAAGCGCATCGGCCGAGGTGAACACCACTTCGCAGGACGACTGGGCACTCAGCAGGTGCGCCAGGCCCATGAGAACCAACGGCTGTCGCTCACATATCGCAGTTCGCATGTGCTCAACATCCGCCCGCGGCTTCCCGATTCGATCCCGCCGCGTTCCCGTCTCCCCTTCACACGGGCGGGACGGCGTCCCCCGAAACGGTGTCACCGGTTCCTGCGGCATGCTCCCGCACCGCCCTGCGGCAACCATGGAATCCGCCGCACCAAGGGCTGTCGCTCCGTTTGTGAAACGGATATCTCGGGGGTTTTCTCATGGTCGTCGACGTTCGCGAGGTCTCTCGGCTCTATCTTCGCCGCGCCAATCTGGAAGAGAAATGGGTGGGTTCCGATTTCCGGGCGCCGGGCGTTCCGGAACGATTGGTGCGGAAAATAGCGCAGCGTTTTCACGAACAACAGAGCCTCCCCAATGATCCCGACGCCCGCGGCCAGTACCTGCGGATGGCGGAGGAAGCGCGCGCCCAGCTCGCCTGTATGACCGACATGGGGCTGAAGGTGCGCTACTTCCGGAGTTCCGGGCAGCCCTACGGAGCCTCCCGCGAGCTCTGCGCGGCCCTGGACGCCGGTGAGGACCTCTATGTGTTCCCCACGGAGCACGGACACGGGCCGGAGGGCTACGAGGATCCCGACAACCCCCTCCTGTCGCAGTCGGGCACCGAGATCGACGGCACCCCGGCCCTCCGCAACGACGTACTGCGTGCCACCCACGACTATTTCGGGCACTACCTCATGCGCGCCCCCTTCAATCTCCGCGGTGAACTCTCCGTGGCCCACGCGCATCTGCGCATGTTCTCCCCCGACATACACAGAGCGGTGCTGAACGAGTTCGTGGGGCAGATCGCCTGGTTCTACTACGGCCCGCACATCGTCAGGCCCGACGGCTCGGTCCCGAGCCGCGGCGACGACGACTGGATCCCCCCTCAGGAGCGCCCGTTCGCCGACCAGAAGATAAATCTGATGCCCGCCGAATGGGTCGACGAGTTCCTGGCGTGGGGCGGCGAGGAGACGACCCCGCGGAGTCTCGGGGAGATCGCGTGAGCCCCCTCCCCAGGATCCTCGACGGCGGTACGGCCACCGGCCTCCAGGCGGCCGGCATCCCCATGCTCGCGCCGTGGCTCACCAGCGCGCCGCTGCGCGACCGGGCCGGGACGGACGCGCTGGTGAAGGTCCACGCGGAGTTCCTGGAGAGCGGCAGCGACCTCGTCACCGCCAACACCTTCCGCACCAACACCCGGGCCCTGTCCCGCATGGGCGTGCCCGACAGCGAACAGGCCGGCTACGTGCGCCGGGCCGTGACATGTGCCGTACGGGCCCGTCGGGTCGCCGGAACACCGCACGCCCTGGTGGCCGCCTCCGTCGCACCCGTCGAGGACTGCTACACCCCGGCGCTCACCCCGGACGACGGCTCCCTCGCCCGCGAGCACGGCTGGATGGCCGGCGTACTCGCGGACTCCGGGGCCGATCTCGTTCTCGTGGAGACGCAGTGCACGCGCCGCGAGGCCGTGATCGCGGTCGAGGCCGCGGTCCGGCGCGGGCTGCGGACCTGGGTGAGCTTCGTCGTCACGGACGGGGCCGCCCTCCCCGACGGTGACGCGCTCCGCGAGGCCGCGCTGGCCTGCGTCGACGCCGGAGCGAGTGCGGTGGCGGCCAACTGCCTGCCCCGCACGGCCGTCCCGCGCGCGCTGGAACGGCTCGACGGCCTCGGCGTGCCCGTCGGCGTCTATCCCAACCTGGAGGACCGGACGGCGCTCGACCGGTGGGAGCACAGCGAGCGCACCCTCCCGCCGGCCCTGTCGCCCCCGGAGTTCGCCGACCTGGCGTACGGCTGGGCCGAGGAGTTCGGTCTTGGCTTCGTCGGCGGCTGTTGCGGAACGGCGCCCGCGCACATCAGTGCCCTGGCGGACAAGTGGAAGGAAGAGGCGGCGGCGTGACGAGCATTCAGGTACGAGCCACTTTCGGGCCCGCCCTTCTGCACATCGGCGGCCACGGCACCGACACCGCGACGCGGGAGAACCCCGTACTGCGCGCCCGGCGCCACCGGCTGCGGACCGAGGTGCGCGACGCCGGATTCGAGGCCGCCGGGGCGGTGCGCGCGTTCGGGGTGCTCGGAATTCTCGCGCCGGTGATCACCGACGAGGAGAACGACGTCGCGTATCCGGGCGATCCCATGGCCCTTTATTCGGCGCTGAGTTACCCCATGGCACGGGCGACGGCCTCGTTCGCCGATCCCTTCGGCCCGGCCGACGTGTACAACGACCTGTGCCCGCTGTGGCCCCGTCTCCCGGGCAAGAAGGAGCGGCCGGACGTGTCCCGCCGCCACGAGACCGAGGTGCGGACGACCGACGACACCGTCTTCGACCCCCGGACCTGGACCCCCCGCACCCGCGCCGACCTCGTCAGCCTGCTGCGGCGGCGCCGCCCCTCCGTCGTCCTGATCAGCGCCGTCTCCCCCGCACACCGCTACGCCCTGGAGATCGCCGCCCTGGTCAAGGCGGAATGTCCCGACTCCCTTGTGGTGATGGGCGGACGGCACGCGGACGAGACGGTGCGCCGGCAGGAACCGGCCGAGGTGTATCTCGCGCCCAGTTCCACCGCCACCGGCGCGCGGCGGCCCGACCCGGCCCCGGTGGACGTCGTCGTGAGCGGCGACGGCGGCCCGCTGCTCGACCTCACCCTGCGGGCCGTCGCCCGTTCCATGGACCTGGCGACCCGCACGACCACCGCACAGCAGGTCGTCACCGAGCTGGAGCGGATGGCCGCCGAGGGAGGACAGGAGTACGGGCGGGGCAGCATCCTCGTCCACGGCACCGCCGGCTGGACCGCCTTCCGGGTGGAGGGCCCGCCCGTCCCGACGGAACAGGAGCCGTCTCCGTACGCTCCGTTCCTGATCCGCTCCCGGTTCCCGATCTTCACCCGCGACGACGGTACGACGTCCCGGTGCGCCCACGTCCTCGTCTCGGGCACCTGTCCGATGCGGTGCACCTTCTGCTCGGAATCCGCGCTGCTCGGCCAGGTCAGGCGGTCGGCGCCCGGCGATGCCGAGCGCATGGTGGAACGGCTGAGGGAGTACGTCGAATACGGTGCCGAGGCCGCCTTCTTCGACGACTCGATCTTCTGGTCCGGCTCCTGGCCGCGCATCAAGGAGTTCTGTACCGCGCTGGCCGAGGCCAGGCAGATCGACCGCGGCCTGACCGTGCTGCAGTGGGGGGCCCAGCTCACCGTCGACGTGCTCACCGGCCCGAAGTCCGAGATCGTACGAGCCGGCCTGGCCCGGATGCGCGAAGCGGGCTGCACCTACGTCTACCTGGGCATCGAGAGCATGTCCGAGCAGGTGATGCGGCACGTCCACAAGAACGTGCGGCGGGGCACCCCGTGGAAGGAACGCGTGCGCCTGGCGCTCGGGCTGTTGCGCGAGGCCGGGATCCGCGTCGGCAGCTCGGTCCTCTTCGGGCTGGACGGCGAGGACGAGAACAGCATCGCCGAGACCATCGAGGAGGTGGGCCGGCTCATCGACGACGGCTACCTCATGCTCGCCAGCCCCAACATCCTGACGTACCACCCGGGCACGGAGATCACCCGCCGGCACGGTATGGACGACCGCCTGGACTACGGTTCCCAAGGTGTCGAGGTCCCCCCGCCGTACTCCTTCTTCGAAGAGGCCTATCCCGGTGTCGTCTCCCGTCTGCTGACGGAGGACAACATCTGGCGGATCCACCGGGAGACGCGGGTGCGGTGGGGTCACGTGCGCAACGGAGTGGAAGCGGTGGCGATGTGACGGTCACTCAGTACGCGGCGGCGGACGGTCTGCCCGCCGGCTACTGGAACGCCGATCCGGCGGACCCCCGGGCCTCGCGCGCCTGGCTCACCGCGAACCGGTGGCCCGAGGACGGTGTGCGTTTCCTGGAGGTCCCCGGAGCCGGAGCCGCCTGCGCGGTGCGCGTCCAGGACGACCACTCCGGCTTCTCCCGGATGAACTGCACCGATGTGTCCGCCGGTACGGGCCGCGCCGTGGACCAGCCCGAGGCGGACATCAAGGAGGCCAGGGCCGAGGGGGTGCGCCAGTTGAACGTGTGCGCCCTCGGATACGGGCCGTCCGTCTTCCCCGCGGGCGGCGCCGAGTTCGACGCGGACGCCCTGGTGACCGCCCTTGAGGCGTACGCGGGCGCCCAGGGGCGGCTGCTCAGCTTCCTGCATCTCGACGAGGACAGCCCCGTACTGCCGCGGCTGCGGGAGCGCGGCTGGAGCGTGGGCGTCACCGACCGCTATTTCCGGATCCCGGACGTCGGAGCGGACGAGGACGCCTACCTCGCGGGCTTCTCCGCGCACCGGCGACGCAGGCTGCGGCGGGAGTCGGCGTCGCTGGCGGAGGCCGGTGCGACCGCCGAGATCCACCAGGGCGACCCGACCGAGGAGATCCAGCGGGAGGTCGCGCGGCTGGAGGCGTGCTCGGACGAGAAGCACGGTCTCCCGGGTGATCCGGCGCGGCTGCTGCGCGTGAACGAGCGCCTCCGGGAGGCGTTCGGCGCCCGCTACTGCGTGATCCTCGTGCGGGACCACCGCGGAACGGCCGTGGCCAGTTCGACCGTGGTGCTGGGCGCCCGCGAAGTGCTGCCGCGCATGGTCGGGCTCGGCCCCGGAAGCGCGGAGATCGGCGCGTATTTCCACGTCGCCTACCATCTGCCCATGCGGCTGGCCCGCGGCCACGGAGCCCGCGGTGTGCTGCTCAGCACCGGAACCCCAACTCCCAAGCTGCACAGGGGTGCTGTGGCACAGCCGCTGCTGAGTGCCGTACCGCCCGGCGCTCCCGCCCACCGTGCGCTGCTGCGCCGTACGGACACGGCCCTGGCCGTCTGACGAGCCCGCACCACTCATGCCCCCGAACCACTCATGAAGGAAGAGATCGCCTTGAACGCACGTCCCACCGTCCTGGTCATCGGCATCGGACCACTGCGTGAACGCTTCTTCGCGGTGGCCGAGCGCAGGGGTGTCGACACGGTCCTCGTGGACGAGACCGCCTACTCCCGGTACGACCGGCTGGCCACCGAGAACCACGCCTGGCAACTGACCGACCACCAGGACCCGGGGCCGGACCTGGACCGCCTCAAGGAGTTCGAGGGCAAGGTCGACGGCGTCCTCGCCTTCAACGACTGGGGCACCCGGATCGCGGCCCGCCTCGCGAAGGAGTGGGGGCTGCCCGGCGCCGGACCGGCGGTGGCGGAGGAGCTCACCCACAAGGCCGATGTGCGGGGCCGACTGGCCGGTACCGGCGCCGAGTTGCCGTTCGTGCTCACCGCGGACCCCGCCGAGGCCGAGGAACTGCTGCGTTCGGCTCCGTCCGGCGAGGTCATCGTCAAGCCCGTCGACGGCGCGGCCAGTCTCGGGATCCGGCGGGTGGCCGACCCCGCCGGACTGCCTGCCGCGCTGTCGGCCGTGATGTCCACCACCGGTCAACCGCGGGCGTTGGTCGAGCACTTCGTGCCGGGGCCGGAACTCTCCCTCGAAGCCGTGGTGTCGGCGGGGCGCACGCTGTTCGTCGGCGTCACCGAGAAGACCTGCACCGCGCCGCCGTCCTTCGTCGAGACGCGGCACGTGATCGACCCCGCGACACAGCGCGAACTGGGCCCGTCGGCCCGGGACTTCGTCGACAGCGTGGCGACCGCGCTGGACATCGACAACGCCGTGCTCCACCTGGAGGCCAAGCGCGACGGCGACCGGTGGCATCTGATCGAGATCGCCTTCCGGCCGGCCGGCGGCCTGATCAGCGACGTGCTGCTGCGAGCCACCGGACTCGACCTGTACGACGCCGCGCTCTCCGTCGCGCTCGGCGAGGCCCACCCCGTGCGGACGCGGCCCGGCACCTCCCCGCAGGTGGCGGCGGTCGAGTTCGTGGCCGGTACCGGAACCGTCGCGGACGCCCCCACGATGGCCGGGGTGCGTGCGGGGCTGCCGCTCGTCACGCACGCGGAGCGCCTGCTGTCGCCCGGCACGACCCTCACCGGGGTGGACGCCAACTGGTGGCGGGCCGGCTACGTCCTGGGCAGTGGACCGGACCGCGGCGAGACCCTGGCGCAGCTGGCCGAGGCGAACTCCCGGCTGCTCGCGCTTCTGGGGCTGACCAAACTTCCCGACGCATGAGCCGTACGGACGGGCCGCTGCCCCGGCTGTTCGTGTCGGCGATGATCGTGGACGCGGTCGGCTCGGGGATGTTCATGCCCTTCGCGCTGCTGTACTTCGTCCGGGTGCAGCACCTCGGCGTCGCGTCCGTCGGCATCACGCTCACCGTGGTGAACCTGGCCCTGATCGGGTCGAGCGCGGCCCTGGGGCGCCTCGTGCAGTCGGTGGGTCATCTGCGCTCGCTCGTCCTGGGCAACGCCGTACGCACCGTGCTGTTCGCCGTCTACGCGGTGACGCTGCCCGCCCCGCTGGCCGTCGGCGCGCTGGCCCTGTCCGCCGTACTCGACAAGGCGGTGTGGGTGTCGCTCGGCGCCACGATCGCCCGCCTGGCCCGCGGGTCCGCGTCCCGACGCGCGTTCGGCACCGTGGGCTGGGCCCGGAACGTCGGCCTGTGCCTGGGGTCCCTCGTCGGCGGTGTGCTGGCCTCGGCGCACAGCACGGGCGGCCTGCGGGTGATCGCGCTGGTCAACGCGGCGAGCTTCGCCGTCACCACCGCCGTACTGGTGCGGCTGCGAGGGCGGACGGGGGCGGAAGCCGACGCGCCCGCGCGGACGCCTGCCGACGTCGCCGCTGCCACCGCGGCTGCCGGAGCCCGGCAGGTGCTGCGCCTGCCGGGCTTCGCGCTGCTGACCGCCGCCAAGACGTGCTTCGCGATATGCGCCACGGTGGTGTCGACGTTCATCGGTCTCTACCTGGTCGACGACGCCCGGCTGTACGGCTGGACGGCCGGCGCCGTGCTGGCCGTGAACGGCGCGCTCGTGGTGCTGTTCCAGCAGTCGTTGGTGAAACGCACCTCGGACCGCGGCGCTCCCCGGATGATGTCCCTGGGCGGCGCGCTGTACGCGGCCTCCGGGTTGGGGTTCGCGCTGGTCTCCCCCCTGCGGGACACGCTGCTTCCGGCGTTCGCCGTCTGCCTGGCGCTCGTCTCGATGACCGTGTACACGCTCGGCGAGATCGTGATCGCACCGACCAGCGACGGATACGCGGCGGAACTCGCGGCGCCGGGCATGGAGGCCTCCTGCATGGCGGTGTACCAGACGTCCTGGTCCATCGCCTCCGTGGTCGTCCCGGTCGCGGGAGCCTGGCTGCTCCTCACCTCGGCGTCCGCCCTCTGGATCACCTTCACGGTCGTGGCTCTCCTGGGCGCGGTCCTCAGCGCGATGCTCGACCGTACGCACGCGGAGCGGCCCGTCCCGGCCTGATGGCGGGGGTCCTTGAGTCGACCCCCGCGGCCGCCGGCGTCACAGCGTCGCCGTGGTCCCCTCGCCCGAGCCGCTGCCCGCGAGCCACTGGCTCCAGTCCAGGTTGAAGTCGGCGTAGCCGTTGTCCGCCGGGGCCTTGCCCCGGGGGGAGCCGGTGATGGTGACGGGGTCGCCCTGCTTGACCTGGCCGTAGAACCACTCGGCGTCCGAGAGGGAGAGGTGGACGCAGCCGTGCGAACCGCGCGCGCTGCCGCTGCCCGGGTTCGGGTCGCCGGTCGAGTAGTGCACGTAGGTGCCGGACTGGGTGAGGTGGATGTCCCAGGGCAGCGTCAGGTCGTAGAAGTTGGGGCTGCCCTTGTCGCAGCTGATGCCGACGCTGCAGGAGGTCATGTGGACCTTCTTCTGCTTGTCGATGACGGCCATCGTGCCGTCCCACGTCGGGTACTCGGCGCTGCCCGCGTTGATCGACAGGGTGCGTACGGTCGCGCCGTTCTTGGTCACCTTCATGGTGTGGTTGGTGACCGAGACGTCGGCGCGCACATCGTCGCCGATCTTGAAGGTGTGGGTGTAGTTGTGCACGCCGTAGCGGCCGTTGCCGTTGCTGACGCCCGTCATGTCGGCGTCGATCTTCACCGTCGTGCCGGAGGGCCAGTACGTCTTCGGGCGCCAGTCGGCGCGCTGGTTGCCCATCCAGTGCCAGGCGCCGACCACCGGCTGCGAGGCGCTCACCTTCATGTGCTTCTCGACCGTGGCGTGTACCTTGGCCGCCACCGGGTTGGTGAAGATCACCGAGATCGGCATGGCCACGCCGACCGTGGTTCCCGTCTGCGGGGTGATCGTGTCCAGCAGCATCGGCGGGCCCGCGGGCTTCGTCGGCGACGGCGAGGCACTCGCGCTGGGCTTGTCCGACGACGCCTTCGCGTCGTCCCCGCTCGCCTTGGCGCTGCCACTCCCACCGCAGGCACTCGCGCCCACCAGCAGCACACCCGTGACCAGTGCGATACCTATGCTGCCCTTGCGCCGTCCCACGACGTGCCCCACTCTCTCGTTGCTGCGGCCCTGAAGGGCCCGACTCCATGTCAGACGGTTACCCCGGGGGCGGCAGTTTCGTCTGCCACGTAAAACGTGTCCCAAGATTCGCTGTGTATGCGGATTCGCCGTACCGGAGTCAGCGTTCGAAGGCGCCGGTCAGACGGGCGCGGCCGAGGACGGGCGCGGGGACGGCGGCCAGGAGGGCGCGGGGGCGCACCCGGTCCACCGGCGTGCCGTCCAGGGAAGCCGGGAGGGCGAACAGCTGGAAGACGTAACGGTGCGGTCCGTGCCCCTTGATGGGTGCGGGGCCGTGGTAGCCGCGTCCGACCGTGGAACGCAGTACTCGTACCCCGGGGCCGGGGTGCCGCGCGGACAGGGCGCCGGACTCCAGGTGTCCGGCCGCCGGATCGATCAGGGCCAGGCAGTGCACGGCGGGCCTGGCCAGGGGGACGTCGATGTCCTCCACGACCAGGAGGAGTTGGGCGGTGCCGGGCGGCGGCGGGGTCCAGGCCAGGTGCGGGGACTCGGCCAGCGGGTTGGTCCAGCCCATGGTGTGGCCGCCGTAGGGCTGGAGGCCGATGGTGACGGCGATCAGGGTGGCGCTGAGGCCCACTCCGAAGGTGATGTTGCCCCACCAGTCGACACGGCCGCCGTCGCGTCGGGCGGTCTCGCGGAGGGTGCGGTAGGCCCACACCGTGAAGAACACGCCGATGGGGACGTTCACCCAGAACACCGCCCGCCAGTCCCAGGCCGACAGCAGACCGCCGGCGACGAGGCCGATGAACATCCCGCCCAGGGCGGCGACCTGGTTGATGCCCAGGGCGAAGCCGCGCTGTTCCTCGGGGAAGGCGTCGGTCAGGATCGCGGCCGAGTTCGCGGTCAGCATCGAGCCGCCGACGGCCTGGAGCACGCGCCAGGCGATCAGCCACATCGCTCCGTGGCCGCCGTCGAAGGGGTCGAAGGAGAGCAGGACCGAGGCGAAGGTGAAGACGGCGAACCCGGAGTTGTAGATCCGGACCCGGCCGTACATGTCGCCCAGGCGGCCGACCGTGACCACCAGGACGGCCTGGACCAGCCGGTAGCCCATGATCATCCACAGCAGATACGCGATGTTGCCGGGGGCGAGCGGGTCCAGGTGCACACCGCGGAAGATGGCCGGCAGGGCGATGAGCACGATGGAGCCGTCGAGCGCGGACATGAAGACCGCGGCGGTGGTGTTCGTCAGCGCGCGGTCCACTTGTAGCGGTCCTCGCCGGCCGGACGGCGCGGGGTGCGCGTCCTGAGGGGTTTCGTCATTCGCTTGCTTCCTCCGCAGCCGTCGGCGGCAGCCGTGCCGGCGTCAGATCTTCTGGGCCAGCCGCTCCAACAGCGGTGCGGCTGCGGCGAGTTGCCCCAGCTCCGTCGGGGTGAACGTGCCGCCGGTCAGGGCCTTGCCGAGGAGTTCGGCCCGCTCGTTGCGCTTGTTCCGCAGCGCCTGCCGGCCCGCGTCGGTCACCGTCAGCACCACGCGCCGCCCGTCGTCCGGGTCCGGGCGGCGCTCGACCAGGCCCCGGGTCCGCAGCGTGCCGAGCGTCGCTCCCATGGCCTGCGCGGTGATCTGCGCGTCCCGGGCCAGCGCCGAGGAGGTGGTGGGGCCGGTACGGTCCAGCTGCGCCAGGGCGGCACGCTCGGGCATCGTGAGCCCACCCTCGACCGGCACTTGGCGCACCCGCCGCAGCAGCACGCCGATACTCGCCAGCAGGGCCGAGGCGACGGCCTCGGGGTCCAGGTCTTCATCACTCATACACTAAGGCTAGTTTATAAAGCTGCCTTAGTAAATTGCCGTGCGGTGGCGGCCGGAGCGGGAAGGCAGAAGTCGACCGTCACCACGAAAGGACGTCACTGCTCTGACCCGACGTCAGAACTAGTCGCAAGCAGCCCCGTTGAGCGTGAAGCCGGACGGTGCGGAGTTCTTGCTGTTGTTCCAGGTCCCGAGGAAGCCGAAGGTGAGGCTGCCGTCCGCGACGACGTTCTTGTTGTAGTCGGCGGCGGTGGCGGTGACCCTGGAGCCGTCCTGGGCGACGCTCGCGTCCCACATCTGCGTGACCTGCTGACCGTCGCGGTAGGACCAGGCGACCCGCCAGTTGTCGAGGGCCTTGGTGGTGGTGACGGTGACCGTGGCCTGGAAACCGTCGTTCCACTGGCCGACCAGGTCGTAGGTGACGTCGCAGCTCGCCGCGGCGGGCGGCTGCGCCGGCGCGCCGGTGGTCGGCGCGGGTGCGTCGCTCGCGGTGGCCGAGGCGGTGCCCTGGGGTTCCGTGTCGGGGTTCTTGTTGCTGGGCGCGGCGGTCGCCTTGCTGTCGCTCGCCGTCGGCCGGCCGGACTGGGACGGCGTGGTCGACGGATGCGTGCCGACGGAGGCGACGGTGGAGCCGGGGTCGATCACCGGCCGGCTGTCGGCGTCGTCGCTGGCCGTGTTCTCGCGCCCGGAGCCGCCCATCGGCATCATCGACACCCCGAGCGCCACGAACGAGAGGAGGACGGCGGCGACGAGCAGTCCGTTGCGGACGAGACGCGCCTTGCTCGCGCCCTCCTTCGATTCCCCCGCCTCCAGCTCGGCCACGGGACGCCCGGCACCGAGCCGTACCTCGGCGGCCCGACGGCGGCGCTCCAGGTACGCGAGCCCGCCCCAGCCGATCACCCCGCCGGCGAGGGCCGACGGCAGTCCGCCGCCCTGCAGTCGCAGACAGGCGGCGGCCTCCGCGCACTGCACACAGGTGGCCAGGTGGCGCGAGAGGTCCTCGGGTGTGTCGGCGGACGGCGACCGGGTGACCGCGTCCAGCAACCGGGCGTAGCTGCGGCACTCCGCGGCCATCGGTGTGTCGAGGTGGCTGCGGTGACAGCGGTCCCTGAACAGGCCGCGCACCTGGGCGAGTTCACCGGAGACGATCGCCGGGTCGAGGCCGAGGCGGCGGGCCACGACGGTCAGCGGCAGCGCCTCGACCTCGGCCAGCCACAGCAGTGCCGCGTCCGCCTCCTGCAGATCCCGCAGACCGCGCAGGGCGATCGGGCGCTGCAACGGCATGCCGTGGTAGCGGGCCGCCTTCTCCGAGTTGAGCCACAGCCGAAGGTCCGGGTCGAGCCGGTGCCCCTGCCCGGCGAACTCCCACGCCGCCGCCGTGGTCCGTACGGCGGTCAGCAGCAGCGGTATCACCGGCAGCACGCGACGGGCCGGACCGCGCATCGGCCCGGACCCGGCGGACCGGGCCTCCTGTATGCCGAGTGCGAAGGCCTCGCCGGCCAGCTCGGTGGCCGAGGCTGCGCCGGACGTGCACAGGTCGGCGTAGGACAGCACGGCGTCCCAGCACTCGGTGAACAGTGCGGCCTCAGCGGCGTCCTGGGGAGTCGGCAGGTCGGGCATGGGTCTCCTGCATCCACGAATGACGGCCAACTAGCTCTGACATTAAGCGAGTTGGAGGGGGGCTGCCTCGTGACAGGGCCAGAGCCTTTCACGCGTCCCACACAACTGACAAGCCGGGTATTCAATTGCGGTAACCGTCAGTCGCCTCTGTGCAGTTGTACGTGTCCGAGCCTCTCCCGTCTCACCTGTACCAGGAGTTGTCCACACCGTTACCTTACAAAGCCGCGGGCTCCTCGGCGGGGAGGCTGTCCATGAAGGAGCTGACGGAGAAGACCGCGCGGCCGGGGCCGGGTTCGCCGTATCCGGGCGGGGACTTGAGCCCGAAGTCCTCCATCGTGGAGCGGTAGGCCTCAAGCAGCCGGATGTGGTACTCCAGCGGCGCGCCCTGCGGGTTGGCCTTGCCGAGCGGGGTGGTCGGTTCGGGGCACCAGGTGGTGAACCGGGGCGTGATGCCGTGCGACATGAAGAAGCGCAGGCCCTCGGTGGTGGAGGCGATCGCCTCGTCGACGGTCGTGAAGCCGAACGGCTCCGCCATCTCCACGCCGGCCACGAAGTTGGGGATCACGTTGCGCGCGCCGAAGATCTCGGCCGAGTCCAGGATGCGCTTGTGCCACTCGGCGCGGCCGACGTAGCGCTCCTTGCCCGGGCAGTGCAGCTTGAACAGATACTCGTCCCACACCTCGTAGTTGGGGTGGTAGATCTGCACGCCGTAGTCCTTGAAGCGCTGTACGTCGTCCTTCGGCAGCGCCTGCGCCACGACCTTGCCGATCCAGCGGCCCGGGAAGCGCTCCTCGATGGCCTTGGCGTAGTGGCCGTAGAAGTCGGCCTCGTCGCGCCCGGCGACCGTCTTGGTGATCGCGCCGCCGGTGAGGGTGTATGCGGTCGACACCTTCGCGGTGTCGTAGCGGTCGATGATCTCCAGGGCTTCGAGGACCTCCTCGACGTCCTTGACTCCTGTGTACGGTCGACCGGCGGCCTTGTGCTGGCGCCAGTTGTGGTTGATGTCGCAGTACTGGCACTCCTCCTTGGCGCCGAAGTACTGGCAGACGCGGAAGACGGTCAGGTAGATCAGGTAGCCCCACTGGATCGTCGGGGCCACCTCCATGACGGACTTCCCGTTGGCGAGCTTGTGCCGGTAGTACTCCGGCATCGGCGGCACACCGACGTCCGCGATCCGCTTGCCGTCGAGGTAGAGCCCGAGGACTCCGTCGTCGTCGGAGGCCACCCGGTACGGCGACGTCGGGTTCACCCGCACGGAGACGACGGTCCGCCTCAGGTCGTAGGGGCCACCGGTCAGGATGATCTCCTCCGGCGGGCGGCGCAGCGCGGCCTCGCCCAGCTCCGGCAGGGTGCCGTGGTCGAAGGAGAAGATGAAGTACGACTTCGGCTTGACCTCGCCGTCCTCGTTGTCGCTCAGCGCGGACGGGTCGAAGGCGACACCTCCGCGCAGCAGGTCCTCCTTGAAGACGGCTTCCCGCGGCACATGCGGAAAGCGCTCCATCAGATCCTCGACCAGTGCGGTGCGGCTGCCCATCCCGTATCTCCTCCCGGCGCGTGCGCCCTGCTCGGACGTACGACTCCTCACGGTATGCCCCCGGCGGTCGCGCGGTGGGAGCGGGGGGCGCGGTGTGGTGCGGGTCGGTCGGTCGGGGCGGGCCGGGGTGGGGGCTCGGGTTGTTTGCGGGGTGCGGGTGCGTTGTGGCCGGGTGCGCCCCGTGGCGGAGCCGCAAATGTCACGGCCCCGCGCCCCTGAGCGCATGGGGGTGGGCGGGATCGGGGCAAGTCGGGCCGCCAGGCGCCACGGGGCGGGGTGGAGATCACTGCCGGGTCAGCCTTGCCCGGCTCCCCCGCGGCGCGCGATGTGCTCCGGCACCGGGATACCCGCCTGCAGTACGGGGTCCGGTACGGGCGCGCCCCAGGTCGAGGTCAGCGGCAGCGTCCCGGCCCAGAGGCCCAGCTCCGCGTCGGGCCCGTCCCCGTCGTCGGGCCCACCGGTACGGATCTTGACGGAGGCCTCCTCCAGCGAGAGGACGAGCAGCGTGGTGGCGGCGAGTTCCTTGCGGTTCGGCTGCCTGGCGTACGACCACTGCCCCGGCGTCGCCTGTTCGGTGAGGCGGCGCAGGCCGGCCAGCTTCTCGTCCGGGTCGGTGACCTTGCGGGGCACCCCGTGGATCATCGCGCTGCGGTAGTTCACCCCGTGCTCGAAGACGGACCTGGCCAGCACCAGCCCGTCGACATGCGTGACGGTGACGCACACGGGCTCTCCGCCCGCGAGGCTACGACTCGCGACGGACCCGTGCAGATACAGCCGCCGCCCGTCCCTCCCGTACACCGTGGGTACGACAACCGGCCGCCCCTCGATCACGACTCCGAGATGGCAGACGAAGCCGGCGTCCAGGATCGCGTCCAGGTCGGCGCGGTCGAGGCTGCCCTGTTCGCGGAGCCGGCGGTGGCGGGTGAGGTCGGTGTCGGGCAGGCGCTCGCTCATATCGCCGGAGACTACCGATACCGCAGGCAAACGGCGATAGATTTGGGCATCAGGCGGTTTTTATCAACCTAAGACGACGAAATCCGCACTCTTCACCGACAGGTGAGAGGGTCGGGGAGAAACGCACGCTCCCGGAGGGACGGCAGGCATGACGGAGACGGTCACCAATTGGGCCGGCAACATCACCTACGCGGCGAAGGAACTCCACCGCCCGCGCACACTCGACGCGCTCCGGACCCTCGTGGCCGAGAGCGCACGGGTGCGGGTGCTGGGCAGCGGCCACTCCTTCAACGAGATCGCCGAGCCGGGCCCGGACGGCACCCTGCTGTCGATCGCCGCACTGCCGGCCGAGTTCGACGTGGACAAGACGGCCCGTACGGTACGGGTGTCGGGCGGTGTCCGGTACGCGGAGCTGGCCCGCCGGGTGGCCGCACACGGGCTCGCGCTGCCCAACATGGCGTCCCTGCCGCACATTTCGGTGGCCGGTTCGGTGGCGACCGGGACCCATGGCTCGGGCGTGGGCAACGGCTCGCTGGCGGCGGCCGTCCGCGAGGTCGAGATCGTGACGGCGGACGGCTCCACAGTGACGATCGCACGCGGCGACGACCGCTTCGACGGTGCCGTGACCTCGCTCGGCGCGCTCGGTGTCGTCACCTCCCTCACTCTCGACCTGGAGCCGGCCTTCGAGGTCGAGCAGCATGTCTTCACCGAACTCCCGCTCGCCGGGCTGGACTTCGAGACGGTGGCCGCCTCGGCGTACAGCGTGAGTCTGTTCACCGACTGGCGGGAGCCGGGCTTCGGGCAGGTGTGGCTGAAGCGGCGCACCGACCAGGCGCCGGTCGACTTCCCGTGGGCCGCGCCCGCGACCGAGGCGCTGCACCCGGTACCGGGGATGCCCGCGGTGAACACCACCGAGCAGCTCGGGGTGCCGGGGCCCTGGCACGAGCGGCTGCCGCACTTCCGGGCGGAGTTCACCCCGAGCAGCGGGGCGGAGCTGCAGTCGGAGTACCTGCTGCCGCGGTCGGCCGCACTCGACGCACTGTATGCGGTCGACGGGATCCGGGAGACGGTCGCCGGTGTACTGCAGACCTGCGAGGTGCGGACGGTCGCCGCCGACGCGCAGTGGCTGAGCCCCTCGTACGGACGGGACACCGTGGCGCTGCACTTCACCTGGATCGAGGACACGGCGACGGTACTGCCGGTGGTACGGCGGCTGGAGGAGGCGTTGGACGGCTTCGACGCGCGACCGCACTGGGGGAAGGTGTTCACCACCCCGGCGGAGGTGCTGCGCGGGCGCTATCCGCGGCTCGGCGACTTCGCGGCGCTGGCGCGGGACCTCGACCCGCAGGGCACGTTCGCGAACGCATTCGTCCGGGACGTCATCGGTGAATGACTCGGTCCACGACTCGGCGGGCGGCCCGGCGGAGGACCGGGCCGACGACCGGGTGGGCGACTTTGTATAGCCCCTTTCCTAACCCCTTGTCGAACGTCACCCGCTGCCCATAGCCTTGCCGCGCGCCGGGGCCGTCGTGCCCCGGCATGACGGCACAAGGGTGGGGGCACCTCCGGTGAAGCGCACATCACGCGACATCCGTACCGCGAACCGCTACGAGGTGCTGCGTCAGATCATCGCCCAGTCGCCCACGTCCCGGCAGGAGTTGGCCGCGGCGACCGGGCTGAGCCTGGCCACGGTGGCCACGCTCGTCGGTGAGCTGCTGGATCTGCGGATGATCACCGAGGTCGGCTTCGAGGACTCGGCGGGGGGCCGCCCCCGGGGTCTGGTCGCGGTCAACGCGTCGGGGGGCGCACTGATCGGCGTCGACATCGCGGAGACGTACGTCCATGTCGAGCTGTTCGACCTGGCGTTGAACGTCCTGGCCCGTGCCGACGAGGACATGCGGCCCGGCGAGAGCCGTCCGGAACAGGTGGTCGGTCATGTCGCCGCCGCCGTCGGGGCGGTGGTCGCGCAGGCCGGAGTCGAGGCGGCGCGCGTCCTCGGCGTCGGGGTGAGCGTGCCGGGCCAGGTGGACCGCAAGACCGGTGTCTCGGAGTACGCGCCCAACTGGGACTGGCACGACGTGCCGTTGCTGGACCTGCTGTCCGAGGTCATCGCCTACCCGCTCTACCTGGACAATCCGCTGCGGGCCGGCGCGGTCGCCGAGATGTGGTTCGGGGCGGCGCGCGGGCGCGGGGACACGGTGGTGGTCAACCTCGGGACCGGGGTCGGCGCCGGGCTCGCGCTGGGCGGCGGGCTGTACCGGGGGGTGAGCAACAGCGCCGGCGAGTGGGGCCACACCACGCTCGTCCTGGACGGACGACTGTGCCGCTGCGGCAACCACGGCTGCGTCGAGGCCTATGTCGGCGCGCCCGGAATCATGCTGAACCTGCGGGAGTTGAGCCCGCAGAGCCCACTGCTGCACCCCGAGGACCAGACGGCCACGATCGACGCGCTGGCCCGCGCCGTGGCCGCGAACGATCCCGTGGCCCTCAAGGTCGTACGGGAGACGGCCCGTTACGTCGGCGCGGGCATCGCCAATCTGGTCAACCTCCTCAACCCCGAAGTGGTCGTGCTCAGCAGCTGGGTGGCCCGCAAGCTCGGTGAACCCCTGCTGCACGAAGTGCGCGAGGCCGTCCAACGGCACGCGCTCAGGCGGCCGTTCGCCGCCACCGAGATCGTCCTCTCCCCCATCCCCACCGATCCGGCGTGCCTCGGAGCGGCAACGTTCGCGCTCGAAGGGGCACTTCAGTCGGTGGGACAGAGGACCGGCAAGAACCGCACCACCCAGGCAAGGAGCCGTACCGCACCACCTTCATGACGACGGAAGGGATGCACGTGACTCAGCACCACCCCAGGAGATCGATCCTCGCGACAGCGGCAGCCGCGCTCGCCGTCACCGGGGCCCTGATATCCGCGCCGCCCGCGAACGCCGACGGCGTCGCACCGGCGGAGGTCTCCCCCCACGCGGCCCAGACCATCGACAACATCGGCGCGTCCGGCGCCTGGTGGGTCGACGACCTCCAGTACTTCAAGCCCGAGGTCCAGGCCCGGGTCGCCCAACTCCTGTTCTCCTCAAAGGGATTGGGCCTCTCCTCCTACCGCTACAACATCGGTGGCGGTGGCGCCGCGGTCACCACCCCGGCCCGCGCCGCCCAGGACTTCCTGAACGCCGACGGCACCTACGACTGGAGCAGGGACAAGGGCGGGCAGACGTTCCTCAAGTACGCCGCGAAGTACGGCGTCCAGGACCTGATCGGGTTCGTGAACAGCGCGCCCGCGCAGTGGACGACCAACGGGCAGAGCTGCGGCGGCCAGTTGAAGGCCGAGAACGAGGGCGACTACGCGAAGTACGTCGCCGACGTCACCGCCCACTTCGCGAAGCAGGGCGCCGAGTTCGACTACATCAGCCCCTTCAACGAGCCCAACAACAACTTCGGCGACTGCGGCCAGGAGGGCATGCAGGTCACCGTCGGCCAACGCGACGACATCGTGCGGGCGTTGGGCGCCGAGCAGCGGGCCCGGAAGCAGAAGACCAGCATCATCGCCGACGAGTCGAGCAGCACGGTGAGCTTCAGCACCGAGGTCCCGCAGTGGATCGCGCAGCCGGACACCGCCCAGTACGTGTCCGAGCTGGCACATCACACGTACAACAACCCGAACGACGGCCAGTTGGGCAATGTCTACGAGACGGCGAAGACGGTCGGCAAGCCCTCCTGGGCCACCGAGATCTGCTGCTTCGGCAAGGGCAGCACGGGCTGGAACCAGGAGTACGACCCGACGATCGACAACGCCCTGCTGATGTCCCGGATCATGTACAAGGACTTCGCGAGCGCACACGACTCGGCGTTCCAGTGGTGGGTGGCCCTCGCCAGCGGCTACGGCACGGACCCGGCCGCGCGCAACGACGTCGGCTGGAACGACGGGCTGATCTACTACGACCCCGACTACGCGACGGACGGCAACCAGAGCCTGTACTTCACCAAGCGGTACTACGCGCTGGGCCAGTACAGCAAGTTCGTCCGGCCGGGCTCCGTCGCGCACAACGTGACGGGCGCGCCGAGCGGTGTGGAGGTGACCTCGTACGACCGGGACGGCAAGTGGGTCGTCGTCGTCAACAACCAGAACACCACGGACACTCCGCTCGACCTGCACTTCAACAGCAGGACGCCGGTGCGGGCGACGCAGGCCGTGCGGACCTCGGCCACGGAGAACTGGGCGAAGGTCGCCAAGCCGGAGGTGAGTGGCTCCACGGTCTCCACGACCCTCGCCGCCCGCTCGATCACGACGTACGTCCTCGACCAGAAGGACCGGAAGGGCCAGGCGGGCCACGGGAGTTCGACGGCGATCACCGGCGCCCTGCAGGGCAGCCAGTCCGGGAAGTGCCTGACGGCGGACGCCTCGGGGGCCGCGATCGGCACCTGCACGGGCGGGGCGGAGCAGACATGGTCGTACGACGCGAAGGGTGGCCTGAAGGGGGCCAACGGGTATCTGACGGTGGGGAGTTCGGGGCTGACGACCGCAGCCGCCTTCACGGGTGATCCCGGCCAGCGGTGGCTGTTGAACGCCAACGGGCAGATCCTCAGCGAGGCGTCCGGGAAGTGTCTCGACGTGAGCGGTCAGGCGACCGCCGACGGCAGCAGAGTGATCCTGTACAGCTGCAACGGCGGGGCCAACGAGGCCTGGTCGAAAGTCTGATGACCACCTGACACCTGGTGCGGGCCGACCGCGTGGCGGCCCGCACCTTCGTCACGTCCGGTATTCCGAACCTTGCACAACGCTTCGAACAGGCTTCGTCCAACCCCTTGCCGAAGCCTTAGCCGAAGGTTAACGTCCCGCACCGCACCTCGAATTCAGCCACGGGCAGCTGAGCCGTGGAGCCGCAGCCGCGCGAGAGACAAGGACGTCACCATGTCGGCAATGAGCAACAGCAACTGGTCCCGCCGATCGATATTCCGGGCGGCAGCGGGAATGGCCGCGGCCGGCACGCTGGCCGCGTGCGGGGGCAACAACGGGCGTGGGGGAAGCGGCGGTTCGGGCAAGAACCTCACCCAGATGTTCCACGCCTACGGCGAGGCCGGGACCGAACAGGCCATCAAGCGCTATGCGAAGGCCTACTCCAAGGCCAATGTGGCCACCCAGTGGATCACCAGCAGCGACTACGAGAGCAAGCTGTTCGCCACGCTGCTCACCAAGAGCGCGCCGGACATGTTCGAGTTCCACCCGCAGATCCAGATGGTGAAGAGCGGTCAGGTGGCCGACCTGAGCGACATCATCGACCCGGTCAAGGCCGACTTCAATCCGGCCGACATCGCCTCGCACACGGTGGACGGGAAGATCTACGGCGTCCGGATGATCGACGACCCGCAGTTCTTCTTCTACCGGCCCTCCCTCCTGGAGAAGGCCGGTGTGAAGGTGCCGGAGACCCTCGACGAGCTGATCGAGGCCGCCGCGAAGCTCACCACCGGCAAGGTCAAGGGCCTGTACATCGGCAACGACCTGCACGCGGTCATCAACCCCATGATCTGGTCGGCCGGCGCCGACACCCTCAACGCCCAGAACCAGATCGCCTACCACACGCCCGGCGTCATCGAGGGCATCAAGAAGATGCGCAAGCTGTTCACCAGCGGCGACCTGCTGCTCGACGCCCCGACGGACTACTGGGACCCGTCCGCGCTCAACCAGGGCCTGTGCGCCATCCAGTTCTGCGGCATGTGGGCGATGCCGCAGTTCCAGAAGGCGCTCGGCGACGACATCGGCATCTTCCCGTTCCCGAAGACCATCGACTCCGGCAAGCAGTCGGTCTACAACGGCGGTTGGTCGATGTTCGTCAACGCCAAGGGCGCGAACGTCGACGCGGCCAAGGAGTACGTGAAGTGGCTGTGGATCGACCAGAAGAAGGACCAGGAGGACTGGGCCACCTCCTACGGCTTCCACATCCCGCCGCGCGCCTCGATCGCCGCCGGGGCCACCAAGCTCAAGTCCGGGCTGCCCGCCGAGGGCGTCAAGCTCTTCAACGAGTTCGGCCACTTCGACAACATCGGCTGGACCCAGGCGATGATCACCGCGCTGGAGGACGTCTTCGCCAACTCCGTGCGCAAGGGCGGTGACCCGGAGGCCTCTCTCGACAAGGCCGACACGGCGGTGAACCGCGAGCTCAAGAAGCTGTTCGGATAGGCCCGGACGGACTGGACATGTCGACGACCACGACGCGCGACCTCGCGAACCCCGCCCCGGCGAAGGCCACTTCGGCCAAGCCGCGGCGGGGTCTGCGGGGCAACCGCACCTTCAACTTCTGGCTCTTCATCGGCCCGTTCCTCCTCGGACTGATGATCTTCGTCTATGTGCCGATCGGCTGGAGCATCTACCTCAGCTTCTTCGAGGCACGCTTCACCGTCACACCGAGCAGGTTCGTCGGTTTCGACAACTACACCTACATGCTGACGAACCCCGACTTCGTCGGCTCGCTCGGCACGTTCACCGTCTTCGCCGCGTTCATCGTGCCCACCACCTGGGCCCTGTCGCTGGGCCTCGCTCTGCTGGTGAACCGGCTCCGGTTCATGCGGGCCTTCTTCCGGTCGGTGTTCTTCCTGCCTACCGCGTGCAGCTATGTCGCGGCGGCCCTGATCTGGAAGATGTCCATCTTCAGCGGCGTCCGCTTCGGCCTGATGAACACGATCATCGGCTGGTTCGGGGTCGAGAACATCGCCTGGCTGTCCAACCCCAGCCCGCCCTGGTACTGGTTCGTGATCGTCACCGCGCGTCTGTGGCTGCAGTCCGGTTTCTACATGATCCTGTTCCTGGCCGCACTGCAGAACATCCCGGGCGAGCTGTACGAAGCAGCCGCGATCGACGGCGCCAAGCCGGGCTGGCAGACCTTCCGGTACATCACACTGCCGCAGCTGCGGGCCACCTCGACCGCGGTGATCCTGCTGCTGCTCATCGCCGCCTACCAGGCCTTCGACGAGTTCTTCAACCTCCTGTCCAAGACCACCTGGGGCCGCCCGCCCCTCGTCGAGCTGTACTACACCGCGCTCGGCGAGAACCAGGACTACGGCGCCGGCAGCGCGGGCGCCGTGATCCTGACCCTGCTGATCATCATCGTCACCCTGTTCCAGGGCAAGCTCATGGGTTTCGGAAGGGGTGAGGAGGCCAAGTGACCACCACCGCACCACAGTTGAGCAAGAAGCGGCGTACGAGGCGCGGAGGCGTCCTCGGCAACACGGGCCTGTACATCGCCACCGGCGTCGCCGCCTTCCTCTTCCTCGTCCCGTTCTATCTGCTGGTCCGCAACGCACTCTCCACCGATGCCGAAATCACCGGGGAACACTGGAAGTTCTTCCCCACGAACCTGCAGTGGAGCAA
This sequence comes from Streptomyces sp. STR69, assembly GCF_024519455.1. GTDB lineage: Bacteria > Actinomycetota > Actinomycetes > Streptomycetales > Streptomycetaceae > Streptomyces. The sequence continues at coordinate 62,946 of NZ_JALJRY010000002.1, read as the reverse complement.
CGTCAGCGACCTCTTCGACGACACCTCGGTGGACTTCGCCCGGTCGATGTGGAACTCGCTGGTCGTCGCCGTCTCCATGACCGTGGGCATCCTGCTGGTGTGCTCGCTGGCCGGCTATGCCCTGGCCCGCATCCCGTACAAGCACTCCAACAAGATCTTCTACCTCGTCCTGGGCACCCTGATGGTTCCGACGGCCGTCACCTTCGTGCCGAGCTTCGTCCTCGTCTCGTCCCTGGGCTGGGTCGACACTTACCGGGGTCTCATCATCCCGGGCCTGTTCAGTGGTTTCACCTGCTTCCTCTTCCGGCAGTACTTCCTGGGGTTCCCCAAGGAGTTGGAGGAGGCGGCACGCGTGGACGGACTCGGTTACTGGGGCGCGTACTGGAAGGTCGTGGTGCCCAACTCGCTGAACTTCTTCGCCGCGATCGCCACGATCACCTTCATCAGCGGCTGGAACGCCTTCCTCTGGCCGCTGGTCATCGGCCAGGATCCTGGTGCCTGGACCGTCCAGGTCGCGCTCTCCTCGTACATGACCAACCAGACCGTCGTCTTCCACCAGATCTTCATGGCCACCGCGATTTCCATCCTGCCCCTGGTGTTCGTGTTCCTCTTCCTCCAGCGCTGGCTGGTGCAGGGGATCGCGCAGACCGGCATCAAGGGCTGACACCCGCATCTCACGACCTGGAGACCGATGACTTCCAGCACCGCCGCCGACTACATCGAGGACGTCTCACCGGGCAGCGGAGCCCTCCCGCCCCGCGCCCGGTACGCGGCCTCGGACGCGAAGTCACTGTCCCTCAACGGTAGTTGGCGTCTTCGTGTGTCGGCGACGGCCGACGCCGAGGACGACTCGTTCGCCGAGGAGGGCTACGACGCCGGGGACTGGGCCGAGGTCACGGTCCCCGGCCACTGGGTCCTGCAAGGGCACGGCTCCCCCATCTACACGAACCACCTCTACCCCTTCCCGGTCGACCCGCCGCACGTCCCGACCGAGAACCCGACCGGCGACCACCTCCGTGTCTTCGACCTGCCGTCCGAGTGGCCCTCGGACGGCGGGGCGGTGCTCCGCTTCGACGGCGTGGAGTCCTGCGCCCGCGTCTGGCTGAACGGCACGGACATCGGCGAGTTCAAGGGCTCCCGGCTGCCGCACGAGTTCGCGGTCGGACACCTGCTCAAGCCCGGCGGCAACGTGCTGGCCGTCCGCGTCCACCAGTGGTCGGCGGGCTCGTACCTGGAGGACCAGGACCAGTGGTGGCTGCCCGGCATCTTCCGTGACGTCACCCTGCTGCACCGCCCGCCGGGCAGCGCCCTCGACTTCTTCGTCCACGCCTCCTACGACCACCTCGGCGGCGCGGGCACTCTGCGCGTCGACTCCGACGTCGACGGCCGGATCACCGTGCCCGCGTTGGACATCGATGTCGCGACGGGCGAGTCGGTCACCGTCCCGGTGCGGCCGTGGACAGCCGAACTCCCCTACCTGTACGAGGGGTTGCTGACGACGGAAGGCGAACGCGTCCCGCTGCGCATCGGCTTCCGGACCGTCGAACTCTCCGACGGCCTGATCAAGGTCAACGGGAAGGCGATCCTCTTCAAGGGCGTCAACCGCCACGAGTGGCACCCCGAGAAGGGCCGCGCCCTCGACCTGGAGACCATGCGCGAGGACGTGCTGCTGATGAAGCGGCACAACATCAACGCCGTCCGCACCTCGCACTATCCGCCGCACCCGGACTTCCTGGACCTGTGCGACGAGTACGGCCTGTGGGTCATCGACGAGTGCGACCTCGAAACCCACGGCTTCACCGAACAGGCCTGGCGCGACAACCCCGTTGACGACGACCGCTGGACGCCGGCCCTGCTGGACCGCGCGGCCCGCATGGTCGAACGGGACAAGAACCACCCGTCGATCGTCATCTGGTCCCTCGGCAACGAGGCCGGCACCGGCCGCGGTCTCACCGCCATGGCCGAGTGGATCCACGGCCGGGACCGCTCACGCCTCGTGCACTACGAGGGCGACATCAACTCCCGTGACACGGACGTCTATTCACGGATGTACGCCTCCCACGCCGAGGTCGAGCGCATCGGCCAGGACCTGGACGGCGGCACCCACAAACGCCGCCAACTCCCCTTCGTCCTCTGCGAGTACGGCCACGCCATGGGCAACGGCCCCGGCGGACTCGCCGACTACCAGCGCCTCTTCGAGTCGTACGACCGGCTCCAGGGCGGTTTCATCTGGGAGTGGATCGACCACGGCATCAAGGACGAGCGCTACGGCTTCGCGTACGGCGGCGACTTCGGCGAGGAGCTGCACGACGGGAACTTCGTCTGCGACGGCCTGCTCTTCCCGGACCGCGTCCCCTCCCCCGGTCTGATCGAGTTCAAGAAGGTCGTCGAGCCGGTCTCCATCGACGGCCCCGACGACTACGACGGCTCCGTGCGGGTCACCAACAAGCACGACTTCGCCGACCTGTCCGCATTCGTCTTCCAGTGGTCCTACCAAGTGGACGGCGAGACGGTCGAGTCGGGCCCGCTGACGGTGCCGCCGCTCGCACCGGGCGAGTCCGCCGATGTGAAGCTGCCGGCACCGCCCGTGGAGTCCGACGGCGCCGAATCCCAGTGGACCGTACGGGCGTTGCTGGCGGCCGACACCGCGTGGGCTCCCGTCGGCCATGTGGTGGGCTGGGGCCAAATCCCGCTCACCACACGCCCGTTGCCGTATGTCCCCGCCACCTCCGCTCCCGTCCTCGGCGAGCGGCGGATCACTCTCGGCCCGGCCTCCTTCGACGCCCGTACCGGCGAGTTGAAGTCGATCGGCGCGGTGGACGTCACCGCCCTCCGCCTGGACGTATGGCGGGCGACCACCGACAACGACGACGGCGCGTCCTGGCAGACGGACATCCGCTACGGCCTGCTCTGGCGCAAGTTGGGGCTGCACCGGATGCGACACCGCCTGGACGGGGTGGAGTTGAGCGAGGACGCGCTGACCGTACGGACCCGGGTGGCGCCCGCCGCCTGGGAGATCGGGCTCGCCACGGTGTACCGCTGGACCTCGGACGGCGATCGGCTGCGGCTGACGGTGTCCGTGGCACCCGAGGGCGACTGGCCGGTACCACTGCCGAGGCTCGGCGTCCGCTTCGGGCTCGACGCGGGCACCGAGGCTGTGAAGTGGTTCGGCGGCGGACCCAGCGAGGGGTACCCGGACACCAAGTCGGCCTTGCTGCTGGGCCGTTGGGAGTCCACGGTCGACGGCCTCCAGACTCCCTACGTCCGTCCGCAGGAGAACGGCGCCCGTCCGGACGTCCGTTGGGCGGAGCTGGGCGGGCTGCGGATCGACGGCGACCCGGAGTTCTGGTTCACGGCCCGCCGTTGGACGACGGAACAGCTGGACGCGGCCACCCACCGCACGGACCTCACGCCCACCGGCACGGTGTGGGTCAACCTCGACCACGGGCAGCACGGCATCGGCTCGCAGTCCTGCGGCCCGGGCCCGCTCCCGCAGTACTTCCTGAACGCCGAACCCGCCGAGTTCTCCTTCGTGTTCTCGGCGCGGCCGTGACATCGACTGTGGCCGACCGGCTCTTCAGCCGGTCGGCCGCGGTCGCGTCCTGCGTCGGCTTCGTTCTCATCGGCATGCTCCAGGCCCTCTACGGGCCCGCGATACCGGGCCTGCGCCACGAGTTCGGGCTCTCCCCGTCCGCCGCCGGGCTCGGCCTGAGTCTGCACTTCGCGGGCGGGGTCGCCGGTGTGCTCGCCTTCAACGCGATCCACTCCCGGATCAGCAACCGGGCGCTGCTGGTGTGGGGTTACGGCCTGATGGCTGCGGGCGGCGCGGGTTTCGCGCTCGCGCCGAACTGGCCCCTCGCGCTGGCCGCGGCGTTCCTGTGCGGGCTCGGCTTCGGCGGCATCGACTACGGCCTCAACCAGCTCTTCGCCGTCGGCTTCGGCAACCGTTCCACCGCCATGCTGAACGTGCTCAACGCCCACTACGGCATCGGCGCGGTGCTCGGCCCGGCGATGATGGCCTGGCTCGGTCCGGACAATTATCCGTACGCGTTCGGGGTGTGCGCGGCACTGGCGGCGGTGCTGGCGTTCGCGGGTTCAAGTGGCGTACGTACACGTGTATCTGACGATCCACCAGCGGAGAGAGGAAGCGTCGGCCTGGGCCTGTCACGGGTCCTCGTCGGGTTCCTCGTCCTCTACATCCTCAACGTGGCGGTCGAGGCGAGCGTCGGCGGCTGGGAGCCCACGCACCTGGAGACGGTCGGCTACACGGCGGCCGTCGCCGCGTCGGCGACCTCCGTCTATTGGCTGATGATGACGGCGGGCCGCTTCCTCGTCGTGCCGATCACCCTGCGGTACTCCCCCGAGCGCATCCTCGCGGTGTGCGCGGTCGGGATGACGGTGTGTCTGCTGTTGACGCTGGTTAAAGGAGTGGCACCGGTGGCGTACGCCGGTGTTGGCTTGTTCATCGCACCGGTCTTCCCGACGGGACTTTCCTGGCTCAACAGGGCGCTCCCCCAGGCCGAGCGGGCCGGGGCGTGGGTGATGGCGGCCTCGAATGTCGGCGGGGGGGCGGCTCCACCGCTGCTCGGCGTCGGGATCGAGGCCGCCGGGATCCACGCGGTGCCCTGGTTGTTGACCGCGATGTCGGGCGCGTCGCTGCTGGCGACGCTCCGGCTGATCCGACTGACGAGGAGGTCCGCATCATGAAGGCCCTGTTCCTGCTCACGCGAAGGCTGATCGAGTGAACGCGAGCAGCACGCGAACGGCACATCAGATCGAGGTCCGGGGGCTGTCCCGCACCTTTCACACAACTGTCCGCCGCCCGGGCTTCGTCGGCGGTCTGCGCTCTCTCGTCAACCCGGACCGCGTGCCCAAGCACGCCGTCTCCGACGTCACGTTCGATGTCGCCCCGGGTGAACTCCTCGCCCTGCTGGGCCCGAACGGCGCCGGCAAGTCCACCACCATCAAGATCCTCACGGGCATCCTCAGGCCCACCTCCGGCGAGGCCCGGGTGGCGGGCGTGGTGCCGTACGAGGAGCGGGAGCGCAACGCCCGGAACATCGGGGCGGTGTTCGGGCAGCGGACCCAGCTGTGGTGGGACCTGCCGGTGCGCGAGTCGTTCTCGATCCTGCGGGACATCTACGAGGTGCCGAAGGCCCAACACGCGGCCCGCTTGCGGGAGTTCGACGACATCCTCGAACTGTCGTCCTTCTGGGACACCCGCGTCCGCCATCTCTCCCTCGGCCAGCGCGTCCGCTGCGATCTGGCCGCCGCGCTGCTGCACGACCCGCCGGTCGTCTTCCTCGACGAGCCGACCATCGGCATGGACGTGGTCGTGAAGGAGCAGGTGCGCGAGTTCCTGCGCCACCAGGTGGAGGAGCGCGGCCGTACGGTCCTGCTGACCACGCACGACATGACCGAGGTGGCCCGGCTCGCCGAACGGGTCGTCCTCATCAACCACGGCCGGCTGGTGCTGGACGGCACCCTCGACGAGATCCGCCGCAGGTTCGGCTCGACCTGGCAGATCCGCGCGACGCTGGCCGACGCGCACGCCGAGGTCGTATCGCTGCCGGGCATCGCACTGGTACGGCGGGACGGACCGCAGCTCGTCTTCGGCCCGGACGGCACCGGGGGGCCGACCGTCCACCAAGCCCTGAAACAGGTCATCGAGCGGTACGAGGTGACCGAGATCGCCATGGACGAGGCGGAGTTGGAGGACGTGATGCGGGCCGCGTACGTCCAGGCCGGACCGCGCGCCGAGGAGACCTGAGGTGGCCGCCCTGCACGCCTGGCGCGCCGCCCGTGTCACCCCGCTCGGCGAACTCCTCGCCCCGCCCCGCATCACCGCCGCCCTGCTCCGGCTGACGGTGCAGATCGTGCTGGTGGCGTCCCTCTGGCGCGGCCTGTACTCCCAGACCGGCACCACCGCGGGACTCACCCGCGACCAGGCGGTGACGTACGCAGTACTGGCCGTACTCGCCTCCCGGCTGCGGGAGTTGGACCAGTACGCGGGCCGGGACACGGTCCTGCAGCACATGCACTTCGGCACGATCATCTACTGGTATCTGCGTCCGCTGCCGCCCCAGCGCTACTACGCGCTGCGGGCGTTCGGCGAGCAGTTGTACGGGCTGGCCTGGGCGCTGACGGGATACGCCGTCTGCCTCGCGGCCGGGGTGGTGGAACCGCCCAAGTCACCTGCCGTTGCAGGGGTGTTCACGCTGAGCATGCTGCTGGGGCAGCTCGTCCTGTACTACGTCATGCTCCTCATCGACCAGTTGTGCTTCTGGACGCTCCGCAACGGGGCCGCGATGCTCATCCTGATCTTCGCGCAGAACCTGCTGTCCGGTGTGTACGCGCCGCTGTGGTTCTTCCCGGACTGGTTCATCACGATGAGCCGCTTCCTGCCGTTCCAGGCGACGCTCAGCGTGCCGCTCTCGATCTACGTGGGCCGCATCCCGCTGTCCGACGCGGGCGCCCAACTCGCCCTGCAGGCCGCCTGGGTGGCGGCCCTGTCCCTGTTCACCCGGTTCCTGTGGCGGCGCGCCGCCCGCCGGGTCGTCTCGCAAGGAGGCTGATGCCTATGAAAGCCGTCCGGATCGTGTGGCGTATCACACGACTCAACTTCCGTGCCCAGCTCGAATACCGGACCGAGTTCCTGCTGATGATCGCGATCGGCGCGATCTGGCAGGTGTCGGTGATCGTGTTCGCGACGGTGCTGCTCACCCGGTTCTCCGGAATGGGCGGCTGGGACAGCTCGGACGTGCTGCTGATCCCGGCGACGCGGATGATGGCGCACGGGCTGATGGTGCTGTTCCTGGGCCGTATGCACGGCCTCGGCCGCTACATCCAGGAAGGCCGCATCGACATCTACCTGGTGCGGCCGATGCCGGTCCACCGCCAGGCGCAGCTGGAGTACTTCCCCACCAACGCGATCGGCGACCTCACGGTGGCGGGCGGCCTCATGGTGGGCGCGCTCAGCCGCAGCCACCTGGACTGGACGGCGGGCCGCATCGCCTACCTGATCGCCGCGCTCATCGGCGGCATGCTCCTGGAGGCGGCCCTGTTCACGACCGTGGCGAGCGCCTCCCTCCGCTACCCGTCGGCCGACTACTGGAGCCGCTGGCTGGAGGACCTCCTGGGCACCTTCGGCAACTACCCGCTCAACGTCCTGCCCCGCGCGGTGGGCGGCTTCCTCACCTACGGCCTTCCGCTCGCGTTCGTCGCCTTCCTCCCGGCGGCCGTACTCACCGGGCACGGCCACGACATCGGGGTGCCGTACTGGCTGGCGGCGAGCTCGCCCCTCGTGGGCCTGCTGACGTATCTCGGGGCGCGGCTGCTGTGGCGGTGGAGCCTCAGCAACTACACGGGGGTGAACGGGTGACCGCGACAGCGGTCCCGTCCGACTTACGGGCACGGCTCGCGGTCGGCCTGGTCTTCGTCATCCTCGGTTCCACACAAGGCGGTTGGATGGCGCGGATCCCCGCGATCCGCGACCAGGTGGGGCTGGACACCGCGCGCTGGGGCGTGGTGTCCAGCGCCTCGGCCGTCGGCGATCTGGTCGCCCTGGCCCTCGTGACCGTGCTGATCGGCCGGGTGAGCACCCGGCTGCTGTGCCTTGCGGCGACGGTCCTGGTACTGCTCAACGCACCGGTGCTGGCGGGGGCTTCGGCCGTACCGGCACTGGTGCTCGGCCTCGCGGTGTGGGGGCTGTCGGCGACGTCCCTGAACACGCCCGTCAACACCCTCGCCGTCGCGACGGAACACGCCCACGGCCGCCCGCTGATGTCCCGGTTCCACGCCTGCTACAGCTGCGGAGTGCTGGCGGGCGGGGCACTGGGCACCCTGGCCGCGGCTGTCGGCGTGTCACCCGGGCTCCAACTGGCGGTGAGCAGCACGGTACTTGGCGCACTGCTCCTGACACTGGGCGGCCGACTGCCCGACGAGACGGCTTCGCCGGCGGAACGGCGCCGCCCGCTCAAGGACCGTTTCACACCGCAGTTGGTGCTGCTGGCCTCCATCGCGTTCCTGGCATCCTTCGTCGAGGGCGCGGCCTCGCAGTGGAGTTCGGTGTTCACGGCCGACTATCTGGACGCGGGTGCGGCGCTGGGCGCGGCGACCTACACGTGCTTCACCGTGGCGATCCTGGCCGGGCGGCTGGTGGGCGACCGTTTCGTGGCCCGGCTGGGCCGGCGTCTCTACGTCCGGATGTCATTGCTGACGGTCGTACTGGGAACGGCAGTTGGTCTCGCGCACCCCGGACTGACCTTCGCGCTGGCCGGGTTCACGATCGTAGGACTCGGTCTGGCGTGCGTCATGCCCGTGGTGATCGCGCTGGCCGGGCGGCAGCCCGAAGTCCCGCCCGGCGAAGGGGTGTCGGTGATCACGATCGGTCAGTGGCCGGGGTTCCTGCTCGCGGGTCCCGCGGTGGGGCTGCTCGCGGGGGCGACGAGTCTGCGGTTGGCGTTGGCGACGCCGGCCGTGGCGGCGCTGGCGGCGGCCGGGCTGACGAGGAGGCTGTCGACGGCGTGACCCAGGTCACGTCATCGCCGTGCAGCAGATCCATGGGCTTTCCCGTCGAGGAGGGGTGACAGGAAGGGAGGAGCGTGTGGATCTGGCAGCCAGTGAGCAACGGACGCGGGAAGCAACGGAGTTGGATCGACGGAGGGAGACTTCCATGGATTCGTCGCCGCCCGGTCGGCCGCGCTGTTCCGGGGCGCTTTCGTCCTGACGGGCAGCCGCGACGCGGCGGAGGACCTGGTCCAGGAGACCCTGGAGCGGGCCTGCCGCAAGTGGCGCATCATCAGCGCCAAGGACGCCCCGGACGCGTACGTACAACGGATCATGGTCAACCTCGCCAACGACCGCTGGCGAAGATTCCGCCGTACGGCTCAGCACCCGGTCGACGGCGAGCCTGCCGCGCCGGGTGACGAGTACGGACGGATCGACAGCCGTGACCAGTTGGTGCGCGCCCTGCAGCAACTGCCCATGCGGATGCGGACGGTGGTGGTGCTGCGGTACTTCCACGATCTGTCGGACGCCGAGATAGCGGCGGACCTGAAGATCTCGCAGAGCACCGTCCGTTCCCAGCTGGCCCGTGGAATAGGCCAGTTGAGAAGCCAGTTCCCCGCACTCTCCGCCTCTTCGCCACAGCAGCTCACGGAAGGAACCCAATGAGTTCGTACGACCCGCGGTCCTCCGGCTGCACACCTTTCGAAGAGGAACTGATCAACGCCATGAACGACTTCGCGCCCTCCACCGACTCCCCGGCCTTCGACACGGCCGGCATGGTCCACCGCACCCGCCGCAGGCGGGCCACCCTCATCGCCGGTTTCGCCGCGGTCCTGATCGCGGCGGGCGGCGGCACGGCCCTGGCGTCCATGACGGGCGGCACCTCGCCGACGACGGCGGAGAAGCCCATGACCACGGCGACCACCAAGGGTTCCGACTACAAGAAGGCCATCCTGCTGCTGGACTTCGGCAAGGGGGGAGGCCCCGTCGCGATCGACTTCACGGGCACGGACCTGCGCACGACCAAGGGGCGATTCCTCAAGGCCGGCATCAAGCTCGGCACGGTGAGCAGCGTGAACAGCTCGGGCTGCAAGCCGGACTCGGTGGTCGAAGTGACCCCCCACGCCCCGAAGATCGTGAAAACGGGCGACACCGTGAACGTGAAGCTCTGCGTGGGCTGATCGAGTTGACCGGGTAGGACCCCGGTCCTGGGCGTGCGCGCACGAGCCGCTCAGGACCGGCGAAGTCCCTTTGCCGCCGAAGGGGTTGGGCCTCCGCGCCTCGGGTCACTCCGGGTGGCTGACGGCCTCCGCGGCCGGTCCTTGTCCCAGCGGACGTATCCCGTAGTTGACCGTGCTGTACGCACCGGCCACGCGGCTGCGCAGGTTGTCCGGGCCGGCAGTTGCCGCTCAGCCCATCGGCTGTGGGGTCAGGCGTTTGTGGCCCTTCCTGTCGTAGTACTGGACCATCGCGAAACCGAAGATCAGGCCGATGGCCGTACCGACGCCGATCATGGTCCAGGCGCGGGTCAGGCCCGCGTCGCCGCGTGCGTCGAAGTAGAGGATCGCCCTTACTCCGTCGCTGAGTTGGCGCATGGGCTCGAAGTGGGAGAGGAAGCGGTAGAAGCCGGGGACGGCCTGGAGGGGGACGGTCGCGCCGGAGGACGGCAGGCCCAGGACGATGAACACGAACATGGAGACCAGCTGGCCGATCCCGCCGAACGCGGCGTTGATGGCCTGCACGCCGAGGCCGACGGCGAGGGCCGCGCAGTAGGAGTAGATCCACAGCAGCGGGATGTGGGTGGCGTCCATGCCGAGGATGCTGACGGCGGCGAGCATGATCAGGGAGACGCTGAGGAGGGTGATGCCGGCCGTCATGACCATCTTCAGGAGGAGAGTCTGCGTGCGGTTGATGGGGACCGTGGGGCGGCGGGTGTGCCAGGGGCCGATCTCGTTGTCGGCGTAGCCGAGAGCCGTGTCGACGCCGTTGCTGATGACGTTGCCGCCCATGAAACCGGCCAGGACCAGCAGCAGGGTGTAGTAGAAGGCGGTCAGACCGATGCCGCTGTTGCTGCCGATGGGGTGGCCGACCTGGGTGACGACGGCGACCGGGTCGGCGAGCAGCAGCTTCTGCGTGGAGTCGGCCTTCGGGGCTGCCGCCGTGAGCTGCTTGCCGATGGTGAGCGAGGCCTTCTGGGCCACGGTCGTGGAGATCTTGCTCGCGAGGGAGGAGCCGAGGCTGCCCTTGCCGGGGTTGGTGAGCACGGTGATCGTGGGCCGGGCGGTGGCGTTCGTGGTGGTGAGCGCGGCGACGGAGTCAGTGAAGCGGGCGGGGATGACCAGGGCGCCGTAGACCTTGCCGGCGTCGAGTTCCTTCTGGGCCTGGGCTCTGGTGAGTTGGCGCCAGCCGGCCGCGCGGCTGCTGGTGTCGGTGACGATGGAGTGGGCGATCTGGGTGCCCAGGTTCTGCTGCTGCCCGGGGAGCGGGTTGCCCGTGTCGCTGTTGACGAGGGCGATGGGCAGGTCGTTCAGCTCGCGGTTGGGGTTGACGATGCCGCCCATGTAGAGCAGGGACAGCAGCAGCGCGAGCAGGCCGGTCAGCACGGTGGGGATGAGCCACAGCTTGGGGCGGCCGAGGAGTGCGGTGGCGCGGAGGCCGGTGGGAGCGGGGGCGGGGGTGCCGGAGTCGTCGTCCATGGTGGTCAAGTCTGGTGCCGGAAACCGGCGGCGGCGGTGTGGAAACACGCGGAGCACTCCTCTTGTTACTGGCTATTGTCCTAGGGTCTCCAGTTACCGCAGGTCAGAGGAGAGGTGGTGCACCGTGCCGCGTGCGGGACTCACCGCCGACCGCGTCGTGGCGGCGGCGGCCGACCTCGCCGACGAGGTCGGCTTCGAGAACGTCAGTCTGTCCGCGCTGGCCCGCGGCTTCGGCGTGAAGGACGCGAGCCTGTACTCGCACGTCAGGAACCTCCAGGACCTGCGCACCCGGGTCGCGTTCCTCGCGGGCGGCGAGCTGATCGACGGTATCGCCGTCGCCGTTGCGGGCCGCTCCGGCCGGGACGCGCTGGCCGCGTTCGCCGACGCCTACCGTGCCTACGCCCTGGCGCACCCGGGCCGGTACGCGGCCACCCAGATCCGTATCGACCAGACCCTGGTCGCCGCCTCCCCCGCCCTCCGGCGCACCGCCGAGCTCACCTACGGCCTGCTGCGCGCCTACGGCCTGGAGGAACCCGATCTCACCGACGCCGTACGCCTGTTGCGCAGTACGTTCCACGGCTACTGCGCCCTGGAGTCCACCGGCGGCTTCGGCGCGCCGCGTGATGTTCAGCGGTCGTGGGAGCGGGTGGTCGACGCGCTGCACATGGCCCTGACGCACTGGCCCCGGGAGGCCGCGGCCGACTGACGGAGACGCTCGTTCCGGTCCACACCACAGGCGCATCCCTGACCACTTAGACTGGAAGCTTCGCGAATGCCACGTGCCACCCTGGGGGGAGGGAGCGCGACTTGTCTCAACAGCAGCTGGGACGTGGTCCCTTGAGAGCGCCGGGAGCGCCCGGTCCGGTACCGCAGGGCGGGAGTCCGCCGGCCCGGTTCGTAGGCTGGCTGGGCCGGTTCGGATGTGTGGCCGCCGGATACGCGGTGTTCCAGTTCCTGTTCGAGGTGCTGCCCGACTCGATCGACGGAGCACCGGCGAAGTATCTGATCTCCGGGCTGAGCGGCCTCGCCACGGCCGGCATGACCTGGCTCGCGGCGGCCCTGCTCCGCGCCCGCACGACCGGACCGTCACCGCTCACCGCCCCCGCTCCCCCGGCACCGGCCGTCCCCGGCCCGCTGCCGGAGGTGTTCGGTTCCGCCTACGACGCCCTCGTCGCCCAGGTCTCCGAGGTCGACGACCCGGTGCGCGGCCGTCTCATCGGGTGGCCGCACTCCCTCCAGGAGCTGGACGGCCCGGCCCGGCCGACCTCGCTGGCCACGGCGTACGGCCTGCACATCGTGCTGGACCTGGGCGTGCCGGACGGACGGCTGCACACCGGCGATCTCATCGACACACTGTGGCGGCTACGGCTGCAGGGCGGCGGCTGGTCGGCCCGTTCGCAGGGCGCGGTGGCCCGCCCTGAGGTCACCGCGATGGTGCTGGGCGCACTGGCCCGGGCGGGAGCCTCGCGGGAGCGGCTGGCGGACGAGGTGGCGCGCTGCGAGGCCGGATTCACGCCCGAACTCGACAGTACGGGGCGGGCGTTGACCCACGTCGTCACCACCGTGATGCGGGGGCTGCTGCGCGCGGCACCGGACGCGCCGACGCTTCCCGTGCTGCGGGACGCCCTGGTCGACGGCGCGCTCTCCGACCCGCAGCGCCAGCACCGCCGCTGCTGGAGCCACCGGCTGTCGGCGCTGCCGTGGCCCGCGCACCCGGACCGACCCGTCGTCCGGCAGCCCACCCAGCCCTCCGCCGTGCACACCGCGCAGGCCGTGGTCGCCCTGGACCGGGCGGCCCGGGTCCTTGGCGAGGGGCCGGTGGAGCGTGCGGCGCGCGAGGACGAGGTGCGCTGGCTGCTGGCCTGCCCGGCGACCGCGCACGACGCCTGCGCCGATCTCGCGAACCTGCGGGAGGAGGTGCGCCGCCGCCACCCGGACGACTCCTCGCACCACGAGGTCCTGAACGTACGGCACTTCACCGCGTCCTGGATCCTGCGCGCCCTGCTCACCCGGGGTGCCCTGGAGATCGCCCGGCAGGACGGCCTGGAGGAGGCCTGGCAGGAGCGGCTGAACGGGGCGGCGGGCGCGGTGTGGGCGGCGCAGACCGACGGGATCTGGTCCTGGAGCCGGGACGGATCCATGTTCACGACGACGGAGGAACTGCGCCAGCCGATCTGGATGACCTATCAGGGGCTTTCGGCGCTGCGCGCACATGCCGTATGGATGTATCAGCCGGATACTCGAACGAGGCCGGTGTGAGGGCGAGTTGGGGAGTGAGTGCATGGGTGGTCGGCAGATCCTGGCGGCGCGACGGCTGCTGACCGAGGCGCTGGACGGCGACCTGTCCGACCAGGAGACGGTGACCGCGGCCCGTGCCGTCATCGCCGAACTGGGCTCTCCCGAGCGGCTGTTGGAGCTGGTGGCCGAACTCGCCTCCGGGGAGGGCGATCCCGAGCACTGCGCCGGGCTGTCGTACCGTCATGTCCTGGGTTTCGACAAGCTGTTGCTGATCGACGGCGGCCCCCGGCACATGCTGCGCGCGCACCTCTGGCATCCCAACGCGACGGCGATCGGCACGGAGGACATCCACAACCACCGCTCCCCGCTTGCCTCCTACGTGGTCCGGGGCCGGCTCGCGATGGAGCTGTACGAGGCGCGCGGCGACGGGGGGATCGCGGCGGACCGGTACGAGGAGTCCCTCGCCGGGCGCAGTGCCGACTGGACGCTGCGGCCCGCGGGACCGGCGCGGTTGCGGCTGACGCATGTGGGGCAGTACGCGGCGGGCAGCGCCTACGCCCTCCCGGCGAACACTCTGCACCGGGCGTGGTGCGACACGGACGTACCGACCGTGACGCTGTTCCTGGAGACGGGGGCCGAACGGCGGCGCCACACCGATGTGTTCACGGCCGCGGGCCCGCATCCGGGCGCGGTGGCGAAGGTGCCGCTCGATGTGAAGGACTATCTGGGCGCGTTGAACGCTCTGGCGGAGTCGCTCAGAAGTTCGTGAGGACCTGGCGGAGTTGTCAGAAGTCCGTGAGGGCCTGTCGTACGACGTCCAGGTTGTACGCGTCGATGTCGAGGCCGGAGGCGGCCAGCTCGGACGGCCGGAGCCAGCGGTACGCCTGGTCGGGCTCGGGGAGGGTGATCTGCAGCGTCAGCGGCCTGATCAGGAAGTTGTCCTGCCAGTTCTTGGTCTCGCGGCCCTGGTACTCGCTGACGAAGGACGACTCGCCGATCTTGCGGACGATCTCGCCGAGGAGCCCGGTCTCTTCCTTGAGCTCGCGCAGCGCACCGTCCTCGGGGTGCTCGTCCGGCTCCAGCTTCCCGCAGGGAACGCCCCACACCCGGGGCAGGAACCTCTCGGTCGCGCTGCGGCGCACCAGAAGCACGCGCCCGTCGTCGTCCATCACGACGGCAGCCGCCAGCCGCTTGTCGCCGGGGTCCATGGTCATGGTTCCTCGGTCCCTCGCCGGAGATGAGTCCAAAGGGTCTGATACCCAGGAAAGCATCCAACGTACCAGGATCGGCCCGCCCTGGCTGTGGAGCCGGTCTCACCTCCGGACGAAGCCGGTCTCACCTCCGAACGGCTCCGGTCTCACCTCCGGACGGCTCCGGTCTCACCTCCGGTCGGCTCCGGAAGATTCCGTCCGGCAGCGCGGCAACCTCCGTCGCGCGAGCGGCGACTTGGGGGCATGACCAACGCAAGACGCACCACTTCGCACCGTCGCCGCGACCGCCGCCGCATCGCCCGCAAGCCGCTCGCGGGCTCGCTCGCCGTCGCGGCCCTGCTGGGCGGCGCGTGGTACGCGACCGCCGCGACGAACGGCGGCGACAGCGACAGCGGCACCTCGACCGCGGCCGGGACGACCACATCCGCGTCCCCGTCCATCGGCGCCAGCGCGGACGGCTCCGCGTCCACCGCCGCTACGGCGACCACGGCCGCCTCCCCCGCGAAGACCACCCCGAAGGCGGTCGCGAAGACCCCGGCCGCCGCCACCGCCGCGACCGGCACGCTCACCCCGACCAGCACCACGGTGGCGCTCGCCGCCAAGTTCCCCTATCTGACGGCCGGTTACAACAACACCCGCCAGTGGACCCGGACATCCACGGCCGTGGCCCCCAACGGCACCCTGCGCGTGGCCTGGCCCGCCGCGGACGGCGTTCACGTGACCCCGCTGAACGCCGCCGGAGTGCGCTCGGGCGCCGACACGGTCGTCAAGGGCGCCAAGGAGGTCGGCGGTCTGGTCGCGCACAACGACGGCTTCGCGCTGCTCACCCGCGTGGCCGACACCAACAAGTGGAAGGAGACGGCCGCCGCGATCATCCGCTACACGAACGGCAAGCAGACCTTCCGCACCAAGCTCACCGGCACCGCCTCCAACGACACCTCTCCCGGTCTCGACGGCCAACTCACCTGGAACGGCAGCAAGTACGGCGCGTACTTCGTGGTCCACGGCGCGGGCGGTTTCGCGGACGGCCACTTCGGCGACAAGCTGGCGTACATCAGTGCCAAGGGGGCCAAGCTGAGCGGTGGTTGGAGCTGGGGCTGCAGCCACAACGAGGGCATCGCGCTGCACGCGGAGACCACCGGCGCCTTCACCTCCCTGTGCTTCGACGACTGGCGCTCGGGCCTGTTCGTCTCCACCGGGATCGGCGCCCCGGACGTGGCGCCGGTCGTGCAGCGCGAGCAGTGCTGGGCGGGGTACTGCGGTGGTACCTTCCCCGGCCGCACGGGCGATCTGGTGAAGTCGGCGAGCGGACGGTACGCCACCGCCTTCGCCTCCCGCGGTGCCGCCTCGGCCAAGAAGAACTCCGCCGACTCCAGCGGACGCGGCTGGACGGTGACCCCGAAGACGAGCACCCACCAGGTCGCCGTCGCCTTCATGGCCAACCGCAACTCCGGTCCCGGCAAGGCGATTTACCTCACCAGCGCGGCCGGCACCGAGAACGTCAACGTGCACATCGCGCCCTACGGCAAGGACCGCCTCCTGGTCTCCTGGGAGTCCCTGAAGGGCGCCAAGTGCGCGGCCGGCACCTGCACCGGCACCTTCACGGGCACCCACCTGCGGCTCATCGACTGGAACGGCAGGTTCCGGAGCGCGGACAAGGTGGTGAGCGCCCGGATCAGCGGTGACATAGCGGTCCTGAAGAACGGGACTCTGACCTGGGCGTACGCGCCGGTCACCCCGACCTACGCGAGCCCGCTCAACGGGGCGTCGCCGACCGCCACGAGCCTCCGGACAGCCCGGCTGACTCCGTGAACCGGTAGTTCATGCGCCTGCCGCCGGCCCAGTGAACGGACACGCCGTGATCCCCGTCGACCTCCACGGACACCAGTTCCGCGAGGGGACGGGGGTCCGGCTCCGCGGTGAGCCGGACCAGGGCGACGAACAGGGTGGGCCCGTCACCGACGACACCCTCATCGTCCAACAGGCCGTGCAGGGAGAGGAGTTCGGCGCACTGCCCGTCCTCCGCCGACCACCCCGTGACCCGCACCGGCGTCCCGGCAGCCGCGCCCACCACCAGATGCGCCCGCACCTCCACCGCACCCTCGGCCATCACCACGCTGGTCACCCGGGCCCCGGCAGCCGCAGTGTGCCGGGAGGCCACCCACCCCTCCCCCACCCCCAACGGCACGATGTCCGTACGGCTCGGATCGCCGCCGACGAACACGCTGTTGTCGTACGACGTCGACGGCGTCGTGGCGGTGGAGTAGGCGAGGCGTGTGTAGTACGGGTCGTAGCGGACGTCCTCGCTGCCGTGGTTGTGGAGGCGGACCAGGCCGTCCGAACCGGTCGACTGGAGCAGCCAGTTGGCGGGGGCGATGGCGGTGACCGCGTCGGTTCGCTCCGCCGGGGCCGGTTCCTCGACCGCCGTCCACACCTCGTGGTCGGGTGGGAGCAGCAGGCCGAGGAAACCCTTGCTGGCCCAGTACGGGGACGCGGGGCCCGAATAGCCTTGCAGGACAGCCTCATTGGGGCCGTGCCAGCCCAGACTCAACAGTCCCCGGTCGTCCACCGCGCCCCGGTCGAGGAAATGGCGGAGCGCCCCGGAGGCCAGCCGTCGTGTCTCCCCCGGCGACAGTGGCGTACGACCCGTGAGCGCGCCCAGCCACAGCGGAGCCGTCGTCGCGAAGCGGTAGGTGAGGGAGCGACCCTGGTGCATCGGCGCGCCGTCGCCGCCGAACAGGCGGGCGTAGTCGGCGAGATGGCGCTCCAGGCGGGCGCCGTAGAGGTCGAGGAGTCGGGTGTCGCCGGCGAGCCAGGCGTGCAGGACCGGGTAGAGGTGCATCGCCCAGCCGTTGTAGTAGTCGAACTTGCGGCCGTCGCCGTCGGTGTACCAGCCGTCGCCGACGTACCACTGCTCGATGCGTTCCAGGCCGTGGTCGATCGCCTTGCGGGAGGCGTCGGGTTCGTGGCCGGTCTCCTGAAGGAAGCCGCCGACCGTGACGGGGAACAACTCCCAGTTGCAGGGCCAGGGTTCGGCGGTGAGGGCGTCGGCGAGCCAGGCCGCAGCGCGCTGTCGTACGGGCTCGTCGAGACGGTCCCAGAGGAGGGGGCGGGTGAGGCGCAGGGCGAGGGCGACCGAAGCCGCCTCGACCAGGGGCTGACTGCGGTCCTCGATGCGGGGCCAGACGCCCGCGACTCCTGCGGCGAGCCCGTCGGCGTAGCGTTCCAGTGCCGTTTCGTCGCGGCGGAAGGCGGCCAGCAGGAGGGTGCGGGCGTAGCCCTCCAGGCCGTCGGAGAGCCTGCCGGACCAGCTGGTGTGGGTGCCGGGGAGGTGGTAGAGCGCGCGGTCCTCGGTGGCGTAGGGCTCCACGGCGGCGAGGAGGGCGTCGGCGGCCGTCTCCCAGTGGGCCCGGGTGTAGCCGGTGCGGGGGCTCGACTCGCGGTCGTCGGCGGGCAGTTGCATCGGCTCACTCTCACGGGCGACGGGTGCGGCGGGTGAAGCCTGGGGCGCCCCGGTTCCGGTCGGAACGCCCCAGGGGTCTTTCGGGTCTCAACCCACCCGTACCCGGTCCTCCGGCAGCAGATGCCGGGCGACGAGTGCGTCGCGGACCAGGCCCGCGTACACCGTGGCACCGTGCGCGGAGGTGTGCGTGTTGTCCTTCTTCTCGTTGTAGAGATAGATCGCCTTGGAGCCTTCCACTCCCAGCGATTCCACCAGCGCCTTGGTCTGCGCCGTGAGATCGATCAGTGTTACCCCCTCGGCGGCGGCGACCGAGCGGATGACGCCCGGCAGGTCCACGCCGAGTCCGTTCACCAGCAGTGCTGTGTTGTTGTTCAGTGTGCCGTCGGCATTGAACCAGCGTCGGACGATCGGTGTCACCAGAACCGGACGACCGCCCATGTCCCGTATACCCGTTACAAGGGTTTCCAAGTTCGCCCTGTAGGTGGCCTCGTCGGTCGTCTTGTCGTTGTGGGCGAGCTGGACGAGGACCAGGTCACCGGGGTGGATCAGCGGCTCAACCGTCCCCCAGAGCAGGGGATTCTCCAGGTAGGTGACCGTACTCTCCCCGGAATCGGCGTAGTTGGCGACGGAGACGCCCTTGCGCAGGAACTGCGGGAGCTGTTGGCCCCAGCCGGAATACGGGTCGCCCGGCTGGTCGCAGACCGTGGAGTCGCCGATCAGGATGATCTGGTGGGCACGGCGGGTGGGGGTGACCCTGATGTCGGCGAGTGCGGGGGCGGTGCCGCCGAGGGTGAGGTCGAGGCCGGGGGCGCCGTCGGGGCCGGTGGGTTCGCCCTCGGGGGTGCGGACGTTCACGGTGAAGCTGCGGGTGACTGTCCGGCCCGCCTCGGTGGCCGTCTCGGGGAGCAGGGAGCGGCGGGTCTCGCCGGTGATCGCCGTGCTCGCGGCCGACTCGCCGCCGAGGCGGACCGTGACGTCGTAGGTGCCGGGCGGGACGTCGAAGTGGCAGGCGGTGGCGGTGCAGTTGTCGATGCCGAGCGGGGGCCTTCGGTCGTGGGCCTGTGCGGGTGCGGCCGACAGGGCGGTGCTCAGTGTCACCGCGGCCAGCAGGGCGATGTTGAAACGTCTCATCCGTGGCTCCTCCGTCCGACGACATGGCCTGGCGGTGGACCGTACCGCTCCGGACAAGCGCTTTCTAGACCCGCGTCAGATTTCGCATCATCACCAACCCCCACGCTGTGAAAGCCCTTTCGCGAAATCGATTCAACTGTCACCCTCCAAAGCACCCGCACCCCCACCTCCCGAAGGAGGCACCCCCATGTCCGGTTCTGTGAACAGACCGGTCCGTCGCCGCACCTTCGTCCTCGGCACGGCGGCCGTGGCCGGTACGGCGGCGCTCGCCGGGCCGCTCGCCGAGACCGCCTCGGCCGCGAGTTTCGGCTACACCGACGACGGCTCGAACTACGTCGTCGACACCGGCGCGAGTCTCGTCTTCAAGGTCAGCAAGACGAACGGCGATCTGACCTCGCTGGCCTACAAGGGCACCGAGTACCAGGGCTACGGCGGCATGAACTCGCATGTCGAGTCCGGCCTCGGCGCGTCCACGGTGACGATCACCCAGTCCGGTACGACGATCCTGATCTCCGTCACGCACGGCACGCTGAAGCACTACTACGCGGCCCGCAGCGGTGAGAACAACGTCTACCTGTGGACCAACAAGGCCGACACCTCGGTCAGCGCGACGCGCTACATCGTGCGCGTGAAGGCCGGCCTGTTCCTCAACGACCAGCCGGATTCCTACACTTACGCGCCGACCACCATCGAGTCCGCCGACGTCTTCGAGAAGTCCGACGGCCAGACCCGCTCCAAGCACTACTCGAAGAACCGGGTCATCGACTACGACTACGTCGGCTGGACCACCGGCAGCGTCGGCCTGTGGGTCGTGCGCAGCAACCACGAGAAGGCGTCCGGCGGCCCGTTCTACCGCTCCCTGCTGCGCCACCAGAGCGCGGACGGCGGCGGGTTGTACGAGATCCTGTACTACGGCGAGAACCAGACGGAGGGCCAGCGGTTCGGTCTCCAGGGCCCGTACGTCATCGCACTCACGGACGGCGCCGCGCCCTCCTCGGCGCTGCACCACGCCAACCTCACGACCTCGTGGGCGGATTCGCTCGGCATCTCCGGGTACGTGGCCTCCGGCGGCCGGGGCCGGGTGGCGGGCGTGGGCATCACCGGGCGGGACACGGCGTACGCGTACACGGTCGGGCTCGCCAACTCGGCGGCCCAGTACTGGGGTTCGGCGCGGGCCTCGGACGGCTACTTCTCGATCACGGGAGTGCTGCCGGGGACGTACACGCTGACGGTCTTCAAGGGTGAACTCGCCGTCTACACCGGGTCGGTGGCGGTCACGGCGGGCGGTACGACGACGCTGAACAGCATCGCGATCCCGTCCTCGAACGACCCGTCCAACGCGAGCGCGATCTGGCGGATCGGCAACTGGGACGGCACACCAGGCGGGTTCAAGAACGCGGACCTGATGACGTACGCGCATCCCTCGGACGTACGGGCCGCGTCCTGGACCGGCAATGTCGTCATCGGCAGCGGGACGGAGACCTCGGCGTTCCCCTGCTACCTCTGGAAGGACGTCAACAGCGGCCTGATCGTGTACTTCAAGCTGACGGCCGCTCAGCTCGCCGCCGCGCACACCCTGCGCATCGGGGTGACGACGGCCTACGCGAACGGCCGGCCGCAGGTCGTCGTCAACGACACCTGGACCTCGGCCGTCCCGTCGCCGCCCACCCAGCCGAGCACGCGGTCGCTGACCGTGGGGTCGTACCGGGGCAACAACCACACGTTCACGTACAGCGTGCCCGCGTCCGCCTGGCTGACGGACGCGAGCGCGTACAACACGCTGAAGATCTATGTGGCGAGCGGGTCGGGGACCACGTCGTTCCTGAGTGCCGGTACGTCGGTCGACGCGATCGATCTGCTGGCCTAGGGGCGGCAACTTCCGGGCGGGGGACGGCGACTTGCAGGCATGACAGAGCCGAACACGCACCGCCGCTTCCCCGCCCGGCGTCGAGCCGTCGCCGTGGTGACCGGTACCGCCGCCGCCCTCGGGCTGGTCGCCGTGTCGCCGGCGTCCCAGGCACGGGCCGCCACCGTCATCACCGTCGCCAAGGACGGTTCGGGCCGCTTCACGACCGTGCAGGCCGCCGTGAACGCGGCAGCCGCCGGCGACACGATCTCCGTGGCGAAGGGCACGTACGCCGAGATCGTCAACGTCCCTTCCGGAAAGACGGGGTTGACCATCCAGGGCGCCACCGGCAACGCCGAGGACGTCGTCATCACCTATGACCGGGCCGCCGGTTACACCGACTCCGGTGGCAACAAGTACGGCACGCTGGGCAGTTCGGTCGCGACGTTCTCGGCGAGCGGCCTCACCGTCACCGGGATCAGCGTCCAGAACACCTTCGACAAGGCGGCCCACCCCGACATCACGGACACCCAGGCCGTCGCGATCACCGCGCAGGGCGACCGGCAGACCTTCACCAACGACCGGTTCATCAGCCGCCAGGACACCGTCCTCAACTGGTCGCCCTCGTCGACCGGCCAGTACCGGCAGTACTTCTACTCGTCGTTCATCACCGGTGACGTGGACTTCGTCTTCGGCAACGCCACCGCCGTCTACGACCGGGTCAACATCCAGTTGCGCAACTCGGGCGCCGCGGCGGGCGGTCTCAACGGCTTCCTGTCGGCGCCCAACACCAGCTCCGCCAAGGCGTACGGCATCCTCGTCACCGGCAGCTCGGTGACCAGCCCGGCGGCGGCCAACACGTACTACCTTGGCCGCCCTTGGCATCCGACGGCGGACGCGGTGGGCCAACTGGTCGTCCGGGAGACCTCGTTGCCCGCCGCCGTGAAGGTCGCCGGGCCCTGGACGGACATGAGTGGCTACTCGTGGAAGAACGCCCGCTTCTTCGAGTACAGGAACACCGGCGCGGGCTCCACCGTGAACTCCAACCGCCCGCAACTCGCCGACTCCCAGGCCGCGAACTACACGGCCCAGAAGTATCTGGCGGGCACGGACGGCTGGAATCCGGTCCGGTAACGCGGGCCTCAACTCCCGCGCGTCCACTGCTGGTTGGTCGCCCCGCTGCACGTGTAGGTGATGATCGCGGCGGAGTTGGCGGTGGACGCGCCGTTCACGTCCAGGCACTCGCCGCTCGTCCTGGCCTTGACGAGGACGTAGCTGCCGGACGTGGTCAGGCTCCACTGCTGGGCGGTGGCGCCGGTGCAGTTCTCCTGGGTGACGTTGGTCGAGTTCTCCTGGAGGCACAACGAGCTGCCCCGGCCCATGAGTTCGTAGTAGCCGGTGCCCAGGTCCTTGAACCACCACTTCTGGTTGGTACCGCTGTTGCAGGTGTACTGGCTGATCGCGACGCCCTGCCACAGGGACTGGTTCGGAACGTCCGCGCACTTGGCGCTGTTGCGGGCGATGAGCGTGTTGTACGTGGCGCTCGTCCCGGTGATGGTGCCGACGGCCGTGTCGATCGACACCTCCGGGTACCAGGACGCCATGGACATCGAGGTGGTGGTCGGGAAGGTCAACGGCAGCCAGACGTAACGGGAGTCGTCGACGGTGCCGCCGAAGGAGTTGCCCCAGCGGTCGCCCATGTAGAGGTAGGAGGTGCCCGAAGTCCCCGTGATCGGGAGGACGTACGCCGTCTGCGAGTTGTATGCCGTGGAGTCGCCGACGTTCGTGAAGGCCGTCCAGGGGCCGGTGATGCTGGTCGCGGTGGCGTACTGCTGCTGGTTGGCGCTCCAGCCGGTGGCGGCCGAAGTCAGCATGAAGTAGACGCCGTTGCGCTTGAACAGGGCCGGTGCCTCGCGGTGTCCGCCGACCCACGGGTTGGCGACGAGGCTGTCGATGGCGGTGTAGTCGGCGGTGAGCCTGTAGATGTGCAGGTCGTAGTTCTCGTTGGCCGCGGAGACCATGTAGGCGGTGCCGTCGGTGTCGACGAACGTCGTGATGTCCCGGGACATGTTGTCGCCGAGCGGCTGGAAGCTGCCCTGGTAGGTGTAACTGCCGTCCACGGTCGAGGAGACGGCGACGGCGGCCTTGGCCTCGCTGTAGTCGACGCCGTTCTCCTTGTGCATCCACATCACGAACTGGCCGGTGGACGCGTTGTAGATGACCTTCGGCCGCTCGATGTAGGCGGTGCCGAGCTCGGAGGCGCTGGACTGGGTCAGGACGTGGTTGCGGAACTCCCAGTTCTTCAGGTCGGTGGAGCGGTAGGCGTCCACGTACTTGAAGGTGTTGTCGGCGTTGCGGTCCTCGCCGAACCAGTAGTAGTAGCTGCCGACCTTGATCACCCCGCCGCCGTGCGCGTGCAGGGCGTTGCCCGAAGTGTCCGTGAACTGCGTGCCGTTGGTGATGGTCTGAGCCGCCGCCTGGGCCGGTCCTGCGGTCACCAGTGCGGCGGCGAGCACGCAGCACAGGGCGACCAGGATTGCGTACACACGTCTCATCTGACGCCTCTCGGAGGGGGGTTCGAGATTTCGTACGGCATCTGTCATTACGAACGCCGAAAAGGTAAGGGTGTGTTACGGGAAGGTCAACGGTTCGCGCGTGACAAAGATGGACGCGAGATTTCTGTTATCGCCGCGGCCGACGCACGTCTCCAGTGACGTGCGCAGCCATACCCACAAGACAGCAGCCGCCGTAGGCGCCCTCGCGACCGTCGCTCTCCTGGTCGGCACTCCCCCGGCCTCGGCCGCCGGCGCCCGTGACGCCACCGCCGACGTGCTCGCGGGCCGCGATGTCACGCTCACCGGTGACACAGTGGTCACCGTGCCGGCCGGGACGACGACGTACGGCGGGGTGTTCCGCGGCCAGGGGACGCTGACCGTGCGCGGCGGGGGGACGCTGATCCTCACCAGGGACAGCGACTTCACGCTCCCGGCGGACCGGCAACGGCAGAAGGTGACCACCCAGGGCGGCAACCACCCGTATACCACGGTCAGCAACCCGGACCCGCCCGCGATCACGGTCGAGCGCGGCACAACTCTCCAGTACGGCGCGGGCGGTGGCACCGGCCTGATCGGCCACTTCCCCTACGGCACCCCCGGCTACCAGCTGAACCAGCTCAACGTCCGGGTCGACGGCACCCTCCGCCTCTCCCTGACCCGCACCTTCAACATCGGCACCATCAGCGGCTCGGGCCTGGTCTCGCAGCCCCGCAACATGTGGGGCACCCTCGACCTCGCCGGAACTCACCCTTTCTCAGGGGTGATCGACAACGGCACCGGCATGGCGGTCGGCCGCCCCGAGTACCCGGTGGCGCTCCCCAACACCCGCGCGATCCTCAACCAGGGCTCCTGGATCATCGACACCCCGCTGTACCAGACGATCACCCTGCGCCAGAACTTCTACCAGCGCGAGTACGGCAGCGACGTCAACGTGCACTCCCGGCCGGGCAGCAAGGTCGTCCTCACGGGCCAGTACAGCTACAGCGACCAGGGCGGCGACACCAATCCGTCGCTCAGCGACCCCGACCTCAACTGGCGTGCGATCGCCCACCAGTTGAACAAGCGCGGCACCAACATCGAGGGCGCGAACGTCCAGTGGGGCGACGGCACCACCCACCAGATCTTCATGCCGGGCACCAAGGACACCGTCTACATCAACCTCCACGCGGCGAGCGGAGTCCGGTCCCGGCTGACCTTCGACTACGACGGTCCGGTCACCCTCGGCGCACCGATCGGCGGCGGCAAGTACCACGACACCCTGGCCGCGCCCGGCGCAGGGGACATCGTCGTCGCGGGGACACGCGGCAACGACGTGACCTTCGCGGCGCCGCAGTACTACGACGGGTCTACGACCGTGGAGAAGGGGGCGGTGCTGCGGCTGGGGTCCGGGAAGCGGGGCGGCGACGGCGGGCTGCTGACCGGCACGGAGGGGCGGCGGATCGTCGACGACGGGACCCTTGTCGCGCGGAACGTGTCGCTCCCCGTGAAACTGTCGTACCTCTCCGGCAAGGGGTCCCTGGTCCAGTCCGGCGCCGCGACGACGACACTCACCGGTACGGCGGTGACGTACACGGGGACGACGACGGTCTCGAAGGGCACGCTGGCGCTCCGGTCGGGGGCAACTCTCGTGCGCAGCAAGTCGATCCGGCTCACCTCGGTGGGCGCGCGGCTGGACGTGGGGACGGCCGGCCTGCGTGTGGCGACCGACCTGACCGGCGTGGGCACGGTGAAGGGTTCGGTGACGAACCACAGCGTGGTGACGACCGGGTTGACCGTGACCGGGAACTACACGCAGAGCACGAAGGGCGAACTGGTTCTGCGCGACAAACCGTTGAAGGTCGCGGGCAAGGTCGGCCTGGCCGGCGACCTGGACCTCTCGGCCGCCGGTACGCACCCCGCGCGGACCGTGACGATCCTCGATCACACAGGTACCGCCCCAACGACCGGCGCTTTCAAGGGACTTCGCGAGGGCAGCAGGCTCAGGCTCGCCGACACGACGTACCGGATCAGCTACCGGGGCGGTGACGGCAACGACGTCGTCCTGACCGCCGTCACCACAAGCAGCTCCTCCTCCCCCACCGCCCACCCCAGGTCGTCGTCCGGGACGACGATCACCGAGGCCCGCACCGAGAACACCGCCCGCGGCGCCGGCTTCGGCTGGTGGCCCTACGCCCTCGGACTCGGTCTCCTGGGCGCCCTGCTGGTCCCGGCGACCAAGCGCACGCGGGGCGGGAGCCGGCGCGGAGGCGGGGGCGGGAGGCACGCGGCATAGACCTGACGGCCGCGGCCCGACGGTTCCCCGTCATTCCGGGACGTCGACGGGAACGGTCATCGTGCGATGGCCGTCGCCGTTGGTCGGCGAGCGGGGACCGTCGAGGGCGTTCAGGGAGGCGGCCAGGTGGCGGGCCGCCTCGATGGTGAAGGCACCCTCCGGTGTGGCCGTCCCCTCCGGGGGCAGTCGTGTCTCGTTCTCGGCCGGAGGGGTGCTGCCGAAGAAGCGGGCCAGGTCGATGCTGACGATCCAGCACGCCACGGCCACCTCGCCCTGGCCGGGTGCCGTCCGGCGCGCCCTGAGGTGGCCGTACAGGGTGAAGTCGTCCCCTCCGTGGGTGACTGTCGTGGAGTGTTCCTGACCGTCGGCCGCCAGGCGCAGCAGCTCACGGGCGGCGGGCGCCAGCGAGAACCGGGCCATCCCTTCCGCATAGATCACAGAGCCTCCTCAAGACGTGTACATGCAAGCTTCGCAGGTCGGGGGCACGACCACCAGATCGTCATACGACGGAACAGGGCGTATCACATACCGGGCAATCCGTTCACCAGCTGGACACAGGCTGCGCCCACGGCCGTATCGGCTAGCGTCGAGACATGACCAGCGACACCACTCCCCTCCTCGCCGACGCCCTGGCCGCCGGAACGCTCGTTCTCGACGGCGGGCTGTCCAACCAGCTCGGGGCGGCCGGGCACGATCTGAGCGACGAGCTGTGGTCGGCGCGGCTGCTCGCGGACCGTCCCGAGGCAATCGCCGAGGCGCATCTCGCGTACTTCGAGGCGGGCGCCGACGTGGCGATCACCGCCAGCTACCAGGCCACCTTCGAGGGCTTCGCGAAACGCGGCATCAAGCACGACCGGGCGGCCGAACTCATGGCCGAGAGCGTGGAGTTGGGCGTCGACGCGGCGGTGGAGGCCGGGCGGCGGGCTATCGGGCGGCCCCTGTACGTGGCGGCCTCGGTCGGACCGTACGGCGCGATGCTCGCGGACGGCTCCGAGTACCGGGGCCGGTACGGGCTGAGCGTGGCCGAGCTGGAGGCCTTCCACCGGCCCCGCCTGGAGGTGCTGGACTTCGTCGGGCCGGACGTGCTGGCCTTCGAGACGATCCCGGACGCCGTCGAGGCCGAGGCGCTGCTGCGGGCGGTGCGCGGGCTGCGGACGCCCGCCTGGCTGTCGTACTCGATCGCCGGGGACCGCACCCGTGCGGGGCAGCCGCTGGAGGAGGCGTTCGCACTGGCCGCCGACGCGGACGAGATCATCGCGGTCGGCGTCAACTGCAGTGCCCCCGAGGACGTCGACGGCGCGGTCGAGATCGCGAGCCGTGTCACCGGGAAGCCGGTCGTCGTCTACCCGAACAGCGGCGAGACCTGGGACGCCAACGCCCGTGCGTGGACGGGCCGTTCCACCTTCACCGCCGAGCAGGTCGAGGGCTGGCGGGCGGCCGGCGCGCGGCTGATCGGCGGCTGCTGCCGGGTGGGGCCCGAGGCGATCGCGGACATCCGGCGGACGCTCACACCGTCCTGATCGAGTTCCGTACGACCACATGCGTGCCCAGCAGCAGGTGCTCGTCCGGGGACTCCGGCGTGCGCCCCAGCGCGGTGCGTACCGCGAGACGGCCCAGCTCCTCGTAGGGAACGTGGACCGTCGTCAGGGCGGGGTACAGGTCGCGGGCGAAAGGGATGTCGTCGTAGCCGGCCAGTGAGACATCGCCGGGGACGTTCAGGCCCGCCTCGTGCAGGGCGGTGAGTGCGCCCGCCGCGACCATGTCGGTGGCGGCGACCACGGCGGTGAACTCCAGTCTCCGGCTCAGTGCCTGGCGCATCAGGCGGTGGCCCGAGTCACGGGTGAAGTCGCCGTGGAGCAGGAGTTCCGGGTCGGGTTCGAGGCCGCGGGCGCGGTGGGCGGCGAGGTAACCGCGTTCGCGGCCCTGTGCGGTCGCGTGGTCGGGCTTGCCGCCGAGGAACAGCACGCGCTGGTGGCCCTGGGCCAGGACGTGCGCGACCAGGGCGTAGGCGCCGCCCTCGTTGTCGTACTCGATGACCGTGACCGGTGCGTCCGGGCCGAGCGGCGGGCGTCCGCACAGCACGAGCCGCGAGCCGGCCGCCGCGAGGGAGTCGGCGATACGGCGGGTTCGGGTGCGGTACTCGGGGGTGTCGGCGGTGCCGCCGACGAGGATCACGGCGGCGGTGCGCTGGGCGCGCATGGTCTCGATGAAGTCCAGTTCGCGCTGGACGTCGCCCTCCGTGCTGCACACCAGGCAGAGATGGCCGAGCCGCGTCGCCTCGCGCTCCACGCCGTGTGCCATCAGGGCGAACGACGGTCCCGTGATGTCCTCCAGGACGAAGGCGAGGGTCGGGGTCCCGACGCCCGCCACGGCCTTGGCGCGGGCGTCGGCGACGTAGTCCAGTTCGCGGACGGCCCGCAGCACGCGCGTGCGGGTCGCCGTGCTCACGGGGTACTCGCCGCCGAGCACCCGCGACACCGTCGAGGCGGACACCCCGGCGCGGGCCGCCACGTCCCGGATGGTGCTCCCGTTCGCGTCCTGGCTCTTCCTGGTCATGCGCCGCCTCGCCCCTCCCCCGCCTGTGGGAACACGTCCGGCAACCGGTTCCCTGCGCGGAGGGTAGCAGCGAGCGACGGTCGGGAGGAGGGGCGTGCGTCGGCCAATTCGCCTACGTCAGCACGGCGGTCGTCGGTAACTGGCGTTGGGCAACCGGTTTCCGTCCCGTAACCGCCCGCTCACGACGACTTCGGCACCTCCCCGGTCCGCCGCAACCGCCGTACGACCGACCGCAGTTCGACGGCACCTCGCGCGGGCGTGCCCACGACCGGGACCGCCGGCTCGCGCGTCGCCGCGTCGGCCGTCCACAGGGCGAACTCGGCGTCGCGCGGGCCGTTCGCGACGTAGGACGTGCCCTCGCCGAAGATCCGTACGGGGTGGGAGTCGTCCCAGGCCCGCCAGCCCGGGTCGCCGTCCGCGGCGAACCGCACCCAGGCCGTGTGCATGGTGTCGGCGAGTTCCTGTGGCGCACCCTCGCCCGCGAGTTTGGCGGCCTCGGGGATGTCGCCCGTGTCGAAGACGAAGCCGAGTTCGAGGGCGTGGCAGGAGCCGAGGTCGGGGAGGTTGGAGGGCCAGGCGAACTCGTAGAGGTAGGAGTTCCCGGGGCGGGCATCGGCCAGGCGGTGCAGCGGGTAGCGGAGCAGATGGTCGGTGACGAGCTGGCCGACGGTCTCGGCGGTGCCGGCTCCGGGGTGCAGGGCGCGGTAGCCGCGCGGGACCTCGACGCCGCAGTGGCAGCGGGCCATCGCACCGGCCAGGGCGACCGCACCGAGCCGGTCGACGCGCTCGTGCAGACCGCCGGGGACGAGCCACAGCCGGTACTCGTCGCGGGTCCAGCCCAGCAACAGGTCGACGTCCCGGGCCACTTGACCGTCGACGAGCGCCTCCAGCGGGTCGCGGGGCACCAGTTCGCCGTCGATGACGATCCCGAAGCTGGGCCCGCCGAGCACCGGGCTGCTGAGTCTGCCCACGTCGGCCTGGGTGCGCAGCAGCAGTTCGCGGTCGACGGCGGCGAAGGCCTCGGCGGTGGCGGGGACCTTCAGCCGGGTCGCCATCCGGCGCACCATCCGCCGTACCTTGTCCCGGTCGAAGGCCTCCGGGGGGCCGCTCTGCAGGACGGCCCGGCGGACGAGTCCCTGGGCCTGCGGGGCGGCGAGCAGGGCGCCGATACTGATCGCGCCGGCGGACTGGCCGAAGAGGGTGATCCGGTCGGGGTCGCCGCCGAACGCGGCGATCGACTCGTGCACCCAGCGCAGCGCGGCGAGCTGGTCGCGCAGGCCGGGGTTGGCGGGGGCGTCCGGGAAGAGGCCGTAACCCTCCACGCCCAGGCGGTAGTTGACCGAGACGAACACGACTCCGTCGCGGGCGAAGGCGTGACCGTCGTAGACGGGGACGGCCGAGGAGCCCCGGGTGAGCGCGCCGCCGTGCAGCCAGACCATGACCGGCAGCCGGGCGCCCGGGCCGGGTTCCGGGGTCCACACGTTGAGGTTGAGGCAGTCGTCGCCGGGCACGACGGGGTCGGAGAGCAGTTTGGCGAAGGCGTCGGAGTACGGCGGTTTCGGCGGGGTCGGGCCGAAGGCGAGCGCGTCGCGCACCCCGGTCCAGGGCTCGGGCGGGACGGGCGGGCGGAATCTGCGCGGACCGAAGGGGGGCGCCGCGTAGGGGATGCCCCGGAAGACCGCGATCCCGTGCTCGTACCGGCCGCGTACCGCCCCGTAGGGGGTGCCGACCACGGGGTTCATCCGCTCTGCCGTCATCTGCCCACCAGCTCCTCACCGCGCTCGTGAACCATGCTCATCAGAGCATCACATCGTGCCCGGCTATTCCGGCGGACGAACGCGGCTGGACGGGTTATCCGGACGGGCGGTGCGGGACTGCGTGTTCTCCGACCGATTGACCCCCGCTCCCCGACAGATCTACGGTAGAAGACGCTTTCAGAAAACGTTTCCGAAGCAGCATCCCAAGCCGCACTACTGGAGGGTCATGCCCAGCGCCCAGCCGCCGAGGGCCGTGTTCGCCATGGATCCGGTGCACCTGCCCCTGCTCTTCCCCCCACCCCTGATGGCACGGCTCCGGCAGACGGCCGAGATCGACCCCGGGCTCGTCGTACGGGACTTCGCCGCCCCCGAGGCCGCCGGGGCCCTGGCCGGGGCCGAGGTCCTGATCACCGGCTGGGGCTGTCCGCACCTCGACGCGGGCGCCCTGGCGGCGGCACCCCGGGTGCGGGCCGTGCTGCACGCGGCGGGCTCGGTCCGCTCACTGGTCGGCGAGGCCCTGTGGGAACGCGGGGTATCCGTATCCAGCGCGGTCACCGGCAACGCGCTGCCGGTCGCCGAGTACACCCTCGCGATGATCCTGCTCGCCGGGAAGGACACCTTCGCGCAGCGGGAGCGCTTCCGGCACGCACACGCGTACCCGACGCCCGCCGAGACCGCCGCGATCGGCAACCTCGGCCGCCGGATCGGCGTCATCGGCGCCTCCCGCGTGGGCCGCCGGCTCCTCGAACTGCTGCGGCCCTACGACTTCGAGGTCCTCCTGCACGACCCCTACGTCAGCGTCACCGAGGCCGCCGTGCTCGGTGCCGAACTCCTGCCGCTGGACCACCTGTTGAGCAACAGCGACATCGTCAGCCTGCACGCCCCGGACATCCCCGAGACACAGCGCATGCTCGACCGCGGACGGCTCGCCCTCATCCGGGACGGCGGGGTGCTGATCAACACCTCCCGGGGCGCCCTGATCGACCACGACGCCCTCACCGACGAGCTGCTGTCCGGCCGGCTGACCGCGATCCTGGACGTCACCGAACCCGAGCCGCTGCCCCCCGCGTCCCCCCTCTACCAGCTCCCGAACGTCTTCCTCACGCCCCACATCGCGGGCTCGCTCGGCAACGAGCTGGCGCGGCTCGGCGACATCGTCGTCGACGAGCTGGAACGGTTGGCCGCGGGCCTGCCGCTCGCCCACGAGGTGCGGCACGCGGACCTGGCCCGTGTCGCCTGATCCGGGCCGTCCACAGGCCCGCCTGCCTGGAACAACGATGGGATACGGTTTCCGGACCGGCGCGGGAGCAGGGCCTCGCGCGCCCGGTGGGGAAGCCGATACCGCGAAGGAGTCGCCACGGTGAGTCAGCGCAAGACGTCGGGCGACGTCGGCCGGGCCACGATCCGGGACGTGGCGGAGCGCGCCGGGGTCTCGGTGGCGAGCGTCTCGCGCGTGCTGTCCGGCAACTATCCGGTGTCGGAGGAGCTGCGCCGCCGGGTGATGAAGGTGGTCGGCGACCTGGACTACGTCACCAACGCGCACGCCCGTTCCCTGGCCGGCGGCGGCACACCGACGGTGGCGATCCTCATCAACAACATCACCGGCGCGGCATTCGCCCATGTGGCCAAGGGAGTTGAGGGCGCGGCCACACTGCGCGGCTGGCTCTCCCTGGTCGGCACCACCGGCGACGACCCGGAGCGCGAACTCGCGCTGGTCAACCTGATGCGCCAACAGGGCGTCGCCGCCGTGGTGTTGCTGGGCGGCGCCTACGACGTCGACGAGTACCAGCTGCGCATGGCCCGCTTCGCCCGCTCCCTCGACGCGGCCGGCTCGCACCTCGTGCTTGTCGGCCGCCCGCCGTTGGAGGGCGACGTCCCGGCCACGACGGTCGACTACGACAACGAGGGCGGCGCCTACGCCATGGCCAGCCACCTCCTCTCGGCCGGCCACCGCCGGGTCCTGCTGCTGCCGGGGCACGCCGAACTCACCACGGCACAGGGCCGGTTGAGGGGAGCGCAACGGGCCTTCGAGGCGTACGGCGTGCCGTTCGACCCGGGGATGGTGCGGCACGGTCCGTACGACTACGAGCACGGGTACGAGGCGGTCGAGGAGAGCCTGAAGGGAGGGGTGGACTTCACCGCGGTCCTCGCGGGCACCGACGTGGTCGCCGCAGGCGCCATGCAGGCGCTGCGCGCGGGCGGTCTCAGGGTGCCCGATGACGTGTCGATCGTCGGCTACGACGACATCCCGCTGGCCTCCCAGCTCACTCCGCAGCTGACCACCGTGCACGTCCCGTACGAGGAGATGGGCCGGGTCGCGCTGCGCGCGGTGGCGGACCGGCGCGAGGGCGGCGGCACGGGCCGGCGCCGGGGAAGCGACGGCGACCATCTGGTGCTGGGCACGCATGTCGTCGTACGGAACTCGGTACGACCGCCCGCCCGACGGGACTAGTTCAGCACACGGAAAGCACACGGAACCAGGGCGTTACGTAACCGGTTTCTCTTCAAAGTCCCAGGCTGGACGGGGTCTGTCCTGGGCTGTCGAAACAAGTCGCTGCACACCTCTTGCTCCGTACAGCCCGCGATGTCTACCTTCCAAGCAACCGGTTTCTACCTCTTCTCTTCCGAAGGAACACGGTCTGATGAACTTCACCAGCCCCCGGAGAAGGTTCGCTCGGGCAGCCGTCGCGGGCCTCGCACTGACAGGTCTGCTCTCCGCCTGCGGCGGATCCGGCTCGGGAGACTCCAAGTCATCCGGCCCGGTCACCCTCCCCTTCTGGGGCTGGGCCAACGGACAGGACGCCGTAGTGAAGGCGTTCAACGCCGCTCACAAGGACATCAAGCTCAAGTACACCAAGGTCACCGACCAGTTGACGATGCAGAAGCAGCTCACCAACGCGGTCAAGGCCGGCAACGCGCCCTGCCTGGTGCAGAACACGGCGGAGTACGTGACCACCTGGGTCTCGCAGGGCGCGCTCGCCGACATCTCGCAGTACGTCTCCGCCGACAAGGACAAGTTCAACGCGGGCGCGTGGGCCAGTGCGCAGGTGCAGGGCAAGTCCTATGGCGTGCCGACCAGTTCGGCCCCCGCCTTCACGATCTACCGCACGGACGTCTTCCAGAAGTACGGCCTGAAGGCGCCCACGACCTGGGACGAGTTCATCGCCGCGGGCAAGGTGCTGAAGAAGCACGGCATCAAGATCACCAACTACGCCGGTGAGGACCCGAGCACCCTGGAGGTGCTCTCCATGCAGGCCGGGGCGCACTGGTACGCCATCGACGGCAACTCCTGGAAGGTGGACTTCCAGGACGCGGGCAGCCTCAAGGCGGCCAAGGTGATCCAGGACATCGTCGACAACGACCTCGCCTCCAAGCTGTCGTTCGCCGACTACGCGGCCGTACAGCGCAACTACGACAACGGCGGCACCGCGACCCGGCAGATCTCCACCTGGCAGATGGCGGGCATGGTGCAGAACTTCACCAAGTCCGACGGGAAGTGGGCGCTGTCGCCCTGGCCGACGTTCGCGGGCGAGGCCGCCAAGACGCCGGCCGGGACCAACCAGAGCGGTGGCGTCACCCTGGTGACCAAGCAGTGCGCGCACCAACAGCAGGCCGCCGAGGCCGCGTTGTGGATGTCGACGAACACGGGTGCGGTGAAGACGATGGCGAGCCCGACCACCGGCAACGGTGTGATGCCGGCGCTGGCCGACAGCAACGCATATGTCGGCGAGGCGATCTCCGACAAGCTGCTCGGCACGAACTACGAGCCCGCGAAGAAGGTCGTCACGGACAGCCTGAACACCGTCACCTCGGACTGGGTGTTCGGCCCGGACTGGACCGCCATGTTCACCGAGCTGCAGACGGGCTGGGCGAAGGTGATGAACAAGCAGGAGAAGGTCACCGATCTGCTGGCGCACATGCAGGAGTGGACGGTCAAGGACCTGAAGTCCCGCGGTATCAGCGTCAAGGGCTGAGGCAGCGCCGATGATTCACTCCCAGCGCTGGAAGGGTGCCGCGTTCACGGTGCCCTTCCAGCTCGGCTTCGTGTTCCTCTACCTGATACCGATCGGGTACGCCGTCTACGAGTCGCTGTTCGTGGAGCACCAGTCCGGGCTCGGCCTCGGCGGCTCCACGGAGAAGTTCTCCGGCCTGGACAACTACCAACAGGGCCTGACCGACTCGGCGTTCATGAACTCGGTGCTGCGCGTGGTGCTGTTCGCGTGCGTGCAGATCCCGGTCATGCTGCTCGTCAGCCTGCTCCTGGCGCTGTTCCTGGACGCGCTGTCCTCGAAGGTCGCGGGCCGCTTCCGCATCCTGCTCCTTGTGCCGTACATGATCCCCGGCGTGGTCGCCGCGATCGTGTGGATCAACCTGTACAGCCCGGACGTCGGCCCGCTGACCCCACTGGGCAAGGTGTTCGGCCTGTCCTGGAACTTCTTCGCGCCCTCGATGGTGTGGCCGTCCATCGGCAACCTGCTGACCTGGCACGGCATCGGCTACAACATGGTCATCATCTACTCGGCGCTCCAGGGCGTACCCCGCGACCTGTTCGAGGCGGCGCGCCTCGACGGCGCCTCCGAGTTCCGGGTCGCGACGAGCATCAAAATCCCTTACGTACGAGGGGCGTTGGTGCTGACGGGGATGCTCTCGATCATCCAGATGCTGCAGATCTTCAACGAGCCGGCGCTGTTCCGGAACGTCACCCCGCAGACGGTGAACGACAGCTTCACCCCGATCATGATCATCTACAACCAGGCGTTCAACGCGGGCAACTACCACTACGCAGCGGCCCTTTCGGTCCTCCTCGCCCTCATCCTCGGCCTCGCGTCCTTCCTCTTCTACCGCCTCACCGCGAAGGAGGCCGACTGATGACCCTCACCGAAGACCGCCGGACAGCTCATCAGGTCCGCCGCCTCAACAAGCCCGATCCGGCGGCCCGTTCACGCGGCGGCCAGCGCTTCCTGCTCGTCGGCCTGGTCCTGGCCAGCGCCTACAGCCTGTTCCCGGTGTGGTGGCTGATCGTCGCCGCGACCAAGAACCGGACGGGCCTGTACCAGAGCAACGGCCTGTGGTTCTCCGGCATGCACCTGTGGGAGAACCTGCGTCAGGTCTTCAGCTACGAGCACGGCATCTTCCTGCGCTGGACCGCCAACTCGTTCCTCTACGCGGGCGTCGGCTCCCTGGGCGGCACCCTCATCGCCCTCGCCACGGGCTACGGCCTCGCCCGCTTCGAATTCCCGGGCCGCAGCGCGGTGTTCGCATGCGTGGTGGGTTCGTTCCTGATCCCGATCGCGCTGCTCACCCTGCCGCTGTACCTGATGTTCTCGAAGATCGGCCTGGTCGACACCCCCTGGGCGATGCTGATCCCCTGCCTGATCAACCCGTTCAGCGTCTACCTCGCCAAGGTGTACACCGAGGCCACGATCCCCTTCGAACTCCTCGAAGCGGCCCGCCTCGACGGCGCGGGTGAACTCCGCATCTTCTTCAGCATCGTGCTGCGGATGATGACGACGGGCGGCGCCACGGTGTTCCTGCTCGCGTTCGTGAACACCTGGAACGCCTTCTTCCTCCCCCTCACCGTCCTGCGCGGCGAAGAGAACTGGACCCTCAACATCGGCCTCTACAACTGGTCCGGCAAACGCCTGGAGTCGGGCGTCGACCTCACCAGCCTGGTGCTGACCGGCGCGCTGCTGTCGATCGTGCCGATGGCCGTGATGATGGTGGCGATGCGGCGGTACTGGCGTACGGGCGTCACCCTGGGAGCCCTCAAGTGACCTTGCTGCACAACCCTGTTGTCCGCGGCTTCGCCCCCGACCCCTCCATGGTGAGGGTGGGCGACTGGTACTACGTGGCGACCAGCTCCTTCGAGTGGTTCCCGACGATCCCGATCCACCGCTCCCGGGATCTCGCGCACTGGGAGTACGCGGGCCACGTCCGGGGCGCGGTTCCCGGCGACTCCCTCGCCGGTGTCCCCGACTCGGGCGGCATCTGGGCGCCCTCGCTGAGCTGGGACGGCGAACGCTTCTGGATGACGTACTCGATCGTCCGCTCGGTCGGCACACCGTACTTCGACGCCGACACCTACATCACCACGGCCGCGGACATCGACGGAAAGTGGGCCGCCCCGCGGCGAGTCGCGAGCCACGGCTTCGACCCGGCGCTGTTCCACGACGAGGGCCGGATGTGGCTGCTCAACCTGCAGAACGACCACCGCCCCGGCGGCCGGCGCTTCGCGGGGATCGTCGCGACCGAGCTGGACCGCGACACGCTCGCCCCGGCCGGTTCGACCCAGCTGCTGCTCCAGCACGAACGGCTCGTCGAGGGACCGAAGTTGGTGCGGCGGGGCGACTGGTACTACCTGCTCCTCGCTGAGGGCGGCACCGGGTTCGAACACGGGGTACTGGTGGCGCGCGGCCGTACGGTCACCGGTCCGTACGAGGTCGACGACCGTCCCCTGCTGACGTCCCGGGACGATCCGTCGGTGCCGTTGCAGAAGGCGGGACACGGCGAGCTGGTCGAACTGCCGGGCGGTGAGTGGGTGTTGAGCCACTTGGCGGCGCGACCTGTCGCGACTCCCGCAGGACCTCGGTGCACCCTGGGCCGGGAGACGGCCATCCAGGCCGTGACCTGGGACGCGGACGGCTGGCCGAGGCTGAGCGGCGGGGGTTGGCACCCGGCGGTGGAGGTGGCCGTATCGACGCAGCCTGTCGCCCGACCCGACCAAGTCACCGAGGACAGCGGGTCGTTGGGGTGGCCGTGGAGCAGTCCGCGCGGGTGCCCGGACCCGTCCTGGGCCGATGCCGCCACCCGCCCGGGCTGGATCCGGCTGCGCGGACGGCACGGGCCGGAGTCGCGGTGGGCGCACAGTCTGCTCGCCCAGCGGATCACCGAGCATCGGGCGGAAGTCGAAGTCACCGTCGAGGCAAGGCCGTTGACGTTCACGCAGGCGGCGGGGCTGGTGCTCCGGTACGGCGCCGACGCGTATCTCGGCCTGGACCTGACCTGGACGGAGCCCGAGGGCGAGGGGCAGCGGGGACAGCAGTGGCGGGGGGACGGCGGGCGTACGGTGCTCAGGCTGGTGGAGCGGGACGAGGACGTCACGCGTGAAGTGGCCGTCGTCGAGGTCGAGTTCGGGGTGCCGGTGACGCTGGGGGCGACGGTCGACGGTGCCGACGCGCGGTTCTGGTACGTCCGTGACGGCGAACGCGTGCCGGTGGGGCCGGTGTTGGACTTCAGCCGGCTCTCGGACGACCACGGCTCACGGCTGCGCTTCACCGGAGCGATGGCCGGGATCCATGCCGTGGATCTCGTCGGGGCGGAGTTCACCGCCGACTTCGGCGGCTTTCGCCTGGAGTGCACCCCGCCCCGCTGAGCTGTTCGGGGTTTCGAAAGATCGGGTCGCCGCCATCACGTGAATTCCCTGGTCTTCCCGCCGTGTTGACGCGCACCTATCGTAGGAAGCGCTTTCTGATCGGTTGGTGGTCGGGCCGTGGAACAGCGCTGGTCGAAACTTTCGATGGCCCTCGGGCGGGCTGGAGAGGTGGTTCCCGATGGTCCGTGCGGGGAGCGCAAGCATGGCGGCAGGGCCGACGCTGGCGGTCGTGGCCCGTGAGGCCGGAGTGTCCGTGCCAACTGCGTCGAAGGTGGTCAACGGCCGGGAGGACGTGGCGCCGGAGACCAGGCGGCGGGTGACGGAGGCGCTGGAGCGGCTCGGTTATGTGCGCAGGCCCCGGTTCGACGCGAACAAGGCGCCGGGGCTTGTCGACCTGGTGGTGCACTCGTTGGAGAGTTCCTGGTCGGGGGCGGTGCTGCACGGGGTGGAGGAGGCGGCGTACGAGGCCGGGCTCGAAGTGGTGGTGTCGGCCGGGCTGACCCGGACACGGGCCGACCGGCCCGAACGGGGCTGGCTGGACAAGCTGGTCGGCAGGGGATCCTCCGGAGTCCTGTTCAATCTGGCGGAGTTGACGCCGTCGCAGTACGCGTGGCTCGACCAGCACCGCATCCCGTTCGTGATGATCGACCCGGTGCAGGAGCCGCCGCCGGGTGTGGTGTCGGTCGGCGCCGCCAACTGGCACGGCGGGGTGACGGCGACCGAGCATCTGCTGTCGCTGGGCCACGAGCGCATCGCGGTGATCGCCGGTCACCGGCACAAGATGTGCAGCAGTGCCCGCGTCGCCGGCTACCGCTCGGCGCTCGCCTCCGCCGGGGTGCCCGCGCGCCCGGACTACATCCGCCACGGCGGCTTCGACCAGGCCATGGCCCGCACCCGGATGCGCGAACTCCTGGACCTGCCCGAGCCACCGACAGCGGTCTTCGTCTGCTCCGACCGCATGGCGCTGGGCGTCTACGAGGCCCTGGCGGAACGGGAGTTGAGCGTGCCGGACGACATCAGCGTGGTCGGCTTCGACGACCTGCCCGAGGCCCGCTGGGTGACTCCGGCCCTGACCACGATCCGGCAGCCCCTCTCGGAGATGGCCGCTACGGCCCTCCGTCTCCTGGTCCGCATGATGGACGGCGACCGTCCGGAGAGCACGCGGACGGAGCTGTCGACGCGGTTGGTGGAGCGGGCGAGTACGGGGGTGCCGCGGGGCTGAAGGCTGCCGCGCGGTGATCCTCGCGGAGCTCGCCTATCCGGCGGGGGCGTCCACGCGGATCAGGGTCTGCT
Source organism: Streptomyces sp. STR69 (assembly GCF_024519455.1). GTDB lineage: Bacteria > Actinomycetota > Actinomycetes > Streptomycetales > Streptomycetaceae > Streptomyces. The sequence continues at coordinate 24,048 of NZ_JALJRY010000002.1, read as the reverse complement.
GACCGGTCGCGACGAGCTTCGACTGGCCGTCGCGCACGCCGAACACGTCCAGTCGGCAGACCGTGAGCGTGCGCCCTGGCCTCAGGACCGTGCCCACCGCTTCGATCTGATCTCCGAGAGCGGGTGAGAGGAGGTTCAGCTTGTACTCGACCGTGAGCACTTCGGTGTCCTCGGGGAACAGAGTGAGCGCGGCATAGCCGCCGGCGCTGTCCGCGATGGCGCTGGTGGCTCCGGCGTGGACATAGCCGTGCTGCTGGGTGACCTCGGGCCGGCTTCGCAGGACGATGTGGACACGGCCCGGGGCGATCTCGGTGATCTCGGCGCCCAGGTGACGCATCAGACCCTGGCGGGCGAAGCTGTCCCGGATGCGCGCCTGGGTCCGAGGGCTCGCTTCCCGCTGATCCTGCTCGGGGTGGTCGCTCATCGTGCCCCTTCCGTGGTGCCGCGACGCGGACCGGGTCACCGGCCGGCCAGACGTTCCAGCAGCAGGAAGCCGCCGATCGCGATCATCATGACACCCGAGATCCGGGTGATGGTCCGGGCGGCCCCGGGCCGGGCCCCGAGCACAGTGCGGGCCGGCTCCACGACCAGCAGCTTTCCCGCCTGTCCGGCTTCCAGCGGCTGACCTCGACCCTCGTGATGAAACACGTCGTCAAGGACCGGCCCCTCCCGGGACGATTCCGGCAGAGCGGCCTGCTCGCCCCACGCCCTGGCTCCATCCTCATCTCCGGGTCACCGGCAGGACCGCCGCAGCCGAGGTCCCTCTAGCTCAGCCCCGCCGCCCAGTTGATCCCGCCCAGCAGATGCGCGCGGAAGTCCGGGTCGTCGTAGGCCTCCGCCGCATGGCCCAGGGCCGTGTAGAAGACCCGGCCCGCGCCCTTCTCGTGGCACCACGCCAGGGGGTGGTCGTCGCCCATTCCCCCGCCGTCGTAGGAGGATTCGTCGGCGGAGAGGAGGACGTGGGTCGAACTCCTCGGGTTGGTGCGGAAGTCGTACCACTCGTCCGTGAACTGCCATACGGCGGGCAGGTGTTGGGTGGCCGGGTGGGTGCGGTCCTCGATCACGGCCCTGCCGGGCTGGTAGGCCGGGTGCCGGTCGAAGCGGGCGCCGAGGAGGTCGCCGTAGTACGGCCAGTCGTACTCCGTGCAGGCCGCCGCGTGGACGCCGACGAAGCCGCCGCCCGACTCGACGTAGGCCGTGAGGTGTTCGCGGCCCGCCGGAGTGAGCACCTCACCGCTGGTGGAGAGGAAGACCACGGCCGCGTAGCCGTCCAGCGGGTGTTCGAGGGCGGCCGGGTCCTCCGTGGCGGTCACCTCGAAGGGGCCGAGGGTGCGCAGGGCGGTCACGGCGGCCGGGATGGAGTCATGGCGGTAGGCGGTGGTGCGGGTGCAGGCCAGGAGGCGGGGTGCGGCAACAGCCATACGCGGCAGCCTATTTCACTCCGTGGACTCAACCGCCGGTCCCCACACCGTTGCCGAACTCCCTGGGCGGGAGGATCTCGGAGAGCTCGCTCTTGTACGGACGGCGCAGCGACCGGGCCGACTCACGCAGGACCTCGCGGCTCACCTTGTCCTGCTCGGCGGCGACATGCACGAGGTGGCCCTTCGCCGCCATCACGTACTCGGCGTCTCCCCCACCGGTGCGGTACCAGGCGTTCCCGTCGCGTACGCAGGTCATGTGCTCGGTGGTGACCGCCTGCGTCGTGCAGTTCGCGTCGGTCATCGTGCCCGGCTCCACGCGCAGGTTGATCACGGCGCCGTTCTTCGCCGACGTGTACGACACGGAGAGACCGACGTCCGACACGCCCACCGACTGCTGGGCGAGGGTGAATCCGGGCGGGTCGATGACGTAGACGAGGTCGGGGTCGAAGCCCAACGCCTTTGCGCGGGAAGCGATTTCGGCAGACGTCGCCGGGGACGGGGAAGCGGAAGGGGAGGACGAGGCCTTCGGGGCTCCGGCACCGGCGTCCGCTTTCTCGGTGCCGCAGCCGACCATCAGCGCGGGCAGCAACAGCAACAACGGCAGGGCTCGTACGGCACGGATCATGCGGCCATCCTGCCGTACAGGTGTTCCACACTTCAGGGACTTTTCCCCTCCTGTGGCGGTCCCGCCGCGTAACCTTGCTGGGGATGAATGCCGTTCCCGCACGCCTGGACCACCTCGTCCTCGCGACCCCCGAACTGGCGGCGACCGTCGCCGACTTCACCCTGCGCACGGGCATCGCACCGGTGGCCGGCGGCGCCCATGTCGGGCTCGGTACCCGCAACTACCTGGTGTCTCTCGGTGGTTCGCGCTACCTGGAGATCCTCGGTCCCGACCCGGAGCAGTCCGAGCCGTCGGGGCCGCGCCCGTTCGGTGTCGACGGGCTGTCCGTCGCCCGGACCGTGACCTGGGCGGTCAGTCCGCCCGATCTGGACGCGGCGGTCGCGGCGGCCCGCGCCCAGGGATACGACCCCGGGCCCGTGCGGGCGATGAGCCGCCGCCGGCCCGACGGCACGCTGCTGGAGTGGCGGCTCACGGACGGGGACACGGCGCACCCGTCCGGTCTGGTGCCGTTCCTGATCGACTGGAGTTCGTCGCCCCACCCGACCGCCTCGGGTCTGCCCGTCGCGCCGCTGCTGGAGCTGGCCGCGACCGCTCCGGCACCGGACGAGATCCGCCCACTGCTGTCCGCCGTGGGCGTGGAGCTGGCGCTGACCGAGGGACCGGTGACGCTCTCGTTCACTCTGGACACGCCTCGCGGGGCGGTGACCTTCTCCTGAGAGGGAAGGTGTCCGATTCGTTCAAGACCCGCCGCCCGGCCCCTGCCTACCGTGGCCTCATGACTCCACGATTCGACGCGATCGGCCTGGTCGTCTCCGACATGGCCGCCTCTGTCGCCTTCTACCGTCGGCTCGGGTTCGGTTTCCCCGAGGGTGCCGAGGACCAGCCGCATGCCGAGGCCCAACTCCCCGGCGGACTACGACTGTTGCTGGACACGGAGGACACCGTCCGCTCGTTCCACGCGGGTTGGCAGCCGCCCACCGGAGGTAGTGGCCGGGCCGCGCTCGCCCTGCTCTGTGACGATCCCGCCGAAGTCGACCGGGTCTACGAGGAGTTGGTCGGCACCGGTCACCACGGGGAGCTCAAACCGTGGGACGCGTTCTGGGGGCAGCGGTACGCCGTTGTGCACGACCCCGACGGCAATGGGGTGGATCTGTTCGCGCCGCTACCCGGCCCGGCGGCCGAGTAGTTCGCCCAGCGGCATCCCGGCCAACTCCTTGACGTCCCGGGCCAGATGGGCCTGGTCCGCGTAGCCGGAGCGGGCCGCCGTCGTCGCGAACGGGACTCCGGCGCGGGCCAGCGCGAGGGCCCGCTGCAGGCGCAGCACGCGGGCCAGGGTCTTGGGGCCGTAACCGAAGGCGGCCAGTGAGCGGCGGTGCAACTGGCGGGCGCCGAGGCCGAGTTCGTCGGCTGTGGCGGCCACCGGGCGGCCGGTGTCCAGGGCCGCCACGAGGTGTCGTAGCAGCGGGTCGGGTGGGGGTGCGTGCGCGGCGCGTTCCAGTGCCAGGTCCTCCAGTGCTGTCGCCGGGTCGGGGGCCGTGTCGACGCGGGCGCTCAGGCTTCGAACCGTCGCGGCGGGCCACAGGTCGGTGAGGTCGACGCGGCGGTCGCGGAGTTCGTGGGCCGGGACGCCGAGGAAGGTGGGGGCGGTGCCGGGGTAGAAGCGGACGCCGGCCCAGTGCGCGGGCTCGGCCCCGGGAACGTATGCGCGGGTGTCGGGACCGGCGACCAGCAGGCGGCCCTCGTTCCAGAGGAGGTCCATGCAGCCGTCGGGCAGGACGGGCCGGACCGGGCCGACGGCGGGGTCCTCGACGGTCCGGCTCCAGACCACCGCGCCGGGCAGCCGGGATGCCCTCTCCACGTACACACGCAAAAGGCTACGCCGACCGCAGCACCCGGCGGAGTCGCTACCCCACCCGCGTCCGGTGCTCCTGCGGGCTCACCCCGTACACCCGCTTGAACGCGCTGGACAGGGCGAAGGCGCTGCCGTAGCCCACGTCCCTGGCTATCGCGGCGATCGTGTCGTCCGTGTCGCGGAGGCGGTCCGCGGCGAGGGCCAGGCGCCAGGCGGTGAGGTAGGACATCGGGGGTTCGCCGACCAGGTCGGTGAAGCGGCGGGCCAGGGCCGCGCGGGAGACGGCCGCCTTGGCGGCCAGGGAGGCGACCGTCCAGGGGTGGGCGGGATCGTCCTGGAGGAGGCGCAGGACCCTGCCGACCACCGGGTCCGCCTGTGCGCGGTACCAGGCCGGGGCCTCCGCCTCGGGGCGGGAGAACCAGGCCCTCAGGGCGGCGATGACCAGGAGGTCCAGGAGGCGGTCCAGGACGACTTCCTGGGCGGGTTCGTCGCGGACGATCTCCTCCATGAGGAGGGGGGTGAGCGGGCACTCCCAGACCTCGGAGGGGAGGGAGAGCAGGGGTGGCAGCGCGTCCAGGAGGCGGCCGTTGATCTCGCCGCGCATGAGGTAGGTGCCGATGAGCATCACCGTGGAGCCGTCGAGGCGGTCGCCCCAGGTGCGGACGCCGAGGTCCATCGAGCCCTTCAGGGAGGTGCCGTCGGGGTAGCTGCACTCGCCGCCGGGCAGGATCAGCGCCTGTGGGGGTGTGTCCGGGGCGTCTCCGCAGGTGTACGGGTCGGGGCCGCGCGCTATGGCGAGGTCGCCGGCCCGGAGACGTATCCGCTCGCCCGTCTGCGGGGTGATGCAGGCGTCGCCGCGGACCATGAGCATGATCGTCAGCGGGGCGCGGTCCTCGATGCGCAGGGCCCACGGCGGGTCGAAGCACGCGCGGATCATGAAGGCGCCACGCGCGCGTGGACCCTCCAGAAGGCCTGACAGGGCGTCCATGCGGCCAGCGTAGACGCGTGCTTATGGGAATGAGCCGTTCAGCGATGGCCCGTGCTCGCGCACGGGCGTTGACTGAACGGCATGACAGAGAACGCACGGAACATGACGATGGTGGTGACGGGCGCTTCGGGTCGTACCGGGCGCCGGGTGGCGGAGGCCGCGCGGGCGGCGGGGCTGACCGTGCGGGCGGCCTCGCGGGCGCAGGGCTTCGACTGGGCGGACCGGTCGACGTGGGCGGACACGCTGCGGGGCGCCGATGCCGCGTATCTGGTGTACCCCTCGGACGTCGGGGCGCCGGACGCGCCCGGCGCGGTGGGGATGTTCGCGCACGAGGCGGTCGGTCTCGGCGTACGGCGGCTGGTGCTGCTGTCCTCGCGGGGCGAGGAGCGGGCGCGGCCGACCGAGGAGGCGCTGCGCGGGTCGGGGGCGGACTGGACGGTCGTACGGGCGGCGTGGTTCGCGCAGAACTTCAGCGAGGGGCCCTTGGTGGAGGGGCTGCGGGAGAGCGGGGAGCTGGTGTTCCCGGCAGGTGAGGTGCGGGAGCCGTTCATCGATGTGCGGGACATCGCGGACGTGGTCGTGGCCGCGGTGACGGCCGGGGACCGGTACGTCGGGCAGGCGCTCACGGTGTCCGGGCCGCGGCTGCTGACCTTCGGGGAGGCGATCGCGGAGATCTCCGAGGCGGCGGGGCGGGCGTTGACGTATCGGGCGGTGTCGGCCCGTCAGTACGGCGACGATCTCGCCGGGTTCGGGGTGCCGGACGGGGAGGTCGAGTTCCTGGTGGAGCTGTTCGAGTCGCTGCTCGACGGGCGCAACTCGTATCTCTCGGACGGGGTTCAGGAGGTGTTGGGGCGCGAGCCGCGCGACTTCGCGGAGTTCGCGCGGGAAGCCTCGGCGGCGGGCGTCTGGAAGGTGTAGCGGAGCGTTACTCCACCGGTCCCGGTGTGTCTCCGCCGCTCTTGTGGGTGCTCTTGGCATGCGTGCTCTTGGCGTGCGTGCGCAGCCTGGACGTGACGTCCTCGGGGGGCAGGAAGCGGGACCAGCGTTCCGGGAACTCGGAGGGCATGTCGCCGTCGTCGGGGTCGTCGAAGTCCTCGTCGTCCTCGCCGCCCTGGGTGCGGGCGGCGGCCATGCGGGCGACGTACTCCGCGGCCTGCTCCTCGTGCCGGCGTTCGTTGGCGGCGCGGGCGGCGGCCGTCGCGGCGGCCGGCCAGACCCGGTCGATGGCCGCGTTGACGGCGGCGCCGACGAGTACGGCGAACGCGGACACGCCGATCCACAGCAGTACGGCGACGGGCGCGGCGAGGGAGCCGTAGATGGTGGGGCCCTCGACCGTGCCGGTGAGGTAGATGCGCAGCAGGTAGCTGCCGAGGACCCACATGGCGAGGGCGACCAGGGAGCCGGGCACGTCCTCGATCCACGGGGAGCGGACGGGGACGGAGACGTGGTACAGCGTCGTGAGGAAGACGACGGACAGGACGATGACGACGGGCCAGTACAGGACCTGTACGACCGTCTCCGACCAGGGCACGACCTTCACCACGGCGTCCGGTCCGGCCACCATGAGGGGCAGCGCGACCGAGCCGATCAGCAGGGCCGCGATGAACAGCGCGAAGGACACGATCCGGGTCTTGACGATGCCGCGTACGCCGTCGAGGCCGTACATCACGGTGATGGTGTCGATGAAGACGTTGACCGCGCGGGAGCCCGACCAGAGGGCGAACAGGAAGCCGATGGAGATGACGTCGGGCCGGCCGCCCTTCATGACGTCGTGCAGGATCGGCTGGGCGATCTCGTGGACGCCCTTGTCGGTCAGGACGGTGCGGGACGCCTCCAGGATGTTGTTCTCCAGGCCGGCGATGCTGTGGGCGCCGGTCCAGCTGTCGACGTAGCCGAGCAGGCCGATGAGGCTCAGCAGGAGCGGCGGCACGGACAGCAGCGTGAAGAACGCGGCCTCGGCCGCGAGGCCCAGGATGCGGTACTCCATGCAGGAGTTGACGGTGTCCTTGACCAGCAGCCAGGCGGTCCTGCGCTTGGAGACGTTCCGGTAGAGGGCACGCGCCCGGTGGAACCGGCCGGTGGGCCGCTCGGGGGTTTCACTTGCTGACTGCACGCCCTAAAGGTATCCGCCGTGCCGGGATGCACTCATCCCCCGGGGGCGTCGGCCGGGACCGGGCGCCCGCCGGCCGGCCGGCCGTGTCATGCTCGCGCTGGCCGAAAGTTTTCGGTCCTGAATTCGAATTGGCATTCGAGATTTTAATGGTTGTTTTGGAGAGCTTCCCGGTGAGGACTTCGTCCGTCAATCCTGATTGACCTTCACCGCACCCCGCGAAGTCGAAAAAGCGCCATTGCCCAAAACGGCCTTGACCCGTTCCGGAATGTCCAGAAATAATCCGGACTGCATTCGTTGCGCACGTTGGGACGACGTCAGCGCACACGACTCGGGGGAATCACATTGGGTCCATGACCGGGACCCCGTCCCGGAAATTTACTTTCACCCCACCCGTTTCGCGTGTGCCGTATTCGTCTTTGACGATTTTGGCAATTCAAAGACAATGATCAGCACCAAGGAGCCACGTGGTGGGAAAACCCGGCGCCGGCACCGAGACCGTTCTCGCAGAGGTCCTGGCCGGTGTCGTACGCAAGGAAGCAATACCGCTCGACAGTCACTTCTTCGACGACCTGGGCGCCAACTCACTGGTGATGGCGCACTTCTGCGCCCGGGTCAGGAAACGCGACGATCTCCCGTCGGTCTCGATGCGGGACGTCTACGGCCATCCGACGATCCGTAGTCTCGCGGCGGCGCTCGCCGACACCTCCGGGCCTTCCGAGCCGGCCGTCGCCGAGCCTCCGCCGCCCGGCAGCACGGCACGCTATCTGTTGTGCGGGTTGCTTCAGTTCCTCGTATTCGCGATGTACTGCGCACTCGCCGGACTTGTCACGGGCCGCGGGTACGAATGGGTTTCCGGCGGTTCCGGAGTGGCGCAGGTTTATCTGCGTTCCGCGATATTCGGCGGCGCGGTGTTCATCGGTGTGTGCACGGTGCCGGTGGTGGCCAAGTGGGTACTCGTCGGCCGCTGGAAGGAGACCGAGTTCCCGGTCTGGAGCCTCGCCTATGTCCGGTTCTGGACGGTCAAGGCGCTGCTGCACGCCAACCCGATGATCCTGTTCGCCGGCAACCCGCTGTACGTCCTCTACCTGCGCGCACTCGGCGCCCGGATCGGCAAGGGCGTCACGATCCTGTCCCACTCCGTCCCGGTCTGCACCGACCTGCTGACCGTCGGAGACGGAACGGTCATTCGCAAGGACTCCTTCTTCCTCTGCTACCAGGCGCACGCCGGCCGTATCCGCACCGGCCGGGTCACGCTCGGCAGCGGGGTGTACGTCGGCGAGAAGACGGTCCTCGACATCGGCACGTCCATGGGCGACGGCGCCCAACTCGGCCACTCCTCCGCCCTGTACGACGGGGCGCGGGTCCCGGCGGGCGGACGCGTGCACGGCTCGCCGGCCGTTGCCACGGACGTCGACTACGTCCGCGTCCCGGCGGCGGACTGCTCCACGGCGCGCCGCTTCGGCTACGGCCTGGTCGCGCTGCTGCAGATGGTGCTGGTCTACGTCCCGCTCGCGGTCGGCGGCACCTACATGGTGCTGACCGTGGTGCCGGCCCTCGACCACCTGCTGGACCCGAACAAGACGGACCTCAACTCGGCCCGCTTCTACGGCGAGGCGCTGGGTCTGTCGCTGGTGGCGTTCGTCGCCTTCATCGTGCTCGGCTTCGCCTCCGTGTCCCTGCTGCCGAGGCTGCTCCGTCCGCTGCTGCGCCCGGACCGGGTGTATCCGCTGTACGGCTTCCACTACTCGGTGCAGCGAGCGGTGGCCCGCCTGACCAACCTGAAGTTCTTCAAGTGGCTGTGCGGCGACAGCTCGTACATCGTCGGCTATCTGAAGGCCATCGGCTACGACCTCGGCGAGGTGGAGCAGACCGGCTCCAACTTCGGTACGGAGGTGCAGCACGAGACGCCGTATCTGGTCAGTGTGGGAAGCGGCACGATGGTCGCGGACGGTCTGTCGATCGTCAACGCGGACTTCTCCAGTACGTCGTTCCGGCTGTCGCACGCCACGATCGGGCCGCGCAACTTCCTGGGCAACAACATCGCCTACCCGTCCGGGGGCCGCACCGGCGACAACTGCCTTCTCGCCACGAAGGTGATGGTGCCGCTCGACGGCGAAGTCCGCGAGGGCGTGGGCCTGTTGGGCTCGCCGTGCTTCGAGATCCCGCGCTCGGTGGAGCGGGACAGCCGCTTCGACCATCTGCGCGAGGGCGACGAGCTGAAGCGCCGGCTGACCCTGAAGAACCGCGCCAACCTGCGCTCGATGGGCCTGTATCTGTTCGTGCGCTGGCTGCACTGGTTCGTGCTGACCGTGCTCGGCTTCGCCGCCGTCGACCTGTACGGGGGCGAGGGCATCGGCGGGGGGCTGCTGATCGGCGCGTCCCTGATGCTGGGGCTCGGCTTCACCGCCGGGTACTACGTGCTGGTGGAGCGCCTGGTCGGCGGATTCCGGCCGCTGGAGCCCAAGTTGTGCTCGATCTACGACCCGTACTTCTGGTGGCACGAACGGCTCTGGAAGGTCCCGGACCACTACATCCAGGTGTTCAACGGGACGCCGTTCAAGATCCTGATCTGGCGGCTGCTGGGCGTACGCATGGGCCGGCGGGTCTTCGACGACGGCGCCTACATCACCGAGCGCACGCTCACCGCGATCGGCGACGACTGCACGCTGTCGGCGCACACCAAGGTGCAGTCCCACTCGCAGGAGGACGGCACGTTCAAGTCCGAGCTCATCACCATCGGCGACGGCTGCACCCTCGGGGTGGGTGCGCTCGTGCACTACGGGGTGTCGATGGGCGACGGGGCCGTACTCGCCGCCGACTCGTTCCTGATGAAGGGCGAGGAGATGCCCGCGCTGTCGCGGTGGGGCGGGAATCCGGCGGTGGCCCAGCGCGGCGCCGTCGCGCACATGACTCCCTGACGGCCTGGCCGCAGGGGGAAGGAAACAGGGGGGAAAAGAACGATGGAGATCATTCCGCGGTGGACGCTCGCTCCGGTGCCCGGTGTGGCGGAGTACGAAGTGTCCCTGCCCGAAGGGCTGTTGATCGAGCCCGCCGCTTTGAAGGCCGCCCACGCGACCGTGCTCGCCGCGCTCTCCGGGGAGAGCGTCGAGGAGGACCCGGCGCTGCAGGTGAGCGTCACGGGCCGCACGCTGCGGCTGCGGTACCGCACCGACGTCCTGGACGCCGAGGCCGCCGCCCGCATCGCGGGCTACCACCTCACCGTCCTCGTCGATCCGAAGCGGACGAGCCTGCTGTCCGAGGCCGAAGTCCGTTTCCAGCTGGAGGAGTTGGCGGGCCCGCGGCGCGAACTGCCGGACCGGCGGGGGCACGAGCTGTTCGAGGACATGATGGAGGTGTGCCCGGACGCGGTCGCCGCCGTGCAGGGTGACCGGGAGTGGACCTACCGGGAGCTCAACTCCCGGGCGAACCAGTTGAGTCGGGCGCTGCTGGCCCGCGGCCTGACCCGCGAGGGTGTCGTCGCCGTGGTGCTGGAGCGCAACCTCGACTGGATGGCCGCCGTACTGGCCGTGTTCAAGGCGGGCGGGGTCTATCTGCCCGTCGAGCCGCACTTCCCGGCCGACCGGGTGGCGCGGGTGCTCGACCGCGCCGGGTGCGAACTGGTGCTGACCGAGCACGGCAGCGACGGCGCGCTGGACACGTCGGACCGCACGCTCTACGTCGACGAGGCCTACGCCGAGGGACATGCGGACAGCGACCTGGGGATCGAGGTCTCGCCCGGTCAACTCGCCTACATCTACTTCACGTCGGGCTCCACGGGTGAGCCCAAGGGCGCGATGTGCGAGCACGCGGGTTTCCTCAACCATGTGTTCGCCAAGCTCGACGACCTGGGGATCGGGGCCGGGCAGGTGGTCGCGCAGACCGCTCCCCAGTGCTTCGACATCTCGCTGTGGCAGCTGGTCTGCGCGCCGCTCGTGGGCGGGCGGACGCTGCTGGTGGAGCAGGACGTGATCCTGGACGTGCCGCGGTTCGTCGACACGATCGAGGCGGGGCGGGTCAATGTGCTCCAGGTCGTGCCGTCGTATCTGGAGGCCGTGCTCGCCGAGTTGGAGCGGCAGCCGCGCCCACTCCCGGACCTGCGCTGTGTGTCGGTCACCGGGGAGGCCGTGAAGAAGGAGCTCGTGGAGCGCTGGTTCGCGGCGCGGCCCGGGGTGCGGCTGGTCAACGCCTATGGCCTGACCGAGACTTCGGACGACACCAACCACGAGGTGATGGACCGGGCGCCGGACGGGCCCCGGGTCCCGCTCGGCCGCCCGGTGGGCAATGTGCGGGTGTACGTCGTCGACGAGGACCTGGTGCCGGTGCCGCTGGGGGCGCCCGGCGAGATCGTGTTCTCCGGTGTGTGCGTGGGCCGGGGGTACGTCAACGATCCCGAGCGGACGGCGGCGGCCTTCACCGAGGATCCGTACCGGCCGGGTGAGCGGCTGTACCGCAGCGGCGACCACGGGCGCTGGCGGCCCGACGGCAAGCTGGAGTTCCTGGGGCGCCGGGACAGCCAGGTGAAGATCCGCGGCTTCCGTATCGAGATCGGTGAGATCGAGAACGCGCTGCTGCGGGTGGACGGGGTCAGGGACGGCGCGGTGGTCGTCGTACGTGGGACGCAGCTGGTGGCGTTCTGCACGGGTGCGCGGCCTGTGCAGGCCGACGCCGTGCGGGCGCGGCTCGCCGAGTCGCTGCCCGCCTACATGGTGCCGTCGGTCGTGCACTGGCGGGCGTCGCTGCCGCTGACCGCCAACGGCAAGACCGACCGCCGGACGCTCACCGCGCTCGCCGGTGACCTGGACGCGGTCGGCGAGGGTCCCGGCACACCGGCCGAGTGCCGGCTGGCGGCGGCCTGGGCGGTGGTGCTCGGCATTCCGGCCGACCGGATCGGCCGCCAGGACCACTTCTTCGACCGCGGCGGCACCTCGCTGGCCGCGGTGAAGCTCGCGGTCGCCCTCGACCGGGCGATCAGCCTCAAGGACGTCACCCGACACCCGGTCCTCGCGGACCTGGCCGGACTGCTGGAACCGCCGGTCTCCTCCTGAGACCCGCCGCACCCCCGGCCGAACGATCGACAGCACCACCGAAAGGAACACCGAGATGTCGCTCTCATCCGCGACCCTTCTCCACGCAGTGACCCTGAGCCCGGACGGTCCGCCGCTGCTGCACGCCGACGCCGGCGCGGACCCGGTCGGCTGGGCCGACCGGCACCGTACGGCGCTGCGGGCCGTCGTCGCCGAGCACGGCTGCGTCCTGGTCCGGGGTCTGGGCCTCGCCGATCCGGCCGGGGCCGAGACCGTCTTCCGGCGGCTCACCGACTCCCTGATGGCCGACCGGGAGCCGTTCGCGCCGCGCCGCACCTACGCGGAGGGCGTGTACTCCGCCACCAAGTGGCCGACCGACCAGCCCATGTGCCTGCACCACGAGTCGAGCTACGCGCTGGACTTCCCCGGACTGCTGCTCTTCGCCTGCCTCGACGCGCCGACCGAGGGCGGCGCGACCCCCGTCGCCGACGCCGAGGCCGTCCTGACCTCGCTGCCCACCACACTGGTGGACCGCTTCGAGCGGGAGGGCTGGCTGCTGACCCGGACCTACCACGAGGAGATCGGGGCGTCGGTCGCCGAGGCCTTCGGCACCGAGGACCGCAGTGTCGTGGAGCGCTACTGCCGGGCCCAGGGCATCGACTTCGCCTGGCAGTCCGACGGTTCGCTGCACACCCGGCAGCACCGCGCCGCCGTGCTCCGCCACCCGGTCACCGGCCGCCGCTGCTGGTTCAACCAGATCGCGTTCCTGAACGAGTGGACGATGGAGCCCGAGGTCCGCGAGTACCTGATCGACGTCTACGGCGCCGACGCGCTGCCCTTCAACACCCGCTTCGGGAACGGCGATCCGGTCGACGCGGACATCGTGGCGGCCATCAACGGGGCCTACGACGCACACGTCCGGCGCACGCCGTGGCGCTCCGGGGATCTGCTGCTGGTGGACAACATCCGTACCGCGCACGGCCGGGACCCGTTCGAGGGCCCGCGTGAAGTGCTCGCCGGACTCGGCGACCCGGTACGGCTCACGGACTGCGCGCCGACAGGAGGGGTGAGGGCGGCATGAGCGAATTCACCACGGACTTCGACACACCCTCGTTCGCGGTCGTCAGCGGCGAGCAGGTCCAACAGGCCCTGGCCGGGCGGGAGTCGGAGATCGGCGAGCTCGTCGAGGCCACCTACCGGCTGCACGGTGCGGGCGACTCCGTGAACCCGCCGTCGTACTTCCTGCGCTTCCCGGACCGCCCCTCGTCCCGGATCATCGCGCTGCCCGCGTCGCTGGGCGGGCCGCTGCGGGTGGACGGCCTGAAGTGGATCTCCAGCTTCCCGGGGAACACCGGCTCGGGCCTGCCCAGGGCCTCGGCGGTGCTGATCCTCAACGACCCCGACACCGGCTATCCGTACGCCTGCCTGGAGAGTTCGGTGATCAGCGCGACGCGTACGGCGAGTTCGGCGGCGCTCGCGGCCGAGAAGCTCAGCCAGGGGCGGACGCGTCCGCTGCGGGTCGGGTTCGTCGGGACCGGCCTGATCGCCCGCTACATCCACACCCATCTCCGCGCCACCGGCTGGGAGTTCGAGGAGACGGGCGTGTACGACCTGTCCGCGGACAGCGCGGAGGGGTTCCGGGGATATCTGGAGCGGTCGGGCGCGCAGGGCCGGATCACCGTGCACGACAAGGCCGAAGGGCTGGTCCGCTCCAGCGACCTGCTGGTCTTCGCGACGATCGCCGGCGCGCCGCACATCCACGATCCGGCCTGGTTCGACCACCATCCGCTGGTCCTGCACGTGTCGTTGCGGGATCTCGACCCGGCGATCCTGCTCGCGTCCGCGAACTTCGTGGACGACGTCGAGCACTGCCTGAAGGCCGACACCTCACCGCACCTGGCCGAACAGGCCACCGGCGGGCGGGAGTTCATCGACGGCACGCTGGACGACGTGCTGACCGGGCGGGTGAGCGTACCGGCGGACCGCACGGTGGTGTTCTCGCCCTTCGGCCTGGGGGTGCTGGACCTGGCGGTCGGCAGGTTCGTCCATGACGAAGTGGCTCGACGGGGCGAACTGCGCGTCGTCGACGGGTTCTTCCACGAGCTGCGCCGGTACGGCTGACGGCGATCGTGGCGCACCACTAGGGGGGAAATACATGGCTGTTATCTCCGATCCCGCGGAGTTCAACGAGGACGAGCTCTACGTCGATCTGCGGGCCTCGCTGGGCCTGCCGCTGTATCTGAAATGTGAGGGGTTCAACTTCGCCGGCTCGATCAAACTGAAGGCCGCCACCGAGATGGTGGACGCCGCCGAGCGGGACGGCATCCTGCGGCCCGGCTCGGTGCTGGTCGAGTCGTCGTCCGGGAACCTGGGAGTGGCCCTGAGCGTGATCGCGGCGAGCCGCGGTTACGGGTTCCTCTGTGTGACCGACAGACGCTGCAACCTGCCCACGGTGCAGCTCATGGAGACGCTGGGCAGCCGGGTCCACATCATCGACCAGCCGGACGGGCACGGCGGTTTCCTGGGCGCCCGGATCGCGTACGTGCGGGCGCTGTGCGCCTCGGACGAGCGGTACGTGTGGCTCAACCAGTACACCAACCAAGGGAATTGGCGGGCGCACTACCGCACCACGGCACCCGCCATCGCCCGCCGGTTCCCCCAGCTCGACGTGCTGTTCGTGGGGGCCGGCACCACCGGGACCCTGATGGGCTGCGCGCGCTGGTTCTGGCAGTGGCGGCGCCGGGTGCGGATCGTCGCCGTGGACGCCGTCGGCTCCGTCACCTTCGGCGGGGAGGCGAGGCCGCGGATGATCCCGGGACTCGGCACCAGCGTGGGGTCGCCCTTCCTCGACGAGTCGTACGTCGACGACGTGATCCATGTCGAGGAGACGGACACCGTGCAGACCTGCCGCCGGCTGGCCGCGCGGGGCTTCCTGTTCGGCGGGTCCACCGGCACGGTCGTCAGCGGGGCCGGCCAGTGGCTCGCCCGCAACGGCTGGCCGGACCGGCGGCACGGCCCGACCGCGGTGGCGATCGCCCCTGACCTGGGCGAACGCTATCTGGACACCGTGTACCGCACGGGCTGGCTGGAAGAGGAGGCGGCCGGGACCGAGATACTGGCGGCCATGTCCCAGTCGGCCTGACGGCGGCGGCGGTGGCTGTTTCACCGCGGAGATCCGGACCACCGCCGTCCGCACGGGTAGGTTCCAGCCATGGCACGCACCACCCACACCGTGACGAACCAGCCTCCCCGGCTGGTCGGATACGACGTCTTCACCGCCGACCACGTCCTGACGGCCGCGGTCGAGCGGCACACGCCGCCCGGACTCCTCACCGAGGTACGGGACGACCTCTCCGCCCTGGGCCGGGCCGCCGGCTCGGCCCAGGTGCAGGAGTGGGGTGCGCAGGCCAACGACAACCCCCCGGGCCTGCGCACCCACGACCGTTTCGGCAACCGGATCGACGAGGTCGAGTTCCATCCGGCCTGGCACCGGCTGCTCGGCAAGGGCGTGGCGGCGGGACTGACCGCGGCCTGGAACCGCCCCGCCGGGCATGTGCGGCGGGCCGCCGGTTTCCTGGTCTGGACACAGGTCGAGGCCGGCAACGGCTGCCCCCTGTCCATGACCCACGCGGCGGTGCCCGCCCTGCGCGCCGACCCCGCGCTCGCCGCCGAGTGGGAGCCCAGGCTGACGTCCATGGTCTACGACCGTGAGCTGCGGCCCGCCCACCTCAAGGCCGGGGCGGTCTTCGGGATGGGCATGACGGAGAAGCAGGGCGGCAGCGACGTCCGCGCCAACACGACGGAGGCGCGACCTCTCGCAGAGGACGGGACGTACGAGCTGACCGGCCACAAGTGGTTCTGCTCGGCGCCCATGTCCGACGGTTTCCTCGTGCTGGCGCAGTCGCCCGGCGGGCTCACCTGCTTCCTGGTGCCCCGGGTGCTGGCGGACGGCACCCGCAACGTGTTCCTGCTCCAGCGCCTCAAGGACAAGCTGGGCAACCGGTCGAACGCCTCCGCCGAGGTCGAGTTCGACGGGACCTGGGCGCGCCGGGTCGGGGACGAGGGGGACGGGGTGCGGACCATCATCGGAATGGTCGCGGCGACCCGGCTCGACTGTGTGCTCGGCTCGGCCGGTCTGATGCGGCAGGCCGTCGCCCAGGCCGTCCACCACGCCACCCACCGCGAGGCGTTCGGCGGCAGGCTCCTCGACAAGCCGCTGATGCGCAACGTCCTGGCCGACCTCGCCCTGGAGTCGGAGGCCGCGACCACGCTCGGGCTCCGACTCGCCGCCGCATACGACGACGGCGGTGAACAGGAGCTGGCGTTCCTGCGGTTGGCGGTGCCGGCCGCCAAGTACTGGGTGACCAAGCGCTGTTCGACGGTCGCGGTCGAGGCCGCCGAGTGCCTGGGCGGCAACGGCTACGTGGAGGAGTCCGGACTGCCGCGCCTGGTACGGGAGTCACCGCTCAACTCGGTCTGGGAGGGCGCCGGGAACATCCAGGCCCTCGACGTACTGCGGGCGTTGCAGCGCGAGCCGCAGGCGCTGAACGCGTTCCTGGTCGAGGTCGGCCGGGTGCGCGGCGCCGATCACCGGCTGGACGGCGCGATGAAGAACCTGCTCGTCGAACTCGCCGACCTGGACGGCATCGAGGGCCGCGCCCGGCGCCTGGTCGAGCGGATCGCCCTCGTACTCCAGGGGGCGCTGCTCGTCCAGCACGCGCCGCCGGAGGTCGCCGACGCGTTCTGCGCCTCCCGGCTGGGCGGCGACTGGGGTGCCACCTTCGGCACCCTGCCGCCGAGCCTGGACCTGACGTCGATCGTGGAACGCGCCCGGCCGACGGCCTGAGCATACCTGCGCAACGCGAGGGTGGTGCTGCGCCGACACGGCACCACCCTCGCAGCGTGGGACAAGTTTCAGACACCGTACGACCGTTCACCAGGGTTGCAGAGGGTTGCAACTTGGTGGCCACTGTGTTCGGAGTGTCTCCCTCCGTCACCGCGGGGCGGCACTATGAGAACAACAGTCGATACGGGACCGGAGAGAAGGACCCATGGTGAACCCGCCGGCCGCCCCAACACAGCACGCCACCGTCGACGCGGCGCGGACGGCACGGATGCTCAGCGACGCCCGGCACACCACGCTCTCGGGGCAGCGCGCCCGCACCGCTCCGCGCCCGGTGATCGAGGAGTCCTGGGAGCGCGCGTTACGCGGCGGGACCCACCCCGACCACGATCTGCGCACCGGACTGCTCTCCCGCGAGGAGGTCGAACGGCGGCGCGGCGCAAGCCCGTTGCGGCACGTCCTGCCGGTGCTGCGGGAGGGCCTGGTGTCGGTCGCGGACGCCGCCCACCACATCGTGCTGATCGCGGACGACGAGGGCCGGGCGCTGTGGCGCGAGGGCAGTGCGGCCGTGCTGCGCAAGGCCGACGAGGTCGGCATCGAGGTCGGCACTGACTGGCGCGAGGACGTCATCGGCCCGAACGGCGTGGGCACCCCGGCGGTCGTACGGCGGCCCGTGCAGGTCTTCGCCGCCGAGCATCTCTCCCGCGCGCTGACCGCGTTCACCTGTGCGGGCGCCCCGATCACCGACCCCAGGGACGGCCGGCTGATCGGTGTCGTCGATGTCAGCGGTCCGCTGGAGACCATGCACCCGGCGACCCTCGCCTGGGTCGACTCGGTGGCGAAACTCGCCGAGGCGCGGCTGCGTGAGCTGCACATGACCTCGCTGGAGCGGCTGCGCGCGGTGGCGGCGCCGATCCTGCCCCGGCTCGGCGGGCGGGCGCTGGTGGTGGACCGGGACGGCTGGACCGCCGCGGTCACCGGAATGCCGTATGTGAAGCGGATCGCGTTGCCCAAGTCGCCCTCGGCCGGCCGTCGTTGGCTGCCCTCGCTCGGGCTGTGCTCGCTGGAGCCGCTGGCCGGGGGCTGGTTGGTCCGGGCCAGCGACGAACCGGGGCCGCGCGCCGCCACCCGGATCGTCCTGGATCTCGCGCTGCCACGGCGCTGGTCGGTGACGGTGTCCGGCTGCACAGGCTCCTGGACCCATGAACTCAGCCCCAGGCACGCCGAGTTGCTCTACCTCCTGGCCCTGCACCGCACCGGTCGCAGCGCGGCGGGCCTGGCCGAGGACATGTTCGGCGACCCGGGCCGCACGGTGACCGTACGCGCCGAGATGTCCCGGGTACGGCGCTATCTCGGGGCGTTCCTGGAGCACCGGCCGTACCGCTTCTGCGAGGACGCGGAGGTCGAGGTGGTGCTGCCGGACGACCCGCGGGAGTTGCTGCCGTATTCGACGGCACCGGCGGTGACCAAGGGGCGGAAGCCGGTCCCGACGCCGTAGCGGACAGGTGGCGCAAAAGACACGTCGGGCGGCATCTTCCGCATAATTGCAGGGTCTTGCCCATGGGGCGGCCTTGACTGCCGTAGCATCCCTCTACGGGCCACCCCACCTGCTCCCTGGTCAACGCACGGATCACCAGGCGCAGTTGGCTCGCTCCGGGAGGACACTTATGGGTGCACGTGGGCGACATCGCCGGCGCAAGCGGGGCAGGGCACTGCGTGCGGCGCTGGCCGGGGCCGCGCTCGGCCTCACCGCCGCCGCGACGATGATCAGTGCCTCGCAGGCGACGGTGAGTTCCGATCCCGGGGCGCTGAAGCCGCTCACCTCGGCTTCCGAACTGGGGAAGTTGGAGCTGCGGGAGAGTCTGGAGCCGCAGCGGTCGCTGGACCGGCTCAGCACCGCGATGGGGCGTCCGGTGGGCGTCGACACCGTGTTGAAGAGCGCCGACCACACACTCCGTGACGCCGCCGACTGCACGACGGACGAGAAGGCGGCGCTGCCCGTCGAACCGGCGGCCACCCGCGCGTACTGCTGGGACAGCGGCGACGCGGCCGACCCGGCGTGGACCCCGCGCTCGGTGACGACCTCGGGCGACGCCGACGAGGACGGCTGGTGGGGCTCGAACCGGGTGATCCTCTCCGGCTGGAGTGCGAACAGCGGCGGCCTGGCCAAGGTCGCCTTCGTGAACGCCGACGACCCCGGCCGGCTCACCTACACCTGGGCCCTCCTCGCCGTACCGACCGACGGCGGGCGCGACTACCGCGGCCTCGTCTCCAAGGTCTCCGGGATGGTCTGGTACCAGGACAAGCTGCTGGTCACCACCACCAGCGGGACCCGCGACGCCCTGTACGTGTACGACATGAACCGCATCCAGCGCGCCACGGTGACGGCCTCCGCGGTCGGCCGGGTGCGCGAGGGCTGGTCGGCCGCCGGGTACCGGTATGTGCTGCCCGCGATCGGGTCGTACCGGCTGACGGGTGACAGCTCCGCCACGGGCCCGGTCGGTCTCTCGCTGGACCGCAGCACGGTGCCGGACAGTCTGGTCGCCGGCGGTGGGAAGCATCTGTGGCGTTACCCGTTCAGCCTGGACCCGGCGCGGCCGGGGCTGCTCGCCACCGACTCGGCAGGACACGCGGTGCCCGAGGAGGCGTACGCGACGAAGGTCACCGGCGTCGGGGGCGTGCTCGCGAACGGTGCCTCCTGGTACCTGGGCGGCGCGGCCGGGGAGCAGAGCGGACACGGCTCGCTGTGGCGGCAGGACGCGAAGGACGCGCGGGCCACCGAGTGCGGGGCCGACGAGACGCACCAGTGCTGGAGCGCGCAGACCGACTCCCTCTCGTACTGGCAGGAAACGGGCGAGGTCTGGTCGGTGTCCGGCCGGATGCTGTTCGCGCTGCCGCTGACCTCGATCGACAGCTCCCTCGATTGATCCGCTGATCGACAGATCCCCCGGCCGGATGATTCGCTGACGGGCATGACGAACACCCCCGTGACCACCTGGTCCCTGGAGCAGACCGACCCGCGCGACCTCCTCCCGGCCGTCAAGCCGGACGGAGACGTGCGGATCGTCCGCGCCGAGGTGCCCTCCCCCGAGTTCAGCCGCTTTCTGTACGCGTCCGTGGGCGGGGACATCCTCTGGATCGACCGGCTCGGCTGGACGTTCGCACAGTGGCAGGAGTACCTGGACCGGCCGGGCACGGAGACCTGGGTCGTGTACGACCGGGGCACCCCCGCCGGGTACATAGAACTGGCCGCGCACGAGGACGGCGTCGTCGAGATCGCCTACTTCGGACTGATCCCCGCCTTCCGCGGCCGACGCCTCGGCGGCCACCTCCTCTCCTACGGCACCGCCCGCGCCTGGGACCTCGCGGACCGCTGGCCGGGGCAGGCGCCGACCCGCCGGGTGTGGGTGCATACCTGCAGCCTGGACGGGGTGCACGCGATGGACAACTACCAGCGCCGGGGCTTCAAGCTCTTCGACACGCAGGTCGAGGAGGTGACGCTGGTGACCACACCGGGCCCGTGGCCCGGGGCCTACTCGGTCTGACCTGCGCCGACAAGACCGCGCGCACGTCATGTGACTGACGACACCCTCGTCTCACATATCGGGACCAGGGTGTCCGCATGGCGGACGAAGCTGGACTGTGTCCAGATCGCCGTGACACGCTTCCGTCATGTCTGGAACTGGGATTGCCTTGGTGAGTCGGCGGCACGTCGACCTCGGCCGCATGTCCAGCGCCATCTGTCCGGCGGGCTAGCCGAGCCGCAGCCCCCGGAATTCCCGTATCTGCCCCACCCTGCGCAAAGACGCGCACGTATGCCCGCATGCGCCCGTACGCGCAGGTCAGAGCCGATCACCCGCCTGTCCCGGAGGACGTAGAACCATGGCCGCCACCCCCGAGAACCCTGCATCCGCAGCGCCCCGCCGCAAGGTGAGCCGTCACCGCGGTGAGGGTCAGTGGGCAGCCGGACACTTCACCCCGCTCAACGGGAACGAGCAGTTCAAGAAGGACGACGACGGTCTCAATGTGCGGACACGCATTGAGACGATCTACTCCAAGCGCGGCTTCGATTCCATCGACCCGAACGACCTGCGCGGCCGTATGCGCTGGTGGGGGCTGTACACCCAGCGCAAGCCCGGGATCGACGGCGGCAAGACCGCGATCCTGGAGCCGGAGGAGCTGGACGACAAGTACTTCATGCTGCGCGTCCGCATCGACGGCGGCCGGCTCACCACGGACCAGCTCCGGGTGATCGGCGAGATCTCGCAGGAGTTCGCGCGCGGCACGGCCGACCTCACCGACCGGCAGAACGTGCAGTACCACTGGATCCGCATCGAGGACGTGCCCGAGATCTGGAACCGCCTGGAGGCGGTCGGTCTCTCCACCACCGAGGCCTGCGGCGACACGCCCCGCACCATCCTCGGCTCCCCGGTCGCCGGCATCGCCGAGGACGAGATCATCGACGGCACGTCGGCGATCGACGAGATCCACCGCCTGTACATCGGCACCAAGGAATTCTCCAACCTGCCGCGCAAGTTCAAGACGGCGATCTCGGGTTCCCCGCTCCTCGACGTCGCGCACGAGATCAACGACATCGCGTTCGTCGGCGTCAACCACCCCGAACACGGCCCCGGTTTCGACCTGTGGGTCGGCGGCGGCCTGTCCACCAACCCGAAGATCGGCGTCCGGCTCGGCGCCTGGGTCCCGCTGGACGAGGTCCCGGACGTCTGGGCGGGCGTGATCGGCATCTTCCGCGACTACGGCTACCGGCGGCTGCGCACCCGCGCCCGCCTGAAGTTCCTCGTCGCGGACTGGGGCCAGGAGAAGTTCCGCCAGGTCCTGGAGGACGAGTACCTCAAGCGCAAGCTCGTCGACGGCCCCGCCCCCGCGCAGCCGGTCCAGCGCTGGCGCGACCACGTCGGCGTCCACCGCCAGCAGGACGGCCTGTTCTACGTCGGTTTCGCGCCGCGTGTCGGCCGCGTCGACGGCACCACGCTCACGAAGATCGCCGAGCTGGCGCAGGCGCACGGCTCGGGCCGGCTGCGCACGACGGTCGAGCAGAAGATGATCGTGCTCGACGTGGCGGAAGACCGGATCGACTCACTGGTGGAGGGCCTCGAAGCCCTCGGCCTCACGGCCAAGCCCTCGCCCTTCCGGCGCGGCACCATGGCCTGCACCGGCATCGAGTACTGCAAGCTCGCGATCGTCGAGACCAAGCAGCGAGGCATCACGCTCATCGACGAACTGGAGCGCCGTATCCCGGAGTTCGACGAGCCGATCACCATCAACATCAACGGCTGCCCGAACGCCTGCGCCCGTATCCAGGTCGCGGACATCGGTCTCAAGGGCCAGTTGGTCCTCGACGACAAGGGCGAGCAGGTCGAGGGCTTCCAGGTGCACCTCGGCGGCGCCCTCGGTCTGGAGGCCAGCTTCGGCCGCAAGGTCCGCGGCCTGAAGGTCACTTCGGAGGAACTGCCCGACTACGTCGAGCGGGTCCTCACCCGGTTCCAGCAGGAGCGCGAGGACGGCGAGCGCTTCGCCGCCTGGGCGACGCGCGCCAGCGAGGAGTCACTGTCGTGAGCGAGCGGGCTGCCCCCTTCTACTGCCCCTACTGCGGTGACGAGGACCTGCGTCCCAACGAGCAGGGCCATGGCGCATGGGAATGCGCGGCATGCAATCGGGCCTTTCAGCTGAAGTTCCTCGGGCTCCTCGCCCGGGGTCTCCAGCAGACCGACGCAGGGGGAGACACGATATGACGACGACTCAGAAAGCGCGCCCGACCGACGACTTGAAAGCCCTGGCCGAGCAGGCGGGCCGCGACCTGGAGGACGCCTCCGCGCTGGAGATCCTCCAGTGGGCGGCTCGGACCTTCGGCAAGCAGTTCTGTGTGACCTCCTCGATGGAGGACGCGGTGGTGGCCCACCTCGCCTCCCGCGCGATGCCCGGCGTCGACGTGGTGTTCCTCGACACCGGCTACCACTTCCCCGAGACCATCGGCACCCGGGACGCGGTCGAGGCCGTGATGAACGTCAACGTCATCACGCTCACCCCGCGCCAGACCGTCGCCGAGCAGGACGCCGAGTACGGCCCCCGACTCCACGACCGCGACCCGGACCTGTGCTGCAAGCTGCGCAAGGTCCAGCCGCTGGAGCAGGGCCTCACCAAGTACGCGGCCTGGGCGACCGGGCTGCGCCGCGACGAGTCCCCGACCCGGGCGGGCACCCCGGTCGTCGGCTGGGACGAGAAGCGCCAGAAGGTCAAGGTCTCCCCCATCGCCCGCTGGACCCAGGACGACGTGGACGCCTATGTGGCCGAACATGGCGTCCTCACCAACCCGTTGCTGATGGACGGCTACGCGTCCGTCGGCTGCGCCCCCTGCACCCGCCGGGTCCTGGCCGGCGAGGACGCGCGCGCCGGCCGCTGGGCGGGGCGCGGCAAGACCGAGTGCGGGCTGCACGAATGACCATCACCGAGAAGGAGTCGCACGTGAC
Organism: Streptomyces sp. STR69; assembly: GCF_024519455.1. Taxonomy (GTDB): domain Bacteria; phylum Actinomycetota; class Actinomycetes; order Streptomycetales; family Streptomycetaceae; genus Streptomyces. The sequence goes on along the minus strand of NZ_JALJRY010000002.1, from coordinate 691 downwards.
GACCGGAGCCACCGTCTGGCTCACGGGTCTGCCGAGTGCCGGCAAGACCACCATCGCGTACGAGCTGGCAGGCCGGCTGCGCGAGGAGGGCCACCTCGTCGAGGTGCTCGACGGCGACGAGATCCGCGAGTTCATCTCAGCGGGCCTCGGTTTCTCCCGCGAGGACCGGCACACCAACGTGCAGCGCATCGGCTTCCTCGCCGAACTGCTCGCCCGCAACGGCGTCAAGGCGCTCGTCCCGGTCATCGCGCCGTACTCCGACAGCCGCGAGGCCGTCCGCAAGCGGCACCAGGAGAGCGGCGCCGCCTATATCGAGGTGCATGTGGCGACCCCGGTCGACGTGTGCTCCGTACGCGATGTGAAGGGGCTCTACGCCAAGCAGGCCGCCGGTGAACTGACCGGGCTCACCGGGGTCGACGACCCGTACGAGGAGCCCGAGTCGCCGGACCTGCGGATCGAGTCGCAGCACCAGACCGTGCAGGAGTCGGCAGCGGCACTCCACGCGCTGCTCACCGAGAGGGGACTGGCATGACGGCGACCGTCGCCAAGGCCGAGGACGGTACGGACACGCCGTACGCCCTCTCACACCTGGACGCTCTTGAGTCCGAGGCGGTGCACATCTTCCGTGAGGTGGCCGGTGAGTTCGAGCGGCCGGTGATCCTCTTCTCCGGCGGCAAGGACTCCATCGTCA
>NZ_JALJRY010000029.1:108481-132684 GCF_024519455.1 Streptomyces sp. STR69 | reverse complement strand
ACCCCCGCCTCCACCCCCCGCCTACGAAGCCATTCCAGCCGGTCAGTTCGACCCCCGGGACCTCACCGACTTCCAGCTCGACGAACTCGTGCACCGGATCATCGGCCGCATCACCCGCCTGATCCGCACGGAACTCCGCCTGGACCGCGAACGGATCGGCAAACTCCGCGACCCCCGCCACTGACCGGCACGCCAAGGCACCGCACCGCACCCCACCGCAGCACCGCGTCACCGCATCGCAACGACAGAAAGGCCCACCCCCGATGTCCCGCCTCGACCCGGGCTCCACCATCTGGTTCACCCTCAGCATCGACGGCGAGAGCCTCGGCTACTTCAACGGGTGCGAAGGGCTGTCGTCGCAGGTGGAGATCGAGCACCGGCAGGAAGGCGGCAACAACGGCTTCGTATGGCAACTGCCCACCCGTGTCACCTTCTCCACCATCCGGCTGACCCGCCCGCTCACCCCGGACACCTCCAAGGTCGCCAAGTGGATCTCCTCCGTGCAGACCGGGATCAGGCGCCCCACCGGGCAGATCGCGGCGCTGCGGGCGGACGGCTCGGAGGTCGCGCACTGGGGGCTGATCGACGTGCTGCCGGTGAGCTGGCAGGGCCCCTCCCTCGACCCGGCCGGGCCCGCCGTCGCCACCGAGGTGCTGGAGATCGCCCACCACGGGTTCACGGACTGAGCGGCGGGGCGGGAGACACACCATGGCCACCAGCAAAGGCGCGGGCAAGAGCCTCGTCCGGGCGAGCCTTGCGATCCACGAGCCGCCCGTCGGAGGCAGCACCACCCCGGGCGGACTCATCAAGACCTTCGCCTTCGACTTCAACCCGGCGCAGCTGTCGCTGACCCGCCGAGCCCAGTGGAAGACGACCCCGGCACAGATCGAACGGGACGGTTCACTACCGGAGTTCATGGGTTCGGAGCCACGCGAGATGAGCGTGGAGATCTTCCTCGACTCCTCCGACGAACCGTCCAGCAACTCCGTGCTGAAGAAGGTCGAGTCGCTGCTCGCCTGCTGCGACGTGACCACCAAGTCCATTGCTGCCAAGCAGCCTTCGCCGCCGTGGGTGGTGTTCCAGTGGGGGTCGTTCTCGACCGCCCGTTTCACCGCCTACGTCTCCTCCGTCGAGGCCGCCTACTCGCTCTTCGGGACGACCGGCGTGCCCATCCGCGCCACCTGCCGACTGCAACTGCACGAGATCCCGAGCAACACCAAGGGCCAGAACCCGACTTCGGGCGCGCTCACCGCGCGACGCGTGCACCGGGTCGTAGCGGGCGACTCGTTGCAGTCGCTGGCCTGGCGGGAGTACGGCGACTCCGCCGCCTGGCGGGCGATCGCCGAGGCCAACGGGATCGACGACCCGACGCGGCTCGCGAACGGTGTCGAACTCGTGCTGCCCGCCGCCGAGGAGGTGCGTTCCTGATGGTGAAGGCTGCGTTCTCCAACGTCGTCGAGGTGAAGATCGGCGGGGCCAAACTGCCGTCCGAGTACGCCCGTTGCCTCGTCGACAGCTACGTCGACCAGGGCGTCGGCGTCCCGGCCGCGTTCCGGCTCACCTTCCGGGACCCGTACCGGCTGATCCTCGGGAAGCTGGGCGTCACCTTCGGGACGAAGGTCGTCATCGCGCCGGTCGCCGACGGACAGGGCGCCTCCGATCCGCTGCTCACCGGTGAGGTCACGGGACTTGAGGCCGACTACGACGGCACCGGCACCTTCACCGTCGTACGCGGCTACGACTTCGGGCACCGGCTGCTGCGGCAGCGCCGGGTGGCCGCCTACCGCAACCAGAGCGCGTCCGACATCGCCCGCAAACTCGCCGCCCAGGACGGCGTGCCGATCGGACGGATCACCTCCACGCGGACGGTGTACGAGTTCATCTCCCAGTCCAACGTGACCGATTGGGACTTCCTGGCCCGGCTCGCCGACGAGAACGAGATGGTGATGTCGGTCGACGCGGACGGCAAGTTCCAGTTCGTCGAGCCGAAACCGTCGTCCGGCGCGCCGTCGCCCGACACCGACGGTGACAAGAGCCCGTTCGTGCTCCAGGCCGGGCACGACATCCTGCGGCTGCGGGCCGCCGTGACCGCCGCCGACCAGGTCGCCACCGTCGAGTCGCGCGGCTGGGACGTCACCACCAAGAAGAAGCTCACCGCGACCGCGCCCGGCACCTCCAACCCGGCCATCGGCATCGGCACCACGCCGGGCGCGGCGGCCGGCAAGTTCAAGACGGCCAAGCTGGTCGAGACGGGCACGCCCTACGACAAGCAGAACGAGGTCAGGTTCGCCGCCGACGCGCTCGCCGACGATGTCACCTCCTCCTTCGCCGAGCTGGAGGTCGTCGCGCGCGGAAATCCCAAGCTGCGCCCGGGAGTTCCGGTCGCGCTGGCCGACGTGGGCACGCCCTTCGAGGGCAAGTACACGGTCACCTCCGTACGGCACGTCTTCGGCGACGGCAAGCACTACGAGACCTGGGTGACGGTCAGCGGACGGCAGTGGCGCTCGCTGTACGGGCTGGCCTCGGGCGGCTCGGAGACCGCGCCCCGGCTGCCCGGTGTCGCCAACGCCTTGGTGACGGACGTGAACGACCCGCTCAAACAGGGGCGGGTCAGGCTCCAGTTCCCGTGGCTCGACGACACCTACGTCAGTGACTGGACGCGGACCGTGCAGCTGGGCGGGCTCGGTGGCGGCGGGGTGTTCCCGATGGACGTCAACGACGAGGTGCTGGTCGCCTTCGACCGAGGGGCACTCGACCATCCGTTCGTGATCGGCGGGCTCTACAACGGCAAGGACAAGCCGACCGTCGTGAGCGATGTGCCGTTGCACGACGCCGTACGCAAGAAGGCGAGCCGGCACACCGTCTCCGACCGGGACGGCAACAGGCTGGACCTGCTGAGCCAGAAGACGGGCGGTCGTAAGCAGGGGGTCCGACTGACCTCAGGGGACAAGCAGTTGACGATCAACCTCGACCGCACGAACACCGAGATCGTCGTGGACAGCAAGGGCGACGTCACCATCAAGGGCAGCCGCTCGGTGTCGGTCGAGGCCGGTACCGACCTCACCCTCAGCGCCCGGCGCAGTCTCACCATCAAGAGCGGCGGGCCGCTGAGCATCGAGGGGCGCGGGCTGGTCAACGTCAAGTCGACCACGGGAGCCATCACGTTGGACGCGATGGGTGCCCTCAACCTGAAGGCGATCGGCAACGCGATGCTCACCGCGGGCGCGAGTGTCCAGATCAACTCCATTGCCAACGTGGGCATTCGGGCCGTCACCGTGCCGATCATGGGCGTGGTCACCCTCAACGGCCTGGAACCGGTGGTGCTTCCGGCATGAGCGGCCAAACGGACAGAAACAGAGCGGGTGTTGCGTGATGGCCGAACAGTTCGTCGGGTCCGGATGGTCGTTCCCGCTGCGCATCGGGCCGACCGGCGGCATCGCGCTGGTCAGCGGGGAGCGCGAGGTCGAGGAGGCGATCCGGCTCGTGCTGTCCACGGCGCCGGGCGAGCGCCCGATGCGGCCCGACTTCGGCTGCGCGATCCACGACCTGGTGTTCGCGCCGGTCAACGAGCAGACCGCGGGCCGTATCCAGCACGAGGTGCATGTCAGCCTCGACCGCTGGGAGCCGCGCATCGAGGTCGAGGACGTCGAGGTCACCGCCGGCACCGAGCAGAGCGTGCTGTACATCGACGTCCGCTACTCGATCCGCGGCACCAACAACCCGCGCAGCCTCGTCTTCCCCTTCTACGTCATCCCGTCCCACGACGAGCCGGACGACACCCCCGGTAAGCCCGGCACGGCTGCTGAAAGCGACAACTGACCGATGGCTCTGCCCTCCCCGAACCTCGACGACCGCCGCTTCCAGCAGTTCGTCGACGACGCCAAGCGCTACATCCAGCAGCGCGCCCCGGAGTGGACCGACCACAACGTCTCCGACCCCGGCGTCACCCTCGTCGAGACGGTCGCGCACATGGCCGACCAGATCGTCTACCGCCTCAACCGGGTACCGGACAAGAACCACTTGGCCTTCCTCGACCTGGTCGGCATCACGCTCTTCCCGCCGTCCGCGGCCCGCACCGACGTCACGTTCTGGCTGTCGGCGCCCCAGGAGGAACCGGTGCAGGTGCCGCTCGGCACCGAGGTGGCGACGATGCGCACCGAGGGCGAGGAGGCGGTCGTCTTCGCCACCGAGCGCGAACTCGCCGTCGTACCCTGCGCGTTGCGGCATCTCGTGGTGCAGCACCGGGGCAAGCAGGTCGTCGACCGGACCCACGACCTGGCCGAGGGCAACCACGTGATGTGCTTCGCCGAGTCGCCCGACCCCGGCGACTCCATGCTGTTCGGCCTGACCGCCGCCGTCCCGCACTGCGCCCTGGCCCTCGAACTCGACAGCCGCGTCGACGGAGTCGGCGTCGACCCGCGCCAACCGCCCCTGGTGTGGGAGGCCTGGACCGCCGACGGCTGGCAGACCTGCGAGGTGGACCGCGACGGCACCGGCGGCCTCAACCGCCCCGGCGCCGTCGTCGTGCACGTCCCCGGCGGCCACACCCTGTCCCGCAACGGCGGCCAGGAGGCAGGCTGGTTGCGCTGCCGCGTCACCGAACCCCACCCCGACCAGCCCTTCTACACCACCTCGCCGACCGTCCGCTCCGCCGAGGCCTTCACCATCGGCGGCACCACCACCGTCGTCCACGCCGACACGGTCTACGACGAGGCGCTCGGCGAGTCCACCGGTCTGCCCGGGCAACGGCTGCGGCTCGCGCACACGCCGGTCGTCGGCGACAACCCGCCGCTCCTCCTCCAGACCGCCGAGCACGAGGGCTGGACGGACTGGCAGGTCGTCCCGCACTTCGCCGCCTCCGGGCCCGACGACCGCCACCTCACCCTCGACGCGGCCACCGGCGAACTCGCCTTCGGCCCCGCCGTCCGCGAACCCGACGGCACCCTGCGCCAGTACGGCATGGTCGCCCCCAAGGGCTCGGTCATCCGCGCCCGCCGCTACCGCACCGGCGGCGGCCGGGCCGGCAACGTGGCCCGCGGCGCGGTGCAGATCCTGCGCAGCTCCATCCCGTACGTCTCCGAGGTCGTCAACCGCGAGGCGGCGCGAGGGGGAGTGGACGGCGAGACCGTCCACGAGGCCAAGACCCGCGCCCCGATCACCCTGCGCGCCCAGGAACGGGCGGTCACCCTCCGCGACTACGAGGAGCTGTCCCGCCGGGCCGCCCCCGAGACCGCTCGCATCACCTGCCTGGAGGGCGACGAGGGCGAGCACGGGGCCTATGCCGTACGGGTGTTGGTGGTCCCGCAGGCCGTGCCCGACCCCGGCGGACGACTGCGCTTCGAGCAACTGGTCCCCGGTGACGCCCTGTTGGACCGCATCACCCGGCACCTCGACGAACGGCGGCTGATCGGGACCCGGTTGGCGGTCGGGCCGCCCTTCTACCAGGGCGTCACCGTGGTCGCCACGGTGCACGCCTTCCGGGGCGTCGACACCGACCGGGTGCGCCGCCAGGCCCACGACGCCCTCTACCGCCACCTCGACCCGCTCACCGGCGGATCGGACGGCAAGGGCTGGCCGTTCGGGCGTCCCGTGCAGTCCGGCGAGGTCTTCGCGGTGCTCCAGCGGGTGCCCGGCGTCGAGCTGGTCGACGAGGTCGTCCTGCACCCGGCCGACCCCCTCACCGGCAAGCGCGGCGACCCCACCGACCGCATCGACCTGGAGCGGCCGTCACTGGTGTTCTCCTTCGACCACCGCGTCCGCGTGATCGGAGACGGCGCATGAGCGCCGCCAACTCCTTTTCGGGAGGCCCGCGTTGAGGGGATCAGTGGACGGCCTCGGCTCGTCCGCGCCGATCGGCGCGATGCTGCCCGCCGTGTTCGCCGACGACGACCTCGCCCAGCGTTTCGTCGCCGGGCTCGATGAGGTCGTAGCGCCGATTCTGAGTGTGCTGGACTGCCTCGACACGTACTTCCGGCCGTCGCTGGCACCGCTCGACTTCGTTCAGTGGCTGGGCAGTTGGGTCGGTGCGGAGACCGACGGCAGCGAACCGGAGGCGCGGCTGCGCGCCGCCGTGGCCGCCGCCACGTACCTGCACCGCATCCGTGGCACCCGGCGCGGCCTGGCCGAGGCCGTCCGGCTCGCCTTCGGTGTCGAACCGGAGATCACCGAGAGCGGCGCCGCCGACTGGAACGCCCGGCCGCTCGGCCCGGTCCCCGGCGAACGCAGCCCCCGGCTGCACGTACACCTGCGGCTGCCCGCGCCCACCACCCTGGACACCCACCGCCTCGATGCCCTCGTGGCGGCGGCCCGCCCCGCCCATATGCCGTACACGGTCCAGGTCACCACCACCGTGCCCGCCGAAAGGAACCCCGAGAGATGACGACCACCCAGAGCTGCGCCGAATGCGGAACCCGCGCGGAACCGGGCCAGTCGTTCTGCGACGCCTGCGGGGCCGTCCTGAGCTGGACGGACCGCGCGGGCGCCCGTGCCGGTGCGGCGGCCGAACGCGGTGAGGGCAACAGGGTCCCGGGGCAACGGAGTTCGGTCGAGGACGACCCGGCGGCCCGACTCGACGCCTTGTCCCTGCGGCTGGACGCGATGGCCGCCGACTCGTACGACTCCATCGGCGCGGCCACCGTGCAGGAACCGGCGAACGGCGACGCGCCCCACCCCGCGACCCGCCCGGACCCGGACCCGGACCCGGCGGTGGCCGCAGCCCAGACCCCGTACCCCCACCCCTCCCCGACCCCCGCGCCCGACGCGCCGCACCTTCCCTACGACGGGACCGTCCCCCGTACCCCCTCCACAGGCGACACCCCCTCCACAGGCGACACCGCCCCCACCCGGCCGGTCCCCGCCGCTCCGCCGGAGTCCGAGGCCGAGCGGGCCCGGCGGCTGCTCGTTCCGGTCGACGACCCCGAGCCCCGGCAGGCGCCCTCCGTGGCGCCGGTGCTGCCCGGTCGCCCGGTGGCCGCGCGCCCGCAGTCCGTACGGGCACCCGGTGTCGAACCCGGCGCCGTCGGCGGGGTGCCCTGCCCCTGGTGCGCGACGGCGAACCGGCCGGACCGGCACTACTGCGCCCGGTGTGCGATGCCCATGGCCGGCGACGAACAGGTCTCCGGTCGGCTGCCCTGGTGGCGGCGGCTGCTCACGTTCCGGAGCGGAGAGATCCCGTGGGCGGGCGACCGGCCCCGGCTGCGCCGTACCTTCGACCGGGTGCTCACCTGGATCGGTGCCGCGATCGTGCTGACCCTGCTGATCGTGCTGGCCGTCAACATCCCGCGCGGTGTGCAGGCGGCCAAGGACCACTTCGCCAAGCGCGCCCCCGTCTCCCCGGACCGCGTCACCGCCTCCCGCTCCTTCCCGGGCCACAAGCCGGAGTTGGCCTTCGACAAGCTGAACAACACCTGGTGGGGGCCGGGTGTGTCCCAGTCGGGCGAGGGGCAGTGGCTGGAGGCCAAGTTCGACGAGCCGACGCGGCTGCTGGACGTGCTGATCACCCCGGGCGTCTCCACCCGCGCCGACCAGCTCGGCCAGTCGGCGCTTCCGCACCGGATCGAGGCCAGGATCACCACGGCCGACGGAAAGACCACCACCCGCGAACTCAACCTCGACCAGGGAGCCGGAGCCCAGCGCCGGGCCTTCCGGGTCGGCGAGGTCACGTCGGTGCGCTTCACCATCGAGTCGGCCTACGGAACCTCGGGAAAGAAGCAAGTGGCCATCGCCGAGATCGAGTTCTTCGGCCCGTCGAACTCGGGCGGCTCCTGACCTACGGCGGCGGGTGGCTCAGGCGTAGTCGGTCGCGGGGACCGTGGCGTAGTGGCTCATCATCTCGATCGTCGACTCGGGGTTGAACTCCCGGCCGCCGGCGATCATGTCCCGCAGATCACGGAAGTACTGCACGAACAGGTCGGGCGTGAAGGTGTTGATCATCACCGCGGGTTCGTCGCCGGGGTTGGCGAAGGTGTGCGGGGCGCCGGGCGGGATCATCGCGAGGGTGCCGGCCGGGGCGACGTGGACGGTCTCGCCGATGGTGAAGTGCACGGTGCCGGAGACGACGTAGAAGCCCTCGTCGTGCTGGCCGTGGCGGTGCTGCGGCGGGCCCTGGGTGTGCGGGGCGAGGGTGATCTCGCCGATGCCCAGGCGGTGGCCGGTGGTGCTGCCGTCCTCCAGGATGCGCATCGTGACCGGGCCCAGACGGATCGACTCGCCGTCCTCCGGACCGACCACGGAAACCTCGTTCATCTCGAACTCCCTTGTCTTCGCCACGCGTTGCGCGCCCTCAGGACAGTAGGACAGTAGGCTGGCAACTCCTGTCATGCAAGTGCACTCTCATGATGAGAGTCGGTCGTGATAAAGTGCGGAAGGGACGGACGGCAGCGACGAGCGAAAACGGGGATGTGACGAACCGATGGCGACAACCCAGACGGACACGGGCCGCAGCAATCAGAAGAAGCGCACCCGTACGGCGATCGTCGAGGCGGCCCGGGTGCTGATCGGCGCGGGCAGCGATGTGACCATGCCCGAGGTCGCCCGCGCCGCCCTGGTCTCCGAGGCCACCGCCTACCGCTACTTCCCCGACCTTCCGTCCCTGATCGGCGAGGCCCTGGCCGGTGTCTGGCCCGACCCGGCCGAGGCGCTCCGACCGGTCGCCGACTCCCGCGATCCCGTCGAACGCGTCGCCTACGCCTGCGAGTTCCTGCTGCGCGGCATCCTGGCCCGCCAGGGCGGGGTGCGCGCCATGATGGCCGCGACCATCGTCCGTCCCGACGCGGAGAGCATGCGGCCCGGGATCCGTTTCGGCCTCATCGACCACGCCCTCGCACCCCTGGACGGCACTCTGGGCGCGACGGACCCGGACGCGTTCACCCAGCTCAAGCGGAGCCTCGCGGTGGTCGTCGGCGCGGACGCCCTGTTCACCCTCACCGACCAGCTGGGGCTCACCCCCGACGAGGCCGTCGCCAGCGCCGTACGCACGGCGACGACCCTGACGGAGGCGGCGGTGCGCACGGCGGCAGTGGGCTAGGACCCGGCCGGGAACTCTCAACTGTCCTTAGGAGTCCGGGCAGTTGGGTCGCTCGCCAGCCAGTGGCCGTCCGTGGTCCAGCCGAGCAGCCGGCGGGCCCGCCCCCGGTCCGCCGTGCCGTCCGGGCCGAAGCCGCCGCCGTCCGCGACCAGCCGCAGCCCCGCCAGGGCGGGCGCGAGACGCGCCCCGACATGGTGAGGGTGACGGCCCGTCTCCTCGTCCAGGGCGGCGAGCACCCGCCGCTGCTCCGCGGGCGGGCAGAGCGACAGATGGAACACCAACTGCCGCCAGGCGTAGGCCGCGTCCTTGATCGTGGCGTACGGCCGCGGGTTGCGGTGCACCCGGCTCGTCAGCCGGCACACGGTCACGAAACAGCGCCGCGCCAGGTCGCCCCAGCCCGGCTCGGGGGCGATGCCCACCCGGTGGACCAGGGTGGCCAGGTTGTGCGTGGTCAGGATCTGCGACTGCTCGATCACCTTGCCGTTGTCCGCCACCCAGGACCCGTGCGAGGAACCGGACTTCGTCCCGGCCGGTGCCGAGGACGCAGCCTCGGCCCGCTCCGCACACAGCCGCGCGAATCCCGGAGAAGTCCGAGCCTTGTGCGAGCGGCCCGCCGACTCGCTCGCTTCGGCGATCGCCAGCCGACGGATCGCCGCGTAGTCGATGCCGTAGTACCGCTCGTACAGCGAACCGCCCAGCAACTCGCCCGCGATCCGGGCCGCCACGAGGAACTTCGGCCCGAAGGTGTTCATGAAGATGTCCGCGGCCAGCTCCTCCACCTGCGGAGCGCCCAAATCGGACTGGCGGGCGAGCACGCCGAGTTCCCGCACCAGCGGGTTGGGCAGGATCGTGCCGGGGAACCCGCGCACCGCCAGCTCGCCCAACTGCCGTAGCACCAGGGCCGCTTCGGCCGTGCCGTCGCCCCGCTGCGCGGCGACCGCCCGCACCCAGGGCAGTTCCTCGATCCGGACCTGCCGCTCCAGGTCGAGCAGAAGCAGCGAACGGCGGTTGCGGAACGCGCGGTAGTTCGCGGCCATCAGCGCCCGCAGCGCCTCGTCGTCGTAGGCCCGCGCGCTGGTGACGGCGACCAACTGCGGTACCAGTGCGGCCAGTACCTCGGCCGACGGGACGACACCCCGCTCCACCAGGACGTCGACCGGTGCGCTCAGCGCGCCCTCGACCACCCGGCGCAGCACGGGCGGGAGTTGGGCGCCGGCCGGGACGCCGGTCTCCCGCTCCTCCGGTCCGGACACGGGGGCGAGTACCGGCGTGAGATCGGCGATGCCCGACTCCTGGGGCAGCACGGCGAGCCGGCCCAGCACCACCTGCGCCAGGGCGTGATGGGAGGGCAGAGCGGCCTGTACCCGCTGTGCGCGCCGCAGTTCGGTGTGCGCGGGCGATCCCGGCAGACCGCGCCGCCGCACCATCGACGCGACGGCGTGCCGCAGCAGCCCGAGCCGACGCGCGTCCAACTCCCGCCCGGCGACGGTCTCTTCCAGTGCGCCGCGCAGAATGCCCAGGTTCCCCTTCGGGCTGCGGTGCTTCCCGCAGCGGGTGTGCTCCTCGGCCAGCAGCCGATAGCGGTCCAGCAGGGTGACTCCCCGCTCCAACCAGGCCTCACCCGGGGCGAGTTCGAGCACCCGGCCGTCCGCCCCGCCCGCCGTCTCCAGCCAGTGCGCGAGCAACTTGTCCCCGAACGGCTGCCATACGGCAAGTGCCTCGCGCTGCGCCTCCACGGCCGCGTTCGGACGGCGCCGGACCAGCCTGTTCACGGTGTCGTCGACGGTACGGAGGTGCAGCGCGTCGGTGCCGTCCGGCGCGGGCCGGCCGGTCGACGGGCGTGGCAGGAACCGGAGTTGACCCGCAAACGGCTCCAGCTCCGCGACCAGGTCCAGCGCGGCGGCCGTCTCCCCGTGCCGCACCAGCCACGCCATGGTGAGCAGCGCGCCCTCCTCCGGCACGGTCACCTCGTACCGCCCGCTGTTCAACTGCCCCCACAGCCAGGTGAGTCCGGTGTCGGTGAGACAGTGAGCGAACAGCGCCCGCCGGTCCGCGGGCACCCCGAACCGCTCCGCGAGCGCGATCTCGTACGGCTGGAGCGGGCCGCCCGCGCCCGGGGCGCCGGTGGCGAAGCCGCCGCGCACCACCTCGGGGGTGACCCAGGCCGGAAGCCCGGCCACCGGGGTGCGCGAACCGATCGCCAGCCGCCCGCTCGCCATTCCCGTGAGCACGGCACGCCAGCGCTGCGCGCGGCCCTCCGCGCGACGGCGGGTGTCGGCGTCCTCGTGGGTCAGCGCGGTCGTGAAGGCCTTGGCCAACTGGCCCAGGGCATAGCCCGGGGCCGCGGTGAGGTGCTGCTGCTCAGCGTCGTCGTCCATAAGCCGACGTGGCAGGTCCTGCCCCTGCGCCCTCCGGGTTAAGAGCCCGGTGCTCTGCTGCTGAGCTACACGTCGATGAGCAGCGACGTTAGGGGTGGTACGGGTGGCCGTACAAGTGGATTTCGGTCACAGCACCTTCCGGTGGACCAGCGCCGACAGCATCAACGCCCCCGGCAGCAACGGCACCCACACCGTCAGGACGCGGTAGCCGATGACGCTCGCCGTGGCCAGATCCATGGGGGCGCCGAACGCGACCATCGTGAACACCGTCGCCGCGTCCACGGGACCGATTCCGCCGGGTGCGGGCACGGCGCCGACCGCGGTGCTGGCGGCGAGGAACGCGAGGACCACCTGCGCCCAGGACAGCGGCATGCCGAGCGAGGCCCCGACGGCGAAGATCACCGTCGCCTGCAGCACGGGAGCGGCGGCGGCCCCGCCCCACAGGGCGAGGATCCGGCTGGGCATGGTGTGCAGCTGCCGTACGTCGGTCAGGGCGGTGCGGACGCAGCGGAGAACCGGGCTGCGCAGTCGGCGTACGGCGCAGAGCAGGACGGTGACCGTGGTGAGAGCGGTCGCCAGACCGCCGACTGCGAGGAGCAACGACCAGCCTCTGGGGGCGAGTTGGCCGAAGCGCAGCATCTCGGGGAAGGAGATGAGGAAGACCAGCAGCACGAACGTCTTCGCGATCGGCCTGACCAGTGAGTAGAGGGCGAGCGAGGCGGTGGCGCGGGGAAGGGGGATGCCCTGGCCCTGGAGGAAGCGCAGCGTGACGGCGTGGGCGCCGATGCTGGCGGGCAGGGCGTGGTTCGCCGCGCCGGCCGCGAACTGGGAGGCGATCAGCAGACCGGTCGGCAGCCGGTCCGGCACGGCACCCTGGCGGACCAGGGCGGCGGTGCCCCAGCCGAGGCAGGTGAAGAAGAACGCGGCGAGCAGCCACCAGGGGTCGGCGGAGGCGAGCCGGGCCGTGCCCGCGTACATGGCACGCCAGTCGACCGCCGCCCACACCGCGATCAGCAGCAGGGGCAGCAGGGTCAGGACCTTGGTGGCGAGGCGCGCGGCGGAGGGGAGGCGGAAGGGGGAGGGGACGGGGGTGGGAGCGGGGCCGGTGGTGGAGGCGGGGAGCGGCCCGGGGATCTCTTCGAGCGGAAGCAGGGACACGAGGCGAAACGTTCCCATCCGGTATGACGCAGTGGTGTCGGGAAGCGGAAGGGGCGCGGGCGGCTGGGCGAAGCGGACGGCACGGTTGAAGCGAAGCCGTGCCGAATTCATTGCCTGAATCAACAATCCATCGGTTTGTTGACTTTAGGTTGAGCGAGCCATTTGAATTCCAGTATGACCCACGCCGAGCGTTCGTCCGCCGCCATCGCCCTCCCCGTCGACCTCGACGAGGCGGCCCACCGTTGTCTGGTCGCAGGCTTCGACGGCGTGACGACCGTGCCGGACACGCTCAAGCGGCTCATCGACCGCGGCCTCGGCGGGGTCATCCTCTTCACCCGCAACATCCGGGACGCCGGGCAGGTACGCCGGCTCACCGACGAACTCCGCGCCCTGCGCCCCGACCTGCTCGTGGCCATCGACAACGAGGGGGGCGGCATCGGCCACTTGGTGAACGCCGACGCCCCGGACGCCCCCGGCTCCTACGCCCTCGGGGTCGTCGACGACCCGGCCCTGACCGCCCGTTGCGCCGACGCCCTCGCCGGCCACCTCGCCACCCTCGGCATCACCGCCTCGTACGCCCCCGTCGCCGACCTCCAGCACCAGCCCCGCAACCCGATCGTGCGCACCCGCTCCTTCGGCGCCGACCCCGAACTGGCCGCCCGCCATCTGCGCGCCTGGATCACCGCCACCGACGTACGCGGCATCGCCTCCTGCGCCAAGCACTTCCCCGGTCACGGCGGCACGATCACCGACAGCCACCACGGCGTCGCGATCGACCCGCGGCCCTACGACGAACTCCTCGTCGACCTCGAACCGTTCCGCGCGGCCGTCGCCGCGGGCGTGCCCATGCTGATGAGCGCCCATGTCGTCTTCCCGGCCCTGGACGCCAACCGCCCCGCCACCCTCAGCCGCCGCATCCTCGGTGATCTGCTCCGCCTCGACCTCGGCTTCGACGGCGTCCTCGTCAGCGACGCGCTGGAGATGAAGGCGATCGCCGACGAGTACGGCGAAGCGGCCGGCGCCCGCATCGCGCTCGCCGCCGGAGCGGACCAAGTCATCGTCGCCGTACCGGACTTGGCGGTCACCCTGGCCTGCCGGGACGCCGTCCTCGACGCACTGCACGCCCGCATGCTGGCGGAGGAGCGGGTCTGGGAGGCGGCCGGCCGGGTGCGGCGGCTCGCCGAGCGGTACGCGACGCCCCGCCGGGCGGTGACCCCCTGGGACGCGAACGCCGGACTGGAGGCCGCCCGGCGAGCCGTGCGCACCCGGCCCCTGCCGCCGCCCGTGCGCGGCGCCCATGTCGTCGACCTGTTCCCGGCCCCGCACCCCGCCCTGAACTGGGGCGGCGAGGACCTCCTCACCGAACTCCGCGCCATCGACCCCACGGCCACCGGCACCGCACTCACCGAGGAACCGGCCGACCCCGCCGCCCTCGTCGACGCGATCGGGAGCCGCAGCGCACCGCTGGTCATCGCCACGTCCGACGCCGTCCTGAACCCCTGGCAGGCCCGGCTGCGCGACACCCTGGTGGCCCGGCGGCCCGGCGCGATACTCGTCGACACCGGCCTGCCGGAGGGCGGCACCCTCTGCTCCTACGGGCGCGGACGGGCCAACCTGCGGGCGGTCGCGGAGGTACTGGCCGACGCGTGAGGGTCACGGCAGGTGTGCGACTTCCTTGATGCCGCGTGCCGCCAAGTACCCCTGGTCATCCGCTCGTTCGGCCAGGACCACGGCAGGGCGGATGCCCTCCGTGCGCAGCCGCATCCACTCCTCGAAGTACGCGCCCCCGGGACCGGACACCGACCGGGTGCCGGGGGTGCAGTCCAACACCAGGGCGAGGTCCCGAACTTGGACGGTGCGCGGCTCGGCGATCGCGGCGGCGAAGGCCTCGGCGATCGGCTTGGCACGGCCCGCCGAGTCGAACAGGCCCAGCGTGTATTCGAGTTCGGGATAGTCGGCGAGCGAACGGTCCACGTCGTGCGAACACCACCAGGTCACACCCCACAGCCCGGCGCACTCGGCCGCGTTGCGCACGGTCGCGCGCGCGAACTCCGGGGCGTCGGCCGCCGGGATGTGCGGCTCCGGCGCACCCGTCTCCTGGACCCAGACGGGCCGGGCCGGGTCGGTGGCGTACGCCTTCGCCAACTCCGTGCCGTACTCGGCCAGATGGAGCACCTGCGGGGAACGCGGACCGTAACGGCGGGCGCAGTCGCCCGAGAACACCCACGGGTGCACGGTGGTCAGATCGCCCTTGCGGGCCGAGGCCTCAGGGGTGAACGGATGGTCGTCGCCGTACCAGGCGGCGTCGTACGCGGAGTGTGTGACCAGGCGGTCCGGCGGCAACTGTTCACGGGCGGCGGCCAGCAGCGTGTCGAGATAGTGGTCCACCTCGTCCGCCGTCACCGGGTTGTGCTCCACCAAGTTGTTGAGCTCGTTGCCGAGTTGGAGACCGATCAGGTTCGGGCGGTCGGCGAGGGCGCTGCCCAGGGTGCGCAGCAGCTCCGCCTGGGCCGTGATCGCGTCCGGGTCGGTGAACACATTGCGGTGGTGCCAGCTGCGGGTCCACTCCGGGTAGAAGTCGAAGCTGGAGAGATGCCCCTGGACACCGTCCACGAGGACGTCGAGGCCCGCCTCGCCCGCCAGGTCGACCAGATGCACCAGCTGGTCCACCGCGGTCCTGCGGATCAGCGTGCGGTTGGGCTGGAGCAGCGGCCAGAGATGGAAGATCCGGACGTGGTCCAGGCCGAGCCCGGCTATCTGGGCCAGGTCCTCACGCGCGTGCGCCGGGTCGAAGTCGTGCCAGGAGTGGAACCAGCCGCGGCGCGGCGTGTAGTTGACGCCGAAGCGAAGCGTAGGAATGGGATCCTCCCCGGGTCCGGTCTTGCCCTCCGTGAATGTATCAACCACCATAGTCAGTAATGAGCAATGATTTGAACCAGGAATTCGTCGGTGATTACGTCGTCGGCCTCGATGCCGGCGGCACCCGCACCCGCGCCGTCCTCGCCGCCGCCGAGGACGGCCGCCCCCTCGGCGAGGGCGCGGCCGGGCCCGGCAACGCCCTGACCGTCCCGGTACCGCGACTCACCGATCACCTGGTCGAGGCGATCGCGCAGGCCGTACCGGAGGGGGCGCGCACCCGAGTGGTCGCCGTAGCGGGCGGCTTCGCGGGCGCCACGGCGGCCTCCACCGAGGAACCGGGCCACGTCAACGCCCGCACCGCCCTCACGGCAGCGCTGCGCCGCCTCGGCATCCCGGCCGACCGGGTCCGCGTCTGCAGCGACATCGAGGCGGCCTTCGCCTCCGCCCCCGGCACCCCCGCCGACGGCCTCGCCCTGGTCGCCGGCACCGGCGCGGTCGCCCTGCGCATCACGGACCGCCGCTCCACCGCAACCGTGGACGGCGACGGCTGGCTCCTCGGTGACGACGGCAGCGGCTTCTGGATCGGCCGGAGCGCGGTGAGGGCGGCGCTGCGGATGGCCGACGGGAGGGGGACGGCGACGGCACTGGCCCTGTCGGTGGGGCGGGCGCTGGGGGTGCCGGACGAGGCACTGCCGGGCGACGGCGACTGGTCCCGCGCCCACCGCGAGGCCTACCGCATGCACGTGCTCCCCGCCGTCATGGCCGAACTCCCCATCCGCCTTGCGCGCTTCGCCCCGCTGGTGGTCGAGGCGGCAGAGGAGAAGGACACCGTGGCGGAAGGGATTCTCGACGAGGCGGCGGACCGACTGACCGACACCGTACGGGCGTTGAATCCGGCCCACGGTGAACGGATCGTCGCCACCGGCGGACTGCTCGGCCCCGAAGGCCCCTTGACGGCCGCCCTCACCGCCCGCCTCCGCATCCTCGGCCTGACCCTCGACTGGGTACCGGACGGCTGCCGCGGCGCGGTCGCCCTCGCCCGGCTCGCATACGACGGTGACGACCGATGACCGACACCACCCCCTTCTACCGCGACCCCACCGCCCCCGTCGACACCCGGGTCCGCGACCTCCTCGCCCGCATGACCCTGCGCGAGAAGGTCGGCCAGCTCAACCAGCGGATGTACGGCTGGGACGCCTACCGCCGCACCTCCCCGGGCTCCTTCGAACTCACCGAGGCCCTGCACGCCGAGACCGCCCGCTTCGCCGGACTCGGCGCGCTCTACGGCCTGTTCCGCGCCGACGCCTGGTCCGGCGTCGACCACTCCAACGGACCCGGGGCCCAGGACAGCGCCGCCCTGGCCGAGTTGGTGCAACGCCATGTGATCGACAGCAGCCGGCTGGGCATCCCGGCCCTCTTCGTCGAGGAGGTGCCGCACGGCCACATGGCCCTGGACGGCACGGTCCTCCCGGTCAACCTGGCCGTCGGCGCCACCTGGGACCCCGACCTGTACGAGCGGGCCGCCGCCCACGCCGCCGCCGAACTCCGCGCCCGTGGCGCCCACTTGGCCCTCGTCTCCGCCCTGGACATCGCCCGCGACCCCCGCTGGGGCCGCACGGAGGAGTGCTTCGGCGAGGACCCGCATCTCGCCGCCCGCCTCACCGAGGCGCTCGTCAACGGCATGCAGGGCGACACGACAGCCGGGTTCGCCCCCGACAAGGCCCCCGTCGTCCTCAAGCACTTCGCCGGACAGGGCGCCACAGTGGGCGGCCGGAACTCCGCCGAGTCCGAACTGGGCCTCCGTGAGCTCCACGACATCCACCTCCCCGCCGCCCGCGCCGGAGTCCGTGCCGGTGCCGCCGCCGTGATGTCCGCCTACAACGAGGTCGACGGCCTCCCCTGCTCGGGCAACCGCGCCCTGCTCCACCAACTCCTGCGCGAGGACTGGGGTTTCGAGGGCCTGGTCATGGCCGACGGCCTCGCCGTGGACCGACTGGCCCGCATCACCGGCGACGCCGTCTCGGCCGGCGCCCTCGCACTCAACGCCGGAGTCGACCTCAGCCTCTGGGACGAGGGCTTCACACATCTGGAGGAGGCGGTAGAGCGGGGGCTGGTGAGCGAGGCCACCGTCGACGCGGCCGTGGCGCGGGTGCTCCGCCTGAAGTTCCGCCTGGGCCTGTTCGAACGGCCGTACAGCACAAGCGAGTTGCCCCCGGCCGCGCAGGGCAGGGAGCTGAGCACCGCGCTCGCGCGGGCCGCGGTGACGCTGTTGCACAACAACGGCGGAGTCCTGCCCATCTCCCCGACCGTCTCCCGCATCGCGGTCGTCGGACCCCAATCAGCCACCCATGCACACCAGTTGGGCGACTACACGGCACCACAGCGTTCCGGTGTCAGCGTCCTGGAAGGTCTACGGCGACTCGCCCCGCCCGGTACCGACATCCGCCACGCTCCCGGCTGCGCCCTCACCGGCGACGACCTCTCCGGCATCCCCGAGGCGGTCGCCGCTGCCGCCGCCTCCGACCTGGCCGTCCTGGTGCTGGGCGGCAGCAGCGCCCGTACCCCCGACACGGACTTCGACGCCAACGGAGCGGCACGGAACGCCGTTTCGGAGATGACCTGCGGCGAGGGCGTCGACCTCGCGGGCCTGGGCCTCGGCCGGGCGCAGCACGCCCTCCTCGACGCGGTCACCGCGACCGGCACCCCCACGGCGCTCGTCCTGATCCAGGGCCGCCCGCATGTCGTCCCCGAACAGGCGGGCGCCCTGCTCACCGCCTGGTACCCAGGTCCGTGGGGCGGCGTGGCCATCGCCGAGGTACTGCTCGGCCGCACCGAACCGACCGGCCGCCTGCCCGTCTCCGTCCCGCGCTCGGTGGCCCAACTCCCCGTCCACTACAACCACAAGGACATCGAGTACGGCGGTTACGTGGACGCCGACGCCGAACCGCTCTACTCCTTCGGGCACGGGCTGTCGTACACGAGCTTCGAGTACGGTCCGCCGCGCCTCGCGGGGAACATGATCGAGATCGACGTCACCAACACCGGCAAGCGGCAGGGCCGTTCGGTCGTCCAGGTGTACGTCCGGCGGCTGCTGACTCCCGTCTGGCCGCGCACGCTCGAACTGCACGCCTTCCAGGGAGTCGAGTTGGCGCCCGGTGAGCGCCGTAGCGTCGAAATCCCCTTCGGCACCGACTGGTTGGAGCAGGTCGGTGCCGTCGAGATCCGGGTCGCCCGGTCCGCGCGGGCCGCACTCGCCGTAGAACCCCTCGTCGTACGCCTCAGAGCTTGACCGCTCCCGCCGACACGCCCTTGTAGAACCAGCGTTGGGTGATGACGAACAGCACCAGCACCGGGATCACGGAGATCACCGAACCGGCCATCACCACCCGCTGGTCGTAGCCGAACGACGAACTCTGCAGCCGGGAGAGGCCCAGCGTCAGCGTCATGTGGTCCTCGGAGCGCAGCACGATCAGCGGCCACAGGAAGTCGTCCCAGGCGCTGATGAAGGTGTTGATGGTGACCACCAGGATCGCGCCCCACGCGGACGGGAGATAGAGGTAGCGGAAGCGCTGCCACTCGCTCGCGCCGTCCAGCATCCCGGAGTCCTCGATCTCGCGCGGCACGGCGAGGAACGCGCCGCGCATCAGCAGGACGTTGATCGCGCCGACGAACCCGGGCAGCCACACGCCCACCACACTGTCGACCAGACCGAGGTCGCGGATGCTCAGGAACAGCGACACCATGATCGACTCGAAGGGGAACATCATCGAGGCGACCAGGAGGATCCAGACCGCCCGGCGGCCCTTCCAGGCGGGCTTGGAGAGCACGTAGCCGGCCGTCGTGGAGAACAGCAACTGGCTCGCCACCGACAGGAGTACGACGATCAGGCTGTTCCTGATGTACGTCACCACCGGGACCTGGCTGAAGACCTCGCGGTACGCGTGCAGGGTCGGGTGGTGCGGCAGCAGGGAGGCGTTGGCGCCGAAGACGTCCTCGCCGGTGCCCTTCAGCGAGGCCAGGAACTGCCAGATCAGTGGGCCGACCGTCAGGCCCAGGACGAGGAGCAACAGCAGGTACCGGACGAGGAGTTCGCGGGGGCGGCCGTAGTCCCGCCAACGCGGGGTCAGGCGCCGCGACTTGGGCCGCACGGCGGTCGTCGTCATGACTCGTCCTCCTTCGTCAGGCGCTGTGCCAGCAGGGTCAGGCCCAGGGTGAGGACGAACAGCGCCACGCTCACCGCCGAGCCGTAACCGGCGTTTCCGGTGATGGGGTCGAGGCCGACGTCCCGGATGTAGAAGGGCAGCGTGCGGTCCGCTCCGCCGGGGCCGCCGGTGGAGCTGCCGAGCATGTAGATCTCGGTGAACACGCGCAGCGAACCGATGCCGGTGAGGGTGCCGACCAGCATCATCGCCTGCCGCACGCCGGGCACGGTGATGTGCCAGAAGCGGCGGGCGGCACCGGCGCCGTCCATGGACGCGGCCTCGTGCAGTTCCTTGGGCACGTTCCCGAGGGCGGCCAGGTAGAACACCATGTACCAGCCGAGGCCCTTCCACAGGGTCAGGCCCATCGCGGAGAGCAGGATCAGCCACGAGTCGGACAGGAACGGGACGGCCGACCGGATCAAGTGGGCCTTCTCCAGCCAGGTGTTGACCAGTCCGTCGTCCGCGAGCAGCCACTGCCAGCTCAGGCCGACGACCACGCTGGAGGCGAGCACCGGCGTGTAGAAGGCGGAGCGGAAGAAGCCGATGCCGGGGAGGTTCTTCTCCACCAGGACGGCGAGCAGCAGCGGCAGCAGCACCATCAGGGGGACGACGATCACCGCGTACAGCACGCTGTTGCGGGTCGCCAGCCAGAAGTCCGAATCGTCCAGCATCCGGGTGTAGTTGGCGAGCCCGACGAAGTTCGCGACACCGCCCAGCGGCTTGGCGTTCGTGAACGACAGCAGCACGGTGTTGAGGAACGGGAACACCCCGAACACCGCCGCGCAGACGATCGCGGGCGCGGTCCACAGCCAGGGCAGCCACCAACGGCGGTACAGCGCGGCCCCGTTGGCGCCGGGAGCGGGGCCGGGGAGGACGGCCCGGGCGATCTTACGTATGCGGGTCGTGCCCGGTGCGGAGGTTGTCGCCTCCGCACCGGGCACGGTCACCGGCTTCGCGGTCTGCGTCGCCACCGTCAACCAGCCTGCTTCAGCAGCTCGTTGGCCTTCGCCTGGGCGTCCTTGACGGCCTGTGCCGGGCTCTTCTTGCCCTGCATGGCCAGCTGGACCTGGCCCACGATGGCGTTCTGCACCGCCGTGGAGATGTTCGTCTGATAGGCGGTCGCCGTCTTCAGCTGCTCGGCGACGAGCTTGCGGGCCTGGGAGAACGGGTCGTCACCGGTGGTTTTCTGGAAGAACGGGTCGTCCAGCGAGGCCGAGGTCGTCGGGAAGATCACCACGTTCGGGTCCTTGCACCAGGCCGTCTGGTTCTCGGCGTTGGTGAGGAACTCCGCGAACGCCAGTGCCGTGGAGGCGTTCTTGCTGGTCGCGGCGGTCGCTATGTACTGCGGGGCGGCCGTGGTGTGACCGAGCGCGTCGAAGGGCTGCTGGCCGACGGCGGTCTTGGCGTAGATCGACGGGCTGTTCTGCTTCACGAAGCGCACGAAGCTAGGGTTCGTCGAACCGTAGGCGACCTTGCCCTGGCTGTAGAGCGTGGAGGGGTCGTTGTTGGACGACAGCGAGTCCTTCGGCATCGCGCCCTCCTTGTACAGCTTCGCCATCCAGGCGACCCACTGGGTGGTCCGCGGATCATCGGCGAAGACAGCCGACTTGCCGTCGGCGGAGAGCGTCTTGATGTTCATCTGGTCCCAGTCGGCCGGGATCCGCCAGACCGGGTTGGCCATCGTCGCGTAGTACTTGCCGTCGGCCTTCTTCGCGATCTTCTCGAAGTCGGCGAAGAGCCCGAACATGGTTGTCGGCGGCTTCGCCGGGTCGATCCCCGCCTTCGTCAGCAGGTCGGTGTTGTACGTCAGCAGGACGCCGCCGGTGTACCAGGGCAGCACGCTGTGCACCAAGGTGCCCGATGAGTCCTTCATGGTGCTGGACTTCCAGAACGCCGGGACGAACGGCTTGGCGGCGTCCGGGTCCTTGACGCCGAGGTTGAGCAGGTAGCCGGCCTTGGTGAGGGCGGTCGCGGTGGGGGAGTCGACGTTGAGCACGTCCGGCAGGGTGCAGGCCTGGGCGTCGGCGACCGTGCGCTGGCCGAACGTCGCGTCGCCCGGATCGTCGATCCACTTCACCGACGTACCCGGGTGCGCCTTCTCGAAGGACTTGATCACCCCGTTGAAGAAACTCCCGAAGTCCTTCTTCAGGTTGGTGGTCTGGAAGGTGATGCTGCCCTTCACCTCACCGGTCAGCTTCCCGGACCCCACGTTCCCCTTGTCGACCTTGCAGCCGCCCGCGGTGGAGTCGCTGTCGCCCGAGCTGCCGGACAGCCCGCAGCCGGCGGCCGTCAGGGTCAGGACGATGATCCCCACCATCGATCCGGTCAGTCTTCCTGTGCGCATCGCTGCCCTCCTGAGCATCAGCCAACAGCTGGTTCAATTAACCAACTTCGACTCCGATTGATGAAAAGGTGGACCAGAATTCATCGGAGGTCAATGGTTCTCGTGTTGCTTTTAGGTTCCGGAGGAGATCAGTGCCGGTGTTCGTGGTCCGGGTGCGCCGGATCGCCCGGGTGCTCGTGGCCGGCGGTATACACGACTCCGGCCTTGGCCTGGTCCAACCAGCCGAAGAAGGCCCGCCGCCCCGCGGCCCGCCGCAACTCGCGCGCGACACCCGCGCGTGCCTGCTCGTACGGCACGAAGTCCTCCGATGACACCCTGCCGAACGGGTCGACACCGCGCCGTAGTGCCTCCGCCGTGAGGAAGCGGTCCCGATTGCGGTCGTAGTAGTCCCGTACGGCGGCCTCCGGGACCTCCTGCTCGCCCTCCAGCTCGGCCAGCAGCAGCCGGGCGGCCGGGGAGTGCGCGAGGGCCGCCGCGACGATGCTGCCGAGATCCGCGACATCGGTCTCGGCGACGGCGAGCACCCGGTCCGGCGGCACTTCGGCGAGGGGCTTCAACCCCCTTTCCGCACAAGCCCGTTGGGCCAGCTCGTCGATGACCACCACCTGGGTGGCCCACCGCCGTCGCTGCCGCTCGGCCCGCGCGAGCGCCTCGGGCCGGGTGGCCTCCCGATCCCGCGCCGGAACGGCCGCCAGCAGAGCGTCCACCCGCCCCTTGCCGACGGGCGCGCCGCGCACCACGGCCGCATGCTCCGCCGTCATGGCGTCACCTCCACCGCGACGGCCTCCGTGTAGGCGACACACCCGTGCCAGGCGACCTTCGCGAGCAGCCAGTACGACCCCGGCTGCACCGCCGAACCGTCCACCTCGATCACGCACTCCCGCTCCGCGCCCCCGGCCAGCGTGAACCCCTGGCAGCCCGGCTCGACACCGGCCCAGGTGCCCCACGAGGAGACGGCCCACAGGGTGCCGTTGACGGGCCCCTGGCTGGTGTTGCCGACGGTCACGGGGACGCGGGCACGCTCGCCGTGGCGCACGCTGATCCGGTCGACTCCCAACGCCGTCACCAGAGTCGGCCCGACCGGACGCCCGTCCGGCACATCCAGGGCCACGACATCCTCGTAGACCTGCCCGCCGTAGGAGAGTCGTGCGGCGAGCCAGTGGCGGCCGGGGGCCGGGTCGGGCGGTGGTGTCACGGTGATCTCGGAGAGGGTGAACCCGGACGGGCCCAGCGCGTACGGCAGTTCGGCGGGTTCGGCGGTCCAGCCGGGCGGTACCTCGAAGGTCACCGTGCCGGACACCGGCGCGTCGGTGAGTTCCGAGCCGACCCGGACGGTCGCGGTGACCGGTCCGGCGGCGGTGAGTGTGCCGGGGGAGAGGTACACCGACACCGGCATGTTCCCGCGCGGCGCGGGGCCGGAGTTGTGCAGCCAGTAGCGGGTGTGGACGGGCTGCGCGGGTTCATGTGCCGCGATTCCGGGCCCGGTTGAGGACTCTGCCGTGGTGGTCGCCCGTACCGTCGCCACCTCGAAGCCGGTCAGGTCCAGAGCGAGCCCGCCGTCCCGCTCCGGCGTCAACTGCTCGCCGGGCGCCTCCAGTACGTCGGCCCGGGCACCCTCGGTCCAGTCGCGCGGCCCGCGTATCCGGGCCTGCACCGGCCGCCCGTTCACCTCGTGCATCCGTACGACGACACCGCGCCCCGGGTCGACCGGTACCGCGCTGCCCCGGGCCAGTGGCGAGCCCAGCGGCTTGAGGGCGTCGAGGACCACCTCGCCCGCCGGTTCCAGGCCCAGCAGGGCGAACTTCCTTGGCAGGGTGCCCTGTTCGGGGGAGGTGCGCAGGCGGGCCGTCAGCGGGTGGTTGAATTCATGTCCGGCCTGCGGGAATCGGGCCTCGCGCCAGTCACCGGCGCCCGCTACCACCGCGTACTCGAACTCGTGGGTCCAGCGCTGGAGTTGGAAGGCGGAACCGTCCGGCGCCGTGCGGCGCGGTGGGTCGACCCAGATGCCGGAGGGCCAGCCGGTGCAGGAGCGCATGAGGGACATGTAGAGGTCGCCGGAGGAGGTGACGACACAACCGGGCGTGCCCCGGTTCAGGACGGCGAAACTGCGGCCGTCCCAGGTGTCGCCCGGTGGCAGGGCCTCGCCGCCGCCCGCCGCCGTGGCCGTGAGGACCGCGTCGTCGAGGTCGGCGATCAGCGCGTCGACCGCCTTGGCGTCGTCCTCGGGGCGGGCGCCC
>NZ_JALJRY010000029.1:0-108471 GCF_024519455.1 Streptomyces sp. STR69 | reverse complement strand
GGGGGGGGCTCCCGCCACCACGAGCAGCGGCAGCCGTTCCAGGTCGCGCAGGTCGGCCCCGGGCACCCACTCCTCGCGCAGCCCGGCACGCGGCGCGACCCACACCGCCGCCATCGCCCGCTCGGCCAGTTGCCGACGCAACTCGCGCCCGGCTGCCGGGTCCCAGCCGAGAGCCTCGGCGACCACCGAGTTGCGCTCGGGCGCGCCCACCGCGATCCGGAAGTCCGGGAGATTGGAGTCCACTTCGAGGTCCCCGTAGCGCGGACCGCCCGCGATCGTCGAGGTCGCGGTGACCCCGACGCGGACCAGGGCCGCCGCGAGCGCGGCACCGAGTTCACCGGCCTCGTCCCAGTCGGCGTAGACGAGTTCGGCGACCCCGATCGACCGGTGGCCGAGCAGCCGGCCCGACTCGTCGTGCACCGCGACCCGCGCGGTGGACCCGAGCCCGAACCAGGTGTTCGCCGGGTTGTCGAGCGTCCACGGGAACTCCTCGCTGTCCACCTCGACGAACCCGAACCCGCGCCCGATCACCGCGTCGGCCACCTCGTGCACGGGCAGTCCACCCGTCACGTCGGACGGCCAGCGCACCCTGATCAGCCGGTCGGCGCCGTCGTAGCCGTCGATCGTGGTCGTCACGTCCAGGCGTGGCACCCCCGTCCAGAGGGTCAGTCGCTGGGTGTACCGGAACAGCCCGAGGTCGGCGGTGACGGTGATCCGCGAACCGGCGGGGGAGTGCTGGACATCGATGTCGGCGGTGACGTCCCGGCTGCGGGCGGCGGTGGTTCCGGTGGGGGTGAGGTGCCAGGGGCCCTCGCCGAACCGCGGGTGGCGCGCGTACTCCTCCTGTACGACGAGTTCGTTGCCGATGTCACCCGCGCGCAGCAACTCCCGGCCCTCCTCGGCCAGTTCGCGCAGGCTGCTGACGCCGCCGCCGCGCGCGGGGTCGACCGTCACCTCGTAGAACTCGTTGCGGATGGTGAGGCCTTCGCCGGGCGTCCACTCGGGTACCGAACCCTCCGCGAGCGGGAGGGCCTTGAGGCCCATGCCGGGTACGTCCGGTACGACGAGCCGGAGTTGGTCGCCCTCGCGCACGGCGGGGAGGGGCAGGCCGGTGTCGTCGAGGGGGACCAGGCCGGGGTCGGCGACGGTCAGCACGTCGCGGCGCTCCCAGGTCGCCGAGTTGAACACCACCAAGTCGTCGGTCGCGCCCGGGAGTTGGGCGACCTTCCCGGCGATGGCCGCCGTCGCGTCGGCGTGCACCGTCTCCGCCAGGTCGTACAGCTCGCGCCAGCCGGTCATCAGGTCGATGTACACCTGGTCCGACTCGGAGCCGGTGATCGCGTCGTGGTGGGCGCCGTAGATGAGCTGCCGCCAGGCCTTGTCCAACGCCGCGTCCGGATAGGGGTGTCGGGCCACGAGCGAGGCGAGCGTCGCCCAGGCCTCGGCGTCGGCGAGGAGGGTCTCGCCGTGGCGCTGGGCCTGCTTGGTGTCGATGTACGAGACGTCCTTGCCGGTGTAGACCGGGTTCATGTCCCGGGTCTGCGGCGACGCCTTGCGTCCCTCCTCGGCCAACTCGGCGCGGACGGCCGCGAAGAAGTCCCGGGGGATCGCGCTGACGAAGCGCGGCCAGACGTAACGGGCGTTCCAGTCACGGTGGATGTCCATCACCCAGCGGCACGGCGGCGCGTAGTCACCGCCGACCGGCAGCAGCACATTGCGGGTGAGCGCGACCTTCTTGAGTCCCCGGAACAGCTTCAGCGCCGCCGCTTCGGCCTCGGGGAGCGTGGGCGCGTTGTCGATGGCCCAGCCGGCGCCGTAGTGGTTGACCATGTAGGCGGTGAGCAGCCCGCGCCCGGAGGGGGCGATCCAGCTGAACTCGGCCGGGAACTGCATGCGTTGGGGATCGCGCGGCTCCTCGCCGAAGACGGAGAGCGTCGGCCCCCACTGGTGGAACGGTCCGCGCGCCCACGAGCTGGAGGAGACTCCCGCGTCCGCCATGAGCCCGGGGAACTGCGGGTCGTGCCCGAACGCGTCGAGCTGCCAGGCGGTTTCGGGTGAGGCTCCCAGGATGCCGCGCTGAAAGCCGTCCCCGTACAGGGCGTTGCGCACGGTCGCCTCGGCGCCGGTGAGGTTGGTGTTCGGCTCGTTGTACGTGCCGCCCATGATCTCGACCCGGCCGGTGCGGATCAGCTCGCGCAGAAAGGCGCGTTCCTCGGGGAAGGCGTCCCAGTAGGGCTTGAGGTAGTCGACCTCGGCGAGGACGAAGGTGTACGCCGGGTCGCGGCGGGCCAGGTCGCAGTGGGCCCGGACGAGGCTCATGCCGGACTGGCCGCGCGAGTCGAAGGTGCGGGCGGGGAGACCCGTGGTGGCCGGGTCGTCGGCGACGTCCCAGGTCTCGGTGTAGGCGCCCTGGGTGTTCCACCAGACGGGGTCGTAGTGGAAGTGACTGACCATGAACATGGTCCAGCCGGGTTCGGCGGCCGTGAACTCGGTGCTGTACGTGGCCAGTTGGCCGCCGTCGGCCGCCGTCACCTCGATTGCGCACCGCTCGCCGGGCGCGAGGCCGCAGGCCACGGGTATCTCGGCGCGTGCGGTGCCGTCCTCGCCGACGACCGTCTCCGCGCTGCCGTGCAGGCCCGGACCCTCGACCGTGAGGCGCACCGGCCGGCCGGGGACATGGGCGAGTTCGACGGCCACCACCTGGAGCGGATGCTCGGCGGTACCGGCGAACAGCTCGGTCGACAGGGCAGCGGTGACGCGCATGGGTCTCCTACCAGAGGCTCGGCGGAGCGCCCATCCTGACATCGCGAAGATGATTCAAACAACCATCCCCGCGTAACTTCGGTGGTTCATCCATGCAGACTCGGCCGAGATCGTGGGCCGGTCCGGGTTCAGATCACCGGCCCCTGCGGGACTTCACCGTGTGCTCCCCGGCGATGTGGTCGGTGAGGGCCAGCGAGGCGCTCGCGCGCTGGTAGGAGAGCTGCGCGATGCGGACGTAGAGGCAGTCGATGAGGACCAGCACCGAGTGGCGGGCGCCGATGATGCCGGTGGGGAAACTGGTCGCCGAGGACGAGGAGATGAGCCGGATGTCGGCGGCGCGGGCGAGTGCGGAGCGCGGATCGGAGGTGAGGGCGATGGTGGTGGCGCCGCGCTCCTTGGCGAGTTCGAACGGTTCGATGGTCTCGCGCGTCGAACCCGAGTGGGAGATACCGATGGCGACGTCCGCCGGGGTGAGCAGCGCGGCGGAGGTGGCGGCGGCGTGCACCTCGGTCCAGCCGCGCACCGCGCAGCCGATGCGGAACAGCCGGGTCTCGGTCTCCTGGGCGACCGCCCCGCTGCCGCCGATGCCGTAGACGTCGATGCGCCGGGCGCGGGCGGCGGCGGTGGCCGCGCGCTCCACCGCGTCGAGGTCGATCCGGTCGATGGTCTGCTGCACCGCGCGCAGGTCCGCGCTGCCCACGACCTGCACGACCCGCTCCAGATCGTCGTCCGGGGAGATGTCCGGGCCGATCTCGGCGGTGCCCCAGTCGGACACCTCGCCGCGCCCGCGCTCCTGGGCCAGTTCGATCAGCAGATGCTGGTACGAGTCGAGGCCCACCGCGCGGCAGAACCGGGTCACCGTCGCCTGCGAGGTACCGGTGCGGCGGCCCAGCTCGGCGGCCGAGCAGTGGGTGACGGCGGCCGGATCCTCCAGGATCAGCTCGCCGACCTTCCGCAACGAGCCCGCCAGCCGGGGCAGCTCCGTGCGGATGAGGGTGGTGACGTCTGTCGGGGGCATGTGGAGAAGGTATCAGCCACCCCAGAGGCCTTCGATTGAATACCAGGACCGCGTGTGATTTATTGATTCATTGATCGGGAAAGAATAGGTGGTTTGATCCACCGGTGGGGAGTAGCGTGTGTCCGCCGAGTCCGTGAGTGCCGAGATCTTCGCGCGCGAGAGCCTGGCCGTCCTCCAGCACATCACCGAATCCAGCCGCGAGACCGTGTCCCGCGCCGCCGCACTGATCGCGGACTGCGTCCGCACGAACGGCGTCATCCAGGCCTTCGGCACCGGCCACTCCCAGGCCATGGTCCTCGAACTCGCGGGCCGCGCCGGGGGTCTGGTGCCCACCAACCGCCTGAGCATCGCCGACCTCGTCCTCTACGGCGGCGACGCCCCGAGCGTGCTCGACGACCCGCTGCTGGAGCGGCAGGCCGGAGTCGCCGACCGGCTCTACGACCTGGCCGCGCCCCACCCGCAGGACCTCTTCGTCATCGTCTCCAACTCCGGTGTCAACAAGGTGATCGTGGAAATGGCCCTGCGGGTGAAGGAGCGCGGACACCGCCTCCTCGCCATCACCTCGCTCGCCCACACCCACGCCGTCCCCGCCGGTCACCCCAGCGGCAAGAAGCTCGTCGACCTCGCGGACGTCGTCCTCGACAACGCGGCCCCGCGCGGCGACGCCCTCCTCGAACTCCCGGGCGGGGGTGCCGTTTGCGCCCTCTCCACGCTCACCGGCGCGATGCTCGTGCAGCTGACGGTGGCGGAGGCGGCGGCCCAGCTCCTCGCCTCGGGCGACCGGCCGCCCGTGTACGTCTCGGCCAATGTGCCGGGCGGCTTCGAGGGCAACCTGGAGCTGGAGAAGCGGTACGCGGGGCGAATTCGCCGTACCGCGAGCTGAGTTCAGGGTCTGTGGACGAGCGGCCGGAGCCCCCGGAACCGGGCCGCGACCGCTCGTCGTCACCTGCGCCGCACTTGTCGGAACTCAGACGGGAATTGCTGGAATCACCGGCTGATGCTAGACGCGGTGAATGCATCATTCAATGGGGGCCAGCCGGTAGTCGACCCGTGCGCAGCACCGTCGGGCCCTCTTCCCTGTTGCGGTCGACCACGGCTCAGTCGCGCCGTGCCACCAGCCGGTACGCGTTCGACACCCTCAGCCGGTGCGACAGCCCCTTCACCACGAACCGGTCCAGCAGCGTGCCGAGGATCAGCGCCGGAATCCCCGCGATCAGCACCGCCGCCCGGAGCGTACGGGCCGGAGCGGACGGCGGCTTCGGCAGCCACGGGAGGTTGTCGCGGGGGGCGGCCGTGTCCAGCGCCAGCCAGGTGCCGGCGAGGAGGTCGACCGGGTCGTGCGGCTCCGCGTGCTGTTCCGCCACGACCGTGAAGCCGAGGTCCGTGAGACGGGCCCGCAGGTTCTCCACCGGGATGAAGTGCAGATGCTGGGGCTGGAGCCACGGCAGCCACCAGCGGCCCAGCAGGCGGGAGTAGCGGCTGTCGGGGTCCGGGACCTCGATCAGCAGGTGGCCGCCGGGGCGGACCGCCTGGTGTGCGGCGGCCAGTTCGCGTTCGGGCTCGGTGCTGTGCTCCAGGTAGTGGAACATGCTGACGACGTCGTAGTGGCCCGCGAGATTCGGGGCCAGTTCCGGGAAGCTGCCGCGATAGCCGCGCTCCACCCGCCCCGCCTGCTCGGCGAGTTCGGCTCCGTCCGTGAAGTCGAGGCCGTCGAAGGTCGTGCCCGGGTACACCGTGCGGGCCGACTCGCAGAAGTGGCCGTGCCCGGTGCCGACGTCCAGCCAGTTCTTGGGAGTCGGCGCGTGCGCGAGCAGTGACTCCGCTCGCTGCTCGTACATCTTGGTACGGGCCGCGAACGTGTTGCCCAACTGCTTCTCGCCCAGGCCGTCGTAGAAGTCCCGGTAGTAGAACTCCAGTCCCGCCGGACTCAGTCGGGGATTCTGGAACGTGTGTCGGCAGTCCTCGCAGCGGTCCAGGACGAAGGTGCCCGGCTTGTGCTGGATCAGATCCCTCGTGCGCAGCCGGGTCTTGAGCCGCGACGAGTCGCACCAGGGGCAGGTCTCGCGCCGGGGCTCGAAGAAGCGGTCCAGGCCGTCGGCCAAGTCGGCCTGGTAGACGGGCCGTAGAGCCGCTACCTGGTCGTTGCGGCTCGGGGCCTGGGGTTCGTCCTCGGTGCTCACGGGGTCTCCTTCGGGGACGCGCCGGTGGCCAGCTGTTCCAGGTGGGTGGCCGCCGCGCGGCTGCCTCCGGCCGCGCGGAACGCCGTACGGATACGGTCGGCGGCGGCGCGGTGGTCGGGTTCGTGGAGTACGGCGTCGATCGCCGCGCCCAGCTTCGGCGCGGTGACCCGGCCGAAGCGGACCCGGATGCCCGCGCCCGCGCCGGTGACCTGCCCGGCGATCACCGGCTGGTCGTCGCGGATGGGCGCCACGACGAGGGGGACGCCGTGCCACAGCGCCTCGCACACCGTGTTGTGCCCGGCGTGCGACACAACCGCGTCCGCCCTTTCGAGCAGCGGGAGTTGGGGGATCGAGGGGAGGACCAGGAGATCCTTGTCCTGGTCGTCGGGTGCGCCCAGCGCGCCGCCCGGATCCGCGATCACCGCCTGTACGCGGTCTGTTCGCGCCCGCAGCGCCGTCACGCACTCGGTGAGGAAGCGGGCGCCCACATCGCTGTTGGCGGTGCCGAGGCTGACCAGGACCAGGGAGCGGGCCGGGTCCAGCCAGTCCCAGGAGAAGTCCGGTGCGGCCGGGCGGGGCGCGATCGAGGGGCCGACCCAGCGGATCTGCTCGCCCTGCCGTGCTTCGGGGCCGACGAGTTCCGGGGTGCTGAACGCGAGCACCAGATGCGGCGAGAAGCGGGGGTCGGCGGTGCCGGACGGGTCGCCGAGGTCGGCGCGGAGCCGGTGCAGCAACTCGTCCAGCCAGAGGCCGACTTTGGGGATGCCGGCGAACACGTCGGTGAACTCGGCCGAGGTGGTCGCCGAGGTCGCCCACGGCAGACCGAGGCGTTCCGCCACCAGGCCGCCGGCCAGGGCCTGTTGGTCGGCGACGACCGCGTCCGGCCGGAACTCCTCGACAGCGGCGGTGACTCCGGGCGCCATCTGTTCGGCGAGTGGCGCGAGGAACGCCTCCCACAGGAACTTCAGCGCCTCGGGGCCACGGAGGTCCGGCGGCCGTACGCTCTCGCCCGTGCCCGGCACCGGACCGGCGCACGGGAACACCCGGGCCGACTCGCCGGCGAGCCGCCGTACGAGCGCGGGGTCGGCGCAGGCCCACGCCAACTCATGTCCCCTGGCGGCGAGTTCGGCCGCCACGCCCGTCGCCGGGTTGATGTGGCCCACCAACGGCGGTACGACGAACAGGAACCGGCTCACCGGACGGCCACCTCGGTCGCGCTCGCCTCCTGGATCAGCGAGAGGATGTGGCCGCCGACCGTGCCCGCCGCCTCCACCAGCACCGAGTGCTCGTGGCCGGGGACGACGACGGTCCGGCAGTCCGGCAGCACGGACTCCAGCCACGGGGCGAGCAGGGCGAGGTCGGAGTCGCCGCCGTAGACGCCGAGCACCGGGCAGCGCACCGCCCGGATCTGATCCTCCGTCAACACCTTGCTGGCCGGGATGTCCTGGGAGAGGGAGGTCTCCCGGGCCAGCCGGGCCGCGCCCTTCGCGAGGCGGGCGGTGTTGTGGCCGCGGTTCGCGCTGATCCAGGCGATCGCGTCGTCCTCGTTGTGCGCCAGCTCGTGCAGCACGCGGTCCAGGATGCCGCGGAGCTTCGGCGCCCAGGCATCCGTCGCCGGTTCCGACTCGATGAGGGAGACACTGGCGGCCCGCTCCGGATGGCGGGCCGCGTAGCCGAACGCGACTGTCCCGCCGTAGGAGTTGCCGACCAGATGGACCGGGCCGGTCACATCGAGGCGGTCGAGCAGCGCCTCCAGGTCGTCGATGTTGTCGTCGAGGGTGTAGCCGGTCGCCGGCCGCCCGCTGCGGCCGTGACCGCGCAGGTCGTACATGACGACGTCGACGCCCGCCAGCGCGAACGGCGGGGCGATGGTGAAGTAGTAGCTGGCCAGGCTGTCGGTGAGCAGACCGTGCACCAACACCGCGGTCGCCGTGGGTCGGCGGCCCTCGGGCGGGCTCATTCGCTGTACGTGCAGCCGGAGTTGACCGGTGTCGACCATCGCCATGGCTCAGCCCGCCTCTGCTGCCTTGAGGCTCTGCACGACGTACTCGACGAGCCGGCCGACGGTGAGTTCGATGATCTCGTCGAACTCCATCCCGGCCAGGAACTCGGCGAAGTTGACCTTCGTGCCGTAGTGCTCCTGGAGCAGCCCGGCCAGGGTCACCAGGTCGATGCTCTCCAGCTCCAGGTCGCGGTTGAAGGTCGTCGTCATGGTGATCTCGACGTCGTCGACGCCGTACTCGTCCTCCAGGAGCGCGGTCAGCATGCCGGTGAGGTCGGCGAGGACGGTGTCCTCGGTGGTGGGGGTCATCGGTCGTACTCCTCTTCGTGCGCGGGTCCCGTCGTCCAGGCCACGACATAGGTCCTGTCCGGCAGATTGGGGGGATTGCCGGCCGGCTCGCAGTGCACGGTGTAGGCGCGTTCCAGTCGCCCCGACACCAACAGCCGTGATCCGGAGACCACTTGGAAGACGGCGAAGTCGCGCGGCCGGCCACCGAAGCCGGTGCCCTCCGCCTTGGCGACCGCCTCCTTCGCCGCCCAGAAGCGGGTGAACCACAGCGCCTCCGACTCGCCGGACGGGACCAACTGGGCTCTTAGCAGGGCGAGTTCGTCTTCACCGAGAGCGGTGGCGAGGGTGGCGGGGGCGCGCTCGACGACTTCCTCGATGTCGATTCCGGGCCCGGGTCCGGGGGAGTGCGGCCGTACGATCGCGACGGCGGCCTCGGCGGCGTGGGCCAGCGAGACATCCAGCGGGGGCAGGGTGCGGCCGTGCAGGCCGGTGACGTACGGGCGGCCCGACTCGTCGTTGTGGACCCGGATCTCGGCCGGGAAGACGGGCCCCTCGCCGTGATCCCACAGCCACTGCCGTACCGCGTCCTTCAACGCGATCCGGCCCAGCAGCCACTGCCGGCGACCGCGCGGCGGATGTTCCGCGTACTGCGAACGCTCCATGCTGCTCAGGGAGTTGCGCATGATGAGGTCGCGGGAGGCGAGGTCGGGCCAGCGCTCGTTCAGCAGGGTCCGGCCGCCGGGGCGGGCCTCGGAGAGCGTGTTGCGTTCGGGGAAGCGCTCGACCGGCCTGGTCTGCGGGTCGTTGTCGAAACGCCGGTCCTGCCAGCCGGTCAGCTCCGCCCACACCACGCCGTCGACCGTGAGCTGTACGTCGGCTTCGAGCGCGGTGTCGGTGAGCGAGGTGATCCGCACCAGGCACTCCACCTCCGTCCCCGGGCGCGGATGGGGGCCGTAGAAGCGCATCTCGCGCATGCCGACCGGGAAGACGACGGTGCGTTCGGTGCGGGTCGACATGATCCAGTAGCCGAGGATCTGGCCCACGTTGTCGAGCAGGGAGCCCGGGGCGGGCGGGGTGGTGATCACGCCGCGTACGTGACGGTCGCCGATCGCGGTGAGTTCGGTGACGCCCTGGAACGCCGGACCGTGGAACATCCAGCGCTCGTCGTAGAGATGGGACGCCGTGTGGTCGGGGACGCGTTCGGAGACGGGGTCCGGGCGGGGGCGGGGCGGGGGCGACGGGGCGTGGGCGGGGGCCAGTTCGACCACACCGCGGGCGTGCGGGCCGAAGGAGACGGCGAGCCGGCCGGAGGCCTCGGTGACCACCCGCACCGGTACGTCGACCGACGGCGTCGCCGTCAGCCAGCGGTCGAACCGCGCGTCGTGCACGGCGACCGCCCGCATGCCGGGCGCGGTCCGCTCCGCCGCCTCGATGATGTGCTGCACGATCGTGGTGGCCGGGACCACCGGCCAACGGTCCGCCACATCCGGCCAGTCGGGGCGTTGCGGGAAGAAGCAGTGGTCCATGAGATAGGGCATGGACTCGGGTGAGACATGGACCGTGGTCTGCCATTCCCGGGGCGGAGCGGGCGGCTGCCGGGGTGGAGCGGGGAGGGTCGCCACAGTACGGCGGCTGCCCGCGGTGAGGAGTTGGGCGGCCGTGTCGGCGGTCTCGCGCATCAGGGCGTGCAGTTCGGCGGCGGCCGGGAAGCGGTCGGTGAGCGCGTCCAGGGGGGACGCGGCGGCACTCGTCGGGAGCGGTGTGCGCAGCTCCGCCCGCAGCTTCACCAGGCTCGGGGCGTCGAGGGACACGAGTGCCCCGTCCAGGTCGAGCCGTACCGGAGGCCGCTCCTGTCGGCGAGCCGGTTTCTGCGGGGCCAGTGTCAACGGATCCACCGTTGCGCCCGCCGCCCACAACGCCACTGCCACCCGCCGGAGTTGGGCGAGGCCGGAGCGGTGGGGCGAGTTGGCGGCGACGACCAGGTGATCGCGTCCGCCGAGCGTGGCGTCGATGAGAGAACCGAGTTGGCCGGTGCCGACCTGGACGAACGCGCGATGACCGGCGTCGTACATGGCCTCGACGAGCTGCCGGAAGCGCACGGGCTCCAGCAGATGGCGGACGAAGAGTTCACGGACCGCCTTCTCCTCCGAGGGATACGGCGAGGCGGTCGTCCCGGACCACAGGGGGACCGTCGGAGGATGCAGCCGGAAGCGGTTCGTGGCCTCCTCGATCGGCGCGAGGTAGGGCCTCAACATCGGTGTGTGGAAGCCGGATCGGAACGGCAGCACCTGGCTCAGGACGCCCTGCGCGCGGAAGGACCGCACGAACGCGTCCACCGCCTGGTCCGGCCCGCACACCATGGACTGGCCGGGTGCGTTGTCGTGGGAGAGGACGATCCCGGAGTCCGGCCACTCGGCGGCGAGCGCCGACAGCACACGCTCCGCGGGAGCCCCGATCGCGCCGAAGGCGAGCCCCGGCACCGTCACCGAGTCCGGGTCGAACGACTCCATGAAGTCGCTCACCTCGTCCGGCGAGTACACCCCGGCGGCCGTCATCGCCGTCCACTCACCGACACTGTGCCCGGCCACCGCGTCCGGCACGACACCCATCCGGCGCAGCGCGGCGTCCAACAGCCGCCCGACGCCGACGACATCGAAGCCGTGGCGGCCGACATCCCCCACCTGCGCGGGAGTTGCGGACCTGTTCTCGCGCAGTCCGAAGTGCGTGGCGACATCCTCGACCCGGGGCGCGAAGTCGCCCTCCAGGCCCGGGAAGACGAACGCCAGCCTGCCCCCGCCGGGCCCGAGCAGCGGGCTCGGCGTGAACCACACATCGCTGCGGCCCTGCCACGCCCGCCCCTTGGCAACCGCCCGGCGGGCCAGCGCCAGCCGCTTGGCGTCCGGGGCGACGATGCCCAGCCGGGAGCGGCCGGACAGGGGAGTGGTCGAGGCTGTGGCCAGTAGTGCGGAGTCGTCCGCGTCCAGCAGCGCGGCCAGCGCCTCGGGGCTGTCGGCGGCGAGGGTCAGCACGCGTTCCGGCTCGTCGACGACCACCGCCGACGCACGTGATGCGCGAGCCCCCGGCGCCTCCTCCAGTACGACATGCGCGTTGATGCCGCCGAACCCGAAGGCGTTCACCGCCGCCCGCCGCACCGGCTGTTCGGGCGTGGTCTCCCAGGGCGCCGCCTTCTCCAGCGGACGGAACCGGGTGGCCGCGAGCGCCGGATGCGGGTCGTCGCAGTGCAGGGTCGGCAGCAGCGTCCCGTGGTGCACGGCGAGCGCGGCCTTCACCAGCCCGGCCACACCGGCCGCGGGCATCGTGTGACCGATCATCGACTTCACGGAGCCGATGACCGCATCACCGTCGGGGCCGAACACCTCGGCGAGCGTGGCCAGTTCGGCCCCGTCGCCGGCGGGCGTCGCCGTGCCGTGCGCCTCCAGCAGACCGATCGAACCGGGCAGCGCCGGATCCAGCCCCGCCGCCTCCCAGGCCTGTCGTACGGCGTGGGTCTGGCCGGTCGAGTCGGGGTTGACGAGACTCGCGGCACGGCCGTCGCTGGACACACCGGTGCCCCGGATCACGGCGTAGATCCGGTCGCCGTCGCGTTCGGCGTCGGCGAGGCGCTTGAGGACGACGACTCCGGTGCCCTCGCCGATCAGGATGCCGTCGGCGTCCCGGTGGAAGGGGCGGATCCGCTGGCTGGGGGAGAGGGCGCGCAGCTGGGAGAACACGCTCCACAGGGTGATGTCGTGGCAGTGGTGGACGCCCCCGGCGAGCATCAAGTCGCAGCGCCCGGCGGCGAGTTCGGTCACCGCCTGGTCGACGGCGATCAGCGAGGACGCGCAGGCCGCGTCCACCGTGTACGCCGGGCCGCGCAGGTCGAGGCGGTTGGCGACCCGGGACGCCGCGAGGTTCGGTACGAGGCCGATGACGGACTCGGGACTGTCGGGGCCGAGCCGGTCGGTGAACGCGGTGCGGATCCGGTCGAGTTGGCCGGCGTCCAGGTCGGGCAGCAACTCGCCCAGCGTGCGGACGAGTTGGCCCGCCGTACGGACCCGCTGGTCGAGGCGGACCAGGCCGGGGGTGAGATAGCCGCCCCGGCCGAGAACCACGCCGACGCGATGCCGGTCGGGCAGTCGGGACTCGCCGCCCGCGTCGGCGAGGGCGGCGGCGGCCACATGGAGGGCGATGAGCTGGTCGGGTTCGGTGCCGGGCACCGAGTTCGGCATGATGCCGAACTGGGTGACCTCGACCTCGGCCAGTGTGTCGACGAAGCCGCCGCGCCGGCAGTACACCTGGTCGGCCACGGCCGGACCGCTCGCGGAGTCCGGCCGGTAGTAGTCGGCGTCCCAACGCCCGTCCGGGACCTCGCTGATGGCGTCCGTGCCGCTGAGCAGATTCCGCCAGTACGCGTCGAGGTCGGCGGCGCCGGGCAGCAGCACCGCCATTCCCACGATCGCGACCGGCACTTGACGGTCGGTCATGTCACCAGCCCGAGGCGGTGTAGACGACGGCTCCGGCCGACTCGTCGCCGAAGGCGAGCTCGCGCAGCAGGGCCGCGGTGCCCTCCTCGGGATCGATCAGCGAGATACCGCGCC
Organism: Streptomyces sp. STR69; assembly: GCF_024519455.1. Lineage (GTDB taxonomy): Bacteria > Actinomycetota > Actinomycetes > Streptomycetales > Streptomycetaceae > Streptomyces. The sequence goes on along the minus strand of NZ_JALJRY010000029.1, from coordinate 95,622 downwards.
GCGCGTACTCGCGTCCCAACTCCGGGGTGACCATGCCGTGGTGACCGCCGGTGGGCGCCCACGGACCCCAGTGCACGGTCAGCGCCCGGTGCCCGGTGCGCGCGGACCAGGCCGTGCCGAGGCTTTCCAGGGCGTCGTTGGCCGCCGCGTAGTCGACCTGCCCGCGATTGCCGAGCACGGCCGAGATGGAGCCGAACAGGACCGCGAAAGCAGGGCCGTTGGGCAGTTGCTCCAGCGCCGACAACAGGGTCTCGGCGCCGTGCGTCTTGGTGCCGTAGACCCGCTGGAAGGACTCGGTGGTCTTCTCGGCGATCAGCCGGTCCTCGATGACCCCGGCCGCGTAGACGACACCGTCGAGCCGGCCGTGTTCGGCGTGGATCTCCTTGACCGCCTGGAGCGCCGCGTCCGGTTCGCGGAAGTCGACGGAGTGGTAGCGGGCCTGGCTGCCGAGGGCAGCGAGTTCGTCCAGGGTCGCCGTGATCTCCCGCTGGGCGAGCAGGAGTTCGGCGGTGCGGTTGATCTCGGCCGGTGTGCGTCCGCCCTGGCCCGCGAGGGCCGCGCGCAGTTCGGCCGGGGTGCGGGCTCCTGCGGTCGCCGGGTCCTCGGGTCCGGCCGGCGCGGCCGTCCTGCCGAGGAGTTCGATACGGCACCGGGAGGCCGCGGCGAGCGCGACGGCGAACTTCGCGGTGATGCCCCGCGCGCCACCCACCAGCAGTACCACCGCGTCACGGTCGAGGCCGATGGCGGCGGCCTCGGCGACCCCGTCACCGGCCGGCCCGGCACCGTTGGTCGCGAGCGCGCCGAGCGGAGTCTCGACCAGCTCAAGTCCGTGCCGTCCGACGGCTGTTCGCAGTACGACCGGCTCGTGGCCGGGCGCCAGCAGCTCGGCGAGCAGCGCGTCGGCGACGGCGGCCGGTGCCGTGTCCGTCACCTCGACGACCCGGGCGACGGTGTCCGGATACTCGCGCGCCACCGTACGGAACAGCCCGTGCAGGCCCGCCGATCCGTTCTCCGCCCCCTGTACGGCGATCAGTTGGCGCGGGCCCCGGCGCAGGGCGGCCTGGAACACGGGGAACGCTTCGGGCAGCACCGGCGCCGCCGCGGTGAGCGGTGCGAGATACAGGACGCCGTCCACCTGGCCGTCCGAGTCGGTGAGTTGGTGCTCGGGGTCGACGACCAGCGCCTCGGCACCGTACGAGGCGAGCCGGGCCACGACGGCCTCCGCGCCCTCGCCGTCGCCGTACAGGACGAACCGCCGTCCGCCCAGCACGGACGCCGGGTCCGCCGGGTTGTCGCCGTCCTGGTGCGCGAGCGGCACAGGCCGCAACTGGAGCCGCTTGGGCGCCGCACCGGCGACCTCGTCCTGCTCCTGCGGGGCGCTGTCGGCCGGGGCCGCGTCGGCCGCCGGAGCGGACTCCGTCAGGCGGGCCGCCAGCCAGCCGGTGACCGAGGCCGCCGTACGGGCCTTCGCCAGGTCCTCCAGCTCGGCGTCGTCGAGCGAGGCGATGTCCGCGCCGCCGCCGATGCCCAGCCGCTGGGCCAGCTCACCCGCGATCTCGGCCCGCTTGATGGAGTCGATGCTGAGGTCCGCCTCCAGGTCGAGGTCGGGCTCGATCATGTCGACGGGATAGCCGGTGCGTTCGCTGATGATCTCCAGCACGACCCGCAGCACATCGTCCTCGGTGACGGCCTCGGGCGCCGACTCCGGCTGTGCAGTGGGCTGTTGGGCGACCGGAGTCTCGACGGCGGCCGGCAGGGCGGGCAGCTGCGGGAGCGCCTCGACCACGGCGGGCGCCGGTGCGGGAATCCAGGTCCCCTGGGGCACCGTCGCCTGCGTCGCGCCGAAGTAGGTCAGCAGCACGTCCCGTTGCGCGGCCACCATCTCCCGGCTGGTGCGCAGGAATTCGGAGATGAGCGCGTCCCTGTTCGCCTCGACGGGGGCGCCGCCCTGAGGGTTCGTCGTCACAGTCGTCTCCACAACACGTCGGGCCGGTGCGAGGGCACCGGGGAGGAGTTCTCCGGCGGCGGTGCGGACCAGCTGTCCGTCGACCGTCCAGCCGGGCCGCTTGGGCACAGGAGTCCGGGCCGCGTCGACGGCGTCGCGCCCGTTGAACAGCCATCCGGTGCGCACCGGCAGCCCCGCGACGGCCAGTTGGGCCAGTGCGTCGAGCCAGCCGCGCAGCCCGCTGTCCTGCCGGGGCTCGCACGCGACCGTGCGGTGCGGACGCTCCCCGAGGATCTGGGCGACCAGCCGGGTCAGCACCGAGCCGGGGCCCGCCTCGACGAAGACCCGCGCCCCCGCCTCGTACATCGCCTCGATCTGCGCGACGAAGCCGACCGGCGCCCCGATCTGCGCGGCGAGTTCGGCCCGGACCGCGTCGGCGTCCTCGCCGTACGGGGCCGCCGTGCGGTTGGACCACACGGGGAACTCGGGTGTGAGCACCGCCTGTTGGGCGAGGGCCTGGGCGAACCGTTCGCCCGCTCCGGCCACCAGCGGGCTGTGGAAGGCACAGGCGACGGGGATGCGCTTCGCACCGAGACCGGCCTCGCGCAGCAGCCCTACGGCCTCCGCGACCGCCTCCGTCGGGCCCGAAATCACCGTCTGGCGGGGCGAGTTGTGGTTGGCGACGACGACCGAGTCGGGTGCGCCCGCCGTCTTCAGGGCCTGCTCGACCTCCTCGGCACCGGCCGCGACGGCGGCCATGGTGCCCGGGTCGTCGGCGCCGGTGGCGTCGAGGATCGCCGCCGCGCGTTCCGCGCTCAGCTGCAGCAGCGCTTCCGGCGCGATGGCGCCGGCCGCGCACAGGGCGACCAGCTCGCCGTAGCTGTGCCCGGCCGCCATGTCGGGCCGCACGCCCGCCTCGGTGAGCAGCGCGTGGGCGGCGAGTCCCGCGATGCCCAGGGCGGGCTGGGCGACCCGGGTGTCCGTCAGACCGGCCTGCTGGCGGTCGCGGGCGGTGTCGTCGAAGGCGGTCGGCGGATAGAGCGCGTCCGCGTGGTCGCGGCCGAGGTGCAGATAGTGCTGCAGCTCGGGGAAGGCGATGAACACGTCGGCGAGCATCCCGGGCCGCTGACTGCCCTGACCGGGGAAGAGGAAGGCGACCTGGCCGGCGTCCTCCTGGAGGTCGGCCGCGTGGATTCCCGAAGCGGGATCGTGCTCGCCTTCGAGGGCCCGCCGCAGCTGTCCGGCCAACTCCTCGACATCCGTGGCCACGACGGCCACCTGCACCGGCTCGTGCCGGGCGTCGGAGCGGCGGGACGCGCTGAGGGCGAGGTCGCGCAGCTTCCAGGAACCCGTCTCGGCGAGCTTCAGGGTCTCCTCGATGCTCCGGCGCGCCGTGGCCCGGTCCGCTCCCCGGAAGGTGAACAGCTCGGCGGGCCACGCGTCCAGGCCCTGCGCGGGCGGTACGGCGTCCCCGTAGGCCTGGATCACCGTATGGAAGTTGGTGCCGCCGAAGCCGAACGCGCTGAGTCCCGCGACGCGTTCCTCGGCGGGAGCCGCCCAGGGACGGGGCCGGGCGTGGAAGACGAACGGGCTGCTGTCCTCCTTCCAGGCCGAGTTGGGCTGCTTCATGTGCAGGGTGGGCGGCTTGACCCCGGTGTAGAGGGACAGCACGGTCTTGATCAGACCGGCCAGTCCGGCGGCGCACTTCGTGTGCCCGATCTGCGACTTGACCGAGCCGAGCGCACAACTGCCCGTCTGGGCCCCGGACTCGGTGAACACCTCGCTGAGGATGGAGAGTTCGGTCCGGTCGCCGACGACCGTGCCGGTGCCGTGCGCCTCGACCAGACCGACCGTGGCGGGGGAGACGCCCGCGTTGCGGTACGCCCGCTCCAGCGCGGCCCGTTGTCCCTCGGGCCGGGGTGCCGTCAGGCCCAGTGAGCGGCCGTCGCTGGAACTGCCGACGCCCTTGATGACGCCGTAGATCCGGTCGCCGTCCCGCTCCGCGTCCGCGAGCCGCTTGAGGACCACGCAGGCGACACCCTCGCCGAGCGCGATGCCGTCCGCCGAGTCGTCGAAGGCACGCGAGCGGCCGGTCGGGGACAGGGCGTGCACGGAGGAGAAGAGGACGTAGTCGTTGATGCCGTTGTGCAGGTCGGCGCCCCCGCACAGCACGACATCGCTGGTGCCGCCCACGAGTTCCTTGCAGGCGACGTCGACGGCGGCCAGCGAGGACGCGCAGGCCGCGTCGACCGTGAAGTTGGCCCCGCCGAGGTCGAGCCGGTTGGCGATCCGGCCCGAGATGACGTTGGAGAGCATCCCGGGGAAGGAGTCCTCGGTGAGCGTGGGGAGTTGCTCCTCGATGCCCTGCGGGATCCTCCCGTAGTACGAGGGCAGTACGGCGCGCAGCGTGGTCGCGTTGGACAGGTCGCTCCCCGCCTCCGCGCCGAACACCACGGAGGTACGCGCACGGTCGAACTCCCGCCCCTTGTCGCCGTATCCGGCGTCCTCCAGGGAGCGCCGGGCCGCTTCGAGGGCCAGCAGCTGGACCGGTTCGATGCTGCCGAGGGAGGTCGGCGGGATGCCGTAGCGCAGCGGGTCGAAGGGGATGCGCGGCAGGAAGCCGCCCCACTTCGACGGGGTGGCGCCGCTCTTGTCGTCCGAGTAGTGCACGGCGGGGTCCCAGCGGTCGGCCGGGACCTCGCTCACCGCATCGCGTCCGCCGAGGATGTTCGCCCAGAACGTGGGCAGGTCGGGGGCCTGCGGGAACATGCAGGCCATGCCGATGACAGCGATGTCCAGCGGGGCGGGCGGCTCCGGCTCGGTCTGCTCCTCAATTCCCAGGAGAGCGCGGGTGGTTCGCGCGCCGGCGGCCAGGAAGTCGGCGGCCTCCTCGGTCACCGAGTGGTGCAGGGCGTCGACGGTGGTGGTCGCCGAACGCAGCACGGCGACCTCACCGGCCATGAACATCCCCTCGGCGAGCTGCCGTTGCTCGTCCACGGCGGCCAGCGTTCCGGCGGCGTCCCGCTCCACACCCTTGCTGGCGATGCGCAGCCGGCCGACGTTGAGCCGCTCCAGCCGCTCCCAGATCTGCCGGTCGGGCACACCCTGTTCACGCAACTGGGCTTCGAAGTCCAGGTAGTTGTCGCTGAAGGGGCTCGGGACGCAACGGGTGGCGTGGCCGGGTGCGGTCTCCAGGAGCGCGGTCCGCTTGGCTTCTATCACCTGTTCCTGGAAGAGCGGCTGGACCGCCCCGCACGACACGGCCTCCTCGGTGAACAGGTAGGCGGTGCCCATCAGCACGCCGACGGCCGCGCCGCGGGCGGTGAGCGGTGCGGCGAGGGCGGCCACCATCGCCGCCGAGCGGGCGTCGTGGACGCCGCCCGCGAAGAACACCTCGACCTGCTCGGCCGTACCCGCCTGGGCGGTCGCCAAGAAGTCTTCCAGTACGGCGAGTTGGGCCTCCCACAGCGGGAAGCTGCCGCGCGGCCCGACATGCCCTCCGCACTCGGAGCCCTCGAACACGAACCTGCGCACCCCCGCGTCCAGGAACTGCCGCAGCAGCCCCGGCGAGGGCACGTGCAGGAACGTGGAGATCCCGGCCCGCTCCAGCACCTCCGCCTGCGAGGGCCGTCCGCCCGCGATGATGGCGTGCGTGGGGCGCAGTTCCCGTACGGCGTCGAGCTGGGCGTTGCGCAGTTCCTCGGGCGCGAAGCCCAACACCCCGACTCCCCAGGGCCGTGTCCCCACGGTGGCACGGGTCTCGGCCAGTACCGTCCGCGACTGCCCGCCGCTCGCCAGCGCCAGCGCCACGAACGGCAGGGCACCGCCTCCGGCGACGGCCGCGGCGAACTCCGCCTGGTCGCTGACACGGGTCATCGGGCCCTGGGCAACGGGGAGTCGGGTGCCGAGCCGCCGGCTCATCGGCGAGCCGGCGCGCAAGGCTCCGGCCGGTGCTTCGTCCCGTATCGACTCCCGTACGGCGGCGGTCAGTTCACGCACCGTCCGGCCCACGTCGCCCCAGCGCTCCGCGAACCGCGCGGCGAGGAAGCCGTCCTGGCCGACCGGCAGCAGCTGGGTGCGCGGATCGCGGGCGCCGAGCAGTTCGGAGACCCGCTCGGCGGGCACCCGCGGGGCGTCCGGGCCCCGGCGCAGCAGCACCCGGTGACCGGCGACCACCGTGGTCTCGGAGCCGTCCATCGAGCGCAGCGCCGCAGCCGCCGCCTCCGGCAGCGCCGACTCGGCGAGCAGCGCCAGCTGGCTGTCCAGCACGACCCCGGCCGCGCCACCGGCCACCGCCGCGGCGGCCGTACGCGGGCCGATGCCGCCGCAGGCCCAGACCGGGACGGTCACACCGGGCTCGGCGAGCAGCCGCTGGAGCAGCACGAACGTGCTCAACTCGCCGATGCGGCCCCCGCTTTCGGCACCCCGGGCGATCAGCCCGTGCGCACCGGCGCGGACCGCCGCCAGCGCCTGGTCGGGATCGGTGACCTCGACCAGTACCCGGTGGGCGCCGATGACCTCGTCGACCCGCCACGGAGCGTCCACGGCGAGCACGACGGTGTCCGGGCCGCCGTCACCGGCCGTGGCGAGTTCCGAGGGGCCGATCCGGCAGTGGGCACCGACGCGTACCCCGAAAGGGCCAGGGGACCAGCGTCGGATTCGCGCCAGAGCCTCTCTGGATCTTCGGTCGCCAATTCCCAGGTCCAGTACGCCGAGCCCGCCGGCGCGGCTCACGGCCGCCGCGAGTCGGGCATCCGGTTCATGGAACGGCGTGATTCCAATGATCATTTCTGCGGCGCGCGCGACAGACGTCATGATTCTCCGAATAAACGGTGAAACTGCACGGTGGGGGGATTCGGCCTGTAGGCGCCGAACGGAATCGCAGAGACGCGAGATGGCTGGTTGAAAGCTAGCGTCACTGTTACTCGGCGGTCAACAACGGAAAGGTAAGCGCCAAGTCCAGGGAAATGATCCGGCCAGCCCCGGCGGGTCCCCAAACAACCGAAAACCCTGCCAATTTCCTTCAGAGGGCACGCCATTCGGACCGCAGTGGCGCAAGCGGTCCAAAAGCCCCCGGTATTCATCCGAGGCTCATGGTCCCGAAACATGACCGACAGCGGAACAGAATTATGTAAACGTTGGGTGTCGCTGCCTCCTCGCATGACCCGCGCTAGGTTGGCACCCATGAGCACACCCCGGGACCTGCTGATCATCGCCATGGACGTCGACCCCGACCGCCCCGTCGAGTCGGGTGATCTTTCGCTCGCGCTCGCGGGAGCCGAGGTGGTCGACCTCCTCGCCGCCGAAGCCGTCGCGCTGGACGGCGAACTGATCGTGCCGAACGTCCAAGTTCCCCTGCCGGACGGCCTGTTGGACGAGGCAGCGACCGCCCTCGTGCGGGAGGCGCCGTACGAGTCGGTCGAGGACTGGCTGTGGCGGCGGGGGCGGGGGCTGTCCTCGGCCTATCTCGCCGCGCTGGAGAACGAGGGCCTGGTCGCCCGGCAGCGCGGTCGCTGGATCCCGGTCCGCAGCGGCAAGGCGGCCCTGGTCGACTCCCCGGCCCGCAGCCGGGCGGCGGACCGCTGGGCCACGGGCGAACCCGTCCTCGCCCAGCTCGCCGCGGCCGTCGGCATCCGCGAGGTGTCGGACGAGGACTCCGCGAAGGTCACCGACGAGGCCCTGGACACCGTCCTCGCCACCGTCCACGACGCGGTGACGGAACTGGAGGCCGTCCGGCAGCGCAAGAGCGTCGAGGACGCGGCCTATGACAACGTGTGGCGCGGTATGTGACAGCGGTTTCGTGTCCACGCGGCGCGGCAACTGCCGGATAAGCAGAGCCAATTGATGGTTCTGAGCCGCAAGTGACGCCACGTCACCCATGGTAGTCGCAAGCCGAGCGCGGAGCCTAGGGTCTGTCCGGCGGATCAGGTCGCAGGAAACCATCGGCGCCTGATCAGCGCCGGTGAGCGGGGTCTGGTGCGTCCAGCTGCAAGGCGGAGGAGGGAGTCCGACGCGGAGCGTCGGCGACCGACGACAACGCCGCCGGTGGGCGTGCCAGACCCCGCGTCTGCGGCATGATCCGCCGGACAGGCCCTAGGTCCAGGCCGAGGCCGCCCCCAGCGGAATCGTCACTGTGAACACCGTCGCCCCCGGCTCCGACGTCAGCTCGACCGTGCCGCCGTGGGCCATCGCCAGCGAGCGTGCCACCGCGAGGCCGAGGCCGCTGCCGCCCCGGTCGCGGCTGCGGGCCTTGTCGACACGGTAGAAGCGGTCGAAGACCTGGGCCCGGTCGGCGTCCGGGATGCCGGGACCCGCGTCGGCGATCCGTACCGACGCCGTTCCCGCGGCGACCGTCACCGACACCGACACCCGCGTGCCGGGCGGGGTGTGCACGGCCGCGTTGGTCAGGAGGTTGTCCAGCACCTGCCGGATACGGACCGGGTCGACGCGCAGCCGCACCGGGGCCGGCGGAACCGTCACCGTCAGCGGACGGTCCGGATGCCCGGCGCGGAACGCGTCCGCCGCCTGCGCCACCAGCTCCACCAGGTCCGCGTCCTGCAGCCGGATCGGAGTCTCCACGTCCGCCGCGTCGAGGCGGGCGAGCAGGAGCAGGTCGTCGAGGAGGATGCCCATACGGGCCGCCTCGGCACGCAGCCGGGCCAGATGCCTGTCCCGCTCCTCGGGTACGTTCGCCGCCGCGTACTGGAACAGGTCCGCGTAACCGCGCACCGACATCAACGGCGTCCGCAGCTCGTGCGAGGCGTCCGCGACGAACCGGCGCAGCCGCTGCTCCGCCTCCGCGCGCACCGCGAGGGAGTCGTCGATGTGTTCCAGCATCGTGTTGAACGCGGTACGCAGCTCCTCGACCTCCGGGCCGCCGCCCCGCTCGTCCGCCCGCAGCGGCAGCCTGGCCGCCGACTCGGACAGGTCGTGCGAGGCGATGCCGTGCGCGGTGTGCGCCATGTCGCTCAGCGGCTGCAGCCCGCGCCGCAGCAGCCTGCGGCCGAGCACCACCAGCGCGAGCAGCGCCAGCCCGAAGGCGACCACCTGGATGATCACGAGCTGTCGTACCGTGTCGTCGATGTCGTCCATCGGCGCGCCGCTGACCAGCACCACACCGGGTTCGACCGCGCAGCCGCGCAGCCGGTACTCGCCCTCGCCCGTGATGTCGCTGGTGCGCAGCACCTCGGTGCCCTTGGCGATCTGGGACCGGGCCACCGCGGTGAGGTCGCCGATGTCCGCCGGCAGGTCCGAGCTCTCCTCGGGCTTGCGGAGCACCGGCTTTCCGTCCTTGACGTCGTACACGGCGTAGTACCAGCGGTAGTACTTCTTGCCCTGGAGGGTGCCGTTCGCCGCGATGGACTTGGACTGAGCGACCTGGGCGAGCCCGAGCTGGTCGTCGAGCTGGGCCGACAGATAGTCCCGCATGTACGTCGTCAGAGCCGTGCCCACGACGGCGAACACCACCAGGGCCAGCGCCCCCAGCCCCAGCGCGAGCCGTGTGCCGAGGCGCAGCCTGCGCCAGTGCCGCCGCAGCCGTCCGATCATTCGGCGGCCTGCCGGATCACGTAGCCGAAGCCGCGCACGGTGTGGATCAGCGGATCGTGCCCCTCGTCGAGCTTCCGGCGCAGCCGGCTGACCACCAGTTCCACCACATTGGAGCGGCCACCGAAGCCGTACTCCCACACATGGTCGAGGATCTGCGCCTTGGTGAGCACGGTCGGCGACTTGCGCAGCAGATAGCGCAGCACCTCGTACTCGGTCGGGGTGAGCGTGATGAGGTGGTCGCCGCGCCGCACCTCCCGGGTGTCCTCGTCCATCGTCAGGTCCGCGACGCGCAGCACGGAGCGCGGGAAACCGGGCCCGGCGCTGCGCCGCAGCACGGTCCGCAGCCGGGCCATCAGCTCCTCCACCGCGAACGGCTTGACCAGGTAGTCGTCACCGCCCCGGGTCAGCCCCGCGACCCGGTCGGCGACCGCGTCCCGCGCGGTGAGGAACACCACGGGCACCATCGTCCCGGAGTGCCGCAGCCGGTCCAGCACACCGAAGCCGTCCAGGCCGGGCAGCATCAGGTCGAGCACCACGATGTCGGGTTGGAACTCGGCGGCGACGGTCAGCGCCTCCTCGCCGGAGTACGCGCACGCGGCCTCCCAGCCCTCGTAGCGGGCGACCGTCGCGACGAGGTCGGCGATCGGCGGGTCGTCGTCCACGACGAGGAGTCGAACTTTGTCCACCCGCTCATAGTGCTTCACCCGCCGTCCGGCGCCAGACCCGCGGCACCGCCGCACCCACATCGATAAGTACTTGAAAGTTGTTCGACAGGAAAACGACAGCGGCCCGAGGTCAAGCTCGTCTCCCAGGACCCGATCAAGGAGCTGCCGTCCGTGACGACCGTCCAATCACCCCCTGCGCCCCCCACGGCGATACGCCCCAGGGTGGTGGCCCGCACCGGCCTGTACGCCGTGCTGGCCGCGAACGTCGCCGTGGTGACCGTCTTCTTCGCCCAGGCCGGATTCGCCTCCAACTCGCTGATCGTCATCGGCCGCCTCCTCGGCCTCTACGGCGCGCTCGTGATGGCCTTCCAACTGCTGCTCGTGGCCCGCCTGCCCTGGCTCGACCGCCGCATCGGCATGGACCGGATGACCTCCTGGCACCGCTGGACGGGCTTCGCCCTGCTCTGGACGCTGCTCGGGCACCTCGTCTTCATCGCCTTCGGCTACGCGGAGGGCACCGACACCGGCCCGGTCGGCGAGGTCGTCGACCTGGCCGAGACCACCGAGGGCATCCTGCGCGCGCTCGTCGCCTTCGCCCTGATCCTCGTCATCGGCGCGACCTCCGCCCGCTACGCCCGGCGCCGCCTCGCCTACGAGACCTGGCACTTCATCCACCTCTACACCTACGTGGCCGTGGTCCTCGCCTTCACCCACCAGGTCGCGGTCGGTACGACCTTCACCGCGTCCTCCGCCGCCACCACGTACTGGTACACGGTCTGGGGCGTGGCCCTCGGCTCGGTCGCCCTGGGCCGCCTGGTCCTGCCGCTGTGGCGGAACCTGCGCCACCAGTTCCGGGTCTCGGCGGTCGTCCCCGAGTCCGACAACGTCGTCTCGATCTACATCACCGGCCGCGACCTCGACCGACTCCCGGCCCAGGCAGGCCAGTTCTTCCTCTGGCGCTTCCTCACCAAGGACCGCTGGTGGCAGGCCAACCCCTTCTCCCTGTCGGCCGCCCCCGACGGCACCGGACTCCGCCTCACCGCCAAGACGGCCGGCGACGGCACGGCGGCCCTGCGCCACCTCAAGGTCGGCACCCGCGTCTTCGCCGAGGGCCCCTACGGCGCCTTCACCACCCTGCACCGCAGGAAGACCGAGTCCCTCCTCATCGCGGGCGGCGTCGGCGTCACCCCGATCCGCGCGCTGCTGGAGGACCTGGAGGGCCACGCGGTCGTCATCTACCGCGTCTCCGCCGAACGCGACGCGGTCCTCTACGGCGAACTGGCCGAGCTGGCCCGGGCCAAGGGCGCCGAACTGCACCTGCTCACCGGCCCGCCCGTCCCCGACAAGCTGGCCCCGCGTGAACTCGCCCGCCTGGTACCGGACATCGCCGACCGGGACGTCTTCCTCTGCGGACCCCCACCGATGATGAACGCGGTACTGCGCACCCTCGGCGACATGGGCGTGCCCAAGCAGCAGATCCACTTCGAACGCTTCAGCCTGGCGGGATGAGAGACATATCGTGAAGCGAGTCATACCTGTCCTGGTGCTGTCCGTCGCGGGTCTGATCCCCGTGTGGCGCTACGAGCCGTCCGTCGGGACGACGACGAGCTCGACGAGTACGACGACCTCGGAGGCGGTCTCGACGCCGACTCCTACGGCCACTTCGTCGTCCTCCTCGTCCTCGTCGGCCCCTTCCACCTCCTCGAAGAAGGTCGTCCAGGGCACCGCGATCAACACCGAGAAGGGCACCGTGCAGGTGCAGGTGACCTTCGAGGGCGACAAGATCAGTGCCGTGAGCATGCTCCAGCAGCCGAACCATCCGCAGACCACGGCGGCCGTCCCGGTGCTGATCGAGGAGACCCTCAAGGCGCAGAGCTCGAAGATCGACACGGTCTCCGGCGCCACGATCACCAGCGACGCCTACGTCCAGTCCCTCCAGGCCGCGATCGACGCCAAGGGCGCCTGAGATGAACCGTGTTGAGCATGTGATGGGGTTCCCGGTGTCGTTGCGCGTCGACGACGAGGGCATCCGGGAGGTGACTGTGGACGCGCTGTTCGCCTGGCTGCGCGAGGTCGACGCCCGCTTCAGCCCGTTCCGTCCGGACAGCGAGGTCTGCCGTTACGACCGGGGCGAGCTCCGACTCCCGCAGCTCAGCGCGGACTTGACCGAGGTCCTCGACCTCTGCGAGCAGTACCGGGTCGCGACCGGCGGCGCCTTCGACGTCCGGCTGCCCGGCCGCCCCCTCGACCCCTGCGCGGTCGTCAAGGGCTGGTCGGTGCAGCGGGCGGCGGAACTGCTCACCGCCGCCGGGGCCCGGCGCTTCGTCCTCAACGCCGGTGGCGACGTGGTCGTGGCCGGCGGTCCCTGGCGAGTGGGCGTACGGCACCCCGAGCACGCCGACCAGCTGTGCACGGTACTGGAGTTGACCGACGGGGCGGTGGCGACCTCCGCGCGCTACGAGCGTGGCGACCACATCGTCGACGGCCGCACCGGCCGCCCCGCGACCGGACTGCTCAGCCTCTCCGTCGTCGCCACCTCCCTCACCGAGGCCGACGCCACGGCGACCGCGGCCTTCGCGATGGGCCCGGAGGGCGTCGACTGGGCCGCCGCCCGGCCCGGCTGCGAGGTGTTCGCGGTCGACGCGGAACGCCGGGTCCGCCGTACACCGGGATTCCCGGTCGCGACGGTGGCGGCGTAAAGACACGACTGCATGCGGAAGGGCCGCCGGGGTTGCCGGCGGCCCTTCCTGTCGGGAAATGTGGCTTGTGGTTCAGCTGACGTCGGAGGCGTCCAGGCGGTACAGGCCGCTGCCGGTGGAGGTCGTGGTCGACGAACTGGTGCTGTATGCCGAGGACTTGACCGCCGTGCCGTGTGCCTTGACCCAGGTCGCGATCGCGGAGTTGGTGCCCTGGCCGCCGTCGCTGCTGACGATGATGTAGTGCAACTTGCCGGACTTCACCAGGGACTTGAGCTTGGCGAGGGTCATCGCGTTGTCGCTGCCGGACCAGCCGCCCATGGAGATCACGGGCTGACCCGACTCCAGGATGATCGAGGACGCCGTCTGGTCGGTGGACACCGCCAGCAGCCAAGTCGCCCCGTCCTGGTGCTTCTTGAGGTAGGCGATCATCTCGGACGAGACCTGCGTGCCGCCGCCCATACCGCCACCGCCGGCCTGCTGTGCACCGGACTCGGAACCGGACTCCGTGGAGGTGGAGGTGGAGGAGTTCGAGGAGGACGAAGGCGCCGAACCACTGCCCGAGGGCCGGGTGCCGGACGGGGCCGAACCGCTGGGCTTCGTACCGGACTTGGTGCCGCTCGGCGCGCCGCCCATACCGCCACCGCCGCCGCCCATACCGCCACCGGTGCTCGGACCGGCCGTCGGGTTGGTGCCGTTGGTCGAGGAGGTCGCCGCCGAGACCGAGTAGGCCGCGGGACCGGCGAGGAGGGCGACGACCGCCGCGAGGGCCGCGAAGCCCATCAGACGGTGGCGCCGGGTGAACCGGCCGACCAGCAGGCCGAGTACGGAGGCCGCGCCCGCCACGGCGACCACGATCTCCGCGACCGTGTACACCGTGCCGGAGCCCGACACCCGCTGGAGCAGCACGACCGCCCAGACCGAGCTGGCCGCGATGGCGACCGGCAGCACCCAGGCCCTCCCCCAGTCTCGGCTTCGCTCGACCGGGGGGACCCCCACCGCCGCGGCGCCCTCACGGAAGGCGCGGTACAGCAGCACGCCGCCCGCACCGGCCAGGGCCGCGATACCGGGCGCCATGGCGGTGACGTAGTACGGGTGGAAGGTGCCCTCGGCGAGCGAGAAGGTCAGGAAGTGAAGAACGAACCAGCCGCCCCAGAGCATGAGCGCCGCCCGCTCGGGGTCGGTGCGGGGAGCACGGCCACGCAGCACCAGACCGGCGACGAGCGCGATCGCCGCGAAGGGGATCAGCCAGGAGATCTGGCCGCCCATGATCTCGTTGAACATCCGGTACAGGCCCGAACTGCCGCCGAACGAAGCCCCGTTGCCCTGCGAGCCGACCGAGGAGCTGGCGCCGAAGATCCGGCCGAAGCCGTTGTAGCCGATGACCAGGTCCCACACCGTGTTGTCGGTCGAGCCGCCGATGTAGGGGCGGGAGGACGCGGGGATCAGGTCGACGATCACCATCCACCAGGCGCTGGAGACGATCAGCGCGACGGTGGCGACGGCGAGGTTGCGGATGCGCTTGCCGAGGGAGACGTTCGTGGCCCAGAGGTAGACGAGGAAGAACGCGGGCAGGACGACGTACGCCTGCATCATCTTGGTGTTGAACGCGAAGCCGATCGCGACCGCCGACCACACCAGCGGCATCAACTTGCCGTTGCGGACGGCCTTCAGGAGGGCCACCGCGCCGAGCATCATCAGCAGGACGAGGATCGGGTCCGGGTTGGTGTCACGGGTGATGGCGACCGTGATCGGGGTGAGGGTGAGGACCAGTGCGGAGATCGTGCCCGCGACCGCGCCGAAGTCCCGCTTGACGCTCCGGTACAGCAGGGCGACCGAGCCGGTGCCGGCCGCGACCATCGGGAGCATCAACTGCCAGGTGCCGTACCCGAATACGCGGGCGGAGAGGCCCATCACCCACAGGGCGAACGGTGGTTTGTCGACCGTGATGAAGCTGCCGGAGTCGAGCGCGCCGAAGAAGAACGCCTTCCAGCTCTTGGTGCCGCTGTAGACGGCCGCGTCGTAGAAGGTGTTGCCGGTGATCGAGGTCAGGTTCCAGGCGTAGAGCGCCGTGGCCAGGAGGAGGATCGCCCACAGGGCCGGGCGGGCCCAGCGCGGGTCGTCCTCCGGGCCCGTGAAGAGCCTTCTGGCACGGGAGTTGAGGCCACCGTCGGCGGGCGGGCCCGCGCGGTGGGAGCGGCGGGTGCCTTCCTGGCTGGGGGGCGGGGCGAGGGTCGTCATGACGCGTACTCCAGGTGTTCCGCGGAAGAGGCGGGCGCCCCGACGGGCAGGACAGGGGTGGTGGTGCGGGTGCGGTGGGGTACGGCGGCGATGCGGGCGCGGCCGGTGATCGTCTGCTTGAACATGCGGCGCATGCCCTTGAGGTCGTCGAGGGCGGTCCGGACGATGTCGACGCGGCTGTCGGGGTCGTCGATCCAGTCGACCGGGACCTCGTGGATACGGAGTTTGTTGCGCTGGGCGAGGACGAGGAGTTCGGTGTCGAAGAACCAGGCGGTGTCCTCGATGTGCGGGGCGAGCGCCCGGAACACCTCGGTGCGTACGGCCTTGAAGCCGCACTGCGCGTCCGAGAAGCGGGCCGCGAGGCCTGCCTTGAGGAGGAGGTTGTAGGAGCGGGAGATGAACTCCCGCTTGGCGCCGCGCTGTACGGCCGCCTGCCGGTGCAGTCGGCTGCCGATGGCCACGTCGCTGTGGCCGGAGAGGAGCGGGGCGACCAGGGGGAGGAAGCCTTCGAGGCCGGTGGACAGGTCGACGTCCATGTACGCGACCACGTCCGCCTCGGAGCGGCTCCACACGTGCTTCAGCGCGCGGCCCCGGCCCTTGGCGTCGAGGTGGACGGCGTGCACGTGCGGCAGCCGCTGGGTGAGGTCGAGCGCCGCCTGCCAGGTGGCGTCGGTGCTCGCGTTGTCCGCCACGGTGATCGTGAACGGGAACGGGAAGGACGATTCGAGGTATGCGTGGAGACGGCCGACACTGCCGGCGAGGACGTGCGCCTCGTTGTAGACCGGCACCACGATCTCGACCGACCGCTGCCGGGCGCCTCCCGCGTTCTGTTCGTTCATGACGGTGACTTTCCGGGCCCTGTCTAGGGCGTCCCTGTGCCTTCGCTGAACGGTCGATGAGAATCAGCGGACTCACAGGAAGGGCACAGTCGATCCGCGTCGAACCCCCAGGAAGCGGCACCCAAAACCCCTCAGGTGCCCGCCAAGTTCCCGCAACACAAGCCGTCTAGACTCTCCCCTCAACGGCCTGAGACAGCGGCCAGGAACGGGCAGTTTCTGCCACATCCGAAGGGTATTCGGCGCTTTGATACGGATAGATTCAGTCACCAAGCGGTACCCGGACGGCACGGTGGCGGTCGACCGGTTGTCCTTGGACATACCGGACCGCTCGATCACCGTCCTCGTCGGCCCTTCGGGCTGTGGCAAGACGACGACCCTGCGCATGATCAACCGGATGGTCGACCTCAGCGAGGGCACGATCTCCCTGGACGGCGCGGACATCACCAAGCAGCCGGTCAACACCCTGCGCCGGTCCATGGGTTACGTCATCCAGAACGCCGGACTCTTCCAGCACCGCACGATCGTCGACAACATCGCCACCGTGCCCCGCATGCTCGGCTGGGGCAAGGAGAAGGCCAGGGCGCGGGCCACCGAACTCATGGAGCGGGTGGGCCTCGACGCCTCCCTCGCCAAGCGGTATCCCTACCAGCTCTCCGGCGGCCAGCAGCAGCGCGTCGGCGTCGCCCGCGCCCTCGCCGCGGACCCGCCGGTGCTGCTGATGGACGAGCCGTTCTCCGCCGTCGACCCCGTGGTCCGTAAGGGGCTGCAGGACGAACTCCTGCGCCTCCAGGACGAGTTGGGCAAGACGATCGTCTTCGTCACCCATGACATCGACGAGGCCATCAAGCTCGGCACGATGGTCGCGGTGCTGCGCACCGGCGGCAAGCTGGCCCAGTTCGCCCCGCCCGCCGAGCTGTTGTCCGACCCGGCGGACGCCTTCGTCGAGGACTTCCTCGGCGCCGACCGCGGCATCCGCCGGCTGTCCTTCTTCTCCTCGTCCGGCCTCGACCTCAAGACCTCCCCGATCGTCGCCGTCGACTCCACCGCCGAGCAGATCGCCGAACGCACCACCCCCGGTGTGCCGTACCTCCTCGTCACCGACCTGGACGGCAGGCCGCTCGGCTGGAGCGAGCCGGGCGCGCTCACCGCCGGAGCCGTCGACACCGCTCAACTCCTCGCCTACGGCCGCCCGTTCGCGGCCGGCAAGGACTCCCTGCGCGCCGCGCTCGACGGCTCCGTGCTGTCGCCCACCGGCTGGGCGGTCGGCGTGGACGACACCGGCCGGGTCGTGGGCGTCGTATCGCAGCAGGCCGTGGGCGAGGCGATCCGGAGCGCGCACGCGGCCGGTCGTAGCGGCACGAAGGTCCTCGGATGAACGACTGGTTCCGCATCCCCAGCGACCTCCAGAACAGCTACTTCGGCCTGATCGGGCTGCATCTGCGCGAGGCCGTGATCCCGGTCCTCGTCGGCCTGGTGGTCGCGCTGCCCATCGCCCAACTCTGCGTGCGGCTGCGCTGGTTGTACCCGCCCGTGCTGTGGGTGACGACCGTGCTGTACGCGATTCCCTCGCTGGCCTTCTTCGTCGTCCTCATCGACTACACCGGCCAGACCGAGACCACCGTGATGATCCCGCTCGGCGTCTACAGCCTGGTGGTGTTCGTCCCGGCGATCGTGGACGGCGTCCGCTCGGTACCGCAGGAGACCCTGGACGCGGCGACCGCGATGGGCCTCGGGCCCGTACGCCGCTACCTCCAGGTGCAGTTGCCGATCGCCGTGCCCGCGATCATCGCCGGCCTTCGGGTGGCGACCGTGTCCAGCATCTCCCTCGTCAGCGTCGGCATGCTGATCGGCAACCAGGGCGCGCTGGGCAACCTGCTCAACGACGGCCAGATCTACCACCAGCCGCGGCTGATCTGGCTCTCCGTGATCACCACCGCCGTCCTCGCCATCGTCGTGGACGCCGTCCTGGTCGCCGTACGCCTGCTCCTCACGCCCTGGATGCCGCGCGGTACCCGCAAGGCCCGCCCCGCCGAGGACCGGCCCGAACCGGCCGAACTCGCACTGGAGGACGCAGCCCGGTGAACGTACTCCACTACATCAACCTGTTCTTCAGCGACAGCACCCACTGGCACGGCTACGACGGCATCCCCACCCGGCTGCGCGAGCACGTCCAGTACTCGCTGCTCGCGCTCGCCATCGCCGCCGCCATCGGCCTCCCCGTCGGTCTGCTCACGGGCCACACCGGACGCGGCGGCAACGCCCTCTCGCTCATCGCCACCGCCGCCCGCGCGCTTCCCAGCTTCGGCCTGCTGGTGCTGATGTTCGTGCTGATCGGCTTCGGCCTGGTGCCGGTGATGATCCCGCTGGTCGTCCTCGCCGTACCGCCGATCCTGGTCACCACCTACGAGGCGATGCGCTCCGTCGACCCGTCCCCGGTCGACGCCGCCCGCGGCATGGGCATGAACGAGACGAACATCCTCTTCCAGGTGGAACTGCCGGTCGCGCTCCCGCTGATCCTCAGCGGCCTGCGCTCGGCCGCCATCCAGATCGTCTCCACCGCCACCATCGCGGCCTACGTCAGCCTCGGCGGCCTCGGCCGCTACATCATCGACGGCCTCTACCAGAAGAACTACGAGAAGGTCGTCGGCGGCGCCACCCTGGTCGCCGGGATGGCCCTGGTGACGCTTGCGGTCTTCTGGGGCATCGCGCGGCTCGCGGTGTCGCCGGGGGTGCGCAGGAGCAACTGAGCGCCGCAGTAAGGGAAATGGGGGGGAGGGCTCAGGCCCTCCCCCCTCTCTTGTTTCTGCCGCCGTCAGCCCTGGGAGCGCGCCAGCGCCAGCTCCAGGACGACCAGCAGCGCGTCCCGCACCGAGCCGCGCTCCCGCGCGTCGAAGGCGATCACCGGGACGCGTTCGTTCACGTCGAGCGCCCAGCGGACCTCGTCGAGGGAGTGCTCGATCTTTCCGTCGAAGGCGTTCAGCGCGACCGCGAACGGGATCTGCTTGTGCTCGAAGTAGTCGACGGCCGCGTAGCAGTCGTCGAGCCGGCGCGTGTCGACGATGACGAGACCGCCGACCGCGCCCTCCACGATGTCGTCCCACATGAAGCCGAACCGGTCCTGCCCGGGCGTACCGAACAGATACAGCTTCAGGGTCGGGTCGATGGTGATGCAGCCGAAGTCCATCGCCACCGTGGTCGTGGTCTTGCGCGGGGTGTGGGACAGGTCGTCCACGCCCGCCGCGACCTCGGTGATCGCGGCCTCGGTGGTCAGCGGCTCGATCTCGGAGATCGCGCCCACGGTGGTGGTCTTGCCCACGCCGAAGCCGCCCGCGACGACCATCTTCACCGGCAGCGGCGGTCGTACGACGGTCTGCGCAGCCGCACCGCGGGCGACCGGTTCAGTCGGTGTCACGGAGTACTCCCCGGGAGTTGGGGATGGCGCGGAGGCCATCGATGACCCTTCGCAGGACGGTTGCGTCATGGGTGATGTCGGTGTTCGGCACGTGCACCGTCAGGTACTCGGCGGCACGCAGGTCCTCGGCGAGGACCCGCACCACGTTCAGGTGCAGCCGCAGCCGGGCCGCGATCTCCGCGAGGGACTGCGGCTGCCGGCAGGCGGCGACGATGTCGTGCTGCTCGAAGGAGAGCCGGTCGAGCACGTCGAGCCCGGCGGCCGTCGCCACCACCTGGGTCTCGACGGGGATCGGCCGCCCGGAGGCGGTGGCTCCCGCACCCGCGACCCGGCCGGCGGTGACCAGGAACGGCCGTACGGCGGAGGGCGTGCGCACCGGATCGCGATCCGGGGGTGTGGCCCCGTCCGCGCCGGCACCGCTCGGAGTGCGGCCGTCGGGCATGAGTGGCTGTTCCTCTCTCGACCGGTCGGGGACCGGTCACCGAGCCGAAGCGGCGCCGACGCTGTTCTTCAGCTGGAGCACCAGCTGCGGGTTGAGCGCGGAACCGGCACGGTTGGCGAACAGCGTCATCTCGTAGGCGATGTTGCCGAGCTTGGCCTCCTTGTCGGTGACGACGCCGAGGACGGCGCCGCTGCCGATCGCGGAGACGAGGACGTGGCCGCCCTCCAGGTCGATGATGACCTTGTTCAGGCCGCCGAGACCGTAGTTGCCGGAGGCGCCGGCGGCCAGGCTGGTGATGCCGGAGACGATGGCCCCGAGCCGCTCCGAGTGGGCGTGCTCGCGCAGTTCCGCCACGGCGATCAGCAGACCGTCGGAGGACACCGCGATGGCGTCGACGACACCCGCGGTCTCCGTCGCGAAACGGTTGAGCAGCCAGTTGAAATCGGCCGCGGCTGCCTGCAGTTCGGCCGGCGTGGTGCCTCCCCTGGGAGTTTCACCTGTCGACGTACTCACTGCTCCGCTCCTTTCGGGAGGTGGTTCCGGTCGTGCGGGTGGTCCGCGTCCGTGGGGCGCAGGCCCGTGAGGGTGTCGCTGTCGCGATGGGCCTGTTCCACGGCGGCCTCGAACTCTTCGAGGGCCGAGCGGACGGCGTCCGCGTCGGCGGGCCGGGGGGCCTGCCTGGCGGCTTGCTGGGCGGCGTCGTCGGCGCCCGTACGAAGGGTGGCGCCCTTGACCCGTCGGCGCAGGGGGCGGGAGCCTCCGGGGCCGGTGTCGAAGGCGGCGGAGTCGTCCGCCGGGGCGTGGTGGGTGAGGGGCGGAGGAGCCGGGGCGGCCGTCGGCGCCGTCTCGTACCGGGAGACCCGGCGGGGCAGCGGGACGGGCTCGTCCTCGGCACGCACATGCTCGGACACGGCCGGCTCGGGTCTGCTCAGGGTGATCGACGGACGCGGTCCGGAGTCCGAGGCGGCCCAGGAGGGAGCCGGACGGCGTTGCTCCTCACCGGAGTTGAGCCCCGACCCGGCGGGCGCGAGCGCCTTGTCGGGCCCCGCGTGTCCTTCCGCCGAACCGCCGGAGGCCAGCGCGCTCATGCGCAGCAGCAGCGTCGCCGGGATGGTCACCTCGGCCGTCACACCGCCGCCCGGCGTGCGGGCCAGCGTGACGTCGATGTCCCAGCGGCGGGCCAGCGTACCGACCACGAACAGACCGAGCACCTTCGTCGGCACCAGGTCCAGACGCTCACGGCGGATCAGCCGGGCGTTCTCCTCGGCGATACGGTCGGCGCTCATTCCGAGACCGTGGTCGGCCACGACGATCAGCGCGTCGTCGCCGTCGGTGCGGACGACCACCTCGACGGGGCTGCCCGCGGGGGAGAACGAGACCGCGTTCTCCAGGAGTTCGGCCACCATCAGCGTGAGGTCGCCGATGATGTCGGGCTCCACCATGATCTCGGTGTCGGCCCGCAGACTCACCCGCTGGAAGCCTTCGATCTGGCCGAGCGCGGCCCGTACGACGTTGGTGAGTTCGGTGGGTCCGCCGTCGAGCACGGTCTCGCGGATGCCGGCGAGCAGCATCAGGCTGTCCGCGTTGCGGCGCAGACGGACGGCGATGTGGTCGATGGAGTAGAGGCGTTCGAGGAGCGCGGGGTCGGTCTCGCCGCGCTCCACCGCGTCGATCAGCGCGAGTTGACGGGTCGTCAGGTTGCTGACACGGCGGCCGACGTTGCCGAACATCTCGGCGACGTTGCGGCGGCTGACGACCTGGCGGGCCAGCAGCGCGGCGGCCGTGGTCTGCACATGGTTGAAGGCCTCGGCGAGGTCACCGATCTCGTCCTTCGCGGTGACCGGCATGTCCCGCAGCATCGGCGGGCCGTCGTCCTCCGCGTCGTCGTCGGCCACGCGGGCGAGTTCACGGCCCGCGACCTCGGCGACCTGCTTGGCGGCGCCGGTCAGGGCCTGCACCGGGCGGACCACCGAGCGGCGCACGATCACCACGAAGGCGAGCCACAGCACGAAGCCGAGCAGCGAGAGGCTCAGCAGCAGTCCGGCGCGCCAGGAGGCGGAGCTGGACGCGTCGTCGGCGCGGGTGGCGATCTGGCCGATCAGCGAACTGGTGATCTTCAGCCGGGCCTCGGCCTGCTGCGGGTAGGAGGGGTAGTCGCTCATGGCGTCCGCGAACGCCTTGCGGACCGCGCCGGGCGACTCGGCCTGCAGCCCACTGGGGTCGATCTGCAGCTCGGCGTACGCCTCGGCGATCTCCCGCTGCGGGGTGGTGTGCTCGACGCCGGACAGCTCGTCGGCCTGCTCCTCGGTGGCGAACCGGGCGAAGCGGGAGGCCTGGTAGGTGTACAGGTCGTAGGAGCCGACGGCGTTGGTGAACTCGATGAGCGCGTTGCTGTCACCGGTCGTCGCCGAGAACACGCTGGTCTCGAACGAGCTGTGGGCGGCATCGGCCCGCAGCACGGAGTCCAGCAGGTTGCCGGTGAAGGTGGTGGCGAGGTTCGCGTTGTGCTCCAGGTCGAGCCCGTCGATCAGACCGTCCGAGGCGCTGGTGTACGCGGGGTCGATGTTGTCGGCGGGCAGATAGCTCTGGGCGACCGTGTTGCGCAGTGTCTGCAGGCCGTTGATCTCCCTGAGCGCCTGGGCCTCGCCGGCCGGCAGCCGGTCGCCGAAGGTGTCGCGCACCTTCTCGACCTGCTTGTCCACGGCCTGCTGGGCCTTGCGGTAGGCGCTCTGCGAGGGGGTGCCGCCGTCGTTGGTGGCCTCGAAGCGGACGGAGAGCAGGATGGCCTGCTGGTGCTCCGCCTCCACGAGGTTCACCAGCCTGGCGACCTGGCCGCTGTCCCGCACCAGCTGGGCCGCGTCGCTCGCATCCGTCGACTGCCCGATCTCATCGGTGATGAGATACGTCAGCAGCACCGCGACCACCGCGAGCGGTACGCCGACGAGCAGATTGAGCTTGCGCCTGAAGGGCCAACGGTCTGCGAAGCCCCGTATGGACACCAGGCCTCCTTCGTGGGGTGTTGTCACGGTACGCGCAGCGATACACGTGACTGTTTTTGATCCAAGCGGCCCCCGCACACCGCTGTGACCGACGCCAACTCCGGGGAGACTACCGCCTCTTTGAACGATCAAGTGCGTCGCCCTACGTCAAGAATCAATTACAAAGCGCCTGTGTTCGTGACCGGTCTGTTTACGTTGCCTTCACAACTGGGCACTCATTGAGGCCAATCGGTGACCAGAGTTCTCTTGACTGACCAAGAACCGGCTGGATTGGATCAGCGGAGTGCGGCATTCACGCCCCGCGCGTGGACGCCACAGCCATGCCTGCACGCCTGTGCCAACATCCAACCCCGGAACGGGAATTGTGACTTCTAAAGCGAAGAACAGCTGGTCCAGCACTAGGTACCCCGGCGCGGCGGCCATCGCCCTCGCCGCCACGGCTGCGCTTGTCACGGGATGTGGGTCGTCCTCCGACAGCAAGTCCGACAACCCCCTCTCGGGCGGCAAGGCCAGTGGCGACACGGTCGTCGTCGGCTCGAACAACTTCGCCGAGAGCATCCTGATCGCCGACATCTACGGCGAGGCCCTCAAGGCCAAGGGCGTCAAGGTCACTTACAAGCCGAACATCGGCAGCCGTGAGACCACGTACGGCCTGCTCAAGAACGGCTCCATCACGGTGCTGCCCGAGTACAACGGCGCCCTGCTGGCCTACCTCGACCCGAAGGCCGCCCCGGCGACCCTCGCCGCGACCACGGCCGCGATCAACGCCAAGCTGGACTCCAAGCTGACGCTGCTGGACCCGGCCGCCGCCGAGGACAAGGACACGGTCACCCTCAACGCGGAGACCGCGAAGAAGTACAACCTCACGTCCGAGTCCAGCATCGGGGACCTCAAGTCCATCGCCAAGGACCTGGTCATCGGCGCCTCGCCGGAGTTCCAGACCCGGCAGCAGGGCCTGGTGGGCCTGAAGTCCGTCTACGGCCTGGAGTTCAAGTCCTTCAAGGCGCTGGACGCGGGCGGCCCGCTGACGGCCGCCGCGCTGAAGAAGAACACCGTGCAGGCGGCGGACCTCTTCAGCACGGACCCGACCATCACCAAGGAGAAGCACGTCACGCTGCAGGACCCGAAGCGGCTCTTCGGCTTCGAGAACGTGCAGCCCCTGGTCTACAAGAGCGGCCTCTCCGCCGCCGGTGTGGCCGCCCTCAACGCGGTCTCCGCGAAGCTCGACACGGCGACCCTGCTGGACCTCGACACCCAGGTGGGCTCGCAGAACAAGGACCCGCTGGACGTCGCGAAGGCCTGGCTGAAGACGGCCGGCCTGAGCTGACCCGTTCCGCCGCGGACGCGGGTGCCTCCGTTCTCCGGGAGGCACCCGCGTCGTCGTGCCCGTCGTGCCCGGGGGCTCAGTAGCCGACGTAGAACGTCGCGTCCTGCTGGTCCGTGGCCGTCGAGATCGGGTCGATGCGCAGCACGTAGTTGGAGTGCCGGATGTAGCGGGTCGGGTTGTTGTACGACCGGAACGACGCCCAGCTGGAGTCCGCCAGGCCCGCCGTCCGGTAGAACGTGGCGTCCCCGGCGAACGTCGACGTGCCGTCGTTCACGTCGAGTTGGAGCGCGTAGTCGTAGTGCCGCAGATACCGGGTCGGGTAGTTGACCGACTGGAAGGACACGCCCGCGCTGTCCGCGAGGCCCGGCACCAGCGTCCACTGCGAGTCGGTGTACGGGTCGAAGGCGTACGCGTCGATCCGCCCGATGAAATTGGAGTGCCGGACGTAACGCGCCGGATAGTTGTAGGACTTGAGCCGGTTCCAGGCGGGCGTGCCCCACTTCGCCACGAGGTTGTTGTACTCGGCCGCGGTGATCGGCTCGATGCCGCAGTGCTTGGAGTTGAGCGGCTGCGTGTAGAGCTTCTGGTCCACGGCCGTCCAGGTGCCGGCCGCCAGACTGCTGGTCTGCCAGGCGTAGAAGACGCCGTTGGGGTCCCAGGTGTCCCCCCAGAGGTACCAAGTGGAGCTCGACGCAAGGGACTTGACCAGCGTCGGGGCCTCGGTGCCGTTGTGCGAGACCGCCGTGCTGAACTCGGTGAAGCTGCCGGGGTCCAGGGACGTGGACTTGGCGCCGACCAGCGTCGAATTCTTCTTGAAGTAGAGGTAGTTGACCCCGTTCACGCCCACGGCGAGATCGCCGTCGATGACGTCGTAACCGGGGTCGAAGAACACCTGCGGATCCCCGGCGGTCACGAAGTCGCTCGTGTAGTTGACCATGATGACGTTGTGGCCGCTGTCGTTGACGGCCGAGTAGATCACCCCGTACTGCCCGCGCCCCGCGTCCCAGAAGGACTCCGGCGCCCAGGCGTGGGTGTCCAGGCTGTGCACCTTCATCCGCCGGTACCCGGTGAAGGTACGCAGATCGACGGAGTCCCAGACATGGATGTACTGGCTGACGTACGACCAGTCGGTGCCGTTGAGGTCGGTCGCGAGGACCGCGAACGTGCCGTCCTGCTTGCGCAGGATGAAGGGGTCGCGCAGGCCGAGGGAGCCCGCGGTCGGGGTGGCGACGGGCGCGTTCTGGTTCAACGGGGTCCACTGCAGACCGTCGAGGCTGACGGCCAGGTGCAGACCGTAGTTGGCGCCCAGGAACGTCGGCGACTCGGTGAAGTAGCACATGACATAGGCCGAGTTGGTCGCCGCCCGCGCGCTGCCGGCGCCGAGCGTGAGCGCGCCGGTGGCCGCGAGGGGGACGGTCGCGGCCATGCCGAGGAAGAGGCGGCGGGAGGGGTGGGGGAGAGGGGGGACGGCCATGTGTTCTCCAGGGGATGCGAGTGGGGTGCGAGCGGCCCATCGTTCCGAAATGTTCGATATTCCGAACGGAGTTCGGTAAGTCGATCAGAAGGTAGGGATGGGGCGTGTGCGCGTCAATCACACGGTCGTGCTTGGCCGGTTCTCGCCGTTCACGTAGGCGTCTGCTGGGTGCCCCCTGTGTGGATCACGAGCCTCCGGTGTGGATCAGGAGTTCCGTCCGCGCCCGGGCCGCCGCCCCGATCGCCACCGCGTCACCGCCGAGCCTGGCCGGCAGCACCCGCACCGGGTGCCCGCTCACCGGCGGTTCCAGCGCCAGCGTGTCCCGCACGGCCGACTCGACCAGTTCCCACGAGCGGCTGACGCCCCCGCCGATCACACACGTCGTGACATCCAGCAGCCCCGCCGTGATCAGCAGCGCACGGGCCACACCACGGCCCGCGTCCCGGTAGACGGCGAGCGCGTCCGGGTCGCCGCCGTGGGCCGCCCCGGCGACCTCGCGGGCCGTGAGCGCACGCCCCGTCCGCTCCCCGTACCGCGCCGCGATCGACCGCCCCGACGCCAGCGTCTCCAGATGCCCCCGCCCGCCACACGTGCACGGCAGCTCGCCGAACCCCGGCACATGGCCGATCTCACCGGCCGCCCCGCGCGGCCCGTCGTAAAGGGCGTCATTCAGCCACAGCGCGCCGCCCACCCCGGTGCCGAGCGTCATCCCGAGCACGTTCTCCTCACCCGCGACGGCCCCCTTGGCGACCTCCCCGCGCAGAAACGCGTTGACGTCGTTGTCGAGGAACGCCGGTACGTCCAGGGCCCGTTCGACAGCGGCCGTCACCTCGAACCCGGCCCAGTCACGGAACGAGTCGCTCGCCACGAGAATCCGCCCGGCCCGCACATCCACGAGCCCGGCCGCGCCGACCCCGACCCCGAGCAACCGGGCGGGCGTACGGTCCAGCAGCCGCCGTAGCGCGGAGAGGGCGGCGTCGAGCATCGCCGTCCCGCCCTCGCTCGCCGGGGTCGGCACCTCCACCCGGTCCAGGACGTCGAGCCGGTCCGTGCACAGCACGACCTGAGTGGTGGTCCCGCCGATGTCGACGCCGGCGATCACCCGGGGAGCCTCGCTCACGCGCCGGCCTCCGTCCCCGACGCCACCCGGCGTTCTCTGCGCTCCCGTTGGAGCACCGGATCGGGCACGGGCACGGCGGCGATGAGCCGACGCGTGTACGCGGTCTCCGGACGCAGCAACGTGCTCATGGTCGCCCCCTGTTCCTCGACCCGCCCACCCCGCATCACGACAACCCGCCCCGCGAACCGCTGCACCACGGCCAGGTCGTGCGACACGAAGAGACACGCGAACCCGAGCTCCGCCTGCAACTCGGCGATGACCTCCAGCACGGTCTGCTGCACACTCACGTCCAGCGCGCTCGTCGGCTCGTCCGCGACCAGCAACCGCGGTGCGAGCACCAGCGCCCGCGCGAGGCTCACCCGCTGCCGCTGCCCACCGGACAGCTCACGCGGCCCACGCCGCGCCAACTCCCTTGGCAGCCGCACCAGTTCGAGCACCTCGGCGACCCGCTCCCGCCGCTCGGCCGCGCCCATGCCACGCCGGTGCACCCGCAACGGCTCGGCCACACACTCCGTGACACTCATCCGCGCGTCCAGCGAGGCCACCGGATCCTGCAGCACCACACCGACCCCGGCCAGCAGGGCCCGCCGCGCCCGTCCCCGCGACTTGCGCAGATCGGCCCCGAAGAGCGAGACGTCCCCGGACTCCGGCGCGACCAACCCCAGGGCCACCCGAGCGGCGGTCGACTTCCCCGACCCGGACTCACCGACGAGCCCCACGGTCTCCCCGGCCCGCACGGTCAGCGACACGTCCTCCAGCGCTCGCACGGCACGCGACCCCCGCCCGAACCGCACACCCACACCCCGGAGTTCGACGACCGGCGCCCCCTCGGGAGTCTCTTCGCGCACGGGACTCTCTGCCCCGCTCACGGCGAGCCGGGGCACGGCCGCCAACAACTTCCGCGTGTACTCGTGCGTGGGCCGCAACAGCACGTCCTCCACCGCCCCCGTCTCCACGACCTCCCCCTCCAGCATCACGGCGACCCGGTCGGCGAAATCGGCGACGACCCCCATGTTGTGCGTGACCAGCAGTACGCCCGTGCCCGAGTCGACGGCCAACGCCCGCAGCAGATCCAGGATTTCGGCCTGCACGGTGACATCGAGCGCGGTGGTCGGCTCGTCCGCGACGAGCAGCCCCGGCGAGTTGGCGATGGCCATGGCGATGACGACCCGCTGCCGCTGCCCACCGGACAACTGGAACGGAAACGCGGAGGCCCGCCGCTCGGGGTCGGGAATACCGACCCTGCGCAGCAACGCGACGGCCTCGGCAGCGGCCTCCTGCCGGGAGACGTCCCGATGATTCCGTACGACTTCCGCTATCTGCCTGCCGATTCGGGTCAGCGGATCGAGCGCGGTGGCAGGCTCCTGGAACACCATCGAGGCCGTACGCCCACGCAGTCGCGAGAGTTCGGCCTCACCGGCGCCGACCACATCAGTACCGCCGACCGAAACACCTCCGGAGGCACGGGCGTTGCCCGGCAACAGCCCGAGGGCGGCAAGCGCCACGGTCGACTTCCCCGACCCGGACTCACCCACCAGGGCCAGCGTCTCGCCGGGCGCGACCCGCAACGAAACCCCGCGCACAGCGGGCACATCACCGTTCTCCGTCGAGAAGGTGACGCCCAGGTTCTCCATCTCCAGGATGTTGTTCATCCGCGTCCCTTTACGTCGAAGGCGTCCCGCAGTCCGTCACCGATCGCGTTGAACGCGCACACGACGAGGATGATTGCGAGGCCCGGCGGCACGATCAGCCACCAGCGTCCCGAGTAGGCGGCCGTCAGCCCGGCCGAGAGCATGCCGCCCCAGTCGGTCGCCGGCGGCTGAACTCCCAGCCCCAGATAGGACACATAGGCGACGAGCAGGATCGCGTCGGCGACCTGGAAGGTGGCCGCGACGACGATGGTCGACACCGAGTTGGGCAGGATGTGCCTGGTGATGGCCCGGCTGTGCGAACCGCCGATGGCGCGCAGGGTCAGCACATAGTCGCGGCTCTTCAACGTCAACGTCTCCGCCCGCACCAGCCGCGAAGGCACCAGCCAGGACACCAGCCCCAGAATGACGATCAGCCCGCCCGTGTCCGGCGTGGTGATGGCGGACACGACCAGCAGGATGAACAGCGCCGGAATCGCGATCCCGGCGTCCACGACCCGCATCATCACCGCGTCGACCCACCCGCCGGCATACCCGGCGACAGACCCCCAGACCGTCCCGATGACGGTGGCGAGCACCCCGGCCGCGAGACCGACGAGCAACGACACCTTCCCGCCGTACATCAGCCGCCCGAGCTCGTCATGCCCAACGGCATCGGTACCGAGCCAATGGGAGCCGCCGGGCCCGAGGTTGACCTGCGTGAGGTCGGTATGGGTCTGGTCGGTGGAGTAGAGGAGGGGGCCGACGAAACAGAAGAGAAGGAAGAGGGCAACGACTACGAGTCCGCCAACCGCGAGCCTGTTGCGGGCGAAGCGAGCAACCAGGGGCGCGGGGAACTGCGCGACCAGCCCCCACCGGCCGGCACTTTGAACACTCATGTCCGACCCGCCTTCACTCGGGGATCCACGATCCGCTGAACGACGTCAGCAAGGAGGGTCCCCACCACAGTCGCCACAGAGATCACCAACACACACCCCAACAGCACCGGATAGTCGGACGACTGAGCCGCACTCCAGAACAACAGCCCCATCCCGGGGTAGTTGAAGAGCTGCTCAACAACCAACGCACCCCCGAACAGCACCGGCACGTAGTACCCGAGCATCGCGATCACCGGCGTCAACGAGTTCCGGAACACGTGCTTGAAGAGGATCGCCCGCTGCCGCGAACCCCCCGCTCGAGCCGTCCGGACGTAGTCCTCGGACAGGTTCTCCAACGTCGCCGCCCGCATGTACCGACTGAACACGGCAACCATCGAGGCCGCCCCCGTCACCACCGGCAGCACCAACGCAACGGGATCCGCGAAGACTTGAGCCACCGTGTCCCCCTGCGGCGCCTGCGAAGGAAACCACCGCAGCACCTGCGTGAAGACCATCACCAGCACAAGTCCCAGGAAGTACACGGGAGTCGAGTACGCCACGAAGCTCAACGTGGTGATGACGTAGTCGGCCGGTTTGTTGCGCCGCACGGCCTGCCACATGCCCAGCGGAAGGGCGAGCAGCAGCCCGACAACCGCCGACAGCACGGTCAACACCAGTGTCTTCGGCAGCCGTTGCTCGATGAGCTGGGACACTGCCTCGTTGAGGGTGTACGACGTGCCGAGGTCGCCGTGCAGCAACTGCCGCAGGTAGTACAGGTACTGCACGGGCAGCGGCCGGTCGAGCCCCTGGTCGTGGTTGAAGAGCGTGATCTGCTGGGGCGTGGCCTGCGGGCCGAGGATCCCGCGTGCGGGACCCCCGGGCAGCGCGTGCAGCAGACCGAACACCACGACCGTCACGATGAGGATGACGACCAGTGCCTGGGCGATCCGCCGGGTGAGGTACAGGAGGGTGTCCATGCCTCAGCTGGTCCACTTCCACTGTGCCGGGTGGAAGTTGGCGAGCGGGTCCTGCGAGAAGCCGCCGAGGCCGTTCTTGACGACGGAGATCTGGTAGTCGGGCTCCGGCAGCCAGATCACCGGCAGGTCCTTGGCGAGAGCCGCGCTGTAGTCCTGGACCGCCTGCGCCGAACTCGACGTCGTGGACGCGGAGATGAGCTTGTCGACCTCGGTGTTGGAGTAGTTGCCGAAGTTCGCGCCGCCCTTCGTCTGGAAGAGCGAGTCACCGGTCGGGAAGGCCGGGAAGTACCAGCTGCCCGCCGTACCGAAGTAGGACAGCTGCCACTTGCAGATTGACTGCGAGGCGGTGCACTGCGGGGTCTGCGACAGCACGGAGTTGACGGGCGCGGTCTTGATGGAGAACTTGATGCCGGTCTTCGCCAGCGAGGACTGGATCGCGCTCATCATGTTGTCGGTCACCGTCGAACCGGACTGCGACAGCACCTGCATCTGGAACTTCGTCCCCTTGGCGACCCCTTCACCGCACTGGGCGGCGCCGGTGCCGGGGCCGGTGCAGGTCATCACCCCGCCCTGCTCGCTCCAACCATGGCTGCTGAGCAGCGACTTGGCGGCCGAGGTCGAGAACGGATACGGGTCGCTCTTCTGCGTGTCCGACAGGAACGACGAGCTCTGCGCCTGCGGGACCGGCCCGTAACCGGGCACCGCCGTCCCGTTGAAGATGACCTTCGCCAGGCTGCTCTGGTCGATCGACCGCTGCACGGCCTGCCGGGCGTAGAGCTGCTTGAACACGGCACCCATGGAAGGGTTGTTGAAGTTGTACGGCATGTAGGTGATCGCCCAGCCCGACCACGGCTTCACGGTGTAGCCCTGCGCGGTGAAGCTGTCCTTCTGGTCGAGGTCGGTGGCCTCGATGTAGCCGTAGTCGACGCTCCCGGAGCGCAGCGCGTTCTTCTCCGCGTCCGCTGTCGTGAACGGGAGGAGGTTCACAGTGGGGATGCCGGCCTTCTCGCCGCCGTCGTACTTCGTGTTGGCGGCCAGGACGACCTTGCCGGCCGTGGAGAAGGACTTCACGGTGTACGGGCCGCTGACCGTCTTCCACAGGGCGTTCGTGGCGTACCCGTTGATGTTCTTCGCCGCGCTGTTGAGGTACGTCCAGTCCTTCTTGGCGTCCCCGGCCTTGTCCCACACGTGCTGGGGGAGCGGGTTGATGGAACTCAGCTCGTTGGCCAGCATCCACTGCGGGTTGTAGGCCTTGTCGAAGGTGATGGTGAAGTGCCGGGCGTCCACGGTCTTGAAGGACGTCCAGTTGTCCGGCGCCTTGCCGGGGTTGTAGCCCGCCCACTGGGACTTGTTCGCCTTGATGAGGTCGAACCAGAACTTCACGTCGGCGGAGGTGATCGGCTTGCCGTCGCTCCAGTGCCGGTCGCCGAGGGTGATCGTGACGCTCTTGTTGTCGGCCGCGAAGTCGGCGGCGGTCGCCACCGAGCCCTTCTTGTTCCAGCCCATGGCCCCGGTCGAGCCGTCGTAGGCGATCAGCGGCTCCCACAGCGCGTTCGCGATGGAGATGTTGTTGGTGTTGAGGTGGGCCGCCGTGCCGATCGGGAGGATCCAGTTCGGGGTGAAGTTCGCGGGCAGCGCGTAGTTGATCGAGTCGTGCGACCCGGAGGACGACGTACCGCTCGACCCGGAACAGCCCGCGAGCAGCAGCGAGGCCGTGGTCAGGGAGGCACCGGCGAGGAGTCTCTTGCGGACAGGGGACATGGTTCTCCTCGGAAAAAGAGGGGCGGAGGCGGGAGTGAGGACAGTCAACGACCCCTGTGGTCGAAGAAACAGGCGTGCCGCTGTAAAAAGCCTGTTACTGCCGTTCTGGAAAAAGCGCACAGGGCGTGTAGGTGACTTACGCTCGTCGCCTCGATCGCCGATCCGGAAGTAACTTCCTTCATGCCTGAAAAAAGTGCGCATCGCCGGAAGAGCACCTCGGGCGTCTCCTCACTGGCCGAGCACGTCCTCGAACTCCTCGCCTCCGGGCAGGCCGCCACCCGCACCGACCTCGCCGAACTGCTCGGCGCCGCGCCCTCGACGATCTCCCTGGCGGTGGGCCAACTCGTGTCCCTGGGCCTGGTCGCCGAGCACGGCACGCGCTCCTCCACCGGCGGCCGGCCGCGCAAGGTACTGCGGCTGGGCGGCAGCGACGGCTTCGCGGTCGCTGCCGAACTCGGCGGCAAGCACGCGCACGTGGGCGTCGTACTCCCCGGCGGCGGCCTCACCGACGTGTCGACCGTCCCGTTCGCGACGGCGGACGGTCCGGAGGCCGCGCTCCCGGGTCTCGCCGACACGCTCACCGCCCTCGCCGAGCGACGCGGCCCGGAGCTGCTGCGCGGGGTCGGACTCTCGCTGCCGGGCCCGGTCGACATCGCGGGCGGAGTCGTGACCCTCCCGTCCCGGATGCCCGGCTGGAACCGCTTCCCGGTCCGGGCCTGGCTGGAGGACCGGTTCGGCGTCCCGGCGGCCATCGAGAACGACGCCAACTGCATGGCCGTGGGCGAGCACACCGTGCAGCCCGCCGAACGCCGTCAGTCGATCATGGTCAAGACGGGCACCGCGATCGGCGCCGGCGTCATCGCCGACGGCCGCCTCTACCGCGGCGGCACCGGTGCGGCGGGCGAGATCACCCACGTCCGGGTCGAGGCCGCCCACGACATCCCCTGCTCCTGCGGCAACACCGGCTGCCTGGAGACCGTCGCCTCGGGCGCCGCCCTCGTCCGCATCCTGCGCGGCCACGGTCTGGACGTGACGACCACGGAGGACGTCGTACGCCTCGCCACCGACGCCCACCCCGAGGCGACCCGAGCCGTCCGCCAGGCCGGCCGCTACCTGGGCCAGGTCCTCGCGGCCAACGTCAACTTCTTCAACCCGGACGCCGTGTATCTGGGCGGCATCCTCTCCACCCTGGAACCCTTCGTCGCGGCAGTCCGCAGCCAACTCTATGAAGGCTGCCATCCGTTGGTCACCGAACACCTGGTGATCGACCGCGCCAGCCTGGGCGCGGACGCGGGCTTGGTGGGCGCAGGCCAGTTCGCCCTACAGCGAGCACTGGCGCAAGCCCTCCAGACGGTCACAGACAAGACACGGTGACTTGTTTTTCAGGGGCGCGGGGAACTGCGCGACCAGCCACAACGAACCCGCACCCGACACACGACCTGGAGCCCCCATGCCTTCTTCTCGTCCTGTCATCGCGATCGCCGGTCTCGGTATCGAATCCTCGACGTTCTCCCCGGCCCGCACGGAGGCCCCCGCCTTCCACCCCCAGCGCGGCCCCGAGGTGTTGACCCGCTACCCCTTCCTCGCCCCCGGCACCCCCCTCAGGGAAGCCGCCGACTGGCAGGGCGCCCTCGTGGGCAAGGCCCTCCCCGGCGGCACGGTGACGTCCACCGCCTTCACCGCCCTCTCCGACGAACTCATCGACAGACTCAGGCACTTGGGCCCCCTGGACGGCCTCTGGTACGACATCCACGGCGCGATGACGGTAGAGGGCATGGACGACGCCGAGGCCCAACTCCTCACCCGCATCCGGGAAACCGTCGGCCCGCACACACTCGTGTCGACCTCCATGGACCTCCACGGCAACGTCTCCCGAGAACTGGTCCACCAGAGCGACCTGATCACCTGCTACCGCATGGCCCCGCACGAGGACGCCATGGACACCAAGGAACGCGCCGCCCGCAACCTCGTCGACCTCCTGGCGAGCGGCGCCCCCCGCCCGGTCAAGGCCTGGATCCCGGTCCCGGTACTGCTCGCAGGCGAACAGACCTCCACCCGCATCGAACCAGCGAAGAGCGTCTACGCGGCCGTAGAGGAAGTGGAAGCGACCGAAGGAGTCACCGACGCGGCGATCTGGGTCGGCTACGCGTGGGCCGACGAGCCCCGCAACCGGGCCGCGGTCGTCGTCACCGGACCGTCCGTCGCCCAAGTCGCCGCCGGCGCCGAACAGTTGGCGCGCAATTTCTGGGAGGCCCGGCACGACTTCGAGTTCGTCGCCCCGACCGGCACCCTGGACGACTGCCTCGACGAGGCCCTCGCCGCCACCGCCCGCCCGTACTTCATCAGCGACACCGGCGACAACCCGACCGCCGGCGGCGCGGGCGACGTCACCTGGGGGCTCCAACAGGTCCTGGAACGCCCGGAGTTCAAGGACCAGGACGGACCTACGGTCATCTACGCGTCGCTGCCCGGACCGGCCGCCGTAGCGACAGCGGAGCGTGCCGGTGTCGGCGCCACCGTCACCGTCACGGCGGGTGCCGGGGTCGACGACCGCCACGCGCCCCCGCTCACCCTCACCGGCGTCGTCCACTCGGTCCGGCACGGCGACCGGGACGCGGAGACCGAAGTGGTTCTGAGGGTCGGCAGCGTGTACGTGATCCTGACCCGGCTGCGGAAGCCGTACCACCACGAACACGACTTCACCGACCTGGAGTTGGAGCCGCGCGCGGCCGATCTCGTGCTCGTCAAGATCGGCTATCTCGAACCCGAGCTCTTCGCCATGGCCGCCGACTGGAAGATGGCCCTCACCCCCGGCGGGGTCGACCAGGACCTCGTCCGGCTCGGTCATCACCGGATCCGGCGGCCGATGTTCCCCTTCGACCGGGACATGGCAGAGCCGGACCTCACGGCCCGGGTCATCGCCTCCTCGGACGAGCCGCTCAGCGGGGCGGACGAGTGAGTCTGCCGCCCCCGCCGTCCTCGATGGCGGCGGCGATCAACTGGTCGAGCAGCGCGATCAGTACGTTCCGGCACGAGTCGCGGTCCCTGGCGTCGCACAGCAGCACCCGGACGTCCTCCGGGAGCGCCAGCGCGTCGCGGACCGCCTCCGCCGGATACGGGTGCTCGCCGTAGAAGCCGTTCACGCCCACCACGAACGGGATGCCCCGGCGTTCGAAGAAGTCGACGGCCGCGAAGCTGGACTTCGGGCGGCGCACGTCGATCAGGACCACCGCGCCCAGGGCGCCGAGTGCCAGGTCGTTCCACATGAACCAGAACCGCTGCTGGCCCGGGGTACCGAACAGGTACAGCACCAGGTCCTGGCCGATGGTGATCCGGCCGAAGTCCAGGGCCACGGTGGTGGCCCGTTTCTCCTCGATGCCGTCGAGGTCGTCGACGGCCAGGCTCGCCGAGGTGAGCGGTTCCTCGGTGCGCAGCGGCGCGATCTCGCTCACCGAACCGACCATGGTGGTCTTTCCGACGCCGAAGCCCCCCGCGATCAGGATCTTGACCGTCTCGGGCGGCGCGGGTGCCGGAGCGATGGTGTCAGAGCCGGCCAAGGCCCTCCCTCACTTTCTGCAGCAGGTCCATGTCCGGGCTGGTACGGGAGACCGGGTGCGGCGGACGGGCCGTGATCAGGCCCGCCTCCAGCAGATCGCAGAGCATGATCACTACCACGCTCACCGGAAGGTCGACAAGGGCCGCGACCTCCGCCACCGCCAGCGGCTCGGCGCACAGCCGCAGGATGCGGGACTGCTCCGGCTGCGGCCGGGGCGCCCGCGCGGGCGTCGGGTCGACCGCGGTCACCGTGGTGATGAGGGTGAAATCGGCGCGGCTGGGCCGGGTTCTGCCACCGGTCAGCGTGAACGGTCGTACGAGCCGTCCCGCCGCGTCGCCACCGCTCACCTCACTCGCCGGAGCCGGCCGCGGGGCCGACGTTGGCCCGCGGCGCGGCGCTGAGATGCTCGCCTATCTTCTTCACCAGCATGTTCATCTGGTACGCCACGACCCCGACGTCCGCGCCCGGACCGGTCAGGACGACCAGATGGGCGCCGGGGCCCGCCGAGGTGAGGATCAGATAGCTGTTCGCCATCTCGATCAGCGCCTGGCGCACCGGACCGCCCCGGAAGTCCATGCTGACCCCCTTGCTGAGGCTCATCAGCCCGGACGCGGTGGCCGCGAGCCGCTCGGCGTCGTCGCGCAGGAACCCGGTGGACTTGCTGACGACGAGGCCGTCCTCGGACAGCACGACGGCCTGGTTCACCTCGGCCACCCGGTCCACGAGTCCGGTGAGCAACTGGTCGAGTTGGGTGTGCGTGGCGGGCACGGGACGTGTCATGGCGGAGTCCTTCATGAGCGATCGGCGGGCGGATTCGAGGAGGCGGCTGCTTCCTCCCGGTCGTACTGCGACGGCGCGTCGTCGTCGATGGAGTCTCGCGCCTGGAACGTGCCGCGCTGGAATCCGGCCAGCGAGGAAGCCGCACGTTCCGCGGTGAAGTCTTCCAGCTCCCCGTCCTCCTCGGCCGGTCCTGCCTCCTCCCGCAACTCACTGGCCAGACTGGTCTGCGGCACCCGCCGTGGCAACGGGGTGAGCCCGCCCGGATCGGCGGTCACCGTCGGCTCGGCGGACCGGGCCGGGGGAATGGCGGGCAGCGCCCTGGGCGTGGGGCCCGGTATCTCGGCCGCCTTCTCGGCCACGGCGCCGACCCGCTCCACCGTGACGGCCTCGTCGGCGCCCTTCGCGGCGACCGGCGCCGGCTCGTCCAACGGCTCGGGTACGACGATCTCGTGCGGGATCAGCACGATCGCGGTGGTGCCGCCGTACGGCGAGGAACGCAGCGTCACCGCGATGCCGTGCCGGGTGGCGAGCCGGGCGATCACGAACATGCCCAGCCGCAGGTCGTCGGCGAGCGCGACCACGTCGAACTGCGGGGGTACCGCGAGCTGTTCGTTGAGCGAGGCGTAGTCCTCCTCCGACATGCCGAGCCCGCGGTCCTCGACCTCGATCACCAGACCCTTGGCGACCATCGCGGCCCGTACGCCGACCGGGCTGGGCGCGGGGGAGTACACCGTCGCGTTGTCGATCAGCTCGGCCAGCAGGTGGATCACGTCGGCGACCGCGGGCGGCGCGAGACACACCTCCTCCTCGGTGTGCACCTCGACCCGCTGGTACTCGGCGACCTCGCCCACGGCACTGCGCAGGATGTCGATCAGCGCGACCGGCTCGGTCCAGCTGCGGCGGGGCTGCTCACCGCTGATGACGACGAGGTTCTCCTCGTAGCGGCGCAACTGGCTTGCCGTGGAGTCCAGTTCGTACAGGCCGCGCAGCACCTCGGGGTCGTCGTGCCGGCGCTCCAGCTGGTCGAGCTTGGTGAGCTGGAGGTTGACCAGGTTCTGGCTCTGCCGGGCGATGCCGAGGATGACCTTCTGGAACCCCCGCCGGGTGTCGGCGAGTTCGATCGCGGTGTGCACGGCCGTGCGCTGCGCGGTGTTGAACGCCTGTGCCACCTGGCCGAGTTCGTCGCCGCCGTAGTCCAGTGGCGGGGTCGCCGACTCCACGTCGATCTTCTCGCCCCGGTTCAACCGGGCGACCACGTCCGGCAGTCGGTCCTCCGCCAGGCTCAGCGTGGCCATCTTCAGACCGCGCAGCCGACGGGACAGCGAGCGGGTGATCCGCCAGGACATGCCGACGCACAGCAGCAGGGCGGCGAGTCCGCCCGCGCTCAGCCATGCGGCGGTGACGAGCAGGCTGCGCGCCTTGTCGGAGCTGCGGTCGAGGAGTGCGGCCGTCTGCTGCCGGATCAACACCTCGTACTCGGCGGCGACTTGGGTCAGGGCCGCGTTCCACTGCTTCTGCTCGCCGGGCAGGACGATCTTGCCGGCCGAACCGTTGTCCGGCACCGCCTTGTCCGCCGTACCGGCCGTGAGCACTGCGTCCTCCGTGGACTCCAGGGTGCTCCAGGCGACGCTCTGCAGAATGTGCTCGATCTTCGTCTTGGTCGCGCCCTGGAACCCAGTGGCGATCTGGTCCTCTACCAGCCAGCGCCGGGCGTGCACCAGCTCGGCGAACTGCTCCCACGCCGCGTTGTTGACGTGCCCGGAGGGCCAGGCCAGCGTCAGCTGCGCGTCCTCCTGGGAGACCAGCTCCGCCCCGTGCTCCAGCGCGACGAGCGGCTCCGCCTGCGAGGTGAGGTCGCCGTCGTCGACCTGGGAGAGCTGCTGGAACGCCTGGATCTGGTCGTCGATGATCGACGTGTACTGGTCCAGCACCTGCTGGGGCGTGATGTCGGTGGGCTTGTCCACCTGGCTGCGGTAGTACTCCAGGCTGTCCACCGACGCGACGACCGAGTACATCCGGTCCCTGATGCGGGCGGGCGCCCTCTTGATGGCGTCGGTCTGGCCCACGAGCCGGGCCACCGCCTTGTCCGTCTCCGCGCGCTGTGCCGTGAGCGCGGCCTCGGAACCGTGCGGCGAGGCCATCCAGGCCGCCGACAGACTGCGTTCCTTCTGGAGCGCGAGCGCGGCCTCGGTGCCCATGGCGCCGGTCGACCGGCTCAACTCCGTCTGCGAGCGCAGCCGTAGCCCCTCCGTGAACATCTGGGTCGTCGTCACGCCCCACATCGCGGCCAGCGTGACGCTGGGGACCAGGGCGAGCAGAATCAGGGAAAGACGTATGGAACCGACGCGGCGCCGGGCACCTGTCCGT
Organism: Streptomyces sp. STR69; assembly: GCF_024519455.1. Classification (GTDB taxonomy): domain Bacteria; phylum Actinomycetota; class Actinomycetes; order Streptomycetales; family Streptomycetaceae; genus Streptomyces. The sequence goes on along the minus strand of NZ_JALJRY010000029.1, from coordinate 56,967 downwards.
GGAGACATCGTGGTCGTCCTCGCTACATCCTCGTACGAAGTGTCCGGTCAGCGCGTTCCGTTGGCCGCGAACTTCGCGACCGCGCCGACGTTCGTCCTCGTCACGAACGCCGGGCCGGTGAGCACGGGAGCCGCCCCGCCGCCACTGATGTTGCCGTTGGTCTTGTACAGCCACAACGAGTCCACGGCCAGATAGCCCTGCAGATACGGTTGTTGATCGACCGCGAACTGTACGGCCCCGCTCTGCACGGTCTTGACCAGGGCCGAGTTGAGGTCGAAGGTCGCGACCTTGGCCTTGCTGCCCGCCGACTTCACGGACTTGACCGCGGTCAGCGCGAACTGGGCGCCCAACGTGACCACTTCGTCGATGCTGGGGTCCTGCTTGAGCCGGTCCGTGACACTCGCGGACACGGCGTTCATGTCGGTGCCGTCCACATAGAGCATGTCGGTCTCGCCGGTGAACGCCTTCTTCACGCCCGCGCAGCGCGCCTCCAGGGCGACATTGCCCCGCTCGTGGATCACGCACAGGGCGTGCTTGGCCTGGAGCTCGTCCAGCTTCTCGCCGACGGCGCGGCCCGCGACGCTCTCGTCCTGCCCGAAGAACTCCAGCACACCGTCCGACTGCCAGGAGTCGATACCGGAGTTGAGACCGACCACGGGAATGTCCGAGGCCTTGGCCTGGGCGATCGGCGCCTTCATCGCGTCCGGCTTGGCGAGCGTCAGCGCGATGCCGTCGACCCCGTCCCGGATCGCGTCGCGCACCAGCTCGGCCTGCCCGGTGGCGTCCGGGTCGCTCGTGTACGTCAGCTCCACACCGTCCTTGGCGGCGGCGGCCTCGGCGCCCTTCTTCACCAGCACCCAGAAGGCGTCGCCCTTGCTCGCGTGGGTGACCATGGCGACCTTGAGGCGGCCGGTGCCCGCGGCACCGGCCGCGCCCGTGTCCGACCCGGACCCGGAATCACCGGTTCCGGAGCAGCCGGCGAGCAGCAGACAGACGGCGACGGCGCCGGTCAGCGCCGTGCCACGTATGCGACGGAAGGGGGTGTGAGGTGAGGGAGGAGTGTTCATGGGGGGTGCGGCACCTCGCTGTGCGGCCGAGCTCGGGGACGGGGAGAGTGCGCCCGGAGCCGTATGAGGTGCGCGACCGGGTGACTCCCGCTGGGCCGGAGCCAATCGTGTGTGACCGCTGGTAGTCAAGTGAGCGGCGACCCGGAGTGAGTTGTTGCTGCCGCATTGTGATCATCTCGACGTCGTAAGGAGGTTGAGGAGGCTGCATACAGGGGGACGGACGGTTACGTCGGCAACTAGGGCTCGTGGTGCGGGAGTTCGCCGTCAGGGGAGCCGCGGATGGAGGAAATCCGCGATCCCGGGGACCGCGCTGGAAGATACCGCCCCCACGATTCCACGCTTCGGCCATGAGACAACTGAGCACACCCGCACGGCCGGCCACCCCCGAGGGGGCTCACCCTCTGCGCGGCGGGGCGCAGCGCCGCGCGACGGTCTGGGCCGAGACGCCGAGGACCGCGGCGATCCTGCTGAAGGGCGCCCGGCCGTCGATGTGCAGGGCGTGGATCAGTCCGCGGTCCAGGTCGTCCGGCAGGTTCCCGGTCATGTCCTCCGAAGGCCGGTCAGAGGTCGAACTCGTGCGGCGGCAGGTCCAGGGTGAAGCAGGCCTCGCGGACCACGGCCTGCTCGGTCTTGTCGAAGTCGCCGTCCGCGCCGCCGATCACGATGCCGATCTGGATCACGGCCCGCGCCTCGGCGGGCTTCTTCTTCGCCTTGGCGATCTCCTGCAACACACTGACCTTGCCGAAGGCGAAGTCGGCCGTCAGCTTGTCCAGGTTCGCGTCGAAGCGCCGCTGGAGGTCCATCGCGTCGAAGTTCTGCAGCACCTCGTTGCTCGCGATGAGCTGCGCGACGCGCTGCCGCTCCGAGGGGTCGACGGTGCCTCCCCCACTGCCTAAACGGCGTGGGAGGTGCCCCCAGCAGCCGCCACGAGCGCGCACATCGCCATGCTCGCGTCGCGGAACGCCCCGCTCTTCAGATCGTTCTTCTTCGCCACGAGCTGGGTCTGCATCGTCGACGCGGACTCCTTGAAACGGTCCCACAGGGCCATGCGAACTCCATGCGTAGTAGTGGTGCGTAGTCATGCGTAGTCGTGCGTATACAAATCCGTGTCTGCGACGCCGTGGAAACTCCCCGGATCGGGGAGAAGTTCCGGCCCCCTAGACTGGGGCGGTTCGTACGAAAGCAACGGCCAGGGCGGGAGGCGACGACGGTGCAGACAGTCGGCCGCGGCTTCGACGACCCGTCCGCCGACGTGCTCGCGGAGGCCGCCGCGGCCTTCGGCCTCCTGGCCTCGCCCGCGCGGCTGCACATCGTGTGGGCGCTGGCCCAGGGCGAGAGCGATGTCACCGGACTCGCGGAACGGGTCGGCGGCGCGCTGCCCGCCGTCAGCCAGCACCTGACCAAACTGAAACTCGCCGGCCTGGTCCGCTCCCGCCGCGAGGGCCGCCGCCAGGTGTACTTCGTCGACGACCCGGACGTGGTCGACGTGGTCCGGCTCGCGGTCGCCCGCCGCACCGACCGCGCCGACCGCGATGTGCCCGCCCCCCGACTCCGTGGCCTCTGACGCCGCCGCGCACCGGCACACCCCGCTCCAGGCGCTACGGCACCTCGACACCGGCCCGCGCGGACTGACCGACCCGGAGGCCGCCGCCCGGCTCGCGGCGACCGGTGAGAACACCCTCCCGGAACGCCGTACGACACCCTGGTACCGCCTGTTCCTGCGCAGCCTGCGCGACCCCTTCACCGTCGTCCTGCTCTGTCTCGGCCTGGTCTCCGCACTCGTCGCGTCCTGGGGCACCGCCGCCGTCATCCTCGCGCTGGTCGCCGTCAGCTGTGTGCTGCGCGCCGGCGGCGAGCACCGGGCCGACCGCTCCCTGCACGACCTGCGCGAACTGGTCGCCTCGACCGCCTGCGTGCTGCGCCGCGCGGACGCCGGGGCACCGGTGCGGGCCCGGGAGATACCAGTCGCCGAACTGGTCCCCGGCGACGTGGTCCGGCTCGGCCCCGGCGACCTCGTCCCGGCGGATCTACGACTCCTGCGCGCGAGCGGGCTGACCGTGCACCAGGCCGCGCTGACCGGGGAGTCCGCGCCGGTCGCCAAGGCCGCCGTGGAACTGCCCGGTGCGGCCGTCGAGGGTCCCTTCGCCCAGCCGCACCTGTGCTTCCAGGGCAGCGGGGTCGTCTCGGGCAGTGCCACGGCGGTCGTCCTGGAGACGGGCGCACGGACGCGGTTCGCCGCCGCGCACGGCGAGCCGGTGCGACGCGAGGCGAGCGCCTTCGACCGCTCCGTGCACGGCGTCTCCTGGGTACTGATCCGCTTCATGCTGCTGACGCCCCCGCTGGTCCTGATGGCCAACGCGGCACTGCGCGGCCGGGGCCTGGAGACGCTGCCGTTCGCCGTCGCGGTGGCCGTCGGACTGACCCCCGAGATGCTTCCGGTGATCGTCACGACCTGCCTCGCGCGCGGGGCCTCGCTGCTCGCCCGTACGCACGGCGTCGTCGTCAGACGGCTCCCCGCCCTGCACGACCTGGGCGCCGTGGACGTCCTGTGCCTCGACAAGACCGGCACCCTCACCCAGGACCGCCCGGTCGTGGAACGCGCCCTCGGCCCGGACGGCCTCGACGACCCGGACGTCCTGAACCGGGCCGCCACCGCCGCCTGGTGGACCCTCCAACTCGCCGAGGCACCCGTCCCGGACGCCCTCGACGAAGCACTGCTGGCGGCGGCCGGACCGGTGGGGGAGGAGTACGACGGGATCGCGGCCGTGCCCTTCGATCCGCTGCGGCGGCTCGCCTCGGCGGTGGTGCGCGGCGAAGCCCTCGGCACACACACCCTCATCGTCAAGGGCGCGGTCGAGGACGTCGTGGAACGGTGTCTGCTGGAGCCCGGCGAACGGGAGCGGCTGCTCGCCCTCGCCACCCGCGAGGCCGAGTCCGGACTGCGGCTGCTGGCAGTCGCCACCGCCGAACTTCCGGCCCGCACGCGCGCGTACACCCCCGCCGACGAACGGGGCCTGACCTTCCGCGGCCTGGTCACCTTCCACGACGCCATCGACCCGGCCGCGCCGGAAGCCCTGCGCACCCTGGCCGACCTGGGGATCGGCGTGCGGATCCTCACCGGCGACCATCTGGCTACGGCGGCCAGGGTGTGCCGGGAACTGGGACTGGACCCCGGACAGGTGCGGGTCTCCGCCCGCTGCACCCCTCAGGACAAGGCCCGCGCGGTCGCCGCCCTCCGCGCGGCCGGACACACCGTCGGCTTCCTCGGCGACGGCCTCAACGACGTGCCCGCGCTGCGCGCCGCCGACGTCGGGATCGCACCGCGGGCCGCCGTCGACGCGGCCCGCGAGGCCGCCGACGTGGTACTCGCCGGGAAGGACCTCGCCGCGATCCGGCACGCGGTCACGGCCGGCCGGCACAGCAGCGCGAACATCGCCTCGTATCTGCGGGTCACGTTCTCCTCGAACCTCGGCAACGTCACCGCGATGCTCGCCGCGGGTCTGCTGCTGCCGTTCCTGCCGATGCTCCCGGTCCAGGTGCTCGCCCAGAACCTCTGCTTCGACCTGGCCCAACTCGCCTTCGCCCACGACCGGCCGGGCGCCGCCGCGCTGCGCAGGCCGACCGAGCTGCGACCCCGGGCGTTCCTGCGGTTCATCACCGGGTTCGGGGTGCTCAACGCGGTCGCCGACCTCGCCACCTTCGCGGTGCTCGCGCTCGCGCTGCGCGGCCCCGACGCCGTGGACGACGAGGTGCTGTTCCACTCGGCCTGGTTCACCGAGAACCTGCTCACCCAGGCCCTGGTGATGCTGCTCCTGCGGACCGGCCGGAGCCTCGCGAAGGGCGGCGGGCCGGGGCCGGTGGGGCGGGCCGCGGCCGTGCTGGCCGCCGTGGGGCTGCTGCTGCCGCCGAGTCCGCTGGGCGCGGCGCTCGGCATGACGGGGCTCGCGCTGCCCTACTACCTGCTGCTCGCTGCTGTGCTCGGCCTGTATGCCCTGGCCCTGAGGGGTCTGCGATCCACTCGTGGGTTGTACAGTTGCGCAACATAGCAACTGTTGTCAGGGACGAAAGGTCGAGATCATGCTCCGCAACGGACTGGAACCATGGCACCTGCTGGTCGTGGCGATCATGGTCATCCTGCTGTTCGGCTCGAAGAAGCTCCCCGAGGCCGCGCGCGGGCTGGGCAAGTCCATGCGCATCCTCAAGAGCGAGGCGAAGGCGATGAAGGAGGAGAGCAACCTGGCGGAGTCGGTCCCCGTGGAGCCGACCGCCGTGCACACCTCGACCGAGTCCCCGGCGACCACCGGCACCGAGCCGCCCGCGACCGCGCACTGACGGCACTGCGGGCACACGTCGAGCCCCGGCGGTTGTGACTGCCGGGGCGTGACGCCTTGGGGGCCCTACGGTCAGGCCTGGTGCTGGAGTTCCGTCTTCGTGGCCGTCTTCGCCTCGCGCTTGCGGCGCCTGCGCTCCGACCGCGGTTCCTGGTCCGGCAGCCAGCCGAACGTCATGCAGCTGCCCGCGATGCCCAGCAGCAGCCCGATGAAGAAGCCGCCGAGGTTCGAGGTGAGCCAGCTGCCCAGGGTGCACAGGATCCCGACGATCGAGTAGAACAGCCGCTGGCCCGGGCTGAAGAGGATCAGCAGTCCGCACAGGAGCATCACCACGGGGAGCAGGTAGCCGGTGACGCCCTGCATTCCGAAGTGCATCGCGACCTTCAGCGACACCTTCTCCGTGAGCAGGATCTCCGCCCCGCCCAGGGCGAGCAACAGCCCGCCCCAGAACGGACGACGGGCCCGCCAAGCACGGAAGGCGGGCCGCGTCCCTTGCCGTGACAGGTTGTCGGACATCAGCAACCCGAGTCGCTGAAGCTGAGCTTGAGGCCCGGCAGCTTGAACACACCAGCTGTGGTGGAGTAGTTGGTCTGCCGCAGGTTGTCGATGTGCACGGTGTCGGACTGCTGGCTGAAGACGCCCTTGGGACCCTGGACGCCCGCCTTGGTGAGCGTGCTGGCGTCGTTGCCGATCTCGATGTTGCCGAAGGACGCGTCACCCGACAGCTCGGTCGAGTCGGTCGTCAGGTTGGTCGCCGTCACCTTCGTCGAGCCGCTGCCCGCCTTGATCAGCAGGTTGATCCCGCCCAGGTCGACGCTCTGGCAGAGGCTGTCGAGCGTGGCGTTCTTGATGGCGGAGGTCATGACCAGCACCTGGCCGCCGGTGTCACCCGCGTTCGGGCTGTTCGGGATCATGTTGTCGAGGCCGCCGAACTGCTCGAAGCCGGTGCCGTCGAGCGACTTGGCGGTGACCGTGAACGGCATGCCCGAGATGGAGAACTGCACCCCCAGGGCGCCCTGGGCGGTGAGTATCCCGAGGGCCGCGAAGGCCAGGGTGGCCGGCACCGCCATCACGGCGGCGCGGCGCAGTCGGACCTGACCGCGTCTTTCGGGAACCTCGGCGGTCTCAGGTGCGGAACCGGTTTCCGGGTTCTCGGGGGTGTTGCCTGCGGACGAGTTGGCGTCCGAGGGTGAAGCCATGTCTGCTCCCATGTGCTGCTCTAGTCAACGCGAGTCGGTATGCAATGTGGCGCGTTGTCCTGGCGCGGACAGCGAGTGCGGCGCAGCCGTCCTCACAACTCCCGGCGGGTGCAAGGGCTTTCAGGTTACGCAGCAGTAGCCGTCGAGGAAGTTACCGGGGGTTACATTCGAGGGTCAAGGGAGTTGTGGAAAAAGAGTGTTGATGATGTGCCACCTGTGGGGCAAGCCCTGTCGGTGACCTCGTGGAGTCCGGCACCGCACACCGAACAGCGCACCAACTTGACTTGCATGTCTTGACGTTGACGGACACTCAGGTCTACAACTCTCCCTTGTTTGCCGGATCCGTGGCGCCGGATCCGGCACGTGGCAGGAGCCGCGTTCCCGGACTTCCCTTTCCACAGGGGCACTTCACTGCCCCAGAGTCCGCACCCCCGCGGCCCGGCACGGCCGCTTCCCCCCTGGTCCGTGCCGTCCGCCCCACCGCCCGGCCCGGCCGGAAGCCTTCAACCCCCGTGGGCCTCCGGCCGGTCCCCGGCCGGCCGCCGTCGCCGGCCCGTTGCGTACGGAGAAGGCGTCACGGGCCGGCGACGGCCAACTCACGCGCCCCAAGCCCCAGTTACCTCACCTCGAAAGACCCCCCTGTTCCCCCACCCCCCAAAGAACCCCCTGGTTCGGCCCTCCACTTCGGAAGAAGAGGTACACCCGCATGCGCACTCGCACCGTCCTCACCCTCGTCGGCTCCGTCGCCGCGCTCACCCTCCCCTTCACCGTCCCGGCGTCCGCGGCTGACACCCCGGTGCTCACCACCGGCAGCCTCGGCGGTACGGCCGTCGCCGTCGGCGATGTGCTGACCGCGCCCCTGGCCACCGGCACCAGCGCCACCCTGTACTCCAGCGCGACCGGCACCAGCGGCATCAAGTGCACCTCGTCGCAGTTCACCGCGACCGTCACCGACAACCCGACCGCGCCGGGCACCGCCACCGAGACCGTCTCCGGACAGACCTTCGACAGCAGCAGCTGCACCAGCAACGTCCTGGGCGTCCTCGGCGTCTCCAGCATCACGGTCGACAACCTGCCCTACACCACCGCGGCAGCCTCGGACGGCACCCTGACCGTCACCCCGGCCAGCGGCTCCACCATCCAGACCACGGTCAAGCTGACCACCCTGCTGGGCAGCATCACCTGCGTCTACCAGGCCCCCAGCCTGAGCGGCACGGCGAGCAACACCGACACCAGCATCAACTTCACCAACCAGGCCTTCACCAAGACCTCCGGCTCGTCGCTGTGCTTCAGCGCGGGCTACTTCACCGCGAAGTACGCCCCGGTGACGGACAACGGCGTGGCGGTCTACACCAACTAAGCAGCAAGCAGGGCCTGTTCGCGCCGAGTTCAGCGTCGGCGCAGTCGCAGGGCCAGGGCGGCGCCCCCGGTGAGTACCAGCACCGCGGCGGCGCCGCCCGCCAGCATGGGCGCCGAAGGGCCGCCCGAAGAGGCGTCGACGTCGGACGCCACCGGACTGCTGCCGGGCGCGGTGGTCTCCTCGGCGGGGGACGCCTTCTGCGCCGCGGCAGAAGCCGTGGCACTGGCCGAAGTGCTCGCTGCCGCAGGGGACTTGGTCGCGGACGCCGACGGACTCGCTGTCCTGTCCTTCGAACCGGCCGTCCCCGTCGTGGACTTCGACGAAGGGGTGGCGCCCCCGGGGAACACCACGTCCGAGCACGAGTAGTACGTGTCCTCGGTGCTGCTGTTCTGCCAGATCGTGTAGATCAGTTGCCGCCCCGTCCGGCCCGTCGGCAGCGTCGCCTTGATGCGGTACGCGCCACCCGTCAGCGGCGGGTCCTTCACCTCGGCGAACGGCTGCGTCGGCAGCTCGGACCAGGTGAGCGGCTTCGACGGGTCGTAACCGGCCTTCGTCAGATACAACTTGAACGTGCCGGTGTGCGCGATCGTCGACGCGTACGTCATCGTCAGCTTCGCCCCCGGAGTCAGCCGCGTCGACGGAAAGTCGGTACGGGTGATGTCCAGTCCCTTGTAGTCGGACAGGCCACCGCTGCACAGCTTCCCGTCGGGGATCAGCTGCCGGTCCCGCCCGTTGATGTCCGGGACCCGGATGTTGTCCCAGAAGGTGAAGGGCCCCCCGTTCGCCGCCACGGCCGCCTTGCAGGCCGCCGAACCGGCCGCGCTGCCGCCGTCCGGCGAGCAGGCGTACACCCGGCTGACCGGATACGTCGGCGCCCCGTGCGCCTGCGCCGGACCCGCCGCCCAGACGGTGAGCAGCAGCGGGGCCATGGCGGCGCCCACCATGGCGGTGCGATGTGCGGTCATCCGGGACATCCGGAACGTCTCCTCGGCCGGGGCAGAACGGTCTGTCCGTGTCATACGGCCCTGGGGTCCCACGCGTTCAGTCCGCCCCCACCGCCCCAGGCCCGACGCGTTCAGTCCACCCCCGCCGCCGTGAACCGGGGCACATCGGTCAACCGGCCGATGTCGAGGGCGGTTTCCGGCCCGATCGAGGGTTTCCCCCGTATCCGTATGACCTTCTCTTTGCCTATCGTTTGGCCACAGCTGACCCACAGGCAACCCCTGTTCGAGGCAGCCGCCCGCGCCCGGCGCCCGCTGGATCGACCCCACGCCGCTTCGACGACGAAGCGAATCGACCGCGGCTCCGCCCTGCTCGGAGTCCGGCCACGAAAGGCAAGCCCTTGCGCACTCCCACGGCATTCCCCACCGGACGGACCCTGATATCCGTTGCCGCGGTCTCCGCGGCCCTCCTCGCCACGGTGGCCACCTCGGCCGCCGTCGCCCAGGAACCCACCGCCCAGACCACCGCGCCGGCCCTGTCCGGCCAGACCGAGGCCGCCCCCGGCACCCTCGCCCAGCGCCTCATCGTCGGCTACAAGTCCGGTGCGGCGGAAGCGAGTTCGAACCGGGCCGCCGAAACGGACGCCACCGCCAAGGGCAAGGAGACCGGCGAGGACGTCGACTTCCAGCGCCGCCTCGGCACCGGTGCCGCCCTCGTCGGCCTCGGCGACGCCAGGAGCACCACCGAAGTCGCCGACGTCATCGCCGAGTTCAGGGCCGACCCGCAGGTCTCCTACGTCGTACCGGACCGCCTCAACACCCCGCAGGCCGACCCGAACGACACCGAGTACGGCAAGCAGTGGGACCTCTTCGAGTCCACGGCCGGCATGAACGTCCCCGCCGCGTGGCCGACTTCGACCGGCAGCGGGGTCACCGTCGCCGTCATCGACACCGGCTACGTCACCCACTCCGACCTAGCCGCGAACATCGTCGCGGGCTACGACTTCATCACCGACACCGCCGTCTCGGTCGACGGCGACGGCCGCGACAGCAACCCGGCCGACCCCGGCGACTACTACGCCGCGAACGAGTGCGGTACGGGCATCGGGGCGAGCAACTCCTCCTGGCACGGCACCCATGTGGCCGGCACCATCGCCGCAGTCACCAACAACGGCAAGGGCATCGCGGGCATCGCCTACGGCGCGAAGATCTCCCCGCTGCGCGTCCTCGGCAAGTGCGGCGGCTACGACTCCGACATCATCGACGCCATCACCTGGGCGTCCGGCGGCACCGTCTCCGGCGTCCCCGCCAACGGCAACATCGCCAAGGTCATCAACATGAGCCTGGGCGGCGACGGCGCCTGCACCTCGGCCACCCAGAGCGCGATCACCGCAGCCGCGAACCGCGGCACCACGGTCGTCGTGGCCGCCGGCAACGACAACGACAACGTCGCGAACCACTCCCCGGGCAACTGCGCCAATGTCATCTCGGTCGCCGCCACCAACCGGACCGGCGCCAAGGCCTCCTACTCCAACTACGGCTCCGGCGTGGACATTTCGGCCCCCGGCGGCCAGACCAGCACCGGCACCGCCAACGGCATCTACTCCACACTGAACTCCGGCACCAAGACGCCGTCCTCCGAGTCCTACGCCTACTACCAGGGCACCAGCATGGCCACCCCGCACATCGCGGGCCTGGTCGCGCTCATGAAATCGGCGAACTCCACGCTCACCCCGGCCCAGATCGAGTCGGCCATCAAGACCAACGCCCGCGCCCTGCCCGGCAGTTGCTCGGGCGGCTGCGGCGCAGGACTCGCGGACGCGGCCAAGACCGTCCAGGCCGTGAGCGGCGGCGGTACGACGACGGGGACCACCTTCTCCAGCAGCACCGCCGTGGCCGTCCCCGACGCGGGCGCGGCCGTCGAGTCCCCGATCACCGTCAACGGCCGTACGGGCAACGCGCCTTCGGCCCTCCAGGTCGGCGTCGACATCACCCACACCTACCGCGGCGACCTCGTCCTCGACCTGGTCGCACCGGACGGCTCGACGTACCGTCTGAAGTCCGCCAGCACCTCGGACTCCGCCGACGACGTCAAGGCCACCTACACGGTGGACGCCTCCGGCGAGACCGCCAACGGCACCTGGAAACTGCGGGTCCAGGACACCGCCGCCCAGGACACCGGAACCCTCAACAGCTGGCAGCTCACCTTCTGATTCCACAGCTCACGCACAGAAACCGACCGGCCGACCCGTAATGAGAGGTGCGCCCCCACGGGCGCCTCCCCGGGGCGGCCGGTCGTCCGTATGGCCGAGAACGGTCGTTGACACGTGCCACAGATACCGAAAGTGGTCAAGAGTCGGGGTGAGGGTGACAGAGAGGTGCAAGTGATGGGAACGTGAGGGGTGTTGGTGGTCTTCGGGGGCAAGGTCGAAGACGTCGGACGGTGAGCTACTGTGTTCAGGGGGTAAGAAAAAACGGCATGGGCCGTTGTTTTTCCTTCACGGGAGTGTTTCAGTCGATGGTGAGGCAGCTACGGGCCGAACAGACCCGCACAACGATCATCACGGCCGCCGCCGAGCTGTTCGACCGGCAGGGCTATGAGTCCACCAGCCTCAGTGACATCGTCGACCACGCCCAAGTCACCAAGGGCGCCCTGTACTTCCACTTCCCGGCCAAGGAAGACCTCGCCCGCACCATCCTGGAGATGCAGGTCAAGGCCTCGCGTCAGATGACCAAGGACATGGACAGCCGGGGCTACTCCTCACTGGAGACACTGATACGTGTCACTTTCGGCATGACCCGGCTGGCCGTCGAGGGCCCCATCCCACGGGCCGGACTCCGGCTCGCCGCAGGGGAGATCGAGATACGGCCCCCGATGCCGCACCCCTTCACGGAGTGGCTCGACATCGCCGCCCGCAAACTCGCCGGCGCGGTCGCGGAGGCCGACGCGCACCCCGACATCGACGTGGACGCCGTCGCCCGCACCCTCATCGGCCTCTTCGTCGGTATCCGCGTCATCGGGCGTGCCCTGGAACCGGTTGCCCTGCAGCCCCGCAGAACCGCCGAGATGTGGCACCTGGTGATCCGCGGCGTGGTTCCCGTCCCGCGCCGCGCCCGCTATCTCAGCCTCGCCGTGCGGCTGGAGCGGGAGATCGGCGTCGGCTGACCCGCCCGGTACGGTGAGCCGCATGCCCGACACCCCCGCCGCGCCCGTGATCCTCGGCAACGAGCCCGGCTCGTTCCCCCGCAGCGTGCTGGCCGAACGGCACCCCGCGATCATCCAGCAGGTACGCGACGCCTTTCCCTACGGCCCCGCACAGCACCGCGCCCTCGACGCCCTGCTGAAGAACTGCACCGAGGGCACGGTCCAGCCCCTCCCCACCGACGCCCCCGACCGCGCCCAGTGGGCCGGCTGGGGCACCGACGAGTACGCGGGACAGTCCTGGTACGACATCCCCTGGCTCTGGTCCGAGAGCTACTTCTACCGCCAACTCCTGGGCGCCGTAGGCTACTTCGGCCCCGGCGCCTGGCAGGGCATCGACCCGTTCCGCCCCTTCAAGCGCGCCGAACTCGACGCTCCCGAGACGGACGAGGAACTCGCCGCCCTCGACGCGCTGGAGGACAAGTCGCCCGCGGAGCGCGGGCAGGCGCTGCTGCACGGCTCCCTCTGGGGCAATCGCGCGGACCTCGGCTTCCGCCTCTCCGCCGCCGGAGCGGAATCGGCCTCGCAGGCCCCCGTCCCGGCCCTGGTCGCCGACGACAGCGACCGGTTGTGGTCGCTCCTCTCCGGCACCCTGTGCCTCGTCGCCGACAACGCGGGCCGCGAACTCATCCCCGACCTGTTGCTGATCGCCCACCTCCTCGACCGGGGGCGCATCGAACGGGCGGTCCTGCACATCAAGTCCCACCCGTACTACGTCTCCGACGCCACCACCACCGACGTCGTCGACGCCGTGCACCGGCTGACCCGTGCCCCGGGCGCGGCGGCGACGTACGGCCGCCGCCTCTGGTCGGCCATGGCGGACGGCCGGCTCACCGTGCGCGCCCACGCCTTCTCCTGCGCCCCGCTGCCGTACGCCGAGATGCCCGCCGACCTCCGCGCCGAGTTCGCCGCGGCCACCCTGACGATCGTGAAGGGCGACCTCAACTACCGCCGCCTGGTGGGTGATTGCCTCTGGGCCCCGACCACTCCCTTCGCGGACGTCACCGCACACTTCCCGGGCCCGGTGGCCGCCCTGCGCACCCTCAAGTCGGACGTGATCACCGGCCTCGACGCCGATACGGAGGCCGCGTTGATCGCGGCGGAGGAGCAGCGCTGGCGCACAGGTGGTACCCGTGCCCTGATCCAGGTGCGGCCGTGAACGGGGTGGCTCCGGCGCCCGTCGTGCGGTTGGGTCGTCACTGACGTTCTTGTCGCACGAGGGGAGTACGACCGAGATGCGTATCGGAGTGGCACCGCACCGTCTGTGGCCCGACCGGGACGAGGAGGTGGACGGGGTCCTTCAAGTCGCCGTCAGAGCCGAGGAGTTGGGGTTCGACCACATCTTCGCGAGCGGCCACGCGGTGGCCGGCGCGACCGGGGTGACCCCGGACCCGCTGATCCTGCTGGCGGCCGTGGCCGGGGCGACGCGACAGATCGGGCTGGTCACCAGCGTGCTGGTGCTGCCGCTCTACAACCCGCTGATCCTGGCCCACCAGACCGCCACCCTCGACCGGCTCTCCGGCGGCCGTTTCACGCTCGGTGTCGGCACCGGCTGGGACACCGAGGAGTACGCCGCCGTCGGCGTCCCGTTCGCGGGCCGGGGCCGCCGGACCGACGAACAGCTCGCTGTCGTACGGCAGTTGTGGCGCGGCGAGGGCTCGGCGCGGCTCGGGGTGCTGCCCCGCACCGAGGGCGGACCCGGCGTCTGGATCGGCGGACAGAGCGACGCGGCACTGCGCCGCGCCCTGCGCTTCGGCGACGCCTGGCACGGCTCCGGGGTCGACGCCGAGGGGCTCACCGGGGTGCGGGCGCGGCTCGACGCGCTCGGCGAGGGAGTGGGACGCGATTCCGGTGAACTGGCCCTGACGGCAGGGCTGTTCCTCGTGCCACCCGGTTTCACACCCGCCGTGAAGGTACCGGATCGCCCGCTGGGCGGAGCCGACGCGAGCGCCGAGAGCGTCCGGGACGAACTGGGCCGGCTGTCCGACGCCGGGCTGGTCTCCGCGTCCCTGTGGCTGCCGGTGCCCACGGAGGCGCTGCCGGACGCGCTCGCGTGGGTCGGCGAGGAAGTCGTCCCGCACCTGTCCGGACAGCCCTGACCCAGCCGTACGTCCTGCCACACCATCCGGTGGTCCGAGGTGACGACCGTGGTGCCCCGCCGACCAGCCGGTACAGCGGGTCGGTGGAGGTCGGTCGAGGCTGGGGTGGTTCATCGGGACTCCGGCGAGGGAGGGGACACGTGAACCCCCGTGGTCTGCGCGCGTAGAAGTGAACGCCACAAGATGCCCGGGAAACTCATGGGTTCACCGCCGATTCACGCGATGGTGTGATCATGTCCCCTGCCCGGGATGGCCGTCGAGAGCCACGGGTAGGGCCCGGCCATGACCCAGCCGTTCGAACTCCCGCACTTCTACATGCCGTATCCCGCGCGCCTCAACCCGCATCTGGACGAGGCCCGCGCCCACTCCTCCACGTGGGCACGCGAGATGGGCATGCTGGAGGGCTCCGGGATCTGGGAGCAGGCCGACCTCGACGCGCACGACTACGGCCTTCTCTGCGCCTACACCCACCCCGACTGCGACGGGCCCGCCCTGTCGCTGATCACCGACTGGTACGTGTGGGTGTTCTTCTTCGACGACCACTTCCTGGAGACCTTCAAACGCAGCCAGGACCGCGCCGGCGGCAAGGCCTACCTGGACCGGCTGCCGCTCTTCATGCCGCTCGACCTGGCAACTCCCGTGCCCGAGCCGGAGAATCCGGTCGAGGCGGGGCTCGCCGACCTGTGGGCGCGCACGGTGCCGTCGATGTCCGTCGACTGGCGCCGCCGCTTCGCCGTCGCCACCGAGCACCTCCTCAACGAGTCCCTGTGGGAGCTGTCCAACATCAACGAGGGGCGGGTCGCCAACCCCGTCGAGTACATCGAGATGCGCCGCAAGGTGGGCGGTGCGCCCTGGTCGGCGGGGCTCGTGGAGTACGCGACCGCCGAAGTGCCCGCGTCCGTCGCCCGGTCGAGGCCGCTCCGGGTGCTGATGGAGACCTTCTCCGACGGCGTCCACCTGCGCAACGACCTCTTCTCCTACCAGCGGGAGGTGGAGGAGGAGGGCGAGTTGAGCAATGGCGTGCTCGTCCTGGAGACCTTCTTCGGCTGCACCACCCAGGAGGCCGCCGACACCGTCAACGACGTCCTCACCTCCCGGCTCCACCAGTTCGAGCACACCGCGTTCACCGAAGTGCCCGCCGTGGCCCTGGAGAACGGGCTCACCCCGGACGAGGTCGCGGCCGTCGCCGCCTACACCCAGGGGCTGCAGGACTGGCAGTCCGGCGGCCACGAGTGGCACCTGCGCTCCAGCCGCTACATGAACGAAGGCGCCCTCGACAACTCACCGTTGAACGGACCGACCGGCCTCGGCACCTCCGCCGCCGACATCGGAGCCCTGCTCGCCTCGGCCGGTGCCGAACGGTTGCGGGCCTACACCCACGTCCCCTTCCAGAAGGTCGGCCCCTCTCAACTCCCCGACTTCTACATGCCGTTCCAGGTCGAACTCAGCCCGCACCTCGACGGCGCCCGCCACCGCCTCGTCGACTGGATGCACTCCGTCGGCATGCTGGAGGAGGGCGTCTGGGACGAGGAGAAACTCGCCGCAGCCGACCTCCCGCTCTGCTCGGCCGGCATCGACCCGGACGCCACCGAGGCGGCCCTCGACCTCAGCTCGCGCTGGCTCGCCTGGGGCACCTACGGCGACGACTACTACCCCCTCGTCTACGGCATTCGCGGCGACCTCGCCGCCGCCCGTGTCACCACGGCCCGCCTCTCCGACTGCATGCCCATCGAGGGCCCGGCGGTCATCGTGCCGGTCAACGGCATGGAACGCGGACTCATCGACCTGTGGGCCCTGACGACCGCGGAGATGCCCGTGGACGACCGGCACACCCTGAAGGAAGCGATCAACACGATGACGGAGAGCTGGGTCTGGGAGCTGGCCAACCAGATCCAGCACCGGATCCCCGACCCGGTCGACTACCTGGAGATGCGCCGCGCCACCTTCGGCTCCGACCTCACCCTCAGCATGTGCCGCATGGGCCACGGCCCGAAGGTCCCGCCCGAGGTCTACCGCACCGGCCCCGTCCGCTCCCTGGAGAACGCGGCCATCGACTACGCCTGCCTCCTCAACGACGTCTTCTCCTACCAGAAGGAGATCGAGTACGAGGGTGAGGTCCACAACGCCATCCTTGTCGTCCAGAACTTCTTCGGCATCGACTACCCGACCGCGCTCGGCGTCGTCCACGACCTGATGACCCAGCGCATGCGCCAGTTCGAACACGTCGCCGCGAACGAACTTCCCGTCGTCTACGACGACTTCGAGCTCTCGGACGAGGCACGCGAGATCATGCGGGGCTATGTGACCGACCTCCAGCACTGGATGGCGGGCATCCTGAACTGGCACCGCGAGGTCGACCGCTACAAGTCCGCCTACCTGGCCAGCCGTTCGCACGGCTTCGTGCCGGACCGGATCCCGGCGCTGCCCTTCAGCTGAGGTCCCGGACCCGCTCGGTCACTTCCTCGGCGAGCTTCCGTGCGGCCGTGGCAGCGGCGCCCGAGAGCTCGCCGAGTATCGCGTCGGCGGCGGCCAGGGTCGCGCGGGCCTCTTCCGGGAGGTCCGCGTCGGCCAGAGCTCGGGTCAGGGTGTAGTGCTCCCTGGCGATGAACCAGCCGAGGTTGACGCCCTGCCAGTGCCTCAGGGAGTCGTCGGCCGGGGTGGCCAGGATGCCTCGGACGGCGGCCAACGTCCGCTCTGCCAGGGCGAGTCGACCCAACTCGCGCTCCAGGCGTGCCTGTGTCAGCAGGGCCGAGACGCGGTCCCACGCCGTGTCCTGGAGGGCTGTGTGGAGGCGCTGGGCGCGCAGCGCCTGGACACGGTCGCCCAACTGCTCGAACTCGCGGGTGAGCGAGGACAGGGGAGACGTGTCCAGCGCCTTCGGCGCACCCGGTCGCCGCAGCACGCCCTGGTCCATCTCGATCTCGTCGAGCCTGCGGATCAGGGTCACCCTGGCCAGCTCGGTCAGGCCCTGGTCGGCGGCCAGTTCGGTCCACGTGTCCGACGGCTCGTCGGACAGGTCCGTGCCGAAGAAACAGTCGTCCAGGCCTTGTGCCCACTCCCGCAGGGCAGCCGCGTCCGCGTCCGGCCCCGGCATCTCGCTCAGTCCGCACGCGGTGTCGAAGTCCGTCTCCCGTACCTCGTGCAGCAACGGCAGATCCTCGACGTGCCCGCGGAGCCCCACCAGCACGGCGGCGAGCCGCAGTTCGTCCGTCATCGACGACTCCGTCTCGCACCGCAGGAGATGCCGCAGCAACTCCAGATCGCCGTCCGCGCGGTCGAACTGCGCGGCCCGCAGCGCCAGTCGACGCCGTACGGGATCCCCGGCCACCGCGTCCCGCACCGTACGGTCGCCCGCGCGCAGCGCCGCCAGATCCACCCGCCCCTGGGCGAGCACGGGCTCCCACAGCGGGGGACGGGGATGCCGGTCGAGGAGGGCGTAGGCGCCGCCCTCCTCCTCGTTCAGGAGCAGGAAGTCGGGTTCCGTGCGCAGCAGGGCCGCGTGCAGCATGCCGATCAGCTCGACCGGGGAACGCTCCGAGAGGCCCAGGGCGGTGCGGAGTCGGGGCCTCGCCTCGTCGAGGCCGTAGTCCTCGCGGAACTCGTCCTCCGTCTCCGTGACCGCTGCCAGGATCTTCTCCGGGCCGTCGGACGGGGACAGGTCCAGATGATCGCGCCAGCCCGGCAGACCGATCACGAGCTCCAGCGCCTCGTCGACACTGGAGCCGATGATCCCGGCCGAGCCCTCGGAGTCGGCGTACAGCACGGAACCGTCCGCGCACACGAAGTACGTACCGCCCGTGTCGTCACCCGCGACAGGCCGCAGCGGGCCGCCCGAGGCCAGCCGGACCGCCTCGCCGTGGTCTGCTCGGCGCAGGTCGAAGTCGAAGGGGAACGCGGCCAGTTCGGCCAGGTGGGCGTGCTGCTGGAGCAGCCGCAGGGCGTGATCGGTCATGTCACAGAACGTAACAGGCGGCGCTGACAACGGGCCCTGGCAACGGGAGTGAGGTGCCACGTGCGTGCTTCGCGCAGGACCGGCTTCCCTCTCCTGACCGTCGGTCAGTCTCACTCGTTCGTGGCACGTCGGGCGCCGGTGCGCCGGGTAGAGCATCTGCCGGAGGCGATCCATGGAACAGACTGCGTTGCGTCCCAAGCCGATGCCCGGCCAGGAGTCCGGCGATGGCACCAAGCCCGGCACCACCCGGCGCCCGCACGCCGCGCGGCGCCGCGGCCGACGGCTCATCACCCTGCTGTTCAGCGTGTTCGTCGGGACCGTCCTGGTGCTCTCGGGGGTCGGCCTCGGCACGGTCGGCGCCACGGTGATCGGCATGAGCAAACTCGCCGAGATGCAGCGTCAAGCGGCCCGGCAACCGGCGCGGACGGCCACCCCGGGCACCCCGGCCGACCGGTCCGCGTCCGCCGCGAGCCCGATGTCGCCGCCCACGTCGCCCACGTCCGCCACGTCGGCCACCGCGACGCTCGGTGTGGAGGCCGTGGACGCCGAGAAGGCCGGCGCCCTGATCGTCGGCGTTCACCTGCCCGGCCCCGGGTACACGGCGGGTCTGGTCCGCGGCGACGTACTGCTCACGTTCGGCGGTGCCCGGATCGACTCGGCGGCCGACCTCGCGCGTGCCGTCACCCGCGCCCACCCGGGGAAGGAGGTCACCGTCACGGTGCGCCACCGCAGTGGAGGCTTCCAGCAGTTCACCGTGGTCCCCGGCTTCGTCGTCTGACGCGCGGCAGGCCACGGAGCGTGCGGGCCGGAAGCGCGTCGTTCCCGTCGATCGGCTCGCGTGGGCCTCCGGGTGCGGGCAGGATGCTGCCCGTAGCCACCTTTCGCCCGTTCTCGGAGGCCTGAATGACCGGTAGCACGTCCGTGCCCTTCACCGCCGCCGACTACCGGGCCCGCATGGACCACGCCGCGCGGGCCGCCGCCGACGCCGGTCTCGGGGGGCTGCTCGTCGCTCCGGGCCCGGACCTGGTGTGGCTCACCGGCTACGCGCCCACCGCGCCCACCGAACGGCTCACCGTCCTCGTCCTGGCCCCCGGACGCTCCCCGGTCCTCGTCGTCCCCACCCTGGAGGCCCCCGACGCCGCCAAGGCCCCCGGCGCCGACGCCCTCACCCTGCGTGACTGGACCGACGGCAAGGACCCCTACGCGGCCACCGCCGCCCTGCTCGACGCGACCGGCCGCTTCGGCATCAGCGACAACGCCTGGGCGATGCATCTGCTGGCACTCCAGAAGACACTGCCCGACACCACCTACGCCTCCCTCACCGACGCGCTGCCGATGCTGCGCGCCGTGAAGGACGCGGCGGAACTGCGGCTCATGGCAGCCGCCGGAGCGGCTGCGGACGCAACGTACGAGGAGATCCGGAAGGTTCCCTTCGCAGGCCGCCGCGAATCCGACGTCGGCGCAGATCTGGCCGATCTGCTGCGGCAGTTCGGGCACTCCCAGGTCGACTTCACCATCGTCGCCTCGGGCCCCAACGGCGCCAACCCGCACCACGAGGTCGGCGACCGTGTCATCCAGCGGGGCGACATGATCGTCCTCGACTTCGGCGGCCTCAAGGACGGCTACGGCTCCGACACCTCGCGCACGGTCCACGTCGGCGAACCCGACGACGAGGAACAGCGCGTCCACGACCTCGTCCGCGAGGCCCAGGAGGCCGGCTTCCGCGCGGTGCGTCCCGGAGTCGCCTGCCAGGAGGTCGACCGGGCCGCCCGCGCGGTCATCGACGACGCCGGGTACGGCCCCTACTTCATCCACCGCACCGGTCACGGCATCGGCGTCACCACGCACGAGCCGCCGTACATGATCGAGGGCGAGGAACAGCCCCTCGTGCCCGGGATGTGCTTCTCCGTGGAGCCCGGCATCTATCTGCCGGGCCGCTTCGGGGTGCGCATCGAGGACATCGTCACGGTGACCGAGGACGGCGGTCGACGGCTCAACAACACGGCCCGTGAGATGGCCCTGGTGGACTGACGACGACCAGGAGCCCCGACCCCCGAACGGCAGCGGCGCGACCATGACCCAGGCACCGACACCCACCGCGGACACCGTCCGACAACTGGTCCGTTCCCTGCTCAAGGACAGTGCGGCCGACAGCACCGGACCCGAGGTCCGGCCCGTCGCCGAGGGCGGCGAGCACTCCACGTGGTGGGTCGGCACCCGCCACGTACTGCGCCTCGCCTCCGACCGCGAGGCCATCCTGCGGCAACGCCGCGAACTGCGTCTGCGCGACCTCGTACGGCCGTATCTCCCCGTCGCCGTTCCGACGAGCGTGGCACACGGCGAGTGGGCGCCCGGGCTCACCTACACGCTGGACACCAAGGTGCCCGGCCGGTCCGGCGAGGACCAGGACGTCTCCGCCGTCGGCGAGGCCGACCTCGCCGGGCTGCTCACCGGACTGCGCGAGGTGCCCGTCCGGCAGGCCGAGGCGCTCGGCGTCCCGCGCACCGCCCCGCGCTCCCTGGAGGCACTGCGCCGCGCCGCCGAACAGGCGGCCGAACGGCTGGCCGCCGCCGACGAGTTCGACGCCGCACGCCTCCACCAGCTCACCCAGCCCGGCGCGGTCCAGCTCGCCGCGCAGTCCGCCACCGCCGTCCTCGTCCACCACGACCTCAAGGGCGAGCATCTCGTGGTGAGCGCAGACGGCCGGGTGCGCGGTGTCCTGGACTGGACCGACGCGGCCCTCGGCGACCCCGCGGAGGACATCGCCGGGCTGGCGCTGGCCGTCGGCGCCCCCGCCGCCGTCCGCGCCGCCACCCTCGCCGGCTACGGCGCCCGCCCCTGCCTGCGCGGCCTCTGGCTCGCCCGCTGCGACACGGTCGTCCGCCTCGCCGACCGCCTCAAGAGCCGCGACAGCGGTCCTCTCCCACTCCTGAGAGCCCAACTGCGCCACACCTGGGAGGCGATCCTGCTGGAGCGGGTGACCGAACTGCGGGACGGGGACGGGGAGTTGTAGCGCGCAAAGGCTTGCACAAAGGCTTGCGTAAACGTATGCGCAAGCGTTTACGCCTGCGTCAGCACCACGCACGACTCCCCGGGCAGCCGCAGCAACCCGTCCGCCCCCGGTACCTCCACCGGGTCCCACGCGGCCAGGATCTCCGCCGGGCGGGTGCCCAGGGGGATCGCGGCCGGTTCCTTGCCGAGGTTCACAGCGACACGTACGTCTCCGCGTCGGAGGGCGAGCCAGCCGGCGTCCTCGTCGTAGGCCACCTTGGTGTCGCTCAGGTCGGGGTCGGTGAGGTCGGGCTGCTCGTGCCGGAGGGCGATGAGGCGGCGGTACCAGGCCAGCACGCGCGCGTGGGGCTCGCGCTCCGGTTCCGACCAGTCCAGGCAGGAGCGGTCGCGGGTCGCCGGGTCCTGCGGGTCGGGCACGTCCTCCTCGGCCCAGCCGTGTGCCGCGAACTCCCGCCGCCTGCCCCGCCGTACGGCGTCCGCGAGGTCCGGGTCGGTGTGGTCGGTGAAGAACTGCCAGGGTGTGCCCGCCGCCCATTCCTCGCCCATGAACAGCATCGGCGTGAAGGGCCCGGTGAGCGTCAGCGCCGCCGCGCAGGCCAGCAGGCCGGGGGAGAGGGAGGCCGAAAGGCGGTCCCCCTGGGCGCGGTTGCCGATCTGGTCGTGGGTCTGGCTGTAGCCGAGCAGCCGGTGGGCGGCCACGCGCGTGCGGTTGAGTCGGCGGCCGTGGTGACGGCCTCGGAAGCTGGAATAGGTGCCGTCGTGGAAGTAGCCGTCCGTGAGCGTCTTGGCGACCGCCGTGAGCGGGGCCCGCGCGAAGTCCGCGTAGTAGCCCTGCGATTCACCGGTCAGCGCGGCGTGCAGAGAGTGGTGGAAGTCGTCGTTCCACTGCGCGTGCAGTCCGAGACCGCCCTCCGCGCGGGGGGTGACCACACGCGGGTCGTTCAGGTCGGACTCGGCGACCAGGAAGAGCGGCCGGCCCGTCTCGGCGGCCAACGCGTCGACGGCGGCGGACAGTTCCTCCAGGAAGTGGCACGCGCGCGTGTCCTGCAGCGCGTGCACCGCGTCCAGCCGCAGCCCGTCGATCCGGTAGTCCCGCAGCCAGGCCAGCGCGCTGCCCAGGAGGAAGGCGCGCACCTCGTCCGAGCCGGGCGCGTCCAGGTTCACGGCGCTGCCCCAGGGGGTCTGGTGCGTGTCCGTGAAGTAGGGGCCGAACGCGGGCAGGTAATTCCCGGACGGGCCGAGGTGGTTGTGCACCACGTCGAGCACGACCCCCAGACCCAGTTCGTGGGCCCGGTCGACGAACCGCTTCAGCCCCTCGGGGCCGCCGTAGGGCTCGTGCACGGCCCACAGGGAGACACCCTCGTAGCCCCAGCCGTGCCGGCCGGGGAACGGACACAGGGGCATCAACTCGACGTGGGTGACGCCCAGTTCGGCGAGATGGCCGAGCCGGTCGGCCGCCGCGTCCAGGGTGCCCTCGGGTGTGTACGTGCCGACGTGCAGCTCGTAGAGCACCGCGCCCGGCAGCGGGCGTCCCGGCCAGTCGGCGGTACGCCACGCGTACCGCTCGTGCTCGACGACGGCGCTCAGGCCGTCCGGGCCGTCCGGCTGGCGGCGCGAGCGCGGGTCGGGCAGCGGCGGGCCGTCGTCGACCGCGAACCCGTACCGCGTGCCGTCGCCCGCCTCCGCCTCGCCGCTCCACCACCCCACGCGCTCGGGATCGCGTTCCAACGCGCGCGTGGCGCCCTCGCGATGGAGCGTCACACGGTCTGCCTCTGGTGCCCACACCTCGAACTGCACGGACGGTTCCCCTTCGTCTGCTCACCGGGATGTAGCCCGTCCATCGTGCTTCAAACGAGATCAATCCGCTTTTGAATCCACCCCTTTGGCGCAGGTGTCGTCATCTTCGCGCGCGTGCGGGCCGTTTCCGCGTCTTCTGGACACCCGGGGTTCACTGCCCGACAATCACGAACGTGACGTCGTCCTTCGAGTTCCACACGTACCCCGCGCGGTTGTCCGACGTGGAGCGCGACAAGGCGCTCAAGGTCCTCCATGACGGCGTCGCCATGGGACGGCTCTCGCACGACACGTTCATCCGCCGCATGGAGCTGGCGCTCGCCGCCCGCCGGTCCGAGGAACTCGTCGCGCTCACCGCCGACCTGCCCACCGAAAGCCGCCTCTCCCGCGCCCTGTTCGGCACCGTGGAGGCCGTCTCCGGGTTCACGGTACGGCTGCGCAGGGCCTGGCAGGCCGAGCGGCTCCCCAAGCTGCTGCTGCCCCACCCCGGCAACGGAAACCCGCTGCGGATCGGCCGCGACCCCGCCAACGGGCTGCGCCTGACCCACGAGACGGTGTCCCGGGTGCACGCCGAACTCAGCCGCCAGGGCGGCATGTGGGTGCTGCGCGACCTCGGTTCGACCAACGGCACGACGGTCAACGGCCGTCGGGTGATCGGCGCGGCCGTCGTCCGCGAGGGCGATCAGATCGGCTTCGGACGGATGGCGTTCCGGCTCGCCGTGAACTGAGCCGGACCGACTCCGGACCAACTCCGGACCGAGCCCGAACTCAGCCCCACCTCACCTCTGGCCTGGGCTTTACCCGATGTGGCGATCTTGGGTCCGCGTGAAATCCCTTTGCGTACGGCGGTGTTGACGTACCCCTCGGGTCGTGACTGACTGTGCGTACACCATGCACATCAGGTGAACCGACGGCACCACTTTCGTGGAGGTGTGCCCTGCCACCACTCCTCCGCTACCCGTCCGTGGACGAGCTGGGGGCCCAGGCCGCCGCGCTCGTCGCCCGCCGCCCCCAGGACGCCCGGCTGCGCCGTGTCGGGACCTCCCGCGCCGGTACGCCCCTGTGGCTGCTCTCCGTGGGCCACGGCAGCCGTCAGGCCCTCGTGGTCGCCGGACCGCACGCCAACGAGCCCGTGGGCGGCGCGACGGTGCTGCGCCTGGCCGAACGGGTCCTCGCCGACCCCCGGTTGAGCGAGGGCGCCGATGCCACCTGGAACCTGCTGCTGTCCCTCGACCCCGACGGCTCGCGCCGCAACGAGGGCTGGCTGCCCGGCCCCTACAGCCTCGGCCGGTATTTCCGGAACTTCTTCCGGCCCGGCTTCCTGGAACAGCCCGAGTGGCTGCCGGACGGCGCGGCCGGGGCCCGACTCCCGGAAACCCGCGCCCTGTTGGAGGTCCAGGACGAACTGCGGCCCTTCCTCCAGTGCTCCCTGCACGGCGTCGACGTCGGCGGCGGCTTCGTCGAGCTGACCCGCGACCTCCCGGGCCTCGCCCAACGCGTCGCGCACACCGCGGCCCGCCTCGGCATCCCGCGCGAACTCGGGCCGTACGACACCCTCTACTGGCCCAGCATCGGCCCCGCCGTCTACCGCATCCCCCCACCGCGCAGGGGCGATCTGGCCGCCGCCATCACCGAGGCCGCCGTCGAGTCGACCTGGTTCCACCCGCACCGGCACGGCACGGTCACCGCGGTCGTGGAGGCGCCGATGTGGGGCGTGGCCGGCGTCGAGGACGGCTCCCCGCCCGCCGACGCGGACGCGGTCCTGCGCACCGTCAGCCACACCCTGCGCCACGACACCCGCATCCTGGAGCAACTCCTCGCGCGCATACGGCCGTACGTGCAGGACGGGGCCGGCGCGGG
The DNA here is from genome assembly GCF_024519455.1 of Streptomyces sp. STR69. GTDB lineage: Bacteria > Actinomycetota > Actinomycetes > Streptomycetales > Streptomycetaceae > Streptomyces. Next base: position 32,150 of record NZ_JALJRY010000029.1, on the reverse strand, counting down.
GGCGACGGGGACAGGGGCCGCCCGGTCGAGCGCGGGCGTCGGGGACGTGGGGACGTTTTCCCGGGCCGGCGGGCCGGTGCCGCTGACGGTCGTCCGGCCGGGAACCGGCGTGGTGGGACCGCCGACGGCGGGCGCGGCCGACAGCCGCCCCCGGCACGACGTCGGTCGTCCCGCTCCCGCGCCGACGGCCACACCCGGCCTGCTGCCCCGCACCCTTCTCGTGCCCGACGCCGCGCGGCTGCTCGCGCCGGTCGACGACTACTTACTGGTCTGCCCCGGACTCGCCGACGCGTGGGATCCCGACGTCGACACCAGTGCCGCACGCCCGCTGCCGCCGCTCAACACCGCGCATCTCGCCGCCCTGCGCATCGCGGGCCGGCGCCTCGCCCTGCGCACGGCAGGGCTGCTGTACCAGCTCGTCGTCGCCTCCGGGAGCGACCCGGCCGGTGTGCTGCCGGAGCTGGACCGGCTGATCGACGAGTGGTGCGCCGACTACCGGGACGGCTTCGGGGCGCGCTGGATCTCCGTCGCACGCCAGGTCGAGTACCAGTCGCGCGTGGTGCTCAGCGCGTTCGAACTGGCCCGGCGGCACACGCCCGTGCGCTCCCGTTCGGGTGAGCCGGGCTGGGGCACGGAGGCGACGGTGCCGATGCATCCGGAATGACGTACATCTCCCGAGCGACCGCCCTCCGGGGCACCCTCCTGTCCGTGGCCGTGCTTCTCGCCGCCGGCGGTCTGACACCTGCCCAGGCGGCACCCCGGCACGGCTTCCAGGGCGACTGGCTCCAGCTCACCGTCACCCGTGGCGACAGCCGGTCCAGTGACACACGCGGGACCCTGCTCCTGTGCGACCCGCCCCAGGGTCACGCCCACGCGGCCGAGGCCTGTGCCGAACTGGCCGCGGTGGGAGGTGACATCGACGCCATCCCGGCCAGAAGCGTGTTCTGCCCGATGATCTACGCCCCGGTGACCGCCCACGCGCGCGGGGAGTGGAAAGGGCGCCCGGTCGACTACACGAGGACCTTCTCGAACGGGTGCGTCATGGCGGCGCGGACGGGAGACGTCTTTGCGCTGGACGGCTGAGCGGCACGGGCGGGGTCAGGCCGAGCGTCGGGCACGCGCGCGTGGGGCCTCGCCGACTCCGCCCGCCTGCTCGCGCGCGTACAGCGCCGCCGCCACGACCGTGCGGGACTGGTGCTCCACCTGATGCTCCAGGGGCACCCAGCGGGCGCGGAAGCGTTCCGCGAAGGCGTCGCTCCAGTTCGCGACGAGGTGTTCGAGCAGGGGCGCCGCGCGGTCGTCGGTCTCCCGCAACACCCGCAGCAGCATCGCCGCCGCCCGTAACGGCAGCCGGCGCCCGAACGCGTCCACGCTGCCGACGTACGCCATCGTGGTGTCGGCCGGAGAGGTGTGCGTCCAGTCCGCGGCCAGGCCGGGCACCAGCTCCAGCGCCCACTTGGCGGCCCGCAGCAGCGGCCCGTCGACGCCCTGGAGCCGCGGCAGCGCATCGGCGAGCACCCGCTCCACCTCCCGCCCGTCCCGCAGCAGACGGCGCGCCAGCCGCCGTAACGCCGCCGCCGGGGCGGGATGCGGTGCCGGGTCGTCCACCAGGTCGCTCGCCCACATCGGGACCTCCACGACCGCGGTCAGGCCGCCGTAGCGGTGCGCGTGGTACCAGGTGCTGTGCCGGGCGTCGTCCGGCATGCTCGGGTAGGCAGCGCCCGAACCGGGCGCCGGCATGACATGCACCCCGGGTCCCGAGGCGGGCCAGCCCGCCGCGTCCGAGGCGCCCGTCTCCACCGGGATGCGCAGCTCCGCCGCCGACTTCGCGAACGGCTCGGCCAGTCCCGGAATGTCCTTCGTCAACTGCACCCAGCTGCCGCCCAGATCGGTGCCGTGCAGGGTCACCTGGAGATAGGGCCGCAGCTCGTCGATCACCCGGATCAAGGCCCGGGTCTCCGGGGGCAGTTGATCGGGCGGCAGTACGGAGGGCGACCACTCGGGCTGCTCCGGTCCCGCCGGACGGAAGAAACCGAGGTGGTAGTCGAACAGGCTGCGCGGGGCCGGGGTGACGTGCAGGCTCGCCCCGTCCGGGTCCGCGCAGAGCAGGAAGTGCCAGGAGGTGTCCGACCTCAACTCCCGGTCGCGGACCACCCGTTCGGCGAGTGCGAGGAGTGTGGAGCCGCCGGTCGGCTCGTTGGCGTGGGCGCCCGCGACCACCAGGACGGCGCGCCGGGCGTGCCCCACGGACAGCAGATGAAGCGGCCTGCCCGCGCGGGAGACACCTACTTGGCGCAGGGTGCACAGAGCCGGCCGGTGAGCGGCCAACGCCCTGGCGGACGAGACCAGTTCGGTCACACTGGGGTATCGCAACTCCGGCAGGAGACTCACCCCCGACTACTCCGCCCCGGCTTCGCAACCGCAGTACTTCATGGCCTCTGTGAACTGTCAAGAAGACCGCGGGGGAGGCTCCAGGGGGCGCCCAGGGGCATTTACCGGCAGCCGGTAGGCGCGTTGGTGCCAGCGGGGGGCCGGGGATTTCCAGGGGGTCTCGCGAGCACCCGCGCGCACCGACGGTGACGTTCCCACCGTGCACACGCGCGTGCCCCCGCACCCGGAACACCGCCGTCCCGGCACGTCACCGCACGCCCGCGGCTCGACCCGCGCACCGGGTCCGTACGCGGGTGCGAGCCGGTGGCCGGGGACCTGTCGCACGCCGTAGGGACAGGGCGCGTCCGCCTCACTCGAACGGCCGTACGGGAGCTGCGGTCCGCGCGGTGCGGTGGTCGGCTGGGGGCAGCCGCGTGCGCGCAGGACGCGGACGACCGGCCGCGCCCCCTCGACGGCGTGCGGCGGAGCTGCGACCACGGGAGCGGACGGCGGTGCTGTGTCTCACGGACGTGACCGTCCCCCGGACCGCGGGCGCCCCCGCCCGTCCACCGGGACCACCGAGCCTGCGGACGGCCGTACAGGACCCGTATCCGCTCTACCGCACCCTCCGCACGCACTACCCGCTCGTGTACGACGAGCCGTTCGGAGCCTGGCTCCTCAGCCGCTACGACGATGTCCGTGCCGCCCTCGCCGACCCGAGGCTCGTCGCCGTGCCCGGGGGCGGGCTCCCGGCCGCACCCGAGGCGGGCCGGCTCGTGGACCGGGTCCTGCGCGGGCCCGCACTGGCCGCCCTGACCGCCGCCGTCGAACGCAGCGCCCATGTCCTCGCCCGGCGCCTCGCCGCCCGTGAGGACGCCGACCTGGTGGCCGAGTTCTGCGACTGGCTGCCCACCGCCACGGCCGTGGCCGCCCTCGGACTGCCCTACGAGGAGACCGCGCGGGTGCACCGCTGGTGCCGCACGGGACTCGGCCGCTCCGGGGGCGGCCGTCCCGAACTGGGCGCCTTCCTGCGTCCGTTGACGGCCCGGCGTCGCGCCCACCCGGGCGGTGACCTGCTGTCCGTGCTGTGCACCGCGCGGAGTGACGGCGGCCCGCTCTCGGACGACACCGTCACCGGGCTGGTGGGCACGCTGCTCGGCGCGTCCGGCGAGAGCACCGCGCGGGCGCTCGCGTCGTTCCTCGCCAACCTCCTCGACCATCCACGCCAGTTGGACGGGCTCCGCACCCGCCCCGACCTCACGCCGGGCGCCTGGGCGGAGTCCCTGCGCCGCGATCCGCCGCTGCACATCGTGCTGCGCCGGGCCGTCGCACCCGTCGGCGCGGTACCCGCCGGGGCCACCGTCGCCTGTCTGCTCGGCGCCGCCGGCCGCGACCCGGAACGCTTCACCGACCCGGACCGCTACGACGCCTTCCGCACCGACCCCGGACCGCTCGCCCACGGCACGGGTCTCGATGCCCTGCTGGCCGCTCTCACGGCCGAACACGGCCTAGGGGCCCTCCTGTCCGCCCTGCCCGGCCTCCGCCGCGCACCGGGCCCCCGGCACCAGCCCGACGACCTGGTCCGCCGCTCGCCCCGGACCCTCCGGGTGCACACCTAACCCGAGACCTCCAGCAGCACCACCGGCGACAACTCGAAAAGCTCCGCCACGCGTGCGTGCCCCGTGAACTGCCGCTCCGGAGCGAGCACATCGGCCCACCGGCCGGGCGGCAGCGGGAGCACCGTGTCGCGCCAGCCGCCCGCCTCCGCGAGCCGCGACGACAGCCGGGTCACGGCCGTGACCGCGGCCCCAGAGCGGGCGAACGCCACACAGTGCGCCGCCGCCGGGCCCTCAGCCGCCAGCGGGGCGTACGTCGCCGCGTCGCCGAAGGCCTCGGGACGGCGGGCCCGCAGCCGCAGCGCGGCGGCCGTCACCGCGCCCTTGGCGCCCGGCTCCGGGGGCGGGAACGGCACGGGCCGCCGGTTGTCGGGGTCGACCAGGGCCAGGTACTCGGCCTCGGTGCCCTGGTACAGGTCCGGCACTCCCGGCATCGTCAGCTGGAGCAGGGCGGCGCCCAGCACGTTCGCCCGGATGTGCGGCTCCAGCGCCTCGCGGAAGGCGGCCACGCGCTCACCGGGCGGCCCGCACGGGCCCGCCGCGACGAACGCGGCCACCGCCTCCTCGTACGACGGCTCCTGCTCCGTCCAGCTCGTGTGCAGGCCCGCCTCCCGCACATGCTTCAACAGGGCACCCTGCACGCGCTCCGCGTCCGCCGGGCCGAGACCGAACACCGTCTGCCAGGCCGCCCACGCCAGTTGCGCGTCCGGCACACCCTCACCGGTACGGGTCACCTCGGTCAGCGCGTCCGCCCAGCGCTCCGGCACCTCGGTGAGCACGGCCAGCGCGGCCCGTACGTCCGCACTGCGCTTGGTGTCGTGGGTCGTCAGCACGGTGCCCGCCACGGGCCAGTCGCGCTGCACGCGCGCGCAGTACGCGTGGAAGTCCTCCGGGGACACGGCCGGACTGCCCGGGTTCCCGCCCACCTCGGTCGCCGACAGCAGCGGCACATAGCGGTAGAACGCCGTGTCCTCCACGGACTTGGCCCGCAGCGCGGACGCCGTCTGCGCGAACCGGACCCGGAACTCGACCTCCTCGGGCCCGTCCCCGAACCGCCCCAGCAACAGATCCCGTACGACGTCGACGGCGCCCGCCTCCTCCGCGACGACGAACGCCTGCCGGGCCTCGGCCGCCGCCTCCTCGGTGACGACGGCCGCGGTGTCGCCCGAGGTGTACGGCCGGTAGACCTCCATGCGCACCAGGAACTCCACCAGCGCGGTCCGCAGCGCCCAGGGAGCCCGGTCGCGCAGCGCGGGCTCCGGGGACGCGGCGCACAGCCTGCTCACCACCCGGGTCAGCCGGTCCAGCTCGGCGTCCAGCTCGTGCGTGAGCACCTTGTACGCCGCCCGCCGCACCGTCGCCTCCCAGTGCCCGCCGCGGTCCGTCTGCGGGGCCGCGAACCTCCGGTACTGGCCCAGGAGTTCCCCCGCCCCCGCCGGGTCCGTGAACAGCCCGTCGACGTGCCTGAGGGCGTCGTAGCCGGTGGTGCCCGCGACGGGCCAGGACGCCGGCAGTCGCTCCCCGTCCGCGAGGATCTTCTCCACGACCGTCCAGCGGCCCCCGGTCGCCTCGTGCAGCCGCCGGAGGTAGTCGTCGGGGTCGGCGAGGCCGTCGGGGTGGTCGACGCGCAGCCCGTCCACGACGCCCTCGCGCAGCAGCTGCAGGATCTTGCCGTGCGTGGCGTCGAAGACCTCCGGGTCCTCCACGCGCACCCCGATCAGCTCCGAAATGCTGAAGAAGCGCCGGTAGTTGAGCTCGGTGCGGGCCAGCCGCCACCACCCGAGGCGGTACCACTGCGCGTCCAGGAGCCGCGGCAACGGCAGCTCCCCGGTGCCCGCGCGGAGCGGGAACACATGGTCGTAGTAGCGCAGCACGTCACCGTCGACCTCCAGGTGCTCCATCTCGGAGCCGACCGGTCCGCCCAGCACCGGCAGCAGCAACCGTCCGCCCTGGGCCTCCCAGTCGATGTCGAACCAGCGCGCGTACGGCGACTTGGGGCCCTCCCTGAGGACCTCCCACAGGGCGTGGTTGTGGCGCGGGGCCATGGCCATGTGGTTGGGCACGATGTCCATCACCAGACCGAGACCGTGCTCCCGCGCGGTGCGTGCGAGCGCCCGCAGACCGTCCTCGCCGCCGAGTTCGTCCCGCACGCGCGCGTGGTCCACGACGTCGTAGCCGTGCGTCGAACCGGGGACGGACTCGAGGACGGGGGAGAGGTGCAGGTGCGAGACGCCGAGCGACGCCAGGTACGGCACGGCCGCCGCGGCCGCCGCGAACGGGAACTCGGGCTGCAGCTGCAGCCGGTAGGTGGCCGTGGGCACTGCCGGGTCGGGTCGTTCAGGTGTCATGCAGACCTACGTACCCGCCCGGCAGCCCTTCGTGTCATCGACCCCCGCATCCGGTCCGCCGACCGGCCGACGCGGACGTCCGCCTAGGTGGGCCGCTGCAGCACCGTCATGCTGCGGTCCACCAGGGTCAGCCGGTCCCCGGCCTTCACCTTCGCGCCCGTGCCCGTCGGCACGCCCTCCGCGCGGCCGGTGTCCACGATCACCTCCCACTGGCGGCCGTGATTGACCGGCACCACGAAGTCCAGCGTCTCCGGAGAGGCGTTGAACATCATCAGGAAGGAGTCGTCGGCGATGCGCTCCCCGCGCTGCCCGGGCTCCGAGATGGCGTTGCCGTTCAGGAACACCGACAGCGCGGACGCCTGCGCCGAGTCCCAGTCCCGCTGGGCCATCTCCTTGCCCTCCGGGGTGAACCAGGCGATGTCCGACAGCTCGTCGTGGGTGCCCTCCACGGGCCGCCCGTGGAAGAAGCGCCGGCGCCGGAACACGGGGTGCTCCTTGCGCAGCCACACCAACGCGCGCGTGAAGGCCAGCAACTCGGACGACTCGGCGCCCTCCTCGGGCCAGTTCACCCAGGCCAGCTCGCTGTCCTGGCAGTACGCGTTGTTGTTGCCGCGCTGGGTGCGCGCGAACTCATCCCCGTGGCTGACCATCGGCACACCCTGGGACAGCATCAGAGTGGCGACGAAGTTGCGCATCTGGCGGGCGCGCAGCTCCAGCACGGCCGGGTCGTCGGTGTCGCCCTCGGCACCGCAGTTCCAGGACCGGTTGTGGCTCTCGCCGTCGCGATTGTCCTCGCCGTTGGCCTGGTTGCGTTTGTCGTTGTACGACACCAGGTCGTTGAGCGTGAACCCGTCGTGGCAGGTCACGAAGTTGATGGAGGCCAGGGGACGACGGCCGTCGTCCTGGTAGAGGTCGGAGGAGCCGGTCAGCCGGGACGCGAACTCCGCGAGCGCGCGCCCCTCGCCCCGCCACAGGTCCCGCACGGTGTCGCGGTACTTGCCGTTCCACTCGGTCCACAGCGGCGGGAAGTTGCCCACCTGGTAGCCGCCCTCGCCGACGTCCCACGGCTCCGCGATCAGCTTCACCTGGGAGACCACCGGGTCCTGCTGCACGAGGTCGAAGAACGACGACAGCCGGTCCACTTCGTGGAACTGCCGGGCCAGGGTGGCCGCGAGGTCGAAGCGGAAGCCGTCGACGTGCATCTCGGTGACCCAGTAACGCAGCGAGTCCATGATCAGCTGGAGCACGTGCGGGGACCGCATGAGCAGCGAATTGCCCGTCCCCGTGGTGTCCATGTAGTAGCGGGGGTCCTCCGCCAACCGGTAGTACGACGGATTGTCGAGGCCCCTGAAGGACAGCGTCGGTCCCAGATGGTTGCCCTCGGCGGTGTGGTTGTAGACGACGTCCAGGATGACCTCGATACCGGCCTCGTGCAGCGCCCGCACCGCCGACTTGAACTCCAGGACCTGCTGACCGCGGTCGCCCCAGGAGGCGTACGCGTTGTGCGGGGCGAAGAAACCGATCGTGTTGTAGCCCCAGTAGTTGTTCAGCCCCATGTCGACCAGCCGGTGGTCGTTCACGAACTGGTGCACCGGCATCAGCTCCAGGGCGGTCACCCCGAGCTCCACGAGATGCTCGATCACCGCCGGATGCGCGAGCGCCGCGTACGTGCCGCGCAGCTCGTCCGGCAGCCCCGGGTGCAGCATGGTCAGGCCCTTGACGTGGGCCTCGTAGAGCACCGTCTCGTGGTAGCCGCGCCGGGGCCGCCGGTCGTCGCCCCAGTCGAAGTACGGATTGACCACGACCGACGACATCGTGTGCGGGGCCGAGTCCAGGTCGTTGCGCTTGTCGGGGGCGTCGAAGTGGTAGCCGTACACCTCCTCGCCCCAGGCGATCGATCCGCTGACCGCCTTCGCGTACGGGTCGAGCAGCAGCTTCGCGGAGTTGCACCGCTGGCCGCGCTCGGGGGCGTACGGGCCGTGCGCGCGGAAGCCGTAGCGCTGTCCGGGCATGACGCCCGGCACGTACGCGTGCCGCACGAACGCGTCGCTCTCGCGCAGTTCCACCGCCGTCTCCGAGCCGTCGTCGTGCAGCAGACACAGCTCTACTCGGTCCGCGGCCTCGGTGAAGACCGCGAAGTTGGTGCCGGCGCCGTCGTACGTGGCACCGAGTGGATACGCCTCTCCAGGCCAGACCTGCATGGTCACGACTCTTTCAGCCGGGCCCCGCCACCGGGGCGCCTTGCCCCTGAGTCTCCCCGAAAGTGAGGGAACCACCTATGACTTACATCCCTCTTACCAAATGACCAGTGCGTACGACGTATGCCGTATGCCGAACCAAGTGGGACAGACACCACTCCCAGAGGTCCGGGGATGGACCCAGGGGGAGTAGGGGGAAATGTGCGAAGGACAGTGCACCGCCACCTGGGCAAAGTGGTGGCGGGTACGGCCATAGCGGTGGCCGGCACCGCCGTGATGGTCGCCGTCACCCTGCCGGGCACGGCGGGGGCCGACGAGTCGGGGGGCACCGGGAAGGCGGCCGGGTCCGCCCAGCAGGCGGCGGACGGAGTGGGCGCGGCGCCCGGTGTGGTCCAACAGGCCCCGGCCGAGGGCGAGAAGGGCAAGGGCCGCGACCCGCTCACCGACGACGAGACCAAGCGCGTCGAGCAGCTCGCGGTGAACCAGCAGTTCCTCAACTCCAGTGAGAACGTGGACGGGAAGCGCGGACCGCAGCGCCTCGACGTGGAGCTCGCCGCTCCGAACCCCGACGAGCTGGACAACCCGAACGCACCGCGCCGCGCGGACGTGACGTTCTACGACTACAAGGACGACACGGTCGTCACCAAGACCGTCAACCTCGACACCGGCAAGGTCGAACAGACCGGCACCCAGCACGGAGTGCAGCCGCCGGCGAGCCACGCCGAGGACGTCGAGGCGGCCGAACTGCTGCTCGCGGACCCGCTGGGCGCGGGCCTGAAGGCGGACTACAAGGACGCCACCGGCAACGAACTCACCTCGCCCGACCAGCTGTTGCTGACCGCCATGGTCTACAAGGCCACCCCTGGACGGCAGTCGGGCGTCCTCGACCAGTGCGGCGAGCACCGCTGCGTGCGGCTGTTCCCGAAGGTCAAGAACGGGCCGTGGATCGACGCCCGTGACTTCGTCATCGACCTGAGCGCCCGCAAGGTCGGCAAGCTCACCGGCTGAGCCGATCGCGCCGTCCGCACCGACCTGCGGATCGTCCCGTCCTTCGTTCACTGTCCCAACTTGCTTCTCCTGTAAGGGAGTCACTTCTTCATGCGCGTCAACAGAATCAGCCGTGCCCGCAGTCGGGGGGCCGTGGCCCTCACGGTGGCCGCCCTGGCCGCCGGTGCCACCGCGGGCGCGGGCCCGGCCGTCGCCCAGCCGAAGGCCGCCCCGAGCGCCGCCGCCCCCGGCTGCAGCGCCGCGTACACCATCGAGCAGAAGCTCTCCACCGGCACCACCTGGCGGATGTGCTGGCACTACGAGCGCGAGGCCGGCCTCGTCCTGGAGAACATCTCCTACCAGCCGCCCGGCGAGGCCGCCCCCATCAAGGTGCTCGCCGACGCGAAGCTCGCCCAGATCCATGTCCCGTACGACGACGGCAAGAACGAGTACAGCGACCTCACGCAGTACGGCTTCGGCACCGGCCTGATGAACATGCAGCCCGGCGAGTGTCCCGGCGGCACCATCAAGACCGTCAAGGTCCCCGACGCCATCGACCCGGACCACCCGAACGTCAAGGGCCTCTGTACGACGACCCGTTCGCGCGGCCACGCCTTCCGCATGCAGGGCGACAGCGCCAACAAGGTCTTCCAGACCCAGGGCAAGGACTTCCTCGTCTACACGGTCAACCAGGTCGGCTGGTACGAGTACATCACCGAGTGGCGCTTCCAGGACGACGGCACCATCAACATGAACGTCGGTGCCACCGGCAGCCTTTCGCCCTACGACTACGACGCGGGCGACGGCCGCGGCTGGCCGCTCGGCAAGGGCGCCACGGCGTACGCGACGAGCCACCAGCACGACGTCTTCTGGAAGTTGGACTTCGCCCTCGACGGCTCCTCCAAGGGCCGCGTCGAGCAGTACGACTCCGCGGTCACCACGCACGGGGCCAACACCCCCACGAACAAGACCACGTTGACCAAGGTCACCAAGGAACTCGCGGGCGACGCAAAGAACATGCGCTGGTGGCGCATCGTCAGCGCGACCGGCAAGAACAAGGACAACCACGCCCGGTCCTACGAGATAGTCCCCGGCCCCACCACCAAGTACCCGGGCCGCAGCTTCACCCAGCACGACGTGTACTTCACCCAGTACAACAAGTGCGAGCAGTTCGCCAGCGACAACCTGCCCAACTGCGGTGCGGGGCACCCGAAGCAGGTCGACAAGTGGGTCAACGGCCAGACCCTCACGCAGCCCGTGGTCTGGGTGAACGTCGGCTTCCACCACATCGCCCGCGACGAGGACCAGCAGCCGATGCCGGTCCACTGGCAGGGATTCTCGATCGCCCCGCGCGACGTCACCGCTATGAATCCGCTCACTCCCGCCGCGCTCGCCGACCAGAACGGCAATGTGAACGGCGGAAGTTGAGAAACGACCCTGTCCATCCGGCTGCACCGCCGACCGGTCCCGGAGTACCCTTCCTTGATCGTTGAGACTGGGGAGAGCTCGGGGGAGCGGAAGGCGGTGCACGGGTGGGCTCGGGAGGGCTGGAGTTGCCCCCTGGTGACGAGGGTCACGAGGGGAACTCCGCAGAAGTCCCGCCCGGCGCGGTGTCCCTGGCACGTCCGATGGACGCGGCTGGTTCCATTGGGCCGGAGTTGGACTGGGACGCCGACGCCTGGCGCGAGGTGCGTACGCGCGCCCAGCGAGCCGGCCGCGCCTACATCTGGCTGAACCTGGTCGAACAGCGGCTGCGCGCCGTCGTGGCCGCCGTTCTGCGTCCCATCTACGAACCCGTCCACGGCGACGAATGGGTCGTCGCCGCGGCCGGACCGGCCGGCCAGGAGTGGGTGCAGCGCGCGGTCGCCGTCCGCGAAGTCAGCCGCCGCAAGGGCTACTTGCTCGACCCGGCCGACGACAACGTCCTCAGCTTTCTGACCCTGCCGCAGCTGCGCGAGCTGATGGTGCAGCACTGGCCGTGCTTCGAGCCGTACTTCGACGAGCGCCGCGACGTCGAACTCGCCCTGGACGAACTGGAGGTGACCCGCAACGTCGTCTCCCGCAACCGCGCCCTGTCCGAGGCCGTCCTCAACCAGGCCGAGCGGGCCTCCGCGAAACTCCTGGAGACCCTCGGCGCCGGCAGCGACGTGCCCTCGGCGCGCCGACTGCCCGTGGACGCGGTCGAGGAACTGATCGGCGACCGGTTCGCCGACGTGGTCGCCGTCCACTCCGACCGGGTGCGGCTGATGCGCCAGTTCCCGGCCGAGGACATCTTCGGCGGCGCCCGCCGCGTCGACGCCATCGGCATCGGCCTCAACCTCCTCGTGCAGAACTTCTCCGGCCGACGACTGATCCGCCTCGCCGAGTCGGGCTGCCGGGTACGGCTGCTGTTCCTCAACCCGGCCTCCAGCGCGGTGAAGCGGCGCGAGCGTGAACTCGGCATAAAGCGGGGCGAGTTGAGCCGCGCCGTCGAGATGAACATCCTGCACATGCGGCGGGTGCGGTCCCGGCTGCGCGACCCGGGGGCCTTCGGGATCCAGGTCTTCGACGAGACGCCCCGCTTCACGGCGTACCTCGTCGACGGCGACGGCTCGGACGGCATAGCCGTGGTGCAGTCCTATCTGCGCCGCAGCCGTGGCATGGAGGCGCCGGTGCTGGTGCTGCGGAACGGCAGCCGACTGGTGAAGTCGGACGAAATAGACGACAGCGGTCTTTTCCCCACCTATCGCGATGAGTTCGAGCAGATGTGGGCGGATTCGCGACCGGTGTCCTGAGCTGTCCGAGGCCGGTCCGGCGGTAAGCGGAACGCGGTCCTCGGATTGTCAGTGGCTCATGCGATGGTGGAGACCACTGGGGGAAAGCACCACCGAGAAGGGGGGCCGTCATGGCCTGGCACCAGGAGCTGCTCATCGGCTTCGACCTGGAGACGACCGGCACGGAGCCGCGCGAGGCGCGCATCGTCACCGGCGCGGTCATAGAGGTCAGGGGCGGACGGCCGGCGGGCCGTCGGGAGTGGCTGGCGGATCCCGGCGTGGAGATCCCGGCCGACGCCGTCGCCGTGCACGGCATCACGAACGAACGGGCCACCGCCGAGGGCCGCCCGGCCGACGAGGTCGCCGACGCGATCGCGGACGTCCTCGTGACCTACTGGAAGACGGGCGTCCCCGTCGTCGCCTACAACGCGGCCTTCGACCTCACCCTGCTCTCCGCCGAGTTGCGCCGGCACGGACTGCCGTCCCTGCGCGACCGCCTGGGCGGCACCGACCCCGCCCCGGTCATCGACCCGTACACGATCGACCGCTCCGTCGACCGCTACCGCCGCGGCAAGCGCAACCTCGAAGCGGTCTGCCAGGAGTACGGCGTGGTCCTCGACACCGCGCACGACGCCTCGGCCGACGCCCTCGCCGCCGCCCGGCTGGCCGGCGCGATAGCAGACCGCCACCCCAAGGTCGCGGCCCTCGGCCCGGCCGAACTGCACCGCCGCCAGATCGAGTGGTACGCGGAATGGGCCGCCGACTTCCAGAGCTTCCTCCGCCGCAAGGGCGACCAGGACGCGGTGATCGACGCGACGTGGCCGCTGCGGGAGTTGGAGGACGAGACAGTCTGACCCGGAGAGCTTTGGAAGCGCCCTTGAGGGAAGCGCCCCAAAGGGGCGCGGGGAACTGCGCGACCAGCCACAGACGACCCGCAGTCGCCCGAATACCTAACGCCCCCGATCAATAGGCGCTCAGAACGGAAACCACCGCACCGTCTCGTCCCCGTCCCGCAAAGACCCCACCCGCCGCTCGAACTCGACCAACGCCTCCGGATTACTCGGCGCATGCTGAGCGACCCACGCACAGCTGGCCGTCTCCCGAGCGCCACGCAGCACCCCGCAACCATCCCACTCCCGCACATCCCAGCCATACGCCTCGGTGAACGAGTCGTACGCCCGGGCCGGGAAGGCGTAGCGGTCGCGGGACAGAGCCATCACCACCAGATCGTGCTCGCGCAGATCCGCGGAGAAGGTCTCCAGGTCGACCAGGACCGGACCGTCCGGACCGACGTGCACATTGCGGGGCAGCGCGTCGCCGTGGATCGGACCCGGCGGCAGATGGGGCGTGAGCGCGGCGGCGGCAGCCGCGAAGCCGTCGCGGCGCTCCCGCAGATAGGCCGCGTCCGCCGGGTCGATCGCGTCGCCCGCGAGCCGCAGCCAGCGCTCCACACCGCCCAGCAGCTCGCGGGGCGGGAGTTCGAAGGAGGGGGACGGGAGCGCGTGGACGAGGCGTAGCAGTTCGGCCAAATCCCGGGGTTCGGCCGGGCGTACGGAATCGGACAGCCGGTGCCACACAGTCACCGGGTGTCCCTCGACGAGGCGCGCCTTCGGGTCGGCGGCCCGCACCGCCGGCACGCCCGCCTCGGCCAGCCACACCGCGACCTCCAGCTCGCGCCGGGCGCGGTCGAGGAGTTCGGCGTCGCGGCCCACCTTGACGACCAGGTCACCGGCGGCGAACACCGCGTTCTCGCCGAGGGCGAGGAGTCGCGCGTCCCGCGCCGGTCCGGGCAGTACGTCCGCCGCGGCCAGTACGTCACGCGCCCGTGCCTCGTCCATCGTCCGCCTCCGTGTGATCCCTGTGCGTGTGCGTACGGCGTCGGGTTCCCGCCATCCGACGGCCAGTGTCGCATTCGTACAGGTGGGACGGCATGCGAGGTGCCTTGACGAGGCACACGGCGTTCACGACCATGACGGGGCCCGACCGGGCCGTGCAAAGGGGCTGATTCCATGACATCGGTGACGGGGGTATCGGCGACGGAGGTGCGGAGGCCGCCGAGCCGCGCGCCAAGCCGGGGCCGACAGCGGCGCGGCTCCGACCACGCGGCCTGGTTCCTGGTGTTACCCGCGCTGGTCCCGATCCTCGTGCTCAGCGTCGGCCCCCTCCTCTACGGCGTCCTGCTCGCCTTCACCGACTCCCAGTCGGGCCGCACCACGCCGACGCAGTGGATCGGCGGTCTCAACTTCCGGGACCTCCTGCACGACACCCTGTTCTGGGAGTCGTTCCGGATCGGGCTGGTGTGGGCGGTCGGGGTGACCGTCCCGCAGTTCCTGCTAGCCCTCGGTCTGGCACTGCTGCTCAACCAGGACCTACGGCTGAGATGGCTCGCCCGGGCGCTGGCGATCGTCCCGTGGGCGATGCCCGAGGTCGTCGTCGGCATCATGTGGCGGATCGTCTACAACCCGGACGCGGGCATCCTCAACGAGACCCTGCACGACTTCGGCCTCGGGAACGGCCGCGACTGGCTCAGCAGTCTGTCGACCGCGCTGCCCGCCGTGATCGTCGTAGGCGTCTGGGCGGGCATGCCCCAGACGACGGTCGCCCTGCTCGCCGGGCTGCAGAACACCCCGCGCGAACTCCACGAGGCGGCGGCGGTCGACGGTGCCGGAGCCTGGCGCCGCTTCCGCACGGTCACCTGGCCCGCCCTCAGACCGGTGGCGCTGGCGATCACGGCGCTCAACCTCATCTGGAACTTCAACTCGTTCGCCCTGGTCTACGTCCTGACCAGCGGCGGCCCCGGCGGCCGTACCCGGCTGCCCATGCTCTTCGCCTACGAAGAGGCCTTCCGCTACGGGCAGTTCGGCTACGCGGCGGCGATGGGATGTGTGATGGTCGCGGTGATCTCGGTGCTCCTCGCCGTCTTCCTCGTAGGCCGACTCCGGGGAGGAGACGACTCGTGAGGACCAGCGGCACCACAGGCATGAGGACACGCACCAGAACCCGCGCCGGACAGTACGTCGCCCTGCTCGCGTATCTCGTCTTCCTCGCCTTCCCCTTCCTCTGGCTGATCTCCACCGCCTTCAAGGCCCCGCGAGAGCTGGGCAGTCTGCACCCCACCTGGATCCCCCGGCACCCCACCCTCGCCAACTTCCGCCAGGCCTTCGACGAACAGCCGCTGCTGCACGCCGCGTCGAACTCCCTGCTCGCCGCGCTCGGCGCCGCACTGATCGCCGTGGTGATCGCGACCCCGATGGCGTGGGTCATGGCCCGGCGCCGGACCCTGCTCGCACGGGCCGCGACCGGGTGGGTGGTGGTCAGCCAGGCGTTCCCGTTCGTGCTGGTGATCATCCCGCTGTTCCTGGTGCTGAAGAACCTGCGGCTGATCGACTCCCTGGCCGGCCTGGTGATGGTCTACGTGGTGTGGTCGCTGCCGTTCGCGCTGTGGATGCTCGTCGGCTATGTACGGGCGGTACCGGCCGAGTTGGAGGAAGCGGCGGCGGTCGACGGGGCCGGGAAGCTCCGCATCCTGGTGTCGGTGACGGCACCGCTGCTCGCGCCCGGCATCGTGGCGACGGCACTGTTCGCGTTCGTCACCGCGTGGAACGAGTTCTTCTTCGCGCTGGTCCTGCTCAAGACCCCGGAGCACCAGACCCTGCCGGTCGTCCTCACCCACTTCATCGGCGCGGAGGGCGTCGCCGACCTCGGCCCGCTGGCCGCCGCCGCGTTCCTCGCGACCCTCCCCTCCCTGCTCGTCTTCGCGCTGATCCAACGCCGGATCACGGGCGGCATGCTCACCGGGGCGGTGAAGAGCTGATGCGCCCCCGATGGATCCTCGCCCTTGCCCTGACCCTGCTTCTCGCCGGCTGCACGAGCGGCGGCGGCAACGGCTCCGCGAACGGCAGGATCACCCTCCACTTCCAGTCCCTCGCCTGGCAGGAGGAGTCCGTCACCGCCAACAAGGAACTGGTGAAGGAGTGGAACGCCACCCATCCGGACATCAAGGTCGAGTACGTGCAGGGCAGTTGGGACAGCGTCCACGACCAGCTGCTCACCTCCTTCGAGGGCGGTGAGGCGCCGGACATCATCCACGACGCCTCCGACGACCTCGCGGACTTCGCCTACGGCGGCTACCTCGCCGACCTCAGGGACCTGCTGCCCGCCCGGCTCAAGTCCGACATCCCGCAGCGCAGTTGGAAGACCACGACCTTCGGGGACGGGATCTACGGCGTGCCGTTCCTCCAGGAGCCGAGGGTGATCGTCGCCAACGCGACCTGGCTGAAGCAGGCGGGCGTACGCATTCCTACCCCCGAACACCCGTGGACCTGGCCGGAGTTCAGGGCCGTCACCCGGCAGCTGAGCGGCGACGGGAAGTACGGCGTGGCCTGGCCGCTCAAGGAGCCGGTGTCCGCCACGCTCAACCTGTCGCTCTCGGCGGGCGGTGAGCTGTTCCACCGGGGTGCGGACGGCAAGGTCACCGTGCGCTTCGACGCGGCCGACGAGGTCGTACCGCGCACGATCCACGACCAGGCGGACGTGGACCACAGCGCCTCGCCCACGACGCTCGGGAGCGGCGGCTCGGACACCCTGCCAGGGTTCTTCGGGGGCAAGTACGCGATGGTCCCGCTCGGCTTCTCCTACCGCCAGCAGATCGTGCAGCAGGCGCCGAAGGGCTTCGACTGGCAGGTGCTGCCCGCCCCGGCCGGAGCCGACGGGCTCACTCAGGGCGTCAGCCCGCAGACCCTGTCCATCGCCGAGGACAGCCCGCACAAGAAGGAGGCCGCCGAATTCATCGACTTCCTGCTCCAGCCCAAGAACATGGTCCGCCTGGCCCTCGGCGACTGGATGCTCCCCACCGGCACCCAGGCCCTCAAGGACCCCGCCCTGCACACCACCAAGGACGACTGGGCCACCGGCACAGCCCTCGCCGACGACCTCACCTCCGCGCCCGCGCAGTCCGTACGCGGCTACCCGGAATGGAAGGACAAGGTGGCAACCCCGGCGTTCCAGGAGTACTACAGCGGCGCGATCAGTTTGGCCGAACTGCGCCAACGGCTGGTGAGGGACGGCAACTTGGTCCTGGCGAGATACCAACGCTGACGTGTAATCCCAGGAGGCTGCAACCTCCTAGGGGCGCGGGGAACTGCGCGACCAGCCCCTACGCACCCGCACCTGCCAATCAGCCGCACCCCCTCCCCGGAAGGCGCTTCCCGCACAGAAATCCCGTTGCCCCGCCCCACCCGCTCCACCTAGCGTGAGCGCATGTCAGCCGCGAACGCGATCACGAACTCCGGTCTCGGCCGGAGCTGCACGTATGCGATCCGCATGCGGCGCGGCCCCGGTGCCCTGACCGGCCCGGGCGTGCACGCCCGCTGACACTTCCGCCGACTCGACGCTCGTTCGGTCCGCGGTTCTCCCTCTGCTCTTCCGGTCGGGGCCTTCGTCTGCCCGTATGCCCTTCACGGAAGACAAGGACCGCAGGCCATGGCCCGCCCCACCCACGTTTCCCGCGCGCTCTCGCAGAACTTCCTCGCCGACCGCGCCACCGCCGAATACGTCGCCCAACTGGCCGTCCCGCACGGCCGGCAGATCCCCCTGCTTCTCGAAGTGGGCGCGGGGAAAGGCGCGTTGACCGCGAAGCTCGCGCCCCGTTGCCGGGAACTGCACGCCCACGAGATCGACCCCCGGCTCGTACCGAAGCTCCGCACCCGCTTCGCCACCACACCCCAAGTGCACGTCATCGCCGGGGACTTCATGGACGCCCGGCCCCCGCACGAACCGTTCTCCGTCGCCGGCAACGTGCCCTTCTCCCGTACCGCCGACATCGTCGACTGGTGCCTGCGCGCCCCCGCCCTCACCGACGCCACCCTGCTCACCCAGCTGGAGTACGCCCGCAAACGCACCGGGGACTACGGGAGTTGGACCCTGCTGACGGTACGCAGCTGGCCCCGTCACGAATGGCGGCTGGTCGGGCGGGTCGACCGGAGGAGGTTCAGTCCCGTGCCACGCGTCGACGCCGGGATCGTACGCATCGAGCGGCGCCGGACCCCGCTGCTCGAACCCGCCGAGCTGCCCGGCTGGCGACATCTGGTCGAGCTGGGCTTCTCGGGGGTGGGAGGCTCCCTGCACGCCTCCCTGCGCCGGGCACATCCGAGGCGCCGAGTGGACGCCGCGTTCCGCGCCGCGCGCCTCGACCCGCACGTCCTCGTCGGCGAGGTGACCCCGGACCACTGGCTGCTGCTGTACAAGGAGCTGACGTCGTAGCAGAGGTCGTAGAAAGGACGTCGTAGAAAGGTTGTCGTAGGACAGCAGTGAGGGCCTGCTGGTTCCCCCGGGATACCAACAGGCCCTCGGTCAGAGGGAGTTAGACGCGCACGGGCTCGCTCTCGCCCGCCACCGCGGACGGGATCGGCTCCGGGGCCTCGTCGTGGGTGAGGTCGGGGAGGCGGTGGAGCCACTTCGGGAAGTACCAGTTGCGCTCGCCCAGCAGGGCCATCACCGCGGGGAGCAGGACGCCCCGGATGACCGTGGCGTCGATGAGGACCGCTGCCGCGAGGCCGACGCCCATCTGCTTCATCGACTGCATGGACAGCGTGCCGAAGATCGCGAAGACGGCGACCATGATGATCGCGGCGCTGGTGACGACGCCCGCCGTGGTGACCACGCCGTGCTGGATCGCGTCCCGTGTCGTACGGCCGCGCAGCCGGGCCTCGCGGATGCGGGACACGACGAACACGTGGTAGTCCATCGACAGGCCGAACAGGATCACGAAGAGGAACAGCGGCAGCCAGGTGACGATCGCGCCGACACCCTCCGCGCCCACCAGCGAGGCGCCCCAGCCGTGTTGGAACACGGCGACGAGGATGCCGTAAGCCGCGCCCACCGAAAGGAGGTTGAGGACGATCGAGGTGATCGCGACCGTCAGGGAGCGGAACGAGAGCAGCATCAGCAGGAAGGCGAAGACCACGACGAACGCGAAGACCGGTACGACCGATCCGAGGAGCTGGTCGTTGAAGTCCTTTGATCCCGCGACGTTTCCGGTGATCGGTGCCTGGACGCCGTCGACCTTGCCGAGGGTGGCGGGCCGTACCTCGTCGCGGAGTTTCTCCAGGCTCTTCGCGGCCTTGTCCTGGTCGGAGCCGCCGACGAGCGGGACGTAGACGAAGGCGACGTTCTGCGCGTCGTGCAGCTTGATGTCGACCGGGCCGAGCGAGGCGCCCGAACTGACCGCCTGTGCCTTGAAGTCGGCCAACGCCTGCTTGACCTCGGTTGCGTTGATGTCCTTGGCCTTGACGACCACCTCGGCCGGTTCGGAGCCGCCGGGGAAGGCGTCGTTGACGCGGTTGTACGTGCCCACGATCGGGAGGGAGTTGCCGAACTCCTGGTCCAGGGTGAGGTTTTCGGTCTTCATGCCGACGGCCGGCGCGGCGATCGCCAGCAGCGCGCCGGCCGCGACGAGGACGGAGACCAGCGGCTTGGCGAGCACGCCCTTCAGGACGGCGGTCCAGAACCGGCTCTCGCCGTTGCCCCGGCGGCTGCGCCGACGCAGGAACGGGATCCGGCCCTTCTCGACCCGCTCGCCCAACAGCGAGAGCAGCGCGGGCAGTACGGTCACCGAGCCGACCATGGCGACCGCGACGACCATCAGCGAGGCCAGACCCATCGCCTCGAACTGGGCGAGCCCGGTGAACAGCATGCCCGCCATCGCCACACACACCGTGACACCGGAGACGATGATGGCGCGGCCACTGGTCGCGGCGGCGATCCGCAGCGCGGCCCCGGCGTCCCGGCCGGCCTCGCGCTCCTCGCGTTCGCGGCGCAGATAGAACAGGCAGTAGTCGACGCCGACGGCCAACCCCACAAGCAGCATTACGGAGTTGGCGGTGTCGCTCATCGGCTGGACGTGGCTGACGATGCCCATCAGACCCATCGTCGCGATGATCGCGGTCATGGCCAGGGCCACCGGCAGCAGTGCCGCGACCAGCGCGCCGAAGGCGATGAGGAGGATACCGAGGGCGACAGGGACGGCGGAGTACTCGGCCTTCTTGAAGTCGTCGCCGAACGCGTCCTTGTACTGCTTCGCCATGCTGGCGCCGCCGATCTCCTCGATCCGCAGCGAGCCGTGGTCCTTCTGCACCCCGGCGACGGCGTTCAGTACCGGCTCCACCCGGTCACCCGCGGTGTCCGAGTCGCCCCGCATGTCGAACTGGACCAGCGCGCTCCGGCCGTCCTTCGAGATCGTCTTCGTGTCGTACGGCGAGGTGACGTCGGTGACCTTGCCGGTCCCCTCGACGGCCTTGACGACGGAGGTGACCGCGGTGCGGAACTCGCTGTCCGTGGAGGTGACCGACGCGTCCTTCGACTGGATCAGGATGGTCTCACTGGCCGGTTCCTTGATTCCGGCGTCGTCGATGATCTGGGCGGCGGTGTGCGTCTCGCCCTTCAGCTGGTCGCTCTCGTCGACGTCCACCCGGCCCGCCGCCGAACCGATTCCCATCGCCAGAACCACGAACAGCACCCAGATGCCGACCGCGGCCCACCGGTGCCGGGCGCTCCAGCCGCCGGCCCGGGCGGCTAGGCCCCGCACCCGCGAATCTCCGTTCCCCATGACGGGCTTGCCCCCTTGTGCACGGTGACAGCCGCCTGCCGCCACCTCATGGTTCGAAGGTATGTGCGGGATAAGAACGTCTCCTCGTGCTGACCGGTGAAGTACCGGGCGCCCGGCTCCTCCGCACGGACCCCGGGTCCTCACCACTGGGGAGGACGACGGCCCCTTACATCTATCCGGGCGGCTCGGGGGTGGTGATCAGGGTGTCCGATGCGTCGGCAGGGGTCCGCTTTGTTATTAAGAAACCTTGTTGAACAAGTCACAGGTGCTTGTAGGTGTGCCCTCAGGTGTTGATCCGGAGCCACCTCATCCGCCAGAGTTTCCGCGCACCCGCGCACCGCATGAAGCGGCCGTCGTGCCCACCCCCACGGGGCACGAAGGCCGCTCTATGGTGTGCGGATGACGACGACGTATGCGGCGCTGCTGCGCGGGATCAACGTGGGCGGCAACAAGAAGCTCCCGATGGCCGAGCTGCGCACGCTCCTCGAAGGCCTCGGACACGACGACGTCCGCACCTATCTGCAGAGCGGTCAGGCCGTGTTCGCGAGCGGTCACGGGGACGAGGAGTCCCACGCGGCGGAACTCGCCCGGGCCATCGAGGAGCGGTTCGGCTTCACGGTCGACGTCGTCGTCCGCGACCACGCCTACCTGAAGGCCGTCGCCGACAACTGCCCGTTCCCGGCCGCCGAGTTGGAGGCCAAGCAGCTCCATGTCACCTACTACTCGGTGCCGGTCTCGGAGGACCGTTTCGCGGAGCTGGACCAACCCGCCTATCTCCCCGAGGAGTTCCGCCTCGGCGACCGCGCGCTGTATCTCTACGTCCCCGACGGCCTCGGCCGCTCCAGGCTGGCCGTCGAACTGGCCCGGCCGCGCCTCAACAAGGGACTGATCGCCACCACCCGCAACTGGAACACCGTGCTCAAACTGGTGGAACTGACCGGCAGTTGAGATCCCTCGTGGAGGCAGAGATCCACACTGTGCGAGGCTCGTCCCCATGCGCTACATCATCATCGGAGCAGGGGCGGTCGGCGGAGCCATCGGTGGCCGGCTGGCCGGGGCGGGGTGCGAGGTCGTACTCGCTGCGCGGGGTGCGCAACGGACGGCGCTGACCGAGCACGGCCTGCGGCTCAAGGTGCCGGACGGCGAGTCGACGTATCGGCTGCCGGTCGTCGAACAGCCGGCGGAACTTGGCGAGTTGAGAGCCGACGACGTACTCGTGCTGGCCGTAAAGACGCAGGACAGCGAGGCCGCGCTCGCGGTCTGGGGACCCGCGCCGGTCGCCGGCGGCGGTACGGCGGCCGAGCGGCTGCCCGTCGTCTGCGCGCAGAACGGGGTGGAGAGCCAGCGCCTGGCGCTGCGCCGCTTCCGGCAGGTGTACGGCGTCTGCGTCTGGCTGCCCGCGACCTTCGTCGAACCGGGCGTCGTCGCCGCCGAAGGCGCTCCCCTCACCGGCATCCTGCACCTCGGCCGCTATCCGCACGGCACGGACGAGACCGCCCGGCTGATCGCGGCCGACCTGGAGAAGTCGAGGTTCGAGGCGCCGGTCGTGCCCGACGTGACGCGTTGGCAGTACGCGAAGCTGCTCGGCAACCTCGTCAACGCGATCGAGGCGGTCACCGTGCTGCCCGACGGCGAAGCGGGCCTGGCGCTCTACCGGCGGGTGCGGGCCGAGGGCGCGGCCGTGCTCGACGCGGCCGGTGTCGGGTACGCGAGCGCCGAGGAGGAGAAGGAGGCGCGCGGCGACAAGATCCAGCTGGTGGAGATCGACGGCGCCCCGCGCGGCGGCGGCTCCTCCTGGCAGTCGCTGAACCGGGGCACCGGCACCATCGAGGCCGACTACCTCAACGGCGAGATCGCGCTGCTGGGCAGGCTGCACGGCGTACCGACACCGCTCAACGACCTGCTGCAACGGCTGGCGAACGGCTTCGCGCGCGAGCGCAGGGCGGCCGGTTCGCTGCCGTTCGACGAGTTGGTCCGCCTCGCCGACGACGCTGTCGCGTTTGTTCAAGAGTCCTGACGGCGCCCTCTCTAGCGTGGCGGGCATGAGCAACCACGACCTGCACCCGTACATGATCGAATGCGCCGCCGAGGCGGCCCGTGTCGCGCGCGGTGTCCGTACGACACAGCTCGACGACCCCACGCACTGCCCCGACTGGGACGTCCGCGCCATGGTCAACCACTGGGTCCTCTACACCTCGCACGGCCTGGAGCACCGCGCCCTGCGCAAGCAGCTCTCCGAGGAGCTGACCGCCCGCGACTTCACCGCCGACCCCGACTGGGCGGAGGCCTACGCCGCCCAGCTGGACCGGGCCGTCGCCGCCTGGGCCGACCCGGCGGTGTGGGAGGGCGAGGTCGACCTCGGCATGGCGTCGATGCCGGCCGGTGAGATCGCTCCGATGATCATCAAGGAGCTGGCGGTCCACGGCTGGGACGTCGCCACGGCCACCGGCCAGGAGTACCGCGTCTCGGACGGCGCCGCCCGCCTCGTCCTCGACGTGGTCGAGAAGCACGGCGCGCTCTACCGACAGTACGACGGCTTCGCCGACCCGGTGCCGGTACCGGACGACGCTCCGGTCTTCGAGCGGGCCCTCGCGTCCAGCGGACGGGACCCCCGGCAGAAGGCCATGGGCAAAGTGGACCACTGAGGAATCGACCGATTGGGTCAAGCCTTCGTCCCAATTGGCGACTAGCGTTCTCGGTATGAGCCACGACGACACCGTCCGCGTCGACTTCTACTTCGACCCCGCCTGCCCCTTCGCCTGGATCACCTCCCGCTGGCTGCTGGAGGTCGAGCGCGAACGCCCGCTCGACCTCCGCTTCCACGCCATGAGCCTCTACCTCCACAACATCGGCAACGAACTCCCCGACTGGTACCGGGAGTTGGTCGACAAGTCGATCGGCCCGGTACGCGTCGCCGTGGCCGCCGCCGAACAGCACGGCGACAAGGTCCTGCGCGACCTGTACACGGCCTTCGGCGTCCGCATCCACGAGCGGCGATACGACGACTTCGACGCCGTGATCGCCGAGTCCCTCGCCGAACTCGGCCTCCCCGCCGCACTCGCCGACGCCGCCCACGATCCGTCGAACGACGACGCCGTGCGCCGCAGTCATGAGGCGGGCGTCGAGGCGGAGTCGGGCGGATACGTGGGGACGCCGACCCTGCACGTCGACGGGACGGTGTGGTTCGGTCCGGTACTGCGGGCCATTCCGCGTGGTGCGAAGGCGGCCGAACTCTTCGACAGTTTCCGGGTGTTGGCCACGCACCCCGATCTCTTCGAGCTGAAGCGGACGCGTACCGGGGGACTGTCTTTCGCATGAACCCGAAGAGTTGTAGTCGCGCAGTGACATAAACACGACGAGTGGCGCAGTACAAAGAGCGACCCCCGCGCCAAGGCTCACGCCTGCGGGGGCCGTGCTGCGGACGGGCCGTCCGGGGTCCGGCATCACAGGGGAGTGCCGGACTTCGGGCGGCGCCTCCCTGCCGGTCGCCGGGATGGGTCACACGCCGGGATGTTCGGCGCGCCGTCCCCGCCCCGACAGCCGTCCCGCGAGGCGCCCGAGCGTGCCCGGGCGGTTCCAGGCACGGAACGCGTCGAGTTTGCCGCGGCCCGAGCGGTCCAGCGCCGCCTCGACCTCGCCCTGCTCCCGCACGGACAGCGCCCGCACGGCCGGCCGCAGCACCTTGGCCAGCAGGGTGGTACGGGTCTCGTCCCAGCCGGGATACGTCCCCGAGAACGCGCTCCAGTCGCGGAACCGGTCGGCGAGATATGCGGAGTCGGCCCGCAATCGGTCCCCCACCCGCTCCGAGCGGGCCGCCCGCTCGTACGCCGCGAGCAGCCGTGGCTCGCCCGAACGGGCCAGCGTGTACAGCTCGTTCTCCGGTGCCGCCCCCTCCAGAAGCCGCGACGCCAGGGCCTGGAAGGCGCGTTCGGCGACGGTGTCCGGCACCGGATCGGCGACGGCACCGGACGTGAGGTCCAGCACCCGGCCGACCCACTCCTCGCCCTCGCTCCCGGTGCCCAGCCGCCCGGTGAACTCCAGCAGGAGCAGGGCCGTGCGCCGGCCCGGCCCCAGTTCCGTGGTGAAGCAGCGGAGCAGATCGGTGGCGAGCGCCGGTATGCCGGGGTCGTCCGGGGGAGCGGCGAGTGCCGCCTCGATCAGCAACTCCCGGGTGCCGGCAGCGCGGTGGGTGTCGGAACCCAGTTCGTTCAGCAGCAGGCTCGCCTCCGCGCCGGTCGGCAGTTCACCGCCGGGCCAGGTGAGACGGAGGGCGGTGCGCAGCACCGTCGGATCGGCGTGCGGCGAGACCCCGGCCGTGCGGAGCAGAGCGTGGAGCCGGTCGAGCCGGTCGTCCGACCCGTCCGGTGAGACACACATCCGCAGATGCGGAAAACCGGACTGCTGGAGGTCCAGCGGCAGCCCCGACCCCTTCAACACCCTTGTCGCGGGCGCCGGTTCGGCAGCGGCGAGCGTCTCGAGCGAACCGAACAGCGCCACCCGGAGCCCGGGGTGGGTGTGCACCGCGTCGAGGAGCGCGGGCGGACAGCCCACGTCAGGAGTCGCGCCGTTCGACGGGGACGCGGTCGGCGCGTTCACCAACTCCCGCGCCAACCGCTCGGCCAGCTCCGGCAGTTGGTCCTGGCAGTCGACGTCGAGGAGGTCGGCGGCCCGGAGCAGCGCGAGGGGCCGTCCGGCGGCGGGCTCGGCCGTGTCCGCGATACCGGCCCGCAGAGCGGGTGCGAGATCGCGGGCCAGGTCGTCGTGGTCCCGCGCGGTGAGGGACCCGGCGCGCAGCGCGGGCACCGGCCCATGGGCGAGGACCGCCGACGCCAGCACCCGCGCGGCGAGCGGCGCCGACACCGCGGCCGTCACACGTCCGTCCAACCGGGCCAACAGCGCGGCCAGCGCGACCTGTTCGGCCGCACCGGGCAGGGTCTCCGAGGGGGAGCCCAGGTGCGGTACCGGGCCGCCGCACAACCCGGCGACCAACGCGGTCAGGGTGTCGTCCGGCAGTGTGCCCGCCTGCTCGGCCGCCCAACTCGCCGCCACCGCACGGGCGTCCGTACGCAGGTCGATCCCCGCGACGAGGGCGGCCACCGCCAACGGGCCCAAGTCCGCGGGGTTGTCGTGGAGCAGGTCGGGGCGACCCGCACGCCAGACGCGGGCGCACACCTCGGCCCAGGTGTCCGTGACGGGCCCGGACGGCGGGCGGCGGGTGCAGTCGTGCACGCGGTAGCGCGGGTCGTCGGCGACGGGCTCGGAGGACGGCAGGGCGCCGACGACCTGCTGGCGGGCCTGGCGGGGGTCGCGGCTGTACGTCGTGAAGGTGAGCCGGTGCGCCTGTTCGCGGGGCAGGACCGTGCAGGCGAGCGCGATCCACCGGGCCACGTCGGCGCTGTCGTGCTCCACCACCACGATCTGCCCGGCGCCCGGGTCCGCGGCCACCGCCCGCAGATCGGCGAAGAACGGAGCGAGCCACGCGGCCCGGGACGCCGCGAACGCGGTCAGCACCTCTCTGCGCAGCAGGCCGGAGGGTTCGACGCGGTCGACGGGCTCGGACCTGCCGTCCGGGGGAGTCGAGACGGCCCAACGCGGGGACTCCCAGGTGGAGATGGGCAGGACGCCATCCGGCAGCCGGGTCCCGGCCGGCAACAGGACGGCATGCGCGTGGAAGGAGACCGGGCCCCCGGCCCAGTCCGTGCCGGTACACACGGAGCGGCTCAACAGCCGCCCGCCGTCGGCGAGTTCACTGAAGCCGAAGACCGTGGGAAACCTCTTGAGCTGCTCGGCGTCGGGCTGCTCCGGGCTGTCGGGCGGTGGCTCGTACCCGAGGAGCCGCTCCGCCTCCCGCAGCACGCCCGGCGGCACCTGTGCGCCGACCGCCGTGAACCGGGGGCCGGAATCCTCGGAACCGGACGGCGCCGAGGTGTAGTGCAGCTGGGCCGGCACAGGCCCTTCACGATGCCCGAACTCCTGACCCGCCACGTGTACTTGCTCCCCACTAGCCTGCAGAGGAACCATCCCAGCAGATCCGGGACCCGGGGGAGACCCCTTTCCGGGAAACCGGGCAGGTGGGAACCGTGAACGCGCTACGCGCCGACGGCCGCGAGCGCCGGTGCCAGGGCTGCCGCCGCGTCATAGCGCTCCAGCAGCACCCGCGCCACCTCCGGTGCCGGGCCCAGCACATCGGCCAGCACATCCGCCTCCGCCGCGCCTCGCGCGATGCGGTCGGGGAGGAAGCCGGGGGCCAGGACGTACGGGGCGACGGCGACGCGTTCGCAGCCCAGGGCACGGAGTTCGCGTACCGCGCCCTCGGTGCGGGGCAGGGCCGCGGAGGCGAACGCGGGCCGTACCGCGCACCAGCCGGTATGCCGCCACTGGTGCGCGATGTCCGCGATCACCGCGATGGCCTCCGGGTCGGTCGACCCCGCCGAGGCCAGCACGATCCCGGTCGTGGACTTGTGGGCGGGCGTCAACCCGGCTTCGTAGAGCCGCCGTTCGAGGGCCCGCAACAACAGCGGCGACGGTCCGAGGACCTCCGCCTGCCGGATCCGCAGCTGCGGCGGCGCGTCCCGCAGGACCGCGGGGATGTCCGCCTTCGCGTGGAACGCGCGGGTCAGGAGCAGCGGGAGGGCCACGACGTCACGCACACCCTCCTCCGCCAGTGACTCCAACACCCCGTGCACGGAAGGGATGTTGAAGTCCAGGAAGCCGATCTCCACGCGCAGCCCGGGCCGCCGCGACCGTACCCGCCGGACGAGGGCGTGGACGGTCGCGGCGTGCCGCGGGTCGCGGCTGCCGTGGGCGATGACGAGGAGGACCGGCCTCTGGTGCACGGGAATCAGCTCAGCTCTTCACCAGCAGACCGCGGCTGCGCAGGACCCATCGCTCCAGCGGGCTGAAGATCAGCAGGTCGATGGCGATACCGACGAACAGGATCAGGATGATGGCCTCGAAGACCATCGCCATGTCGCTGTTGGTACGGCCGTTCTCCAGCAGTTGGCCGAGGCCCACGCCCAAGTCCGGGAACTGCGCGATGATCTCGGCCGCCATCAGCGAGCGCCACGAGAACGCCCAGCCCTGCTTCAGGCCCGCCACATAGCCGGGGAGCGCGGCGGGCAGTGTGACGTGCCAGATGCCCTTGACGCCGGTCGCGCCCATCGTGCGGCCCGCACGCAGGAACAGCGGCGGCACCTGGTCGACGCCGGAAACCAGGCCGTTGGCGATCGAGGGGACCGCGCCGAGCAGGATCACCGCGTACATCATCGAGTTGTTCAGACCCAGCCAGATCACGGCCGGCGGTACCCAGGCCACCGACGGCAGCGACTGGAGGCCGGACAGGATCGGGCCGATCGCCGCGCGCACGAACTTCACCCGCGCCACCAGCAGACCCAGCGGGGTGCCGATCAGCAGCGCGAAGAAGAAGCCGAGCAGACCGCGCGAGACGCTGGTCCAGATGTAACCGAGCAGATCCCCTGCCAGCCAGGCGTTCTTGAACTCGGTGCCCACGGCGCCCGGCGAGGGCAGCTTGCTCGGGTCGTCGACGATCGGGGTCAGGATCAGCCACACCGCCAGGACCACCGCGAGCGCGACGATCGGCGGGAAGATCTTGTTGACGAAGGTCTGCCGGAAGGTCGGGCGGCCGGTGACCGTGGTCTCCAGGGCGTCGAGGCCCGCCTCGACGCTCCCGCCGTCCTTGACCGTCGTCGTCTCAGTGCTGGCCATGACGGCGGATCTCCCCACGCAGTACATCGGTGATCTCAAGGGACAGTTCGGCCACGGGCGCGTCCTCGATACGGCGTGGCTGCGGGATGTCGACCGTCCACTCGCGGGCGATCCGGCCGGGCCGGGAGGACAGCAGGATCACTCGCTGGGCGAGCCGCACCGCCTCCCGCACGTTGTGCGTGACGAACAGGACGGAGAGTCCCGTCTCGCCCCAGATACGGGTCAGTTCGTCGTGCAGGACGTCCCGCGTGATGGCGTCCAGGGCCGCGAACGGCTCGTCCATCAGCAGGATGCGGCTCTCCTGGGCGAGCGCGCGGGCCATGGCGACGCGCTGCCGCATACCGCCCGACAGTTCGTGCACCCGCTTGCCGTACGCGCCCGGCAGCCGGACCAGTTCGAGGAGCTCCTCGGTCCGGCCGCGCCGCTCCTCCTTCGGAACTCCCCTGAGTTTCAGGGCGAGTTCGATGTTCTTGCCCGCGGTGAGCCAGGGGAACAGGGCGTGCTCCTGGAACATCAGCGCGGGGCGGCCGTCCGTCGTGATGGACCCGGTGGTGGGCTTGTCGAGGCCCGCCACCAGGTTCAGCAGGGTGGACTTGCCGCAGCCCGAGGCCCCCAGGAGGGTGACGAACTCGCCGGGCGCGACATCGATGGTGATGTCGTCCAGGACGAGCTGCTGCCCGCCCGGCGTCGCGAAGGACTTCGAGACGTGCTCAAGGCGTGCCGCGTGCTCGACCGACGCGGTGGTCTCCTTGGCGAGGGTCGTGGCCATGGTCGTCACCTCCTGGGAAGTCATCGGGATCCCTCGATCAGCTCGTGCCGAGACCGGCGGCGTCGACCGTGCTCTCACCGTCGGCCTTGAGGACCTTGTTGAGGAGCGTCAGGTCGTAGATGCCGCTCAGGTCGGGCTTCTCCAGCAGACCGGCCTTCACCGCGTGCGCCGCCTCGGTGTTGAGAGTGGCGGCCAGCGGGTCGTTGGTGAACTGGATCGAACTCCACGCCGGGTCGAGGACGTTCGCCTTCAGCGCCTTGCCCGAGTCGGCCGCGAGCTGCTTGTTCGCGGCGGCCTTGGCCTCGGTCGGGTTGGCGTTGATCCACTTGTTGGCCGCGACCGAACCCTTCAGCACGGCCTCGACGACCTTCGGGTGCGCCTTGAGGAACTTCTGCGACACGATGATGTTCGTGATCACGAACTTCTTGTCGGGCCACAGCGACGACTCGTCGAGGATCGTCTTGCCGCCCTCGGCGACCAGCTTGGACGCGGTCGGCTCCGGCACCCAGGCGCCGTCGATCGAACCGGCCTTGAAGGCGTCCGGGGTGATCTTGTTGTCGGTGCGGACGACGGTCACGTCACCCTTGCCGCTCTGCGCGTCGACCTTCCAGCCCTGGTCCGCGATCCAGTTGAGGAACGCCACGTCCTGCGTGTTGCCCAGCTGAGGCGTCGCGATCTTCTTGCCCTTGACGTCCTTCAGGGACTTGATCTTCTTCGGGTTGACGACCAGCTTCACGCCGCCGGACGCCGAACCGCCGATGATCTTCAGGCTCTTGCCGTCGGACTTGGTGTAGCCGTTGATCGCCGGGGAGGGGCCGATCCAACCGATGTCGATGGAGCCCGAGTTGAGCGCCTCGATCTCGGACGGACCCGCGTTGAAGGTCGCGTACTCGGCCTTGGTGGCGCCCAGTTCCTTCTGGAAGAGGCCCTGTTCACGGCCGACCAGCGCGGTCGCGTGGGTCAGGTTGCCGAAGTAGCCGATCTTCACGGAGTCGAGACCGTCGATCTTGGAGGACCCGGCGGCGACCTTCTCCTTGGAGTTGGTGCTCTTGGAGTCCGACCCGTAACCGCAGGCGGCGAGGGTGAGCAGGGGGAGCGCGGCGATCACGGCTATGCCGCGGCGCAGGTAAGTCGAGCGGTTGGCAGGCACGGGAGGTGTTCCTCTCGTTGGCCCGGCGGTCACGGTCTCAGGTCGTGGCCGGGAGGTCGGCAGGTCTTCGTTTTCGTCGCGTCCGGGACGGCGGGTGGGGGGACGGGGCGCGCAGGCAGTGCGCGTACGTCAGCCCGCACATCGCGCCACTCCGCCCTGTCCGCTGCCGAGGGCGCCGCTGCCGACCCGGCCGCCCTCCTTCGCGAACGTGGAGTAGAAGTCCCTCGACGTCATGTCAGAAGTCCCAACCGTCGTCGTCCGTACCGTCCTTGACCGGCTCCGGCGCCGCGAACGACTCGCCGACCATGCCGGCGGTGAGCGTCGTGCCGTCGGCCGGGTCGATCAGGATGAACGAGCCCGTGCGGCGCGAGTCCGCGTACGAGTCCACCGGCAGCGGCTCCGCGGTGCGGATCTTCACGCGGCCGATGTCGTTGGCGACGAGCTGTCCCGGATGCGGGTGCAGGGACAGGTCGTCGAGTGTGAGGCGGGACGGGATGTCCTTCACGATCGCCTTGACCGTGCGGGTGCCGTGCTTGAGGAGCACCCGGTGGCCCACGGTCAGCGGCTGGTCGGCGACATGGCAGACCGTCGCCTCGATGTCCTGCGTGGTCGCCGGCGCGTCCTTGCTGGGCACGATCAGGTCACCGCGCGAGATGTCGATGTCGTCCTCGAGCAGGAGGGTCACCGACTGCGTGGTCCACGCCGTGTTGACCGGCTTGCCGAGCAGGTCGATCGCGGAGATCCGCGTGGCCCGCCCGGACGGCAGCACCGTCACGGCCTCGCCGACGCGGAACGTACCGGCCGCGATCTGGCCCGCGTAGCCCCGGTAGTCGGGGAGCTCGGCGCTCTGTGGCCGGATCACGTACTGCACGGGCAGCCGCGCGTGGCAGTGGCTCAGGTCGTGGGCGACCGGCACCGACTCCAGGTGCTCCAGGAACGTGGGCCCGCCGTACCAGTCCATGTGCGCGGACGGCTCCACCACGTTGTCCCCGGCCAGCGCCGAGATCGGGATCGCGGTGATCTCCGGGACGCCCAACTCGCTCGCGTACGCCGTGAACTCCTCGGCGATCACGGCGAACACGGACTCCTTGTACTCGACGAGGTCCATCTTGTTGACCGCGAGCACCACGTGCGGCACCCGCAGCAGCGCGGCGATCGCCGCGTGCCGCCGGGTCTGCTCGACGACACCGTTGCGGGCGTCGACGAGGATCACCGTCAGCTCGGCCGTGGAGGCACCCGTCACCATGTTGCGGGTGTACTGCACGTGACCGGGCGTGTCGGCGAGGATGAACCGCCTGCGCGGGGTGGCGAAGTAGCGGTAGGCGACATCGATGGTGATGCCCTGCTCGCGCTCGGCGCGCAGTCCGTCGGTGAGCAGCGCGAGGTCGGGCGCGTCCTGGCCGCGATCGGCCGACACCCGCTGTACGGCTTCGAGTTGGTCGGTGAGGACCGACTTGGAGTCGTGCAACAGCCGTCCTACGAGCGTGGACTTGCCGTCGTCGACGGAGCCCGCCGTGGCGAACCGCAGCAGCGTGGTGGCCGAGAGTTCCTCGGTCGTGATGGTGCTCATGGTTAGAAGTACCCCTCGCGCTTGCGGTCTTCCATCGCGGCCTCGGACAGCTTGTCGTC
>NZ_JALJRY010000028.1 GCF_024519455.1 Streptomyces sp. STR69 | reverse complement strand
TGACACTTTCCGCCCGAAGTGTCACACTTTTTTAGACCCACCCCCACCCCCACCCCCACGAGGGTGGGGGCTCTCTCCCCCCACCGGCCGTTGGCCGCTGAGCCCACCCGGCGTGCTGGCGAGGCGCGGACGCGTCCCGTAGTACCGGCCCGCAACGCAGCCGACGTGAGGGGCCGGCATACCTGGGCCCCCATTCTTCCGGGCTGCTCGCTCGCTTCTGAAACGGGATTGTGTGAGGCGAGTCAAGGGTGGAGCGCAGCGGAATCGGCGAAGCCGACGCGTAGCGGAGCGGAGCGCCCTTTACTCGGCTCGCGCAATCCCGACACTGGCAAAGAAGCGAGTGGCCCAACGGCAACTTCTCCGACGCAGGTCGGCACGAGCCCCCTCAACCCACCGTCCCCGTTCGATTACAGTGCTGAGCTGACTCGTACGTACGGACGGAGCCTGTGGAGGTCTTGGTGAGTGCCGCAGCCGGGGCCGTCTGGGGGCGGGGCGAGCAGCAGGACTTCCGTAGCCGGGTGCGGGGGACGCTGCTGGGGGCCGCCGTGGGGGACGCGCTCGGTTCGCCCGTCGACCTGTTGGCGATCGACGAGATCCGGGAGGCCTACGGTGCGGAGGGCGTCGTGGATCTCCCGTTCGGGTACGGGCGGCGGGGCGCTGTCACTCATCTCACGCAGCTCACTCTCTTCA
The DNA here is from genome assembly GCF_024519455.1 of Streptomyces sp. STR69. GTDB lineage: Bacteria > Actinomycetota > Actinomycetes > Streptomycetales > Streptomycetaceae > Streptomyces. The sequence continues at coordinate 132,340 of NZ_JALJRY010000028.1, read as the reverse complement.
CCGTGGACGGGCTGATCCGGGCGCAGGTGAGGCGTGATACCGGGGCCTGGCATCCGCCTACGGATCTGCATCGGGCGTATCTGCGGTGGGCGACCACCCAGCACGACTGGGGGCCCGATGAACGTCGTAAGGATGACGGGTGGCTGGCGCGGGAGGAGTGGCTCTACGCTCGGCGGGATCCAACTCGGGCTTGTCTGATGGGGTTTGGGGACGAGCGGATGGGGACCCTCGACGCGCCCAAGAATCCTGGTGAGGTGGGGGGCGAGGCGGCTGCCCGTTCCGCGCCCTTCGGGTTGCTCGTCGGGTGGGAGCCGCAGTTGGTGATGCAGCTCGCGGTGGAGTGCGCGGCGCAGACCCATGGGCATCCGGTCGGGTATCTGGCGGCCGGTGCGTATGCCGTCGTCGTGCATGGGCTCGCGCGGGGGGAGAGTCTCGACGGTGCTGTGCAGCGGGCGCTTGCGCTGCTTGCCGCCCGGCCTGGGCATCAGCCCGTCTCCGATGGGCTTCAGCGTGCCCTCGGCGCCGTACGGCAGGGGATGCCGACCTCCGGGCGGGTCGAGGAGCTCGTGGGGGAGGGGAGCGCGGAGGGGGTGCTCTCCGGGGCTGTCTACTGCGCGCTCGTCGGGGAGGACGTACGGCACGGGTTGTGTCTTGCGGTGAATCACGGCGGGCCCTCCGGGGTTGCCGGGGCGCTCACCGGTGGTCTGCTCGGGGCGTTGTACGGCGAGACGGCCCTCCCGCCGGCCTGGCTGGCCGAGCTGGAGGGCCGTCCCACGCTGCTCGTGCTGGCGGACGACTTCGCGGTGGAGATGACCCAGGGGCCCGCGTTGCACGGGCCCGCCGGAGCCTCTCCGGGCTGGATCGCCCGATATCCGAGAGGGGCGCAGGCGCTATGACTGGCTGCTGCCCACCACGTCGTCTCCCGTTCCCGCCTGCGCCTGCGCCGGTACCGCCACCGCGACCGCGTCTCCGTCGTCGTCCCCGCCGCCGTTGATCCGTTCGATCAGCGCGTCACGTTCGGGGGTGTCCTCGGGCTTCACGTAGCCGATGAGGATGTAGAGGATCAGGGAGACCGCGAGCGGGACCGACACCTGGTACTGGAGCGGGACGCCGCCGTCGACCTCCCAGTTGATGGGGTAGTTGACCAGCCAGAAGGCCAGCAGGCCGGCCGCCCAGCTCGTCAGGGCCGCCGTGGGACCGGACTTGCGGAAGGGGCGGAGCAGACCCAGCATCATCGGGATCGCGATCGGGCCCATCAAGCCCGCGACCCATTTGATGACGACGGTGATGATGTCCTTGAACGTGGGGGAGTTGATCTGCGTCGCCACCGACATCGACAGACCGAGGAAGACGACTGTGGTCACGCGGGCCGCGATCAGGCCCGAACGGTCGTTCCACGCGCGGGCCTTGGCCGATATGACCGGTGCCACGTCCCTCGTGAAGACGGCCGCGATGGCGTTCGCGTCGGACGAGCACATGGCCATCGTGTGGGAGAAGAAGCCGACGACGACCAGGCCCAACAGGCCGTGCGGCAGCAGCTGTTCGGTCATCAGGCCGTAGGAGTCGGAGCCGTCCGGCTTCTGTGCGTGGACGAGCAGGGGTGACATCCACATGGGGAAGAACAGGACCGTGGGCCAGATGAGCCACAGTGCCGCCGAGAGGCGGGCCGAACGCTCTGCCTCGTGGGGGGTCTTGGTGGCCATGTAGCGCTGGGCCTGGTTGAGCATGCCGCCGTTGTACTCGAAGAGCTTGATGAAGAGGAACGCGAGGAGGAAGACGGTGCCGTAGGGGCCGACGAGCGGTTTGCCGTGGCCCTGGAGCGCCGGTTCGTCCCAGGCGCCGAAGAATCCGATTCCCTTGTCGTTCAACTTCAGTACGACGGCCACGAACATGGAGATGCCGGCGAGCAACTGGATGACGAACTGGCCGAGTTCGGTCAGCGCGTCCGCCCACAGTCCGCCGATCGTGCAGTAGACCGCCGTGATCGCGCCGGTGATGAGGATGCCCTGGTTCAGGGACACACCGGTGAAGACGGACAACAGGGTTGCGATCGCTGCCCACTTGGCCGCCACGTCCACGATCTTCAGCAGCATCCCGGACCAGGCGAGCGCCTGCTGGGTGCGCAGGTTGTAGCGGTTCTTCAAGTACTCAAGAGGGGAGGCCACATGGAGACGGGAGCGCAGCCGGTTGATGCGCGGTGCGAACAGCTTGGAGCCGATGGCGATGCCCAGCGCGATCGGGAACGACCAGGTGATGAAGGAGGTGACGCCGTAGGTGTAGGCGATGCCCGCGTAGCCGGTGAACATGACCGCGCTGTAGCCCGACATGTGGTGCGAGATGCCGGACAGCCACCAGGGCATCTTGCCGCCGGCGGTGAAGAAGTCGCTCACGTTGTCGACACGCTTGTGCGACCACACGCCGATGGCCACCATCACGCCGAAATAGCCGATGAGCACGGCCCAGTCGAGCCCGTTCATATGCGCCCTCCCACGATTGAGCCGGTTCAGCCCGGGGCTCATCGTGGGCGGTCGTGCGTGAGCACGACAAGTAAGCGCACGGTCAAGGGAAAGCAAAATCGTTCGGATTGATGTTCTGTGTTCACTTACATGAACTCACCGCATCAGCTCCCCGGCGTTGACCAGCAACGACTGTCCCGTGATCGCCCGCGCCCGTTCCGACGCCAGGAACACCGCCGCATCCGCCACATCCCCGTCCGTCGCCAGCTCGGGCAGCGCCATCCGGTCCGACAGCCGCTTCAGCACCTCCGCCTCCGGCACCTTCTCCGTGTGCGCGGTGAACTGCACGTACGCCTCCACCGGCGGCCCCCACATCCACCCCGGCAGCACGGTGTTCACCCGGATCCGGTACGGCCCCAACTCCCTTGCCAGCGAGTACATCGCGCTCGTCAGCGCCCCCTTCGACGCCGCGTACGCCGCCTGCCGCACCTGCGAGGGCGCGGCCACCGCCGACTGCGTCCCGATGAAGACGACCGAGCCGCCGCCCGCCTCCTTCAGCGAGGGCAGGCACGCCCGCGTCATCCGCAGCGTCCCCAGCAGGTTCACGTCGAGCACCGACTGCCAGGTGGCGAAGTCCGCGTCCTCGATCCCACCGAAGTAGCTGTCCCACGCGGCCACATGGACCACCGCGTCGATCCGCCCGAACCGCTCCCGCGCCACCTCCGCCAGCGCCTCGCACTGCGACTCGTCCGTGATGTCCGTCCCCCGGTACGCCGTGTGCGACCCGTCGGGGTCGATCTCGGCGGCGGACTTGGCGAGATGCGACTCCGTGCGCGCGCCGAGCACGGCGTTCCCTCCGTCCCGTACGACGGCGGCGGCGACCTGGTGGCCGAGTCCGGCCCCGACCCCCGAGACGACGACGGTCTTGCCCGCGAGCAGCGACATCCGATCCCTCCCGGGGTCTGGCGGTTTATCTGACGGGGCGTCAGAGTATGGGCGACCGGCGGAGGACGGAAGGGGAGCGACGTGAGCGAGGACACCCGAAGCGACGTGTACGCCGAACTGGCCGCCGTAGGACCGTACGGAGTCCGGCCGGGACACGCGCTGATCACCATGGTCGAACCGCATCCCGGCCACGAGTACGCGTACAACCGCTGGTACGAGGACGACCACTACTACGCCGGCGCGATGGCCATGCCCTGGATGTACGCCGGCCGCCGCTGGGTCGCCACCCGTGACCTCCAACTCCTGCGCTACCCGGACAAGTCGGCGATCGCCCAGCCCGTCACCGCCGGCTGCTACCTCTCCACGTACTGGGTCACCGAGGGCCGCTACGACGACCACATGAAGTGGACCGTCGGCATCAACAAACGGCTGAATCGCGACGCTCGGGTCTACCAGGACCGTACGCACGTCTTCACCGCGTTCCAGGACCACGAGGCGACCGTGTACCGCGACGGCGCGGCCGGACCGAGGGACTTCCACGCCCTCGACCACCCTTACGCCGGGCTGGTGTTGGAGGTCGTCGACAGTGAATCGGCCGAGCAGCGCGCCGAGTTGCTGGAGTGGCTCCGCTCCCGGCACCTGCCGAAGCGGCTCGCCGGGTCCCCGGCCTCGATGGTGACGATCTTCCGTCCGACCCCGCTGCCGGGCGACCGCATGACCTACGTCAAGCAGGTCGAGGGGGTGGACACACGGCTGACGCTGCTGTGGTTCCTGGAGGCGGATCCGCGGGACTGTTGGGAGGAGTACTTCGCGGAGCTTGAAACGCCGGTGGCTGAATCGGGCCTGGGGAAGGTGGAGTTGGTGGCGCCCTTCATTCCGACGGTGCCGGGGACGGACAAGTACGTGGACCGGCTGCGCTGACTACTTCAGCTCGTCGGGGCAGGGCGTACCGCGAGGCAACTGGTACGGCGCCGCCAACCTGTACGTCCCCGCCTTCGGGGCCAGCAGCATCGTCCACTTGTCGCCCTTCGAGTCCTCCTCCGTCTCCATCAGACAGCCGTTGGGGTTGTCGTACGTCTTCGGGGTGCCCTCGGCGCGGTGCTTGGACGCGTCGGTCTCCTGCGGCGGCTTGAGGCTCTTGCCCTTCGCGTCGACGACGCTCAGCCACGGCGAGTACGGGATCCGGATCAGGATCCGGCCCTTCTTCTTCACCTCGATGGTCAGCTCGCCCTGCTCGGCCCGGTCGACGACCGCGTTCGGCTCGGCGAGCGGTGTCGGGTCGGTGACCTGGAACAGCTGCCAGTTCGTGTCGCCCCAGACCTGCTTCAGATACGGCATCCCGCGCTGGACCAGGTCCCGTTCGCGCTCGCCGCCGTCGCCGTCCAGCTTGTCCTTCGGCAGGACGACGTAGTGGACGGCCCAGCGCTGGAGCCACTCGTGGTAGTTCGCCGAGTTGAGGGTGTCGTCGTAGAAGAGGGGGTTGCGCTCCATGTCGGCCTGGCGGTTCCAGCCGCGGGCGAGGTTGACGTAGGGCGCGAGTGCGGAGGCCTCGATGTGGGAGGCGGCCGGGACGACCTCGACCCGGCCGCGCTCGGCGCCGACCTCCTGGAGTTCGTTGACCAGCGGGGCGAGTTCGTGCGACCAGGATGCGGCGGGCGCGGTGTTGACGACGTCGTCGACCGACTTGAAGCCGATCCAGCCGGTGAAGCCGACGAAGGCCAGCACGATCGTGTACCACTTGCGCGAGCGGGGCACCACGAACGGCAGCGCGGCGACCAGGGCCACGCCGGCGAACAGCATCGCCAGCCGGCTGATGTTCGAGCCGATCTGTGAACTGACCAGCCAGACCAGGATGACCCCGATGCTGTACACGGCCGCCGTGATCCGTACGGTGATCCACTCGCGCGGCACCAGGAAGTAGACGAGGACCCCGGACGCCAGCGGCAGGATCATCGAGCCGAACAGCATCGGCTGGGTGCCGGAGAACGGGAACAGCCAGGCGGATACGGCCACCACGGCCGCGGGCGCGAGCCCGAGAGCCCAGGCGCCGGGCCGGCGCTTCTGCAGGAACAGGGCCACCGCGACCAGGCCCACGAACAGTCCGGCCACCGGCGAGGACATCGTCGCGAGGGCGGCCAGCGGGGCCGCGCACAGGGCCTTCACCCAGCGTTTGTAGCGCCAGCGGTAGGGCCAGCAGAAGACGACGGCCACCGCGCCGAGCCCGAACACCAGGCCCAGGCCGTACGTCACCCGGCCCGACGCCGCGTTGCACAGCAGCGCGAAGACACCCGCGAGCGAGGCCCACAGCGGGTTCTTCACCGAGCGGCTGCGGATCAGGATCAGGGTGAGCAGGCCCGCCGAGATCGTCCCGGCGATCATCATCGTCGTACGGACACCGAGGACCGACATCAGATACGGCGAGACCACGCTGTACGACACCGGGTGCATGCCGCCGTACCAGGCGAGGTTGTACGCCGAGTCCGGGTGCCGGCCGACGAACTCCGCCCACGCGTCCTGCGCCGCGAGATCGCCGCCACTGTTCGCGAACGTGAAGAACCAGACGACGTGCAGGACACCGGAGAGCAGTGTGAAGCCGATCACCGGGTGGCGGAGGAAGGGGGTGCGGACGCGGTCGATCAGGCCCGCCCAGCGGGCACTCCGGGTGCTTCCGCTAGGTGTCGCGTCGTGGTCCGTGTGGTGCACGGGCAGGTGTATTCGCGGGCCGGCTCCCGGGCCCGGATCGGCATCGTCGGCGCGTGTCGGCTCCGCTGTGGCCACCTGAAGGCACTCCCCGTGTCCCGTCTTCTGTTCCCGGCCGCGTCCCGTCCCGTTCCCGGCCTGTTCGACGCCGCGTCCACCGGACCGGCGACGTGCCCCGATTCGCGACGCTAGCACGCACCCCGCCGGTCGGCTCCCGTGCGGGTGGCCGGTCGGCGGGGTGCGGTGACGTACGGCGCCTCGTGGGTCAGCCGAGACGCTTCAGCTTCGCGGTCAGGGCCGGTTCCGCGAGATCCTTCTGCAGGGCGACCGGCACCTTGACCGCGCCGCCCGAACCGTCGCCCACGGTGAGCGTGCCCACCTTGGTACCGGCCTTCGCGGTGTGCGGTACGGCGTCGGGGGCGAAGGACAGCTTCACCTTGAGGCCCGCCCAGCCGACCGCGGCGACGTCCTTGGTGACGACGACCGGGGTGTGACCGCCGAGCTGGTCGTCGACGTACCCGACGACATCGCCCTTCTTCAGGATCTTCGCCGACTTCATGGCGTCCTGCGCCGCGAGCATCGCCGTCTTGCTGACCGCGTTGACGGTGTCGATGATCGGCGCGGTGTGCTGGCCGAGGATCGCGCCGACGACGACGGCCGTCTCACCGCCGACCTCCTTGGTGGCGGCGAAGAGCAGGTTGCCGCCGGCCGCGGTGGTGGTGCCGGTCTTGATGCCGAGCGAGTCGTTGTACGGCACCAGGCGGTTGTAGTTGGTCCACTTCTTGCCGGACGGGTCGACCCAGCTCGGCAGCTTGGTGATGTCCATCAGCGCCTGGATCTTGACCAGTTGGTTGCCCAGCTTCACCTGGTCCTCGGCGGTGGAGACCGTGGTCTCCTTCAGGCCCGAGGCGTCGGTGTACGTCGTGTTCGTCATCCCCAGCGCCTTGGCGGTGTCGTTCATCTTCTTGATGAACGCCGCCTCGGAGCCCGCGTCCCAACGCGCAAGCAGGCGCGCGATGTTGTTCGCCGACGGGATCATGATGGCCGACAGTGCCTGCTTCTCCGTGAGGACGTCGCCGGCCTTGACGGTGTTGAGGGTGGACTCGCCGTCCTTGTCGTAACCGCCCTCCTTCTCGGCGGTCGCGTCCACGGTGATCTTCTCGCCCTCCGCGCCCGACTTCAGCGGGTGGTCCTTGAGGACGATGTACGCCGTCATCGCCTTGGCGACCGAACCGATGGCGACCGGCGTCTGCTTGCCGAAGCTGCCCATCGTGCCGATGCCGTTGACGTCCATCCAGCCCTGGCCCTCGCTCGGCCACGGGAGGTTCGCCTTGCTGCCGTCGAAGGTGTACGAGTCCTCGGCGGTCAGCGTGAGGGAGGGTGTCGGCAGCGGTCGCAGAGCCTGCACTACTGCAAACGCGATCGCCAGCAGGACGACCAGCGGGGTCCAGATCTTGACCCTGCGGATCGCCGTGCGGACCGGGGTCTGCGGGGGTGGCGGGGTGTTGGTCAGTTCGGCGAGGAGGTCCAGCGGGGGCTTCGGGGGAAGCGGCTGCTGGGTGGTGCGCTCGGGGCCGACCTGAGCGACGGGGCGGGTGGCGTCCGGGCGGGGCGTACGGGGCGCCCGGGGCTCGTCGAGGGGCTTCAGCGCGACGAACTTGCTGGTGCGCTCGGCGTGGGCCTCGGGGGCGGGCGGAGCCTTGAGGGTGGTCGTCGGCTGGTCCACCGCGGGCTTGGGCGGCCGTACGGCCTTGAAAACGGCGGTGGGCTGATCGACCGCCGCGGCTACGCCGTCGCCCGCCCCGGTTTTCCCACCCGCACCACCCGTGCGGGTTGCGTCGCCGGGTGCGGCTGGAGCCTGTGGGGCGGCAGCGCCATCGGCGGCTTCCGGTTCGGGGTCCGGGTCGGCGCCGGGGTTGGGGTCGGGGGTCTCGGAGGCCGGGGCGGCGTCTTCCGGCTCGCCTGCCGCGTCTTCGGGGGCGTCGGGTGCCGCGTCCTCCGGCTCGTCTTCGGACGCGCGGGGTGCGGTGTCCTCCGGTTCGGCTGCGGACGCGTCGGGCGCGTCGGGTGCGGTGTCCTCCGGTTCGTCCTCGGACGCGTTGGGTGCGGCGTCCTGTAGTTCCTCGTCCGCGTCCCCGTCGGCCTCCGAAGTCTCGTCCGCGTCCCCGTCGGCCTCCGAAGTCTCGTCCGCGTCGCGAACCGCGTCCTCAGGGGTGCCGGTGGCCTCAGGGCGGGCGTCCGTGATCTCGTCGGACGCAGCCTCGGCCTCGGCCTCGTCGGCTGCTTCCGCGGTCTCAGGAACCGCGTCCTGCGGTTCGTCCTCGGTCTCGGCATCCTGCCCGGCCTCGGCCGTCCCGGCCGCCGCGGCGCTCACGGAGCCCTCCTCGGTCTCCGCAGCGGCCTCAGCGTCCTCGGGGCGGTCCTTCGCCGTGCGGGTCGCCACGACCACGGTCTCCGCGCTCTCGGCGGACTTCGCCGAGTCCTCGGCCGTAGAAGCCGCGCCCGCTGCGTCCGTCGCGCCCGCGTCGTCGGCGCCGGCAGGTTCCTCCGCAGCCGAACCGTCCGGCTCGTCCGCCCCCGACACCCAAGCCGTCACAGCCGCCCGCAGCCGGGCATCGCCCGCAGGGCTGCCCTCGGCGGAAGGGTTCTGCGCATCGACGTCCTCGGCGGTTTCAGCGTCCTCATCGCCCGCCGAGACGTCGGCGCCCTCGGCGGACTCGACGTCCTTGGGACGCTCGCCACCCTCGGCGGACTCGGGACCGTCGGCGGACTCGCCACCTTCGGCGGAGCTGGGACCGTCGGCCGACTCGGGACCGTCGGAGCCACCGGCTTCGCCGCTGCCGACCGCCTCACGGGACCCGCCGGCCCTACCGGACCCACCGGACCCACCGGACCCACCGGCGTCACCCGCCCCGTTGGCCTCGCCGCCCCTCTCCTCGTCCTCAGCCGTCTCCGGCCGCAGTTCACGGATCGAGAAGATCTTCGTCGCCGTGTCCACACCCCCGCGCTGGGACGACGTCGACGTGGCCTCCCTGGCCACCGCCAGGCGCGGGTCGCGTTCGGACCTCGCCTCGGGAACCGGACTCGCGCTCCCCGGCGTCGGTTCTGCCGACGACTCGCGCTGCTTCGACCTGTCGGGGGACTCGCCCGCCACCGATGCCTCCTCCATGAGCCGCACGCCCACCGTGCGTCAACCGAACCGACCGAGATAGCCGAGACAGCTACAAAAACAGCTGAAAACAGCTGGGAAATCTCTTACCCGCAGCCCGGACAACGCATCAAACACCGTTGTCCGAACCATGTACCAGTGTCCTGTGTGCGGGCTTAACCCCTGCGGTAGACGAGAACGACATACCTACCGGTTCCACTACGAAGCGGTCACGCACTCTCGACAGACAGATGTGAGAGGGGTCACCCTGTCATTCATCCACGCGGGGAGGCATGGATGGGCAGGAGCCGCAGAACTCTTCCGGAAGAGCTTCTACTGCTGGCATTGGACCCGGCCACGGGTACCACTGCGCAGCCGCAGTCGCTCGACCTCGGTCTGGCCGGAGCACAGCTAGTGGAGCTGGCGCTGGCCGGACGGATAGCCCCAGACGGGGATCGTATCGCCGTGGTCGTGCCACGGCCGACCGGAGATCCAACTTTGGACTGTGCGTTGGAGTTGCTGCGAAGGCGTGGCGCTCCCGTGCGTGCAGTGAACTGGATTGGCGGGCCCCGACTGGGACTTCGCCAGACCTACCTCTCGCATCTGGAGCGGTGCGGCATGGTGCATGCCGTGGCGGGACAGATGTGCGGGGTGTTGCCCACGACTCGCTATCAGGCGACGGACAACGAGATCAGCCGTGAGATCAGGGCGCGACTCGATTCCGCGATCCGCACCGGCGTACCGCCGGACCCGCGGACTGCCGCGCTCGCCGCACTGGCGCACGCGGTGGGTCTGGGCAAGCACCTGTATCCGGGTAACGAGGGACGTTCGTCCCGCTCCCGGCTGCGGGACCTGATCAGGCACGACCCCATGGGCGGACTCGTGGCGCACGCCGTGATGGACGTCCAGAACGGTGTGGCCGCACAGCCACGTCGTAGCCCGGCCCCGGCCGGCCGTCAGGCCGCGCCCGGATCAAGGCCACCGGAACCGGCTCGTGGTGTTCCGATGCAGCCGCACCGCGGCACCATGGCGCGCGCCGTGGCTCACTGAGCCGCAGTTCCACGGCACACGCCCGCATCAGGCACGACAGGACCGCACCACCGCAGGACCGTACGACCGCAGTGCACGCACCACTCAGTACCGCACCACTCGCAGTACCGCCGCACCGCCAGTCCCCAAGACCCGGTTCGGGAGCCGCTGGTCCGAGCGGGGTGGAGTAGACGTAACGTCACTCCACCCCGCTCGGCCGCATCTACGGACGCCGTGGGCAACCGGAACCTGGCTCGTACCTGCCGCATATCCACCGTTTCCCAGCGGTAGAAACCACCTTGGTGGCAGTCTGCTCAACAGCAGATACGCAAAGTGGCAAGCAGTGAGCAGCAAGTAGCGGCAAGTAGTGGCAAGTGGCAATAAGCAGTGGCAAGTAGAGGCATGCAGCCGGAGGTGCACGTTCCCGTGGCGTCAAGTGTCAATCCCACCGTCAGGCGACGCCGGTTGGGCCAGGAGTTGCGTCGGCTCCGCGAGCTCAAGGGCATGACGGCCGAAGAGGTCGCCGAGCGGCTGCTGGTGTCGCAGTCGAAGATCAGCCGGCTGGAGAACGGCCGGCGCAGCATCAGCCAGCGTGACGTCCGCGATCTGTGCGGGGTCTACGAGGTCGAGGACGTCCGGATCGTCGACTCGCTGATGCAGATGGCCAAGGACTCGCGCCAGCAGGGCTGGTGGCACTCCTTCGGCGACATCCCGTACAGCGTCTACATCGGCCTGGAGACGGACGCGGCCTCACTGCGGGCCTACGAACCGCAGATCATCCCCGGCCTGCTGCAGACCCGGCCCTACGCCGAGGCGCTCATCCGGGGCGCGCTGCCCGAGACCTCGCCGAGCGACATCCAGAAGCGGGTCGAGGTGCGGCTGCGCCGGCAGGAGCGGGTCTCCGCCGCGGAGTCCCCGCTGCGCCTGTGGACGGTGCTGGACGAGGCGGCGCTGCGCCGGGTCGTCGGGGGCCGTCAGGTGATGCGCGAGCAGTTGGAGAATCTCGCCGAGATGTCCCAACTCCCGCACGTCACCGTGCAGGTGCTGCCGTACGAGGTGGGCGCGCACCCCGGTCTCAACGGCCAGTACGCCATCCTGGAGTTCCCGGACGCGGCGGACTCCAGCGTCGTGTACATCGAGGGTGTCACCAGCGACCTGTACCTGGAGAAGGCGGCCGATGTGCAGAAGTACAGCGTCATGTACGAGCATCTGCGCGCCCAGGCCCTGAACGTGGATCAGTCGCATCAGTTCATCGCGGACATCGCGAAGGAGTACGCGCGCTGAGTCGTCCGTCCGGCGGAAGGGGCCGTACTGTACACCTTCCGCCAGTCAGGATGGAAGCACCAGGGGAATATGCCACCCGGTCGAGTGAATGGCAGCTTCGCCTGCCGATGTTGGCGAGTAGCGTCGATCACGCCATCGAGCAACAGGCGTTGGCGCAAACCGTGTTGTACGTCCGGAGTGTTCGTGGTCGGACGTGACGCGGTGACAGCGACTCATCAACTGGCGTAACCGGAGCAAAAATGGCAATTCAGCAAGGCGCCAACGACAACTGGATCAAGTCCTCGTACTCGGCCGGAAACGGCGCGTGTGTAGAGGTCAAGTCCCCAGCTCTCGCGGCGTTGGCCGTACGGGACTCCAAGACCCTCGACGGCCCCACCCTGGCGTTCCCCGTCGACGCGTGGAACGCCTTTGTGGCCGAAGTCGGCAGGGGGACTGTCGGCCTCGCGTGACGGATGACCACTCCAATTTCATAGGTTCACCGAAAGAGCCCTCTCGACTGGCCCGCCGTCCCGGCCGAGGGGGCTCGGCCATGCCCACCCGGCCCCGGGCCCGTCCCACGGCCACCCGCCTGTTCTACGGCCACTGGGACCGGGCCCGGGCCCGTTTTCTACGGCTACTGGGACCGGCCCGTTCTACGGCGGCTGGGCCCGGCCTGGTCCACGGCGGCTGGGCCCAGCCTGATCTACGGCGGCTGGGCCCAGCCTGATCTACGGCTACTGGGCCCGGTCGCGCTCCACGGCTACCGGGCCGGATCCCGTTCCACCGGGAACGCCACGTCGCACACCGCGTCGCCGGGCCCCGCGGCATCCCAGTCCGCGAAGTACACCTCGCGGCACGGACCGGCGTACCGCAGCCCCTCCGCGGCCACCCACTGCTCCACCGCCTCGAACGCGGCCAGGATCTGCGGATGCGCCACCTGCGCCTTGGTGATGCGGGTGTACGCCAGCCGCCGGGCCGGTTCCACCCGGACCACCGTCTGCCGGGTCCGGCCCTGCCGTGCCGCCCACGCCCGGGCCGCCGCCTCGTCCGCGACCGGTACGCAGGACTCGGCCGGGCCGTCGCTCTCCATCGACACCTCGGCGTGGTAGGCGACGAACGGCGTGCCGCTCACGCCCCCGCACTCCTCCGCCGCCGCCTCCAGGCGCCCCAGCGAGGCCCCGATCCAGGCCGGCAACTCGTCCGCGAGGGTGTGCCGGGTCTCGGTGATCAACACCTGTTCCGGTACCTCGACCGTCTCGACCACGAACTTTCCGTACATCTCGGAGCTCCTCCCCGACAGTCGTGCACGGAGGTACTCGGCGAGCGTGCGCTGCCCGGCGATCCGGGTCTCGACGTCCGCCCAGTAAGCGGCGAGGAGTTCGGCCGCGTCCGTCCCGTCCGCCTCGACCAGCGCGGCGATTTGGGCGAGCGGCATGTCCAACTGCCGTAGCAGCGCCACGAGTCGGGCCCGCTCGACCTGGCCGGCGCGGTAGTAGCGGTAGCCGCTGACCGCGTCGACGCGAGCCGGTGACAGCAGCCCGAGGCGGTCGTACAGCCGTAGCGCTTTGGCCGAAAGCCGCGCCCGGGCCGCGAACGAGCCGATGGTCAGCAGTTCGTCGTCCACTCTCGCATCCTCCGTCACCGGGCGGTTTCTGTCCGCCCGGTGACAAGGACGCTCGGCCCTGCCCCAGGGGCAAGGTCAACACCTTCTCAGGCGAGGGAGCCCTCCACCGCGGCCACGACCTCCGCCGACTCCGGCTCGGTCTGCGGGGAGAAGCGGGCGACGACCGTGCCGTCGCGGCCGATGAGGAACTTCTCGAAGTTCCAGCGGATGTCGCCGGTGTGGCCCTCGCCGTCCGCGAAGCCGACGAGGCGGTCGTACAGCTCGTGCCGGCCGTCTCCGTTGACCTCGACCTTCTCGGTCAGCGGGAAGGTCACGCCGTAGGTCGCCGAGCAGAACTCGGCGATCTCCTCGGCGCTGCCGGGCTCCTGCCCGAGGAACTGGTTGCAGGGCACGCCGAGCACGGTGAAGCCCTGTGCCGCGTACCGCTCCTGGAGCCGCTCAAGGCCCGTGTACTGGGGGGTCAGCCCGCACTTGGAGGCCACGTTCACCACGAGGACGGCCTGGCCGGCGTACTGCGAGAGGTCCGCCGAGCCGCCCTTGAGCGACCCGATCTCGACGGCGAGGGGACCCGTGTTCTCTGTAGTCGTCATAACCGGATGCTAACTCCGGTAAATGTCGTTCTCGTCGGCGGCCCATGTGCCTCCGGACTCACACACCGGCAGCCTTCACCACGACCTCCCCGGCCGCCGTCCGCGAATACAGCACCGAGCGCCCCGCCCGCCGCCGCTCCACCAGCCCCGCGTCCAGCAGCACCTTCAGATGCCGGCCCACCGAGCCGAGCCCCTGACCGGTCACGGCGGTCAGCTGGCTGGTGCTCATCGGCGAGGAGAGCAGCACCAGCACCCCGGCCCTGGCGGCCCCCAGCAGCGCGCCGAGAGCCGCCGGCACCGGCCGTCCGCGATGGCCGGTGAGCGCGCCCGCGCAGGGGTAGACGATGGCGTAACGGTCGGGCTCCTCCCACGACACCCACCCGCCGTTCGCCCCGCTCGCCGTCACCGGTACGAAGAGCAGCTCCGCGCCGGAGATCTCGCGCGGCGGATACTCGTGCAGATTGACCTGGAGCCGGTTCTCCCCGAGCCACCGCGTCCGCCCCGGCCGCAGCGCGTCCAGCACGGCCGCCCAGCCGCCCTGGCTGACCTGTGCGGTCCGGGCCACGACATCGGCCTCCAGTACGCGCCGCCGCCGCGCCCAGTACGGCCGTACGGTCTCCTCCCAGACGTACTCCAGGAGCCGGGCCGCCCGCTCGGGCAGGTCGTCGCGCTCCAGGGCGGCGGGGAGCGGTCCGGCGAGGGAGACCGTGAGGTTCGCGCGCGCGGCGGCGGGCGGGGTCGTCCGCACCCGGGCGACGGTCTCCGCGAACGACTCCCGGTCCGTCTGGGTCGGACAGAGGAAGTCGGCGATCCAGGACCGCCCGAGCCCCGCCCGCACCAGCTCCCCGGTGACCGGTTCGGCCGCCAACAGCCGCCGGTAGCCCGGCAGATGGTCCCGAAGCCACAGCTGCTCACCGGGGTGCCCGCCGACCCCGGCGTGCAGCAGTTTCAGCGAGGCGAAGGTCTCGGCGAACGACGACAGCACGAACCGGCTCCGGGCGAGGGTGTCGGCGTTGAGCTGCCACCACCCCATCCGCACCCCCGCTGTTTCGCGTCCGCGCGAAAGAATACGACCCGCGCCCGCACCCCCGCAGACTCCGCGCATGCGCAGCTACCGCGAGCTCTTCCGCACCCCCGAATACACCCCGTTCTTCCTGTCCTTCGCCACCCAGAACGCGGCCCTGACGATCAGTGGCCTGGCGCTGGCCACCCTCGTCTACCGGGCCACGGACTCGCCGTTGCTGTCGGCGGTCAGCATGTTCGGGCCGCAGCTCGCCCAGATGATCGGGGCGACCTTCTTCCTCTCCGGCGCCGACCGGCTGCCCCCGCGGGCCACACTGACCGGCATCAACACCGCCTTCGCCGGCTGTACGGCGCTGCTGGCACTGCCCGGCCTGCCGATCGGGGCGCTCTTCGCCGTCGTGTTCCTGCAGGGCCTGATCGCCTCGCTGGGCGGGGGAGTGAGCGGGGGCCTGCTGAACGAGATCCTGCCCAGGAAGGGCTTCCTACTGGGGCGTTCGGTGTTCAACATGGCCTCCGGGCTGATGCAGGTCACCGGGTTCGCGACGGGCGGCGCCCTGCTGGCCGTCCTGTCCCCGCGCGCCTGCCTGCTCCTGTCGGCGGGCCTGTACGCCACCACGGCCCTGCTGCTGCGCCTGGGCCTGACCGCCCGCCCGCCACGCACCGCGGGCCGCCCGTCCGTCGCCGCCACCTGGCGCACGAACGCCCTCCTGTGGTCCGCACGCCCGCGCCGCCTGACCTTCCTCGGCATGTGGGTCCCCAACGGCCTGATCGTCGGCTGCGAATCCCTCTACGTCCCCTACGACTCCGGGTCCGCGGGTGTGCTGTTCGCGAGCGCGGCGCTGGGCATGTTCGTCGGGGACCTGACCCTGGGCCGCTTCGTACCGCCCGCCCTGCGCCGCCGCCTGGACATCCCGCTGCGTCTCCTGCTGGCCGCGCCGTACCTGTTCTTCGCGCTGCGGCCGGGGCTGCCGTGGTCGGCCGTCGCCGTGTGTGTCGGCTCCGTCGGCTACGGCGCGAGCCTCGTCCTCCAGGAACGCCTGATGGAGCTCACGCCCGACGAACTCGCGGGCCACGCCCTCGGGTTGCGCTCCGCCGGCATGCTCACCATGCAGGGCGTCGGCGCGGCCCTCGCCGGCACAGCGGCCCAACTGACCTCTCCGGCAACGGCGATGACCCTGATGGCGACCGCATCGGCCGCGGTGACAGGGGGGTTGGCGGTACGCGCCAGGCAGGAGCGACTGCTGACGGTCTCCGCCGGTGCGTCCTGATCGACACCTGCCGGGTGATCCGTACGATCTGCACGATCCGTACTTTTCCGTGACCACAGGCATCCTTGACAGCGTCCGTACTGTTTCGCGACGTTTGAGACCTGCCGAACTCTTCGTGTCTCGTCGTACCGTGGGACGAGTAGGCAAGGGCGCGGACGACGCGTCGTGGGGGAAATGTGGGGGGACGGTCGCCCATGCGATCCATGCGATCCAATGGCAAGGCGGACATCACGATCCACAGACCGGAGGAGTTGAACACCTCGCTCCGCCAGGCCTGGCACAAGGCGATGGACGAGTCGCCGGACTACGCGAACCCTTTCCTGGCACCGGAGTTCGCGGACGGCGTCGGCCGTTACCGGGGCGGGGCGCAGGTGGCGGTTCTGCACGAGGGCGGGGAGCCGGTCGGCTTCCTCCCGTACGAGCGCAACCCCGTCGGTGTCGGCCGGGCGATCGGCCTCGGCCTCTCCGACTGCCAGGGCCTGGTGCACCGGCCCGGTGTCACCTGGGACGTCCAGCAACTCCTGCGCGCCTGCGGCCTGTCGGTCTTCGAGTTCGACCATCTGGTCGAGGAACAACAGCCGTTCGGCCGCCATGTCACGGGCACCTTCGCCTCCCCGGTGATCGACCTCAAGGACGGCGACGGCGAGGTCCCCTACGCCGAGTGGCTGCGCGGCGCGTACCCGGGCATCGCCAAGACGACGCTGAAGAAGGAACGCCGGCTCGGCCGCGACCTCGGCGAGATGCGCTTCGTCTACGACGACCGGGACCCCGAGGTGCTGCACACGCTGATGCGGTGGAAGTCCGCCCAGTACCGCAGGACCGGCCGCATGGACCGCTTCGCCCGCCCCTGGATCGTGGACCTGGTGGACCACCTGTTCCGGGTCCGCGAGGAACACTTCACCGGCGTCCTGTCGGTCCTCTACGCCGGGGACCGCCCGGTCGCGGCCCACTTCGGGCCGACGTCCCGCACGCTGTTCGCGGCCTGGTTCACGGCGTACGACCCCGAACTCCGGTACTACTCGCCCGGGTTGATCATGCACCTCAGGATGGCCGAGGAGGCGGGCCGGCACGGCGTGCGGCTCATGGACCTGGGGCGCGGCGACAAGGAGTGGAAGGACTGGCTCAAGACCCGCGAGCTGCGCGTGGGGGAAGGTTTCGCCACCCGCCCCCACCCGGTGGCGACCGCCCACCGCCTGTGGCGCCGCCCGGTCCGCGGCCTGCGCAACACGGTCCTGGCCCACCAGTCCCTGCGCGACCCGGCGGACCGCCTCCTCAAGACGGTGGGCGCGCTGCGCACGTCCGGCCGGGCGGCGCTCAAGAAGTGACGACGCGGCAACGTCGGCTCCGAAGGGGCCCTGGGCCGGGAAGCGGGTCGAGGGCCCCTTTTTTGGTGCCCCGGGTCCGCCCGTCACCCGCACGACAGGCAGCCGTGGTAGACAACGCCGATGAAGGTCGGAGTTGTTGGGTACCCGGCCGGCGGGCGACCGCGCGACAACAGGAAGGGGCAACCCGTGCTTCTGAAGACCTTCCGCTGGTCGTTCGCGGTCACCGCGCTCGGCCTGGCCCTGGGAGTCTGGTACGGCGGCTGGACGGCGTTCGGCGTCATCGCGATCCTGGCCGTCCTGGAGATCTCGCTGTCCTTCGACAACGCGGTGGTCAACGCCGGGATCCTGAAGAAGATGTCCGCCTTCTGGCAGAAGATCTTCCTCACGGTGGGCGTCCTGATCGCCGTGTTCGGCATGCGCCTGGCGTTCCCGGTGGTCATCGTCGCCGTCACGGCGAAGAAGAACCCGATCGACGCGGTCAACCTCGCCCTCACCGACAAGGACCGCTACGAACAGCTGGTCACCGACGCCCACCCGGCGATCGCGGCCTTCGGCGGCATGTTCCTGCTGATGATCTTCCTGGACTTCATCTTCGAGGACCGGGACATCAAGTGGCTGGGCTGGCTGGAACGCCCGCTCGCCAGGCTCGGCAAGGTCGACATGCTTTCGGTCTGCCTCGCCCTGATCGTCCTGCTGATCACGTCCTTCACCTTCGCGACCCACGCCCACCAGCACGGCGGCGCCCACGCCGACAAGGCCCAGACGGTCCTCGTCTCCGGCATCGCCGGCCTGATCACCTACATGGTCGTCGGCGGGCTCTCCGGCTTCTTCGAGGACCGCCTGGAGGCGGAGGAGGAACGGGAACGCGAGGGCGAACGCCCGGCGGTGGTGCTGGCGGGCCAGGCCGCGTTCTTCATGTTCCTCTACCTCGAAGTCCTGGACGCGTCCTTCTCCTTCGACGGCGTGATCGGCGCCTTCGCCATCACCAACGACATCGTCCTGATGGCGCTGGGCCTGGGCATCGGCGCGATGTACGTCCGCTCGCTGACGGTCTACCTGGTCCGCCAGGGCACCCTGGACGACTACGTCTACCTGGAACACGGCGCCCACTACGCGATCGGCGCCCTCGCCGTGATCCTCATGGTCACCATCCAGTACCAGATCAACGAGGTCATCACCGGCCTCGTCGGCGTCCTCCTGATCGGCTGGTCGTTCTGGTCCTCGGTCCGCCGCAACCGGGCGCTCGGGGAGGCGGGGGAGACGGCGGAGGCCGAGGACGCGGATGCGGCGAGAGTGCCGTAGCCCGGAAGAAGTCGCGGACCTCGCCCCTTGGCGAACGGAGTTGCACCCCGGTGAGTCATGGCACCGTCGATGTCTTCGTCAACTACCGCACGGCCGACACCGGTTACGGAGCGGCGGCGTGCTACGAGTCGCTGGCACGCGCCTTCGGGCCCGAGCGGGTCTTCCGCGACTGTGTGTCGATGCGGCCCGGCGAGCTCTACCCGCAGGCGATTCGGCAGGCCTTGGAGGAGACCCGGATCCTGCTGGTGCTCATCGGGCCGGACTGGTTCGCCGAGGACGCGGACACCGGCCGGCGGCTGGTGGACCGCGAGGACGACTGGGTACGCCGTGAGATCCGCCGCGCCTTCGAACGGGACATCCCCGTGGTGCAGGTGACGCTCGACGGCGCTCCTCTCGTCGTAGCGGACGAACTCCCGTCGGACATCGCGCGGTTGGCGCACTGCCAGGCGAGGCGCATCGCCCACCAGGCCCTCGGGGCCGACGTACGGCGGCTGGCGGACGGGATCACCGACCTGGTGCCGGAGCTGCTGCTCCCCGATCTGTTCCCTCCCCAACGGGAGTTGCCCGCCGAGCCGCTGCCCAGCATGCTGCTCCAGGCCGACTACGGCGTGGTCCCGTTCGAGCGGGCCGACGACGAACTGCCGCGCCTGGCCGAGTGGTTGGCGGCGCCGGACCAGCTCGCCGCGCGGCTGCTGACCGGACCGGGCGGCCAGGGCAAGACCCGGCTGGCGCACCGGCTCGTCGAACAGGCCAGGGCGGAGGGCTGGACGGCGGGTCTGCTCGCCGAACAGGTACCCGGGCCGGTGCTCGACCGCATTCACGAGTTCCGCGGTCCGTTGCTCGTCGTCGTCGACTACGCCGAAGGCCGCACTGATCAAATCGCCGCCGTCGCCTCGGAGTTGATCGCCCGCCCCGCCGAGCAGGGACCGGCACGGCTGCTGCTCGCCCGGTCCTCGGGCGTGTGGCCGCATCTGCTGCGCCGCCACCGCGACGACCGAATCTCGCTTCTCTTCACCGACCTGGCCGCGCACCCGCTGCTCTCGGTCGTCGCCGCGCCGGACGACCGCCCCGCCGAGTACGACCGGGCCCTGCGTGCCTTCGCGGCCCGGCTGGGGCGGCCCGTGCCGGTGACGGCCGCGCAGGCAGCGCCGGACGCGCTCGGCTCGGCACGGTACGACCGGGTGCTGGACGTGCACGCCGCGGCGCTGGCGGCGCTCCTCGACGGGGTCGTGGCGGACGCCGTACGGGATGCGGTACCGGGTGTCGTACCGGCCCGGCGCGATCCGCTGCTGCGGGTCCTCGACCACGAACGGCGCTACTGGGCGGCAACGGCAGTGCCGCACGAGCTGCCGGTGCCCGGGAGTCTGCGCAACGACCAAGTGGTCGCGGCGGCAACGCTGTTCATGGCGCGCGGCACGGCGGAGGCCCGCACGCTGCTCACCGCGCTGCCCACGTTCGACGGCGCGGGCCACGACGCCGTGGAGCGCCACCTGCGCTGGCTCGACGCCCTGTATCCCGGTCCCGACACCCTCAACCCGCTGCGTCCGGACCGGCTCGGCGAGGATCTGGTGGCGAGCACGCTCCTCGACCAGCCGGAGTTCGTCGGGTGGGTGGCACCGGTCGTGGGGGAGGTCCAGGTCACGCGGGCGCTGACGGTGCTGGGACGGGCCGCGCCGCGCCACCCGCACGTGAGGAGGGCGATGACCGACCTGCTGACAGCGGACCCGGCGGCCAGGCTGCCGCTCGCGATCGCCGTCGCCACGCAGTTGCAGGACACCACGCTGGTAGGGGTGTTGAGCGAGGTGAGCGGTGCCGCCGCCGGGCAGGGGCTCGATCTGGCGGAGTCCGTGCTCGGCCATCTGCCCGACAGCAGCCTGGCGTTGGCCGCGTACATGGTCGTCAGCACCCGGGCCGCCCTCGACGCGGAACGGCGCAAGGAGCGGCCCGACGCGGAGACGCTCGCCCAGCTGACCCACAACCTGTCGCTGCGGCTGACCGCCGTGAACCAGCACGACACAGCCCTCGTGCATGCCGCCGAGGCCGTCCAGCTGTACTCGCAACTGGCGGACGAAGAACCGGAGTTCACCCCGGACCTGGGCTCGGCGCTGAACACCCTCGCCGGCGCCCACTCCCACTCCGGTTTCCCCGAAGAAGGCCTCGAAGCGGCGGCCCGCAGCTGCGAACTCCTGAGCAGGGTCGCCGACAACTCCCCCGAGAACCGCCAGCGTTACGCCACCGCGCTCACCAACTACGGCAACACACTAGGTGACTTGACCCGCCACATGGAGGCGGTCGCCGCCGCGGAACACGCGCTGGAACTGACGACGGCACTCCACGAAGAGGCCCCGGACGAGGACCGGGTGGAATGTCTGTACCGGCTGGCGAACGCCCAGCACAACCTCTCCGCGATCCGGGCCGGGGCCGGCCTGCACGACGGCGCGCTGGCCGCCGCCAGGGAAGCGGCCCGGATCTTCCGGGACCTCGACGCAGCCAACAGCGACCGCTTCCGGGACGCCTACGTACGGGCCCTGGGCAACCTCAGCGGAGCCCACTCCGAACTACGACAGCCCCAGGAAGCGGCCGACGTCGCGGAGACCGCCGTACACCTGGCCCGTGACCTGGTGGACCGCCACGGAGAGGGATACCTCCACTTCATGGCGGACGTACTGAACAACGGCGGAGCGGCACTTCGTCGACTGGGCCGCCACGACGAGGCCATAGCCCAACTCACCGAGGCCGTGGCCCTCTACCGGACCCTCGCCGCCGTATCCCCGGCCAACGAGCTGCCCGCGCTGGCCGGCGCGCTCCACAACCTCGGCGACTGCCTCCTCGACACCAGACAGCTCTACAAGGCGCACGACGTCTACGACGAGTCGATCGACATCTACCGCAAACTCGCCGACCCCCGCCCGGACGCCACCGAGCCCGACCTCGCCGAAACCCTCCTGGCCCAGGCCGACGTCCTGCACGAACTGGGCGACTACGAGGAGGCGTTGACACTCGCCGCGGAAGCCGCCGAGATCCTACGGCGACTGGTCGACTCCGGCGGACCGGTACTGCACCGCAAGCTCGCGAAGGCGCTGCACCTGCTCGCACTGATCCACGAGGAGCTGGACCAAGGTCCCGAAGCCGTCGACTGCGCGGCGAGCGCGGCCGGATTGCTGGGTGAGCTGGTCGCAGCGGAGCCGGAAGACCTCTTCGACCTGCGTGCCGAGTGGGCGACCACACTGTTCACCTACGGCCGCGTACTCGACGACAACGACCAACCTGACCGCGCCGTCGTACCGTTCGCGCAGGCGACAGAGGTGCTGCGCGCACTGCTCCGGGAAGCCGACGAAGCCACCGACCACGACCACGACCGGGACGGCGAGCGCGACTTGCTGGGCGGAGTGCTGAACGACCATGCCATCAGCCTCAGTTCGCTCGGCCAGCACGAAGAGGCACTTGCCTGCATCGAGGAAGCCGTAAGCATCCGCCGCGCCCTGGACCAGACCGTCCCCGCGAACCGCATCGCCCTGTGCCAGTCGCTGAACAACCTGGCGGACACACTCAACGACCTGGAGCGCCGCGCTGAAGCGCTCGTACCGGCGGACGAGGCGGTGGAACTGGCGGTCGCCCTGCGAGAGGAGGACGACGGAGAACTGCTCGTGCAGACGCTCGCGACGCGGGCGACTGTGCGGGCTGGGGACGACAGGTCTGCTGTCGGGTCAGCCGTGGCGGACCTGGTTCGGGCTTGGCATGCGGCACTCTCGGCGGAGGACGACGCCCTGTTGGACGTTGTCCGGGACATCCTGGGAGACCTCGACGCCGAGCGCCCGCGCCGCGTCCGCCGAGCCTGGCGAGCGGTGACGAGCGAGCCGTATCCACTGGGTCGCACCTGACGGCCGGCCTGCCTCGGCCAACGCGGTGACTGTGCCCCGGCAGGAGTCGAACCCCATGGATCAGATCTGGCCGAGGTCGATCTCCACCGGGAAGGGAGCTGCCACCTTGAGGATCCCCATGAACACGTCTCCGTCCCGGTAGGTCTTCGTCGCGGGGTCGAGAACGTAGGTGTACACGAGAGGAACGCCTGTCGCGGCCTGCTCGATCCGCCAGTAGAAGCCGATGCCCGCCTTGGCGTACTGGTCGACCTTCACGATCCGGTCGGTGGTCTCCGAGCCGGGCGACACCACCTCCGCGACCAGCAGCACGTGCTCAGGGCGGGTGGGGGTGATGTCGATCGTGTCGGCGCGGTACACGACGACGTCCGGGCGGCGATTCGTGAGAGGGACGTCCTGAAGCCGGACGTCGAAGTCGGTGTCGGCGTTCCACTCCGGGCCCGAGGCGGCGTCCAGGGCGTTCGCCAGAATCCGGGCCAGCCGGTTGTGCCGCTTGGACGCACTCGGGCTCACGACGACCATCCCGTCCACGATCTCGATCCCGGCGCACTGCTCCGCGGACCAGGACTGGTACTCCTCCGCCGTGATCTGCTCATGCATCCACGCCGGGGCCATCATCTCGGCCGTCATGAAGCACCTCCCGGACGCTGTGCAGCGGGCCCGATCCCGCTGCGTTCAGCGTACTGTCTGCCGTCCGTCCGCCACGCTTGTCCCGCGCGCACCCACTGGCGGCCATCCGATCAGCGCGTCCACGGCGAGAGTTACGTCCTGGCGTCCTGGCGTCCTTCGGAGTGCGGGGGTTGCACGCTTGAGGGCCGGCCTGTGGAAACGGCATGATTGTTTGGACGGGCTACGAGAAAGGGCCCGGATCCGCCCTGGCGTGGGAAGGAGCAGACGTTTGTGAGGTGGGTGGCGAGCGGATCTCCGGACTCTACGAAACCGGGGGCAGCTCATCAGCGCTCAGGCTTCGCGACTACCCATCTCCCGTCTTCACTGAGCCGGCGATCGAGCTGCAGCTGCGCCCGGTTCAGGTCTGTACTCAAAGCACTGTCGTCGAGGAGGCGCGTTACGTATTCCTGCTCCCAGTGTTGATCTCCGATGGAATGTCTGGCGACTACCGATACGGGTGGCAAGGATGCCATTACGTTCCGTGGAATCGGGCACGTTGACCAAGTGCGATGCAAGTAGCACGACATCGAATTTGCGATCGAGGCGTAGGCTCTCAATTGTTGAGCATATCGTCTCGTTCCGGTGGATGCGGGAAAGCATTTCTGCCGACTCATCGACTGCCGTCACATGATGTCCGGCAGCGGCAAGCGGATGCGTTAAGCGACCGGCACCTGCTCCAAGATCTAGAATACGGGCATTCGGCGGGAGTGCGGGCTCGATGATCGCAGGTATATCCCCGGGCGGCAGGGTGGCCCACAACGGTCTTGGTTAGGCACGACCCGAGTGGGCGGTGAGCGCTCCGGCCCCAAGTGCTCCTATTGGTATCGCAAGAGCAGAGACGGTTCTGGTCAAACCGACGAAGCAGGGGCCGAGCCCGACGACGCGAAGAAGTCCGGCCAGGAATCCGTGCCGGATGATGCTGATCCGTTGGGAGAAATTTCGGAGATCACCTCTCCGTCCGCTCACGCACCGCTCACGTAAACGGCCCCGGACGAGACGTCCGAGGCCGAGTAGGAGCCCTCCCTGAGGAGGAAACCCCAGTTTAGAGCAGTAATGCATGGTGCCCCCGGCAGGATTCGAACCTGCGACACCCGCTTTAGGAGAGCAGCTGAATCCGTGGCCCATGGCTCCTACCTGCTTCTTTCGTCTCCAGAATGGCACCTGGAGCGCCTGAGAGTGCAGGTTTCGTCTGTGGTTCATGGCTAGGAGCATGGCCGCTGGAGGGATGCCGAGGCAGCGTTGCCTGCGGCCTCGTCTGGCATGGCTGCCTTACGGCGTGCTGACCGGCTTGTTGAAGCGCAGACAATCCTTCTGCCCCTGGGTCAGTCGGAACTCCCTCAGGAAACGGTTGGGTGCCTCCACCAGTCGGAACTGTTCATCCATCAAGGTCCAGTACCGAGTGCCCGGCGGGGACCGAGCGTGGACCAGCACCTGAGAGGCCCGCGACAGATCCGCCGGGGAGGCCTGCCAGGCAATAGCTCCCCTCCTCGGCAGATCTTCGACGGGTTCAAGGCCTCCATGGCACTAGTCCGGCAGCAAGCAGGCCTTTGGCTGAGGCGGTAAGGAAGCGGTCGTAGAGGGCCTGGGGGCTGCTGAGGGCCTCGTGGCTTCGAGTTGGGTTTCCAAGTTCGAAGCCGAACCCGTACAGCACGAGCACGCGCAGGTTTCCGTTTGCGGCATTCTTCCATTTTTGGGGCGGGTTGATCCGGGTGCGGGCATGAATCGTGCCCGTCGAATCCGTAAGGATTAAGCGGCTCCGACGGTGTCGCAAGTGCCAGCCAGTCGGGGTGGGGATGGTGAACGCGGCGGGTGTCACCAGTCGAAATCCTGAGCTGCACACACGATGGACCTGAAGCTCTAGGGAAGGGCCAGCCGCGGTACCCACGGCCAACATGTGTGTGGGCTCAATGATGGCGAGAGCGATGCTCCTTCCGGCCGGCCCTGGCAGCTGCTGAGTGGCGAAACCAAAGGCGTCAAAAGGTGGCTCAGTGGTCAGCGCCAGACGGGCATGAACGTCAGCCCGTTCGAGGATGCGAGTCAGATCAGCGTTCTGTTGCCAGCCTGGCGGCAATGTCCCGAGTAGCTGGTTGGCCTGCGCCTGGTAGCTATCGTGCATGGCAATGCTGGCCAAGCGGCGCAGCCGTTCGACGAGATGGCGGCGCAGGTCCTCCCATGGTGTTTCCTCATCCGTCGCCTTGTGCAGTGGGTGTGAGCCGATTTGGTGCATCAGCTCTTCGGAGGCCGGCACATCCCCTCGGGCAGCTGCGGCCACGGCCCTGAGCAGCGTGTAGCGCGTGCGTTCGACAAGGGGCACCTGCTTGCTGAGGGCGGCTACGTCGATCTCGCCGACGATGCGGTTCAAGAGGGCTGACGCTGCGTTGTCGCCGGTGAGAAGCCAGGCAAGCGCGCAGGTCATACCCGCGTTGTGCAAAAGCATCTGTTCCGAGTGACGGTGCATAGAGCGAGGTCCGGTATGCGAGAGGAAGCGATCGAACTCTGTCCCTGCCTCTTGCCAGCGTTCCTGAGCTGCCAGGGACTCAATCAGAACGCGCTGCACGTCAACGTGATGACCTGTCCAGATGTCGCCGTTGGAAGCCAGGGCCTCCCGCGCTGCATGTTCTGCTGCCTCAACATGGCCCGCATTGATGAGACGTCCAACATGCCGCGCCTGCGCCATCTCCGTCACCGTGGAAGGCGAGGGAAGCGTGCTACTCAGAGCACTAAAGGCGTCATGGAGGTGAGCGAGGTGTTCGTTACTCCCGTGCCTGAGCTGTAGTTCTTCCAAGACTGCGGCAGCTTCTGCAGTGAGAACGGCGGCGGCGTTTTGGGCGGACTCCTCCGTGCGGATGCGCTGAACGTAAGCGAGCACAGGGGTGAGCAGCTGCACGGCCTGGTCGGCTTCCCCAGGCAGCTCTCCGCGCTGGAGCACATGCGTCAATTGGATGCGCGTCTGGACCTGTAGGACTTCGTTTGGCGCTTCGATCTCGTCCAGCCAGGCCAGCTCAAGCTTGAGGAGGTCTGCGGCCTCCTGGATGTCTCCCTGGCGCTGCTTGAACCCTGCGAGATTTCCCAGCAGAACGGCTACGTGGTTGTCCTTCACCTTCCTCCGGCGAGCATGCTCCACCAGGGCCGCCGCGTGCTGAGCTAGTTCCCAACTGCGATCCGCGTGCTCGATCTCCATGGAGAGGTATAGCCATCGGTTGGTGTGGAAAGCGCAACGTGATAGCGCCGCTGCAATACCAGGCGACTGCTCGTAGTACTGGCGGAGAATTTGCTGCAGGACTGAATTCATCGACACGGTGTCGTTGACGCCCAGAGGGTGTTTGTCGGACAAAGGTGCCAGGGGCTCTGTGAACCGAACAAAGGACACTTTGATCAGAGCGCGGAAGATCTCCCGCAGAGGAATATCGTCCTCGTCAACGGCAGTGGGGAGCGGATCCGCTGGGACGTCGTCTGGCTCGACGAAGGCGCTAACCGCAGCAAGATGGATGGGAATTCGCTGCGGGGCGAAATTGGTGAGGTAGCCAAGGACCTCGCGCACTTGCCTGGAGAGTAACTGCTGACCGGCCAGGAGCTGGACCAGCCGGTCCAGACTCAGATAAACCGCAGCAACCAGGGTGCGTGGGTAGCCGTGAGGTACGGAGAAGCGGTCGTTCAGCGCGCGTGACAGCAGCGCATGGCGGTACCGGTCCATCCGGTGGGTTGGAATACCGCAACTGTGCAGGTAGCCGCAGGCCAACTCGATCGCAAGAGGCCATCCTTCGAGAGTCTCGGCCAGCGATACTAAGGCGTCGCGGTGGTGTGCTGCGTCCTCGTCTGTGAGAGCCATCCTTCGAGTGATCAGCTCGCATGCTTGGTCGGTGTTCATCCGGTCCACCGAGACTTGGTGTCCTAGCCGCGTCCACCCGGCATCATCGATGGAAGTGATCAACACGTCCCCGCGGCCAAGTCGAGGCATCCAAGCTGCGATGGTGTCGGCGAAGGCATCGTCGAATACGATCAGCCACCGGCCAGGCATCGCGCGGAGCAGTTCGTGCACCTGCTCTCGCAAGTAGCCGGTGTCAGGCTCGGGCTGAGGCGCCGTCGGCTGGCGGTGCAGGTGCCACCACAAGCGTCGGAACGAAGCCATCAGGGATTCGGCTGTGGAGGCGTCGGCCCAGAAGACGAGGTCGTACTGATCGGCGCTCTCAGCAATGTAAGCCGCCGCTGTGCTGGACTTGCCGATCCCTGATAGCCCGGTGACTACGCAGTACTTCACACCGTCTCTAGAAACATCTCTCGTTGGCCCCAGGGCAGCGGTGAGTTCTGAAAGGAGAGACGGGCGGCCAACGTCAGGTACGGGCGCCATCGACCCGTACACGACTCCCCAGTCCTTATGGCCCAGGGCACGGATGAGGACATCGTCTTCTACCAGCACCTCCTGCTCGAAGTCCGTGATGCTCCAGCACGCTTCCTGCGGGGTGGCGGCGCGGCGCAAAACCTCAGCGGTCAGGTAGCCGAGAATCAGTCCAGCCGAGCGTTCGCCGAGGCCGGCCCGGTGTCGCGTACGCCGCAGGCGCAGTTGATCATGTAGATCGCGGCGTAGGGCGGTCTCGTCTCGCGCATCGGTGATGATCCGGCACCGCCCCAGGCGCTCGACTTCATCGGCGGACAACGTCTGTAGCAGCGAACGGGCTTTGGGAGCCTGATCCAGCAACTGCGACAGGTGAGCCAGGAGTTCGGCCGGATTGTGGCGCTCTGACTTCAAGGCCGATGACAGTGACCGGCATTTGGAATCCGGTACTGCGGACGTGATCAACTCGTAGGCCGCAGCATCACATTTAGTGACCATGCTAGCCAAGATGGTGAAGGCCTCAGGGGCGCTGACCCGTCGACCAGGCGTGGTGCTCTTGACCTGCGCCGCCAGCAGGCAGTCACCGTTTCGGTTGACTAGGTCAAAGTCGACGACGTCAACGGCATCTGTGCTCGTGCCGGGAGGCGGTCCCTCGATTCTGCATTCGCTAACCTCGGCTCGGCCCAGGGCCGACAACAGCGCTTCGAGTGTCCGTAAGTACTGGTACTGAAAGCCACGGGCGGCAATGCGGCCACCATCCAAGCTGCTCAAAGCATGCCCCCTCAGCGCGGCAACGACTGTCGCGAGACTAGCCAGCACCTCTGACCAAGGGTGTCTCGTCCTGTGTGGGCGCTGAAGGCTAGTTTGCACCTGGTGGTCTTGGCTGACGCCATACGCGGCCGCACTCTCAGCTGGCGGTCGTGCCCGCACCAGGTACCGCCTGGTGTGCATGCGCCAGTCAATAGCACCGGGATCAAATGGGTGTGCCGCAGCGGGACTTCCCCCAGCTATCCCCCAGAGACACCTTGAGCGATCAAATGGGCTGCTCGGCAGCATCGACGTCAGCCCACAGTAAGTCTGCTGGATCGGTTAACCGCACGAGTCGCATATGCCCATCGAGGGCAGTTGGACGAAGCAGCGCTCACAGACCCGTAGGGGCTCATCAGTCCGCTTGCGGCGGCGCTCTACCGAGGCCTGCAGCCTGGGTGCGAGAGCCCGTACACCACCGCCGGGCGACAAGGTCGCCCCAAAGCGGCGGTAGCAAGCAAGACGTGCCTCGGCAGCGTGGTGCTCACGCTCCAGCTCGTCCTCAACTGGCGGTTGGCCGGCAACCGCCAGAACTTCCTTATAACCGTTGCCCACCTTGCCGTCGTCCGTGTGGACCACCAGGGCTGTCAGTGGTGGGTCGCCGCGGCGATGCGCTTCACGCACTACCAGGCCCAAGATGGGACCAATCCAGTTGTGCAAAAGGGTCTTGGTTCGGATGCCCGTCCTGCTCTGGGTCTCCTCCGCCAACTCCTTGTAGGTGATCACGGCGTGATACGTCTGCGCCACTCCTACGAGGATCAAGGCCGCTTCTGCGGCCCAGACTTCGCGTGCCTCTCGGCCTGTTGGCGCGGTGCTCTCCGCAGAACGGTCATGTTCACCCTGCCTCATAGCATCGACTTCGCCCTCGAAGTCAGGTGCTGCACCGCCATCAACTGAGCTCTGACTTATAAGCCAGCGAAAACTCAGCTCATTGTGCTAGCCGCTCATAGACGAGCACCTAGCTCATGCACGACTCTTATCTATTGGGCTTCTACATCATCCTGCGCAACCACGTGTGTTATAACTCCAGACCCTGTAGGCTCATGGCCTGATCACTGCGGCAGACCGACACGGAGGACGTAGGGCTCGTCGCACATTTGCGATACACCGCCTCCACATGCGTAGCTGAGGAATCATCGCGGCATCGCTGGACGCATCCTATTTCGGGCGATAACATCCCGCATATTGATTGCCGCCGACGAGCGGAGGATGAACATGTCTCCAGCGAAGAGCTTGCCCGAGCCTGGAATTGTCATTAATTTACCAGGTGTCGACGCGAACACTAGGGTCGCGGACTTGACGCTGGAGCAACTCGTGCTGGTGATCCACAGCGTTGTCAGCCAAACTGCGGTGCGCCCTAGGGCCTTTAGCCCTGCAGAGTTAGCGGAGGCAACCAAACAGATCTCCGCGCTCATTGGTGCAGGAAAGACGGGTAAAGCTACTGCACTGCAGCAGGGAATCAACGATATGCAGGCAGCTCTCCTTAAGAAGATGCCAAAGATATCAGGCGAAATAGTCGCACAGCCGCCTAAGCGCGCAAAGAGCAAGCGCGATACCGGGGGAAAGTCATGACCGGCGTCAGTCCTTCACGGTACAACGTCATAATTCCACTTCGCCGAGGTCGATCTCTTGTTTTTAACTCTCTTAGTGGTGCAACTGCCGTGTTGGAGAAACGTGAGAATATCAAGCTGCGCCGCTTGATGACAGGTCAGGAAGTTCGCCGCGACGCCGTATTAAAGACTCTCTTATATGGTGGTTTCGCTGTCGAAGGAGGAGTCGACGAGCTAGAAGCGATTGAGGACGAATATCGGCGTGCCCGGTTTGACCCGTCAACAATGGTTCTAACTATAGCTCCAACCTTAGGCTGCAATTTTGGCTGCGATTACTGCTTCCAGGGCATCGACAAACCTTTTGACAGAATGCCTTCCGAGGTTCAAGACGAGATCGTTTCCTTAATTGTCCACAATGCACCCACGCTGCGGAATCTTAGCATCGCTTGGTACGGGGGTGAGCCCCTTCTGGCGCTTCCTGAAATCATGAGAATGTCAGAAAGATTCACTAATATATGCGAAATTGAGTCCGTGCAGTACGACTCTCTCATTGTGACGAATGGATACAGGCTTACTGAGGAGGTGGCGAATCAACTGCATCAATCGAAAGTGCAAGTAGCGCAGGTGACAATTGATGGCGCGAAGGCATACCACGATAAGCGACGAATATTGCTCGGCGGTCAAGGAACATTCGAGCGCATCGTCTCCAATATTACGGGTGTGGTGAACAGTACACCTCTTCGAGTTGTGATTAGAGTCAACATTGACTCTCGAAATAAATCCGATGTACCAGATCTGCTCCACTTCTTCCACGATGCAGGTTTGAGCCACAGGAGCAATTTTAGTGTCTATTTTGCCCCCGTTGAGGCGATCACTGAAGGCTGCCACTCGGTTGCCGATCAGTGCATTTCGAAGAGTGGTTATGCTGAACTTGAGACTGATTTGCAACATCTAGCCTTTGATCTGGGTTTGGCTTCGTTGCCTTACCCTAAGCGATTTAGGGGCCTGTGCGGAGCGATGCGTCCCAAAGGTTTTGTTGTCGTTCCAAACGGCGACGTACATAAGTGCTGGGACACTGTCTCGCTTCCGCAAATGAAAATTGGCACCATCTTCGACCTTGATGCGGCAAGGACCTCGCAAATCGCCCAGGAATGGGCTGAATGGACTCCATTCAATAATGCTAGTTGTCGAAGCTGTAAGCTCCTGCCTAACTGTGCGGGTAATTGTGCGCACAAATTCATCAATCCGCAACAGACGCTCGGTGAAGCTGGGGCACTACCATGCCCCTCCTGGAAGTACCAGTTAAAGGAGAGGGTGGTTTCTCTTGCAATCCGTCAAGGGGCTATATGTGAATCTGATTTTGATGATGCTGCGATAAGTACTGACCCAACTGAGATATGCTCCGTACCGCCTCCCGAGGATATGATTAAGAGCTCGCGTGGCGTTCGAAAGCTACTTCCTCTGATAGTGGTAAATTAGCCATGCTTTTCGTAGTCCGACCGAGTGGGACAACCACTGCCAGTGGCGGCAGTGGTGGCGTGTGGGATCCACCCTGCGACGTAGATGTATTTCCCTGCAACCAAGAATCTTGTGGCTTGGACTTCTGCGCCGTCGACGCACCGGGAGAGCAGGAGCCGGAGCCGTGCGGAATCGAGTCATGTGGACTCGAGTCATGTGGACCCTATTCTTGTGCGGCTGATGTTTGCGGCGGCATGAGCTGCTCCTATGACGTGTGTCCAGCGGACGCTTGTGGCGCGGCCGGCTGCGCAGCCGATGCATGCGCGACGAATGCCTGTGCCGCTGCTGCGTGTATAGACAATGCTTGCGCCCAGCAGGCGTGTGGCGGCGACGTCGGCGGAGCGACCGGGTGCGACCACCAGGGGTGTGGGCTGGATGCGTGTGAAGGAAACGCATGTTGGGTCGACCTGTGCGGCGGGAATGTTTGTGGTGGACAAGCGTGCGGACTTGACCTTGGCCCTGCCAACGCTTGCGTCGGGGATTTGTGTGCTGTCAACTTCTTACCAGAGATCGAAGTACCTGTTGACCCAAGTGGTCCCCCATCCATCAATGTCACCGAAGAGCTTCATGAGGACTTGGTGATTATGTCCAGGAGGATTACTATCCGGGGAGAGGTCAAGTCCGCACGACCAACGGTGCTATTCGTCTTTGACTCTCAGAAATAGGGTATTGGCCAAGAGAGGCGCAGCATAAAACCTCTGGGCAATGCTGGATCGCCGATGAGAGGTGAGCAGAAGCGAATTCTCTGCACACACTCGCGCTCGGTAATGTCAAGATTGGGCACGGCGATCAATGCCCATCCACCTCATTGTGTTAGTCGTTGTAATTGCGGTACAACCGTAGCCACCAGCGGTGGCCAGGTGAGCACAGTTCCGGACCGTCGCAGCAGGCTAGTAGCGTGAGTGAGGTGGAAAGCGCTCGGGGCAAGCGAGCGCTCGCTCACAGCGTCTGGGGCGAGTTGACGGACCGAGCCCGGTGCGGGTCCTTCCCTGCAACCTAGGCAGCAGACGCACACGGGCGAGGGTCTGTATCTCCCAGGTGTCCCCCAGGAGGCTCGACACAGAGTGGAATGCCTGCTCAGCGTCTGGGAGCCAGCCCGCTGTAAATAGGCCGATGGCACCAATGGTGCACCTGGATGACTGCATGATGAAGAGCGACCGCATCCATCTGGTGTCCGAGCATGAAGCGTGGCTGGCGCTGATGGACGCATAGCTGGAGGTGTGTGCGTTCTGGCCCTGACACCAAGCTGGGGATCCTGGAGTGAGCCGCCTGGATGCGAGCTCGGCGGCGCTGTAGCCGGTCGCGGTGGCTGCGTGCATGTTTTGATCGCAGAAAATTCGGCTGAGGGTGCCAGCGAGTAGATCTCCCTAATACGGCTCCGCCCCCTTGCCGACGGCGTATAGCGACGGGTGAACGTGGTACGCGGTGGCTGGCTGACGCCCTCGGGAGCCGTTGCGTTCGCCCCGCGTCGGCCGTAGATGCCCCTGTTCTTCGAGCAGCGAGAGTGCCGGAGTCACGGACGCGACGGTTTTGAAGCGGCGGATAGCAGCGACAACATCTCTTGCCTTGAAGACACGGATTCCTGTGCGGGTCAGCCAGTCCAGGATCGCGCGTGCATCGTCAACGGCTGGTTCGGTCGACATGAGATCGAAGGCAGCCAGGGCATGAGCGGTGTAGTACTCGCCGATGGCGATGGCCCGTTCGATCGTGGCCGCCTCGATGGGCTGGCCCCAGCGGCCGTTGACGTGGTCGCCGAGGTGGAGCAGGCCGGCGATGCGGGCGACGGCGCCGACGTACTTGCCTGCCCAGTCGTCGATGTGGGCCAGAGGGCCGTCGGGGCGGAGCTTGGGTTCGATGTCCTCCTGGAGCTTGATGACGGCCTGGTCGGCGGGGCCGGAGCACTTGATGGTGACCGGCTCGGGGAGGTCGGTGAGGGTGTGTACGAGTGTGGTGAGGCGTGACGCGTAGGCGCGGGCCGTCTTCTCGGGGACCGGTGGGACAACGATCTTTCGGTAGCCGAGAGTTGAGGCAGGTAGAGAGAAGAGGAAGCGGGCCAGGAGGCCTCGGCCGCGGGCGCCCGGAGTCTGGGCCAGGTCCATGAGGACCGGTGGTTGCAGGGTGATGCCGATGGTCAGCGCGGGCTTCTCGCCGAGGTCAGCGTCGCGGGTGATGCGTTCGGCCTGGAGGCGCTCGCCCTTGTGTCCCTGCAGGAAGACGCCGAGGTTCGGGCGGGAGCTGTAGCGGCCGGCGATGATGTCGAAGAGGTCGCCCTCCGGGGAGAGCACGCCGAGACGGCCGTGCGTGGACAGGAGCTTGGTCAGGGTCTCAGGGGTGACGTCGCCGGAGGCAGTCAGGCGGGGCTTGGGCGGGACGACGATCGCCTCGGCCTCCATGCGGAAGGTCGTGGCGTCGGCGACCAGGGTGGGCGTCGAGCGAACGTCATCGACCTTGCGAGCCTTGGTCATGATGGCCTCGGCACGAGCCTCGGCGGCTTCCTTGGCGACCTCGGCCTCGATGATGGACGATCGTGCCTCCTCCTGGAGGGCCGTCTCGATGTCGTAGATCGGGCGGGTCATGGTCGCGAAGACGTCGGATTTGCGGGAGGCCGGTGGCATGGCGACGACGAGGTAGAGGTTCGTCTGCTCGGTCCAGCCGTCTCGGATCTGGACGTGGACGCGTCCGCCGGCCGCAGTGGAGAGCGCGGCGAGCGCCATGGTGGCGGCCATGTCGGGCGGGGTCTGTGTGAACTCGGCTACAGCGGCGACCTGTTCACCGATCCAGGCGGGGAGTGCGTCGACCGGGAAGGTAGGCAGGGGCTCCTGCATGCCGAGGGGAGTTGGGGCAGGCCACTGCTCATCGACGGCGCTGTCGAGGACACCTCGGGCAGCGGCGAGCAGCTGCGTACGGTTGCCGTCGGCTCCGCGGCCCGCCTGGACGAGGTGGGTGCCGAGTTCGGCCAGCCGCCGCTCTTCCGCGCGTTCGCGGACGATGCGTGCGTAGTACGAGCCGTTTCCGGTCGTGGGGACGGCCTGGACGCAGCTGTGGAGGTAGGAGGCACCACCGACGCGCGCAAGGTCGCCGGACTTGTTGAGGGCGTCGGCGAGGACGATGGGGTCTGGCTGGATGCCAGCGATGGCCAGGTCGCGGACGGCCCGCCAGATGGTCTCGTGAGCGGGTCGGTAGAAGACCTTGGTGTCTTCCCCGAGTTCGGCTTCGATCTCGGGAAGGACCCCGGCGTCGAGCATGACGGCGCCGAGGACGGCCTGTTCCGCGGCAAGGTCGTTCGACGGCGCTGTCAGGGGGATGACGTTGTCGTCGGAGTGGTGCTGGGGCGTGCTCACGCCGTTCCTCTCGGTGCTGTGGTGGTTCTGGGCGCCGGCATCAAGTTGGACAGCCAGGCTGGCAACGGGGCGGGAGCGGCGTCATGGACGAGGGTGAAGCGACCCCAGCGCGTCGGATTGCCCGCGGCGACGACGTACGAGCCGACGGTCCGCAGGCCGATGTGCCAGCCGAGGACGCTGTTCGGGCCGGGGGAAGCGGGTGGGCAATGGCCCACTGGGTGGCTGAAGTAGAGGTGCGTTCCGCCGAAGGGGGTGCGCACTGTGTACGTCTCGGTCGGGTATGCGGCGCTGTGGCGTTCGGCGAGCATGGCTAGGACGTCGGCCCCGTCGATGACCCCGGCCAAGTCCCAGTCGGGTGTTGGCCGGAGACCTTGCGTGCGTGGGACGAGGTCGAGCACGACGAGGCCAGAGGGACAGGGAACGATGCCGACGCCGAACGCGCCCGCGCTCCAGCAGCGGCGGATGCGCTCGGGATCGGTGGTGGCGCGGTCGTGCCAGTCCCGTACCGCCGGAGTGAGACCGCCGACCTGCAGTGGGAAGACGCGCCAGCCGCGCGAGGCCGCAGCCAGGGCGGCGGCCTCCATGTCCTCCCACTCCTGGGTGCGGTGACCAGTCACAGCCGCACTTCGACGTAGACGCGTACGAGGGTGCTGTCGCCGCGGCGGTTGGCGTATGGCTCGGACACCTCGACGATGGTGACGACCTGGCGGAGGCGTTCGACGAGCTCGACGGCCTCGTCGGCGGTCGCCATAATGCGGATCTTCACGCGGGTTCTCCTTCAGACTTCAGACAGGGGGAGTTCGGTCTGACCGGGTGCGACGAGTCGAGCCGCGCGGGTGCGGGCTGCAGTCGTGGCGTGCAGATCCGCGTCGTAGGCGAGGTGGCAGGCCTGGCACATGGCGGCGAGGTTGTCGTCGTCGCAGTGCTCGGGGATGTCGTCCAGGTGCGCGACGGTGAGAACGACCAACGAGCCGGTGGTCGGATGCGGCTCGCCGTGGACGGCCGTGCACCGTCCACGGTGGCGGCGGCCGCATCGTCCGTCGCACTCGCAGCGGCTGTCGGCGCGTTCGAAGCGAATGCGGCGGCTGATCTGGGGCCAGTCGCGTGGGTAGCGGCTGCGCATCTCGGGGCGGATGGGCATCAGCCGGGTTCTCCTCGTGGTTGGGGCCGGCCTCCCGGCGCGGTAGGGCTTCGCGCCGGGAAGGGGCGTCGTGGTGATCAGGTGTGGTCGTAGCGGTGGCGGGCGATGAGGAGGGCGAGCAGGCCGGGGTCGTTGGCCTGGCCCGCGTACGAGCCGGCCGGGGACCAGGCGTGCCACCAGAAGGCGACGGTTCCGTGGTGGTCCTCGCTGGTTACGGCGACGATGTAGCCGTTCATCTCGCCGAGCTGGACCGGTTCGCCGCGGTTCTTCTTCACGGGACTCAGTCCCTTCTCTTCGTATGCGGTCTGGCAGTTGAAGCAGTGGCCGTACCGGCGGGGCAGGCAGTAACCGACGTCGCGGCGGCAGGCCAGGCAGAAGCGGCGGGCTGCGAGGGCTTTACCGAGGGCCTCGATCTGCGGCCAGGTCATGACGCGCTTGGGTTTGGCCTGGCTGCGCAGGTAGAGGGCGCCTTCGCGTCGGCCTTCTCGCCACACCAACCGGGCGACGACCGGTCCGCCCGGAGCGAGCCGGTCCGACGCGAGCTGGCGGCGGGTGGCGTACACGGCGCGGTCGGCCTCGTTCCAGCCGAAGACCGGCAGCGCGCCCGAGACAGGGAGAGGCTCGGCAGTCATGCCGACGCAGCCCGGTCCTGCACGGGAATCGCGAGGCGCGTGCGGATGTAGCCCGGTGTCAGGCCGACTCTGGCTGCCACCTC
The DNA here is from genome assembly GCF_024519455.1 of Streptomyces sp. STR69. GTDB lineage: Bacteria > Actinomycetota > Actinomycetes > Streptomycetales > Streptomycetaceae > Streptomyces. The sequence continues at coordinate 95,715 of NZ_JALJRY010000028.1, read as the reverse complement.
ATGCAGCGGTACGCCGCAGGACAGGAGGTGTCGGGCGTCGTTGAGATGCTCAGCGGACCTCGTACGAAGGTTTCTCACCTGGCCTTCGACGTGCGGCACAGCCTCCGGGTCGTCAAGGTCGCCGTCGTCCCATGCCATAGGCGGAGGCCAGCTCTGGGATACGGCATGTCGGCGGGCCCGTTCGGCCTGGTGGGGATCCACGCCGTGGGCTGCCGGATCGGCGTCCCACCATTCGTCGTACAGCGAGGCAACCCGACGGGCCGTTGACGCCACGACGAGGAGCTCGTTCAGCTGCAACGCCGGCGCAGCCGCTCCAAGGGCCTGCGCGATGTGTGCTTTCGGCCAACCGACGGCGACCAAGGCGCGGATTCGGCGCCAGGTCCCCGTGGCATCCACCAAGGCGCCGGCGGCGAGCAATTCGGCGGAGTAGCGCACGGCGAGCAGCTGCTCGGCAGTCTCGCGTCGGATCCTGCGGCATGGTGCAACTCCGCGGCCGGGAGCGCCGTACAGGAGCTTGTTGACCGTGCCCTTCGAAACTCCAGAGGCCTCGGCGATCCTGCGCCACCCCATGCCCTGGTCCATCAGCGCCCGGACGTGTCGGCGGACCGGCTCGGCGCCGACATACGGCTGCCAGGTTCCGTAGGCGGTCCGGCGAGCTCGGTTGTTCTCATAGGACCGGTTCGCATCCCGGCAGGCAGCGCAGCGGCAACCGCGGGCGTAGCGTGCACGGCTCCCGTGCTCGGGAACGGGACGGGTGGCCATCAGCGCTCACCCCGTAGGGCGGCGACCATCGATCCCCCGTGCTTGTTGATGTTCTCGGCCAGGACCGCGACGGCCCGCTTGGCGTCATCCACCAGGCCACGGCCGGTGGTGTGCTGTGGCGTGACCAAGCTCCAGCCGTCGTCGGCCACCAGCCGTACGACGGCGGTGGTCAGCAGGGCCGGGCGCTGCGAGTCCGGCTCCCAACGGGGCCAGTACGGGCCTGAGGAGTCGGTGTCGAGGGCCGATCCTCGCTGCCAGTCGCGCCAGGTGTACGGGATGTGCGTACGGCATTCGGCGCGCAGATCGTGGTGGTCGAGCGGGACCTGGACGTCGAACAGCAAGCGCCCCTCTCCGTCTTCGGAGAAGGCGGGGGTGATGCCGCCGAGGTCAGGCCGGATGCGCACGTAGCCCGGTGACATGGCGGGCGAGCTTGCGACTTTCCAGGCCGCCGCCGCGAACTCTGCGGGAGGCAAGGGCTGGTTGGGCTCGCCGTACTCGTGGAACCAGTCGGCGCGGTTGGCGAGGTAGGCGCTGTATCGAGAGTGACGGTCGGAGGCGTTCCGCGTGTCGTAGTCGTCGTCGACGCGGACCAGGATCGTGGGCGCCCAACTCGAGGTGCGGGCAGGCATGATGGATGAGCTCCTTCGCTCTGTGGACAGGGTGAGGGGCAAGCGGGACGCGATCCGTGGGCTGTAGGAGGCAGCGGTCGCGCCCCGCTTGCTGTGTGGTGTGCCGGAGAGGACAGGGCTTGTGGGTCAGGAGTCGTCGAAGCGGATCTGCTCGCATCCGTCGCACATTGGCACTTGGTCGTCCTCGTCGAGGACGGTCCAGGCGAACGGATCCCGGCGGACCCGGACGTCCGGCTTGGCCTCGCCGCAGAACTCGCAGCGCATCACGTCGACCGCTGCCACGGTTCGCCAGCGGTGATGGGCACTCCAGTCACCTCCAGATCCACGGCTCGTCGGCGTCGGCCGCGGTAGCCGCGGCCATCGCGAAGGCCTCGGCCTCGCCCTGCCAGTTCCGGGGCGTGAGCGGGGCATGGGCGGCGCGCATCAGGATGTTCGCGATGCGGTCGGCCTCATGGGGCAGCACGGTGAAGGGATCGCCCGAGGGGCGGTTGAACACGTACGCGATCGACCGCCAGTCCGCTGCGGGGAGTACGTGGGCCAGCTGCTTCGCGAGGTTGTCCACCGAGGTGTAGGAGCGGCGGACCTCGCCGTTCGGGTTGGTCCCGTGGGAGATGTTCCAGCCCATCAGATCGTGCTCCTTCCACGGCGGGCTTCGGCGGCTGCGGTGCGGAGCAGGGTGAGGACCTGTTGCTTGGTGCGGCCGGGGGCGTCGTTCCAGGCGACGAAGGAGCCGCCGCAGCCCCGGGCGAGGACCTGGTGGAGGTGGGTGCTGGCGCGGTGGAGGGTGTCGGCGTCGCCGTAGCCCAGGCGCAGCAGGACGAACTGGGCGCCGCGGATGCAGACTTCGCCCCTCTCGCCCCGGTCGCCGTCCTTGGCCCAGCCCCAGCGCTCGATGACCAGGGCGGTCAGCTCCAGGTGCTCGGCTGTGTTCATCTGGCGGCCGCCGGCGCCGAAGCGGTTACGGACGAGAGGGATCGACAGTGCCCAATCCGGCAGGCGCCGTAGGAACGCTGGAGGCGGAGCTAGTTGCGGGGAGCCGTTGGCGGCCGGGGCGGAGGCAAGGCCGCGCAGCGCCTCGTCGATGAGCTCCTGGGTGGTCTTGGTGACGAGCGGGTGGGCGGTGGTGCGGGTCCGGGCGGCGAGGTAGCGCTCGATCTCGACGACCAGGCCGTCGACGTCGATCAGCGTCTCAACAGCGGGTTGGGGAGCCCGGCTTGCTCCGGCGAGGGCGGTTGTGCTCATCTCGTACGTACCTCCTGCGTGCGCGAGTGCGCGGGTTGGGGAGGGGCGCCCCCTGGTGCTGTCCAGGCGAGAAGGGGGCGCCCCGGTCGTTGTCACAGGTCGTTGCGGTCGGTCCGGGTGGCGTTGTAGTCGGCGATCTCCTGCAGGGAGATCCCGGCCTTCCGGGCGGCGGCGACGGCGGCCGCCATCGGCTGGGGGTCGGTGGCGCAGCCGCTCTTCGCGTGCTGCCAGACCAGGTCCGCGGCGTTCTTGAGCAGCTGCTCGCGGTCGGCGGCGTCCACGGCTACAGCCGCCAGCCGCCGAGCGGGCGGCGCTTCTTGGGGTCGCTGCCATCACGTACGCGCTTGTCCAGGCCACGGATCTCGGCCTCGTCGAGCACGGCCTCGTACCCCTCGGGCAGGGGCCCGTCGACTTGCGGGGGCGGAGTGGCGATGTTGCGCATCCCGGTCGGGGGCTCTTCGTAGACGGGGCCGAAGTTCTGGCACAGGGCATTGGCGCTCAGGTGGCCGAACATCACGGAGCCGGTGATCGGGGACTGCCAGTTCGCGGTGTACGCGCTGAAGAGCTGGTCGTCCTCGTACGGCGCGAGGTTGGTCGCCATGTTGTAGACGACGTAGACGGTGACGCCCTTGCGGGCCCACTTGGCGAACTTCTTCGCCTCGGTGGGCTGCCAGACCTTGCCTGCCATGACGTGCTCCTTCGTTGTCGGTGTGCGCGAGTTGGGGTGGGGCGCCCCTGGTGCTGTCCAGGCGGGAAGGGGCGCCCCGGCGGGACGGGTCAGTGGTGGAGGGCGGCGAGGCAGTCGAAGCGGTCGCCCTTGCGGTCGGCGTCGAAGCAGCGGTAGGCGCGCTGTTCGTAGCGCTGCCTGCACTCGGTGGCGTGCCGGTAGACGCGGTCGTGGATCTCGTCGTGGGTCCCCTCGCCCTTCGACCCGCCCTCGCCGTCGCATTCGGTGCAGGTGATCTTGTCGAAGCGATAGGTGCTGGTGTCGACCCGTTCGGCCCAGGCCACGCACTGCGACTGCCGGCCCTGCGCGTGCTTGAGGACGTTGTGGGCGGCGACCTTTTCGAGTGCCATGCGGTGAACTCCTTCGGCTCGAGATCGGGTTGGGGAGGAGCGCCCGGGTGCTGTCCAGGCGGGCGGGCGCCCCGGTCGTACGGCGGTCAGCGGCGGCCGGTCTTCTTGAGCTCGAACTGGACCTCCAGCACTGCCAGGGCGGCCCTCACGGCGGCCTCGCCCCAGCGGCCGACCCACTGGTCGACGGCGTACGCGCCGCCGTCGGTCTGTCCGGCAAGGAAGAAGGGCTCCACGTTGACCCGGTAGTCCTGGATGACGGCGGCGAGTTGAGCGGCGGGGGTCGTGGTCATTCCTGATCTCCGTTCGGTTTGTTCCGGTTTGATGGGCGGTCGGTTGGGTGGTCGACCCCTGGTCGGCGCCGCATTTGCACCGGTTTGGTGGGTTGTCGGCGGGGCGGTCCGAGTGGTCGGCCGACCGGGTGGGCGTTCAGGCCGACCGGGGTGCATACCGGGTCATTCCGCTTGTCAACCGGGGGTCGACCGGGTGTGGGACCGAGTGGTCCGTCCCTATTTGCGTGCCGCGTCGGCGAGTTGCTCGCGCGTGTAGCCGTTGGGATTGGCCATGCCGTCTATCGCGCCGAGCTTGCGGGTGGTGCCGGCGCCCGCATCGCGCAACTGGGCCTGCAGTGACGCCGGGGCGAGCTCGCCGTAGCGCAGCGGGTATTGGAGCTGGAGGAGCTCGACCAGGCGCTGGGTGCGGATCCGGTCGACGCCGTCGTGGTCCATCACGGCGAGGCAGTCGGCGAGCAGTCCGCGGGCGGTGGCCTCGGCGGCGTGGATCTTGCCGTAGTCGACGGCGTCGCCGGTGAGGGTGCCCGCCTCCTCGCGCAGCTGGCGGCCGCGCAGGCAGATCTCCTTGAACTGGGGAAGGTCGATGACGTCCGCCTTGAGGGTGACGTGGCCGTCGTCGCTGCCCTGGTCCAGGACGACGACGCCGCGGCTGGCCTCGGTCAGCAGATGGGGAGCGGCGCCGTTCGCGACGGCGTCGTCTCCGAGGACCATCTTGGAGCTGCGGTCGCCCTTGACCCGGTAGGAGGCGCGCTTGGCGCACACCTCGCGCAGCTTGGTCGGCACGGAGTCGGCGTCCGGGCGCTGGGTGATGAACGCGCCCATGCCGCCGACGAAGCGGGTCACGCGCACGTAGCGGGCGAAGCCTTCGACCATCAGATCGCGGCCGGAGCGGGTCTTGACCCGGCCGCCGGCCTCCGGGTCGCGGTCGTCGTCGACCGGCACCTGGACGAGGGCGGCGCCGTCCAGGAGCTCCTGGAGCTCGTCGACCACCAGGAGGACCGGGCCCATGCCCTTCTTCGCCAGATCCGGGGTGATCTTCCCCTCGGGGACGAGCTCGGGGTCCTCCTCGTACAGGCGGTCCAGCTCGGTGCCCCGGTCCTGCATCTCCTCGATGGTCGTGTTCATCACCCCGAGGACCTTCCGGATGATCTCGGGGGTGGCCCCGGCGATCCACTGGTGGGCGATGTGCCGCAGCGGGGCCCAGTCGGGCCCGGTTTTGCCGGTGATGACGATGATCCGCACCGTCGGGTCCAGCGCGGCCGCGGCCGCCACCAGGCGGACGAGGTAGGACTTGCCGTAGCCCATCAGCCCGCCGACGAGCAGCGAGAACCAGATCAGGTGCAGGGTGTGCCGGTTGCGGCGGGCGTCCGCCCCCAGCGGCACGCCCTGCTGCCAGAAGTCCCAACTCGGTGCGTTGATCAGCTCGGAGGGGTGGCGGTCGGTGCCGTACGGGTTGTCCTCGTCGGCGACCCACAGCACGAACCGGCCCTCGTGGCCCTCCTCCGATGTGTCAGCGGAGATCTCGATGCGGGACTTCTTGATCCGCATCGCGGACGCGAGGTCCTCGACCCGGCTGACCGCGGCGGATGCCTTGACGCCGCGCGGCAGTTCGACGGTGGCTGTCCAGCCCGGTCCGGACGGCTGGATCACTCCGGCGAGGTGGGTCTCGTCGCGCTGCGCCTCGGTAATGATGCCCGCCTTGACCAGCGCGGTGACCAGGTCAGATTCGCCCTGGACCCGGCCCGATTCCCGCTTTTGCAGGCTGACCCTGCCGAGGTCGGCCAGGGTGTCCGGCACGAACGGCGCCGCCTCCGCCGGGACGACCTCGCCCGTCTCCTGGTCCACGACCATGACTATCCCTGCGGGGTTCTTGGTCAGGTCGACCGGACCGGTCTGGTCGGGCACCGTGGTGTCGTCGATGAGCGGGCGGGAGAGGTACCACCAGCCGAAGGGTGCAGCGCCGATGGCCGCGAGGGCGGCCATCGGCTCGGCGGTCATCACGTTCAGGTACACCACGACGACGCCGATGGCGCTCGCGAGGCGGCCGGCCTTCTTCGCCCAGCGGGCACGGCTCAGGGACCGGTCGTCGACCTTCATCCGGTCCGCGTCCGCGTCTCCCGCGATGAGGTCGAGCTGGGACCCCGTTCCCGCCAGTTGCACGCCGATCCCGGCCGCCTCCTCGGGGGAGGCGGCTCGCAGCTGGGCCTGCAGCGTCTTGATCCGGCCCCTCACCTCGGCTTCCTTGCCCCGCTGGGCCAGGCGGCGCTTGCGCTCGATCTGCTCGGCGAGGTGCTCGTCGGTGACATCCGCCGTCGCGAACCACATCTGCAGCCGCTGCGCGACCCGGCCGCGCTGCTCGGCGAACGCGGCCGTGGCCCGCGTACGGCTATCAGCTGCCCACGCCTTGGCCCGCTCGGCACGGCTGGGCTCTTCGACGTCGATGACCTCGGCGTCGACGACGTCGCCGTCGTTGTCTCCCGTTCGGTGGGGGTGCATTTCGATGGCCATCGGCCTTGGTTCCCCTCTCCCGGGGCGCGTCGCGCGCCCCGGCTAGCTGGCTTGCTGACTAGTTCGCTGGTCAGTGGCCTAGAAGCCGGACCAGACGTTGCCCAGGGAGGTGGCGGCGGAGACGCCCAGGTTCTGCAGCATCGGGTCGAAGGTCGTCGGGGCCAGGACGACGCCGAACATCACCAGCGCGACCGCGTGCCAGGCGTTGATCCGGCCCTTCTTGACCATGACGAAGGTGAAGACCGCCAGTCCGATGCCGAGTGCGGCGACGACGCTGATGCTTCCCGCGCTGGCCGCCTGGACCTGCTGCTGGTTGAGGTTCGTGGGAGTGCCGATGACGGCGCCGGTGCCGGTGTTGGTGCTCGCGCGCAGGCTGGAGTCGATGCCCGCCATGCCCGGCGCGGGGCTCGCGTCGGCGGCAAGGGCGACGACGGTGGCGTGGTGCGAGGCATCGGTGCGGTAGGCGGCGGTGTCGAATCCGCAGACGTGGACGGTCTTGCCGGACGGGAGAGTTACCGGGGCGCCGGCCGCACGGTCGACGGCCGCCTCGACGGCGACGGTGGCCTGCTCGGGGGCGGCGGCGTGGACGGTGCCCGCGGTGCCCAGGAGGGCAGTGGCGGCGGCGCCGGACAGGGCGAGGGTGCGGATGATGCGAGCCATGGTGCTGATCTCCTTCAGGGAGTGGTCAGATGGGAGGGGACGAGCGGTGACTACCGGGCGGACTGCTTCGCGGTGTCCGACATCGCGGCTCGCGCAATGGGCGCGTACGGGGCCGTGTCACCCGCGGTGCGGCGGGGCGGGGTACCGCCGTTGAAGCGGCGCCCGTCGACTGCGCTCAGGTCCCTCTCCGGCTGATGCAGCTTTTGGGATTCGACCTGCGACAACGCGTCTTCGTCGGTCTCCGTCAGCAGGCCCTCGATCGCGGCCTTCATACGGGCCTGGGCGGCGCGGGAGCGGGCCTCGATGTCGGGGGTGACGCCGACCGACTTCGAGCCGGTGACCCGGTACCAGGCATCCGCCCAGATCTGCTCGGTCACGTGCTCCGCGCCGCGCGCGGAACGTAGTGCCTGGGCAACCTCCCAGACCTCCGGGTGGTGCTCCTGGCGGTCGGCGTCCTTGCGGCGCTGATCCTCCTCGGCCCGCTTCTGCGCCTCGGCTTTCTCCTTCGCACGGGACGCCTCCGCGGCCTCCTTCTCCTTCTGCTTGGCTTCGGCCGCCTCCAGTGCCGCAGCCTCGGCCTTGGTGATGTCTCGGCGCTCACGCCAGGAGGGGATGCCGTCACGGCGCTGGGCGATGCCGTGCTCGTAGGCCATGAGGACGCACGGACCACCGATGGAGGCGATCGCGCCGATCAGCCCGGCGTTCAGGCCGATCTTCGGGTCCGACAGGCCGTGCCAGAGATTGATGGTCGCCGCGATCAGGGCACCGGCCATGATGCCGACCCGGTACGGCAAGACGTCCCGCCGGTGCGCGACCGCCCAGGCGGCGCCACACGCCAGCACCAGCGCCAGGCCCTCCAGCAGTGCGGGAGCCGCGAGCAGGAAGGGGCGGTGCTCGTCCCAGAAGGCGAGGAACTGGACCGGCGCCGCGATCACCAGGCCTACGCCGTAGATGCCGCGGGCGCCCCACTTCCAGGTGCGCTCGGTACGGCGCTGCTCCTCGGCCCGCTCGGACTCTGCCTGCGCCTGTGCTTCGGCCTGCTCCTGGCTCTTCGTCGCCTCGGTCTCGGCCTTGACCCGGGCCGCTTCCTGCTCCGCCATCTTCCGGGCATGCGCGGCCTGTTCCGCCTCCAGCTTCATCGCCGCACGAGCGTTGGCGATCCGCTGCTTCTCCGCCTCCGCTTCGGCCTTGATGCGGATGGAGTCGGCCTCGGCCTGCGCCTTCAGGAGAGCCGTCTCCGTCTCGATGCCGGCGGCCGTCTCTTGAGTGTCCAGTTCTGGGACGCTCACCGGGTACCTCCCGTGAACGCTTCGAGGATCTCGGCGCTGGTCGCGCCACGGGCCGCGACGGCGGCCGCGCGCTCCAGGCGCTCAGTGATGTCCTTGCTGCGGTCGCAGGCGGCGAGGTACTCGTCGAACTCCGCACCGCACCACACGGCCAGGTCGCCGTGCGCCTGGACGAAGGTGTTCGGGGTCGGCAGGACCGTGCTCATGCCGCAACCCCCGTTTCGCGCTTGCGCTCGGCGAGCCGACGGCGGATCAGGCGTCGCTCGGCGGGGGTGGTGCCGCCGAGGACCGCGAACTCGTCGCCGTTACGCAGCGCCTGCACCAGGCAGGCCCGCATGACGGGGCAGCCTTGGCACACGGCCTTGGCGTATTCGACGGCCACGGTGTCGGTCTCGCGGGGGAAGAACAGCTCGGTTTTGTGGCCGGCGCATGCGGCCCGCTGTTCGATGTCGTTGTCGAGGCGGGGCGCGGTTCGCGCGACCCTGTCCGCCATCTGCACTCGCCAGTCGGACGAAGCCGCGAGGGGCTTCGACGCCGCGGACAGGCGCACAGCGGTGCGACGCGGGACAGCCATCTCAGACCACCTCGGCAACGGCGGTGTCGGCCCGCCAAGCAGCCGTCCAGTCGGCCGCGTCGACCAACTGCCCGGACCTGGTCACGGACTCCATCAGCAGCTCGATCGCCTTGGTGGGTACGAGGATGCGGCCGCGGATCTTGATCCCGGGGAACTCGCCCTCACGGATGGCCCGCCACAGCGTCTGGTAGCTGACGCCGAGCTGTTCGGCGGCCTCGGCGATGGTGATGGCGAGGCGGTTGGGGTTGTTGCCGCCACCCTTGACGCGCTGCAGCTTCACAGCGGGAGCGGGCTGACTAACCTGGCTGTGCATCGAGCCTCCTGGTAACAGCAGGGGGTGGGTGTTGGCCTCGGCGAAGGGCTTCGTGGTGGTGGTGCACTACGGGCCGGACTTCGCCGAGGCCGTTGTGCTTGCTGCGGCTGATCCCGTCGCCCGAAGCACATCGACGAAGGTCAACGGGGCATTGAGAACAGCGGAATGCCGCGTGCAACCAGGGGTGATCCCTGGAGCATGCTTGCTAGCTTAGTGAGATACTCATCAAGCCAGCAAGAGGGCGTGCTGAAAGATTCATCAAGCGAGTAGGCGGCTATCGTGGAACCAGACCAACGAAGGGGTAGTCGTGGCAGGTCGCATGTGGGAGTCCGACTCGGTCGCATACCTGACGCCGCGTGGTGCAGGGGAGGGCGATGCCTGGAGTGAGGAGCTGGAGCGTCAACAACGTCGGGGCTCGCAGCGGATCGTCGACGTGCGCGAGTTGGAGCCGCCGCCATCGATCGCGGCGGCCTTGCGCCTCAAGGTCGGCGAGACGGCAGTTGTACGTCGACGGATCATGTACCTGGATGATCAACCGGTGGAGCTGACTGACTCGTACTATCCGGCGGCCATCGCCCGTGGCACAGGTCTTGCGGAGGCCCGCAAGATCCCTGGAGGCGCTGTCACTCTTGTAGCCAACCTCGGTTTCGCGATCAGTGAGGTCAGCGAGGACGTGACTGTCGACATGCCCAGTCCGGCAGTCCGTGAGGCTCTCCACCTGGACGAGGGTGAACCGGTGCTCGTGCTCACGCGTACGAGCGCCACGTCCGAACAACAACCCGTCGAGGTTTCCCAGATGACCATGTTGCGCGGTCATCGCCTCACCTACCGAACCAAGGTTGGCTGATCCATGGCGAAGCACACGGACACGCGTCCGGCGCATCACAGAATCGCAGCGCGGATTCGTGCCAAGATCATGTCTGGCGATCTCGCGGCCAGTCAGCAGTTGCCGATCACTCAAGACCTGGTGACGCAGTACGGAGTTTCCAGTCAGACGATTCAGCGGGCTCTTGGGCTGCTCAAAGCCGAGGGCTTCATCGTTGGCCGGTCCGGCCGTGGTGTCTTCGTGCGGGACAGCCCGCAACAGGCATTCGACAGCGTCGCGACGATGCCGCCGGCCCGAGACGGCGAGCCGTACGTGTGGATCAAGGAAGCGGCCAAGCAGTCGAAGGCGGGGACCAACAAGATTCTTCGCGTTGCGGAGGTCCAGCCGCCGGCTCAAGTCCGTGATGCACTCGGTCTTGAGCCAGGCGAGACAGCTGCGATGCGCGAGCGTTTGCTGCTCCTGGACGAGGAGCCATCGGAGCTGGTCTGGTCCTACTACCCCATGGACATCGCCCAAGGCACCGATCTTCTTGAGCGCAAGAAGATCAAGGGCGGATCGCCCACGCTCCTGGCCAACAAGGGCTATCCACCACGAGAGATGGTCGACAGGGTGTCGTGCCGCCCCCCGACCGAGGAAGAGTTCGTCGGCCTGGAGTTGCCGAGCGAGGTGCCCGTACTCAGGACCTTCCGCGTCGTCTACTCGGACAACGCCAAGCCCATCGAGGCGACCGTCATGGTGAAGGCCGCGCACCTGCATGAGCTCCTGTACCGGGTCCCGCTCGACCTCGACTGAGCCGGCCATCTCAGACCGCCTCGGCAACGGCGGTCTCGGCCCGCCAAGCAGTTGTCCAGTCGGCCGTGTCGACCAACTGGCCCGACTGGGCGACGGACTCCATCAGCAGCTCGATCGCCTTGATGGGCACGAGAATTCGCCCTCGAATCCGGATGCCAGGGAACTCACTGTCCCTAATCGCCCGCCACAGCGTCTGGTAGCTGACGCCGAGTTGTTCGGCGGCCTCGGCGATGGTGACGGCGAGTCGATGGGGATTGCGATTGCCGTTGACGCGTTGCAGTTTCACAGCGGGAGCGGGCTGGCTGGCCTGGTTGTGCATTGGTCCTCCTGCGTACTCAGGGATGACATAGCGGGCCTCGGATAGGGCGTTCGCGGGGTACAGGAACAATCCGCGACCCGGTTTCCTCGGTCCTTGATCTCCTGAGAATGACTAGATTTGCAAGCGCGGAACGGCGGCGAGCGTCGAACTACCCGCAGGGCGGAAATCTTTCTTCTCGATTTCCCGCCGGACGGGAATGACCCCTGCCTGACCCGAGATTGACAGAGTGCGTCTGGGCTCGTGGTTGGTGCAGCAGGGCATGGCCGTGATCGTGTAGCGGGGAGAAGCCCGGCGACTGGGAACTTGGCCGGCTTCGAGGCTGCGTTGCCCCAGGTCCAGCGGGCAGAACCCAGCCACCTCTCCGACGAGGTCTAGCGTGACTCTTTGTGATCGGCAGACGGGATCTGGGAGAGGAGCGGCCAAACCGTCAGCCATGTCAGCGAAAATTACTGACCAGGACTTTTGCTGTCAGCGTTAGTGTCAGCGACCGTCAGCGTTGTCAGCGAAAAGGCCGATTTCGCTGACAACGCTGACATGCGCTGACGTTTTCGCTGACACCGTTTCCGCAGGTCGGCGATTTTCGCTGACATCACTGACGCTTTCGGGGGGCGAGCCCTTTGGGTGGTGGTGCCGTGTTACTCAGCGTGCGCGCTATAGGAGTGGGAGGCTGCTGCCCTGCAGGGCGGACGCTGTCGGGTGACCGAGACGTACCCCGTACGCCGGGGTACGTCTCGGGCCCCGGCTTGCCGGGGTTCCCCGTGGGGAACCCCCTTCGTCCTCACCTGCTTTTCGATCACTTACAAGCGCAGGCTGGCGGGTTCTTGCGTCTGGCGTGGCGTCGGCCCTGGTCGTCGGCCGGGATATGGCGCGACCAAGGTGCGCGACTCAAAGAGCGGGGCCCTCGTCACCCGGGCGGATCGGGAGCTGGCGGCGGAAGCGGTCCAGGGCGGTCGCGCGTTCGTGGTAGGGGATGCGTGACAGGCGCGAGACCATGGACCACATCTCCCGTTCTGCGGCCAGTTCTTGGGGGACATCGAGGCCAAGAGAGTTGGCGAGTGGATAGCGTCCGACATTGATCAGGGCGCGTACGGCTGCGGCCCACTCGTCGGTGGCGACGACCGCGCAGCGGTACCACACCGGGATGAGGGCCAGCAGCACGGCCGCCGTAGTGACCGCGACCGGGATGTCGGCGGCCGACGAGGCAAGCGTGGCCAGCGCACCGAGCAGCACGACAACGTGGCCATAGAGCAGGCACACGAAGAAATCCACGCTGGTGCGGGCCGTGTCGACCTGACGGCGCGCCTGCTCGGGAGCCGTGGCTGTCAGCTCGTGCCACAGCAGTTGTGAGTCGAGCCGGTAGCGGTCGTACGCGTATTCCTCAAAGCGGCGAATCGCATTGCCGAGCTGCGTTGGCGCCAGTTGGCTGTCTTCGACGGGATAGCGGGCAAGTCGCTCCTGCAGGAGGGCGCGGCGGATCACGGTGCTGCGGCGGTCGCGGTGACGGTGCCGGGCTATGCGCGGATTGCCCTGGAGCCGGGCGAGGTCCGCTACTTGGGCGGGTGGCAATGCGCCGTCATCCGCCCGCCTCTCCAGGCGCATGACCATCAAGCGGTCGGCGAGCCCGTGCCGGCGCCGGCCATGGCGGCGGACGCCGTGCTCGTAGGCGAAGGAAGGCCACAGCAGGTAGCCCTCCAGGATGCGGTAGAGCGGATTCTGAAGAGCGTTGAGGACCAGACCCAGCATCAGCGAGGCGGTGAGGAAAGCGAGCGCGCGCCTGCCCTCGGCGAGGTCCGCGAGCCGCTCGAAGGGCGGGACGTCGCGCAGACCTGGCAGCAGGGCCGCGCTGATGACGGCGAGGTTGAGTGCGGTCGGCAGGATCCATCCGACCAGCAGGCTCCAGGCGCCGCCCAGTGCTCCCTTGGCGATGTCGCCCATCAGCCGCGCGCGCTTTGCTCGGGGGACCGCGGTGTCACCAGCGGAGTGGGTGCGGGAGCAGAGGGGCTCGGGTCGGGCCACTCGTCGTCGTCCGGGGCGGGGGAGGGGCCGGGCGAGGTGTGCATGATCCGGGACGAGGCCCCGGTCCGCCTGACTTGAATCGGAGGATCTGTTGGGCTCGTTGACTTGTCGCCCTGCGGCCAGCGCGCGCGGTACGCGGCGCGGTACGCGGCGGGCGACGAGCCCAGCTGGCGGCGGAAGTGGCTGCGCAGTGCCACCGGCGAACGGAAGCCGCAGCGGACCGCGATCTCGTCCACCGAGTAGTCCGAGGTCTCCAGAAGACGCTGGGCCTGCAGGACGCGCTGGGTGATCAGCCACTGCATGGGTGCGCTGCCCGTTAGGGCACGGAAGCGACGGTCGAAGGTGCGCCGGCCCATGTATGCGCGTGCGGCGAGTGTCTCGACGTCGAACTGCTCGTGTAGGTGCTCCAGCGCCCAGGCGACAACCTCGGCGAGCGGATCATCGTCGATCCCCTCCGGCAAGGCCCGGTCGAGGTATCGCTCCTGGCCACCACTCCGCCGTGGCGGGACCACCAGGCGGCGGGCCAGCGCCCCGGCCGCCTCATTTCCGTGGTCCGTTCGCACGATGTGGAGGCAGAGGTCGATTCCTGCCGCCGTGCCCGCTGATGTCAGTACGTCGCCGTCGTCCACGAAGAGTTCTCGTGGATCCACATGCACTGACGGGTAGCGCTTGGCCAGCGTCGGCGCGTACATCCAGTGTGTTGTCGCGGGGCGGCCGTCCAGCAGGCCCGCCGCCGCCAGCACGAAGGCGCCGGTGCCCAGCCCGACTATGCGGGCGCCTTCCTCGTGCGCCCGGCGCAGTGCGTCGAGCGCCTCCTCCGGCGGCGGAGTGGTGATCGAACGCCATGCCGGTACGACGACCGTTCCCGCCCGGGATATCGCCTCCAGCCCATGGGGCGCGACGAATTGCAGACCCCCTGTGGTCCGCAGCAGGCCCTCCTCGCCGGCCGCCACCAGCAGGCGGTAGCGCGGGATCCCCGCGTCCTGGCGGTCGATCCCGAACACCGACAGCGGTATCGAACTCTCGAAGATGGGGCCGCCGTTGAACAGCAGCACCGCGACGATCTCCTTGCGGCGTCGCCCGGAAACCCTTCGGACCGCCGCTTCCATGGCACCGGCGGGCGGCGGCTCGGACCCAGCATGTGTCGCGGAGCTCGGGGCTACGGGAGGCCCGGCTTCAGGAGAGTGGGGTGACTGCTGGCGCAGGAGCGATCGGAGCCGCTCGGAGGCTGCCGGGTCGTCGCGCAGGACGCGCCACAAGCGCATGCGCCACGAGGCCTCCACATCGGCGGCAGTTCCAGGCTCCTTCCGGGCCAGTGCCCCAATGAGATCCGCACGGGCCTGTTCCAGCTGCTTCCTGGTCTCGTCCGCACGGGCGCCTTCCTGAGCCTCATTGCGCATCAGCAAGGCGGCTACGGCGTCGCGGACTGTTGGCCAGGAGTCCTTCAGCACATGCTCAACCAGCAGGGCGGCACCAGCTGCAGCGAGCTCCCTCAACGTGCCTACCCCCGTTGCCTGATGCCGGAAAAGCCGGTCATGCAATCCCCGGACCTCTTTGATCTACGGCAGCCACCGTAGGAGGCCGCAGCCGCTCTTGAACAGACAATCGGACCGGCAGGGCGCCGCGAAAGAGGGCACCGAGATGTAGTAGCCCACCACCGGTACTGCGTCGACGACGGCACCGAGTAGAAGCAACACCGGGCACGCGGTCAGACCCACCCCGCCATCTCCCGGCCCTCGGCACTGAGTTGCGCCGGGTCTCTCCCGCCTGGCGGGAATTCGAGAAGAAAGATTTCCGTCCTGCGGGTAGTTCGAAGCTCTCCGCCGTTCCGCGCTTGTAGCCCCACCCAGGCTCAGGGGATCAAGGACTGACGGAGGTGGAGATGATCCCCAACCGAGGGTGGAACGCGGCCCTTGCGCGTCTCGACGACTTGGAGCGCAAGGTCGCGGAGCTGGCTACGAGAGTGACCGCTCTGGAGGAGGAAAGCGAGCCGCCAGGATCGCAGCAGAGCCGCGCGCGGTGCCTGCGAGGAGGCCGCGAATGGCGTGGCTGACGAGGATCACCGCGGATGCGCAGGTGGAGTACCGGCTCCGGCAACAGGCCGGCTGCGCCGTGGTCGAGTCGTCCGCCGAGGAGACCGTCGTCATCGACGACGCCGAGGACGGGGCCGTCGACTACCGGCTGAGATCAGAGGGCGGCGCCGACCTGGTCTGGATGGGCTCTGGACTGGGAGCGGTCGGTCTGGCCGAGGGCGAGATCCTGGACGAGGAAGGCAAGAATGCCGCGCGCCGCCTGATGAACGGGTGCCACCCGGAAACCGGCGCCCGCCTGATCACCGCCCGGACCGCTGTCCATGCCCATCCGAAAGCACAGTTGACCACGGCCCGCGTGGTCGAGGCGATCATGGAGGCAGCAGAGAAGCAGGGTGTGGAGCCTGCGGCTCTCTTGGAGGGCAAGCCCAAGCAGCAACATGTCCTGGAGCGGATGCAGCGGATGGTGCACCGCCAGGGTGAGCGGCACCGAATGCAGGTGGAAACGCTCCACAAGTTGGTCCGCGCCGCTGACCTCTCCCTCGCTGACATCTACGGCGAGCAGGAACTCACCGACGCCTGGACGCACAAGGACATGCGTGTCGACAGCCGTGTCCGCGGCTGGGACTTCGTCTTCGACCTGCCGAAGTCCGACAGCATCCTGCAGGGCCTCATGGGCCTACTCGACGAACAGGAGTTGCGCGCCCTGGTCCACCAGGCCCAGCTCGACACGTTCCGCCAGATCGAACGGTGGTGTGGCTACGCGGTCGGCAGCGAGGACGGCGAGCCCGTACGGCTGGCTGTCGGAGGCCTGCTGGCGTGGTCGGTCGAGCACCAGAGCGCGCGCCCAGTTCGGGCAGGGGAACCTGGCGACCCGCATCTGCACCGGCACGTCACGATCGCCAACCTCGGGTTGTGCGAAGACGGCGAGTGGCGCTCGATCGCGAACTCCGGCAAGGACCTGCACGCGCACGCCAGCGCCGCGGACGCCTACTTCAAAGCTCGGGTCCGCGCCTTGCTGTACGAGCGGTTCGGCGTACGGCGCGAGCGGAACGAGCGCACCGGAGCCTGGGAGGTCGTGGGCATCCCCGCCGAGCTGCGCGACGCTTTCTCGCGACGGGCCGCCCTCGTCGACGAGCAGGCCGGTGCGGACGCCGGCCGCCAGGAAAAGGCGGCGGTGTCGATGGCCACCAAGCGAGACAAGCTCGATGTCGACGCCACGACGATGCGCGCCGCCTGGCGTCAACGAGCGGAAGCGCTGGGCATCGACATCGACGAGATGCTGGCGACAGCCGCTCCTGGACCGCCAGGCCCGGACGGCCAGGTTGGCGCCGAGGAGTCTGGCCCAACGCCGCGAATACCTCCGCCCGCCGATCTTGCCGCTGTCGTCTTCGATCCCAGAACGGGGCTGACCAAGTCTCGGAAGTCCTTCAGCCGGGCGGAGTTGCTTGCAGCCGTGGCCAACGCGCTGCCCTACGGCATCGACGCCGACCCGGACCGCCTGGAGCAACTCGCCGACCAGGCACTCGCGGTCGACGGCTATGCGGTGCGTGTACCGTCCGTGGGCTCCGCTGTCATGTCGTCCACCGCCCGCTACACCACGCAGGACATCCTCGACGCCGAGGACGCCGTCCGTACGCATTCGCTGGCCCGCTTCAACGACGGCTCCGCCCGACTGAGCGAGGTCCATGCCGACAAAGCCATCGAGAAGTTCCAGAAGGCGGCCGGCTGGCCGCTCTCGGAGCAGCAGAACGCGGTGGTGACCCGGCTGATGATGGCCGGGCACGGCATCGAGGCCGTGGTCGGAGCCGCCGGGGCGGGGAAGTCGACGCTCATGGAGGTGTGCCGGATCGGCTGGGATCTCACCGGTACCACGTACGCGGGTGCCTGCCTGAGCGCGGTTGCCGCACAGAGCCTGTACGGCGTCTCCGGCATCCCGTCGAAGACCATTGCGGCCTGGCTGGGCGAGATTGAGAACGGAGAGGGCCTGCGCGGTATCGACGTCCTGTGCATCGACGAGGCGACCATGGTCGATGACAGGGCAGCCGCCGCGCTGATGGCCGAGGCCGCGCGTACCGGGACCAAAATCGTCGCGATCGGCGACCACCTGCAGCTGCAGGCGATCGGTCCCGGCGGCTGGTTCCGCGAAGTCCACCGCCTGGTCCACGGGCTCACGCTCACGGAGAACCGCCGCCAGGAGGACGCCGCCGAGCGGGCCGCGCTGGACGTCTGGCGTACCGGCGATCACGAACAGGCCCTGCAGATGCTCGCCGCCGGCGGCCGCGTCCACGCCGCCGAGACCGCCGATGAGGCCCGATCGCAGATCCTCACGGCCTGGGATGAGCTGCGAAAGCGCTGGCCCGAAGCGTACGACCTCATCGCGAACATGGCCGTGCTCGCCGCCCGCAACAGCGACGTCGACGCCCTCAACATCGGTGCCCAGCAGATCCGTCGGGCCGCTGGCGAACTGGGCACCGAGCACCGGTACGCGCTGCCCGGCGGCGACACCGTTACCCTCGCGGTCGGTGACGCCGTCCGGGTGCGAGCCAACGACTACCGGTTGAAACGCAGCGAGGGCCCCGACCTCCTCAACGGGTACCGGGCCGTCATCACCGCGATGGACGAGAACCACAACGTCCAGATCAGCTGGCGTATGCACGTGGCCGGGGCGGAGGAGCCCCGGTACGAGTCGGCCTGGATGACGCCGGAGAGGATCGCCTCCGGCGCCCTGTCGCTGGGCTACGCCATGACGATCGCGGCGAGCCAGGGCCTGACTTGCGACACGTCGCTGCTGTACGGGCACGGCGCGAACGCGTTCGCCGCCTACCCCGGCATCACCCGCGCCAAGCAGGCGAACCATCTCTGGCTGCCGCTCGCGGTACTCGAGGACGAGCGGACGCAGGCCCGGCTCGGCGCGGCCCGCAGCGAGAAGGAGCTGCTGCAGCGCGCTATCGCCGCGTTCGCGCAGTTCCTCGGACAATCGAGGCCGGACGGCATGATCTCCGACCTGCTCTACGAACCGTCGGCTCCCGCGCAGCTGCCGCTGCAGCACGACCACGAAGCCGCCGAGGCCCGCGCGGACATGGAACGCAAGCTCCAGCGGGCACACGCGACGAGGGCGCTCCCGCCATCTGTCGAGCAGGCCGAGCATCAGGAGCGCAAGCGGCGCAAGGGCGCCCTCGCGCCGTCCGCTCCGGACCGGCACACCGTTATGACCGATGCCATCCAGGACCTGCGTGACCACAGCCCACGTGAGGTGGTCCGGCGGATCGCCGAGGCCTTCGGGATGGAGGCGCCACCGTGCGATGTGGACGAGGCCGCTGCATTTCTCGCCCACATCAAGCGGAAGGTGGATGAGGTCGACGCCCGCCTGGAGGCCCTGGAACGTAGCCAGTTCCAGGTCAGCGACGAGCAGAAGCGGCAGCTGGCCCGGATGAGCGAGGACCGCGAGCGGCTGGCCATCCCGTCCTGGAAGCGGCGTCCGTACGGAGACGTTGAGGATCTGGCCCAGGCGCTCGAAGACGCCGCACGCGAGGCTGACCGCGCCACTACCGCAGCGGGCAAGGCAGCGCAGAGGTTCGCCGAACTCACCGCCCAGGAGAGATCTGGCGGCCAGTCCCGTGGACAGGCATTCGCCGCCGAGGTGAACAGACTCCTGGACCAGGCCGACACTTTGATGGCTGCTCCCGGTGCCGAGCAGGGCAGAGTCGGGGACGCCGCGTGGGAGGTCATCCGCTCCAGCGACTTCGCTGCCGCGCTCGGCGAGGCGCCGGAGGGGATCGAAAACATCGCTATAGGGCTCGCCGAGACGCGCGCCAAAGCGGCCCGACTCGCGCACGACATGGACAAGCAGACCCGAGAAGAACTTGCCCTCATACACGGGCGGATGGTCCGAGAGCGGGAAGCCGTGCAGACGTACGAGGGCATAGTCACGGGCATAGAGGCGGAAATGGCCCTGCGTAACAAGATCATGCAAAGGTTCTTGCCGCTCCACCACGAGGAGACAGACGGCCGCCGCAAGCTGCGTCAGCAGCAGAGGCTGGAGGACGGCAAGAAGACCGGGCCACATGAAGACCAGGCGGTAACTGTCGCCCAGAACCTGCAGCAGATACGGCAGCGGGGGCCGCGCTGAGGGGCGTCCCACAGGCACCAACGCTTGCATCAAGGTGAATGTCTCGGAGATGTGCCCGACCAACAGCAGCCACGAGCATGCCCATCACGCCTCGCCCTGCCGTACTCTTCGGTCGCGCCGATCGAGGATTTTCCCTACGTTCATCAAGTGCCCGCGCAAGCGCGGGCTGGCCCCTGGGGCCGCAAGCGAGTTACCGCCCTGAGTAGAAACCTAAACGGGTACGGCCACGGTCAGAACGATGCCTCCGGCGGGGGATCGGCCGGCACCGGGATGGAGGGGGCGCCGTACGCGGCCGCGGGTCCGTAGTGGCGTGCGCGGGGAGCTCCCATCCCGTCCGCCATCGACCCAGGCAGAGCCGAGCAGACGCGGCCCCTGGCGTCCAGGTCGTTCGTACAGTGGCGCGCTCCACCTGGACGCCAGGAACCACGCCCGCTCCACGGTGTGTGGGTCAACGGCGGACGGGATGGAAGCTGGGGCGAGTGGTGGGCAGGGGCGGGATAGCCTCGGAGCCTGATCTCAGCATCCGCAAGAACGGCGGTTGATGCGTCTGGACATCAACGGACGCGGGTATAGGCCGCCCAAATCGGATCGGGGGGCCATGGCTGACAGTAGCGACGTTCTGCTTGAGCTCTGGAAAGATCAGCGTGACCAGATGCGGCAGCTTGAGAACCAGCGTGGGACGCTCACCAACATCGTGATCCTGGTGGTAGCAGCGGGGCTGGGGTTCACCACTCAGAGGGGACTAGGGCCGTCGATGCTCGCGGTCACAGTGCCCATGACGTTGCTCGGGTCATATGGAGCATTGGCATGCATGAAGTACCGGGAACGACAAGCTCTCCACGACGCACAAGCTTTGAGTCTTCGGAAGAGACTAAGCGACCTGCATCCGGGTCTCGCCATCGACTCAGAGTGGGCTGACACCTACCGAAGGCAGCAGGCCCGTTTCCCCAAACTGTTCAGATTGCGTCTCTACGCGTTGTGGGTGGCGCTTCACCTCGGCATCGTTCTGCTCGGAGGGGCGTTGTCCGTGTGGTCGCTCTTGTGACGAGTCTGATGAGTGCCCGTCGCGCGGACGCCTATGAACGACGCTCCAGACTGAAGCGCATGGCGTCGATCAGGCGATACCGCGCTTCCCGGTAAGCCCTTCGTGCCTCTACACACTCAGGATCTTCACGCATGAAGCCGTTGATCACGCTGTCCCGATAGCCCGCTAGTTCGGTTGCAGCGTTGATCGCAAGTCGTACAACCTTCACCGGCGCTGTGAGTTCGAGCTGATGCTGCCTGGCATACACGCCATGCCGACCGATGACCGTGCCCATGTTCTCGGCCCGATCTTCAGCTGTGAGGCCAGGATCACGACTGGCCTGCGTGATTTCCTCGCGTGCTTGGGCCAGCGCCTCAACGTACTGGGCGTACGAAGTCCGCATCGCATCCCTGTCACGCTCAGAAAGATCGCGTCGCCACCGAACATGGTCTGCGGCCAGAGTGCTCACAACGCCAATGACTGCGCCGATCGCAGTCGCCACTATCGCCGTCCACTGCATGACCAGCAGCGTAAGAAGTCCGAAGAGAGCCCGTTGCCCGTTTCACTTCTGTACTGGTTCACGGCCCAGTGCCGCCCAGAGCTGGGGCCGCCTGTGGGCCGTCGAAAGGCGCTCAACGACGACCAACGCTGACAACCACCGACAGCTAAGCCGCAGGTCGCAGCGTTACCGATTCCACGGCCGCAGGCCAGAGACCCGCCCCCTCACTTCTTCGGCTACTGAGCACACCCAGCGGCGCTTGACTCGCCCATTAAGACTCCACCGGCCGCTCTACACAGCAATCCGCACAGGAGGCCACGAGGACAGGGATCCGTTCAGGGGACTCGTACGGCCTTTCTGGGCGCGTTGCCGCAATCGCTGCGCATTACATGCTTAGCTGAATTTCATGCAACTCACCGTGGCGTTCGACGAGGATGAAGTGGCCGCCTTGCAGAAGGCGCTTCGCGAGGTTGCGCATGCACCCGCGTATACAGAGTTGGGCCTAGAAGAGAATACTGAAGGCCTTGCGCGCCGATTCGGGGAGGTCGTAGCAAAAGCGGGTGCAAACGAAGTATTTGACCAAGTCACCGACAGGCTTGTTCCTTTCGCGCTGACGGAATATCGGCAACTGAGGGTCTACGGTCTTCTCTGTAATGGCATGTCCGTCCTGGAGGCCGAAATTTGGATCTCGGCCATCTTTAAGATCACCACCGCCTCTGCGACGTCCCTACTGCGTGCCACATTCGCTAGATTTTACGCCGATCCCCGGCTCGATGAAAATCTTCGCAATGCCGCTCAGGCTGCCCTCTTGAGGTACAAGTATCAGACTTTCAAGGAGCACGATCTGTCCGTAGAGCGGCGTATCGTCACCATCGCATCTCGCCTGGTCAGCGAATGGGTAACCGATGTTGCCCGCCTCGCAGGCAGGCCGTCTCCGAGGAGAACGGGAAACGCGTCGCAGTGGCGGTTCTCTACCCAGACCCACGATTACCTGCTAGGTATTCTTGACGTATCGGACGAGGATCGCGTAGAGGCTGAACGTGAGGCGCGGGAGTGAAGCACGGACCGGTGCAAGTAGTCGACCATGGGATTGCCGATGCATTGCAAGTAATCGGCGTGCTTCTTGTCTTCTTCTTTGCCTATTTTTCCTATGCCGTCAGTCGATATTCGGAACTGTCGGAAGAAACAGGGTCCGATAATGACAATCTCAAGGCGGCCACTGACGCATATCGCGCATGTCGTAGACTTCTCATTTGGGAACTTCCTGCCGCAGCGGCGCTTATTGCGCTGCTAACCCCTCTGCTGGCAGATGTGTTCCGTCAATGGTCGTGGTCCAATCCGGTCCGCACTGGATTTATCCTGGTCTATTTGTCACTTATTGCTGTTGGTGGCGCTCTAGTCGGCATGATTATCAAGGCGGGCAGGGCAATCGGACGTATGAACCGCAAGCGGACGTGAACCTTGTTGTTCGCGAGCGCCCAGCAGGCCTCGGCTGGGCCGTCTGATCACGAAATCGCCCGGCTTCGGCAAGGCGGTCGGCACGGCGATGGGGCTGCGGTACAGCACAGAAGTACTGCAACCAGAGCAGCCGTAGGTAGTCGTCTTCGGCCTCTAGCGTCCCCGTGACCAGCCCCCGAGACCTCAGCGACTCTCCCGCCCGTAGTTCGCATCGAGGGGTGCACGTCGAGCGATGTCCTGACTCGGTCATCGAGACTCCACCGCCCTCGGCGACCTTTCCGCCCCAGCACAGCCAAGCTAGAATCATCTTTTATGGGGAACCGGGAGAGCTCGAACAATCAGTCGGATGTACCAAGCCCCCTTAGAGACATCCCGAAAGATCGAAAAAACACCGCCCCCGGAACACGGGCACGCTTCGAATACCAAGACGAATGCATTGCCCTATTCATACTAGATCACCTCTCGGACGATCTAGAGGGAGTACTCATTGAGCACTCTACAGATGTAATCACCCTTCCCACATCCGGACTTCCCGAACTCGTCTCCATTAAGCATCGAGAAGCGAATCGATCAGGAGATTCCTCGTGGAGCTGGTCGGCACTCAGAAAAGACAGCGTTCTTAAGGATCTCTACGATGCCTGGTGCGCGGCAGGACGGACTTGCACGGTCGCATTCTGGAGTAATGCCGGATTCTCCGGAACTGGACACGAAATTTGGCGCATCTGCACGGGAGACGCCAGCCCGGACGGCACCCTGATCGCCAAGTTAGCAAGCGTCCTCGGGGCAACCGCTTCCGAAAGCGAGGAATTCCTTCGGCATCTCAATTTGCCAGCAACACCACTTCCCCGCCGCAATGAAATCAGCGATGTTGGGATCCGGAGAACCGCAATGTATCTGGAAACGAAGGGCCGTAGCACCAATTTCTCCGAGAATAGCTATAAGGCTCTCGTTAGAGCGATTGGCGAGACAGGTACTCAGCTACCGCAATCGCGAAGCGGGACTTTCAGATCCATGAGCCCCACGATTCGGGATGACATAATAAACCGACCCGATTTCGAAGGATACTTGTCCGCAGATACACTACGAAACATTATTCTGTTCGAATCCGACAGGCAGGCAGCATGCGAATTAAATAGGCCCCCTGTTCGCTCCATTCATGAGGACTCCCTATTCACCGGAAGGTCCCATGAGATGGCACAAATTCGCGACCTCTTGCGCCCTGGCGATGCCGAATCTGTCGCGCCTGTCGTAATTCATGGACTCGCAGGAATCGGCAAAAGTTCGCTCGCATCTCATTTTGCAATATCCGAGCAGGACACTCTACGTCCGATCTTTGTGGACGGCAGCACTAAAGCAGGGCTGCTTGAGTCTCTTGCCGTGGTATCTGGAGTTCCCGCTAGCACCTCCATGAGCGGCGATTTTGGCGTCTCCACCACAAAAATTCCCCCGCTAATCGAGTCATCGGCCACTCTTCTAATTATCGACGGAGTGACGGACCCAAGCATAGTTCGAGGCGTTATACCGAGAAAATCACTGACTCGAATAATCATCACTAGCACAGCACATCATATCGACGAGGGCTTCCAATACATTGCCCTTGGGGCGTGGACGGAAGAGGAATCGAAGTCCTTCGTTGCGAAGTCACTGCCGCCGGAACTCACAGACAACGTCAGCGAACTCTTAGAGCATCTTGCCGGCCATCCTTTGGCCCTCAGCCAAGCAGTCAATTATTGCAATAGTTCACGCATCTCACTCAGCGAATACATCGTCCGGCTAGAGTCCCAATCACTAGAACTTCTGAGCCTAGGCGAAGCGAGCAGGCACCCCATCAGCGTAGCCAAGGCAATCCTCCTTGCTTTGGCAGCAGTTGACGAGGCAGGCGGTCACGCAGGCAGCCTAATTCGCACCCTTTCATTCCTCGGCGCCGAACCGATCCCCGTATCATTCTTTGCCCAAGAACCCATCCGCCCATGGGTAACAAACGGGCATCAAAAGTTGCGGATCAAAAGATTCCCATGGCAAAAGACCAAGCTCCCCGATTGGGGAGGGTGCGCAGATGACGAATCCGGCTGGAACTCCAGAATTGCCCTCTGGGATAATTTGCAACGGGATGAAGCCGTCGCATCACTCTGTGAGTATGCGCTTTGCAGGATCGATGACGGACACCTGGTAGTGCACCCTCTGGTTCAGCTAATCATCAGAGCGGCTACAACGGACAAAGTCCCCTGGATCGAATCCGCGATCGGAGTGCTAACCGGGGCGCTAATGCCTGCGGAGGAGGAAATGAGGTCCGAAGGCATTCCAATGTACCGCTATACAGGGCACACTAGGTCGGCAGTCCGATTCGCATTGATAGAGGATCTTACTGGCCCAGCTGTGATTTTCACGGCCGTCTCCGTTTGCGAGGAGCTACTCACCCTCGGAGATATCGACGGGGCAGTAACCCTAGCTACTGAAATTCATCAAGTAGGCAGAAGGCTCATACCTCAAGGATTCGTCACTACGACCGCCTTCTTCAAGATTTCGCAGACGCTGGGTAGCGCACTCGCATACCAGGGAGCCCGTGAAGAAGCTATCGACGTCGCGATGGAAAATATCTCCATTGTGTTGCACCACTATGCAGACGACCTTACGTCCAAGATGTACGCGTACGCTGACCTAGGACGAATAGCGTGCCGCCTGCACGATATCAGCCTGGCAGAGATGGCGCTCAACCGGATCCCAGACCCAACTTCAGAAGAGGATCCGCAGATCACAGAGGTCCAAATATGGACCCGCCTAATGACGGCTCACATCAAATTTAGAATTCTTCTCCTTCTAAACAGAGACGAAGAGGCATCGCAGGTCAACCTGTGGTGCCTACGGAAGATCACCGAGGAGCAGCTGAGTGAGAAACGAAATTCGATCTCAGCCGCTATATACGCTGACGCTGCCGCCCTTGCGCTCCATCGCAACAATACGGGAGATCGTCTTCAACATCAAAAGGCAGTTGTGAAGCAACTGGCAAATAGCGTGACCCGCAGCGTGATCTACATGGAGAACGTACTCGAACTGGCCGACTCGTACCTAGACGAAGCGAACGTCGCGGAGGCAACCCCTCTCCTTGAAGAAGTGGAGCGTTTCCTCACTACAATACCTAGCGGAAGCGATCTATTGAATTCCAAATACCTATCCTGCCGTGGACGGATACTGCTTCTTTCGTGTCAGCCTGGCGACAAATCCTTGTATCGAGCGAGGCAAGATATGGTGCAGGCCATCGAGATAATGGACAGGATTCCTAACGCCGCGCCGCTACCGGCGACTCTCATACACTTGGCTCGGACGCATTCCCTAATGGGAGATGAAAAACAGGCAATCGAAATTGCAAATAGGGATCTCCAGATAGACCTCGATCGGTATGGCCCTGACCATAGCGAGACTCGGATGGACGAACGGATTATTTCCTTCCTTCCTCTCGAAGCCATGGTGGCACGAAGGTTCATGCGCATGAACCGGAGACCTTAGCCCTCAGCCTCAAAGGGCCCGTCGTGCAATCCGTATAGGGGCGGTCTTTGGCCAGGACGCCCAGAATCTAACTGGCCTCCGACTCCGTGGACCATCCGTGGACAGGTTGCCTGTGCCAGGGCGGTTACACATCGGCTGACCAGGAGAAACGCAGCCATCTGAAAGGCCCTCCAGAGCCGTGTGCGCCGGCTCGAATCCTGTCGGGACACCCCTACGGTGGTGGCTGCACTCCCAAATCTTGACGCATAGCGCGACGCATCTCGCGCAGTCGGTCCCATATTTCAGACTGTGCCCGGGAGGCGGATTCCACGGTATCTCCTGGCCCGGGTTCGCCGCGCTCAAGTCTCTTGACCTGCCCGTAGACGCTGTTCAGCGCCTGGTTTGCAGCGCTGGCCAGCATCAGCACTTGATCCGGAGCGATCATCTGAACCTGTGAATGCCGGTCGCGGTGAGCGGCTTTTGCATCGTCCAGGGCTTGTTTGTCGGCGTCGTTGACAGGACGCTCGCGCATTACGTGTAAGTGATGGTTGAGTGCCGTGTTGAACATGCGCGCGTCTCGGTTGACTTCCACGTAGCAAGTACGACGAAGCGTCAACTCATCCCGAGCTTCGTCCAGCCGCCGTAGCAGGTCGATCTCTCGGCGCTTGGCTCGCTCCGCCTGACGCTGCGTGAGCAGTGCCGCGCCCAACGTTCCCGCCACACCGGCCACTGAGACGACCACAGAGTTGACATCCAAGTCCACCCTCCTCCATGCAACCCAGCCGTCTTCGACGCTCCCTAAGGGCTGTCCCGCACTGTAAACGACAGATGTACGCTCCGGAACCGGCTCCTTCTGGACCTGGCCCTGCCTTACGCCGATAACTTGGACCACCCGCGAACAATGGTTTCCGTGACCGCCTCAGGAAGCTGCGTGCCGAAGCACTTGCCCAGGCACGGCTATTGCCTGTCAGTACGTAAGCCATCGGCTGACATCACCAGCTGACATCAACGGCGGCGAACGATGCCGGATAGGGGCGGACACAACAAGGACGACAGGTGACCACGGGGACCCGGTCCGGCAGGTCGCACGCCCCGGTGATCGAACTCCTAAGGCGGGGCTCTTTACGTCACCGCGGGCCGTATGAGGGCAGCAGCACCACCCGGCGCCCCAGGCCAGGAGCCGAGCCGTCGACCTCAGTCGAGGTCAGCCCATGGTCCGTTGGTTTGATCCTTCGGGATCCACAGCTGAGGTTGACTGGCGCGGCAGTACTCCTGCGCCTGGTCGTCCCACGGAAACCGGCCTTCCTTGTCGGGCCAGAACAGCTGCACGAGCGGAAGCGGGGGCGCCTGGTAGAAGTCGATGCCGGCGCCGAAGAAGTCCCGGTACCAACTCGGGTGCACCGGCCGGACAGCCACCGAGTAGCCGTTCAGGATGTCGTCACGCAGCTGGTCGGGTTCCAGCGGGTGACCGTTGCGGATCTCTTCCCCTGCAACGTTGAGGATGGGCATCATCGTCTCGACCCGCAGACCGAAGATGCAGACCTCAGGGCTGCGCAAGGTGTGCCACAGGCCAATGGAGTAGGCCCAGTCCGCCGGCGTCTCACCGCCAGCGCCGACGCCCATCACATGCCAGCCAAAGTCGGACCCGCTCGCGGCTATGCGGCCATCGCGTTCATCCCAGGCGGGGCCACCCGCGGGAGGCGCGCACAGAAGACAGAAGCAAGAGGAGTCGTCCACCTGAGGAGGTTACGACGCCCTTGACCAGGGCCAGCGCGGGGCCGTCTCTGGTCCGTGCGAGGGCGCCCGGAGGTGACCAATGACGACCGACGGTGACTGAGAAGCCAAAGCCGCCACCAGTGAAACCCCAGGTCAGGGAACCTTGGTCATACCGGTCACCACCCAAGACTGGACCTCAGGCAAGATCGGGTGTTTCTTGCCAATCGGCATGTCACTGCGCCCACTCTCTGTGCCGCGCTAATGCCGTAGTGAACTGCGCCTGGCCGCTACGCGGAGCAGCCAGGCTTACGCGGCATCGACGGCCTCCTCCTGGCGCGAGCAGACGATGGCGCGGCGGCCGCGGCTGACCTCGATCAAGCCGTCCTTCTTCAGCTGAGCGAAGGCGCGGTGTGCGGTGGCGACGGAGACGCCGTGCGCCTGGGCGATGTCGGCGACGGTGGGGATTTCCTCGCCGGGCGGCAAGGTGCCGTCGGCGATGGCTTCCTTGAGCTCCTCGGTGAGCTCTTCCCAGGGCGCGAGTTTCCGCGCCGGCACGGCATCGGCCTTGATCACGCGGCCGGGCAGGTGCCCCAGCGAGGTGTCCAAGCGGGCCACGACTGTGGCCTCGCACTGGCCGCATAGCGCTTCGGCGCCGTCATCGGTGACGACGACCATGGCCCACAGAGACTCGTTGCCGCACTCGCACGCCAGGCGTAGCTCGTTGATGGTGGTGGTCACGGGCCGTTCGGTGAGCAGGGCCTCGGGGACCGGTAGTTGCTTGGCGAACATGGTCACCGCCTGGCGGTCGGCGGTGGCCAGGAAGGCCGCGTAGTACTTGAGGGTGGTCGCCCCTCCGTTGCCGTGGCCGACGCGGCCGGCGACGGTGCGGACGTCGGCGCCGCCGCCGAGCAGTTCGGTCACGTTGTACGAACGCAGGTCCTTCAGGCGGTGGGTGTGGATCGCCAGCTTCTCGGCCAGGCGGCGGTAGCGCTGGCTGACGCTCGGGGGCAGCAGGGGGATGGTGGAGTCGGCCTCTTGGGAGAAGACGAAGGCGTCGCGGGCCAGTTCACCGCCCAGTGCCCTGCAGCGTTCCTCGGCCCGGGTGCGGTGGGCGAGCAGGACCGAGCGCGTGATCACGTCGATGGACTGCTTGCGGCGTTGGTGGGTCTTCGTGTCCTTGATGCGCCGGCGGTTGTTGGAGTGCTTCACGAAGAGTTCGAGCCGGTCGAAGTTGATGTCGGACCAGCGCAGGGCGCACATTTCGCCCCGCCGGGAGCCGGTCACCATCGTCATGAACAGGAACGTCCCCCAGTCCAGGTCCCGTTGCCAGGCGGTGTTGAGAACGAGCGCTGCCTCTTCGGGAGTTGGCGGGTCTGGGTTGGGCTTTGGCTGTGAGGGCGGATCGGCGAGGGCGGCGACGTTCGTTGTCACGTAGCCCCAGCGCATCCCGCGGTCGAGGGCAGGCAGCAGGATGAAGTGAATCTTGCGTACGGAGTTCGGCGCGAGGTGCTTGCAGACGTGCTTCTTCTTCGTCTTCGGGTCGGTCTTGCCGTTGCGCCGGCCGTCGCACTGTTCCCTGCAGCGCCGCAGCCGGGCGTAGAGCAGCTCCAGCATCTCGGCGGTCAGCTTGCTCGCCTTGAGGTCGCCGAACGTGGGCTTGAGGTAGTTGCGGATCAGGCCCTCGGCCCGCTCGTACGAGGACTCGTCCAGCTCGGCCACGCCGAGCCAGCGGTCGAGCAGGAACGACAGAGCGACCTGGCTCTTGGGGTGCCGCTGCTCGTCGACCTCGTGGAGGAGTTTCGTGCGGAGCTTTTCCGCTGCCTCCGGGTCGCCGGCCTGCCCGTGGAGGTAGAGGTCCTTCTTCGTGAGCGGGTCACGCCCCGCGTAGACCCGCACCTGGAAACCGTCCCCGTGGGGGCGGATGCTGCCGCGCTGACGTCGCCTGGACCTTGTGTTCGCCATGACTACGGAACCTATTCATGGTCAATGCCATGGCCACGAAGACCAGCGCGCCCACCCCGACAGGGTGAACGCGCTGGTCAGAGGTGGTGCCCCCGGCAGGATTCGAACCTGCGACACCCGCTTTAGGAGAGCGGTGCTCTATCCCCTGAGCTACGAAGGCGGGGGCTTGTGGGAGACCTTGTCGAAAACCCGGCTGCGGATCTTCGACGAGGAGCACAAGCCCGCTGGTCGGACGTGGTCCTGCGCTCTCTGCCCTGTCACCTGAGCAGACAACGCGACGTACCAACGGCTGACCAGGGACAGCCTAGCGGATGCGCGTCGGCGGCTGTCCTCTGTATGGGGGAAGGAGAGCGGGGAGGCGGGCCGGAGTGTCCATGTGAACGACCCGCAGCCGCCGGCGTGAAGGGTGCGCGGCGGCTACCGGTGTGTGCGGAGTCCGTCGAGGATGAGGGCGAGCATGTGGGGAGCCCGGTCCTCGGGGGTGGACGCGGCGCGCCAGAGTGCGCCGGTGAGCTGGAGGAAGTCGGCGGGATCGGCGTCGGCGCGGATGGTGCCGTCCTTCTTGCCGGCGTCGAGGAGTTCTGTGAGGGCGGCGATGACGGGGCCGTAGCTCTGCTCGGTGATCGTTTGTTGCGCGCCCGCGCTGAGGGCGTCTCCGAGGCCGTGCTTTCTGCGCATGGCCTCGACGAGGTCGGTCGTCCAGTGGCGGAGCGCTTCCAGTGGCGTCAGTCGGGTCAGCAGGTCGGGCACGGTGGCGGTGATGCGGGTGACCTCGTCCTGGTAGACGGCCAGGAGCAGCGCCTCGCGGGTGGGGAAGTTGCGGTACAGGGTGCCCGCGCCGACTTCGGCGCGCTGGGCGATCTGGTTCATCGACGTGCTGCCGTCCGCTGCGAGCGCTTCGCGCGCGGCGGCGAGGATGCGTGCCCTGTTCTCACGGGCGTCCGAACGGACCACTGGGCCTCACCTTGCTAAGTGGAGAGCTCTCCACTACGGTATTCGGAGAGCTCTCCACTTATCTTAAGGAGCGTCATGCGATACATCAAGCTCGGCATGACCGGCCTCGACGTGTCCCCGATCGCGATCGGCGCGATGACCTACGGCGAGCCCGACCGCGGGCACCCCGTCTGGTCGCTGGGCGAGGAGGACGCGCGCCCGCTCGTCAAGCACGCGCTGGAGGCGGGGATCAACTTCTTCGACACCGCGAACCTGTACTCCAACGGTTCCAGTGAGGAGATCCTCGGCCGGGCGCTGAAGGACTTCGCCGACCGGGATGCCGTGGTGATCGCCACGAAGCTGCGCCATCCGATGCGACTGGGACCGAACGGACGGGGGCTGTCGCGCAAGGCGGTCATGACCGAGGTCGAGCACTCGCTGCGCCGCCTCGGCACGGACTACATCGACCTCTACCAGATCCACCGCAACGACCACTCCACCCCGTGGGAGGAGACGCTCGAGGCGCTCAGCGACCTCGTGAAGGCGGGCAAGGTCCGCTACCTCGGCGCCTCGTCCATGCACGCCTGGGAGTTCGCGAAGGCGCTGCATCTGCAGAAGCAGCACGGCTGGGCGCGGTTCGTGTCGATGCAGGACCACTACAACCTGCTCGCCCGCGAGGAGGAGCGGGAGATGATCCCGCTGTGCCTGGACGAGGGTGTCGGCACGGTCGTCTGGTCGCCGCTGGCCCGCGGCCGTCTCGCCCGGGGCTGGGACGACGCCCGCTCCACGGCGCGCTCCGAGACCGACGGAGCGTACGCGGACCTGCTCTACTCGCCCGAGCAGGAGGCCTCCAACCGCGCGATCGTCGACGCGGTCGGACAGATCGCCGACACCCGCGGCGTGAGCCGTGCGCAGATCGCGCTCGCCTGGCTGTGCCACCAACCGGTCGTCACCGCACCCCTGGTCGGCGCCGGTTCGATCAGCCAGATCGACGACGCCGTGGCCTCCCTCGACGTCGAGCTCACCGACGACGAGGTACGCGCCCTGGAGGCCCCGTACACACCCCGGTACGACTGGCAGGGCGTCTCCGACGAGGCCGAGTTGGAGGCCATCCGCAAGCGTGTCCCGGGCATGGCCCTCGCATGAACCCCATCGTCCGCTCCGGCGCCGCCGCCCGTGCCGGAGCGCTCCTCATCCTCCTCGGCCCGCTCGTGTCCTGGCTCGCCGAGTTCGTCACCGCCGCCGCATGGCAGGACCCGCCGTACTCGCCCCTGTACAACTGGGTCAGCCACCTCGGCCTGACCGGCCCGGCGCAGACCGCGTTCGGCCAGGTCGCGAACTCCCCGCTCGGTGCCGTCATGGACACCGGCTGGGTGGTCTACGGCATCCTCCTGATCGTCGGCGCGTTCCTCGTGTTCGACCCGCGCAAGGGCACGCGCCCGGTCGTCATCGTGATCCTCGCCGTCCTCGCCGGTGCCGGGGTCTCACTCGTCGGCATCTTCCAGGGCTCCGAAGCGAACGTCGACAACGGCCTGATCGCCTTCCACACCGTCGGCGCGCAGGGCGTCATGCTCGCCGGCAACATCATGGCGATCGTCGTCGGAGCCGGCGGAGCCCGCATCGGTCTCACCAGGAGCCGTTCGATCGCGAGCATCGCGCTCGGCATCGCCGGACTGATCGCGTTCCCCCTCTTCATGGCCGACGTGTTCACCGGCTGGATGTGGAACGTCGGCATGTTCGAGCGCGCCGTGATCTACCCGATCATGATCGGCCACGCCCTCCTCGGCAGCAGCGTGGCCGCCGTACAGCGACGTCGTACGACGCATCCGCTGCCCCCTCTTGACGCACGATTCGCGAGCTGAGGAGATCCACATGTCACGAGTACTGGTCACCGGAGGGACGGGCTTCATCGGGAGCTGGTGCGTCCTGGCGCTGCTCGACGCCGGACACACCGTGCGCACCACCGTCCGCGACCTGCGGCGCGAGCCGGCCCTGCGCTCCTGGCTGCAGGCGGCGGCACCGTTCGACGACGACCGTCTCACGGTCGTACGCGCCGACCTCGAACACCCCGAGGGCTGGGACAAGGCCGTCGCCGACTGCGACTACGTCCTTCACGTCGCCTCACCGACCCTGCGCCACACCCCGGCGAACGACGACGAGCTGGTGGTCCCGGCACGGGAGGGCGTCGTACGGGTGCTGCGCGCCGCCCGCGACGCCGGGGTGCGACGGGTCGTCCTCACGAGCGCCTTCGGTGCCGTCGGGATCGGACACCCGCCGCGCTCGACCCCGTTCACCGAGGAGGACTGGACCGACGTCGACAGCGACATCCCGCCCTACCAGCGCTCCAAGACGCTTGCCGAGCGTGCCGCCTGGCAGTTCGTCGAAGAAGAGGGCGGCGGTCTGGAACTGGCGGCGGTGCATCCCGTCGGGGTCCTCGGACCACTGCTCGGCCCCGACGACCCACCGTCCCTGCGTCTCGTGCGCAGAATGCTCGAAGGACGGGTTCCCGCGTGCCCGCCCTTCGGGATGGGATTCGTCGACGTGCGCGACGTCGCGGACCTGCACCTGCGCGCGATGACCGATCCGAAAGCCGCCGGCCAGCGCTTCCTCGCGATCGCCGGGCACAGCCTGCGCATGGTCGAGATCGCGCGCGTTCTCCGCGACCGCCTGGGCGAGCGGGCCGCGAAGGCCCCGACCCGTGAACTGCCCCTGTGGCTCGCCCGCGCCCTGGGCACAGTGAATCCGGAACTGCGGCTGCTGAGGCACCAGTTGGGCCGGGACCTGGACGCCACGAGCGCCAAGGCCGAGCAGCTCCTCGGCTGGCGGGCACGTCCTATCGAGGACACCATCACGGAAACCGCCGAGAGCCTCCTCGCCCATCCTTGCTAAAATCCCCCCAGTTCGTTCCTTCGGGTCGACACCTCCGGTCACCAACCAACCGGACCGGGTGTCGACCCTTTTTCATGCCCTGAACCCACTCCGGTTCCGGCACCCCGCAGCACCCCGCACCGCACCGACGGCCCACTCCGCGCCCGCCGGTCCTTCGTCATGGAGTTCGACAGATGACCGACAGCGTCACCGACGCAGACACCACCCCGCCCATCCCTCACGTCCCGCCCCTCCGACGGATCCCAGGTTTCCGGAACTTCTGGCTGTCCCGCGCCGTCTCCGGACTCGGCTCCGCCGTCACCACCGTCGCGCTGCCCGTCCTGGTGTTCCAGCAGAGCCGGTCGCCGTTGCTGGTCTCCCTGGTCGCTGCGGCCGGGACGTTGCCCTACCTGGCGTTCGGTCTGATCGCGGGCGCGGTCGCCGACCGGGTGGACCGGCGGACGATGATGATCGTGACCGACTGTCTCAGCGCCCTGTGCCTCGGCTCCGTGCCGGTCGCGCAGGCCCTGGACGCGCTGACCGTGGGACACGTCGTCGTGGTCGCGTTCCTCTGCTCCAGCCTCTCCCTCTTCTTCGACGCGGGCGGGTACGGGTTCGTCCCGGCCGTCGTCGGCAAGGACAGACTCACCGACGCCAACAGCGCGCTCTACGGCGCCGAGACCGTCGTCCGTATCGTCGGCAACGGCCTCGCGGGTGTCCTCATGGCCCTGTTCCATCCCGTGGGCACGCTCACCCTCGACGCCCTGAGCTTCGCCGGCTCTGCGCTGTTCCTCAGGGCCGTCGCCAACTCCCCTGCCCGCACTGCCGGTTCGGGTCGGCGACCGGGGTTCCGGGAGTCCGTCGGTGAAGGGCTGCGCTTCCTGGCCGGGCATCCGACGCTACGGGTCATGACCGTGGTCGGCACCCTCCAGTCGTTCTCCGGCGGAGCCATCGTCGGTCAGCTCGTCGTCTTCGCCGACCGCGGCCTCGGCATCCACGGCTCCGACGGCCGTATCGGCCTGCTCTACATGGCGTGGAGCGCCGGCGGCATCGGCGGCTCCCTGCTGCTGCCCCGGCTGCGGCGCCGCTACGACGCCTTTCCGCTGCTGCTCCTCGTGCTGCCGGCCGGCGCGCTGCTCGGACTCGTGGTGGTGCTCAGCACCGACTGGCGGATCGCGCTGGTCGCGCTGGCGGCCTGGGGAACCGCCTATCTGGTCGTGCTGGTGAACACGATGACCTACTCCCAGGAGGTCACCCCGGCCGAGCTCCAGGGCCGGGTCAACACCACCCGCCGCATGCTCTCCTCCGGCCTGGGCGTCCCGCTCGGGGCCCTGGTCGCGAGCGGCATCACGGTGTCCGCCGGCATCCGGGCCGGTATGGCCACCGCCGTCGTCTCGATCACCCTGGCCGCGATCGTGGTGTGGGTGGTGCGGCTGCGCGGTCTGACCGAACCGGCCGCCGGGGCGTAGGCGTCACGCCGGTTCCCTCCGGGCATCAGGTCCCGGCGACCCCACCCCCCGAGGTCACGACTCCACCCCCCGAGGTCACGACTCAGTCACCCGGGTGAACCGCCCCGCCACCCGCAGATCCGCCTCGATCCGCCCCGCCGTCGCCAGCAGCTCGGGCAGGACGTCCCCGACGTACTCCTCGGCCGACCGGCGTGCCACATGCGTTGCCGTGTTCAGCGCGGCGACCACCCGGCCGGTGCGGTCGCGGACCGGGACGGCGAGTGAGCGCAGGCCCGCCTCCAACTCCTCGTCCACCAGGGCGTATCCCTGGGTCCTGACCCGCTCCAGGGCCGCCGAGAGCGCCTCGGGGTCCGTCAGGGTGCGCGGGGTCAGGGGACGCGGGTCGGCCAGGGCCTGCCGTAGCGTCGCGGGCGGGGCGTCGGACAGGAGGACGCGGCCCAGTGCCGTCGCGTACGCCGGGAAACGGGTGCCGATCGCGATGTTCACGCTCATCACGCGGCTCGTGGCGACCCGGGCCGTGTACTGGATGTCGCCGCCCACGAGGATCGCCAGGGACGCCGACTCGTGGATGCGGGCGGCGAGGGCGGTGAGGTGGGGGAGGGCGAGGTCGGGAAGGGTCGTACGGGAGAGGGGCGGGAAGCCCAGCGACAGCACCCGGGGCGTCAGGGTGAAGCGGCGGTCGCCGGACGCGGCGACCAGGCCGAGGTGTTCGTAGGTGATCAGCGCCCGGCGGGCGGTCGCCCGGGCCAGGCCCGTCGCCTGGGCGATCTCCGTGAGGGTCAGCTCGGCGCGGCCCTCGCCGAAGGCCGTCAGGACCGTCAGTCCGCGGGCCAGCGACTCGACGAACTCCCGGCCCAGTTCCTGCTTGGACGCGCCCGTCCAGGTCGCCAGGCCCGAGGGCGCGGCCACCGAGTCCGACCGGGGTGCGGCGCGCAGGTCCTCCTCCATCGCCTCGACCGCCAGGCGCAGCCGCGGCAACAGCGTGGTCCGCAACTCCGCCGCCGTATGGCGGCTGGTGTGGCTCACCACGCTCGCCACGCACGCGATGGTGCCGGTGCGGAGATCCCGTACCGGTACGGACACCGCCACCAGGCCCGGTTCGATCAGCTGGTCGTCCAGTGCCCAGCCGTTCTCGCGGGCCAGGACCACGGAGCGTTCGAAGTCCGGTCCGGGGGACGAAGGCGACCGCGGGGGTACGGCCGGGAAGCCCCGGTCCTCCGGGTCCGCGGCCCGGCGTTCGCGCCAGCGCGCCCAGTCCCGTTCCGTCCACTCCGTCGCGAACAGCGGTCCCGGCGCGGTGCGTTCGGCCGGCAGCAGGTCGCCGATGCGGAAGCTCAGGGACATGGCGCGGCGGCGGGTCGCCTGGTGGATGAAGCGGATGCCGTCCCGGTCGGCGACGGCGAGGGACACCGACTCGTCCAGTTCGTCGGCGACGGCGTCCGCGCGGGCGTCCAGGACGGACGGCAGCCGCAGGGCGGCCAGGTAGGCGTTGCCCAGTTCCATGATCCGAGGCGTGAGAACCGTGTCCCGGCCGTCGAGACGGACGTATCCCATGCGGGCGAGCGTCGCGGTGATCCGGTCGACGGTGGAACGGGCGAGTCCGGTGGCCCGTTCCAGCGCGCTGAGGCTCAACGTGCCGCCTGCGTCGGTGAGTTGACGCACCACGGCGACCCCGCGGATCAACGGGGCGACCGCCTCGACGGGCACGGCTCCGGCACGGTCGTCCAACGTGGTCTCAGCGGGCATCGGCTCTCCGGTACGGCGATCTCGGCAGCCCTACGGTAAGCCCGTAGGGGCCGGAGCCCGGCGCCTCGTCCCAACCCGGGTCCCCGCCCCCGCGCCCGGCACCGCTACCGCGTCCGCGTAACCGTCACCCGGTAATTCCCCGCCGCATCGGCCCCGGTCACCGCGACCCGTACACCCCTGCGCGGATCGTTGAACGATTCCCCCGCCGTGAACGGCGCGTCCGACAACTCGGCGTGGACATTGGGACTTCGGGTGCAGCCGCCGCTGTCGCGATGGGCGTCGTAGACCTTCACCGGGCCCATCCCGGTGTCCACGTCCGCCTCCACCTTGTAGATGAGGACCCCGGGTC
The DNA here is from genome assembly GCF_024519455.1 of Streptomyces sp. STR69. GTDB lineage: Bacteria > Actinomycetota > Actinomycetes > Streptomycetales > Streptomycetaceae > Streptomyces. Next base: position 58,752 of record NZ_JALJRY010000028.1, on the reverse strand, counting down.
GGCACACCGCCTCGTCGTTGCCCTCGTGCGTCCGCAACTCCAGGGCATAGCCCGTCCGCCGGGAGAGCGGGACGAAGACCAGCCGGGTGCCGTCGCCGCCCGGGCGCTCCAGCGGGGTCAGCGTGTACTCCGAAGTGCCTCTGGTCAGCGCGCAGTTGACCTGGGACGGGTCGAGCCAGCCGAGCTTCCACTTGTGCCAGCCCAGGAGGTCGTTGTCGGCGCCCCAGTCCTCGCTCATGATGTCCCAGTGTCCGACCGCGCCCCCGCCCTCCTGGGTGTAGAGGTCGGGCAGGCCGAAGACATGGCCGTTCTCGTGGGGCAGGACGCGGTAGCCGGTGCGGGAGTAGGAGCCGGAGCCGTCGTCCTGGCGGGAGTAGACGAACGAGGCGTTGGAGACCGGGACTCCGTCGGCCACCGGGGCCTCCGTGTTCCCGGCGAACGTCACCGACAGGACCGTGTCCAGGGCGGAGGGGCCCGCGTTCGGAGTGACCAGGACGTTCAGGAGGTCGTACGACCTGAAGTCCACGGTCGGGTCGGCCGCGGCCACGATGTCCTGGACGAGCTGCCGGTACCCGGGGTCGAAGGGCGCGCCGCGCTCTATGCCGTAGGACCTGAAGGGCTTGGGCATGCGGAGCCAGTGGTCGACCGGGGCTTCGGGGCGGTAGTCGAGACGGCCGTAGGAGCTGGTGCGGAACCACTCCTGGGTCTGCGGGAAGAACTCGTGGTAGCGGTCCATGGCGGTGCCCTGGCCGGGGGCGTCGGAGAAGTCGACCATCAGGGTCAGGGCGCGGACCGTGCCGGTGGAACGGGAGTAGCCGCCCGGGGTGGGGATGCCCTCGGACATCTCGGTGTCGAGGGGGCCGTTGATCATGCAGGCGCCGAGTGCGGAGGTGCGGGCGAGCGCGACCGGGCCCGCCGCCGTCATGGCGCCCGGGGTGAGGTGTCCGGTACCGGCCGAGGTGCTGACCGCGAGGGTCAGGACGGTCACGGACGCGAGGGCGGCCACGCGGCGCGGGCGTATCCGACGGCTGGGCTGCATGCAGGGAGACCCTTCGCGCCACGGCAGCCGCCGGTCTCCGGCTGCACCCTTTCGATCACCCTGTGTCGTGCGGTGCGAGGGCGCGCGCTGGAGGAGACCGACCGTGTGGTTGTGGTGGGACGAGGGCGAAGAAAGAGCCAAACGAGGTGTGACCCAGGTCACATGAATTGTCCCGCTGAGTGGGAAATAACCGGGGACCGTTTCCCCGTTTAGCCATGTGTCCGAGCGAAACGGGGAGTCCTTCCCCGGATCGCCACCCGCAAGTCAAGGAGTCGACCGTGACGACCGCGATGACCCCCGTACAGCGAAAGGTGACCCGGCCGCGCGCCGACGCTTTGCGCAACCGGGAGCGGATCGTCACCGCCGCCCGCGAGATGTTCGTCGAGTTCGGCCCCGATGTGCCGCTCGACGAGATCGCCCGCCGGGCCGGCGTCGGCAACGCCACGCTCTACCGCAACTTCCCCGACCGCGACGCCCTCGTCCGCGAGGTAGTGGTCTCGGTCATGGACCGTACGTCGGAGGCCGCCGAGCAGGCGCTCAACGAGACCGGCGACGCCTTCGCCGCTCTGGAGCGCTTCGTGCACGTGTCCGCCGACGAGCGGATCAGCGCGCTGTGCCCCATGATCTCCAGCACGTTCGACCAGTTCCACCCGGACCTGGAAGCCGCGCGGGAGCGGGTCGAGCAGCTCATCGACGAGGTCATGGACAGGGCCAGGCGGTCCGGACAGCTCCGTACGGACGTGGGTGTCGGCGATGTGATGGTCGCCGTGGCCCAGCTCAGCAGGCCCCCGGCCGGCACCGGTTGCCTCAGCGCCGACCGCTTCGTACACCGACACCTGCAGCTGTTCCTGGACGGACTACGGGCCCCGGCCCGCTCGGTCCTGCCCGGCACGGCCGCGACCATGGAGGATCTCCGGCAGCCCTGACCGATTAGTTCAGAGCGTCACGCCCGTCTCAACAACAAGCACCGGCTCTCGTCGTCGTAGCGACCGCAGAGTGTCACTCGTCGACGAGCCGTCCCCGAACACGTCCTTCTTCCGTATTTTTCCGTCACGAAGTCCCGAAGTGGGTACCACCATGTCTGAAACAGCTCGAAGCGCCCCCGGCGCTCTCGACAAGGCCTCCGAGGCCGCCGAGCACGAAGCCCATGCCAACCGCTGGAAAGCGCTCGCGTTCATCGCGCTCGCCCAGCTGATGGTCGTGCTCGACGCCACCATCGTGAACATCGCCCTCCCGTCCGCCCAGACCGACCTGGGCATCTCCGACGGCAACCGGCAGTGGGTCGTCACGGCCTACGCCCTCGCCTTCGGCGGTCTGCTGCTCTTCGGCGGTCGTATAGCCGACCTGTGGGGGCGCAAGCGCGCCTTCGTCGTCGGTCTGACCGGCTTCGCCGCCGCGTCCGCCCTCGGTGGCGTGGCCACCACCGGCGCCATGATGTTCGGCGCCCGTGCCCTCCAGGGCGCCTTCGGCGCACTGCTCGCGCCCGCCGCGCTCTCCCTGCTCGCCGTGATGTTCACGGACGCCAAGGAACGCGCCAAGGCGTTCGGTATCTACGGCGCGATCGCCGGTGGCGGCGGCGCCGTCGGCTTCATCCTCGGCGGTGTGCTGACCGAGTACCTGGACTGGCGCTGGACGTTCTTCGTGAACATCCCGTTCGCCATCGTGGCCGCGCTCGGCGCGTACTTCGTCATCCGTGAGCCGGAGGGCGGCCGCAACCGCAACCCGCTCGACATCCCGGGTGTCCTGCTCTCCACCCTCGGCCTGGTCTCGCTCGTCTACGGCTTCACCCGCGCCGAGTCCAACGGCTGGGGCGACTCCTCGACCATCGCGCTGTTCATCGCGTCGGCGGTCCTGCTGGTCTCGTTCGTCGTCGTCGAGGCGAAGGTCAAGGCCCCGCTGCTGCCGCTGCGCGTCGTCACCGACCGCAACCGCGGCGGTATCTACCTCTCGCTCGGCATCGCCATCATCGCGATGTTCGGCACGTTCCTCTTCCTCACCTACTACCTGCAGGTCGTGAAGGGCTTCTCGCCGATCAAGACCGGCTTCGCCTTCATGCCGATGATCGTCGGCATGATGGTCGGCTCGACCCAGATCGGCACCCGCCTGATGACCCGCCTGCCGGCCCGCCTGCTCATGGGCCCCGGCTTCCTGGTCGCCGCGGTCGGCATGCTCCTGATGACGCAGCTGGAGATCGGCTCGTCGTACGCCTCGATCATCCTGCCCGCGATGCTGCTGCTCGGTCTCGGCATGGGTACGGCGTTCATGCCGGCCATGTCCCTGGCCACCCTGGGCGTCGAGCCCCGGGACGCGGGTGTCGCCTCCGCGATGGTCAACACCTCGCAGCAGGTGGGTGGCGCCATCGGTACGGCCCTGCTGAACACGATCGCCGCCTCCGCGACGACCGCGTACATCAAGGACCACATCGCCGGTGCCGGTACGTCCAAGACCCAGCAGCAGCTCGTCGCGCTGCAGGGCCAGGTGCACGGCTACACCAACGCCATCTGGTTCGCCGTCGGCATGCTGGTGACGGCTGCGGTGATCGTCTCGGTCCTCGTCAACGCGGGCAAGCAGGGTTCCGACCCGGTCGCCTCCGGTGACGGCGTCGAGGACGAGTTCAAGGTCCCGGTCGTCGCCCACTGACGACGCCCGACCCGGTCGTACCCCCTTCGCACCATCCGTACGTACGGGGAAGGGGACGCCCCGTACGTACGACTCCCAGGAACTGCCCTGGTTTCCGCCTGAGTTGAGCGGCTCAGCGGAGCCAGGGCAGATCCGCGCCCGCTTCGTTCGGCTGAAGTCCCTCGGCGACGATCTCCATGATCTCGCCGAGGGACTTCTGCTGTTCCGGGCTCAGCCGCTCGAACAACGCCTGCCGTACGGCGGTCACATGGCCCGGGGCGGTACGGCTGAGCACCTCGTACCCCGCGTCGGTCAGCACCGCGAACTGGCCGCGCTTGTCGGAGGGGCAGTCCTCGCGGCGCACCCACCCGTTCTTCTCCAGCCGCGCGATCGCGTGCGAGAGGCGGGAGCGGGTGATCTTCGCGTTCATGGCCAGCTCGGTCATCCGCAGCCGGCGGCCGGGCGCATCGGCGAGCTGGACGAGAAGGCCGTAGTAGATGTGCGGCATGCCCGCGTCCCGCTGGAGCTGACGGTCCAGATGGTCCTCCAGGAGGGTGCTGGCGTGCATGTAGAAGCGCCAGACACGCTGCTCCTCGGCGGTGAGCCAGCGGGGTTCGTCAGCGGGTGCCGCTGCGTCAGCGGGTGCGGGTGCCGTGTTCATGCCCTCCACTGTACGAGAGCTCTCCTTGAAGGTTAAACAAATGCGGCGTAGGCTGGCGCACAAGAAGTTTGAGAGTTCAAGTATCGAGTTCGAGTGCCATGTTCGATCATGGTTCGACCCTGGGGAGTGACCGTCATGTCCACCGCCGCACCGGAGCGCATGCCCGCCCTCTATCTCAGCCACGGCGCGCCGCCCCTCGCGGACGACCCCATCTGGCCCGGCGAACTCGCCGCCTGGTCCGCCGACCTCCCCCGCCCCAAGGCGATCCTCATGGTCTCCGCGCACTGGGAGGAGGCCCCCCTCGCCCTCGGTGCCACCGACCCGGTCCCCCTGGTCTACGACTTCTGGGGCTTCCCCGAGCACTACTACCAGGTCCGCTACGACGCCCCGGGCGCACCCGAACTCGCCGAGTCCGTACGGAAGTTGCTGCGCGCCCCGGGCATCCCCGTGCAGGACGTCCCCGACCGCGGCCTCGACCACGGGGCGTACGTCCCGCTCGTCGAGATGTTCCCGGCCGCCGACATCCCGGTCCTCCAGGTCTCCATGCCGACCCTCGACCCGGTGAAGCTGATGGAGATCGGCCGCAAGCTGGCACCCCTGCGCGACGAGGGTGTCCTGATCGTCGGCTCCGGCTTCTTCACCCACAACCTGGCCGCCCTGCGCCACACCGGCGGCGGAGTGCCCACCTGGTCCTCCGAGTTCGACGACTGGGGCAGGCGGGCGCTGGAGGCACGGGACTGGGACGGCCTGCTCGACTTCCTCCACAAGGCACCGGCCGGGCGTTACGCCCACCCGCGCACCGAGCACTTCGCCCCGCTGTTCGTCACCATGGGCGCGGCGGAGGCCGCCGGTGAGCTGGACGCGCCGGAGGCGCTGAACCCCTCCGTGATCGACGGGTTCTGGATGGGGATGGCGAAGCGGTCGGTGCAGTTCGGCTGACGGCCGTAAAACCTGAGACCGAGGACCTGCGGGAGCTACAACTCCTTCTCGTACCAGGCGACATCCCAGTAGCGGCCGAACTTGCGGCCCACCTCCCGGTGGGTGCCGATGTACCGGAAGCCGAAGCGTTCATGCAGCCGCGTGGACGCTTCGTTGGGCTGTGCGATGCCCGCGTACGCCCGGTGCACGTCCTCGGTCTCCAGGGACTCGAACAGCGCCTTGTAGAGCAGCGTGCCGATACCGCGCCCGCCGGCATCCGGGGCGAGGTAGATCGTGACCTCGACCGAGGTCGAGTAGGCGGGCTTCACCCGGTAAGGGCTGGATGTGGCGTAGCCGAGGATTCGCTGTGAGTTTCCTTGGAAGATCCCGTCCACGGCAACCTTCAGCCGGTATGGGCCGTCTTCAGGGTGGGAGAGCAGCCAAGGGCGGCGCTCCTCCGGCGAGAAGGCGGCGGTGTCGAAGGTGATCGGGGTCTCGCGTACGTAGTGGTTGTAGATGTCGGTGAGGGCGTCGAGGTCACTCTCGACTCCTGGCCTGACCTGCACCTCTGTACGTTCCGACGACATCGGACCTCCCTTGTGGCCGGACAGGGTACTGCAAGATCAGAAAAATAGGGGAGTGGGTCGGGAATTCTGTCCGGATTCCAGTCGTTGTTTCCATCAGATGCAGGGCACACGAGAAGAGTGCCGAAGCATCCGACGAACACCTGCTGACCCACCATCGCAAGGGAGCACGCATGGCAACCCGTGCCGTCGCCCGTCGTAAGTCCGCCTCCGGCGAGACCTCCGGCGTGGCGCGCAGTGTTCGCGCCCATGGCGGCGAGATCGCCGACCGCGACCTGGTCGGCATGTATCTCGACGAAATCGCGCGCACACCGCTGCTCGACGCCGCCAAGGAAGTCGAGCTTTCACAGACCATCGAAGCGGGCGTGTTCGCGCGCCAGGTCCTCGACGGCGAGGAGGTGTCCCAGGCGGACGCCACCCGCGAAGAGCTGGAGGCCCTGGTCGCCGAAGGGGAGCGTGCCAAGGACGTCTTCATCCGGTCCAACCTCCGTCTGGTCGTGGCCGTGGCCCGCCGTTACCCCCGTAGCGGCCTGCCTCTGCTCGACCTGATCCAGGAGGGCAACGCGGGCCTGGTCCGCGCGGTCGAGAAGTTCGACTACCGCAAGGGCTTCAAGTTCTCGACGTACGCGACCTGGTGGATCCGTCAGGCCATCACCCGCTCGATCGCCGACCAGTCCCGGACCATCCGGCTCCCCGTCCACCTGGTGGAGGAGCTGGGCCGGATCCGGCGCGTGCAGCGCGAGTTCAACCGCAAGAACGGCCGCGAGCCCGAGCACGCGGAGATCGCCGCCGAGCTGGACACGACGCCGGAGCGGGTGACGAACGTCCTGGACTGGGCGCGCGACCCGGTCTCGCTGAACATGTCGGTGGACGACGACGGCGACACGCAGTTCGGTGACCTCCTGGAGGACACCTCCGCGGTCTCGCCCGAGCAGTCCGTCATGACCCTGCTGCGCAGCGAGGAACTGGACGACCTGATCGGCCGCCTCGACCAGCGCACGGCCTCCATCATCAAGATGCGGTACGGCATGGAGGACGGCCGGGAGCGCACGCTCACCGAGGTCGGCAAGGAGCACGGCCTGACGCGCGAGCGCATCCGCCAGATCGAGAAGCACGCCCTGCTGGAACTGAAGAAGCTGGCCAGCCAGACCGGGTTCGACGCGGCGGCGTAGGGCAGGCACTGAGCAGCAACCCCTCCGGCGGGGGCGCCGGAGGGGTTGCCGGGGGCGTGACTTCCCGGCTCCCCGTCCGGCGGCCCGGCAGCCCCGGGGCGCGTACGACTCCGGGTGCACGCCCGGCCGCGTACGCCCGGTGGCGCGAGACCGCGCAAACATGGCTGTGCAACGCCGCTTCAATCCGTGGGGCCTGGGGAACAAGACTTCAGGGCCCAGGAGTTGAGGCTTGAGGGCGCTGCTCCGTGACCCCACTGAGCCAAGTCCCGACGCAAATCCCCCCCCGGCGCCGGGACTTTCCCGAGCCGGGCTTCGGCGCCTGTCCCCCCAGGCGTCGGGGCCCGGCTCTTTTCACGGGCGGGCGGCGCGGGCGAGGTGCGGACATGCTGGGATGGCGGGGCACCCCGTACCTGAACCCCGGGGTGGCCCGCCGAATGGCAGATTGTGCCACAGCGGCATAGCCTGCCGGTGTGAGCAGCCCCACCCCAGCACCGGATTCCCGCCCAGCCTCTCCCTCCGCACCGCTCTCGCTGACCGAGCGGCGCAAGGCCGAGACCCGGATGGAGATCGCCCGGGCGGCGGCCGGGCTCTTCGCCAGACACGGGCTGCGGGCCACCCGCGCCGAGGACATCGCCCAGCGTGCCGGTATCGCCCCGCGCACCTTCTACCGCTACTTCGCCACCAAGGAAGAGGCCGTCGCCCCGCTCTACGCGGCCGGCGCCCAGCGCTGGGCGGACGCGGTGCGCGCGGCCCCGCCCGCACTGTCGGTGCCGGAGGCCCTGGAACACGGCGTGCGCCACACACTGACCCCCGGGGTGGGCGTCTCCACGTACTCGTGGACCTGGGCGCGCACCCTGATCGGCATGGCGGAGTCCAGCCCCGGCCTGCGGAAGGTGTGGGCGGAGGTCTGCCAGGCGTCGGAACGGACCCTGGGCGAGGTCCTGTTGGAACGTGTCACCAGCGGCGACCCCACCCTCGCCGTCCGCGCCCCGAGCGCGACCTCCCCGGAGCTGCGCTTCGCCGCCGCCGTCGCGAGCGCCGCCGTACGGACTGCGGTCGAGGGCTGGGCCACCGGAAAGGAACACCCGGGCACACTCACCGGCCCGGCGGAGTCGGCGCTGCGGAACCTGCGGGCGCTGCGGGACTTTCCCTGGGGGGAGATCGGGACGGCTCGGGGGGTGGGGTGAGCCGTCATGGAGCGGGGCGAGGTCGCCTCACTCGTGCCGTACCGGCCCGCCCCCTGCCGCCCTGCTCAGCCGTTCCCCCAACTCCCTTACGCAGCGCACCAGTTCCGCCGGCTCCTGGACCGTGAACTCGAACTCCAGCAGGGCCAGCCGGGCGGCCAGCCAGCGCACCTCGTCGCCGGTCGTGGCGCGCAGGCGGCACCGGTGCGCGTCGAGCGGCTCGGGTGTGCCCATCCAGGCCGGGACGCGTGCGGCGACGACGTCGGCGGGCGCGGCGAAGGTCACGGTGTACTCGTAGGCCCGCTGCTGCCGGTACATCGACTGCCGCAGATACTCCGCGGCACTTCCGGTGGGCAGCTCGCGCGGCGCGAACCGCGCCCCCGTCGCGAACGGCTCGCTCACCCGGTCGACCCGGAACGTCCGCCAGTCCTCGCGGTCGAGGTCGTAGGCCACGAGGTACCAGCGCCGGCCGGTCGAGACGAGTCGGTACGGCTCCGTCACCCGGCGCGACTCGGTGCCGTCCTTCGCGCGGTACGCGAACCGCAGCCGCTCGTGCCCGGCCACCGTCGAGGCCATCACGGTCAGCGTCTCGGGCGCGATGCTCGCCCCGTCGCCACTGGTCAGCGCCGTCGTGGCGGCCTGGAGGGTGGCGACCCGGTGCCGTAGCCGCGCGGGGAGCACCTGTTCCAGCTTCGCCAGCGCCCTTACGGACGCCTCGTCCACGCCCTCGACCGCGTGCCCGGCGCCCGCCCGCAGGCCGACCGCGATGGCCACCGCCTCCTCGTCGTCGAGGACGAGCGGCGGCATCGCCTTGCCCGCGACCAGCCGGTAGCCGCCGTCGGCGCCCAGGGTCGCCTGCACCGGGTAGCCCAGTTCGCGGAGCCGGTCGATGTCCCGCCGGACCGTGCGACGGGAGACCCCGAGCCGGTCGGCCAGCTCTCCGCCCGGCCACTCGCGGGGCGTCTGGAGGAGGGAGAGGAGCTGGAGGAGCCGGGCCGGAGTGTCCGTGGTCATGAGTGCTCCGTCGTCGTCACCGCTGTTGTCGCCGCTGTCGTCACCGTCGTCGTCATGAGTTCGAGGATGCCGTAGAACTAGGACACGATCTGACCTAGTGGCGTCATAGCTTCAAGCCATGACCTCCACCGAACTCCTTGCGGACAGCCCGGCCGTCTCGACGGAACCGGCACGTACGGCCGACCGGCGGCGCTGGTTCGCCCTCGCGATCGTGATGACCGCGGCCTTCATGGACCTCGTCGACGTCACGATCGTCAATGTCGCGATCCCGTCGATCCAGCGGGACGCCGGCGCCTCCTTCAGCCAGATCCAGTGGATAACGGCCGGTTACGCGCTCGCCTTCGCCGCCGGACTCATCACCGGCGGACGGCTCGGCGACATCTACGGCCGCAAGCGGCTGTTCCTGCTCGGGATCGGCGGCTTCACGCTCGCCTCCGCCCTGTGCGGCTTCGCCGCGAACCCGGAGATGCTGGTCGCCTCGCGCATCCTGCAGGGCGGGATGGCCGCGATGATGGTGCCGCAGGTGCTGTCGATCGTGCACGCCACCTTCCCGGCGCACGAACGCGGCAAGGTCTTCGGGCTGTTCGGCGCGATCGTGGGCCTGGGCGCGGTCTCCGGGCCGCTGCTCGGCGCCCTGCTCACCGAGTGGAACCTCTTCGGTCTCGAATGGCGCCCGATCTTCCTGATCAACCTGCCCGTCGGCATCGCGGGCCTGATCCTGGGCAGCCGTTTCATCACCGAGTCGAAGGCGCCGCGCGCGCTGAAGCTGGACCTCGTCGGCGTCGCCCTGGTCACCCTCGGGCTGCTCATGCTGCTGTATCCCCTCACCCGCGGCGACGAACTGGGCTGGCCCGCCTGGGGGTTCGTGTCGATGTCCGGTTCGATCGGCGTCTTCAGCGGACTGGTGGCGTACGAGAAGCGGAAGGCCGCGCAGGACGGTTCCCCGCTCGTCGAACTCTCCCTGTTCAAGGTGAAGAGCTTCGCGGCCGGCATCGCCGTGCAGACCGTCTTCGGCGTCGGACTCGGCATCTTCTTCCTGGTCTGGACGCTGTACATGCAGACCGGACTCGGCTGGAGCCCGCTGCGGGCGGGGCTGACCGGCGTGCCGTTCTCGATCGCCTGCTCGGTGGCCGCCGGGATGTCCGTCCAGAAGCTGGTCCCGCGTGTCGGCGGACGCAACGTCCTCCAGGCCGGTGCGCTGGTGATGGTGGCGGGCGTGCTGCTCTACCTCTGGGAGTCCGACCGGTACCAACTGGCCATCGCCTCCTGGCAGATGGCGCTCCCGCTGGTCGTGATGGGCGCCGGCATGGGCCTGATCTTCGCCCCGCTGACCGACACGATCCTCTCCGAGGTGCCGCGCGAGTACGCGGGTTCCGCGTCCGGACTCATCAACACCGTGCAGCAGATGGGCAACGCGCTGGGGCTCGGGCTGGTGTCGGTGGTCTTCTTCGGCTCGATCGGCGACCGGCTGACCCCGGCCGAGGTGGGCCCGGCGTTCGTCAACGCCTTCCAGAACGCGCTGGGTTGGGTCGCCGCGGTGATGGGCCTGATCTTCCTGCTGATGTTCGCGCTGCCGGGGCGGACGGCCAAGGGGGCTGTCTCCGAAGGGAGTTGATGCGATCCGCTGACGGACGCACCGCAGTCGAGCGCCCCGCCCCGAGGCCGTACCGGGGGCGGGGCGCTCGACGCGAGCCGTCGGAGTTGGCGTACGCCGGTGCGCGAGGGGAGGCGCACGCCGGGCAGATCCGACGGCGGACTCGGTACCGAACGACACGCTGTGTGGCGAAATCACCGCATCTGGACCGGACACTCCGGCTTCGGAGCGGCTCGGGCGCCCAACTCGCCTGCCCCGCAAGAAAACTGACAGAGTGAAAGATGGGGCGGGAGTGAGGGTGGGAGGGGCGTGGTGATGCGGCCGAACGGTCGTGCCCTTATCCATTAGTCGATATTTGGTGATGTGCTGTGGTGAACCGTTGATTCATGGACGGGAATCCGTTCCTGGCGCGGATTGGCCGTATTTCCTGTCGGCTTGGATTGCCTCTCGGAAAGTAATTGCCGAGGTGTCGGCCGGTTAATTCGGCGGGCGTACTGTCGGCCGAATCGGGCGTCGGCGGGGCGGGGGTGCTTTGGCCGAATCTGTTTGGTCTTGATCGGTTGCTGTCACGTGGGGAAGTCGTCCCACCCCGGTGAGGATAGGGGCGGTCTTGCTCGCGCGTGCATAAAAGGGGTAAAGCGCGCGGCCGGGCGGGATGTCTCGACGGCGCGTGCGGAAAGGTGCGCTGTCGGTGACACCCCCACGGTTGGGGAATTGGGTCGGCCGTCCGGCGGTGCGGGCCGCTTCCTGCCTGATGGGGAGTGACCCAAAGCGGGTCCGTGGTGTTTACTGGGCAGCGGTCTGATCCTGACGGGTCCGGACCTTTCCGGGAGGTCCTGGGGGTGGTGCCCCGGGGCCTCTCGTCTTTGCCGCCCGTTTGTGTGGACGTCATATGTCGCCCGGCGGAGAAGGTCCCTGCCGCGTCCCGGGGGGCACGCCGATAACGGGGATAAGCGGATTGGTAATTACGCAATGGGTGGCTACTTTTCCATTCGGAGCGCGCGTGATCTCCTGTCGTAAAACCCCATGGCGAGGGGGTTTCGACCATGATCGCTAACCGTCCCGGCGCCTTCGGAATGCCGACTGGCTTATCTCTCGCGACCAGCGGTACGGTCTGTCCCGCTGCTGTTTCCGCCCGCCCGGCCTCACCAACCGGGCGGTTGCCGTACCTCCCGGAGAGGGAGGCCGGACCCGTCACTCCGGAACCTCGCCGACCAGTGGGGTTCCAGAGCCTCAACAGAACAGAGAAACAGGGAAAGGAATTCAGACCCCATGCGTACCGTGATACCTCGCCACCAGCGCGTACCGCAGGGCGCGTACGCCGGAGCGGGGGAGTGAGCATGCCCTCGACCGTCGACACCGCCCGTCCGCCCGATCTCCTGCTGGCCCCCGAGAACCAGCCCGAGGGAAGCTTCCTGCGGTGGCTGGCGGCCGAGGACTGGCGCTCGCTGCTGCGGACCGGCCTGCGCGGCCGTGCCTTCGCGCGCGACGAGCACCTGCCGATCGGGCCGGCCGACCAGGACGTGTACATCATCTGGGACGGCGTCGTACGCCAGGACCGCTTCCCGCTGGGCGCTGGGGAGAACGTCCCCACCGTCACCCGGTTCCGGGGCCGCGGCCAGCTGGTCGGCGAGGCCAAGCTCGTCACCGACGACTCCGCCGTCCGCACCAAGTGCCTGACCGGGACCGTCGTCATCCCCTGCCGCGCCCACTACTTCAACGCCCTGCTGCGCAAGTGGCCCGAGGTCCAGCGCGCCCTGCTGCGCAGCCTGGAGGACCGCAACCGCAGCGACGAACTCGTCTACACCATGGCCACCAGGCCGCCCCTGGAGCGGGTCAGCAGGCTTCTCGCGCACCTCGCCGACACCGCGGGCTGCCCCGACCCCCGGGCGGACCGCGTCAGGATCACCGGCCCGAGCCAGAAGGACCTCGCCGCCGCTCTCCAGCTCGCCGTCTCCACCACGGAGAACGCGATCAGGACCCTGCGCTACCACGGGATCGTCGAGGCCGGGTACCGCCGGTTCGTCGTCCACGACGTGGACGCGCTGCGTCACCGTGCCGCCGGGAACGCCCACCCCTGAACGGACCACAGCATGATGACCAGCACCCTCCTGGCGCCCCTTGCGTCCGCCCTCGGCGGGGGTGTCATCGGCGTTCTGATGTACCAGCACCAGCGACGAGTCTTCGCCTGGACCCGGAGGATCCGTCGCAAGGACGAGACGAACGCCGAATACGACAAGCCCGCCGAGTGGCTCGCCGATCTCTACAAGGCACAGTGCCGCCTCACCCGGAAGCCCTGCGCGGCCGACGACTTCGCCGAGATCTCGCAGACCGGCAACATGATCGAGGGAATAGCCGACACCACCGAGGCCGTCCGGTCCGAGCTGAGGAAGGTCGTCGAGTGCGTGAAGGACTACGTCGCCACCGCCCTGCCCGAGTCCGGCCCGGCGGCCGTACGCATCGGTGTCCAGGAGCACCGCGCCCAACTCGTCCAGGCCATGCGGCAGGAGACCGCCCGGGGTGACCTGGTGCGCGCCGTCCTCGCCGCCGAGAAGAAGATCAAGGACCTGCGCCGCAACTGATCCCCGTTGATGTTGCCTCTCTGCCCGTTCATGTCCGCCTGATGCCCGAACCTGTTTACTTTCCGGAAATGTGGGCGTAGCCTCCGAGCGAAACCACAAGTTCGGGCACTGGTCGGAGGCGAACGGACATGTACGCACCGGAGCGGCAGCAGGAGATCCTCCGGCTGGCCCGTGACGGCGGCCGGGTGGACGTCGTATCGCTGGCCGAGGAGTTCCAGGTCACGGCGGAGACGATCCGCCGCGACCTGAAGGCCCTCGACCGCGCGGGTCTGCTGCGCCGGGTGCACGGCGGGGCCATACCGGCCGGACGGCTCGACTTCGAGCCCGACCTCGCCGAGCGCGAGTCGACGGCAGCCGACGAGAAGGACCGCATCGCCAAGGCGGCCCTCGCCGAACTGCCCATGCAGGGCACGGTGATCCTCGACGCCGGTACGACGGTGGCCCGCCTCGCGGGCATCGTCCCGCTGGAGGCCGAACTCACCGTCGTCACCCACTCCCTGCCCATCGCGGCCCGCCTCGCCGACCACCCGGGCATGCAGCTCCACCTCGTCGGGGGGCGCGTGCGGCACCGTACGCGCGCCGCCGTCGACGCCTGGGCGCTGCGGGCGTACGGCGAGATCCGCGCCGACGTCGTGTTCGTGGCGGCCAACGGCTTCTCCGCCGAGCACGGGCTGACCACGCCCGACCTCGCCGAGGCCGCGGTCAAGCACGCTGCGATGGGCGCCGCCCGCCGGGTGGTGCTGCTCGCCGACTCCGCCAAGCACGGCCAGGAGCACTTCGCCCGCTTCGGAGCCCTGAGCGATGTGGACCTCCTGATCACCGACAGCGGGCTGAGCCCAGAAGACGCCACCGCCATGGAGCGCGGCGGCATGGAAGTAGTGCGCGCATGATCCTCACGGTCACCCCGAACCCGTCCCTCGACCGCACCTACGAGGTCCCCTCCCTCGACCGCGGTGAAGTCATACGGGCCACCGGCGAGCGCATGGACCCGGGCGGCAAGGGCGTCAACGTCTCGCGTGCCGTCGCCGCCGCCGGACAGCGCACGGTCGCGGTGCTGCCGCTGGGTGGTGCGCCGGGCGCGCTGGTCGCCAGCCTGCTCGACTCGCAGGGCATCGAGGTCGCGCCGGTCCCGGTCGCCGGGGCCACCCGCTCGAACATCGCCCTCGCCGAGGCGGACGGCGTCCTCACGAAGATCAACGCCCCCGGCCCCGAACTGACCGCTGCCGAACAGGAGTTGCTCCTGGAGACGGTCCGCCGGCAGTCCCGTGACGCCGACTGGATCGCCTGCTGCGGCAGCCTCCCGCGCGGCCTCGCGCCGTCCTGGTACGCCGAGTTGGTCGCCCGCGCGCACGCCGCCGGTGTCCGTATCGCCCTGGACACCTCGGGCCCCGCGCTCATCGAGGCCCTGCGCGAACGCCCTGACGTCGTCAAGCCCAACGCCGAGGAACTCGCGGAGGCCGTCTCCCGCCCCCTCGCCACCGTCGGCGACGCGGTCAAGGCAGCCGAGGAACTGCGGGAGCTGGGCGCGGGCGCGGTCCTCGCCAGCCTCGGCGCGGACGGCCAACTGCTGGTCGACGCCTCGGGCGCCTGGTACGGCAGCGCGCGCGTCGACGTCGTACGCAGCAATGTCGGCGCGGGGGACTCCTCGCTGGCCGGCTTCCTGATCGCCGGCGGCCACGGCCCGGAGGCGCTCGCCTCGGCGGTCGCCCACGGCGCGGCGGCCGTCCAGCTCCCCGGCAGCGTGATGCCCACCCCGGCCGACCTCGACCCGTCCGCCGTGACCGTCACGGCCGACGTCCCGGTGGACCTCGTACTGACGGAGCCGGTCGCATGAACGTTTCTACGGCCTCCAGGACACCCCTCGAACCGGCCACGAAGCGGCGGTACTCCCCGTTGACCGCCGCGGCCGAAGGGAGGCGGGGCACCCCGAGCCGCCCTGCCGCCCGGTGGAGGCGGAGTTTCCCCGACCCCGCCTCCACCACCACCTCCGCAATAACCCGCTTCACCCCCGTCCCCACCCCCGCCCACAGCACCACCCGGGCGATACGCGTGCGAAGGAGCCCGCGATGAGCGAGATGATCACCGCGGACCTGGTCGACCTCGACCTGTCCGCCGATACCAAAGAGGCGGCGGCACGTGCCCTCGCCGAGCGCATGGTCGCCCAGGGCCGGGTCACCGACCTCGACGGCTTCCTCGCCGACGTGGCCGCCCGCGAGGCGCAGATGCCGACCGGCCTCGACGGCGGCATCGGCATCCCGCACTGCCGCAGCGAGTACGTCACCGAGCCGTCCCTCGCCTTCGGGCGCAGCGCGGAGGGCGTCGACTTCGGCGCCCCGGACGGCCCCGCCGACCTGATCTTCCTGATCGCCGCCCCCGCCGGCGCCGACGACGCCCACCTCACCATCCTGTCGGCGCTCGCCCGGCAGCTCATGAACGCCGAGTTCACCACCGCGCTGCGGTCGGTGGCCGACGCGGAGAGCGCGGCGGCGCTGATCCGCGGCGACGAGCCCGAGGGCTCCACAGACTCCGTCGCGACGCCGGCGGCGGCCTCCGCCGGCGCCGCGACGGGCAGCACGGACACGGCGGGGGAGGGCGACCGTCCGTTCCGGATCGTCGCCGTCACCTCCTGTCCGACCGGTATCGCGCACACCTACATGGCGGCCGAGTCGCTGGAGAACGCGGGCCGCGAGGCCGGTGTCGAACTCGTCGTGGAGCCACAGGGCTCGGCCGGTTTCACCCGGCTCGACCCGGCGGTGATCGCGGCGGCGGACGCCGTGATCTTCGCCCACGACGTACCCGTACGGGAGAAGGAACGCTTCGCCGGCAAGCCGACCGTCGACGTCGGTGTGAAGGCGGGCATCAACCGTCCCGCCGAACTGATCACCGAGGTCCGCGGCAAGGCGGAGCGCGGCGAGGTCAGCGGCGGATCCGCGCCCACGCCGGTCGAGCGCGGCGGCGAGGCGGGCGAGGGCTACGGCTCGATGCTCCGCAAGTGGCTGATGTCCGGCGTCAGTTACATGGTCCCGTTCGTCGCGGCCGGCGGTCTGCTGATCGCCCTCGGCTTCGCGATCGGCGGCTACGAGATCAAGTCCGCGCCCTCGGTCATGCAGCACTTCGTGTGGACGCAGACCGACAGCTGGGCAGCGCTGATGTTCCAGGTCGGCGCCGTCGCCTTCGGCTTCCTGGTCCCGGTGCTGGCCGGCTACATCGCCTACGGCATGGCGGACCGGCCCGGTCTGGTGCCGGGCTTCGTCGGCGGCATGATCGCCTCCACCATCAACGCCGGGTTCCTGGGCGGTCTGGCGGCCGGTCTGATCGCCGGTGGCGTGGTGCTGGCGATCCAGAAGGTGAAGATCCCCAAGGCGGTCCGCGGGATCATGCCGGTGGTGGTGATCCCACTGATCTCCACGGCGGTCGTCGGGTTCCTGATGTTCGTGGTCATCGGCAAACCGATCGCCTCCGCGCAGAAGGGCATGACCGACTGGCTCAACGGCCTCAGCGGCTCGAACGCCATCCTGCTGGGCGCCCTGCTCGGCCTGATGATGTGCTTCGACCTCGGCGGCCCGGTCAACAAGGTCGCGTACACCTTCGCCACGGCGGGTATCGCGGTCTCCAACCCCAGTGACTCGGCGATGAAGATCATGGCCGCGGTCATGGCGGCCGGCATGGTCCCGCCGCTGGCGATGGCCCTGGCGACGACCGTGCGCGGCAAGCTCTTCACCGAGACCGAGCGCGAGAACGGCAAGGCCGCCTGGGTCCTGGGCGCCTCCTTCATCTCCGAGGGCGCCATCCCGTTCGCGGCGGCCGACCCCCTGCGGGTCATCCCGTCCTCGATGGTGGGCGGCGCGATCACCGGCGCCCTGTCGATGGCCTTCGGCGCGACCCTGCGCGCCCCGCACGGCGGCATCTTCGTGGTCCCGCTGATCGGCAGCCCGTTCCTCTACCTGATCGCCATCGCGGTCGGCATGTCCGTCACGGCGGGCCTGGTCGTCGTACTGAAGGGCATGCGCAAGCCGGCCGCCGGTGCCACGGCCCCCGGAGCGCCGAAGGACATATCCGCCCCCACGGCGGAGGCCAAGCAACCGATCGCCGCCTAGCCGCTTTTGGGCGACCGTGAGGTGTTCACGGCAACTGCGAGATTCATCACGGTCCGGGACCACGGTCCCGGACCGTGGTGTCTACTGGAACGCATGCCTGAGCACCTCTCGATCCTCCAGCTGACCGGTGTGGCCGTTCTCGCCCTGGCGACCGTCGCCTGGGTGCTCGGCCTGACACGCATCCTGCGCCGCGCCCTCGTCGAGCCCACCGTGTGGCACGCGGCCCACCCGCTCCACGGCCTCCCGGGCCGGCGCGACACCGCCCCCCACCTGGAGTCCGTCGAACTGACCCCCGCGGAACGCGACGCCTTCGCGGGTCTCGTACGACAGCTCGGCGACGGGCGCTGACACTCGCCCCGCCTCAGGAGAACTGCGCCGCCCGCCGCTCCATCGCGTCGCGGGCCGCATCCTCGCTGACGTACACCTCGCACATGTGACGGCCGTCCGGCGTGGCCGTGTGCTCGACCTCCCACAGGGAGATCTCCGCGCCGTCGGGCAGCAGGAACGCGTGCTCGTAGAGCGAGAAGCAGACCGCCGCGCGGCCCGCTCGGTAGGGGCGGCCGAAGGCCTGGATGATCTGGTGCGCGAACGCCGTCGCCAGCAGCGCCGCCGTCTCCTCGTCCGGCCGGTCCGCGTTCTCCGCGCGGCGCAATAAGCGGCGCGCGTGGTCCGCCGAGTTGTCCGCCAGATAGGCGTGCCGGGGCTCCGGGATCGGTGACAGGTGCACCAGCACCGGGAGTTCGAAGTCCGTCGTGTCCGGCGGCATCGGCAGGCGCGCGGTCGCCGTGCGCAACTCCTCCTCGTCGACATACACCTCGTGCTGCGCCTCACGGCCCAGCACGGTGTTGTGGACGAGCTCCCACAGGGTCAGCGCCGAACCGTCACTGAGCAGCCACGTGTGCCGGTACGTCTCCCGGTGCAGACCCGCGCAGTGATGCGCGGAGTGCAGCGAACTGTCGTATGCCAGCGCGCAGTCCAGGACCAGCCGTATCGTCTCGTCCGGCAGCTCGAAGGAGTTCAGGGCACGGCCGAGCAGTCGCGCGAGGTGCTCCTCCGGAGACTCGTGCGACTCGGGTGGTTCGTACGCTGCCGTGTCGTACGGAACGCTCAAGGCTTCTCCCGGCGTTGCTGCATGTCACCTTGTGGGTGCATACCGTAGCCCCTCGGTCGGACATCGTGCCCAGGAACCGAGAAAACGTATGACCGGAAAACGCGCGGGCCGCGCGAGATGTTCCCGCGCGGCCCGAAGATCCGTCAAAACCTGCCGGTCAGGCGGCACTTCCGGCGGTCCACTCGCTCCACGCCAGGTTCCAGCCGTTGAGCCCGTTGTCCGGGGCGACCGTCTTGTCGGGGGAGTTCTTCACGATCACGACGTCCCCGATGAGGGAGTTGTCGTAGAACCACTTGGCGTTCGTGGCACCCTGCGCGCCCTGCACGTCCGCGAGCCCCACACAGCCGTGACTGGTGCCGGTCTGGCCGAAGGGCGGATTGGCCTTGTTGTACCAGTAGTTGCCGTGGATGAACGTCCCCGACGAGGTCAGCCGCATCGCGTGCGGCACGTCCGGGATGTCGTACTCGCCACCCAGACCGACCGTCTGGCTGTTCATCCGGGTCTGCGTGAACTTCTCGGAGATCACCATCTGCCCGTTGTACGTGGTGTGTTCCGGGCTGCCAGAGGAGATCGGCAACGACTTGAGGGTCTGACCGTCCCGCACCACCGTCATGGTCTGCGTGTTCACATCGACCGTGGAGACCTGCGAACGGCCGACGGTGAAGGTCACCGTCTTCTTCTGCACGCCGTAGACGCCGTTCGCGCCCTCCACACCGTCCAGGTCGATCTTCATCGTGACCTTGGAACCGGCCTTCCAGTACTCCTGCGGCCGGAAGTCGAGCCGCTGCGCCCCGAACCAGTGCCCCACGACCTGCTGCCCGCTGCTGGACGTGACCGTGATGTGCGACTGCACGGCCTTCTTGTCGCCGATCACCTTGTCGAAGGTGAACGACACCGGCATCCCCACACCGACCGTCGTCCCGTTGTCCGGCGTGTACGTCCCTATGAAGCTGTTGCTCGAACTGACCGTCGTGAAGATCGAGTTGGCCGCGGAGGTCTTGCCGCTCGCGTCCTTCGCGGTCGCCGAGATCTGGTACTTCGTACCGCGCTCCAACTGCTCCTTCGGCTTCCAGCTCCCGCCGTTCGCGGAGACCACGCCCTCCACGGCCTGCCCCGAACCGGCCACCGTCATCTTCACGTCGGTCAGCTTGCCGTTGCTGACCTGCACGCCCGTCGCGTTGATGGACGCGTTCGTCGAACCGTCCTTCGCCGAGATGACGATCTTCGCGGTGGACGTCTTGGCGGACGTCCCGCCGCCGCCCTTCCCGCTGGTATCGGTGTCCGCACTGGCGTTGCCGCCGCACGCGCTGAGGGTGAGGGTGCCGACCACCAGGGCGGCGATGGCCCCCAGTACGCGCCGCGCTGCTATGTCCGGCGTTGTCACGGGCTGCTCCAGGTTCGTGTGGTGTGCGAAATGCGCAGTGGTGATGTGTGTTGCGTGATCCGCTGCGATGCGTGGACAAAGAGCGCCCCAACCCCCACACGGGTTCCCGCCGTTCCCCACGAACGCCATCCGGTGACAGAACCGCGACAAACACCGGGACGGATCCCCGGAAACACCGGATGCCCACCGCCACAGGCCCCCTATCGCCTCCCGTACAACTCCTCGTACGACGGCCACGCCCCGCCCGGCCCGTCCACCGACTCGGCGGCCCGCACCGCGCGCACGATCGCCCGGGTCACCACGTCCGCGCCGGCCGCGAGGATGTCGTTCAGGGCGAGGGGGCGTTCGGCGTCGAGCGGGCGGGCCCCCGTGGCCAGCGCGAACACCGTGTCCCCGTCGTTCAGCAGATGCACCGGCCGTACGGCACGCGCGATGCCGTCGTGCGCGGTGCCGGCCAGCTTCTGCGCCTGCGCCTTGGACAGATCCGCGTCGGTGGCGACCACCGCGAGCGTGGTGTTCAGCAGGGGAGCGGCGTTCTTCGCGGCGGTCTCGGCGAGGCGCCGGCGCGCGGCCTCATGGACGTGCGCCTCCGGATACGTCACGCGCCCCTGGAACAACTCCCCGTACAGGACGCCCGTTTCGGGATCCGTCACCGACCCCGCCGCGTTGGCCACCACCAGCGCCGCCACCGTGATCCCCGACTCCAGCACGATGCTCGCGGTCCCGACGCCGCACTTCATCGGCCCGACCGCGGCGCCCGTACCGGCGCCCACGCACCCCTCGCGCACCCGCACCCCCGGCCCGCTGATCGCGGCGGCCTCCACCGCGGCCCGCCCGGTGGCCGCGTCCGGCCTGGCCCTGAAGTCGCCGCCCCGCCCCAGGTCGAAGACACAGGCCGCGGGCACCACCGGCACGACATGCGTCGGTTCGACGCCCACCCGCACCCCGCGCCCCTGCTCCTCCAGCCAGGCCATCACCCCGGACGCGGCGTCCAGCCCGTACGCGCTGCCGCCGGTCAGCACGATCGCCTCGACGCGCTGCACCACGTTGCGCGGATCGAGTGCGTCGGTCTCCTTGGTGCCGGGTCCGCCGCCGCGCACGTCCACGGCGGCCACCGCCCCGCCCTCCGGCGCGAGCACCACGGTCGTGCCGCTGAGCCAACCGTCCCCCGACCGCGTCGCATGGCCCACCCGCACCCCGGCCACGTCCGTCAATGCGTCTACTGTCATGGAGCCCAGTCTCACGCAGCGTGCGGCGGATTCGGGGACCGGCGGTGCGGTGGGGGTAGTTGTTGGGGTGCTGGTCGGCCGGGTGTGGGGGGTTGTTCCGCTGGTGGTCGGCCGGTTGCGGGCGCCGGTCAGCCCACCGACGCCGTCGCCTCGGCCCCGCTCTTCTCGCCGGCCGTGAGTGCGGTCAGGGTCGTGCCGACCGCCACCGTCAGCGCCGACACCAGGCCCGCCGCGAGCACCGCCCAGGAGCCCAGGAAGGTGCAGCAGATCACCAGCAACGCAGCCACGGGAAGCACCAGTTGCTGGGCGACGCCCACCTTGTAGTGACGAGCGTGCAGCGCCCACACGCTGAGCAGGTACAGCGCCGTCGGCAGCGTCACCGCGGCGGACGCGGCCGACGTGGAGATGTGCGCCTTGCCGATGGCCTCCGTCACCGCCACCTCCAGGCCGGCGCCGATCGTGGCCGCCGACGCGAAGATCAGATAGTGGCCGTAACCCCACAGGAACGCCTGCTGGCTGGACCGGAGATGGCCGTGGATCGGCACCACGAAGTAGATCCACCAGGCGGCGAACACGATCAGCAGCCCACCCGCCGCGATGGGCAGCAGCTCGCCCAGCGCGTCGTGCTCGTCCACCCCCGACTTCACGGCGACCGTGGCCGCCGCGATCGTCTCGCCCAGCACGATGATCGTGAACAGCCCGTACCGTTCCGAGATGTGGTGCGGATGCCACGGCGTAGGGAAGTCTTTCTCCGCGTAGCGCGGCACGCACATCTCGGCGATCACCATCACGAGGAACACCCAGCCCCGGGCCGGTTCCGGCAGGACCACCAGACCCGTCCAGCCGACCATGCAGAGCAGCACGCCGCCCGCGTACCGCAATGCCATCGTCCGCTCCGGCCCGGCGGCGGTCCGTGCCGCCCGCAGCCACTGCGTGGCCATCGCCAACCGCATGATCACGTAGCCGAGCCAGACCACCAGGTAGTCGTGCTGCTCGAAGGCCCGTGAGACCCCGGCCGCGAGGACCAGGACGCCGGAGATCTGCACCAGGGTGACGACCCGGTAGAGCACGTCGTCGTTGTCGTACGCCGAGGCAAACCAGGAGAAATTCATCCAGGCCCACCAGATCGCGAAGAACTGCATCGCGTAGCTGAGGACGCCCTCCCCCACGTGCCCCTCGGCCACGGCGTGCGCCAGTTGGACGCCCACCTGTGCGATGGCCACGACGAAACACAGGTCGAAGAAGAGCTCCAGCGGCGAGGCGACCCGGTGCGGTTCGTCTCGGCCGCGGGCGGTGAGCGGGCGCAGGGGTCTTGGAATCTCGGACGTCATGCGCACAAGCACAGCAGATTACGTGCCGGATTTCAGGGGCGGCCGGGTCGGCCGGGACCGACGGGTTGGCCCGCGGCGCCGTCAGACGCCCCCTCGGCCGTACCCTTGAGGTATGAGTACCGCCCCCGAGCCGCGCGATCCGAGCAGTCCGAAGCCTGCGTTGGTCTTCGACGACCCGTTGACCCGGCCCTCCTCGGACGACACGGATCGTGGGTGGGGCGAGCGGGCCGAGGGCGACAGCCCCGCCGATCTCAAGCGCTTCCTCGACGAGAAGCCGCCCCACCACATCTGAGCCGCCGGCTACGGCTCCCGATACGTCTGAGCCGCCGGCTACGGCTCCCGATACGTCTGAGCCGCCGACTACGGCTCCCGATACGTCTGAGCCGCCGGCTACGGCTCCTGGTACATCCGAGCCGTCGGCTACGGCTCCCGGTGTCCGTCGCCGCGCTGGGCGACCAGCGCGTCGCGGATCTCCTTGAGGACCTCCAGCTCGGTGATCTCGATGACCTCGTGCGTGCCCTCCTTGGCCCTGCGCTGGGCCTCCTGCCGGGCCAGGTACTTCGACATGGGCAGGACCATCAGGAAGTAGACCACCGCCGCGGTGATCACGAAGCTGAGGGCGGCGCCCAGGACCGAGCCCCACATCAGCTGGATGCCCTTGTCGCCCGAGCAACTGTCGCTCAGGCACGAGCTGTAGCTGTCGAGGTTCTGCGTGCCGATCGCGCCGACGAGCGGGTTGATGAGCCCCTTCACCACCGAGTTGACGATGTTCGTGAAGGCGGCGCCGATGACCACCGCGACTGCCAGATCGACGACGTTCCCGCGCATCAGGAAGGTCTTGAACCCCTGCCAGACGCCCAGTTCCTTCTTCTTCTCGCTCAACTCGGAGCCTCTTCTCGCACGTGCACGGTGTGGAACGAACAGCTCCGCAACCTACGTCAAGGCGTGGCCGCCGTGTCCAATTCGGTAGCTCGAACGAGGGACTTGACACGAATTCGCACAGGCGCCGGAACGCGCGGCTCACGACACGGAGAGCGCGGCTCAACACATCGTCACCGCCAGCCTCGCCGTGGCACTCGCACCGGCCAGCCGCGCCGCCGTGGCACGCGGTACCGAGAGCACCACCAACGCCCCGCTGCCAGCCGCCTCGTCGAGCGGCTCGGGCACCTTCGTCACCCGCGCCCCGCGCGCGACCACTTCGGCGTCACCGCCCGCCGCCGTGTCCTGTGCCGCGATCACATCGACCCGGTCGCCGGACCGCAGCAGCCGGACCGTACCGGCGTCGGCGATCCGCACCGGCGCCGACACCCACTCGACCGCCCGGCGGTGTTGCCGTACCGGATCGGCCACCGGATGCCCGCGGGGCCGGTCGCCGTGCCGCGCCTGCGTCGCATCGCGTGGGCCGGCCGCCACGAGGGCGACCGCTGTCACCGCGAGCCCGGCGGCCACGGCCCGCCTCCGGTGCCGTAGCAGCCGGCGCAGTTGGTACCAGCAGCCGCGCACCCGCACCGGCGCGAAGTGCGGCACCTCGCACGTGGCCGGAGCATCGGTGCCCAACGGGCGCGGAAAGGGAGGGGAGATGAGGGGAGAGCCAGGAGGGGAGAGGGACATGTGGACCACCGCCTGCGACGAGGGATCGGTTTGCGGTCCCACGATGCGGGAATTCGTCGCGGTCCGCCGAAGCCCGTGTACTACCCGCCGGTTGTGGACAACTCCCTCACCCGAACGGGAAGTTCCGCAGCAGGGAACCCTTCACCGTCCCCTCCCCACGATCCCCTGCTACGGCAGCTCGAACCCGGGATCCATCCCGCCCAGCGCGTTCGCGCACAGGCAGTCCCGTGCCCCGTTCTCCGGCAGCGCGGCCACCGTGTCGAACAGCACGCCCCGCAGCCGGTCCACGTTGGCCGCGAACACCTGCAGCACCTCGTCGTGGGAGACGCCCTCGCCGGTCTCGGCGCCCGCGTCGAGGTCGGTGACCAGGGTCAACGAGGAGTAGCAGAGTTCCAGTTCACGGGCGAGCGGCGCCTCGGGGTGGCCGGTCATGCCGACCACGGACCAGCCCTGGGCCTGGTGCCAGAGGGATTCGGCGCGGGTCGAGAAGCGCGGCCCCTCGACCACCACGAGCGTGCCGCCGTCGACCGGTTCCCAGTCCTGCCCGCGCGCCGCCTTCAGCGCCGTCGCCCGGCCGGTCGGGCAGTAGGGGTCGGCCAGGGACACGTGCACCACGTTCGGCACCGTGCCGCCGGGCAGCGGCAGTCCGTCGAAGTACGTCGCCGCCCGGGACTTCGTACGGTCCACCAGCTGGTCCGGCACCAGCAGCGTGCCCGGCCCGTACTCGGGGCGCAGCCCGCCCACCGCGCACGGACCGAGGACCTGGCGCACACCCACGGAGCGCAATGCCCAGAGGTTGGCCCGGTAGTTGATGCGGTGCGGCGGCAGATGGTGGCCGCGCCCGTGCCGGGGCAGGAACGCGACCCGCCGGCCGGCGATCTCGCCGAGGAAGAGGGAGTCACTGGGTGGCCCGTAGGGCGTGTCCACCTGGATCTCGGTCACGTCGTCCAGGAACGAGTAGAAGCCGGAGCCGCCGATTACGCCGATCTCTGCGTTCGCCATGACCAGCACACTAGCCGCCGCCGAAAAGACGCAGGAACCGGCTCAGGAATCGGTACAGGAACCGGCGTAGAAACCGGCTCGGAAAACACCGAGGACCCTGTCGTCGTGCGACGACAGGGTCCCGCGGTCGAGAAGTCCTGCGCGGTCTAAGCGGCGGAGCTGCTGCCGGTCGAGGAGCCCGAGCTCGACGACTTCGACTTGGAGTCCGAGGACGAGGGAGCGGTCGACGGGGTGGACGGCTTCGCGTCCGAGGACGTCGACGGCTTCGAGGTGGCCGGCGAGCTGCTCGACGAGGAGCCGCGGCTGTCGTTCCGGTAGAAGCCGGAGCCCTTGAAGACAATGCCGACCGCGGAGAACACCTTCTTCAGGCGGCCACCGCAATTGGGGCACTCGGTCAGCGCGTCGTCGGTGAACTTCTGGACCGCTTCAAGGCCCTCGCCGCACTCGGTGCACTGGTACTGGTAGGTCGGCACTGTGTCTTCCTCCTGGCACTCTCACTCAATGAGTGCTAACGAGCGTCCATAGTGACGTATTCCCGAGGATCAGTCCACTGCCACCGGCACGCGGTGACCGACGCCACGTGCCACGGTGCGGCTGCGGGGCCGGGTCGCGAGGTGCGACCGGAGCGCGATCAGGGTCCCCAGGGCGAGCACCGTACCGGCCATCGGCACCAGGAAACCGGCGCCGCCCCACAGGCGGTCTTCCAGCTGTCCGGCGACGGTGACGGCGGCGGCCTGGCCGAGGGCGACCGCGCCGGTCAGCCAGGTGAAGGCCTCGGTGCGGGCGCCTGCCGGGACGAGCCCCTCGACCAGCGTGTAGCCGGTGATCAGGGCGGGCGCGATGCACATGCCGACCAGGAGACCGAGGCCGGCCAGGAGCAGCACCGAGTGGGCGGTCCACAGTGCGGACGCGGTCAGCGCGAGGGCTGCGTAGCCGACGAGGAGGCGGCGCTGCGGGGCGACCTTCCAGGCGACGGCACCACACACGACCCCGGAGAGCATGTTGCCGGCAGCGAAGGTGCCGTAGAGGACGCCGTTCAGGCCGGGTTCGCCGATCGACTCGGTGAAGGCGGCCAGGGAGACCTGCATGCCGCCGAAGACGGAACCGATGCCCAGGAAGGTCACGATCAGCACGCGCACTCCGGGGATGCGCAGTGCGGAAACGTGCTCCACGCGTGCGTGCCCGTCGGTGGTCACGGTGGGCTGGGTGCTCTTCCGGGCGGCGAACAGCAGGCCGCCGACCAGAGTGAGGCCGGCCTCCGTGACCAGGCCGGCCGCCGGGTTCACGGTGGTGCACAGGGCGGTCGCGAGCAACGGGCCGAAGACGAAGGTCAGTTCGTCGGTGACGGACTCGAAGGCCGCGGCGGTCGTCATGAGGGGCGAGTCCTGGAGCTTCACGCCCCAGCGGGCACGCACCATGGGCCCGATCTGCGGCACCGAGGCGCCGGTCGGCACGGTCGCCACGAACAGCGCCCACAGGGGAGCGTGGCCGAGCGCGAGCGCGGTGAACGTCAGGCCCGACAGGGAATGCACCAGGACACCGGGGAGCAGCACGGCCCGCTGCCCGTGACGGTCGGCCAGACGCCCGCTGTAGGGCGCGAAGAGGGCCATGGAGACGCCGGTGACGGCCGCGGCGGCGCCCGCAGCGCCGTAGGAGCCGGTGGTGTGCTGCACCAGCAGCACGATGGAGATGGTGAGCATCGCGAACGGCTGACGTGCCGCGAAGCCGGGAAGCAGGAACGTCCAGGCGCCGCGCGTACGCAGCAGCTGTCCGTATCCAGGACGGGATCCCGTCCTGGAGGTGACCGTGGATGCCACGGCCCGTGCCTTTCTGCCACCTGGTAGCGCGCCCTGTGCGGGGGGCGCCGAGCACTGTCCTCTTGCGCGGAACTGCGGTAGATACCGGTGCCCACTGCGGAGGAGGGATTCGGCCGCCATACGGTCGCGCCAGCACTGCGTCAGGCAGAGTTGGTTCGATCAGAATGTGCCTTCATCGTACAGGGAGCAAGCCCCGGTGGGCCTGTGAAAACGGGCACCACGCGCGCGTTCACCTGCGATTGGTGAATGTGTGAACCGTACGAAACATGCCCTTAATGACCGGCCGTGGTGTTGTCCGTGCCCAGCCATCCCGCCAGCTTCCCGCCGCGGCCCACCGCCCGCAGCCGCCGTTCGGCCGCGTCCCGGACCGGGTCCGTCGCCACGACCAGGAGTTCGTCGCCGCGCCGCAGGACCGTCGAGGGCAGCGGAACAAACGATTTTCCGTCGCGTACGACCAGGGTGACCGCGGCGCCGGCCGGCAGTCTGAGCTCGTTGACCTCGACACCGTGCATCTTGGACTCCGCGGGGATCGCGACCGACAGCAGATGCCCGCGCAGCCGCTCCAGGGGTGCCGATTCGATGCCGAGGTCGGCGGCCTCCGGTCCCTCGCCCAGCTTCAGCTTGCGCGCCAGCCAGGGCAGCGTCGGTCCCTGGATCAGGGTGTAGACGACGACCAGGACGAAGACGATGTTGAAGATGCGACGGCTGCCGGTGACGCCGTTCACCATGGGGATGGTCGCCAGGATGATGGGCACGGCGCCACGCAGCCCGGCCCAGGACATCAGCGTCTGCTCCTGCCAGGGCACCCGGAACGGTGTGAGGCTGAGCACCACGCTGAGCGGCCGGGCCACCATCGTCAGCACCAGGCCGATGATCAGCGCCGGCCAGACGTCGTCACCCAGTTCGTGCGGGGTGACCAGCAGGCCGAGCAGGACGAACATGCCGATCTGGGCGATCCAGCCGAGCCCGTCGGCGAAGCCGCGCGTCGCGGGCCAGTGGGGCAGCTTGGCGTTGCCGAGCATCATCGCGGCGAGATAGACCGCGAGGAAGCCGCTGCCGTGCGCCAGGGCGCCCGCCGCGTAGGCGGTGACCGCGATCGCCAGCACGGCGATCGGATAGAGGCCGGAGGCGGGCAGCGCCACGTGCCGCAGCCCCCAGGAGCCGAGCCAGCCCACCGCGAGGCCGATGGCCGCGCCGATGCCCAGCTCCAGGGCTATCTCGCCCACCAGCGCGTACCAGTGCTCGACCGGGCCCGCGGTGGAGAAGGCGACGACCAGGATGACCACCGGGGCGTCGTTGAAGCCGGACTCGGCCTCCAAAGTGCCCGTTACGCGCGCGGGGAGGGGGATTCTGCGCAGCACGGAGAAGACCGCCGCCGCGTCCGTCGAGGACACCACCGCCCCGACGATGAACGCCTGCCGCCACTCCAGTCCGACCAGATAGTGCGCGCCCGCGGCCGTGACGCCGACGCTCACCGCCACCCCCGCCAGCGCCAGCGTGGCGGCCGACGACAGGACCGGCCTGACCTCCGTCCACTTCGTGCCGAGGCCGCCCTCGGCCAGGATCACGACCAGGGCCGCGTATCCGATGACCTGGGTCAGCTCGGTGTTGTTGAAATGGATGTCGCCGACGCCGTCCTGGCCCATGGCGATGCCGATCCCCAGGTAGACGAGCAGGCTGGGGAGCCCGCTGCGCGAGGAGATCCGGACCGCCGCGACGGCGACGAGCAGGACGAGCGAGCAGACGAGCAGAAGCTGGTCGAGGTGGTGGACAGTCAGAAGCCTTCCCTTCCTCGGCTGACGCGCATCCGGGGCGGCAGCACATGTACAGGGGACGCGAGGCCGCGGCGCCACACATCCAAGTACTTCGTTACCTTACCTAACTCTTGACGCTTTCTTGACACTTCACAAGGCAAGATCGAACGCCCGTCCGCGCCGGTACCCGACACCGCGTCAAGTCGTTCGGAAGCCTGCGCCTATGGTTGCTCCAGCGCTCAGTCAAAAGCACAGCCCGCCCTGCCGCTCGCGTTAGGACAGCAAGGACAGCGATGCCCCCCAACACCACCGCCTCATCGGGTCATAAGCCCGGCAAGTCCGGCAGGAAAAAGGGGCGCAAAGCCCGTCTATTGGTTCTCGTCCTGGTAATGGCCATCATCGGGGGCATCGCCTACGGCGCCTACTGGTCCGTCAGTACGGTCCGGGCATCCCTGCCGCAGACCACGGGCTCGATCACCCTCGAAGGCCTGTCGGGGCCCGTCGACGTCAAGCGCGACAGCTACGGCATCCCGCAGATCTACGCGTCCTCCGACGCGGACCTGTTCATGGCGCAGGGCTACGTCCAGGCGCAGGACCGGTTCTACGAGATGGACGTGCGCCGGCACATGACGTCCGGGCGGCTGTCGGAGATGTTCGGCAAGAGCCAGGTCAAGGACGACGAGTTCCTGCGCACCCTGGGCTGGGACCGGGTCGCCAAGAAGGAGTACGACACCACGCTGTCGGCCTCCACGAAGACGTACCTCCAGGCCTACGCCAAGGGGGTCAACGCCTACCTCCAGGGCAAGGACGGGAAAGACATCTCCCTGGAGTACGCGGCCCTCGGTTTCACCAACGACTACAAGCCCGAGAAGTGGACCCCCGTCGACTCGGTCTCGTGGCTCAAGGCGATGGCCTGGGACCTGCGCGGCAACATGCAGGACGAGATCGACCGCGCCCTGATGACCACCCGCCTCGGCCCCCAGCAGATCGCGGACCTGTACCCGGAGTATCCGTACAGCCGCAACGAGCCGATCGTCACCGTGGGCGAGTACGACGAGTACACGAAGACGTTCAACGGCGGTGACGGCTCCTCCAGCACGTCCACGAGCGGCACGACGGGTTCCACGTCGTCCTCGTCCGGTTCGGCCCTCACGAGCCAGCTCGCGGGCCTCTCGAACGTCCTGGACGACCTCCCGACGGCCGTCGGCGTGAACGGCCAGGGCATCGGCTCCAACTCGTGGGTCGTCGGCGGCGAGCACACCATCACCGGCAAGCCTCTGCTGGCGAACGACCCGCACCTGGAGGCGTCGCTGCCGTCCGTCTGGTACCAGATGGGCCTGCACTGCCGCGTGATCTCCAGCAAGTGCCAGTACGACGTCACCGGCTACACCTTCGCGGGCATGCCCGGCGTCGTCATCGGGCACAACCAGAACATCGCCTGGGGCATGACCAACTCCGGGGTCGACACCACCGACCTCTACCTGGAGAAGCTCTCCGGCGACGGCTACCTGCACGACGGCACGACCAAGCCCTTCACCAGCCGCACGGAGACCATCAAGGTCGCAGGCGGCGCGTCCAAGAAGATCGTCGTCCGGGAGACCAACAACGGCCCGCTGCTGTCCGACCGCAACGACGAACTCGTGAAGGTCGGCAAGAAGGCCACCGTCGACACCGCGGCCCCGGACAGAGGCGACGGCTACGCCATCTCCCTGCGCTGGACCGCCGAGGACCCGGGCACCACCATGGACGCCGTCTTCGCCATCGACAAGGCGTCCGACTGGAGCGAGTTCCGCTCGGCCTCCACGAAGTTCGACGTGCCCTCGCAGAACCTCGTCTACGCCGACACCAAGAACAACATCGGCTACACGCTGCCCGGAAAGATCCCCGTGCGCGGGAAGGGCGACGGCTCGCTGCCGGTGCCCGGCTGGGACTCCAAGTACGACTGGACCGGCTACATCCCGCAGGCCGCCCTGCCGTACGAGTACAACCCGAAGCGCGGCTACATCGTCACCGCCAACCAGGCCGTGATCGACAAGGACAAGTACCCCTACACGCTCACCACGGACTGGGGTTACGGCACCCGTAGTCAGCGCATCACCGATCTGATCGAGTCGAAGATCGGCGGCGGCGGCAAGATCTCCACCGACGACATGCGGCAGATGCAGCTCGACGACAGCAGCGAGATCGCCAAGCTGCTCGTGCCCAAGCTGCTGAAGATCGACGAGCCCGACCCGGACGTGCGCCAGGCGCAGAAGCTCCTGGAGGGCTGGGACTACACCCAGGACGCCGACTCGGCGGCTGCCGCCTACTTCAACTCGGTCTGGCGCAACATCCTCAAGCTCGCCTTCGGCAACAAGCTGCCCAAGGAACTGCGGGTCAAGGGCCAGTGCCTGTTCGTCTCGCCGGTCGACACGACTGGTCCCGCAGACGAGGACAACCAGAAGGTGCGCGAGTGCGGCGAGCGCGACGCGGACCAGGCGCAGCCGGACGGCGGCGACCGCTGGTTCGAGGTCGTCCGCAAGCTCATGGACGACCCCACCAGCGACTGGTGGACGACCCCCAAGTCGGGCACCCGCCCGGGCGCGAGCAACATGAACCAGCTCTTCAAGCGCGCCATGATCGACGCCCGCTGGGAGCTGACCGCCAAGCTCGGCAAGGACATCGACACCTGGAGCTGGGGCCGGCTGCACCGCCTGTTCCTGAAGAACCAGACCCTGGGCACCGAGGGCCCCGCCATCGTCCAGTACATCCTCAACCGCGGCCCCTGGAAGCTCAGCGGCGGCGAGGCCACGGTCAACGCCACCGGCTGGAACGCGGCCGGCGGCTACGGAGTGGTCTGGGTGCCGTCGATGCGCATGGTGGTCAACCTGGACAACTTCGACAAGTCCAAGTGGATCAACCTCACCGGAGCCTCCGGGCACGCCTTCAGCGCGCACTACACCGACCAGACCGGCAAGTGGGTCAACGGCGAACTGCTGCCGTGGTCCTTCTCGTCCAAGGCGGTCGACAACAGCACGAGCGACACCCTGGTGCTGAAACCGTAAGCGGCTGACATCGGAAATGGCCCTCCACGCACGCGTGGAGGGCCATTTCAGTTCCCCGGGAACCGGTGCACACCGCTCGGTGTCACCGCTGCCCGCACCGGCCGGTCGTGCGCCTCGGAGGGGACATGCTCGACGACCTCGGAGTCGTACAGCAGCACCACCAGCGCGGGGTGCGCGCCCGCCCGCTCCAGTCGCGCCAGCACGCGGTCGTACGACCCCCCGCCGCGCCCCAGCCGCATCCCGCGCCCGTCGACCGCAAGACCGGGCAGCAGAACGACGTCGGCGGCCGTCACGGCGTCCGGACCGAGCCGCTCGCCGGACGGCTCGAACAGGGCCATCTTTCCGCCGTGTTGGACCTGGTCGAGCGAGCTCTCGCCGTCGTAGGCGCCCCAGTCCAGGTCGTTGTCCGGGAGGAGTGCGGGGAGCAGGACGTCGATGTCCCGCGCGCGGAGTGCGTCCAGCAGGGCGAGCGTTCCCGGTTCGCCCCCCACGGAGACGTACGCCGCCACTGTGCGCGCGTGCGCCAGTTCGGGCAGCTCCAGCGCGCGGCCGGCGAGCGCGGTGGCGGCTTCCCGCACGTCACCGGCCGTCAACCTGTTCCTCACCGCAAGGAACTCTCGTCGCAACATTCGCTTGTCAGGCTCGTGTTCAGGTCCTAGGTGACGCACAGGTCCCACCCGTATCCTTTCCAATGTGCTCATATGAGAGTGTATTAACCGGAGCCACAGATTCTGCACAAAGGCACCGGATAGGGTTCGGACATGACTCAGTCGCACCCCAGGATCAGCAAGGCTGTCATTCCCGCAGCCGGTCTCGGCACCAGGTTCCTGCCGGCCACGAAAGCAACTCCCAAGGAGATGCTGCCGGTCGTGGACAAGCCCGCGATCCAGTACGTGGTCGAAGAGGCCGTGTCGGCGGGGCTCGACGACGTTCTCATGATCACCGGACGCAACAAGCGCCCTCTTGAGGACCACTTCGACCGCAACTACGAGCTCGAATCCGCCCTCCAGAAGAAGGGCGACGCGAGTCGGCTGGCCAAGGTCCAGGAGTCCAGCGACCTCGCGACCATGCACTACGTCCGCCAGGGCGACCCCAAGGGCCTCGGCCACGCGGTGCTGTGTGCGGCCCCGCACGTCGGCCACGAACCCTTCGCCGTCCTCCTCGGGGATGACCTGATCGACCCCCGGGACCCCCTTCTCGCGCGCATGGTCGAGGTCCAGGAACAGCACGGCGGCAGCGTCGTCGCCCTCATGGAGGTCGCACCCGAACAGATCCACCTCTACGGCTGCGCGGCCGTAGAGGCCACCGCGGACGACGACGTCGTCAAGGTCACCGGCCTGGTCGAGAAGCCGGACGCGGCCGACGCCCCGTCGAACTACGCGATCATCGGCCGCTACGTCCTCGACCCCCACATCTTCGACATACTGCGCAAGACCGAACCCGGCCGCGGCGGCGAGATCCAACTCACCGACGCCCTCCAGCAGTTGGCGACCGACGAGAAGGTCGGCGGACCGGTGCACGGCGTCGTCTTCAAGGGCCGCCGCTATGACACCGGCGACCGGGGCGACTATCTGCGTGCCATTGTCAGACTCGCGTGCGAACGTGAAGACCTGGGCCCGGACTTCCGCGCCTGGCTTCGCAGTTACGTAGCCGAGGAGATGTAGCAACGTTGAGCACCGCCGCGAACCGCACCACAGGACCCGACCACCTCTGGACGGTGGACGAGCACCTGGAGGACATCCTCGCGACCGTCCGCCCCCTGGAACCCATCGAGCTGCAACTGCTCGACGCCCAGGGCTGCGTCCTGGTCGAGGACATCACGGTGCCGGTCTCGCTCCCGCCCTTCGACAACAGCTCGATGGACGGCTACGCGGTGCGGGTCACGGACGTCGCGGGCGCGAGCGAGGAGTACCCGGCCGCCCTCACGGTCGTCGGCGACGTCGCGGCGGGTCAGGCCGAACCGCTCCACGTGGGCCCCGGTGAGGCCGCCCGCATCATGACCGGCGCCCCGCTCCCGCCCGGCGCCGAGGCCGTCGTCCCCGTGGAGTGGACCGACGGAGGCCTCGGCGGCGGCCCGGTCACCGGCATGCGGGCCCACAGCCAGGCCCCCGAGGCGGCCGGCGGCCAGGTGCAGGTGTACCGCTCGGCCGAGGCACGCGCGCACGTGCGCGCGAAGGGCAGCGACGTGAAGGCGGGCGACCGCGCCCTGGACGCCGGCACGATCCTCGGCCCGCCGCAGATCGCCCTGCTCGCCGCCATCGGCCGCGGCACGGTCCGCGTCCGCCCCCGCCCCCGCGTGGTCGTCATGTCCACCGGCAGCGAACTCGTCCAGCCCGACGAGCAGTTGGGCGACGGCCAGATCTACGACTCCAACAGCTTCGCCCTCACCGCCGCCGCCCGCGACGCCGGCGCCATCGCCTACCGGGTCGGCGCCGTCGCCGACGACGCCGAGACCCTCCGCGACACCATCGAGGACCAACTCGTCCGCGCCGACCTCCTGGTCACCACCGGCGGCGTGAGCGTCGGGGCGTACGACGTCGTCAAGGAGGCGCTGTCCTCCGTAGGGGACGAGGACGAGGAGGGCGCCGGGATCGACTTCCGCAAGCTCGCCATGCAGCCCGGCAAACCCCAGGGCTTCGGCTCCATCGGCCCCGACCACATCCCGCTGCTCGCCCTCCCCGGCAACCCGGTGTCGTCGTACGTCTCCTTCGAACTGTTCGCCCGCCCCGCGATCCGCACCCTGATGGGCCTCGGCGACGTCCACCGCCCCAGGACCCGGGCCACCCTCACCACGGACAAGGCGCTGAGCTCGCCCAAGGGGCGACGACAGTTCCTCCGCGGGACGTACGCCGACGGCGAGGTCACCCCCGTGGGCGGTGCCGGATCGCACCTGGTCGCGGCCCTGGCGCTGGCCGACGCGCTGATCGTCGTCCCCGAGGACGTCGAGTCCGTGGAGCCCGGGACCGAGGTCGAGGTGGTCCTGCTCGGCTGAGCACTCCTGGTTGGCGGTACCGTGTCGCGCACAACACGCCCGGACCGGGAGCGCCGCACAGCATGACTGAGCCTTTCCGGGGGGACACCCCCGGACCCCTTGAGCAAGACCGCCTCACCCACATCGACGACGCGGGCGCCGCCCGGATGGTCGACGTGTCCGGCAAGAACGTGACCACGCGCACCGCCACCGCCACCGGACGCGTCCTCGTCTCGCCCCGCGTGGTCGAACTCCTGCGCGGCGAGGGA
This sequence comes from Streptomyces sp. STR69, assembly GCF_024519455.1. Taxonomy (GTDB): domain Bacteria; phylum Actinomycetota; class Actinomycetes; order Streptomycetales; family Streptomycetaceae; genus Streptomyces. The sequence continues at coordinate 23,765 of NZ_JALJRY010000028.1, read as the reverse complement.
GTCCCCAAGGGCGACGCCCTGGCCACCGCGCGCATCGCGGGGATCATGGGCGCCAAACGCACTCCCGATCTGATCCCGCTCTGTCACCCGTTGTCGGTGTCGGGTGTGAAACTGGACCTGTCGGTCGCGGACGACGCCGTACGGATCCGGGCCACCGTGAAGACGACGGACCGCACGGGCGTCGAGATGGAGGCCCTCACCGCGGTCTCCGTCGCCGCGCTCACCGTGATCGACATGGTCAAGGCGGTCGACAAGGGAGCGGTCATCACGGACGTACGCGTGGAGGAGAAGACGGGCGGCAAGTCGGGGGACTGGAGCCGGACATGAGCCCCGACGATTCGGCCGGCGGCGCGCTGCCCGCGCCGTACCGGGCACTGGTGGTCACCGCCTCCAACCGTGCTGCCTCCGGGGTCTACGAGGACAGAGGCGGCCCCTTGATCGCCGACGGCCTCAAGGGCTTCGGCTTCGCGGTCGAGGGACCGCAGGTGGTCCCCGACGGCCGCCCGGTCGAGGCCGCCCTGCGCGCCGCCGTGGACGCCGGCTACGACACCGTCGTCACCACCGGCGGCACCGGCCTCTCGCCCACCGACCGCACCCCCGAGGCCACCCGCGCGGTGATCGACTACGAGGTGCCGGGCATCGCCGAGGCCATCCGGGCGTTCGGCCGGGAGAAGGTGCCGACCGCAGCGCTCTCCCGCGGCCTGGCCGGAGTCGCCGGGCGCACACTCATCGTCAACCTGCCGGGTTCCACCGGCGGGGTGAAGGACGGCCTCGCCGTCCTGGAACCCCTGCTGGCGCACGCCGTCGACCAGATCCGAGGCGGCGATCACCCCAGACCCGCCGACACCAGTGGGGGTGCGAGCTGAACAGCCCATCCTGGCCCGCCGTACTGGCGGACGGCGACATCGTCCTGAGGCCGATAAAACTCCGCGACCAGCGGGACTGGCGCGAGGTCAACCGGCGCAACCGGGACTGGCTGCGCCCCTGGGAGGCGACGATTCCGCCGCCCACGCCCAGCGGGCCGATCGCGCACCGGCCGACCTACCGGCAGATGGTCAGGCACCTGCGCTCCGAGGCGAACTCGGGCCGGATGCTGCCGTTCGTCATCGAGTACCAGGGGCGCCTGGTCGGGCAGTTGACGGTCGCCGGCATCACCTGGGGCTCCATGTGCTCGGGCCACATCGGCTACTGGGTGGACGAGTCGGTGGCCGGGCGCGGAGTGATGCCGACGTCCGTGGCACTTGTCGTCGACCACTGTTTCCGGTCCGTGGGACTGCACCGCATCGAGGTCTGCATTCGCCCGGAGAACGGCCCGAGCCGCCGGGTCGTCGAGAAACTCGGATTCCGTGAGGAGGGGCTCAGGCCCCGTTATCTCCACATCGACGGTGCCTGGCGCGACCATCTCGTCTTCGCGCTCACCGCGGAAGAGGTGCCCGAAGGGCTGCTGGCCCGCTGGCAGCGGGCACGCTCCCGGAGCACACCGCACGACAATCCCGCGTAGCGGGGAGCCTGTTTGGGTCCGGGCGGTCGGAAGGCCGGATGCCCGGAAGCGCGGATCCTCGGAAATGGAATAAGTGTTCGAAAGTGATCGACGGATGACCGCCTTGGGGCAATGAATTCGCCAACTCCGCGGCCTGTTGATCGCATCGGTCACAAAAAAAGCTCGAAATATCAGCCAGATCGTGCGACACACCGGCTCAATTGGCAGATGGCCTCACGCAAACCCCTCTACCGTGTGAGGCGTGAGCAGCAGCGGCCTCATCTACGCAGTCATTGTCGGGGCCTGGGCCGCCTACTTGGTGCCGATGTGGCTCCGTAGGCAGGACGAGCTGAACGAGGCCCGTCCGACGGAACGCTTCAGCACCGCCATCCGGCTGCTGTCCGGACGGGCGGGAATGGAGCGCCGGTACGCCAAGGACCTGCGGGCGCGCTCCACCGAGGAGGGGGAGCCCAGCGCCGTCGTGCCGGACGCCGTCACCGACTCGGTGGACGTCCGGGCCTTCGCCATGCCCCCGGCCCGTCCCCAGGTGCACGCACAGGTCCGCCGGCCGGGCCCGGACCGGTCGGAAGCGACGCGGGAACCGGAGCGCGAAGCGGCACGCGAACCCGCGCGTGAGCCGGGTCGCGAACCGGCGCGCGACCAGGCCCGCGACCAAGGCCGGGGTCAGGTCCGTGATCAAGCCCGGGACCAGGCGGCCAAACCGGCACCCCAGCAAGCCGCCGTCCCCGCCCCTTCCTCCGCCCAGGCCTCCAAGTCCGCGCCCAAGTCCGCCCCCGCGTCCGCCCGTAAGCGCGTCCCGGTCGGGCGGCGTACGCCCGCCGAGGAAGCCGCCGCGGCGCGCGCCCGGCGTGTGAAGGTGCTCGCGCGCCGTCGACGTACCACCGTGATGCTCTTCCTCGCCTTCACGCTCGGCGCGATCGTCGCGGCGGTCGGCGGGCTCGCCCTGCTCTGGGCGCCCGGTGTGCCGGCGGTACTGCTCAGCGGGTACATCGCCTACCTGCGCTCCCAGGAACGCAGCCGCTTCGCCTACCAGATGGACCGCCGCCAGGCCGAGGCCGCCGCGCAGCGACTGCGGGAGCGTCAGCCGCGCCGGCGCGCGACCGTGGACGCCGGGATCGACGACGCCGAGGAGGGACCCGAACCGGAGACGGACCCCGGGATGTCCGCCCTCGCCGCCGACCGCCGTGCCCTCGTCGAACAGACCGACCACGCCGAGTGGGTCGACCAGCAGCGCGAACGTCAGCGCCGACCGGGCCAGGGCGACAGCTGGGACCCCGTACCCGTACCGCTGCCGACGTACGTCACCGCGCCGGTCGCACCGCGCGCCACCTCCGACGTGGACCTCGGGGCGCCCGACGCGTGGAGCTCCGCGCGCTCCAGCGCGGTGGCACCGGAGCAGGAGGCGCAGCCGACGGCACGGGACGAGGAGGCGGAGGACTTGTCGGACGACGACAAGGCGACGCCGGACGGCCGCACCGACGCCCGCCGCGCCGCCTCCGCCCGCCGCGCCCGTGAGCGGGGCCGCACCCCCCTGTTCGACCAGTACGAGGACGGCGAGCGGCCCCGCGCGGCCAACGAGTGACCAGGCAAGGAACGGATTTCCAAGCACCCTGAGGGGGATGCTAGAGTTTCACTCGTTGCAAGGGCCTGTGGCGCAGTCTGGTAGCGCACCTCGTTCGCATCGAGGGGGTCTGGGGTTCAAATCCCCACAGGTCCACACAGCAACGAGATCCCGTCCGATCTGTTGATCGGGCGGGATCTTTCGTTTTCCGGGACTTGTTCGATGGGCCTCCCGCGCGCCGAGTCAGGCCGGGAGCCCGGTGTCCCCGGGCCGGACCAGCCCGGACTCGTGGGCGTGGACGACGGTCTGGACGCGGTCGCGCCGTCCCAACTTGGCCAGTACCCGGCTGACATGGTTATGACGGTGCCTTCGGTCGGGTGCAGTGTCTTTGAGCAGGAACCGGCCGGCGTCGGCGAGGAGCGCGGAGTAGACGTACTCGTGCAGGTCGATGGTGGTCAGGACCAGCACGCGGGTCCGTGCCCTGGCCGCCGTGCGGCAGATCCGGCGGGTCGCTTCGACTCCGTCGACCTCGGGCACGCGGATGTCCATCAGCACGACGTCCGGCCGCAGCTCGACGGCCATGGCGACGGCCTGTGCGCCGTCGCCGGCTTCGCCGATCACCCGCATGTCGGGCGCCCGCCCTGTCGGTTCCGGGGCCGTTCGAGCCTGTCCGGAGGGGAAGTCGGAGGGTGGGCCGGAGCAGCGTGGCGGAGGCGGGTGGGAGATGCTGTGGCGGGGGACCGGCTCACCAAGGGAGTGCGGTAGGCATGCCGGAGGGGTTGGCCCAGTGGGGGCAGGAGCTGTTCCTGCGGCGCGAACGGGAGCGGCGTCGAGGCCTGGCGCCGGAGAGCGTCGCGGGACAGGGCTTCGTACGAAGGGGGTTCGAGCCGTGTCTGCTGGCCCTGCTCCGGTTGTCGGCGAGCGGGGACGTTGGGACCGGACTCACCGGCGGGTGGTTCCCGGGGGCGCTGGCCCGCACCGGCCATCTCGTCCGCGCGGCTGAGCTGGCGTACACGATCAGCGGCGAACTCAAGCAGGGCGAGGCGCTGTTGGCGCTGGTACAGGCCGCGGCCGGTGCGGGAGATCTGAGCGGCGCCCAGGCACTGGCCGAGTCGATTCCCCTGCGGCAACTGCGGGACGAAGCGCAGGTCGCCCTCGTACCGGCGTGGGCGCTCGCGGGCGAACGCGACCGGGCGGTGACGGCGGCGGAAACGATTCGCTATCCGCACAACTGGGCGTGGACCTGGGCCGTACTGGCGAAAGCGGTGGCGGACGGCGGCGACACCCATGAGGCGCTCAGGTTCGCTGCTCGCGCCGAGGACGAGGCCCGTGCCTTTGTCTTCGAGGGGACGGGACAGGTGCTCGTCCTTCTCATGGAGGTGGTCGCCGCCACGGGCGATCATGTCCGGGCCGCCGTGTTCGCTGACCGCGTCGAGGACTTCAGCCGGTCCCACAACCGGACGCCGTCGTCCCGGTCCCGGCCCCTGGCGGCGGTACTGGCCCGGGAGACCATGACAGGAGACCTGGACCGGGTGGATGCCCTGCTGTGTCCCCCGCCCAGGCCACCCGTCGGCGCCGGGGGCGAGGTATGCGGCTGGGCGCTCACCGGAAGCGCCGACCAGGACGCCGCCCCGGAAGGAGACCTCGACGAGATCGACGACGCCCGCCCGCTCCCACCGCGATCCTTCCTCGGCGCCGGCGACCTGGCATACGTGCTGGACACCGTCGCGGAAACCGCCGACCAGGAGGTGGCCCTCGCCCTGGCCGACCGGGCCGAGGCGCTGCTCGAAACCGGCGACGGCCGTGATCACGACGTTCTGCTGAGGGCCGTAACACTCCTGCTGGCCCGGCACGGGCAGGCCGAGCGGGCCATGGCCCTCGCCACCCGGATCGATCCCGAACCGCGCGTGGGGCGGCAGGCGGAGATCGTGGGCGAGTTGGCCCGCTACGGCGACACGGACGCGGCCGAGGCCCTCGCCCGCGCGATCACCGACCGCCGCGCACAGGCCAGGGCGTTGATCGAGGTGGTCCGGGAATTGTCCGAGCGCGGCGACGCGGGTGCGGCCGAGACCCTTGCTCAGGGGATCACCGACCGCTGGGCACGAGGCGAGGCGCTGGTGGCGGTCGTACGGGAGTGCGCCCGGGGTGGAGACCTGGGCCGGGCCGAGGCCATCGCCCACTCGATCGCCCACCGTGCGACACGGGCCCGCGCACTGGCCGCACTTGTGGAGGCGTCCGTGGAGGTGTCCGAGCCGGCCCACGCTCGCAGGCTCGCCGCGCAGGCCGTGGTGCTCGATGGCTGGGGTGCTGCCCTGCCGGTCCTGGAGTCGATCGTGCCCCGGGCAGTGGCAGTCGTCGTCGAGCAGATGATGATGCGCGATGGGGTGTGATGTCCTGCCGAGCCACACGTCACCCCTTCTTCCGGCGCACGGCATATCAACGGCATATCAACTGACGTGCGCACCGGCCGGGTTGCCGGAAGCGGCGGCTTGCCCGACCTTCCCCCTGCTGTCACCGCTGATTGCGAGGCTCACTCCATGATTCCCAAACTGCCTTTGCACAGCCCTCGTTGGCGTGACCTCGACGGTGTGACGGCCGGGGGCGTGGAGATGCTGCTTCAGCAGATGGCCTCCACCGCCGCCACCGGGACCGGCGACGCATGGAAGCGGACTTGGACCGACCTGTCCGGAGGACTGCTGGACGACGGGACCGTTTTCGACGGGGCGTATGCGGCCCTGCCGTATTTCGTCCAGGCGGCTGCGGACCTGCCTCCGGGGCAGACCGTGGATTTCTGGGTGGACCTGGGATGCATCGTGACCGCGGAGGACAGGTCCCCCGTCCCGGCCGATCTGGAAGCGGGGTTCGGCGCCGCGCTCCGGCTGGCCGAGCAGGCGGCCGTACGGAGCCTTCTTGCCGCCGATGCTCCGGCCGAGGTCCGCGTCTCACTCGCGCTGTCCTGTGTGGCTTTCGCCGGTCACCACATCGGTACAGCGCTGTGGTCTCTCCAGCTCCAGGAAGGGCACCTCGGGGTGTTGTGTCCCGGGTGCGAGGCCGATACCGAGATTCCGGAGTTCTTCGTGGATCCGGTGCGTCCGCCTTTCGATGCGCCGGGACTGACTGATTCGTTGCGTGTCCGTCCGGGGGAGCACCCGTGGGGTGAGGTCGCGGCGGCATTGCGCGACGAGGCCCTCGGGGAGGGATGGGAGCCCTTCCTGCGGGTGGCGCGCGAGGTCGCGGCGGCCGGAGTACCTCCCGAAACTCCGGGGCAGGCCGTCCTGTGCCTGGTGGCCGGGATGGTCGCGGCCGAGGGCACTCCACGGGGCGCCGGGAGTGCCCTCGGCCGCGAACTGATGCTGCTCACCGGGCACTTCCGCTGCTGGAACTGCGAGCGAACCTGGACGATCGCTGACGGCCTGGCGGAGACCCCGTACGGCGCACACCCGCAGACCCCGTACGGTGCGCACCCGCAGACCCCGAACGACGCACCGGCTTCCACGGTGACGTCGGCGGAGACGGAGATGGAGGTCGGCCGGACAGGCGAAGTGCCGAACCGGCTTCGGCAGGAAGGGACGGCCCTGGTCGCGGCGGACGGGACACCGTGGGGCCACCTGACCGTGTTTTCGGGTTCCGCGTTTTCGGATTCCGTGCCCCTGCCCGGCGGGGGCGTCGACTCGCTGACGGTCGTGTCCCGTCCCGGTGGGCCGGTGCTCGTCGCCGGCGCCGGGGACCAGGGCACGGTCCGACTGTGGGATCCGGTCGACGGCCGGCTCGTCCATGACCCGCTCCCGGCACATCCTGACCGCGTTCGGTCGATGACGACCCTGCCCCTGCCCCTGCCCGACGGCCGCGTCCTGCTGGCGACCGGAGGCGAGACAGGGACGATCACCTTGTGGGATCCGGCGACCGGCCGGCCGGTCCGTGAACCGGTCGGCCATCGGTTCGGCGAGGTGATCGGGATGTGTGCCGCGACCGTTCCCGACGGCCGGACCCTGCTCGTCACCGCCTCGCCCCGAGGCGCGGTCCGGTTGTGGGATCCGGCCACCGGCGAGTCCGTGGGGAGCCTCAACCCCTATGGCAGTCCGATCCTGTCGATCGCCGCCGTCCCGGTCTCGGCCGGTCACACGCTGATCGCGGCCGTGGACACCGGGCATCGTATTCACGTGTGGGATCCGGCCGTCGACGACCCCTGGGAACGGGGCGCGGCCGTGCCGCTGAGCAAGAGCGCCCTCAGCGATGCCGACCACCGGGCGGCAGACGTGACGGCTGTGCCGCTGCAGGGCCGTACCGTGCTGGCCAGCGGAGACGATCTCGGTGCGGTCATGCTGTGGGACCTGACGACGGGTGACCCGGTCGGCGACGCCCTGCCATCCGCGTCGGGTACCGCCGGTCTCCCGGTCATGGCCGCCACCACGCTGGACGGCGGGCGCTCCGTCCTGGTCGCCGGCAGCAGACTCAGGAGCAGCCTGCGGGTGTGGGAACCGGAGACCGGAGCAGTGCGGCACATCGCCCTGGAGGTGGCGCTCAGCTGTCTGGCCGCCGCGGGTCCGGACCTGATCGTCGGGCACGACCGCGGAATTCTCGGAATCCCGCTCACGCGACATGCCGGGTGATCTCCTGTACGTCATCCACGCCTGACACCCCGCGGGATCCCGACAGGTATGGCTGCCCCCACCCCCACCCCACCCCCTGGACCCCTGTCCCCCAACTGCCCCGCCTCCTACGGTGATCCGTATGCGTACCGTGTGGCAGGCCCTGGCGAGGCCCGGTTTCCTGTGGTCGGTGTGGCCCTGGCGGGCCGTGCTGTATCTCGGGAGCGGAGCCGTGGCCGGGGCCGTCGTGCTGGTGCTGCTGCTGGCCGGGGTGGTCGGCGGGGGTGTGCTGGCCGTCGTCCTGGTGGGGATACCGCTGCTCGTGCTGACCGCGCTCGCCGGGATACCCGTCGCCGCGGCCGAGCGGTACCGGCTGCGGATCGTCGACCGGGAGCCGGTGCCCGGCCCGCACCGGGTGCCGGACCTGCCGGGGCTGCGCGGCTGGCTGACGACCCGGCTGCGCGAGCAGGCGACCTGGCGGGAGTTGGCGTACACGCTGCTGTTCGCGCTGGTGCTGTGGCCGCTCGACGCGTTCGTCCTCGTGGTCGGGCTCGGCGGCCCGCTGGCCATGCTGGGCACGCCCGCGCTGATGGGGGACGGCGAGGTGAAGGTGCTCAAGCTGTGGACGGTCACCACCTGGCCGTCCGCCGCCGGGATCGCCGTTCTCGGGCTCGTCCTGCTGGCGCCCGGGCTCTACGCCCTCGCGGTCGTCGCCGGGGCGCGCGCCGGGCTGACGCGGCTGCTACTGGCGCCGGAGGAACGGGAGTCGGCGCACCGGGTCGTCGAACTCGCCCGCTCCCGGCTGCGGTTGGTCGACGCCTTCGAGGCCGAGCGCCGCCGCATCGAGCGCGACCTGCACGACGGCGCCCAACAACGGCTCGTCGCCCTCACCGTGACCCTCGGTCTCGCCCGCCTCGACGCCCGGCCCGGCCCGCTCGCCGACCAGCTCGCCAAGGCCCACGACGAGGCCGGACGCGCCCTCGCCGAACTCCGCGAACTGATCCACGGCATCCATCCCCGCGTCCTCGTGGACTACGGCCTCGAAGCCGCCGTCGCCGACGCCGCCGACCGGGGTGCCGTACCCGTGGACGTCCAACTCGACCTGCCCGAACGGCTTTCGCCGGCCGTCGAGGCCACCGCCTACTTCGTCGTCTGCGAGGCCCTCGCCAACATCGACCGGCACAGCGGTGCCACCCGGGCCGGGGTGCGGGGCGGACACCGGGACGGACGGCTGGTGCTGGAGGTGTACGACGACGGGTGCGGGGGCGCGGACGCCGGGCGGGGGAGCGGGCTGACCGGGCTCGGGGACCGGGTGTCAGTGCTGGATGGTTCACTTCTGGTGTCGAGCCCGGTGGGCGGTCCGACGGTTCTGCGGGTGGACATTCCGTGCGCGGACATTCCGTGCGGTGCGGAGGGGGAGCGGGGGGAGTGATGGCCGAGGGGGAGCGGCCGGCGCTGCGTGTCGTGCTGGCCGAGGACAGTGTGCTGTTGCGGGACGGGATCGTCGCGCTGCTCGCCCGGTTCGGCCACAGGGCGGTGGCCGCGGTCGGGGACGCGGACGCGCTGCTGGCCGCCGTCGCCGAGCACGCGCCGGACATCGTGGTGACGGACGTGCGGATGCCGCCGGGCTTCCAGGACGAGGGCCTGCACGCGGCGGTGCGGCTGCGCACGGAGCGCCCGGGACTGCCGGTGCTGGTGCTCAGCCAGTACGTGCAGCGCGCCTACGCCGCCGAGCTCCTCGACTCCGGTGACGGCACCGGCGTCGGCTATCTGCTCAAGGACCGGGTGGGCCAGGTCGAGGACTTCGTGGACGCGCTGAGCGAGGTCGCGGCCGGCGGCACGGTCGTCGACCCGGAGGTCGTACGGCAGTTGCTGCGCCGGCGTCGTGATCCGCTGGCCCGGCTGACCCCGCGGGAGCGGCAGGTGCTGGGGCTGGTCGCGCAGGGCCGGTCCAACGGCGCGATAGCCCGCGAGCTGGTGGTCACCGAGGCCGCCGTCGGCAAGCACATAGGCAGCATCCTCGCCAAGCTGGACCTGCCGCCGGCGGAAGACGCGCACCGCAGGGTGCTGGCCGTGCTCACCTACTTGAGGAGCTGACCGGCGCACGGTGTCTTCCCGCGGTCACAGTGCCTTCGCGAAGCACCGGCTGTCGTCGAAGAGGCGGTAGTAGCCGAACTTCACGCACGGCTCGTAGCCGCTGGACGTGTAGAGGGCGATGGCCTCGGGCTGCTTGGTGCCGGTCTCCAGGACCATGCGGCTACGGCCGGCCGCGCGGGCGTCCGCTTCCAGGGCGGCCAGCATGCGGCGGGCGAGACCCAGGCCGCGCGCCTGCTCGATCACGAACATCCGCTTGAGCTCGGCGTCGCCGTCCTCGTTGCCCTCGCCGTTGGCGTCCTGGGCGCGCCAGCCGCCGGTGGCGACGGGGTCGTCGTTGTCGTCGTACGCGATGAAGTACACGCCGTTCGGCGGTTCGAAGTCCGTCGGGGCGAGCGGGGTGGAGTCGCCGCCGTCGCCGTAGCGGACGTGGTACTCCGCCTGGACCTCGTCGTTCAGCTTCACGGCGTCGGGGTGGTCGAAGGGAACAGTGCGTATATTCATGCCGAAAATCGTATACCTACTCGTAAGGGGGATCCGGGCGGATCCGGACTCCGTCCAGTGTGCCGGTATCGTGCCGGAGTGCTCACTGTGACCTCTGCCAATGTGAACGGACTACGGGCCGCCGCGAAGAAGGGCTTCGTGGAGTGGCTCGCCGGGACCTCCGCCGATGTGCTCTGCCTCCAGGAGGTGCGAGCCGAGCCGCAGCAGCTGCCGGAGCACGTCCGCACCCCCGAGGGCTGGCACGTCGTGCACGCGCCGGCCGCCGCCAAGGGCCGCGCGGGCGTCTCCCTCTACACCCGTCGCGAGCCGGACCGCGTCCAAGTCGGCTTCGGATCGGCCGAGTTCGACGACAGTGGCCGCTACGTCGAGGCCGACCTCCCCGGCGTCACGGTCGCGAGCCTCTACCTGCCCTCCGGCGAGGTCGGCACCGAACGGCAGGACGAGAAGATCCGCTTCATGGACGAGTTCCTCGCCCATCTGAAGAACCTGCGCGAGCGGGCCGCCGCCGACGGCCGCGAGGTGGTCGTCTGCGGCGACTGGAACATCGCCCACCAGCAGGCCGACCTCAAGAACTGGCGCGCCAACCAGAAGAACTCCGGCTTCCTGCCCGAGGAGCGCGAGTGGCTGAGCCGGGTCTTCGACGCGGCGGACGGAGCGTACGTCGATGTCGTACGGGCGCTGCATCCGGACGTGGAGGGGCCGTACTCGTGGTGGTCGTACCGGGGGCGGGCCTTCGACAACGACAGCGGATGGCGCATCGACTACCACGTGACGACGCCGGGGCTCGCCGCCAAGGCGGTCAAGGGGTATGTCGAGCGGGCGGCCACGCATGACGAGCGGTGGTCGGACCACGCGCCGGTGACGGTGGTCTACGACCTCTGACGGTGACGGTCGGCTACGGCCTCTGAGGGCCCTGGCGGGTCTGCAGTCGCCTGTCCATCGCCATCGACAGTTCCGCCTCCACCACGCTCTTCGCCAACGGCCGCAGCCGTTGCAGGTCCTCCGGTGTGCCGCCCTGGGCGAGCACCAGGTCGCCGAAGAGGTCGGCCAGGGACTCCGTGTGTTCACGGACGCGGCGGCCCGCGTTCAGGACGTCCGCGAGGGGGATGCCCTCGCGGACCAGCGCGGCCGTGATGTCGAGGAGGCGGCGGCTGATGTGGACGATCTCGCTGCCGTCGGTGCCGAGGTAGCCGAGTTCGAGCGAGGCGGCGAAGTTCTCCGGTGTGGCCTGGTCGCCGAAGTAGTCGGCGAGGGCCTCCGGGGTGAGCCGGACCGGGGTCTCCTCGGTCGGCGCGCCCAGCCCCAGCAGTTCGCCGACGTTGCGGCCGTGGTCGAAGGCCTCGGCCAGTTCCGCGATGCCGTTGAGGGTGTGGCCGCGTTCGAGGAGCGCCGAGATCGTGCGCAGGCGGGCGAGGTGGTTCTCGTCGTACCAGGCGATACGGCCCTCCCGGCGTGGCGGGGGGATGAGTTTGCGCTCGCGGTAGAAGCGCAGGGTGCGCACCGTGATGCCGGCCTGCTCGGCCAGTTCCTCCATGCGGTACTCGCGCTTGTGTTCTGCCTTCTCCGCCACGCCCGCACCCTACGTCGTACCCCGGGTAACTTTCCTGGTACCGCCCCCTACCCATCAGTACGGAGCTGCTCTACGCTCCGATTGCGCCAGTGTTCACTGGCGTGGTTGTGGTCGTATGGGAGGGCACGGGATGACCGAACACGAGCATGTGCGGGTGGCGGTGATCGGCTCCGGGTTCGGCGGGCTGGGGGCCGCGGTGCGGCTGCGGCGCGAGGGCGTCACCGACTTCGTCGTCCTGGAGCGCGCCGACAGCGTCGGCGGGACCTGGCGGGACAACAGCTACCCCGGGTGTGCCTGCGACGTACCGTCCCATCTGTACTCGTTCTCCTTCGCGCCCAACCCCGACTGGCCGCGCACCTTCTCCGGGCAGGAGCACATCCGCGGCTACCTGGAGCACGTCACGGACGTCTTCCGGCTCCGCCCCCACCTCCGCTTCAACTCCGAAGTGAAGATGATGACCTGGGACGCGGAGCGGCTGCGCTGGGACATCGAGACCAGCGGCGGTTCCTACTCCGCCGACCTCGTGGTCTCCGCGACCGGACCGCTCTCCGACCCCAAGGTCCCGGACATCCCGGGCCTCGACTCCTTCCCCGGCAAGGTCTTCCACTCCGCCCGCTGGGACCACGACTACGACCTGCGCGGCAAACGCGTCGCCATGGTCGGCACCGGCGCCTCCGCGATCCAGATCGTGCCGTCGATCCAGCCCGAGGTGTCCCGCCTCACCCTCTTCCAGCGCACCCCGCCCTGGGTGATGCCCCGCGTCGACCGCGCCATCAGCGGCGCCGAACGCGCCCTGCACCGCGCGCTGCCGTTCACCACCCAGGCCCGCCGCGGACTCCTGTGGGGATTGCGGGAGTTGCAGGTCCAGGCGTTCACCAAGCGCCCCAACGAGCTCGGTATGGTCGAGCAGTTGGCCAAGCGGAACATGGCCCGCTCCATCAAGGACCCGGCCCTGCGCGCCAAGCTCACCCCCGACTACCGCATCGGCTGCAAACGCATCCTGCTCTCCAGCGCCTACTATCCGGCCCTCGCCCAGCCCAACGTCGACGTCGTCACCAGCGGGTTGGCCGAGGTGCGCGGCTCGACCGTCGTCGGCGCAGACGGCAGTACGGCCGAGGTCGACGCGATCGTCTTCGGTACCGGCTTCCACGTCACGGACATGCCGATCGCCGACCGGGTCGTCGGCGCGGACGGACGGACGCTGGCCGAGGCCTGGCAGGGCGGAATGCAGGCGCTGCGCGGCGCCTCGGCGGCCGGGTTCCCCAACTGGATGACCGTCATCGGGCCCAACACCGGCCTCGGGAACTCCTCCATGATCCTGATGATCGAGTCCCAGCTGAACTATCTCGCCGACTACGTACGGCAGTTGGACGTCCTCGGCGGACGTGTCGCCCTCGACGCCCGGCCCGCCGCCGTGGACGCCTGGAACCGGCGTGTGCAGGAACGCATGAAACGGACCGTGTGGAACACCGGCGGCTGCACCAGCTGGTACCTCGACGCGAACGGCCGCAACACCACCATCTGGCCCGGCACGACCACCGAGTTCCGCACGGCCACGCGGCGTGTGAACCTCGCGGAGTACGAGGTCGTACGGGCGCCCGCCGAGAAGAAGGCCGAGGCCGCCGTATGAGCCGTCTCCTGCACGTCACGTCCGGGCCGTACGCCCCGCCCGTCCCCGTCCGCGAACTGACCGTCACCTCGGCCGACGGCTCCCGGCTGCACGTCGAGGTGCACGGCCCCGAGAGCGCGCCGGCCGTCGTCCTCGCGCACGGCTGGTGCTGCTCCACGGCCTTCTGGGCCGCGCAGACAAGGGACTTGGCGGTCGACCACCGGGTCGTCGTCTACGACCAGCGGGGCCACGGGCGCAGTCCGGCGGCCCTCTCCTACAGCACCGACGCACTCGCCGACGACCTGGAAGCCGTACTCGAAGCGACGCTCACCCCCGGTGAGAAGGCCGTGGTCGCCGGGCACTCCATGGGCGGGATGACCGTGCTGGCGGCGGCCGGGCGGGCGCGGTTCCGGGAGCACGCGGTGGCCGTTCTGCTGTGCAGTACGGGCAGTTCGCGGCTGGTCGACGAGTCGCTCGTGGTGCCGATGCGGGCCGGGCGGACCCGGACCTGGCTGACCCGGAAGGTCCTCGGCACCCGGGCGCCGCTCGGGCCGGTCACGCCCGCCGCGCGCCGGATCCTGAAGTACGGGACGATGGGACCCGGTTCCGCGCCGCACATGGTCGAGGCGTGCGCGCGGATCGTGCACGCGTGTCCGCGGACGGTGCGGTACGCGTGGTCGCAGGTCCTCGATTCCCTCGATCTCGACCACGGCGTACGGGAGTTGGCGGTACCCACAGCCGTCGTCGTCGGTACGGCGGACCGGATGACACCGCCGGTGCACGCACGGGCGCTGGTCGCCGCGCTGCCGCAGTGCGTGGGGAGCACCGAGCTGACGGGGCTCGGGCACATGACCCCCGTCGAGGCGCCGGAGCTGGTCAGCCGGAAGATCCGCGAACTGGCCGCCGCCTACATCGAGTTCGACCCGAGCGAGCAGATCAAGGAGGGCGCATGAGAACCAAGGTCAGCCTGGAGGGCCAGGTCGCGGTCGTGACCGGGGCCGCGCGGGGCGTCGGCGAACTGCTCGCCCGCAAGCTGTCCGCGCGCGGCGCGAAGGTGGCGCTGGTCGGGCTGGAGCCGGACGCGCTCAAGCAGGTCGCCGAGCGGCTGCACACCGACAGCGCCTCCTGGTACGCGGATGTCACCGACCACGAGGCGATGGTGCGGGTCGCGGCCGAGGTCAAGGAGCGGTTCGGGAAGGTCGACATCGTCGTCGCCAACGCGGGGGTCGCCAGCGGCGGGCCCTTCGTCGACTCCGATCCGGTCGCGTGGCGGCGGGTGATCGAGGTGAATCTGATCGGGTCCGCCATGACCGCGCGGGCGTTTCTGCCGGTGCTGATGGAGAGCCGGGGGTATCTGCTGCAGATCGCCTCGCTGGCCGCGATCACGCCCGCGCCGATGATGACCGCGTACTGCGCGTCCAAGGCGGGCGTCGAGGCGTACGCGCACAGTCTGCGCGCCGAGGTCGGCTACAAGGGCGTACGGGTCGGGGTCGGGTATCTGTCCTGGACCGACACGGACATGGTGCGCGGGGCCGATCAGGACGACGTCATGCGGGAGTTGAGACAACGGTTGCCGTGGCCGGCGAACAAGACGTATCCACTGGGGCCGGCCGTGGACCGGATCGTCGCCGGGATCGAGCGGCGGGCGAGTCATGTGTACGGGCAGGGGTGGCTGCGGGGGACGCAGGGCGTGCGCGGGTATCTGCCGGGGATCATCGGGGCGGTGGGTCAGCGGGAGATGCGGCGGTTCGGATCTCGGCTGGACGGGATGCGGTCGGGGCTTGTCGGGGCGGGCGGAGCCGCTGATGAGGAGGCTCGCGCTACGGAACGTAGCTGACCGAAATGCGAACTGTGTCCGCCCGTGTGAATCTGGTCGAGGCCCGGTCAAGGGCCGTTTCCCCCCCCCACTACGGGAGTGAACCCACATGGGTATGAAGGACCAGTTCCAGGACAAGGCCAAGGACCTCGCCGACAAGGCCAAGGACCGTATGGACCAGGGCAAGGACCAGGCGCGGGACCGCGGTCAGCAGCGGGAAGAGGACGCTGAGCGTACGGGGCAGGGTACGCGGGAGCGTATGGACCAGGAGATGGACCAGGACTACGACGTGTAGTTGAGGTCTGATTGCGTGGGGCGCCCTGGTTTTTCGGGGCGCCCCACGTTTCGTCGTCGGGTGCGGGTTCGTGGGGGCCGGTCGCGCAGTTCCCCGCGCCCCTGGGTGGGTTGGCCCCTCCGTTTCTCAAGAACGTGGGGGGAGTTTTGGGCGGGAGCGGTCTGGGACGGCCGAGTAGTCGGGCGGAGTCGCTGCCGGGTGGATGGCCAGCAGATCCAGTGCCAGCCTGATTGCGTCGTCCAACTGGGCATGTCTGCCCTCTGCCCAGTCCAACGGCGTACGGAGGATCTCCAAGTCCGGTGTCACACCCCGGTTTTCCACCGACCAGCCGTACGCGTCGAACCAGGCCGCGTTCATCGGGACCGTGATCACCGTGCCGTCGCCGAGTTGGTGGCGGCCGGTCATGCCGACCACTCCGCCCCAGGTGCGCTGGCCGACGACGGGGCCGAGCTTCAGCAGCTTGAAGGCCGCCGTGATCATGTCGCCGTCCGAGGATGTCGCCTCGTCGGCGAGGGCAACCACCGGTCCCCTCGGGGCATTTGACGCGTACGACACCGGTTGGGCGTTGCGGGTCAGGTCCCAGCCGAGGATCGTGCGGGTGAGTTTCTCCACGACAAGTTCGCTGATGTGGCCGCCCGCGTTGCCGCGTACGTCGACGATGAGGGCAGGGCGGGAGACTTCGAGGCGCAGGTCGCGGTTGAACTGGGCCCAGCCGGAGCCGCCCATGTCGGGGATGTGCAGGTAGCCGCAGTGGCCGCCGCTCAACTCCCGTACGACCGCCCGGCGTTTGGCCACCCAGTCCTGGTAGCGGAGGGGGCGTTCGTCGATGAGGGGGACGACGGCGACTCGGCGTGCTCTGCCCTCGCCCTCCGCCGGGGTGAACGTCAGCTCCACCGTCGTACCGCCCGAGCCTGCCAACAGCGGGTAGGGGCCGGTGAGTTGGTCGACCGGGCGGCCGTCCACGTGGGTCAGGACCGCGCCCTCGCGGATGCCGGTGCCGGCCAGCGGGGAGCGGGCCTTGGAGTCCGAGGACTCGCCGGGGAGGATGCGGGTCACCGTCCAACCTCCCTCCCTGCGTACGAAGTTGGCGCCCAGCAGGCCCTGGCGGCGCTGGTAGTGGGGCGGGCCCTCGTTGCGGCGGGACGCGGTGACGTAGGCGTGGGACGTACCCAACTCGCCCAGGACCTCGCGGAGGAGGTCCGCGAAGTCGTCGGGGGTCGCGACGCGTTCGACCAGCGGGCGGTACTGGTCGAGGACACCGTTCCAGTCGATGCCGCACATCTGCGGGTCCCAATAGTGGGCGCGGATCAGACGGCCCGCCTCCTCGTACGACTGGCGCCACTCGGCGGGCGGGTCGACCTCGTGCAGGATCCGGCGCAGGTCGATCCAGACGGTCGAGTCTCCGTCGCCGGACTCCGTCGAGGGGACCGCTCGTAGTTCGTCCTCGTCGACCACGACCAGGCGCGAGCCGTCGCCGCTCACCGCGAACCAGTCGAGGTGGTCCACGAGTTCGGACTTCTTCGCCTTGCTGATGTTGAAGTGTTCGAGGGTCGGCCGGCCGCTGGTGTCGTCCGGGTTGGCGAAGGTCTCGCCCAGCGCGCCGGAGATCGGCCAGCGCAGCCAGACCAGGCCGCCGCCCGAAACCGGGTACAGCGCCGAGTACTTGGAGGCCGAGACGGGGAAGGGGGTGACCCTGCTCTCCAGGCCCTCCACCTCCACCGTCACCGCGCCGTCCGCGCCCTCGTCGTCCTCCGCCGCGTCGAGTCCGCCGGCGGCCGGGCGGCCCTCCGGGGTCAGGGCGAAGGGAGAGGGGGTGGCCGAGGAGAGGGGGACGAGGTAGGGGCGGCAGCCCAGCGGGAAGGACAGGTCGCCGGTGTGGACGTCGTAGACCGGGTCGAAGCCGCGCCAGGAGAGGAAGGCGAGGTAGCGGCCGTCCCTGGTGAAGACCGGATTCTCGTCCTCGAAGCGGCCGTTGGTGACGTCGACGATCAGGCGGTCCTTTATCCGGGCCATCTTGATCTGGCGGAGGGAGCGGCCGACCCCCGGGTGGGACCAGGTCAGCCAGCTGCCGTCGGGGGAGAAGGCGAGGTCCCGCACCGGGCCGTTGATCGAGCAGATCAGCTCCGTCACCTCGCCTCCCCCCGACTCCGTCCGTGAGGTACCCCCAGAGTCCTCGGTCGCATCCAGCAGGAGCAGCCGCCCATCATGTGCCGCGATGGCCAGCCGCTCACCCGCCGGGTCCGACACCAGTTCCAGTACGCGGCCCACCTCGCCGGAGGCGAGCCGGCGGGGGGCGCGGTCGCCGGTGGCGCGGGGGAGGTAGGCGATCTCGATCGCGTCCTCGCCGTCCGCGTCGGTGACGTAGGCGACCTGTCCGCCCGAGCCGAGCATCTCGGGGAGCCGGACCCGTACGCCCGGAGTGTCGGTGATGGTGCGGGCGGGGCCGTCGCGGTGCGTCAGCCAGTACAGACTTCCGCGGATGACGACGGCGCTCGCCCGGCCCGTCTCGTCGACCGAGATGCCGTCGACGTGCTGGGCGGCCGGGACCTGGTACGTACGGCGGCCCGCGCGTGGGCCGCTCAGGCGTACGTCGAGCTTGCGCGGGAGTGAGGCCGCCGCCAGGTCGTCGACGATCCACAGGTCACCGGCGCACTGGTACACGACCCGGGTGCCGTCGCTGGCCGCGTGCCGGGCGTAGAAGGCGTCGTGGTCGGTGTGGCGGCGCAGGTCGGAGCCGTCGTAGGCGCAGGAGTAGAGGTTGCCGATGCCCTCGTGGTCGGAGAGGAAGGCGATGCGGCCGTCGACGAACATCGGGGAGTGCAGATGGCCTTCGAGGTCGGCGAGGAGGCGGCGGCCGTGCAGCCAGAGGCGGCCCATCGCGCCGCCGCGGTAGCGCTTCCAGGCGGCCGGTTCGTGGGGTGGGGTGCCGGTGAGGAGGAGGGTCTGGCGTTCGCCGGCGATGTCGGCGAGCTGGATGTCGGAGACCGGGCCCCAGGGGAGCCGGCCGCCGGGGTCGCCGTCGGTGGGGACCTTGTGGGCCCAGGTGAAGTAGGAGAACGGTTCGCCGTGCGAGGCCACCGCGAGAATGTCGCCTTCGGGAGTCCATCCGCAGACCTGGGTGTCGGCGCTGCCCCAGTAGGTGAGTCGGCGGCCGGGGCCGCCGTCGACGGGGACGAGGTGGATCTCCGGGACCAGGCTCCGCCAGGTCGTGTACGCGAGGTGGCGGCCGTCGGGGGAGAAGCGGGGGTGGCCGACCTTGGTGCGGTCGACGGTGAGCCGCCAGGCGCGGCCTCCGCCGTCGAGCGGGGCCAGCCAGAGGTCGTCCTCGGCGACAAAGCTCAGGAGGTCTCCGTTGAGGTGCGGCAGGCGCAGATAGCTCACGTCCCTATGCTTTTCCGCGGGACGGGCCGGAGCAACTTGTGAAATTACGCAGCGGGTGACCCAGCACACGTACGAAACGGTTTCGTTTCGTAGGAGGGTGCGCTACATTCGTCATGTACGAAACCGTGTCGTTCGGAGCTGGAAGGTGAGTGGCATGACTGAAGTCGCAACGGCGCGTCGCAGTCGCATCACACCCGAGCGCGAGGCCGAGCTGTACGAGGCCGTGCTCGAACTGCTCCGCGAAGTCGGCTACGACGCCCTCACCATGGACGCCGTGGCCGCCCGCACCCGTTCCAGCAAGGCGACCCTCTACCGCCAGTGGGGCGGCAAGGCCGAGCTGGTGGCGAAAGCGGTACGGCACAGCAAGCCGGGCCGGGGGACCGACATCGACACCGGAACACTCCGTGGCGACATGCACGCCATGGTGGACCGCGAGGACGACTGCCGGATCGAACAGAACTCCGCGCTGATGCGGGGTCTGGCCATGGCGACGCACAACAACCCGGACCTCCTGCAGGCGTTCCGGGAGCTGCTCGTCGAACCGGAGATGGAAGAGTTCCGCCGGGTCACCCAACGCGCCATCGACCGGGGTGAGGTCCGTGCGGACTGCCCCGCGCTGAAGTTCGTGGTGCACATGATGATCGGTGCCTTCGCCACCCGCACGGTGATCGAGGACCTGCCGCCGACCAAGGCCTATCTGACCTCGTACATCGACGCCGTAGTGCTCCCCGCACTGGGCGCACCCACCACCTGACAGACCCGCGACACCCCACACCCAGCACGCCCACCTGACGTAACCGCTCACGTCGTCGGGCCGATCAGCCGTGTCCCCAACCGGCCGGTCACACCTGCCCCGAAGAACCCCACGACCTGACCGGGAGTACGCCCTCGTGGCCACGTTCCTCTACAAAGTCGGCCGTCTCGCCTTCAGGCGACGCCACTTCGTCGCCCTCATCTGGATCGCCCTGCTGACCCTCGCGGGAGTCGGCGCGGCCAGCGCGCCCGCCGCGGGCTCCACCTCCTTCTCCATACCCGGGACCGAGGCCCAGAAGGCCTTCGACCTCCTCGACCAGCGCTTCCCCGGCTCCAGTTCGAACGGTGCCACCGCGCGGGTCGTCTTCAAGGCGCCGAGCGGCGAGAAGATGACCGACGCCGACAACAAGGCGACCGTCGAGAAGACGGTGAAGGAGCTGGCCGACGGTTCCGAGGTCGTCTCCGTCAGCGACCCGTTCACCACGAACGCCGTCAGCAAGGACGGGACGGTCGCCTACACCTCGGTGAAGTACGACGTCGCCGGCATGGAACTCAAGGACTCCAGCAAGGACGCCCTGGAGGACACCGCGGCCCAGGCCCGGGCCACCGGACTGACCGTCGATGTCGGCGGTGACGCGCTCCAGGCCGCCGCGGAGATGGGCGTCGGCGAGATCATCGGTATCGCCCTGGCCGCCGTCGTCCTCCTCATCACCCTGGGCTCGCTGGTCTCGGCCGGCCTGCCGCTGCTGACGGCGATCATCGGGGTCGGCATCGGCGTCTCGACGATCACGGCCCTCGCGAAGACGCTGGACCTGGGCTCGACGACCTCGACGCTGGCGCTGATGATCGGCCTCGCCGTCGGCATCGACTACGCGCTGTTCATCGTGTCCCGCTACCGGGCCGAACTGGCCGAGGGCCGCGAACGCGAGGAGGCGGCCGGCCGGGCCGTGGGAACGGCAGGCTCGGCGGTCGTCTTCGCCGGCCTCACCGTGGTCATCGCCCTGGCCGGTCTCGCGGTCGTCAACGTGCCCATGCTGACCAAGATGGGGGTCGCGGCGGCGGGCACGGTCGTGGTTGCGGTACTCATCGCGCTGACCATGATCCCGGCGCTGCTCGGCTACGCGGGCCGCAGGATCAAGCCCACCGGCGAGAAGGCCAAGTGGCTGGGCGGCGGCAGCGCCAAGGAAGCGGCCAAGGCGGCCAGGCCGAACATGGGCACCCGCTGGGCGAGCTTCGTCGTACGGCGTCCCGCGGCCGTCCTGGTCCTCAGCGTGCTCGGCCTCGGCGCGATCGCGCTGCCGGCCAGCCAGCTCCAACTCGGCCTGCCGGACGACAGTTCACAGCCGACGTCCACCACCCAGCGACGGGCCTACGACCTCCTGGCGGAGGGCTTCGGCCCCGGCTTCAACGGCCCGCTGATGATCGTCGTGGACGCCAAGAACAGCGACGCGCCCAAGGCCGCGGCCACCACGGTGACCGACAAGATCAAGACCCTCGACGACGTGGTCTCGGTCAGCCCGGCCATGTTCAACAAGGCCGGCGACACCGCGACGATCACGGTCGTGCCCGACTCCAAGCCGTCGTCGGTCACCACCGAGGACCTGGTGCACTCCATCCGGGGCGAGGGCGCCGGCATCAAGGCCGACACCGACGCGCAGGTGCTGGTCACCGGCACCACGGCGATGAACATCGACTTCTCGCAGAAGCTCAACGACGCCCTGATCCCGTACCTCGGCCTGGTGGTCGGCCTCGCCTTCCTCCTCCTGATCGTGGTCTTCCGCTCGATCCTGGTCCCGCTGAAGGCGGCCCTCGGCTTCCTGCTCAGCGTGCTCGCCTCGCTCGGCGCCGTCGTCGCCGTCTTCCAGTGGGGCTGGCTGTCGGGCCTGATCGGCGTGGAGGAGACCGGCCCGATCATGTCGATGATGCCGATCTTCCTGGTGGGCGTGGTCTTCGGCCTGGCGATGGACTACGAGGTGTTCCTCGTGACCCGGATGCGCGAGGCGTACGTCCACGGCGAGAAGCCCAGCCAGGCCGTCGTCACCGGGTTCAAGCACGGTGCCCGGGTCGTCACGGCCGCGGCGGTCATCATGATGGCCGTCTTCGCGGGCTTCATCACCTCCAGCGAGTCCATGGTGAAGATGATCGGCTTCGGCCTCGCGGTCGCCGTCTTCTTCGACGCGTTCGTCGTCCGCATGGCGATCGTCCCGGCGGTACTGGCCCTGCTCGGGAAGCGGGCCTGGTGGCTGCCGAAGTGGCTGGACCGGGCACTGCCCAACGTCGACGTCGAGGGCGAGGGCCTGCGCGCCCTCGACGCCAAGGACTCGGATCCCGACGAGGACCGGGAGTTGGTCCGGGCCTGAGGCGGCTGCCGCGAGGCACTGAGGCACCGGACAACTGATCTGCCGCGCCACCGAGTTCGGGTGGCGCGGCAGATCGCGTCGGTGACAGGGTTACGGCCGTGACAGCGCTGGACGATCTGGTACGGCTGCTCGGCCCGTCGACCGTGGCAAGGACGCCGTCCCCCGACGACTGGACCGAGATCGAGGCATACGTCGCCTCGCCACTGCCCACCGACTTCAAGACGTTCCTCGACACCTACGGCACGGGCGCGGTCTGCGACGAGCTGGTTGTCTTCCACCCGCGGGGCACGAGCCCCCTCCTGGACCGGATGCGCCAGATCCACGAGAGGCGCGCCGCGGCCCGGCGCCGCGCCCCGGACCTGCACTCCTTCCCCGTCCACCCGGAACCCGGCGGCCTGATCTCCTGGGGCTACGACCACTCCGGCAACGAGCACTTCTTCTGGCCCTGCGACCCGGACCCGGACCGGTGGAAGGTCGTCACCGACAACCACGGCCTGGAACTGGAGGTCTTCGAGGGGCCGTTCACCGCGTTCGTCCTCGACTTCATCGAACGACTGCGGACCGTGGACCCGGACGACGAGCTCGACCCGAACGACCTGGACGAACTCGACGAACTCGACGAACCGAAATCCGTGGAACCGAGCTTCAGACCGATCTGAACCGAACCGATGTCAGTGGACCGGATCTGAACCGAACCGATGTCAGTGCACCGGACTAGCGTGTCGAACATGACCACACTCGCAGAACGGCCCCACACCGCACTCCTGCTGATCGACGTCCAGGTCGCCGTAGTGGACGACGCGTACGAGCGTGACGCGGTCGTCGCCAACATCGCCGCCCTCGCCGACCGGGCACGCGAGGAAGACGTCCCCGTCATCTGGGTCCAGCACTCCGACGAGAACGTGCCGAAGGGCAGCGAGGGCTGGCAGTACGTCCCCGAACTGACCCTCCGCGACCACGAACCCCTGATCCACAAGCGCTACCCCGACTCCTTCGACGACACCACCCTGGAAGAGGTACTGGCCGCCGCCCAGGTCGGCCGCCTGGTCGTGGCAGGCGCGTCCACCGACGCGTGCATCCGCTCCACGCTCCACGGCGCGTTCACGCGCGGCTACGACGTGACACTCGTCGGCGACGCCCACACCACGACCGACCTCAGCCAGTGGGGTGCGCCGCCGCCGGAGCAGGTCATCGCCCACACGAACCTCTACTGGAAGTACCACACCGGCCCCGGCCGCACGGCGGGAGTAGAGATCACGAAGGACGTCGCCCTCACAACCTGACCTCGGCCCAGCCTGTCTTGCGCGGACGTGCACCTGGGGGCTGTTGTCGGTGGCGAAGGACCGGCGCCCCGGGCGGAAGCCGTGCGGCTGATGCCGAGTGCCCGGAGTTCCGGGGCCAACCACCAAGCTGACTTTGGCGCCAGGTGACTGGGGCGTGGCGAAAGGGCCGGAGGCCCCATTGCGGAGCCAATGAGGGGGTGGGGGGTCTAAAGAAGTGTGACACTTTGGGTGGAAAGCGTCACACCTTTTTGGACCCACCCCCACCCCCCTCGGGCCCTGTCCCTGTTCCTTGGATCCGCCCACTCGGGGTTGGCCGCTGAGCCGGCCCGGCGTGCTGGCGAGGCGCCGTTGCGTCCCGTAGCGCCGGTTGCGGACGCAGCCGACGTAAGGGGCCGGCGTACCTGGGACCCCCATTCCTCCCGGCCGCTCGCTCGCTTCTCAAACGGGCT